>CAKZLO010000020.1 GCA_937127125.1 uncultured Ardenticatenia bacterium
ATTCATAAGGTCGAGCAGATTACCCATCCGATCGCACAAAATGTGATGATCTACGAGCGGCTGTTGCCCATTTTCACCAAAGCGGCGCACTATCAGGCTGAGCTGGGTGACATGTTGGCCAGCTTGGACATATAGTCGCCGCAGCGTCCCGAGGGTTGGTCAGTGGGACTGTCAAGTAGCAAATCCGAGATGTTCCCATAGGCAAGGTGGTTTGGCGACCAGTCCGCGTGACAACTGCGTCTACGTGCTGGGCTGGTCGTTCAGCTCGAGACACGATGTAGAGCGCGGTTATCGGGCTCATTTGACAGCGCCAAATGTCAGCCCGCGCACCAGATAGCGTTGGATGAAGAAAGTGAGCACCACCGTCGGGAGCATCATGATCACCGCAGCCGCTGTCATGTGTCCCCATAGGATGCCAGTTTCCCGCATGAACAACTGCACCGCAACAGGCATAGTTCTGGCGTTGGTACCCGTCAAGATCAAAGCGAAGATGAACTCGTTCCAAGTGAAGAGAAAGGTCAATATAGCTGTGCTTGCCAAGCCTGGCGCTGCCAGTATGAGGGCCACTCTAGTAAAAGCGCCAAATCGCGAACAGCCATCTACCATTGCGCTCTCTTCCAAATCGATAGGCAAGTCCTCGAAGAAACCTCGCATCATCCATACCACAAACGGCAGGTTAAACGTGCAGTAGATCAACACCAACCCTGGTATACTGTCCAGCAGTCGGAGATTGCGGAACAGGATAAACACAGGGATCATCGCAGCAATCGGTGGTGTGATGCGGATGGAGAGGATCCAGAAAGCGAGATTGGAGTGCCCTCGGAATTTATATCGAGCGAGGCTGTACGCGGCGGGCACACCCAGTGCCATTGCAAATACTGTGCTTGCTGAGGCAGCCACCAACGTGTTGCGGAAATAGAGGCCAAAGTCGTACAGATCGAATATTTCCTGGAAGTTCGTAGAAGTCGGTTGAAAGATCCAAACAGGTGGAAAGGCTAACGCATCCACTCGCGACTTGATCGAGGTCAAAAAGATCAACACGATGGGTGCCACGAAGAATACAGTTGTGACAGCGATGAGCAGTCTCTTAGCAATTAACCACACAATCCTCTGTTGCACAACCAAACCTCCACTTCTACCTGTCATGTTTATCAGTCGGTCCGCCGTCGCATCACGAAGACTATGATGTTAGCTATAATTACCATCATAAAGATCATCAAGTAAGACAGTGCCGAGGCATAGCCCATCTGAAAGAACTTGAAACCCCACTTATATGTATATAGTCCCAGTACCTGCGTGCTCACACCCGGTCCACCCAAAGTGAGTACATAGATCAGATCAAATATCTTGAATGAGTCCATCGTGCGAATCAGGATAGAGACCATCAAGGCAGGGCGAATCATTGGCAGCGTCAGGTAGCGGAACATCTGCCACTTGCTTGCTCCATCTATAAGCGCTGCCTCAAAGGGTTCGTCTGGCAACGCTTGGATTGCAGCCATCAGAATGAGCGCCACGAATGGTGTCCATTGCCAGATGTCGGCTACCATTACCGCTGGCATGGCGGAAGCTTGCTGGCCCAGCCAGTCAACTTTGTCAATTCCTATAAGGTAAAGCAGGTAATTGACCATGCCTCGGTCAGTGTTGTACATAAAGCGCCAGATCAAACCGGCTACCACTGGCGAGATCATAAGAGGCAGCACAATTAGGGTACGTACGACACCTCGGCCGCGAAACTCGTCGCTGAACAGCAATGCGATGCCTAATCCTAAAAGTGTCTGTACTGCAACTGTGATGCCCGTGAAAGTGATGCTTACCCGGTCAGTGTCTCATGACTGGCTACCCAAACTGCTGCAGCGTGTATTCCATCCCTCTAAGTGGCAGGCTGCCCAGAGCGCATTCTTGTCCCATTGTCTCCATGGCGCCGTCCCCCGTAGCACCCTGCTGGGCTGCTTATACCCACACAGACTACATTTGGACAGAGCTTCTCAAATCTCCAACCACTTGCGGGTAACCACAGGGATTAAAAAGATGATCACAGAGATTTCTGTATAAAAATAGACTTGTAAACTAGACAACTCGGGCGTTTTTCAACCCCCTTTCTTTTATGTGTTGCGTGAAAAGTCAATTTGGTGTATCATGTAAGAAGTGTCTCTAAGGGAGCGTATAGAAATTCAGGCTCCTCCAGAGTTCCGAAAGGAGGTGAGTAGGCATACTAGAGTCTCCTTTTGTATTAACCCCAATGTATGCAGCAGTTCCTACGAATATCGTTGCTTATACCTATTCAAAGGAGAGGAGGTTAGATATTATGAAACGCACATACTTGTTTGCCATGCTTTGCCTGCTCACGGTGATGACGCTGATATCCTCTGGGATCGCGCTAGCGCAGGAACCAAAAGAAATCGTCGCCACTTACATGCAGGCCGGGACATACGATAAGGCAGCAGAGGAACTGGTGCCTGTCTTTGAAAAGGAGACCGGTATTAAGGTAGAGCTGATTGTGGCGCCGTGGGATGTGCTCAATCAGAACCATATTACCGATCTGACAACCGGCACCGGCGCCTATGACGTGATGTCGGGCGAATTTTGGATCGCCACCGTTTTTGAGCATATGTTGCCGCTGGATGATTATGTAAAACGCGACAATTACGGTGGAGATTTCATTGAGCGCATCTGGTCGCCTGGACCATCTAACTTCTATGATGGTAAACGTATCGGTGTGCCCTACAGCGCTGACGCTTATGGCATCTGGTACAACACCGAAATCTTTGAGCAGTGCCAGCTGAAGGCTGAGTGGGAGACGTGGGACGACTACATCGCCGTCCTGGACAAGCTGCAGACCTGCTTGAAAGGCAAGGATATTGCCCCGATGGTGCATTATTTTGGCCAGATTGAGCAACCGGCCGCCATCTTCTTGGGCATGTATGACGGCTACATGGTGGACAAGAACGGCAACTATGCGCTCGATCGTGAGAAGGCCGTCGCCGCCCTGAATAAGATGCAAAGCCTGCTGAAGTACAACCCTGAAGGAGTATTGGGCTTCGACTTCAACGCAGGCAATGCGGTCTTCCTGGCAGGTAAGGCAGCTACTATGGTGGGCTGGCCCAGCTTCATCCGCGCCAACGCCGACGATCCCGCACAGTCTCAGGTGGTGGGCAAATGGGCAATGGCCAAATTCCCCGGCCCTGGATTCCCGATGGTGAGTGCATGGAACCTCTTTATCTCAAAGTACAGCAAGAATCCAGATGCCGCTTGGGAGTGGATCAAGTTCTATGCCAATCCAGAGAACGGCACGAAGTTCATGCTAAAGTATGGTATTGGCTCGCCGTTCAAGACCACCTATGAGGATCCAGAGTTGCTAAAGACGCTGGCCCACTTCCTGCCCGGGCAGCTGCAGAACTTGAGCCGTGCTAAGTCACTGCCATGGACATTTGCTGCGTTCGAGGCGTTCTTCCGCAATGAGGGTGACTTCCACCAGGGCAAGATCACAGCCGAGGAAATGCTCGACCGCGTGCAGACCGAGTGGAACGAGATCAAGGTGCCCGAGGCGCTGATCCAGCTGGCCGACGCGCAGGGCCTCAAGGAGAAATAGATCCACCTTGGATGACACAACAGGCGAGGGGGCGCGCTGCGCCCCCTCGTTTTGCCATCGTGCGGGTTTAGCTGTTGCTTCCCACTTCGCCTTGTTCGCAGATCCGAAGAAAGGATACCGATGAGTACCATAGCAACACTAAAGCGTCGCCGGCGACTGCGCCACGATTGGATTTGGATGGTAGCTTTTGTGTTGCCGGCTTCGTTGCTGGTTGTCGCCGTGCAATTCTATCCATTGCTCTTCTCCGCCTACCTGTCTACGCAGGACTGGACACTCACCAGTTCTCAAAGTTCTGAAGGATTCGTTGGTCTAGACAACTTTGCCAAAGTCCTACGAAATGACGTGTTCCAAAGAGCTGTGCGTAACAGTGCCCTGATCACAGGCACGGCTGTCACATTGGAGATGATCTTGGGTACTGCGCTGGCCTACCTGGCAGTGGGTAGTAGCCGCACCATTCGTGCCGTGCGTACACTCCTTATCCTGCCACTTGTGATTGCTCCGGTGGCAGCTGGCACGTTATGGCGCATGATGCTCAATTCACAGATGGGATTGACCAACTATCTGTTAAGCTTTCTGGGCATTCAAGGACCCGACTGGCTAGGCAACGCCGATTGGGCGCTCGTTTCCGTCATCATTGTGGATGTGTGGATGACAACCCCTTTCGTGCTTCTGGTGGTCTTGGCTGGGTTGAGTAGCATTCCAGATGAGCTGCACGAGTCCGCTGCGTTGGACGGTGCCACGCGTTGGAAGTCCTTTATCTACATCGATGTACCTCTAATGGCTCCTTTGCTACTCCTAACCTTTCTGTTTCGCATGCTGGAATCACTGCTCTCGCTTGACTCGATTTACACACTTACCTTGGGCGGTCCGGGGTATGCTACTTTCACAATGACCTATTACATCTATACGTTAGGTCTGCGCAGTTTTAACCTGGGCATGGCTGCCGCGGCTTCGTGGCTCTTCATGTCTTTCGCCACCCTAGCGCTACTTGTCGTGTTCTGGCTACAACGACGCTGGCAAACGGCACAATAGGAGGTGCGGGAGCGATGCTGAGTGGGAACCTTGCCAAGATAGCTGCTCAACGTAGCCTGCGTATGCTGGCACTCGCGATTGCCTGTTTGGTGGTATTGGTGCCGCTGGGATACTTGGTGCTCAACAGCGTGAAACCCCAGAACGAGATGTACACCATACCACCCATCATTATCCCCAGTCGCATTACTCTCGAGCATTTTGAGGCAGCCTTCAATAATCCACGCACACTGCGCTTCCTGATCAATAGTCTGACAGTCACTGGTATCACGACAGCGGTTACTGTGGTCGTCAGTACCTTGGCTGCCTACGGTTTGTCGCGTATGGGACTGCGCGCTGGTTTGTTGAGCTTCGTGGTTTTCATCTTCCTGTTCATCCGCTTCTACCCGCGCATCACGACAGTGATACCCTACTTCTTGGTAATGCGCCAACTGGCACTATTGGACACCGTGTGGGCAGTGATCATCGGCCACTTAGGCATTACGATCCCGTTTGTTACTTGGCTGATGTTGATTGTCTTTCAAGACCTGCCACGCGAGGTGGAGGAAGCTGCCGAAGTGGACGGCGCGAACCCGTTACAACGCTTCGGCCTGGTGGCACTGCCTATGGCGGCGCCGGGAGTTGCATCGGCTGCGATCTTGACTGCCTTCTTGTCTTGGAACGAATTCCTGATTGCCTCTAGCGTGACCAAGCGGCAAGCGCAGGTACTCTCCATCGCCGTGGCCAGCTTTGTCACGGACCGTGGCGTACAGTGGGGACCTATGGCGGCGATGGCAGTGATCATGATTGTTCCAATGATCCTGTTCGCCCTGTTTGTCCAGCGCTACTTGATCCGTGGTATCACGCTAGGTGCTGTCAAGGGTTGATCGCGCAAGTGGAGATGAGCTTGTGGAGACAATGACCTCTCTGGAACGGTCGTTACGTGCTATTCATCACCAGCAACCCGACCGCGTGCCAGTGATCCCACAGGCACATGTGTGGGCACTGTATGCCTACGGCAGCAGCAGCCAAGAGTGTATGTATGACGGGGCACGTTATGCTGAGATCCAATTGCAGGCCTGGCGTGACTTCGGTTGGGATGGGATTTTCATTGCGACCGATAGTATAGCTGTCGCTCACAGTTTAGGCTTGGAGGTACACTATACCGATGTAGGTGCGGTGCCGGGTTCCAAAGCTCTGCTAAAGAGCTTGCGTGAGGTAGAGCAGCTGCACTGGCCTGATCCACGCGAGACGCGGCTCAACGAGTGGATCACCGCCACACGCATTCTGGCGCGCGAGCTGGGTGACCAGGTACTCATTCTGGGACGCGCCGACGCAGGTGCTTTCAGCTTGGCAGCGCAGTTGCGGGGCATGGAAGATTGGCTCCTGGATGTGGCGTTGGAAGAGCAACCCGCACTGATGCATACTTTGTTGGAGCGATGCAATCATTACAGCTTATGGTTTGCCGATCTATTACTTGAGGCAGGCGCCCACGTGGTCACAATTGGCGACGGACTGGCCAGTGGTAGCGTGGTCTCGGCGCGCGTGTACGAGCGTTATATCTTCCCTCACCATTACGCACTAGCACAAGCCATTCGCCAGCGGAACGCGCGGTTAAGCATCCATGTGTGCGGAAATATCGTCCCAATGCTCTCACAGCTGGTGAACACTGGTGCACATATTCTGGAGTTCGACTCGCCAACTGATTTCGAGATGGCATGGCAAGAAGCGCGCGGCAAGATCTGCCTGTTGGGCAATGTAGATGTCTCAGGGATTATGACGCGCGGGACCCCTGCCCAGGTGGAAGCAGAATGTCGCTGGCGGCTAGAGAAAGTGAAGCCCGCCAGCGGTTACATTCTCAGCTCAGGTTGCGCGCTCTCACCCGATGCGCCGGCAGAAAACCTGCATGCAATAGTTGAAAGTGCAAGGCGGTACGGACAATACTGAACCGAGGTCACACAGTTTCAGATATTGGAACGATCAGAGATAATCTTCAGAAAGGGGGCAAATGCCACGATGATGCAGGCTTCACCATCAGAACAATCCAACGTGCGACCGCTGATTACTACGCCGGAAGGTCGGCGGGAGTTGATCCGCATCTACCGTGATGGCTTGTTAAACGACACCGTGCCTTTCTGGATTAAGCATTCTGTGGATCGAGAGTACGGTGGCTTCATGTTCTGTCTGGATCGCGACGGAACAGTGATTGATACCGACAAGGGTATATGGACGCAGGGCCGCTTTACTTGGTTGTTGGCGACACTGTATGTCGAGGTAGAGCCTCGTCCAGAGTGGTTGGAGCTGGCCAAGCATGGCATTGACTTCCTTCGTCGCTACGGCTTTGACACAGATGGACGTATGTTTTTCCAGGTTACGCGCGATGGACGGCCAGTACGCAAGCGACGTTATATATTCTCTGAGACTTTCGCCGTAAGCGCATTGGCAGCCTACGCGCGGGCGGCAAACGACGATCAGGCCAGACAAGAGGCGGTGGATCTCTTCAAACTGGTCATCCGTTATCTCACCACTCCAGGTCTGTTGCCGCCCAAGTTCAACCCGGAAGTGCGGCCGATGAAAAGCCTTGCTGTCCCGATGATCCTTATCGTTACTGCGCAGACGTTACGCCAGGTAAGTGATGATCCCATCTGTAACGAGTGGATTGAGCGTAGCATCACCGAGATTGAGCGAGATTTCATGAAACCCGAGTTTGAAGCGGTCTTGGAGACCGTCGGACCCAACGGCGAATTTCTTGATCACTTTGATGGCCGTATGCTCAATCCAGGTCACGCCATTGAAGCGGCCTGGTTTATCATGCAGGAAGCACGTTACCGCGGCAATGATTCTCACCTGCTCAAGATAGGTACTACCATCCTAGACTGGATGTGGAAACGTGGCTGGGATGATGAGTATGGCGGTCTGTTCTATTTCCGCGATGTCAAAGGACTACCGGTACAGGAATACTGGCATGATATGAAGTTCTGGTGGCCGCACAACGAAGCGATCATTGCCACATTGTTAGCTTATCTGCTGACACGTGACGAAAAATATGCTCGTTGGCACCAGATGGTCCACGATTGGGCCTACGCTCATTTCCCTGACCCTGAATATGGAGAATGGTTTGGTTACGTTCATCGTGACGGTCGCCTCTCTGTGCCATTGAAGGGGAATCTATGGAAAGGAGCGTTCCATCTGCCTCGTATGCAGTTACGTTGCTGGCAATTCCTTGAGCAGCTGGGTGGCTGACATGCTCGGACAGGCTGTCGAAAGCTTGCCACCACCAAGATTATCCACAGAGTCACATCTTTTTGTCTTTCCGACGACCGCTGCGCTGAGCGCTGCTGCGGCAGCTTACGTCGCGCAGCGGGCTGCCACAGCCATAGAGGCACAGGGACGTTTTTGCGTGGCTTTCTCCGGTGGATCCTTGCCTGGATTGTTATGTCCTGCACTGGTGGCGGAACCCTTGCGCACAGCGATCAACTGGCAAGGTTGGCATGTTTTTTGGGCTGACGAGCGCTGTGTGCCCTTAGATGACGCGCACAGCAATTACCACGTGGTACGCGAGCATTTGCTCGACTGGGTGGGCATCCCCGAAACGCAGGTGTATCCTGTTGACACAAGCGTTGATCCCGCCACAGCAGCACAGGTATACCAAGACACACTTGCACGAGTTTTCCAACCGCCAGTGGGCGGGTGGCCACGTTTCGACCTGATTCTGCTGGGATTGGGGGAAGATGGACATACGGCCTCGCTCTTCCCTTATCACCCCTTGCTGGGCGAACAGGAACGTTGGGTCGCCGCCATCTATGATTCGCCCAAGCCACCGCCGAAGCGCATCACCCTGACGTTTCCGGTGCTGAATAGCGCGCGCGAAGTCGTGTTCATCGCTGCAGGGAAAGGTAAAGCCGAAGCACTAATGCGCGTTTTTTCTGTTCACCAGGCGCCTGGAGCACTGCCGGCGCGCCTGGTGCACCCACCACACGGGCGGGTAATGTGGTTCGTGGATCAGACAGCTGCAGACCGGTTGCGAATAGGAGGATGAGATGCTACTGGCCGGCGACATTGGCGCCACCAAGACCACATTGGCAATTGTCTCGCCCGAAACGGGAGCGCGTCATCCGTTGGCAGAGGCAACATTCGCCAGCCAGGCATACACGAGCCTGACCCAGTTGGCGGCAGAGTTCCTGCGCCAAGCAGGACAACATGTAGAGAGCGCTTGTTTCGGCGTTGCAGGTCCTGTGGTGAATGGGCGCGCCAGCATTACGAATCTCCCATGGGAAATCGAGACCGCAGAGCTGAGCCGCAGTCTGGGCATTATGACGGTGCAGCTAATTAATGACCTACAGGCGATTGCTACCGCTGTTCCTCATTTGCAAGCAGATGATACTTACACCCTGAATCCTGGCCGGCCAGTTGAACACGCCGCCATCGCCGTGATTGCGCCAGGTACCGGCCTGGGTGAGGGATTTCTCATTTGGGACACGGTACGCGGACGCTATCAAGCTCATCCGTCGGAGGGTGGCCATGCCAGCTTTGCGCCTTCCAATGCACTCGAGGAAGGTTTGCTCAGTTTCCTGCGCGAACGTTATGGCCATGTCAGCTATGAGCGAGTCTGCTCCGGCATCGGAATGCGCAATATCTACCAATATCTCAAAGCCAGCGGCCAGGCGGATGAGCCACAATGGCTTGCCGAAAGACTTGCAGCTGCAGAAGATCCCAACCCTATCATTGTGGAAGCAGCGCTCGACACAACACGACCATGTCCATTATGCGCTCTCACGTTGGACACATTTATCTCCATTTTAGGCAACGAAGCAGGCAACCTAGTCCTCAAGGTGCTGGCGACCGGTGGCGTTTATTTGGCGGGAGGTATTCCGCCGCGCATCCTCCCAGAATTAGAGAAAGAGTTTCTCAAATCATTTTGTCACAAAGGCCGTTTCTCTGATTTGCTGAGCCAGGTGCCCGTGCACGTGATTATCAATCCCAAGGTTGCTCTGCTGGGCGCTGCCTTCTACGGCTTGGGGCTGTGAAAATGTGAAAGAGAGCACAATCTACTTGCACAGCAAGCTCATGTGCTTAGAATAGAACTCACTTCTAATGATTCGCATTTTTGTACCCTCCGGAGGGTTTGATCCATGTCTGTTTTCCGCATCCTGATCACTGATGAATTGTCGCCACAGGCAATGGAGCTGCTTGACGCTGCCCCTGACGTCCATTACGATGTGGTAAGACGCCCTTCTAAGGAAAAGCTAATCGAAATTATCCCCGAGTACGATGCCATCTTGGTACGCAGTAGTGGACGCATCGACGCTGACGTGTTGGCTGCCGGCAAGCGCCTGAAAGTAGTGGGACGCGCTGGTGCCGGTGTGGACAACATCGACATTGAGGCTGCCTCGCTGCGCGGTGTAATGGTGATGAACACACCGGGTGCCAACACCATCGCCACTGCGGAACACACCATAACATTGATGCTGGCATTGTGTCGCCATATCCCTCAGGCAGACGCATCGCTGCGTGCCGGCCAGTGGGAACGCAGTCGCTTTACAGGTGTGCAGCTCTATCAAAAGACGCTTGGCATTATCGGATTGGGACGCGTGGGGCAGCAAGTGGCACGCCGTGCCCAAGCTTTTGAGATGACTGTGATCGCTTACGATCCCTATATCAGCGATGAAGTGGCACGCGAACTCAAGATAGATCTGGTCAGCCTGGAAGAGCTGCTTAGCCGTGCCGATTTCATCACTATCAATGCTGCACTTACCCCGGAGAGTCGTGGACTGATCAATGCGCAGAACATTGCGCGTATGAAACCGGGTGTCCGCATCATCAACTGTGCACGCGGGGCATTGATTGATGAGGAGGCCCTGTACGAAGCACTCGTGTCTGGCCACGTGGCCGGCGCCGCGTTGGACGTGTTTACCGAGGAACCTTTGCCGCCAGACAGCAAGCTGCGCACGCTGAGCAATGTGGTGCTGACACCACACCTGGCAGCTAGCACCATTGAGGCACAGCGCGACGTCGGCACCAAAATTGTAGAACAGGTGTTGGCTGCTTTGCGTGGAGAGAGTTACCACAATGCGGTGAATGTACCGGTAGCCGATCCGAGCGTCTTTCGACAGTTGAGACCTTATCTGACGTTGGCCGAAAAGCTGGGCAGCTTGCAGATGCAACTGGCAAATGGCCCGATCAAGCGGGTGGAGCTCGAGTTGCAAGGCGATGAGGTAGCTGATTACGGCAAGCCCCTCACCGTTGCACTGCTTAAGGGATTGCTGGACCCCATCACTGACATCCCAGTCAATTACATCAACGCGCCACTGCTGGCAAGGCAACGAGGTATCAGCATTTCTGAGACGAGCGGGATCGCTCGGGCAAGCTATGCAAACCTGTTATGTTGCTCAGTATCATGGGAGGGGGGACAGCGCACCATTGCTGGCTCGTTGTTGGGACATGAATCGCCACGTGTGGTCCAAGTGGATGATTTCACCATTGATGCATTGCCCGAAGGCATCATCCTGGTGATGGAAAGCATTGATATGCCGGGTGTCATTGGGCGTGTAGGCACATTGCTGGGTGGTTATGGTATCAACATCGCTGAGTGGCGTTTGGGCCGCGAAGCCCCAGGTCGTCGGGCACTTTCTTTCATCAACCTGGATGCTGAGGTACCCCCATATGTGCTGGCCGAGCTGGCCCAGCTGGAGGGAGTGGTGCGCGTGCGTCAGGTACGCCTCTGAACCATTCGCAGAGCAGGTAGGAGCTAGCTGTTCTCTTATGACACTACGCATCGACGGTTTCGTATTCGATTTGGACGGAACGGTGTACCTGGGTGATACCGCTCTGCCCGGCGCGGTGGGGTGCATTGCCACGCTGCGCCGCCGCAATAAGCGCACTGTCTTCGTAAGCAATAAGCCGCTAGAGTCGCGACAATCTTATGCTGCCAAGCTTACAAGACTGGGCATCCCCACTGATCCGGATGATGTGATCACCTCGGCCTTGGTACTGGGACGTCACCTGGCGCGGACAGCGCCCCATCTGCGCCTTTATGTGATCGGTGAGCCCTACTTGGTGGAAGAACTGCGCAGCCATGGTCTGACGGTGGTAGATGAGTTCTTGGATCAGGATGCACGCGAGGTCATCGACCCGCGCGGGATCGACGCGGTGGTGGTGGCATTCGATCGCACCCTTGATTATCGCAAGCTCAACACAGCCTATCAGGCCTTGATGCGTGGGGCACATTTTTTCGCAACCAACACCGACAAAGTATGCCCGATGCCGGGCGGTGCCATCCCGGATGCTGGCGCCACCATTGCTGCCCTGGAATACATCACCGGCCGCAGGGTAGAATTAGTGGCTGGCAAACCATCAACCTTGATTATGGAAGTGGCCTTGGAGCGCCTAGGAGTGCCAGCAGCACGTTGCATGATGATCGGCGATCGTTTGGAGACAGACATCGCAATGGGGAAGCAAGCCGGTATGGCAACAGCAGTGGTGCTGACTGGCGTGACAAAGCGCGAGGACGTGGTACGTATGACCTCGCCCCCCGATTTGGTGCTCAATAACTTAGGCGAGCTGCCAGAGAAGGTATGCTGAATAATCCTTCATACCGCGAGTATGACCTGTTGCCAGGCCATCTTGCCCTTATGGCTCAGTGAGAGGTTGTAGTGTACTCGAGGTTGTGTGAGGAACAGGAACATTACGCACCCTTAACCCGATATCCTAGACGGCGCAAATCCGTTTCTTTCTTGCGCCACTTCGGCCACACCTTGACCCACAGGTCGAGATAGACATGCCTCCCTAGCAGCTGCTCGATCTCCTGGCGGGCGCTTTGGCCGATCGCCTTAAGCATGCGACCATCCTGCCCGATCACGATACGTTTTTGAGAATCACGCTCGACATACAGCGTTGCGCTGATGTAAGTGGTGCGCTCGTCACGTTCAGTGAACTCATCGGTCACCACAGCAAGCGCATGCGGCACCTCTTGATGCAGATGGTGCAATGCTGCCTCGCGGATCAGCTCAGCTACCAGAAACCGTTCCGTCTGGTCGGTGATCTGATCGGGTGGATAGTAGGCAGGGCCGATGGGCAAAAGAGCGATAATTTGTTTCAGCAGCTCGTCGCGGTAGTCACCGCGCGTCGCCGACACCGTCAGCCAGACAGTAGGAGCCACCATTTCAAGGTAGGCGGGCGTGTATGGGCTCTCGCCAGTGGGGAGGAGGTCTATCTTGTTGAGTGCCAATACCACCGGTTGCCCTCGGGTATTCCGGTGGATGGCCTCTGCCACCAGTATGTCTTCAGGAGTAGGTGCCTCACTGGCGTCTACGACACATAATACCACGTCGGCATCCTTAAGCGTGCGCATTGCGGTATCAACCATCACTTTGCCAAGCAGATGGCGCGGTTGGTGAATGCCGGGCGTGTCCATAAAGATTACCTGCGCCGTGCTATCGGTATAAATGCCCAACAGGCGGTTGCGCGTTGTCTGCGGCTTGGAGCTCACGATGGCGACCTTCTGGCCCAGCCATGCATTCATAAGCGTGCTCTTGCCCACGTTGGGTCGCCCTACTACTGCCACGAAACCAGAGCGAAAATCCAGCGGTGTTGTGGGCAACATAAGTTCAGATGATGCGCTGAGTGCCCCCTCGTCGTCCATCAAAGTATCTCCATAAATATACAGTATAATATAAACTACCCTAGGGATAAAACGCGGTTACGTTCCACGCCCTGTGCGGCAGGCGTCATTTTTCACCTCTCGAGAGAGATGAACCAGGATAGCAACTCCCTGTCCCTAGTTTGCTATACTCGCACTTCCTCACCGCCAGAGTCCAGCACCATGTTGCTGAGAGCTGAAGAATACTGTCTATTTGTTATCGTCAGAGAGAGTCGGCCACATTTGTACCCTGCCATCTCTGTCATATCAATACAATCGGCCATGAGCTAGCTGTAGGTGCTTAATGCGGGTGAGTACACAACCGAGCCATACAACAGAGTGGACAATGGTAGAATAGTAGAACTGTAAGATGGAGTGTCAGACGCTGTTTGTTTCAGTGGCTATTGTCGCCAATGAGCCATCTGACAATAGGGATAAACCCCATAAGAGATGCGCTTTCTATTCCATACAAACGAGGTTCCCGGCACACAGCACAATGACCCAAAGCCACGTCTGTTGGCCTTGATACCCAGGTAGCGAGGAAGCTAGTCTTTCATAACATCACCATTCACACTCGCATCTATGCCACCCCAAGCCAATATCAGCGCGTGGGGGCTACATAGGTGAAACGTAACCGACCTACATCCACACTTCCCCCACCGATCACTGTGACTGGGAATGCCCGGGCTCTTCCACCATAAGCTACCACAATAAATTGTGGACCCGCCGGCACGCTGCGAATCTCGAAGTAACCGTTTGCGTCGCTTCGCGTATGCAGGTTAGTTAGCTGGACGTAGATGTCAGCTTGCAATGGTCGATATGCTTCATCTACTACTGTACCAGTGACCACCCCTGTATGACCAATCAGTAAGCTGATATTTCCGCGCAGAACTACTAATAATGCAGTCAAACCTGCGACCAATACAGCAATACCTATTATGGCAAAGACAATTGCTAGGGTCCGCGACTTAAAAGGACCTTGGGACTGCGAAGGCAAACCTTTCGTATACTCTTCGAGAGAAGGCGAACTCTCTAGCTTCATTACCCCTTCTTATATTTCACGTAACAACCGGCTCGAGCAGATACATTTATCATTCTATGGTGACTCTGCGGGTTCAGCAAATTGATGGAATAGGCACTTGAAGATAAACAGCTCTGATGTTTCTTCAACCCCTACAGTTGATGGAGCTTGACATGTTTGCTATAATAATAAATAGTATTTAACCGCCATCCCGCCTTTTGAGCAAGCACGTATCGGAGTTGTGATTGGCGGACCCGCTACGGTGGAGGATACTTCAGACTTCTTGAAACCTTATTGGTCAACAGTGCTCATCACGGAGGTTATAAAGATCATGGATCAAGGATCTCCCCCTGTGCAAATTACCCGTCGACAATTTCTTGCCGCCCAAGCAACCTTTGGAGCTTGGTTAGCTCTTGGATGGAAGCACCACGACAGTCTCAATTCGGTCTTCCTGCCAACTCGTATGGGAACACCTAATCCAACGTCGCCAATTTGCTCCGCTGATCTGCGTCACCTCTACTCACCCTCCGAAGCTGGGCATTGGTATGCACGTAGTGCACCTGTAGCTGGACTCGACGCCACACTCGAACGACTGGCAGTATACCGCGCTCACTTGGCAAAATGGCTATACGAAAATCGAAAGCTGATCGAAATGGCTATCCAGTCGCCAGAGATCGTTTACCGCCATCTTCCTTACCGTAGCAGCGTGAGGCACTACTTGCAGATGTATGCTATCCAACATCCCATGAATCAGGGGCGATACGTGGCAGTCACACTCAGTTTAGCTAATCTGCCGGGTCAAAAGGGCAGCGCTTATCACAAGGTAGTACGTGTTTTCCCGGCCCGTTTCGATTACTTCTGGACACAGGATATGCAGAGCAGACGGATTCTCAAGGAGAAATGGATCAGAAACGCATGATTGAGAGAGAGGAGACCAACCTTCACCAACCTCTGTGGCCCCGGCCGGCCGCTACCTCGGCATCTCCGCTACGAGCATGGGAGCTTTCCCACCACGGGGCCACAATTCTATTATAGCGCGGGATGAGTGATATGTCAAGATCAACGAGCAGCAACAGCACTGAACACAACTATCCTCTGACAAACGGACAAGGCCTAGTTGAATACGCTATCATTCTCGTGTTGGTAGGGCTCGTAGTCGCTGGCTCGCTGCTAATCCTTGGGCCATCAGTGGGGAACATTTTCAGCAATGTGCTGGCTTACCTCCAAGGTTCAGCGATAGCCACAACACCGAACACTCCGACGCCCACACCACAGAACTGCGATCCGTGTTACCCAACGATATGTCTTCCGCCACCGCCGCCGATGCCGACTCCCGACTTAGATTGTGCCGACATTCCCTACAGAAACTTTGTGGTTGTGTGCAACCCTGATCCTTATCGCTTTGATGGGGGACGCGACGGCTGGGGCTGCGAGCAATAGCGGCATAGTTAATCAGCTACGGTTAGAACACGGCGCGAAGCAAATAGAGGAGCTGCCTGGCAACACATAACAAAGCCTTGTTATATGCTTATCCACTTCTTAGGCGAATACGCACGAGCGCCTTTTACTTCGGTGGCTTGGAGACGTCCCGCTAGCCACCGAGAAAATGGAGAAACCTATTAACAGCTGAGCAATGGCGTGTAATTCGAATTCGGCAGTGAATGAATGTGAATTACACCTCTTAGTGCGCTTGTCAGGTGATAAGCGATAGCGCAAAACCAGGTTTTAAGGAGGGAGCTGAACTGTTCGGCAGCTCAGCTCCCATTTGAGTTATAACTTGCCTACCGGTCGATAATCCTCTTGTACAACGTTACCAGTCGTTCTCTTTAACGTAAGGTGCACTCCAAAGTGCTACCTGTAGTACCACTGACTTGAACCATGCCTGATGCATCTTTTCCACCTCATCGGCACTGTGCCCCTTCTTAGCGAGGAAAGGCTTAATAGTCGCGGTGATCGGGTAGATGAAAGCCACCATGTAGCGATGGTTGACGATTGGTACGGATGCAACCTTGTCTGTCTGATTCTTCTTTGTGCGATGGTGACGTAGCCCGATCTCCTGTTGATAGTCCAGCCATGCTTGATTGTAGGGGCGATTGCAGGTATCCAGAATCCATTGGCCGAAGCGCTTGCGCACTGCGGCGAGATACTCGCTGTTAGGATTCCCTTTGCCATCGGTAAAGTAATACAATAGATGCGGATGGGAACCCACAAAGCCATACCAAACATCGAGGATGTCCTCAATCTGATCAGCCAATACCTCACCAGCCATACGCAGGTACTTCTCGTCTTCTGGCCCGAACAATACCGCTTGTTTTAGCTGTGCGAACTCCTCGAGCGTGATAGAAGATTTCGCCGCTTGCGCCGTGCCATACGTGTAACCCGGGATAGTTGTCATAGTAGCCTCCTCCTGTACCAAACCAAATGTCTTCGAACCCTTTCCAGCACTCATCAGGCAATAGCTGCATATTGAATCAAACAGGTCAAACGAAACGACCGGTTAGGCAATCAGGCATCAACCTCTTCCAGGCTCTGTCTCCTCGGATGGGACATGATCAGGGCACTCAAGGTAGGTATGCGGTTCTGCCAGAGGAGCATCCATATAGGCACAATGATGTGGTCCACGTGGATCGTCAGGGTGAACATTTTGTTGAAAGAATTGACATCCCCAACACATTTCGTAAACTTTTACATAACCACGTTCTTGCAGACGTCGTATGATTGATCGTGTAGCGCGCAAGAGCGCCTCTTGATCCGCATCCGGTAGAGAAGCAATTTCTAACTCAATCTCATCCAGAATATCGTCCAACAATGTGACCTCACGCTCTCCAGCAGTGCTCAGTGTGAGCATGACCGTGCGCAAGTCTTCTGGCACTACGCTGCGTGTTACCATCTCCTTACGTTCGAGCGCATCTACCACATCACTGGCCGTCGCATAACTAACACCCAAACGCTCAGCCAACCCACCAATGGTGCGCACACCCGGACGAACATATCTGAGAAAAAGCAACGCTTGGATTTGTGCTGGCGAAAGTCGCCTGGTCTTGCCACGGTCACGGAATAGGTAATATATGGCTTGGCTAATACGATAAAGCGCAATTGTAATACGTCCACTGCGAGTGCTTCTCCGAGCTGGATTGAATGGTGACATTATTTAGGACTCCTAAATAATTATAAACACATTTGGCATTTTGTCAAGCTCCTATATTCATCCGATTGCTAAGAATATTACTGAAGGGGATCACGAGCAATGCGGAGAAGACATAGATGAGCACTGGGTCTCCAATCCTGGAAAAGTGCACAAGATAGTTGCTTTTCCTCCAACGTCGGTGATATAATTTAATTAAGTTTTTTGTCCTGAGCATATGAATAGGAGTATGCTGATGCCGATCCGGTATTCTCGGTCACACCCGGCAGAATCCGCGCAAATTGTAAGTGCCATCTTTTATGGCCGCCAATGGAGCGTGAGCTACCCGGGACGCATGTGGCGCCCACCCACAGATGTTTATGAAACTCGCGATGCCCTGGTTGTCAGAATGGAAATCGCTGGCATGTCTGAGAATGACTTCGATATTACGTTTGCGGATGGCCATTTGACTGTGCGTGGCATCCGACACGATCGTGAGGAGAAGATAGGGTATCACCAGATGGAAATACCCTATGGAGAGTTCGGCGTAGAAATTTACCTTACACTGCCTATTCGTGCTGACGAGATCACCGCTTCTTATCACAACGGATTCTTAATCATTACACTCCCTAAGGACGACAGGAGATATTGATCATGCCGACCGTGGACTCAGATACACTGCCCCAAGGAACGGCCGGAGAAGCGCAACGCGCTTCGTCTCCTACACCTCCTATTCCTTCCGAACTGCCAATCCTCCCTTTGCGAGGGGTGGTGGTTTATCCGCTGATGGTTGTACCTCTAACAGTCGGTCAACCGCGTTCTGTGCGATTGATCGACGATGTTGCAGTGGGGGATCGCTACGTTGGTTTAGTGGCCTCTAAGGACCCTGAGCTGGACGAGCCAGGACCCGATCAGGTGTACCAGATAGGCACTGTAGCTATTATCCACCGCCTTATCAAAGCACCAGATGGTACCATTCGTATCATCGTGCAAGGGGTTGAGCGCATTCGTATTGACGAATGGACGGCACAGCAACCTTACCTGAAAGCTCACATCACCCCCATTCCCGACATTGTGCCACAGGAACAGAATCTGGAAATCGAAGCGCTTATGCGCAACGTGGTGGAGCTTTTCGGGCGACTAGTGGCACTGGTGCCTCATCTTCCCGATGAGCTGATGATGGCTGTCTCAAGTACCACTGATCCGCGTCAGATGGCTTATATGGTGGCAACTAGCGTACGAATGGAGCTCCAGGACGCTCAGAAGGTGTTGGAGCTGGATCACGTTACCGATAAGCTGCGCCATCTGACCGGCATTCTCACCCACGAGCTGGAGGTGCTGGAGCTAGGTAAAAAGATCCGTAGCGAAGCTCAGTCCGAGATGGAAAAGATGCAGCGCGAGTACTTCCTGCGTGAACAGCTGAAGGCCATCAAGCGCGAGCTAGGGGAAAGCGATGAACAACAGCTTGAGATTGAGGAGCTGCGCAAGAAGATAGCTGAAGCTCACATGCCTGAAGAAGCTGAAAAAGAGGCGCTACGCGAGCTGAGCAGACTGGAAAAGCTGCCACCGGCAGCAGCAGAATACAGCGTAATCCGAACATATCTGGACTGGTTGACTTCGCTACCGTGGACCGTGACCACAGAGGACGTGTTGGACATCGCCCGCGCGCGCCAGGTGCTCGACGAGGACCATTATGATTTGGAGAAAATCAAAGAACGCATTTTGGAGTATCTCTCTGTGCGCAAGCTGCGCTTAGAACGTGCAGCAGAGCGCCAGACAACAGGCCTGGAACCAGAACAGCCCGAGGACCTGATCCGACGTGAACGCGAGGGGGTTATCCTGTGTTTCGTGGGGCCACCTGGTACCGGCAAGACTTCGCTGGGTCAATCCATTGCGCGCGCATTGGGACGCAAGTTTATCCGGATGAGCTTAGGTGGTCTACACGATGAAGCTGAAATTCGTGGGCACCGCCGCACATATATTGGTGCTATGCCGGGCCGTATTATCCAGGCCATCCGTCGTATTGGTTCCAAGAATCCAGTATTTATGTTGGACGAGGTGGATAAGATCGGTGCTGATTGGCGTGGTGATCCCTCTTCAGCACTGCTAGAAGTGCTCGATCCGGAACAGAATCGAGAGTTCCGCGACAACTATCTGGATGTTCCGTTCGACTTAAGTCAGGTGATGTTCATCACCACTGCTAACGTACTCGACACGATCCCTGGTCCCTTGCGTGACCGCATGGAGGTTCTGGAGCTATCCGGCTATACCGACGACGAAAAGTTACATATTGCCCAGGATTACCTTGTTCCACGTCAGATCAAGGAGAATGGCCTGCGCCCCGAGGAGATCAGCTTCACCCAAGCCGCATTGCTCAGAATCATCCGCGAGTATACACGCGAAGCTGGCGTGCGTAATCTGGAACGCCAGATCGGCGCTATCTGTCGCAAGGTGGCTACGCGCATCGCGGAAGGTACAGCACAAAGTGTGCTGGTGGATGATCCACAAATAAGTGAATATCTGGGCAAACCACGCTACTTCTTCGAGGCAGCGGAACGCACTGAAATCCCTGGTGTGGCTACTGGTTTGGCGGTAACACCCACCGGTGGAGATGTGCTCTTCGTCGAGGCCACTAAAATGCCCGGTCAGAAAGGGTTGACCATCACTGGCCAGCTGGGTGAGGTAATGAAAGAATCGGCCCAAGCTGCCTTGAGCTACATCCGTTCGAAAGCTGACCAACTGGGTGTTGATAGAGACTTCTTCAACAAAAACGACATTCACATTCATGTGCCCGCTGGTGCTGTGCCAAAAGATGGCCCATCAGCAGGTATCACTATTGCCACTGCTCTGGCATCCCTGCTCATGGAACGACCAGTGCGTGATGACATCGGCATGACAGGGGAGATCACTTTGCGTGGGCGAGTGCTCCCGGTGGGTGGTATTAAGGAAAAAGTGCTTGCAGCTCACCGCGCCGGCTTGCGCACCGTGATCATTCCACGCCGCAATGAAAAGGACCTGGATGAGCTGCCGCGACACGTGCGCGAGGAGATGAAAATTATCCTTGTGGATCATGTGGACGAAGTGCTCAACATCGCCTTGCGCGACGGACGAAACTCCTCAGAAGATATGACCGGTGTCGCCTCCGCAGACGAGCTGGCTACCAAGCAAGACGAAGGGCGGATTGCCTCAGACAGTCACATCTCGCCTTCCCCAGGAGATGCTGATAAGTGACCAGTAAGCGATCCATAGAGCGGGTCGGCAGGCAATGGTATCGGGTTGACCTGCATATACATACACCAGCTTCTGCTGACTATGCACAGCCAGGGGTCACATATCTGGATATTCTACGCCGAGCTGCCCTGCGCGGTCTCGACATCATTGCTTTCACTGACCACAACACAGTGGCCGGGTATGCAGCAATGAAAAAGGAAATCGAGACCTTGGAGTTGCTGGACGAACGTGGCCGCATCACCCCTGAAGAAAAACAGCTTCTGCAAGAATATCGACAACTGCTAGGTCAGGTGCTAGTACTGCCCGGTTTCGAGTTCACCGCTATGCTAGGCTTTCACATCCTGGGGATCTTTCCTCCTAATGTGAGCATACGCGATCTCGACTATGTGTTGCGCCGTCTTAATGTGCCATCCGAGCAGCTCGATACAGGCTCCACAGAAGTAGGTGCCACGGTGGATGTGCTCACCGCCTACCGTATCATTAACGAATCCGGGGGCTTGGTGATCGCCGCCCATGTCAACTCTGCCCACGGCGTGGCACTACAAGGGTTTGACTTCGGTGGCCAAACCCGAATCGCTTACACACAAGATCCCCACCTCCATGCCCTTGAAGTAACTGATCTGGAGAGTCGTAGCCGCCGCCGCACAGCGCTTTTCTTTAATGGCTCGAAACCAGGTTATCCGCGCCGCATGCATTGCATCCAGGGTTCGGATGCTCACTATCTTGTCCGCCCGCCCGAGGACAAGACCCACTTGGGAGTCGGCGACCGCGTCACAGAGATGTTATTGGAGGAGCCCTCGTTTGAAGCAATCTTGGAAGTGTTTCAAGGGCAGGATTTTGCGCGCACGCGCCCGTATCGCGCCACACAAGCACCTTTCGATCATGTCCAAGCTGCACGCGAACAGGGTCCCAACCTGGTTCAGTCATTTCACGAAACGATGGCAAGGCGTGGAGGACGTCTTTATGCGATTATGTGCGATGTATGTGCCTTCGCCAATACCAATGGAGGCACCATCTATGTAGGAGTTTCAGCTAATCCAAGAGTGCCACCTGTGGGGATTGAGAGTGTGCCTGAGTCGATCAACTCGCTGCGCACCGAGATCGAGCGACATATTACACCACCCCTATCGATCACTATCGATGCTTTGGAAACGAGCGGGAAAACCGTATTGCGCTTGGTTGTCCCACCAGGCAAAGAACCACCCTATGCAGTAGACGATAGCAAGATCTATATCCGCAACGAGAACGAAACTGTCCTAGCAGTCCGCGACGAAATCGTTGACCTGACGCTTAAGGCGGCACAGCGCCAACCTGAAAAGCAGCTGCCTCGCTTGGGGGAGCTATCAGCCGAAACCAACGTGCTGATGGGAGAAACACAGACAGCAGGTGTACTTCTCCCGCCGCCGAAGACCGGGGTAGAAATTCTAGAAGTTGAGGAACGCAAGGGCAACCGCTACTACAGCATGAAAGACTTACGCAATGATAATGTGATACATAACGTCACCCAACGATCAGCGCGCCGTCTGTGGCGATATGCCATCACCGAGCATATCAAGCATCCTGTCAAGCCGGAGAAGGTACAATGGAGAGGCAACATTGGTCTGCTAAGACGATACAGGCGCGCTGGTAGGCTACGTTACGATTTGGTACAGCGCGATCTAAATGGGAACATCCATGTGTATTACGGTGTAACAGAAGAAGGGATATTCGGTCCATGGCGCGAGCTTGTGGAAGGTGAAGAGTGAGATCAGAGGGGGATATGATACGAGTTGGGATATTGACAGTGAGTGATCGTGCTGCAACAGGGCAATACGAAGATCGCAGTGGAGCTGTGTTGCGTGATATGGTCTCGACTAAACTAAACGCAGAAGTGGTGCGTTACAGCGTTGTCAAGGATGATTGGGCATCTATTCATAATACTCTCGTCGTTTGGACTGATGAGGATCATCTTGATCTCATCCTCACTACGGGTGGCACCGGTTTTTCACCTCGCGATATTACCCCAGAAGTAACGCGCTCCATCATCGAACGCGAGGCTCCAGGTCTGGTATTAGCTATGGTGCAGTCTAGTCTGCGGGTGACCCCTTATGCAATGCTCACTCGGGCCGTAGCAGGTATCAGAGGGCAAACACTTATCGTCAATTTTCCAGGCAGTCCTAAAGCGGCACGCGAAAATCTTTCCGTCATTTTGCCTGTGCTGCCGCATGCTCTGGAGCTACTGCGGGGCAAACCAATGACAGAGGCTGACCACATACTTGGGGATGAGGCTGTCCCATATGATCGTCACTCATCGCTGGCCTAGGTGGCCTTCTCCCGTCGGGTACAGTGGGAGAGCCCCCCATCTATCCAAGGCTGAGAGACGCTTATGACTGCGAGGACATTGCCTTTATTCCCTCTCAAAACAGTGCTATTTCCGGGTATGTCATTACCGCTCATCATATTCGAGGAGCGTTACAAAGCACTACTCCAAGCGTGCCTGGCCAGCGACAGGCGCTTCGGTGTGGTGCTCCTTAGCTCTAACGATGTACCACTATCAGTGGGAACCGTAGCACATATCTTGAAATGGGAAGATATCGGCGAGGGACGCATCAGGGTGTTGACGGTTGGGGAGACGCGTTTTCGCGTGCTCGAGAGACTCGAGTCGGACCAACCCTTTCCCGTGGCAATCATTGAGTATTGGGAAGATGAAATAGCAGCAGAGGATGAAGATAACCCCACATGGCTGCTACGCAATCTTCCTGACGAGTTCATAGACTACCTGACGATGACTGTGTTGATCTCAGGAATTTCTTTGCCGGTTGAGTATTTTAATCTTCCAGCGGATCCGTCGCGAATGTCCTTCTACGTGGCCAGGAGCTTGCAAGTTGACCTGACCGAAAAGCAACGCCTGCTGGAGGAGCCCTCGGCCATTGGACGACTGCGGCGTGAACTACTACTTGTGCGACGTGAGCGAGATTTCTTGCAACGCCTATTCAGCTTACAGGGCATTGCAGGCGAGATTGACGAACGTCTGGGTGTGCGCATATATCCTTCACGCGTCGGGCTCGCCGATGTGACGCCGCGCAAGGACGACAACAGTGATACCCAGCAGTAAAACCGTCGAAGACAAATTAACCTCAGCATCTTATGAGCAGCAACCCGCAACGGTGCGTAACCGTGCAACATTGTACTGCATAACGCTGGGAGTCCTGTTTGTCCTGCTCAGTACCCTTATTCTGACGGTGCGCTTTCCACCAACTGACAACGTTGAACGTCTTCAGGTAGGCGATGTTGCGCCGCGTGATGTGCTGGCGCCCAGACGCATTACATATATCAGCGAAGTGGAAACCGAAGCAGCTCGTGCGCGAGCTGAGGCAGCTGTCGCAGAGATCTACGATCTGCCCGATGCCAGTATTGCGCGACGACAGATCGCTCGCGCACGCCAAATTCTTGACTACTTTGACACAGTGCGTAGCGATGCGTACGCCTCGATCGAGGAAAAGCGCGAGCTTATTGGGGCCGTCAACGATCTTGTCCTGACTGACGGCATTATCAACGGGGTGCTCACCGCTGACAACAACACATGGCTCACGATCAAAGGCGAGGTTGTTTCAGCGCTCGACCAAGCGATGCGTGCTGAAATCCGCCCTGCGCAACTGGCTGCCGTGCGCCGCCGTTTGCCTACACTTATCAGCTTAGATGTGAGCGATGAAGCGGCACGCATCATTGTAGCTATCGTGGAAGATTTGATCCAACCTAACACCTTCGTCAACCAGGAACGCACGGCCGAAGAACGTCGCTTGGCGCGTGAAAGTGTGCAGCCTATTTCGGTCACGTTCGAGCAGAACGAAGTTATTGTGCGAGCAGGTGAGGTAATCCGCCTTGAACACCTCGAAGCGTTCCAGGCGCTCGGGCTACGCGAAGCAGACTCACCGATATCGAATACGCTGGGCACATTAGCATACTTGAGCATACTCCTCTTGATGATGGGGATCTACATCTGGCGTTTTCGGCCACGTCGATTAGAAGATACTCGTTACCTATGGTTGACCTTTGGGCTCTCCTTAGTCTTTATGTTAATGCTTCGAGTGATGGTACCCGGCCGTGCACTGCTCCCTTACCTTTTTCCTGTGGCCGCTTTGCCCATCGCGCTTGGGACGTTGGTGGATATGCACTTCGGCCTGCTGGTAGCAACGCTTGCCGGTATGACAGTCGGGTACGTGGCTGGTGGCTCGCTTGAGCTGGTTGCCTATTCCCTGCTTGCAGGATGGGTTGGTACCTTGAGCTTAGGACGCGTTGAACGTGTCAATCGCCTTTTGTGGGCAGGTATTTATGTCACGATCTGTAATATGCTAGTAATCTTGATCTTTCGTGTCCCTGCACGGGCAATAGACCCACTCGGTCTGCTCCAGCTGCTGGGAACAGCGCTTGCCAATGGAGTGTTATCCGCCAGCCTTCCCCTTCTGATCTTCTTCGTAGGAGGACTCGGATTCGGTATCACTACCTCTGTACAGCTACTCGATCTGGCACGTCCGACGCAGCCTCTTTTGCGACAACTATTGTTAAAAGCGCCAGGTACCTACCATCACAGTCTACTGGTTAGCAATCTGGCAGAGCAAGCTGCAGAGCGCATCGGCGCCAACACGCTACTGACTCGGGTCGGCGCCTATTATCACGACATCGGCAAGATAGTGCGCCCTTATTTCTTTGTGGAAAACCAGATGTATGGCAACTCAGTTCAAGAGAGGTTGGATCCTTACACCAATGCTCGTGTTATCCTCAGCCACGTGCGGGATGGCATTGAGCTGGCCAAGAAGTATCGCCTGCCCCCTGACATATCCGCCTTTATAGCGGAACATCAGGGCACCAGCCTCACGCGCTACTTCTACAACAAGGCGCTCGAAACGGCCGAAGATCCCGCAAAAGTGGACGTGGAGGCTTTCCGTTACCCTGGACCACGTCCACAGAGTAAAGAGACTGCCATTGTCATGCTTGCTGATGCCAGTGAGTCGGCAGTGCGCGCCAGCAACCCGAGCTCGGTCGATGAAATCGACAACATAGTGCAGAAAGTCATCTTCGAACGTCTGCTAGCCGGTGAGCTAGATGAAAGTGGACTGACGATGAAAGAGCTGCACGAGATTCGCAAAACCTTCATGCAAATGCTTCAGGGCGCATTCCATCCGCGTATTAAATATCCAGAAAGTGTGCAGCCTCGCCCAGAACTGGGCGCCTCGTCAGTCGAAAAACTATCACCCACCGAAGTGGCGCCCGAACACGCCTCCGCACTTGGCGGCTCGGAGGATGAGGCAGAGTGCTGACCTATAAGGTCTCTTGCTCAAAATGAAATGGCCCCATCTCAGATGGGGCCGAATAACTCGTAGAACTATATCCGATGCGAATAAATGGGAAATCAACCTACAAGTTGCTCACGATGTTGCTGAACACGTTGCCAACAACTGGGCCTAGCAGGAGCAGAATGGCGATCACCACGATGGCAACCAGGACGAGGATCAGCGCATACTCTACCAACCCTTGGCCCTTTTCACGTGGAATGTACAGCATCCCTCTTCACCTCCTTTCTCTGTAAGATTATCTACTCTCATAATACAAGCAGGGGTAAGGATAGCGCAATAGGTAATGAGTACCATACGCCCAGTGTCGCCCGGAAGTCTTGAGAGTGTAGTGTGCCTGAACTTTTCGAGGTTATCCACTCACGGTGCTTTCAGTCTACGTGATAAGGCACATCCACAATCACCAGACCTGGCCGCAACGTGAGCGCTACACGCAGCATCCACGCGGTCTGTGCGTGTAGCAGATTGGCCAACCAGTTGCGTGGGATAAATTGTGGTACAACTATGGTGATTATCTCATTTGGCTGGCGCGTGGCATCCATCTTCTCGATATAATCCAATAGTGGTCCCAGCATCTGACGGTAAGAAGAATCGAGAATTACCAAACGCACTCCCTCACCCCAGGTCTCCCACTTGGTACGCACTTTCTCTGCTTCTCCCGCATCGATGGAAACATACACGGCTGTCACATCCTGCGACAATGAGCGCGCATAACGTAAGGCAGCCAACGTGCCACGGTGCACCCCTGAGATGGGCAGGATGACACGGTGTCGGGATACTGGCGGGGGAACTCCATGCTTTTCCAGCGATAGACTCGCCGCCAGTTGGCAATAGTGACGGTGGATTGATCTAAACATCACCACAAGCGCCGGGATCAGCAACAGCACAATCCACGCCCCTTGCGTGAACTTAGTCACAGCAAACACGCACATCACCACGGCCGTGCAGAAAGCGCCAAATCCATTGATTACCATGCGTGTCTCCCAACCCGGCTCGTGGCGCAACGTCGAACCACGTTCTCGGGTCTCCTGACCAGGCGGTATGTGGCCAATCTTCCACCAGCGGTGCGCCATACCAGCCTGCGAAAGGGTGAAGGAGAGGAATACACCGATAGCATACAGCGGGATCAGAGCATTGACACTGGCCTGGAAGACGATGATCAACAACGAAGCGACGATGCACAGGAGGACGATGCCACGCGAGAAGACCAGTCGGCTGCCCAGATAGGCCAGCTGACGTGGCAGAAAGCCATCCCGGGCTACCAATGCACTCAGCCGAGGGAACCCATTAAACGATGTGTTTGTCGCCATAATCAGAATGACAGTTGTGGCAACGATAACTGCCATATAAGGGATGCCTTGGCCACCAAAAGTCGTACGGGCTAGCTGGGATATGACCGTCTCCGTCTCGGCCGGCACAGCACCGATATGCACGGACAGGAACGAGATACTGAGAAAAAGGGTGCCCAGGATACCAGACATCCAGAGGAGCGTGATACCAGCATTACGACTGCGCGGCTCTTTGAAGGCAGGTATGCCGTTTGAGATAGCCTCTATACCGGTGAGCGCGGCCGTGCCGCTTGAGAAGGCACGCAGCAACAGAAACGGTGTAATGACCGCTACACCTTCACCCATCTCCATCGCCGGTGGATTGGCCACTATCCCCAATGTGCCGCTCAGATAGCGATAAAGTGCCAGGAGCACTGTCAGGAACATAGTGACAAGGAAGAAATACGTGGGCACGGCGAAGATAGAACCAGACTCACGCACACCGCGCAAATTAATCAGCATCACAAACATCACCAGTCCGACTGAGAGCCACACCCGATAGGGGAATAGACCTGGAAAAGCTGACGTGATCTGCGCCACACCAGAGGAAACTGAGACCGCCACCGTGAGAATATAATCGGTCAACAAAGCTGCCGCCGCAATTTGTGCCGGCAGCTCACCCAGATTATCGCGCGCCACGATATAAGCGCCACCCCCATCTGGATAGGCATGAATGGTTTGCTCGTAGGACAAGGTGACAATGGCAAGCAACACTACAATAGCAATAGAAATGGGAAAGGTGTAGCCGAAAGCAGCTGCACCAGCAACGGCAAGAATGAATAAGATTTCCTGAGTGGCATAGGCTGTGGACGAAAGCGCATCAGATGAGAAGATCGCCAGGCCGATCAGCTTGCCCACCTTTTCCTCTGCCACTTTGGCGGTGGCTAACGGCTCACCAATCAGCCAACGGCGCAGTCGCGAGGGGGGACGGCCCAACGCTACCTCGCGCAAGACAGTGGTGCCACTCTCCTCTTGAACCAGATCATGTCGAACCATACTTCAACAAATACTCCAACCTGGAGACCAAGATCAAAATGTCAAACAGATATTCTACTCTTCGCGCTCTGTGTGGTCAAAATAAAGAGGAGATGAAATGACAGGACACCGGAGAGAGACAATAACGCGTCCAGGAAGGGAGAGAACCCTTTTTCTTCGCGGCAGAATATCCAGAAGCAGGGATTAGCGACACAAGGAGATCCTTGTCTAGGTAGAACGCCCTCCTCACACCATTTAGTAAATCAGGACTCCACTGGAGACTTCTATAAGACCTCGAGATCGCCTTTTGCCCTACTGCGTGGAAACTTCAACGTTTGGCAAAAGATGTTCATTTGGCCTGCGACTATGCTTGGAATAGAGAGGATAGGGGGAAAGCCCGTTGGCATCCCAGGGTTTCTCGACTGAGGATGGGTCGCAAATCCGCTAACTTAGGCTTTCTACACCCCTTGAACCAGAACGCTGCTAACTGAATCGGGATGCCAACGCCAATGCCAGTGCCAGCAATCCCACCGACAAGCCAAGCCGGAGCAATATGCTTTCGAGATGATCAACTCCGGCGTCTATGTTGGTGGTCTCTTTGGTCTCGGTCATAGGGTTTTGGGCTCCTTTTTTATGAGATTCGCTCCAGTGCAAAGATTGGATGTTTTTTTAATTTCTCACGCTATGGCCCATCCGCTTCCTAAGCAGCAAAGCAAGAAGCTGCAGCAATCCACGGAAAGTTATCTCTGCGCCACCACGAAAGCTATTGCACAGTCCCCAGCGTGTGACAGGCTAACCGCAAGATACTTCCACTGGCACTGGTTCGCCAGTTGAGCTGCCCGACCATGAAGGTGTAACTCTGGCTTGCCCTGCTCATCACACAGGATTTCGATTTCATTAAAGCGAATGGAGCCAATGCCGGTGCCAAAAGCCTTTGCAGCCGCCTCCTTGGCGGCCCACCTCGTAGCTAACGCTGCAGCGCGCCCGCGGGCATAAGCCACCTCACGCTCAGTGTATACTCGCCTGAGAAAACGCTCTCCGTGGCGTTGCAGCACTCTTTCCACCCGGCTGATCTCGACCAAGTCAACTCCCACCGCGAGCATATACCGTTCGCTCACGTACTATGGTTCATCCGGTTGAATGAATGCATCCACCCGCACTGGTTGTGGCAGATGCGCCTCCGGCAGATGAAAATCCGCGCCGACGATAACGCGCACATCCACCTCGCTCTTTAAATTGGAGCTGCGGCGAATGTTCTCATTCGCCACATTGAAGAGGTCAACAAGTACCTGAACCGTGTAAAGCTTGCCTGTATAATCCACAATCACAGTACGCGGATAATCACTGCGGTCAGCTGGACCGAACTGCAATATGTTGAATCCCTGCTCACGCAAATACTCGGCGACTTTGATCTCAAAACCTGCATGGGGCGTGCCATTCTGCACCACCACTTTGGCACCCTCTTGCTGCAATGTAGCTGCCACCTCCGCCCGGCGCTGAGCTTCGCGAGCAGCTTCTTCGCGTGCTCGTGCCAGAGTCGCTGGATCTGGCGTAGGGGTGGGAGCTACAGCTGGTCGGGAGTCACCAAACAGCCGCTCAATGAGTGGTCGAATGCGCTCACGCACTGGCAGCAACACGCGCGCGCCCGTTTCTGTGCGATAATCCACCGTCATAGTGTGGTCAATAACGACCGCCTCGATCCGGTCGCCCGAAACCCGATCTGCCAGCTTCGCCAGCTCCAGAATGTCGATCAGCTGGAGATCTGTCTGAATTGTGCCAGCCATCGTCACCCAAAGCTCTGGGATCTTGGGGATCACATCAATCGCCAGCGCCCGCTCGCGAATGGCCAGCAAGACCTGCTGCTGACGTCGCGCACGGTCAAAGTCGGCACCACGTGTGGCACGCGTTCGTGCGTATTTGAGCGCAGTATTGCCGTCCATATGTTGCGGGCCCGCTTCAATGTAAAAGGGTTCGTAGCCATAGTTCATATCAGGATACTCAGGATCATTGATCGCCTGAGGCACATTGACATCTATCCCCCCCAGTGTGTCAATGATGCGTTTAAAGCCATCGAAGTCTACCCGCACGTAGAAATGGACCGGCACACCCAGGTTGTATTGCACCGTCCTCATAGCCAGTGCAGGTCCACCACCCGGATATTTGTCCTTCTCACCAAAATAGTACGACATATTCACCCGGTTCTCACCGTAACCGGGAATAGTAACCCATAGATCGCGAGGGATGGAAAGCATACTCGCCTTGCTAGTCGCCGGGTCCACACTCAGCAAGATCATAGTGTCAGTGCGAGAAATGGACTCATCCGGCCGCTTATCTACCCCTAATAATAGGATGTTGACCCGCTCCGATTGCTCCCAGTCTGGCAGTGCCTCGCCTGTCAGGCCAGTACTTGCTTCAGGGTTGGTAGCCGCACGAGGATTAGGATAGATCTGGGGCACTGGATTGAGCACTGGTAGTGTCAGATCCACATAGGGCAGTACTGGCAGTTCTGCATATGCCACCGCATCTCTTACAGAGATGTAGAAGAAATAGCCCAAGTAGGCACTGCCGACCAGAAAGCCTAGTACTAAGGTGAGCGTGACCACCATAAAGAGAATAGAGGAAGGTTCCCGTGTGGGCAGCGACGTGCCCGTTGTTTGCGCTCGTGTGTAAGTAGCCATACCCTTATTATACCACAGCCTGCACTATGCGCAACATTGCGTAAGCGATTTGGCGTAGTGACACTGCCGCGATGGGACCTACGTAACAAAGTCCCCTGCCTCATCCAGGCGCAGTGCGCCACACCACGCTCTGTCTTCCTGTATCTATCCATCTGTAAAGGGACTTCTCGAAAATGTATCCAGGAGGGACAAATAATTTGACAAGGGTGAAAAGTATGGTATAGTTTTCTACAACGATGCGGTAGTCTTGATGCTGGTCTCACGCTAAGGTGCCTGGAGCTGATGAAGCCGGGTAGTTGGTGTGTATGGTGGCACAAGAGGTCGCGTCACAAGCCACTAGTATTAAAAAAGAGGTAAAGTAACAAATGAGTGAGCGTATCAAAGGAACCGTCAAATGGTTCAACGGTCAAAAGGGCTACGGCTTCATCACCCGTGACGATGGCGAGAAGGATGTGTTTGTGCATTATTCTGCCATCCAGGCGCAGGGTGGATTCCGCAATCTGGATGAAGGTGACCGCGTCGAGTTCGAGGTCGAGAGGGGACCTAAAGGGCCAGCGGCCGTGGCAGTGCGCCGCATCTAACTCATCGACCTGGACGTGTAGTTCATAGTTTCCAGGAAGACACATCGAAGTGCGAGGAAGAGCAGCCTTTGCTGCTCTTCCTGTTTTTTATACACAGGCAAGATATCTCGCGGGGGGATAGCTACCGACATATGATGAGCCATGGAGGATCAGTCCCGTTTTCTCTGTGGAATCACCGCAGGATGTTCTTGATCTGTTTCTCAATCTGCTAGATGACGTCCCCCGTCAACCTCGATCTTGCGAGACTCACACGAAACACGAAAAATCGATAGCTACTCATTCAGGTTTTTCTATGGTATAATTGAACAAAGTATGACAAAACAACCGCTTCTACTGGTCACGCCGCTCGCAGAATCCTCCCTTCGCTTCCTCGACGCATGACCAGTACGCTAGCTGGCTATCGCATAGACCAGCTGACCCAGCTTCGGATTTCCGACACCTTTGCCGCGGAGGGATGATCTATGGCAACACCGAGGAGCAGAGCTTATGTGCGACGCGGGGTCTGGCTTGCATCTGGGCTTACCTTGCTTCTGTTGATCATCTTCATCGCCATTGTAGTCGGCATAGATGTCGCTCTCCAACCGCGCCTCACCGGCTTGGAACTCATCCTGGTAGGCATTTTACTGGCTCTGGTGCCAGCTGGGTTATGGTTGGCACTTTTCTACTTGCAGGATCGCCTCGAGCCAGAACCGAAAGCGGAGGTGGTTCGTATTTTCATTATCGGATTGGCTCTTGGTGGTGCTTTCGGCCTGCCGCTGGTACAGCAGGTGTTCCGTCTGCCGGAGTGGCAATACCGTGACCTCAGTGCTACCGTCCTAGGCGCCATTTTCATCGCTGGTGCGGTGGAGGCCTTTATCATCTATGCAGCCGTGCGCTTCTTTATTTACCATTCACCGCAATTCAACGAACGCACTGACGGGGTGATCTACGGCACTGCAGCCGGTCTGGGCTACGCTACTGCGCTCAACGTCCAGCTGATTCTGGCCAGCGGCGGCGCGGCCATCGCTGCTAGTGAGGTACACATGGCAGGCATAGCGCTGGCACATGCTGCTTTTGGAGGTGTGTTGGGTTACTTCCTGGGGCGTGCCAAATTGGAGCGCGAGCCAGTATGGTGGTTGCCAGCCGGCCTGCTATTGACTGCTGTGTTGATTGGCCTGTTTACCCTGCTGCGCACGCAGGTACAACAAGGGCGCCTGCTGACTGGCACGATCACCTACCTGCCTTCAGTCACAGGATTTCTGCTTGCTGCTGCACTAGCACTGGTGGTCGCTCTGGTTATCATCTGGCTTATGCGGCGTGACACCTCATTGGCGCTCGGTGGTCGGCGGGCAGCACCCACACTCGACGCAACGATCGGCGACCGTGCGGCCAATTGGGCCGTGATTGGCCTGTTCGTCTTGTGTTTGGTCGTAGGTGGTCTGGTGTGGGATCGCACTGTGCATCGTTCAAGCGCCTTTGATGTAGATGGGTTTCGCGGCAGCTACCCGGCGCACTTCAGTCTGGCTACGCGGCCGGACGAGATATTGCGCGTGGTGGATGTGCTTGATACCCAGGCCCAATTTGTCATCAGCGTTGTCTCCGATGTGCAACCTACTATGCTAGGCTCAGTCATCTCGCAGCTGACAGCTGTGCGTGCGACGGAGTACGAGAGCTATCGTGTGCTGGACACACAAGAGAGGCAATGGCGTGGTCGCCCCATATTGGAACAACATTTCGCCGGGGTGGAACCGCCAGCACTCGAGCCCACGTTACCCCGTCTGCTCGAGGGCGTCGATTACATCGTTGCCGACGGAAACCGTGCTGTTGTGATCACGATGATAGCTGACCCAGAGACGTATGACACAGTGGAGCCACTTTTCCTACGCTTTTTGGAAACACTCACCTTCTGAGGTGTCTTTCAAGGAGGAGTGAAATGGCTTTGCGACACGTAATCAGACACTTGGGTATGCTTGCTGGCGTGCTGGCGCTACTCCAGGCGATCATTATTACAGCTGCTGGAGCTCCCCTTTCCGATCTGCTATTCGGTGAAGCCTCTGCGCAAACAGACCCATCATGGCAACTAGACGCGCCATTGGCTAAGAAAAGCTGTGCCAAGATGGAAGTGAGCGATCCAGCACTCTGGTTCGATGTGACCGAGGATGGCGATCCCGACCTAGACACTGTGGTGGATAGCTACCCCAGCGGTGTGATCGCTATCGTTGCCGGCTTTCAGTACAACTGTGTGCCAGCCAAGACCACTGTTGTCGCAGTCTTCTACTCGCTCAACGATAGCAAGGATAAGCCATGGTATACTAGCGAGATCAAACTAGCTCCTACCGACAAGCCGGGCACTCTGTGGCGTGGTGTCAGGTTCAAAAGTCAAAAGCCAATTCCGGACGGCGACTATCGTGTTGAGTTCTTCGTGGGCAAGAAGCTGTTGACCGCTGGTGAGGTGACGGTAGGGGGGCAAGAACCAGAGGAACCTGCGCCGCAAGAGGAGGCAGAACAGGAGCAAGAAGAACAAGAGGCGGAGCAAGAGGCAGAACAAGAACCAGAAGAAGAGCAAAGACCACAAAGACGAAAACCCCAGCGTGACAATCTGGTTCAGATCGTGGGTGAGATTATCGATGGTAGCACTCAGCGACCGATCCCAGGAGCTGTCTTTATCGTATTGCAACCCGGCATAACGGCTGCACAGTGGGCTGACTATGGTTTTCCAGCCAGCGACATCCTGACCACTAATAAAGCGGACCGCAATGGCAGATTCAGACAGTCCGGTGTAGAGCGCAACGTGGAATACTCATTGGTCGCCTGGGCGCTCAGCTACACAGGGTGGTACATGGACGGTTTTGTCGTTAGTGACAATGACCCGGATCCGTACCCAATGTACATCGAGCTGTATCGCTGAGGACTGAGAGACCTCCAAATTGTACTCGTGAGAAAGCGTTGGAAAAGTTTTCTGTCTACCCGTTTTTACCACCCTATTCCACCACGAGAAGCTGACAGGCCTTTCCAATCCTTTCTCGCAAGATGTTGTGTGCGAACCTGACGCCGGAAGATGCACGTGGAGGAGCGGATTCTCTTTGTGGACAGCCCGATGCTCCACCACATCAGGAGGTGCGATTCGGCAGGGCCGATGCTCATGTTACCGCCGGCCGCGCGCTGCGCACTAAATATGTTCCAGCCGGTGTGTGGTGCCGCTGTTCACCATTTGGCGCACTACTCTACGGGATACACTTATTCAGACCCCTGGCGATCCGTGAATTTCCACCGCGAGGGACTTCCCGTGCTTTGTTTGACAATAACTTGACATGCTTATACACAGTGTATATCATAGCGGCATCGTGGGCTTCTGTGTTCCCTGGGCCGGCACATCTCGTCCTGGAATGCGGCGATGGCCAAGACTCATATAGGGGGAAGGGGGAGAAAGAGACACGTGAGTCTGCGCGCTAAGGTGCTGGCCGCGATGATCACAATTATTATTGTGCTCGCGGGTCTATTACTCCTTTTGTCGATGACAATTGTCATCAATGGCTTCAATCAGCTGGAGACCCAGCATGTCGTTGACAATGTCGAGCGAGCGTGCAAAGCTTTGACCAATGAGATGAAAGCACTGGATGCCACTACCAGCGATTATGCCTTCTGGGATGACACTTACGCCTACCTAGAGTCACGCGACCCCACATATATCTCCGCTAATTTCATCGATCAAACATTCCTCAATAATCGTCTGAGCGTGGTGTTACTGACCGACACGGCAGGCCAGCTGGTATATGGCAAGGCGTTCAGCCTCTCACAAGTGACAGAGATTCCTGTACCGATCGAACTGCTGGAGCAAGTCGGCCATCTGCTACCATTGCGCGACGCGGACAGTTACCACCTTGGCATTCTCTACACAACGCGCGAGTCCTGGTTGCTGGCACTACGTCCCATTCTCACTAGCAGTGCTGCCGGACCGCCACGCGGAACACTGATCATGGGGCGGATGTTGGACGCCGATCTGGTGTCCCGCTTGGGGGACTTGCTGGACATGAAGCTCGGGATATACCATCTCGAAGACACCGAACTTCCTTCTGATCTTAGGCATACGGTGAGCTCTCTCCAGGACAAGAACGTGCTTGTCCACGCTCTGAATCAGGACAGCATCGTGGGCTACGGACTGGTGAAGGATGTCTTTGGTCAGCCTCGCTATGCAGTACGCGTTGAGCAGCCACGAAGTATCTACGTCCAAGGACTGACCACGGTACGTTACTTTGTCGGATCTGTTCTGTTGGTCGCTGTTTGCGTGGCGACGCTCGCACTCTTAGGGCTGGTTCGATGGATCTTGCGACGCCTGCTGCGCCTCAACGCCACACTGGAACATATTGCTGCCAATGGCATCTTCAAAGAACGAGTAAACGTGCCAGGCGAAGATGAGATTGCTCGTCTGGGTACGTCGGTTGACCATCTCCTGGAGACAGTGGAACGCGCCCAGGAACAGCTGAAGCAAGACATTGCCGAACGAGAAGTGGTAGAACAGCACCTAAAGGCGCAGCGTGATCTTGCATTGGAGCTGAACCGGGTTCACGAGGTTGATGAGGCACTGCGTCTGTGCGTCGAAGCAGTTCTCCAATTGCCTGGCATAGACTGCTGCGGGGTGTTCTCAGTTGACCCACAGGGTGGCATCCAGCAGGCGGTGTATCAGGGTAATCTGCCCACAACTTTGATAAAAGCCCTCGTTCAGGAGCGTGTGGAGCTTGCCAGCGAAGGTAGGGAGTCGAACAACCAATCGGCACCTCACCCAACAAGCACGTTGCCTGCCTGGATGGACGAAGTAGCGCGCGCCGAAGGGTGGCATTGGGTAACACTGTTGCCAATTCGCCAAAACAGCCGTGTCATCGCCTGTCTTGCGCTTGCATCTCGTACCTCAAGCGAGATATCCGCACAATCGTACAAGGTGCTGCAGGCGATGGTCGCCCAAACTGGGAACGTGGTGGCCCAGCTGGAGGCACGCGATGAGGTCAGACGACATCAACAAATGCTTCAGACGTTATTGGAGGAGCTACCTGTAGCAGTCTTCTGCAAGACGGTGGATGGCCGCTTTATCATATGGAACAAGAAATGTGAGCAGTTATTTGGATTGGCCCGCGAGGAGGTGCTCGGCAAAACTGATTACGATTTCTTCCCCAAAGAACAGGCAGATTGGTTCCGCGCAAAAGACCGGGAAGTCTTCGAGAAGCACTTAGCTATAGTAATTCCTGAAGAGCCAGTGGACAGCCCCACACTGGGGCGACGCATTCTCCGTACATCTAAAGCAGCCGTCTGGGACCATAATGGACAACCACTTCACCTGATCGGTGTCTCGGAGGATATCACGGAGCGCAAACAAGCGGAAGAACGATTGGCTGCTGCTCACGCTGAGCTGCAGGCGGCTGTGGTGCGTGCCAACCAGATGGCAATGTTGGCCGAAAAAGCCAGCCGAGCCAAGTCAGAGTTCCTCGCCAACATGAGCCACGAGATTCGCACCCCCATGAACGGCATTATGGGGATGGTCGAGTTGCTACTGCAAACGGAGCTGACACCAGTACAACGCGAATACCTGAACATGGCGCAAGCTTCTGCCGAGACGCTGCTGGGCCTTCTGAATGACATCCTTGACCTCTCCAAAATCGAAGCTGGGCGGCTGGAGCTGGACGAAGTTGACTTTGATCTGCGGCAGGTGGTGGAGCAGGTGATGGATATTATTGCACCGCGTGCCGCGCAACGCGGATTGGAGCTGACGTGCCGGGTCGATCCCGCCGTTCCCTCTCATGTGCGTGGCGACCCACTAAGATTGCGACAGATACTTGTCAATCTCGCAGGCAATAGTGTCAAGTTCACGGAGCAAGGGGAGATATCCATCGACATCACGCTGGTTGCACAGAATGAAGAGGGGATCGAGCTGCTCTGCTCTGTCGCTGACACAGGTATCGGTATCCCCCCAGACAAATTGGAGACCATCTTTGAAAGCTTTGTGCAGGCTGATAGCAGTGCCAGCCGCCGCTATGGCGGCACCGGGCTGGGTCTGGCAATATCACGTCAGCTAGTACACATGATGAAAGGACGCATCTGGGCGGAAAGCACTGGTATCCCCGGCCAAGGAAGCACCTTTCGATTTACGGTGCACCTGCAGCGACCAAAAGGCGTTTTTGTAGAGGCCCATGCCTCTACTATTCCGATGTTGGAAGGTTTGCGCGTCCTGGTGGTAGACGATAATGCGACCAACCGGCGCATACTGCATGAGATGCTATTGACATTTGGTTGCGAACCATGGGACGCAGGCTCTGGACAAGAGGCGCTGGCTGCGTTTCAGCGAGCAGCTGGTACAGATATACCGTTCGGGCTCATTCTCGTGGATGCTCATATGCCAGGTATGAGTGGGTTAGATCTCTTGGAAGCCGTTCGTAGCAGCGAAGTCGCAGGGGCACAACAAGTCCCAATTATTTTGCTGAGCTCGATCGGTAGCTCCCTGGCACAACAACGGCAAGGCTGGTCGGCCATTCTCACAAAGCCGGTGAAACAGTCCGCTCTGTTAGATGCGATAATGGAAGTGATGGGACGCCAGCCATCGCCGGAAATGGTTTTGGAGAAAACGATGGTGCCGACGAGCGTGCCACCAGCCTCGATTGGCACACTCCACATTCTGCTGGCCGAGGATAACGAAATCAATCGCCGGCTGGCCACGGCACTACTAGAAAGAGCCGGCCATCAGGTCACATGCGCCAGCAATGGACAGGAAGTGTTGGATGTGCTGGCACATGGAAGCTTCGATATGATCCTCATGGATGTACAGATGCCGGTCATGGATGGCATAGCAGCTACAGCAGCAATACGCGCCAATCCATCTTGGGCACACATTCCCATTATCGCGATGACCGCCCATGCTATGAAGGGAGATCGCGAACGACTATTGCAGGCTGGGATGGATGACTATGTCAGCAAGCCTGTTCGTCGGGAAGCTTTACTGGCAGCAATTGAGCGTCAGGTTCGCCAACACCACGAACAGCGCAAGGGGACTTCGCCAGAAGCAGAAGCTATGAATACAACACGCGAAACAGGCACACAGGAGGTAATTTGATATTGATATGGAAGGGCCCGAGCTCCGCCGGATAGGACAGGGATTAGTCGAATATGCCCTGGTGCTGGCGCTACTGGTCCTCGTAGTGGTGCTGGCATTGACTGCAATGGGTGTCTCGACGCAACAAGCTTTCAGCAAGGTCGTCGAGGCACTCGGCGTAAAGCAAGTATCATCATGCGAGATACTTTATCAGAGCCAGTTCGATCGGGGCATGAATGAGTGGAGCCCGCTGACGGGTGGCTTCTGGAAAGGTGGATGGCGCATCATAGATGGGAGATTGGTTGGAGAGTCCTTGGCTGCAGCTATCTTGGACACTGTCAACGAGACAGATTACATAGTGACGGCTGAGGCGATCAAACTTGAAATGCTGCGTAGCACGTACCAAGGTTTCGGTATCATCTTCCGTGCATCCGTGCACAAGCAGAAACTGTCAGGCTATATGTTCGAGATTGAGAAGAAAAACGCAGCAGACCGTGGCTTGATGTACTTCAGCAAATGGGTAAAAGGATACCAAATCTTCCCACCGCTGGCGAGCGTAGAAGTTCCATCAAGGTTCGACTGGAGCAAGATAAGCCAGATGCGCATCGTGGCACAGGGTGACACATTCATTGCGTTTGTTGATGGCCAGGAGGTACTGCGCGTCCAAGACTCCACCTACACACAAGGGAAGGCTGGAGTGGCAGTCAATTATGGGTCACGCGCGACCATCAACAACTTCTCGATCGCCTCAGTTGGTTGTCCCTGAGGAGGGAGAGTGCAATGCCGCTTGAAGATTCCCCCTCGCTAGAGGAATATCGGCACGGTATCCCGGAACTGCCTGATAGCTCGGCAAGGATGCCGCAGCCATCGCGACGAACTGCGCGGCGGCGTAGATGGTGGATAATTATTGGAGTGCTAGCCTTGGCAGCGTTGGCTTTGGCGTTGTGGAACGGACTGTACACAGGAAGTGCGTCGCAGTCGGAGGAGGGTTTCGGCACCATCGTGGGTCGTGTGGTGGATGCAGCAGGACGGCCCGTTATGGCTGAGATCATAGTAGAAGGTTCTGAAATCAGTGGACGCGCAACTCCGGATGGCCATTTTAGATTGACTAAGGTGCCAGCCGGGCGGCGTGCTTTGTTGATTGGATATATGTATATGGCGCGCGAGTATTTCGTCACGATAAGAGACGGTGAAACCGTCGATATCGGTCAGATTGTCATGCCGACCTCTGCGCGTGAGGGAGGTTATGGCCGCCTCGAGTGGCGATAATAGCAGGCTTTATGACCTACCGATCGTTGTCATAAGTCCGTCGAACAAGGGGAAACCAAACCATGCGCATCCTGGTCGTAGATGATGACCCTATAGTGCTCAAAATGGTGACGGTCACTTTGTCACGAGCAGGATACGAAGTATTGACTGCCCGCGACGGCAAAGAGGCGCTGATGCGCGTGGATAGCATCCAGCCTGACCTTATCATCCTGGATGTGATGATGCCGGAAATGGACGGCTACGAACTCTGTCGGCGCCTGCGTGGCAAGCCCAGCACGGCTGCGATTCCGATCATGATGCTTACCGGTACCGGCACGTTGGAAAGCAAAATCGCCGGATATGAAGCAGGCTCGGATGATTACATGCTTAAGCCGTTTGAGCCGGCAGAACTAGAGGCACGTGTCAGAGCTCTGCTACGCCGTCGTGCTATACCACCAGGAGTGGTTGGGGTCAAGCCGGAGATGACCTCACACATAATCGCCGTCTTTTCACTGCGTGGTGGTATGGGAGTGTCTACACTGGCGGCCAATCTGGCAGTGGGCCTGACGCGGATTTGGAACGTTCCCACCGTGCTGGTGGATATGGTCTTCACGTGTGGTCAATGTGCTTTGATGCTTAACTTACCCTTGCGCAGCACTTGGGCCAATTTGACACGTATACCGTTTACTGGCCGCATCATCCCGCTCAGTGAGGTGGATGCGACCATGGTGAATCAGGTGCTGTTGACCCACCCGAGCGGTGTGCGTGTCCTGGCAGCACCCCCGACGCCAACACAGGGTGAGGAGATCGATGCTGAGCGTGTCACCCACGTGCTAACGTTGCTGCGCAAGCAGCACAGCTACATAGTGTTCGACTTGCCACATGATTTCAAGGACACCACGCTGGTTGCGTTGGACGCAGCACACCAAATCGTGTATCTCACTGCACCTGACATCGCCTCGGTGCATGCTGCCTCGCGAGCGCTCGAGGTATTTGAAGAGCTGGGTTATCCGCGCAGTAAGATCTTCCTTATCCTCAACTGGACATTCCAAAGCCGAGGGTTACCTCGGAAGGACATTGAGGCTGCGTTGCGGCATCCGATTGACCTTGTAATCCCATTTGCCCCTGAACCACTGGTTGATGCTATCAACACCGGAATGCCTCCAGTTTCTAAGCAGGCAGAGGAACCGCTGACTGTGCTGTTCGAAGATCTGGCTTTTGTGCTCAGCAAGGAGGAACACAAAGCCCAACAACCGGCTTCGCCAACTGCTGTTTGGAAGCGTGTGTGGCGCCGCCAGCAAAAGCGTCAGCAGTAGAGGCAGAGCTGGGCATCCAGCGGAGAAAGAGGTAAGCGACGATGCAAGAACAGGATCAGACAGAGGGTACTCTTCGCAGACGCAGAGTGAAGCAATGCTCCGGCTACGGATTGATCGGTGTATCGCTGGCAGTGGTATTTGGGCTTCTTGTAGCGTGTCAGCCCACTCCGACTCCGCTCTTGCGTGCGGTGTGGGCTACGTTCACTCCGACGCCAACTCCAACTGTTACACCACCTTACGAGAGCCCTACAGCAACCTTATATGTCAGTCCCACCCTGCCCGCTGCGCTTGCCGAACCAAGCTGGACACCGCCCGCGTCGCCAATGGTACCTTATCCACCCTCACCGACGCCCATCTGGTATCCACCTACTCCAACACTGGCGTGGTGGTATCCGCCTACCCCAACGCCAGTGTGGTGGTACCCACCCTCCCCGACATCCGTCTGGTACCCGCCCACACCCGTTTGGTATCCGCCCACCCCGACGCCGGTATGGTGGTATCCACCTTCACCTACGCCCATTTGGTATTTGCCTACCCCAACACCTGTGTGGTGGTACCCACCCTCGCCGACTCCTATTTGGTATCCACCAGCGGTGACCCTCTTGCCACCGACACCTACTCCGTTGCCGCCTGCGGTCACACTTAGTGTGAACCCGCCGACGACCCAGCTGCTGCCGGGCCAATCAGTGGCAATCAGTGCCGATGTCGTGGGGCAAGGAGTTTTCTTCCGTTGGAGTGTGACACACGGTACACTATCAGCATACGACACACCCGCTGTGATCTACACAGCGCCTGCTTATCCCGGTCTTGACACAGTCACGGTAGCGGTCACAAATGCTGGTGGCACCACCTACCGCAGTGTGAGCTTTACAGTTGTGCACCCTACGCCTGTTGCGCCGTCTCCCACCATCCCTGTGGCCGCGACACCAACACTTGTGCCTGTACCTGTCCTCACCCCTACACCGATTGTGATTGTAGTGACACCTACCCCGTCGCCTTCCTCGGTACCTCTAACACCCACGCCAGCTGTGCTCAGCCCAGACCAAGCGCTGATAACCTACTACGACGCGTTGAACGCACGACGCTATGAGGCCGCATGGGACATGCTCTCCCCAGCTTTCAAATACGCCTGGCATTGTTGCACACCGAATGGGGATTATGACTATTCCAGCTTCGTGCGCTGGTGGGAACGTGTTACACAGGTGACAGTACGCAATGTAGAGCTGGCAAGCCAACCCACTGATCGTGCGCTGGTACGCGCCGAGCTCGTCTACACGAGGAGGGATGGGACCCAGCTGGAAGATCCCTTCCCATATACATACCTTGTGCGTGATGCGCTCTCACAGAGGTGGCTGCTAGAAGCACGGGGACGTGATACGAGTATTGCGGACTCACCATCCCCACCCCCGCCTCCACCCGATCAGGCATTGAGGGAGTACTACGCTGCTGCTGCTAACCACCTCTACAATGTTTCATGGCCAATGCTCTCAGCGCATTTCAAATCCTCTACATTCTGCTGCACAGTAGAAGGTCAATACGATTTCGACACGTACGCTGAGTGGTGGGATGATATTCTGAGAGTGGAAATCAGCGCTATGCGCATAGTGGAACAAACCGACGCCACAGCAATTGTTTATGCCGACTTGGCTTACCTGAAGCAGAACGGCGAGTGGGTATTTGACCCTCAATCAGAGATTCATCTGATTTTAGATGTCGAGGTACCCGCATGGCGCATTTATGAGAAGAGGACAGCGCTCCAACCACCCTCAACGTCACAGACAGACAATACGCCCGAATCTGCCGTCCGTCGCTACTATGCAGCTATCAACGAGCGCCAATATGACCTCACCTGGTCTATGCTCTCCACCCATTTCAAGCAGAAGTGGAACTGTTGCGCTTCGGATGGCAGCTTTGACTATCAAGCTTACACCAACTGGTGGGACAGCGTGCAACGTGTAGATATTGGGCGCATCGAGGTGATCAAACGCGAAAACACCGAGGCGACAGTATACGCCGAGCTGGCATACCTGATGCGCGACGGTCGCCAGATCATCGACCCCAGGCCATACATTCAACTAGCACTCGACCCTGTAGCTGGCAGGTGGCTATTTTGGGATAAAGGGGAGAACCCCTAATTCGGATGGCCCCCAAGGTGAAGGTTTTCAATGTTTCTCGCGTGTGCTGTAGCCTGCAAGGGACTCTGTGACGAAATCATCGACAGCTGAACCTATACCGTTTTGACCTTGGGGACTCGCTTTGGCCTGGTACCTCTTCGCCCTTCTTGCCGCCCTGTTCTACGCAGCCCAGATGCTGGGTTTCCGTCATCTGCAACGTAGCTATCCCATTCCGGTTTACATGGCTTACATCTGGTTAGGAGCCGGTGCGTTAATCGGCCTCTTCTTCATTCGTTCCGGTGAAGGTCTGACAACCCCAAATGTGGTGCTTATACTGGTCGCGGCAGCTGGCAGCTGGTCCGGCATGTATGCGGTTAACCGGGCTATCCGTCTGCAACCCAATCTGGGATATGTAGACGCCGTCGGCACGCTCCGGTTAGGTCTAATATATATCCTGTCAATAGCGCTTTTCAATGCCTCCTTTGACCCATTCAGACTAGCCGCTTTGGCAGGCATTGCCACAGGGGTGATCCTGATTGTCGGGGTGAGGCAGGAAGGACCACAAGGGACAAGCAACCGACGCTGGGTGATATGGCAGCTACTCGCTGTGATGTGTTTTACGTTGCTCTTTACTTGCGTACGGATAGCAACGCTGCGCGGGGTCGATACACAGGTTGTTACCTCTTTGGTGATGTTGTTCGCCGGCATGTTCTACGTGTTAAGCGCCATTTACCAACGTCAGTCACTGCGCCCATCAAGGGACCTGCCCACGATTTTGCTGACCATCGCGTCTTCGACGATCGGCAACGCTGCATTCTTCATCTCCCTCGCTAATGCTCCCAACATGGCCTATACGGATGCCATTGTCAACCTGCGTCTGATTATCCTATACGTCGTGGCACTAGTAATGGGAGTTGATCGTCCCGATATGACGAAAGTGCTGGGAGTTGTCATCACCTTTGGCTGTGCAGCGCTGTTGGGTTAACACGCGGACATGCCGTTTCGCCGTCCCCCACCCGCATCACTGACGGCAACAATGTCCCTAGTCAGTCTGGCCCGCAACGAGGGATCAGAACTTCAGCGCACCTTCCTGCAAGCCCTTCATGTACCAGCGCTGTGCGATAGCAAAAGCGGTGATGCCAGGCGTGATGGCCATCACGTACACGGCCGCTAGAGCTGGCCATGCCCACTCACCAAAGCCACCCATAGCAGTCGCGAGCGCCACAGGCAGGGTGCGCATAGCCTGGTCGTTGGTGAGAGTGTAAGCGAGCAGAAACTCTCCCCACGCGGTAACGAAATTGATGATCAACAACACCACCAGCCCGTTGGCAATAAGTGGCAGCATTACCATCCACAAAATGCGCCAGGAACTGGCCCCGTCGATTCTGGCCGCATCGAGGATCTCGGGTGAGATCTGTTCGAAAATGCCTTTCATCACCAGGATGCTAAGCGCTAAGTTGAGCGTCACATAGGGTAAAATGAGGCCGGGCATGGTATTGATAAGACCCAGCGAGGCCTGGATGCGAAAGATACCAATAATGGAGACCAGGCGAGTAGGGAAATAAAGCGTGCCCACCAACAATGACACCAGCAACAATTTACCGGGCAAGCGAAGATGCACAATCGCATATGCTGCTAACACAGCGCAAGCGCTAGTAATGAGCACAGTGCTGAATGTCACAACGATACTGTTACCGAAGTTGCGCCATATGTAAGGCAGTTTTTGCAGGGCATAACCATAATGCGTGAAATCGAATTGCTTGGGCCACAAAGAGCCTGAATAGGCGTCCGGGATTGACTTGACCGACATCAAGACTACCCAGAACAATGGCAGTACGATCACTGCACAGAAGAAAATTAACGTGGCATGTAACAGGATGGTTGACCAGTGGAGACCCTTCTTCGATGGATGGGTCGCTATGCGCGCAGAATCAATTGACTTGGCGGAAACAGCCATTTCTGCATACTCCTCAGTCACGATCTCGGAACACGTAGAATAGCAATCCTACCACCACGAGCATCGCTGCTGCGCCGATCCAACCGATAGCAGCAGCATAGCCCTGGAACCAGTTACCAATGTTAAAGGCCAAATGCCACATGTATACAGTCCACGTGTAGGTCGGCAACGCCCGGTTGAACCCTCCCATGATGATATACTCATCGATCACAGCCATTGCCGTACCGAACCGCAGAACCACAAGGACAACGAAGATGGGCCGCAGCCGCGGCAGCGTGACATTCCAAAACATCTGCCATTCATTGGCACCGTCCACTTTGGCTGCTTCAAAGAGCTCTTTAGGAATGGCGGCCAAGCCGGCCAAGAAGAACATCGTGTGATAGCCTAGTCCCCACCACCATTCCACGAACGCAATGGCAGGAATAGTGAGCGGCGAGTTGCCCAGCCATTGCGGCGCGTTGCGATAGGTAAATAAATTCAGGTAATTGACCAAGATGGTGTTGATGGGGCCTACCTCAAAATCATACATCCAACGCCACAGGACGAAGATCATCGGCCCGGGGATCACCGCAGGAATAAGCAGAATGACGCGATAAAGGCTGGCCAACGCCGGATTCGTTACACGGTCCACCAGAATGGCCACAAAGAGCGGGATGAAAATCACCCCCGGGAGGAAAATGCTGGTGAAATAAAGGGCACGCAACAATCCCTTATGTACAAGGGGATCCTGAAGCGCATTGATAAAGTTGGTGAGCCCAGTGAACCGCATCGGTTCGCTGCTGAGGAATTTATAATCAGTGAAGGATATGACAATGACTTCAATGATTGGGTATAGCATGTACATGCAAAAGAAGAAAAGCGCCGGGAGCACGTACAGCCAATTTACACCGTCGCGCAACCCATACAAACGCGAACGGCGATGTGCAATTGGTTTGCTGATAGCTGTAGATGCCATGTGCACTCCTTGTTGGGTTAACCGGAGCTGGCTAGAGCCATCTCTCAAGGGATTCAGAGGACTGAACAAAGTGGGGTGGTGCCGCAGCACCACCCCGGCACGTCTTCTACACTACCTAGCCCGTGAATGACCCACATGTCTCGCTCAGACGACTACAGGTCGCCGACCTTCTTCATCTCAGCGACAACGGCATCCTTGGCCTCTTGCATCGCCTTCTTGGGATCGGGCTCCTCACCAGTGAGATATTTCTCCCAGTAAGGCTGGCCAATGATGAACTGCTGCAGCCCGTACTTGTGGTTGGGAATCGCCTTGGCTACCTTCAGCTGGTCAAGTACTAAGAAGGCCCATGGGTTCGCTTGCAACCAGTCGGGATTTTCCTTCTTCATCTGATCCCAAATTGACTGGAATGGAGGTAGCTGACCAGGGTGGTGACCAGAGGGGACGCCAGAGATTGAGTCTTTCCAGATGGCCATATTGTAAGTCAGCGCTTTCATGTACTCGACAGCCTTTTCCTTGTTCTGGCCATACTTGAAGAGGCAAGCACCAGTGGTCCAGAAGACAGTCGCCCCCTCACCGCCACTGGGCAGTGCCGCCAGACGCAAGGCTGAGGGATCGGGCCACTTCCTCGCATAGCGGAGTGGAGCATTCTGATACTTGACATAGTAAGCCACCCGCTGAGCACCGAACGCTACTTCATCCGGTGTCAGATTCACGCCACCATCCGTCGTCCCGGGCTGCAGCGCGTTGGCCGATGAGAGCTCCAGCATCCGCTTCATAATCTCCAGCGCCTGCAAGGCTGGCTCGCTGGTGAAGTCGTAGAGCGGCACACCACTGGGATCACCCTCCAGCATATAGTAGCAGTTCGTGCTGATGCTATGGGTGATCGGCGCCAGCGAACGCCAGCCGTGCGCATCGAAGGTGCAGCCATATGGGGCCGCGCCGCTGTCCACTACCTGCTTGGAGTTGGCCAAATACTCGTCCCAGTTGGCAGGTGCCTTATCCTCAATACCTGCCTTGCTCGTGATCGAGTTGTTCCAGGCCTGCACGATCACGTCAATCAGGAAGGGCCATGAGTACAGCTTGCCATCCACCGTGCACTCTTCACGGATGGAGGGGATCAAATCATCCAGAACTTCTTTCGGGATATAAGGATCCCAAGGCTCGATAACGCCCGCCTTGACCAAGCCAGCCATCTCGACGAAGGGGGTCATACCGACATAGACATCCCATGTGCTCTGCCCCATCTTGGCCTCGGCAACGAAGCGGGCCACATCGAAGCCCTCCACCGGTGCAATCTGAGAGTTCACGCCACCGGGGAATTTGGCATCGACCTCATCCTTGATGAGCGGATGGATGCTTACGATCCATTCATAGAAGGTGGGGGTCAGGGGGCGGCCCTCCTGAGCGAACGCGAGACCGCCGAAACCGCTCGCAGGAGACAATACTTTCACTCCGCCGGCAGCTAGACCAGCTGCCATCATATTGATCAGAAACTGACGGCGAGTGAGACGACCGTTGCGAAGCTGGTTCAACAAAGCGTTTTCAGTTTTCTTGCTACTCATAGCATTTCCCTCCTCTTTGATATGGCCAAACGCTGATTTTTTACTGTACCTTATGGTACAAACCTAATAATGGAAACATACTTAAGCGCTCACCACCTGCCGTGTCCTAGCCAATATCATCGATCCCAATGGTGATGTCGACATGGATCATCTCGGGGGAAGCGCTTCGAACACGCACACAAGAAAATACATCCGCAGAAATGAGCCCAGCTTTGGCCGCGGGGTCAAATTGGGCAACATTGCAGAATGAAGGAAGTATAGAGAGGAACTGCTGGCACGACGTTGTAGCTCCTGTGTCTAGATAACTTTTGTGGTGTGGAGCACGGCACACCTTTGGGCGTATGGAAAAAGTTCTCAGATCGTCACCAACACCACTGCGTGTCATTGCCTCACCGCAAGCTCTCAGACCCTTGCTGTTTCTTCATACAATGATACTTCAAAGTTCTCGTTTTGTCAATATTGATTGTTACAGTTAGAAAAAAAGTGCTATCGGTAGGAAGCCTCCGTGATCGTTCTCACCATAGCCCAGAAATTCTCCATCGGGGTGTCCAGTTGGACGTGGTGAGTGGGGCCGATGATCAGTCCACCGTCAGCTCCCACTGTGCGCAGCCGTTCGAGCACCTCATTGGCAACCTCTTCCGGACTACCAAAGGGCAACGTATGCTGTTCATCTACCGTTCCCCAGAAACAGAGGTTTTTGCCGAATTTCCGTTTTACCTCGGCTGGATTCATGCTGGCCGGTTGGATCGGGTTCAGCACGTCCACCCCGATCTCAATCAGCTCGGGAATAATGGGCCAAATGTAACCGTCGGAGTGATACGCCACCTTCAGTTGGGGGTTGATCTCCTTAATGGTAGCAATAAAATTGGCGAGGCGCGGTTTCAGGAGACGTCGCCAAGTTGCGGGTGACATCAGCATAGTATGTTGTGCCCCCACATCGTCGCCGACCCAGATCATGTCCACTCCCATCTCAACCAGCCTCTTGGCTGCGGCTAAATGATAACGATACGGAATGTCCAGGATCACCTCCGCCAGATCAGGGTTTGTCACCAAGTCGACCATCATCTGTTCATAACCGCGCAAAGCCCAGGCAGTCTCCCAGATCGTGCATACTGTCACACCAACAACCCAGTACTCGTCCTTGAACTGTTCAATCGTCCAGGCAGCATCCTGGTAAAGCTCAGGACGGTTGGGGTCAGGAGCGCGATAAGAGCCGAGCGCCGCCTCGTCAGCCAGAGGATGTCCCACCATTTCCGTGTAGTGACCCGTACCAAAAGGGGTTTCATAAGGGACAGTATGCCAAACTACCCCCCATTCATCCGTGTAGGTACCGACCGCCTGGTAATAAGAATTGGCCCAACCGACCGAAGTGAGCAGCATGTCCTCCCCCAGAGCACGCTCCAGCTCATAGGTATTGCCGCCGCCGTGGGGATTGTGTACGCGATACGTCTCGGAAAGGCTCACACGATGGTTGTGAAACATCAGCTCAGCACGCAAGCGTTCGGCGAACTCGGGTGTGAAGCTGATTTGCATTGGGCAGCGGTCAGGTTTTTCGTGACTCAGGGCCATCAAAACACGTTCACGATGTTTCATTATCATCGCCTCCGAGGCTTGCCGCTATGCTTACACCTCTTACGGAACACAAACACATACTCATGCTTGAAGACGTAAAAGCCTCCCAAAAGGGCACGGTAGCGCCACAATGCCTTTTGAGTGCGCTTGGCTGTCGTCTGCTCGAAGTTCTTAACTATGATGCTCTTCAGCGTGAAGCCTGCGTTCAGCACCACTTCCATGGCACGAAAGCCAAGCGGAATCCACTCGCCTCCAGCATATTTGTCCCCTATAACCAGCACCAGATAACGCCCTGCATCCAACACGTCAGCAGCACGATAAACCACTTGACCTAAGCGCTCCAAAAAGTTCTCGACTGAACCAGCGTTGGAGAGATCACGCGGGTCCTCACTGAATTTGATGATGTCGAAATAGGGTGGATGCATAATCACCAGCTGGACTGAACGCTGCCCATACTGGGCCAGCAATGCGCCGTAGTCAAGCGCGCAGCTATCGGCCGTGACCACTTCTGCTACCGTGTAATAAGGGTTAGGCTCTGCAGCAATCAGCAGACGTGCCCGTTCAGCCACTGACGGATGCAGCTCAATGCCAATCGTGTGCCGCCCTAGCCGTTTTCCCTCGATAAGGGTTGTTCCCGCGCCAGCAAAGGGGTCCAACACCCACTCCCCGCGTCGTGTGTAACGGCACATCATCTGGTAAGGGATCTGGGGGATGAAGTTGCCCCAGTAGCTGGCCGAGTGAACACCTGAGTTGTCGCGTCGCTCAATGATCCATAAGCTATCGGTGAGGATGTCGCTGTATTCTTGCCAACGGTTGAGATTGATATCATTCACGCCATTAGTGCGCGTCTGGCTGAGGCTGCGTTCCAAGCGGGCTAGATAATAACGTGCCCGCTCCAGAGTACGGGACGCAGCCACCTGATCCAGGCGTGCCAGCAGAAAATCTGCTTCCCACCGAGGCAGATTTCCCCCGTCGGGGCGCAGGTGTTCTTTGATTTCAGCAATGGCATTTCGTACTTCGGGCATCGAAGTGAGCGTATTGAGGAACCGAATGTAAGCAACCAGCGGATCGACGGGGCGAGGATGTATAAGATCAGTCGGGCCATCTTTCAGCTGATTTGCAGAAGCTGTAACCTGTCCTGCAAGCCTTTGAGACATCTGAGATAGAAGACCCGGGGCACCCCCGCGCACTGTCACGTGCCTCCGTTCAGATGACGCTGTACTTCGGCAATCACCTGGCTGGTGTTGTGGAATAACACTGCTGTTATGCCCAACCGTTGTGCACCCTCGATGTTCTCGGGGAAATCATCCACAAAGATGGCCTCATGCGGCTGCACGCTCAGTCGTTGTAACGCAATCTGGTAGATACGCGGATCAGGCTTAGCGATCCCCTCTTCCGATGAGATGATAAACTCATCCACCACTGTATGAAGCTGGAAGTGTTCGGTGAACATTCGACGCGCGCCCGGCCAGGCATTGCTGAGAATAGCAGTCTTGTAACGCGGCCGTAGCATCCCCAGAAATTGCACCAGATCCTCATCTAAGCGGTCACCAGACCAAAAGTCGCGCCGCATTTGCTGCAACGCTATGTCATCGAGCCCATACCGTGCGGCGATGTGAGACCATACATCTCGTTGAGTGGCCTGCCCGATCATAGAACGCTGCGCAAGATCAGAGGCAAACACCAACCGATCCAATTCACCTGGAGAGAGCCCCAACCGCTGCTCCCATTTGCGTCGTCCACTGGCATCCTCGGTGCGCACCAACACACCGCCAAAGTCAAAGATGACCGCACGAATGATCATAGCGTGCACCTAAAAAGATTTCCGTCTGCCTACAACCCAAACGACTGTCTGCTTGCGATAATAGTGCTATCTACCGCATATCCATAAGGGCTCGTCGGTACAGCCTGGCTTGTTCTTCCGGCATCCGACCATTGAGCTGCACCAGAACGTTGTCCCTCACATAGACCCATGAGAAGTACTGAGGATCTCGGTCCCCCAAACTAATGTAATAATTTCTCGCCTGGTCTAGCTGGGTCTGGTCGTTGAAGCTGTAAACGCGCCCGCTACACCCTTCACACACAGAGGGTAACAGGAAACGAATTGCCTCTTCGGCTACAAAGGGTGCCGCACCATCATCTACTGCTAGAGGTTGTGGATTCTCACATTCCAGACCGGCGTTCAAGAATGCATCCACTACCTCGGTGCTGCGCCACGTTGTCCTAACGCGAGAGGCTGTACGTGAGGAATCCTCCTGTTGGACGCTGGCCTGTGATCCAGCGTTCAACTCCTCCCATGCCACCAAACCGATGCCTGCTCCAACCAGACAACTGAGACACGAACATGCGACAACCCCAACAATCAACGCTACAGTGAGCAAACCGGTCGGACGAGGGGATGGCACCGGCGGCTCAACATCGTACCTGTAGTCTTCCTCAGCATATTGGTAGTAGGATGAATCATAGCTCTCATCGTTCCACGTTTGACCCACGATCTACTCCTCCATAGGCGGGGGCGTTTATCCCAGCGAGCGTGCCTCTGACACCTGCAATTAACTAGCGCAAGTTTAGTAATTATACTGACAGTGTGCCCCCTGAACAATTTGATGGGTTTTCCCGAGGCCTTACCCCCTGATCTCAGAATTCTCTACTCAAAGCGGGATAATCTGGGCTTCCAGCTGGCCATCGCGGACGACCAGCAAGCCAACTGTGTTTCGGCCACCGCTGCCCCGCGTGGCCGAGCCCGGGTTTACCATCAGGATGTCTTGGTAACTGGCGATGTGTGCTTGGTGCGTATGACCATACACGATACAGTCAGGTACCTCATTGGCAAATTCGCTGACCAAGTAGGTATGGAGAGCAGCGTAATCGATCGGTGGCGGGAGCACACGGTTGGGATTGGGGACTCGATCCCCATGAATGAGGCCAATGCGTTTGCCCTCAACAAGAACGACCGTCTTATAGGGCAATGCAAGCCGTGTCGCTGGCGTGTCCAGATTGCCGTGCACTGCAGTCACCGGCGCGATCTCTGCCAGAGCGCTGAGAACTTCCTGGGTGACCAGATCGCCGGCATGGAGAATCATTTCCACCCCATCAAAGGCATCCAACACCGTCTGGGGCAACCGCTTATCCATAGCGTGGGTGTCACTAATGAGGCCGACTTTCATAGCCCGCTCTCCTGAGAACAACCTCCTCGAGAAATTCCTCCAAGTTCGACACACACCAATACTAAATTATCACGATGCACAACGGTTGGTCCATAATCATAACCCAGAATGGCTGGGATCTCAGACGATTTGTGTCCTTGGATGGCACGTAGCGCCACAGCGTCGTAATTGGTGACACCACGTGCCAGCTCATTGTAAGTCTCATCCATCAAACGCACCGTCTGTCCGCGTTTGAAATCACCCACCACGCGTAAAACCCCTACAGGCAGCAAGCTTTTCCCACGTTCTACCACTGCCTGAGCAGCACCATTATCTAAGTAGATGTCACCAGCTGGCGGCTCCGCCAGTATCCAGCGCTTACGACTCTCCATATGGCTGACGACGGCGCGGAAACGCGTGCCAAGAGCCTCACCCGCCACCAGGCGCAGGAGCACGTTCGGTTCCCATCCGGCGGCGATGACCACTTCACTACCCGAACGCGTGGCCAGCTCGGCAGCTTCAATCTTGGTGACCATTCCACCCACACTGTCCGCCGAACCTCTCCCACCCGCCAGACGACGAATTTCGTCGGTGATCACGGGCACTTCGGTAATGAGCTGGGCTTGCGCATTGTGGCGCGGATCAGCCGTGAAGAGGCCGGCTTGGTCCGTCAGAATGATCAGCAGATCAGCGTCTACTAAATTCGCCACTAGCGCTGACAGGTTATCGTTGTCGCCGATTTTGATCTCCTCGACCGCCACCACATCGTTCTCGTTGATGATAGGTATCGTGCGCAAGCTGAGCAGAGACAGAAGCGTGTTGCGAGCGTTCAAGTAGCACTCTCGATCGACAAAGTCATGGCGGGTCAGCAGTGCCTGTGCCACACGAATACCATAGTAATCGAAGAACTGTTCATAGAGTCCCATAAGGACGACTTGGCCGATCGCTGCCATTGTCTGTTTAAACGCGATGTTCTTCTGCTGTGATGAGAATCCCATACGCTCGCGCCCAGCAAAGATGGCACCCGAAGAGACCAAGAGAATCTCATGACCCTGCTCGTGCAGAGTTGCTACCTGACGCACGATCTCCAGCATACGTGGGCGGCTGAGATGATCGCCACCCATAGTAAGCGTGCGAGTTCCAAGTTTCACGACAACGCGCATAACATTCTACTCAACGCTCTAAGGAATGCATCATCTGGGACTTGATACTGGTATACGCTGGCCGCGGAGTACGGTCCGGGTTAAGCACTGCGTACCAACGCATAGGCTCCGCAGCAGTATACCAGGGAACAGTGCTGAAATCCAGATTGAAGATGAAGAGCCCGTGCACCCAAGGCCATTCTGTTCTTATCTTTTCGTACGCACGTGTTAAGTATTGTGCCTGTTCCAGCTCATTCACTCCAATCGCCTCATGCTCGACCAAGTCCCAGCTGCTATGCAACACCCAACCCAGCTCAGTGATCCAGATCGGTGTGTCAGGGTCACCATGGGCGAGCATAACCTGACGCTGCTCGGCCACACGCGCCAGGCTTAATCCCCAGGCATCCCGATAATCCGGGGGATTCCCAAAGGGATAAGGATGACTGCCGAGTGCATCGAAATAACCGCGCGCACCAGCAGCATACATCCTTTCCAGAAATTCCAGGTCACCCAACGCATTAGGACTACCCTGACCGGTAGTAGCCAGGCCACCACTAATGACCAATGCCTGAGGATCAGCTGCTTTCACAGCACGAAAGGCGGTCTGGAGCATCTGGGTGTAACGCTCTGGATCAGGAGGGAGATATCCCCACTCATAGTTTAAGTTGGGCTCGTTCCAGATCTCATAGGCAGCGACCTGACCGCGATAGCGCTGTGCCAATTCGCTCATGAAGCGTCCAAAGTCGTCCACATTATTCGGAGGATGACTCAAGAAAGTTCCCGATGGCCTAGCCCACGCCGGTGTGCCGTGGACGCGCAACAGAATGCGCAGCTGCTGGCTCTGGAAGGCTGCAACCGTATTGTCAGGGTCGACCCAACGATATTTTCCAGGGCGAGGCTCGACCGTTTCCCAGTTAACATAGCCTTTCGCCCAGTGCAGGTTCAAGTCGCGTATCAGGTATGTCTTGCTCAGGTCTGCTATATTGAAGCCATAAGCAAAGCTATCGTCCAGTGGTGTGGATGATGCAGCCATATCGGCGGCTGTTTCCTCGCCCGTGTCTATCAGCCAGTTGTCTGGTCGCAACGTGGTGCCGCCGCGCAATTCGAGGAAGTCGTCCCAAGCTAAATTGTAAGTAACACGCACTGGCTCAGAGCTACCACGCGGGGACAGGGCATATAGCTCGTGATTGCCATCCTGCCACGAGGTAAAGAGAAGCCAACTACCATCCGTCCCGGATATCCCAGGTGACCAGCTCAATGAACCGATCCAGCTGCTACCCTGCCACACGCGCCATGGGTTGCGCCCATCCATCTTAAGTATGTAGATACCCAATCGATTCTCTTCAGTCCATCCCACGAACGCAATCTCGCGTCCATCCGGCGACCAGGCAGGGGCACTGGCTCTCAAAGGCCACCGCGTGAGGGTATGCTCATCCCGACCATCGGGGTTGATAATGTGAATCTCTTCCGCGTCACCACGCACGGCGGCAAAGGCGATGCGTGTACCATCCGGAGACCAAGCAGGCAAACGGTCGCTTTCTTCGTTGAAAGTGAGCTGTACTGCTTCACCACCATCCAGAGACTGCACAAACAACTCGGGGTCTCCGTCGCGCTCAGAGATGAAAGCAATGCGCGTGCCGTCCGGCGACCAGGCAGGCCAGTAATCCCACGCGGGGTGCTGAGTCACATTGGCCAAGTTGGTGCCGTACTGATCCATTACCCAGATTTCACTATCACCACTGCGGTGGCTGGTGAAAGCGATACGGCACGTCATGGCCGGATTACCACACGTGGGTGACCAGCTGGCGTCCCAGTCGCCAGCTGGATGATCCGTTAAATTGAGAGCCTTCTGCCCCGGGTGGGCGACGAAGATATCCCCGTTACCGGCGCGATCAGAGGCGAAGAGCAACATTTCGTGACCGCTGGCTGGTGCGCGAAATGAGCGGATAAACGAGGAAGTCTCCGCCTGCGGCTCGAAGCCGGCCGTGTCATCCTGTCCGCGGGGTAGAAGAGGAGCAGGCTGCGGAACCAGAACAGCGCAGGCCACGAGAAAGACACATGATATCGCCAGAAAAGTAAGCCTCAGCCACCTCACAAAAGTTGCCATCCAACTGATTTTCCAGCGCTGTGCAGTAGTACCTGGTAGAGCAAACATATGAGGCTGTCCAGGACCCGATTGCAACGTCATGCTGATCCACACCGTGTCGCCACCAAGAGACGCGCACGCGCATCACCCAGTCGGGCGTCTTCCCAGCGCACTATGAAGCCTGCAGCTCGCACACGGGCGAGCACGTCCTCCTCCGAAACCTTGCGCACCGTGGTGACCGCATATGCCCACTGGATCAGCTGTCGCAGCACAGGGACCGAGCGCATATAGCCCATTGCCACGATCACCAGCCGGCCGTGTGGCCGCAGTACGCGTGCCACTTCCAATAGCGTTTCGCTTTCCAGTGCAAACTCAGCGGGGAATGTCATTACAATGTTTGCATAGCTGCCGTCGCGAAAGGGCAGATATTGTGCCTTGGCACGTACCAGGCGCGGTAACACCCCCTTGTGCAGCAGCCTCCGCCTGGCAATGCGCCCCATATAGGGAGACAGATCAACCCCGACAGGCATCAAACCAACATCCACCAGATCTGCCATCAGTCCACCCGTGCCGTGTGCCAGATCGAGCAATGGCCCGTTGCGCAGATAGGGTATAACGGTGCGGCGCCATGCACCCCACTGACCGAAGGAAACCAACCAAGCCACCGCATCGTAGGCGAAGGCCATCTCATAATAAAGCAGGCGAAAGATCAACCGAATAAGCCAGCTGGGCAAGCGCAATCGGTTCTCCTCGTTAAACAGGTGTCACCATCACAGAGAGATCTGCGAGCGGCAGACGACACGAAAAGATCTTCGCCGGGCACATGTGGACATAGGGCTGGGTCGCGCGTATAATTAGGCATACTTTTGTGCTGGTCTAAGTTTGCTATGGATGATTGTACAGCGAAAGAGTACTCCGAAACCTCCGGTAATCTTGTCCTATCTACTGTGAGATGCTACTTCCGCTGGGCAGTGTGGCTTATCCCTCTAGGGCTAATAGGCGTTTTCCTTGCACTGTCTCCCGGTGACATACTGGTCAAGACCAGACTGATCGGTTACGCCGTCTGCCATCAGCTGCCAGAGCGTTCCTTTCACATTGCAGGCGAGCAGCTACCGTTATGCGCGCGCTGCAGTGGTACATTCCTGGGTGCTCTAACCGGCTTTGTCCTCTTGACGCTATGGAGACGGCATCGTGCCGTTGGGTTACCACATGTGCCCGTCGCGGTCGTGCTGGTGATCTTCCTCATGGCGCTCGGCATAGATGGGCTCAATTCCTACTTGACCTTTTTCCCATGGTTACCCCATCTATACCAGCCACATAACTGGCTGCGCCTGACAACAGGGACACTGAGCGGCCTTGCCATCAGCTGTATTATCTATCCAGTGCTCAACTACAGCTTGTGGCATGATGTGACAAATGTTCCTTCGGTCAAGAACTTCAAGGAACTGGGAATTTTGGTCGTAGCTGGCCTCGGTGTGATGGTCCTGGTAGTTCTGGAACCTCCTCTATTATTGTATCCGCTGGCTATCTTGAGCGCCATAGGCGTGTTGACCCTACTGACCGCCTTAAACACCACCTTGATCCTGATGCTGTTCAACCGCTATGGGTATGCCAAGAAGTGGTGGCAAGCAGCTTTACCTTTATCGGTCGGCTTGGTCATTGCGTTCGTGGAGATCGGCGCAATTGACGTGTTGCGTTACCTGGTGACACGAGGGGCAGGGCTGCCGCTCTGAGCCCAGTATTGGTCGTACTCCTGAGCGGTAATAAACTCTCCGCCGCTGATTTCACGACTGACGAGCTGGCGCGCTGGATTGAACTCGAGGTGTACTTCAATGCGCTCAAAACAACGTCCGCTGCCAACCAATGTCTTATTCACCATGTAACCGCCAGCGTCGCTTTCACTCAGGTCATTTTGCAGGTTAACACGGGTTTGCAACGCCTCCCCGCAACGGTTGCAACGTACGTAAATGTAGTAACCACCACTGGACGCGGTTCCCGCGCCTCCAAACAATCCTTTCAAGCTGTCCAAGAATCCCACAGACCGCCTCCTCTTAAATTAGCTGGACGTGCGACATCACAATGCGCACGCCGATCCCGATCAGGATCAGGCCGCCTACGATCTCCATGCGTTTACCGAACATAATCCCCAACCGATGTCCGATCAGCAAACCGATCAACGAGAGCGTACTGGCCACAATCCCAATGATGGCACTGGGATAAAGGATGTCGACACGTAACATTGCCAAGCTTAGCCCGACAGCAAAGGCATCAATGCTGGTGGCAATACTCAAGGTGCTAAGCATCTTACCGCGCGATGGATCACATCCGAACGCTGTTGCATCGGAATCTAGTCCGGAGCGTATCATACGCGCTCCGACAAGTGTCAGCAACCCGAGCGCTACCCAATGAGCAAGATCGCTGATGAATCCAGCAAGGCGACCGCCTGCCAGCCAGCCCAAGATCGGCATCATAAACTGGAAGAAGCCGAAGTGAAAGGAGAGGCGAAAAATAGAGCGCGGCGCACAGACTACACGTGTAGTCCCTATGCCTAGCGACACTGCAAATGCATCCATCGCCAATCCCACCGCCATCAAGAGAATGTCCAGCAAACTCATGATGCTTTCAAAATCGCTTTTACAAATTGGGCACGATAAAAGCGAATAGGCTGTAACCAGCCAACCCGGCCAGTATGATCAACGGCAACACCCACAACCAGACGTCCCAACGTTGTGGCAACCAGCGGCGAACCGTTAACATAGCACCCGCGCACAGACCCAACGAAAGGTTACCTTTGTCCAACTCACCTTTAGAAATCCCAGTGGCCACCCCAACCAATGTGACAACCAGACACATAGCTGCTCCCGGCAGTGCCCATCGTCGTGTCAGGACGGTGCGCCAGCCGGTGACGATGAAAAGTCCCAGCGGTACCAAGCCGGGGAACAAGTAACGTCCTTGAAACTGGACAAAGGTCGTGTTGTAGTAGATATAACCTATAACCGTTAGCGCCAGCCAAGCCGCCAGAAAGGCTACTCTGGTCGCTTCGTGTTGCCAGCGAGGTCGATTCCATAATACTACCACACCTCCCAGCGCGGCCAAAGCCGACAGGACGCCCAGCAGCAGGTAAGTACGCGCATCCATCGGCACAGCCATCCACCCAAACTGCCCCCAGAAACTCTGGAAAGTGCTAACGACAAAGTTCTCCAGGTAAGCTGTCCAGCCTACCTGAGCCAGAAAATCGACGGTGCGCAGCTGCCCCACTACCACAACATCATGGTGCAGCTTGCCCAACAGATCAGGCCAGCCATAGATAGCCAGGTTGCGAAGGTACCACGGTATGACAAGAAGGAGAGCTATTCCAAACGTAACAAAGTGGTGGCGTATGATGGCAATGACATTACGATGTTGCCACCAGAGTCCCAGCGCAAACAGTGGCAACGCCACGTAGTAGAAGGTGAGTTTGCTCAGCAATCCCAATCCAAGCAATATACCAGTGAAGGCCTGCCATCTCCACCCAAGACATCTCTCCGGGCGCGAAGCGCAAACCAGAGTGCGCCACGCGGTCAAGCTGATCAGCAATTCAGCCAGCACATCGTTGTTCACCGAAGCTGAAATAGCCAGATGCATAGGCACAAACGCCACAAAAGCAGCCGTTCCTAATGCTAATGCACTGCGGTCGGGGAACCATACGCGTAGCATCCAGTAAGCGACCACTACCAGCCATGCACCAAGGAATACAGAGACCATTCGCAGCGCTATGAGATTACCCCCAGACAGTTGATATACCGGCATGGCCAACAAGTAATACAGTGGGGGTTGCCATGACTCATAGCACAGTGGTGCTATAGACATCTCTCGGGGGAAACGCGCTGCCTTGAGTTGCTCCAAATATGCATGAGGGTAATCACCAAAATGCAACACAGGCAGGCTGCCGTACTCTGCCAGATGGCGCACATAGTTGTAATGAGCCGGCTCGTCCGGAGCCTGCCATGGGGGCGTCAGTGTGGCGTATAGGCTGCCCAGCGCCAGGTACAGCATCAAAATGAGACCTAACCAGGGCGATTCAGACCAGCGCTTGGGCATAGGCGAACAAGGCGGGCGTGCCACCAGTGTGCCAGAAGAGAACGGTCTCCTCTGGCATGATAATGCGACGATGGATCAGGTCGATCAAACCGCCCATAGCGCGCCCGGTGTAGACTGGATCGAGGAGCAACCCCTCATAACGGGCAACCAGCCGAATTGCTTCACGTTCCAGCTTGCCCACCACGCCATAGCCAGCGCCGAGGTAATCTCGAATGACGACAAAATCCTGAGAGCTAAACGTCTTCGTGATACCCAAAAGCGCAGCAGCTTCGTTGGCAAGGATTGCGAGACGCTCCACATAGGGAACAGCGGGCATTTCATCCTTGTCTATGGCGATTCCGATGATCTGGCCACGATAACCGACCATATGCGCACCAACCACCAACCCAGCCTGCGTGGCGCCCGAGCTGGAAGCGATCACAATCCGATCAATCGCTGCCAGAGAGATACTGTCTTCACACTGCCCTGCCAGCTCCTGCATTGCATATGCGTAACCTACAGCCCCAAGCCCATTTGAGCCGCCGTAGGGGATCAGATAAGGTCGTCGACCGGCAGCGCGGAGTGCCTCCACCACTTGGTTCAGCTGTTCGCCACGCCGGTAGGGTCCACTCCAGTGCAGCTCAGCGCCCAACAGCATATCCAGCAACAGATTCCCTGTGGGTATCTCGGTGGGTGGATCTCCCCCCAGCACCAGCACACATCCAAGCCCCAGATGCGCGGCAGCTGCCGCCGTCTGACGACAGTGATTGCTCTGGCGGGCACCGGCTGTGACTAACGTGTCGGCACCTTGGGCCAGCGCATCTGCTACCAAGAACTCCAACTTGCGTGCCTTGTTGCCGCCACCGGCCAGACCGGTCTGGTCGTCACGTTTGACCAACAAACGCGCCATACCGAGGTGATGCGCCAGGCGTGGCATCTCCTCGAGCGGGGTGGGAAAATGCCCCAAGCAGACGCGCGGCAAGAGCTCGACTCTCATCGGGATATTCTCCGCTCACATTTGATATGGACCGGCGACCGCCAGCGCAAAACGTTCCACGTCCAAGTACTTGCGCACTACCGCTTGAATCTCGTCACGCGTTACCGAACGAATAATTGATGGATACCGGATGATGTAATCGTCACCCAATCCGTAGAGCTCCATGTTGAGCAGGGTAGCCGTAATGCCTTCATTTGTTTCGAGGCGCAGTGGCAGCGTGCCTGTCAAGTAGTCTTGGGCATCCTCGAGCTCCTGTTCGGACACCAGCTGATCGCGCATCCGAACAATCTCCGCCGTGATTGCATCAATAGCCTGCTCGACATGCTCAGGTGCCACGCCAGCTGACACACTCCACGGGCCAGGGCCAAGCCCAGCCTCCAAAGTGGAGTAGACGTAGTAAGCCAGCCCCAGTTGATCTCGCACGGTATCACCCAATCGCCCCATCAATCCCATATGCCCGAGAATGGTGTCCGCCACGCGTGCAGCATAGAAATCAGGTGCCGTGCGTGGCAGTCCCACAGTGCCGAACACGATGTCCACCTGTGTCTTGTTGCTCAGGACACGAACACTGCGGCGTGCATCTTGTGGTGCACTCACCGGTGGCATCTCGGCGGCCACAGCCGCATAGGACGGATCTCCTCGCCAGCTGCCCAGGTGCTTCTCGAGGAGCTCAGCAACGGTTTCAGCACTCACGTCGCCTGTCACCACAATGACAGCCCCCTCGGGTCTGTAATGCGTCTGATAGAAAGTTACCAGGTCGTTGCGCTGGATGAGTGGGATGCTCTCCAGGGTACCTTCTACCGGCCAGCCATAGGGGTGGTCCTGATATAGCAACCGTCTGAACTCACGGTCTGCGAGATGACGGGTATCATCTTCCAACTCTTTTAAGTGAGTGAGCGCCTGTCCACGCAGCTTTTCGATCTCTTGAGGTGGGAAAGAGGGATGTAGGAGCAGATCAGCCAGAACATCCACCAGAAGAGTCAAGTCCTCGGCCAGGGACTTACCACCAAAGCGGGTCAGGCGTCGACCGGCATCGAAAAACACGCTGGCACCCACCGACTCGACCAGTTCGTTGATTTCTTGATACGTGCGTGTGGTGGATCCACGCCGCACCGCTGCCGCTGTGAAGTCAGCCAGACCCACTTTCTCCGGTGGATCGCTCACATTGCCGGCCCACAGGTGTCCACAGATCACCGCGCTGGGACTGGTGTGATTCTCTTGTACCACCACACGGATACCGTTTGTCAGCGTGAAATGACGGATGGTATGCGGTCCAATAGGCGCGTGCTCATTTGGCGAAGGGGATAAGTATACGCCCACTCTCAGGCCTCCCGATGATCAGTCGGTACGAACCAACCGACCGTCCGGTTGGTTTCCGTCAGGTAGGTTTGTGCCACGCGTTGCACATCAGCAGGGGTAACGGCAGCCAGCTTGTCCAGGAGCGACTCGAAGCTCTTGTACGTATCCACCATTTCCATCAGGCCAAGCCAAAAGCCCTGATTGGTGACGCTTTCCAGTGCGTAGGCAAACTGGGCTCGCGCTTGCTTCTGGGCTTTCTGGAGTTCCTCGACGCTTACCGGCTCGTGCTGTAAGAGCTCGATTTGCTTCCACATAGCCGCTTCAACCTCAGCCAACGAGCGTCCGTCGCGCACAGTAGCGCTGAAGAGGAAAAGCCCTGGGTCAAGATTGAACGAATAGTCACACCCAGCACGCACTGCGAGATCCGTTTCGACCAACACACGGTAGAGGCGCGCACTGCGATGGGTGGCAGTCGCACCGCCAGTCATGGACATCGGACTAGCGCCCGAAAGCACAGCTTCGAGTACCAACAGCGGGAAGCTGTCAGGATGGCGCGCTTCAGGCACGTGAAAGGCGGCCAGAAAATATTGCGCTGTGCCTGGCCGACGCACCACGACACGCCGCTCGCTCATCTGAGGAGGTTCACTGGCAATCACTGGTGGCGGTGGATCACCAGCCGGAATGGCGCTGAAGAGCTCCTCTACACGCTTCTGCACCGCCGGTGGCGAAATATCCCCGACGACTACCAACACAGCATTGTGCGGCCCGTAGTACGTCCGATAATGGGTCCACAACTCATCGCGCGTGATGCGCCGCAGGTCTTCTTTCCAGCCGATCACCTGATGGCGGTAGGGGTGGGCGCGGAAGGCGAGCGCGACCACCTCCTCGTTCAAAAGAAACTCCGGGAAATTTTCGTTGCCCTGACGCTCGGAGATGATCACGGTGCGCTCCGCCTCAACCTCAGCAGGGTCGAAGACTGAGTTTGCCATGCGGTCTGCCTCAATACGCAGTGCCAGATCGATGCGGTCGGCGGGCAGCGTCTCGAAATAGGCGGTGTAATCTTCTGAGGTGAAGCCGTTTATCTGTCCGCCATTCTTGTTAATCAGCCGCATGATGCTACCCTTGGGAAAGGCAGGCGTTCCCTTGAACATCATATGCTCGACCCAGTGCGAAATGCCCGTGCGACCGGGAATTTCGTTTCGGGAGCCCACCCGATACCACACCCAGCAGGTGGCGACTGGCGCGCTATGAACTGGTCGCACCAAGACTTTCAAACCATTGGATAGACAAAACTCCACAGTTTCTAAATGGGATATCATTAGACCTCACTCGACAGGCGGTGCAACTCGTTCCTCAGGATGGACAAGAAGCAGCCATTATGACTACATATGCAGGGCGGTCGCTCCATCACTGTGTGTTCACTGATTGGTCTGATTGAGGCGCCTCAGCCACAACGACGACGGGCCCCCGGCCGTGTAGCTCTCTGTGATGGCCATCACAGAAGGGAAACTTTTCGGATGCAAAACAACGACATAGCGCGACGCGCTCACCCGGCTCCAGCTTCACGATGTGCCTGGGGTGTTCCTCGGTGCCAGCAGATTCTACCTGTGCCATAGCTACATCTCCGCCTTCTTGAATATTGCCATACAAAAATTGCCTCTAAGTAAAGTTACCACATACACTGGTCTTAGACAAGACTGGCAGACTTCCACACCTTCTTGAGACGCATAACCAGAGGTAACAGCGGAAACGATATGGCCAAGAAGTCAGTCAGCGTTGCGCGGGATGAAAGGAGGAAGTCTCTTTTCCCAGAGAGGGTTCTTCGCGCAAAAATCCCACACTAGCGAGCATAGCAGAGAGGAAGAAAAGCACACCGCTGGCCACAAACGTGGCGCGCAAGTTCAATCCCATTGCAATGGCGGCACCCAACATAGGTGCCGTGGCACGTGCAGCCGAGGAGATCGAGTTGTCCAATCCATAGAGGTTACCCTCCTCCCCATAATGCCCATAGCGTGCTAATAGAGCACTGAGGGTGGGGATAATACCGCCTAGCGCTGCGCCACCGAGCATCTGGAGGACAAGGAGTTGCCATGCGTTTGTCACAAAGCTCTGCAACAGGTAGAGGAATGCGGCAGTCAGCAAACTGGCACGCAACACGCGACACTGCCCGATACGGTCACCCAATCGACCCAGGTAAATGGCACTGCCAATGCTGGAGGCGGAGGCCAAGCCTGCCGTGACGCCTGTAAACGTGCCAACGGGAGCGCCAGAGGACAGCAGTGACTGAATAAAGAGCGGTGCGATGGGCTGGATCAGTGTCTGGCCGACGGTAGCGACAAAGCGCATCGTATACGTAATCCTGATCCCGGGGCGGCACAGCAATTCCTTCCAGCCACTCAGAAACCCACGCACCCGCAGGGAGGTCGACAAGGCAGGGTTAAATTGTTCGTGAACACCAAACCAGATAAGAAAGCCAGAAATAGCCAACAACGCTCCAGTCACCACAAAGGGGATGCGAAAACCCCATGCATCAGCGAGGATACCACCGATCAGAGGTCCCACTGCAACGCCACCCCAGAATCCCACTTGCAGCAGCCCCATTGCATATCCAATGCGCTCACGCGGCGCCTCACCAGCCACCAGCGCATTTGCGGCCGAGACGGTGCCGGTGATGAGCCCTTGTATGGCACGCAACAGCGCCAGCTCCTCCGCAGAGCGCACAAAGGCCATCAGGCACAGGAGCACAGCCCCGCCAAACATGGCTCGCTCGAGCATCACTTTGCGACCGTAGCGATCCGACAGAGCACCCCATATGGGTGAGGCAAGTGCCATCGTAATCGCCTGGCTGGAGAAAGCCATGCCCGCCCAAAACTCCAGACTTGGCCCCATATGTGTGCCCAAGTACTGTACATAGAGCGGAAGGAAGGGGAAAATGAGAGAGAAGGCCATCGCCGAAACCAGCTGGCCAAAGAAGGCAATGTACAAAGTGCGTTGCCAACGCTCTATGGAAAGTGGCCGCACAATTCGTCGTGACAAGAGAGGCTATTGATCCTAGGTTCGAAGCGGCTTCGACCGACGCTTAACCGGCGTGGGACACGCTTGGGATGTCCTGTGCAGGAATATGGGGAAGGGGGGAGTCGAACCCCCACGCCTTGCGGCACATGATCCTAAGTCATGCTCGTCTGCCAATTCCGACACTTCCCCAAAAACCCCGAATACAGATGCATCTAATGTATCTAAGACGTTATATTCCTGTGTACTGTGTGCAACATCAGTGCACGAAGCACCATCTTCGCCAAATCATTTACACACAAAGAATACTGGCCGACAAATCTGTCCCAGGCCTAATAGTAATCTCCCTTGCTCGTCACTCACTCCACCGAGCAACAAGCAAGCCAGTCCTCATTGTATCGGATATATTTATTATACCACAACGTACCAACTCATGGTCAATTTGGACACTGGGCTTCCCGCGGAGGAGACTTGCCGGCAAATGAGCACTGGGGGAATAAGAGAACGCCCCGGTAAACCCTGGTGCGATTAGTGGAGTTCCTTTTCCGGTTACTGCCAGAGGGGTTATCAAATTCGAATCGCCACAGCCGCGCTGCAATTCCTAACTAAAACATAACGCCCCGGGTGGGATTCGAACCCACAACACACGGCTTAGAAGGCCGTTGCTCTATCCTTTGAGCTACCGGGGCAGCCTATACTAATTGTATGCCCCAAGGAAACGTGCGCAAATCCTACGACTCTGAGAAGTTCACTCCTACCCTCTTAATCTAGAGGTGAAGGGCTAAGTGCTCCTATCTGCACGTTGACAAACCCCCAGGCTATGTTAGAATTGCGCAGTATGATTGGCACATGTTGTCCCCTCGGATCGTTTGTGCCCCATTTGTGTTCCGACCCGACTACGTTAAGAGGAGGCATCACACGATGAAGACTGGTGCAAAAGGTGGTGATTTGAAGATACTCTCCGAAGAAGATCTGATGCGCATCCACCAGGCTGCCTTGGCATTGCTGTGGGATCCAGGTCTTTTCAGCGAATCCGATCTCTTTCTCGACATCTTCGAAAAGGGTGGTGCGCGTGTCAACCGGGATACGCGCATTATCCAGGTGCCAGCCCAGATGGTTGAAGCAGCGATCGCCTCTGCGCCGAGCTCCTTTGTCCTGCATGGACGGTTTGACCCAACTATGGACATGCTGCTGGAGCCCGGTCGCGTCTACTACGGTATGGGAGGTACCTCCGAGCCACTATTCTGGGACTATGACCAGTGGCGGGCACGCCAACCGACCAAACAGGATATGATCACCAGCACACGGGTCGGACACGCATTGCCCAACATCGACTTTGTCCAGACATTATGTATGTCGGGCGACCAGCCAACAGACGTCATTTTCTTCCACGATTTCGACGCGATCTTCCGCAATACCACGAAGCCCACAGTGGTCAACATCCTGGAGAGGCCTTTTACGGTGCGCCTGTTGGAAATGACAGCGGCAGCCTCCGGTGGAGAAAGCGTCTTGCGCGAGCGTCCTAGCGTGCTAGGTATTGTCACGCCAGTCTCCCCACTCAAGGTGGCAATCATGAACGAGGGAATTGTCGACGCTGTGCAAGCAGGTGTGCCGATCTTGTATTCGCCCGGCCCGCTGATGGGTGCCACTGGCCCAGCAACAGTGGCTGGTACCATTGTTCTGACCATCGCCGAAGTGCTGTTCGGTGTCGTACTCACCCAGCTGATCAAACCCGGGGCACCAGTTGTGCTCAAACCGGACACAGATGTCTTTGACATGAAAACGACCCAGTGCACTTACGGTAGCCCGGAGCAGAGCTTGGGCAAACTGGCCGTAACGCAAATGGCGCGACACTACAACCTGCCTATCTACGGGTTGGGCGGCGGAGTAGAGGCTAAGGTGCCGGATGCCGAAGCGGCTGCCGAGGCAATGATGAACATGTTGCTTAACGCGTTAGCTGGCATGACTATGTCCCAGAGCTTGGGCACGCTTTCGTGGGGGCAGTACGGTTGCCAAGAAATGGTGGTCATCTGCGACGAGCTGGTGCATATGATCAAGCGGGTGCTAAAAGGGATCACTGTCAACGAGGAGACCATGGCTGTGGAGGTCATCCGAGAAGTCGGCCATGGTGGCAGCTTCCTTCAGCACGAACACACCGCGCGCCACTTTCGTGAGGAGCTTTTCTTCCCTGTCCTTTTCCGCCGTCAGACGATTGAGCAGTGGCAGAAAAGTGGAGGTAAGATGATCCACGAGGTCGCGCATGAGCGTGTACAGGAGATACTGGCCAGCGCTGGTCCTGTGCCTTTGCCTCCGGAGGTGGATGCCGAACTCGAGCGGGCGCTGAACAAGGCGATTCGCGAGACAGAACAGGAACGTCGCCGACAATAAAACGCCCTACACTTCGCAGAAGAGGGGAGAACAATGCGCATCAGCTGCTTACCTGTTTCGTTTTTCTCGGACATTATTGCCGGTCGTATGACAGTGGCCGAGTGGGCGCGCATGGGGGCCGCTTTGGGATTAGACGGTATCGATCTCAGTATTCTGTTCGTGCCGGACCGTTCCCCCCAGGCAGTCAGCGCGATGCGCCGTGAGATAGAGGATGCTGGCACCCAGGTAGTTATGGTGACCAGCTACCCGGATTTCACCCACCCCGATCCTGTGCAGCGTGTCAAGGAGTTGGAGCTAGAGGAGGAAGTCTTTCACGTGGCAGCAGGTCTGGGTGCCAAGTACGTGCGGGTGACGGACGGCCAGGCTCACCCCGAGACGGGACGCGCAGAAGGGGTCGCGTGGGCAGTGGAAGGGTTGAGTCGACTGGTTGAACGGGTGCGCGATAGTGGAGTTATTCCAGTATTTGAGAATCATGCCAAGCCGGGCGCCTGGCAGTACACCGACTTTTCCCAATCACCTGACATTTTCCTAGAGATCGTGCGCCAGACCGAAGGCATCGGGCTTGGCGTCAATTTTGACACAGGCAACGCTGCGGCTTATGCGGACGACCCACTAGCGCTGCTAAGGGCGGTGATGCATCGCGTTGTGACAGTACACGCTGCTGACACGGCGGTAAAAGGTGAGCTGCGGCACGTGCTCCTTGGCACAGGGGTCACACCGTTCAGTGAGCTCTTCGAACAGCTGGTGCGCACTGGCTGGGATGGTTGGATTTGTATGGAAGAAGCCTCCTACCAAGGACGCACAGGGGTAGAACTCGCCGCCCGTTTTGTGCGCCAGACATGGGAAGAGGCAAGACGGCGCGTCGCAAGCAGTTAGTCAGTGCTCACGACCGTGGTGCGCTTTGCTTGATCTGGCAATCCATATCAGCGCGGGACCACCCGGGCAACGGGCGGACATTGCCAACGCGAGGCAAGACCAGCGCGATACATCTCAGCGAAGGTGCTTAATATGCCACAGCCGTGGCAGGTGTAACGGCAATCCGCCTTGACCTCCCCACGCAATGCTGCCTGCCAGTCTGCCCACAACCAGTCGCGACGCACCCCTGTCTGGATGTGATCCCAAGGAAACACTTCATCAGCTTCACGTGGCCGTGTGGCGTACCAGTGGATGTTCAAACCATGTTCCTGAAACGCTGCGCTCCATATCTCGGGCCGGAAATGTTCGTGCCAAGCGTCGAAGCGACAACCTCGTTGCCACGCAGCCAAAATCACCTTGCCAATCCGCCGATCTCCACGCGTCAGGGCAGCTTCCAGCAGCGATTCCTGTGGATCATTCCAATTGTAAATGATTCCCCGGCTGTGGCCGAAAGCCTGGCGCAGCAACTTTTGCTTTCGATAGATGATGTCCGGATGATCCAGCGCGGCCCACTGAAAAGGAGTGTGTGGTTGAGGCACAAATGTGCTGACGCTCACGCGCACTTGAGCCTTGTTGTGGTACTTTCGCCCGAGATTGAGCACTTCTTTGGACAAGTGAGCAATGGCCACCACGTCTTCCTCAGTCTCGGTGGGTTGCCCGATCATGAAATACAATTTGATTTGCCGCCAGCCACGACTGTAAACCGCATCAGCTAGTGCGAGCAGCTCGGCTGAAGGGATCGGCTTATTGATCACCTCGCGTAACCGGTCGCTGGCCGCCTCAGGAGCGAAGGTGAAGCCAGTGCGACGTCCTTGAGTCAGCAAATCCACCATTTCAATTGTGACACTTTCGACACGCGAGCTGGGCAACGACAGCGAAACGTGTTGATCACGCGTGCTGTCCAACAAGGCACGAATAAGCCTCTCAATAGCACTGTAATCCGTGCTCGATAAGCTGAGCAGGCCTATCTCGCTATGACCAGTGTATCGAATGATGTCCTGCACCGCTTCAACGATTTCCTCCACAGGCCGCTCACGCACTGGACGATAGACGACACCGGCCTGGCAGAAACGACAGCCACGAGTACAGCCTCGTTGTATCTCCACCGCAGCACGGTCGAAGACAATCCCCAAGTAGGGCACCACAAAACGGGTGATCGGCTTGGGCAGGATGGGAACGACGCGCCGGATCACTGTGCGTGGCACCTCAGAAATAGTTGGTTCGATCGCCTCCACCTTCCCATCCGGAGCATAGCGCGGGCAATAGAAGCGTGGCACATATATTCCAGGGATACGCGCCATACGCCGCAGCTGGGTCTCGCGATCCGCTCCTCGCACTTCGCGAAATGCATCCACGACCTCGAGGATCACCTCCTCACCCTCGCCAATCACGAAAAAGTCAATGAAGTCGGCCATCGGCTCTGGGTTATACGCCGCACATCCACCGGCCATTACCAGCGGATAACGCGCATCACGCGCCGCACTCAACACCGGCAGCCCACCCAGCTCCAGTAATGTCAGGGCGTTGGTGTACAGCTGCGGATAGGGCAAGCTAATGCCAATGAGGTCAAAATCAGCGAGCGCGTGGCGACTCTCTAGTGAATAGAGAGGGAGCCCTGCACTACGCAACGCACGCTCCATGTCCGGCCAAGGCGCATAAACGCGCTCAGCAAGCACATCTGGGCGACGATTGAGAATGTCATACAGGATGGCTAATCCCAGATTGCTCATCCCTAGCTCATACACGTCGGGGAAAGCGAGAACGACTTTGACATCAACATGGTGCCAGTCCTTGATAATGCTGTTGTACTCACCCCCGGTGTAACGTGCTGGCTTCTCCACCCCCAGGAGGAGTGCATCCAATTGACCTTCGTCCACAACCATAAGCTTTGACACTAATAGGATTTACTTGCTCAAGTTACATGATAACACAGGTGCCCAGAGATACCAATTTCACGGGGTCATTGGTCACTTATCATGGCAAGTACAAGCTGGGATCCACCAGCTCGCTGCCCAAACGAATCTCGAAGTGGAGATGAGGACCAGTAGAGAAACCCGTGTTTCCCATCAGCCCAATCACAGCACCATCCGGCACCGATTGACCACTCGTGACACTGGGCTGCTCTTTTAAATGAGCATAAAGGCTCTGATAACCGCCATGATCTAACACCACCATATAGCCATAGCCGCGATCACTCCAACCAGCAAAGCGCACCACACCTGCTGCCACGGCACGCACTGGCACGCCTTCATCGTTGGCAATATCCATTGCCTTGTGGCAGAACCAATAGCCTTGGGTAGTAGCGCCTTCAGCAGGGCGGTGGCTAAGTGTAGGAGGTCCCCCTGGCGATAAACTTCCTTCACCTGCATAGCTGCGAAACGTCTCGGCGCTTACCCGTCCACAGCCGAACTGAAGGGCTTCTGTGATGCCGTAGAAAATCGTGTAGAGGTTACGACCTAGGAGGAAAGCTGCACCTAGCACGACCATCGCGATGAGCGCTATCAACAGTGCATATTCTATCAAACCCTGCCCTTTTCTCTCGTTCATCGGTGGTTCTCCCTGTTTTAATGAGCAGGCGATCTGTGCAGTTGTCCCCGCCCAATCAAGTGCAAAGGACGAGTTGTGCGCAAGTAATCAAGCTCACCATCACCATGCGATTCTACTCTTGCCATGCCTATGTCAAGTATCCTAGCAGGGTTTGGGATTTTCCTCAAGCTCTGCATCTGTGTTGAAAGATTCTCTGTCTCGCGGCCTAGAAGCGACGATTGACAAAACCAACATCCATGCTATCTTTGGAGCATAGCTCTCCAAATGTAAAACAACCGATATGTACGATTGCACTCATCTGGATGACAGTGTCGCGTACGATATATGGAGATCGGTTGAACCAGTCCCTGCAGCCGCACTGATGCGCTGCATCGCAAGAAAGCGACGAAGATGACAAGGTCAAGACGCAACGTCGCTATTATCGCAAGCCACTCATCTCGAAGATGGATTGCCACCATCTCTTTGCTGTTGGTGAGCGCCCTGCTGTGCTGTGCGGTTGGAATGTTCAGCGGCTTCCTCTTCGGCGAGATGAGCGGGCGATTATTGTCGCCGACGAATGAGCGCCCGGAAGATCGTCCCAGAGTGCCAATGCCTTCTGGAGCTGCACCATTTGCCGGCAGGCAAGATATTACGACTCCGGCGGCCATGAGCAAGGTGACGGCCACGCCGACATCGACCACATCTTTGCCGCAGCCACCCGATGAACCTGCTGAGATAGATGAGACGCTGTTATCGCGAAACGAGCCTTCTACTGAGACAGTAACGGGAGCTCATCAGAATGAGATGTCAGTGGTACCACAGACCACTGCAGCATCGACGATGGGATTGCCTGCCAATCAGCCGAAGAGGCCGGCCACCCGCCTGATTATCCCAAAGCTGGGAGTGGACGTGCCCGTAGTAGTGGTGACACTGCGTGAAGGCATCTGGCAAGTCGATCAGCTGACCCAAGAAGTTGGCCATTTGCAAGGGACAGCCAGCCCTGGTGATCCCAGCAACGTTGCGATCGCCGGACACGTAACCCTGACAGGCGGGAAAGACGGCCCCTTCCGCCATCTGTCTCAGCTCAGAAAAGGCGACGAGGTGTTGGTATTTACCCAGGAACAGGAATATCGTTACCTCGTCCGGGAGGTGCGCGTAGTATCCCCGGAGGATGTGCAGGTGACCTTTCCGACTACCGAGCCGATTCTCACCCTGATCACCTGCATCAACTGGAACCACGACCGTCGTGTCTATGATGAACGCATCATTGCCGTGGCGGAGCTGACGTCGTAGAATGAGCACATACGACGGGTCCCAGTTTAAATTGGGGGATCAGAAAGTGTTGCGGGCAAGTTCCAGCAGATTTACCTCGGCAAACCATCTCTGAACAGGAGCAAGATCTCGATGGAAATACATCCTCTTCGCGAGCTCGTCTACGACCAGCTTCACGTAAGCATCTACACCGACAACGAATCACTTGGCCTCGCTGCGGCACAGGAAGCAGCGAGGGTAATCGCTCAAGCTGTCGCCGAGAGAGGTGTTGCCAACCTCATCCTGGCCACCGGTAACTCGCAGCTGAGCTTCCTACGTGCTCTGCGCAATCTGCCCGGGATACCGTGGTCAGCGGTGAATGTCTTCCACATGGACGAGTACCTACATCTAAAGCCAGGGCATCCAGCAAGCTTTCCCCTCTTCCTGCGCCGGCACCTGCTGGATCATGTGCCAGTAGGGTACTTCTTTCCGGTGCCTGGACACGCCGACGAGGTTGAGACAGCGTGTCGTGGCTATGAACTGTTGCTGCGCGCTCATTCAGCTGATCTGTGCTGCCTGGGGATCGGCGAGAATGGTCACCTAGCTTTCAACGATCCACCTGTAGCAGACTTCGATGACCCGGTATGGGTCAAAGTAGTAGCACTGGAGGAAGCAAGCCGACGCCAACAGGTTGGCGAGGGGCATTTCGGCAGTTTGGACGAAGTTCCTACTCACGCGATTACGTTGACCATCCCTGCCTTGCGCAGTGCACGCCGCATGCTGTGCATGGTACCCGAGAAGCGCAAGGCAACAGCGGTGCGTCGGGCATTGTTGGAACCCATCCACCCAACATGTCCCGCCTCCATCCTGCGTCAGACACCTCATGCACACCTGTACGTGGACCTTGAGTCAGCCGCGGAAATCCTTTAGCCTTGCCTGAAGAGGAACTGCCTCTGCAAGTGTCACACGAGCCATTTTCGTTGAGTCAACTACCTGCCGGGTGCCTCGCTCACAATGCGTCGCCAGTGCGAAAGTGGAATGTGCGACGCGGCAACCATCAGGTCTACGCTGCGCACCCTGAAGGAGAATGGCAACTTCAACTCCGAGATGAGCTGTGCAATAATCCTTTCTTTGGTCGCTGCAGGAAGGTGGCCATACAGCAGACTGACGTGTGGTAAGAATGGTTCGTTGGGGGAGTGATTAAAAACTGTGCAGGCTATCTGATGGGCATTCATCAGCTCAGCCGTGCGTTCCGCTTCCAGAAACAGGGCTCTGAAAAACTCATCACGGTAGCCTAATCCCCTTATAACCACCTCGAGCTTTTCTAACCGGGCTGCCAGCTGTGTAGTACGCGTGGTGGCCTCGTTGTGTCTCAACGTAATCCCGGAAAGCAAAGTCAGATGCGGCTCAAAGCTAGGCGTGCCATGCTGCTGACTCAAACGCGCGATGATGCACGACAGAAGATCATAGCTCTCTTCCTCCGGCACTAACCAGAGTGAAAGATCAGCCACGCGCTACCTCCTGGCAAACATCGAAGCACTTCAGGAGACAACCCAAGTTGGCACGGATGGACATCTAAGTTGGTTTATGGTAAACTATAAGTCGAACAGGATGCAAGGCATTAACATACAACACACGATGAAGACACTGTGCCGTACTCTTTTCCAACATTATATGGCATTTCGCCTCTGGTGGTACTGTCGCACCAATCAGCGGATCGCACGTCGTGTTGCTTGTCTGAGTCTGCTGGTACAAGAAGAGGCGGACGTACTGCTGGGCCGGCTGCGTTAATCCGGACAGGTGGTGTTCGTCGACACACTCGCGACAGGGCGATTCTGGCGTGAGGCAAGGCGGGGCAATAAGGTTCCGTCGCGCTTGAGCGCGGTGAACGTCAGCCCCTCAAGCTTTCCCACAGCTCCACGAATTGCTCCAAGTGTTCTGGCTGGACCGACGCGTACCACCTGGCAGCAGGCAATTCTGGCTCCTCCTGGCTGAGTGCTCGTAGGACATGCAGAGCAGTTTGCGCGTCTACGGCGGCTGGATCCTCTCCACGCCGACGCAGCTGCAAGCGCACGGTGCCTACCGCTATATGAAGCGGTTCGAGCTGCTGCTCGCTCGGTAAAGTATGTAGCGCATGTGGCATGATTAAAACCTCCAAATCTGACCTTCCGATCTCCTTCGCTGCAATTTGCAGCGCTTCGTCCATTGTGTGCGCCGGAATCATATGCAGCTGGCGCACCGCATCGGGATGCTCTGCCCCTACAATAATCACCTTGTGATAACAAAGCACTTGCGCCAAAAAGTAAGCGCGCTGGGCACCAGCGGGATAACGGGTGCGGCGTAGGTTCGCCAGCAATGTCGGAGCATCATCAGCGGAGCGCATAATCTCATAAAAACGCTGCTCTCCGCTGCCAAGTCCCACGCCCTCCGGACAAGAGGCTGGCACAATGATGCAGCCACCAGGCCTTAGGACCTGCTTTGGCGCACGGAACACATACGTTGCAGCCCGCGTGGCCTGATAGAGGTTTACATCCTTGGGATGCCCCACACCTGCTATCACGACGTCATATTGCTGATGCACCGGTACCTCATACAACTCACGCGCCAGCGCAACCAGTTTATGAAAGGTCTGTTCCGGATCACCCGCATGCACTGCGACGATGCGCTCTTGATCGTCAACTACCACGTTGAGGATGAAACACAGTCGCGCCCGACGTGCGATCTCGCCTAACGTCTGATGAAACAGGTTCCCGTCGATGCGCCCCAAGCGCGTGTTGGGATGGTCGGTCAGCTGGATGCCGTGCGTATAGGCAATTGTGGGTTCACCAGCGGTGCCAATAGCCACCGTCTTGGGCCCGCCGGAGTACCCTGCATAAAGATGGGGTTCCACCACACCAGTTGCCACTACCAAATCTGCCTCTGTGACCAGTCGATTGACCCATATGGGTGCGCCAGATGCAGCGATACCCAAATAGACCAGTTGGGCACTGTCCTGCGCGTTGTGATCCACTACGCGATAACGATCCACGACGGATGCGCCCAGCTTGGCGATCTTTTCGGCGGATGTACTGGGGCGATGCAAGCCAGTACCACACAACAAGGTGATATCCTTGTCACGCACCCCCGCCATAAGGAGCTCCTCGAGAAGAGCAGGCACCAGAAGCGCATCCGGACAGGCACGCGTCGCGTCGGTGAAGACCAGGCAAACTCGATCGCCCGGTTGAGCAATACCACGCAGCGATGCGCTGCCGGCCGGCTTGTCCAGCGCCTGCTGAACGGCCGCAGCGGGATCCACTAACGGGGGCATCCTATTCGATTCCAACAAGGTGCCTCGCATGGAGGGCGGCAACGTAAATTCCAGCTGGCTCCGGCCGAACGGAACGCGATACATAAACTTATCTTTCAGCGCAACCTTTACCTTGACAGAATCTCTTTATGCCTTATGAGAGGCTCCCATTAAAAGCTATGGTCCAAGTTCGCTCACACGCACGCCTGACCCTCTTCCACAACACACAACGGAGAGCCAAAGAGCACCAAACTCTCGAGCATGCCAATGCAGCGAAGCCTAATGATAGCTGACAATGGTTCAATCCAGGCACCAAATCCCAAGGTAATTTCGCTCAGCTCACCACAGACGCTGAACGCGGTCCCAGATGATATGGGCGACTTCTTCTTTGTACATCAGCGGCAGCGGTTCAATCGTCCCGTCTGCGTAAAGCAAGGTGACGCGATTAGTGTCCACTGCAAAGCCGGAATCTGGTACACTGACGTCGTTGGCCACAATCAGATCCAGGCGTTTCTGCTGCAGCTTCACCTGTGCATTGGCCAGCAGATCAGATGTCTCGGCAGCAAAGCCCACTACCACGCGCGGTCCACGCCCTGCCGCACGCAGCGCAGCGACCTCTTCCAAAATATCCGGCGTGCGGGTTAATTCCAGCGTCAGGTGTTCGTGTGCCTTCTTGATCTTCTGCTCACTGGGTTGGAGTGGACGATAATCAGCCACAGCGGCTGCCATTACCAACGCATCAGCACCTTCGAGCGCGGCCAACACAGCATCGCGCATTTGCGACGCCGATTCAACGCGCACCAGCCGCACACCGTAAGGCTCAGGCAGAGCAGTCGGCGCCGCGACCAGCACGACCTGCGCACCACGGTCGCGCGCCGCATGTGCCAACGCATACCCCATCTTGCCACTGGAACGGTTCCCGATGAAGCGCACCGGATCAATCGCTTCACGCGTGCCACCCGCCGAGACCACCACGCTCCGACCTGCCATATCGCCGTGGCGCGCCAGCACCAGCCGCGCCGCAGCGATAATCTCCTCCGGCTCGCTCATACGCCCCACACCCGTGGCACCGGAAGCCAGATGACCAGTTGCCGGACCAATCTGTGTCACTCCACGCGCTTGTAGCATAGCCAGATTCGCTTGGGTCGCAGGATGCTCCCACATATGGCTCTCCATCGCTGGCGCGATCAAGAGTGGTGCTGGAGCAGCCAACACAGCAGCTGTGAGCAAATTGTCCGCAACACCGTGCGCCAACTTGGCCAGCGTATTGGCGGTGGCAGGCGCAATGATCACCAGATCAGCTCCTCTGGCCAATGCGAGATGTGGAATCGACACATCACCTGGACGCGCCCCTGGCCTGTCGTTATCGCCCAGCTCAAACATATCCACATATGCCCTACGTCGCGTCACCGACTCGAAGCTGAGCGGGGTCACGAAGCGCGTCGCTGCCTCGGTCAGCACCACGTCCACTATCGCGCCAGCTTGAGTCAGACGGCTGGCAAGCACCACCGCCTTGTAGGCTGCCACACCACCTGTAACGCCCAACAGGATGCGTTTATCTTTCAGCAATCGATCTTCCACGGCAGACCCTTTCCAGCACTCTACGGCGCTAACATAGCACGATTCATCTCCCACAGGATGCGCAGGCCATGTAGCGTCAACCATGGGTCAACCTTCTGGATCACATCCGTCTCACGCGCGATGATTTCCACAAGCCCTCCGGTGCCGATCACGCGCATGTCCTCTCCCAATTCTCTACGGAAGCGTGTCACCATGCCTTCCACCAATCCCACATAGCCGAAGATCAGTCCGGACTGCATCGAATGCACCGTGTTACGGCCGATCGGGCCAGGTGGACGCACTAGGTCGATGCGCGGCAGCTTAGCGGTGCGACTGAAAAGCGCTTCCGCCGCGATGCCGATGCCTGGCGCAATGGCACCTCCCAAATACTCACCGTTGCGCGAGATAGCGTCGAAGGTGGTCGCTGTGCCAAAATCCACTACACATGCCGGCGCCCCGTATAGCTTGTAAACTGCTACAGCATCGACCACCCGGTCAGCGCCCACTTCGCGCGGATTGTCGTAGCAGATTTTGACCCCAGTGTTAATGCTGGCATCCACAATGAGTGGTGCATGGTGCAAGTAAACACGACACGCTTCATCCAAAACACCCGTGAGGGGAGGAACTACGCTGCACATGCAGACACCACTCACCCCATCAGGGTCAAATCCGGCATGGCGCAGTAAGCTGATCATCAGGATGCCGTACTCGTCTGGCATCTTGTGGTGGTCTGTGCGCACACGCCAGTGGCCACGCAGCTCCTCACCTTCGTACAGGCCCAACGTGATATTGGTATTGCCCAAGTCGATACAAAACAGCACAGGATCACCTCCCCCTTCTAATCTATCACATCTCCACTTAAATGACGAACCCCGTCTGCAGAGCAACGGGGTTCGCTAGAACGATTCTGACCGATATACGGGTGTTACATCTTTGCCTTGGCGCTGCCTGTCTCAATGCGCTTCCATGCCGTCACAACGGCCACCACCAGAATGATGGCGATGATGACCTCAGGTAACGCATTGGTCACCAGGATAGGCGGCATCAGCTCCCACGGTATATAGTTGAGCAGGCCGGCAAGAGTCAGTACCAAGATGGTGTTGGTGAGCGTACCAACGATAGCGGCAACCACCAGTGCCAAGTACTCATTGTTCTTCTTGAGCGCTACATACGCAAAGTACGACGTGATACCGATGATGATGCGCGGCACAATGGCCACCAGCGGGTTCTTGAACAACGGAATAGTCGCCAACGCAAAGCTGGATAAACCGAACAGCAGGCCAATAATCGCACCGACCAGCCAGCCTTCCATGACCGCGCCAATGATCACCGGCACGTGCATAATGGTGGCATTAGCCGCCAGGTTGGGCACTGGAATGTAACCCAGACGTGTCCAACCTAATAGAATTGAAATGGCGCCGAGGACACCCGCAATGACAATGCGACGAGTGTTAAGTGTGGTCGAAGTCACTGCCTCCATAATGTAGATCTCCCTCCCTTAGTATCAAGTGTACAGAATTGAGGAAAATGACAAATGCGACTTGCTGTGTAGTCAGAATAACATCTTCGAAGAATTCAGGCGCGCTCACCACCTCCTTTTTGTGCAAGAAATTTTCTTTGCTCCACAAGTATACACCGGCAACTCGCTACACATAACAACACCGAAGCGAGATAAAAGTAACACTGAATCAGCTGAAACCGACCCCAAAGGCAGCAATCACTATAACACTTACAATGAAAGGATGTATCTCCGCATAGGGCGCTTCGGTAGAGTCCGTACTCGGGCCCTTTGCGAGCAGTAATCCCAATTGCGCCGCGAGCAACACTGCTATCACAGTCGTGGCGAGGAGATGACGTACGCCGATCACCAAGATTAACACCCCCAGCTGGCCTGCCAACACGATCAGCTGCGATGCGGGGCATCTCAACAGGCCTACATAACTGATGGTCAGGCACGCACCCAACGCCACAGCTAACCAATGGGTCTGGCCAGAACCAGCGGCCGCGCAACCGATCATCCAGGGGATGCCAAACTGTGCCCACGCACCTGCTATCGTCATACGCAGTGAGGAGCGTGGAACCTTTCCCTTTTGCCACAAGGCGGTCAGCCACGCGAGCACTATCACTCCGCACACCAGTACTAAGACAGTCGAACCCAATATCGCGCCAACGGTCAGAGCAGCGAGCAATAGGCTACATACCGTGATGAAAGATTCACCACTCTGTGGCCAGAAATCTGCACGCCACCACGCAAGTTGGCGACCCAGCCACTCCGCTATCCACCAAGCCGACGAGCCGGGTCGAGTGTAAGGCATCAATATCAGTGGCACGCCCTCGGGTGTATGGACGGGACGCCAAAGTTGGACCCAGATCCCCTGCGGCGTAGCACCCAGCTCCCACAACGTGCCCAACAGCGGATCTGCTAGCAGCCAGGTGAGCAGCAGAATGGCGACCCGCGGCAATGCACCATCCTGCTCCGGGTGCAGAAGGTTACCCCTTGCCAGCAGACCACCCGCCAAAGCGCCACCCAAAGCTGCCCAACTCGCGCCCACATGCCAGATCGGTGCACGCAGACGAACCCACAACTGCACACTATATCCAGCTGACCGTTCTGTTGATCGGCTCATCCATGCAACGCGCGCGCAATCGCCCGGATGTGCTCGGGCGTGGAACCACAGCATCCACCAAGAATTTTCACACCCAATGCGGCAAAACGTAGTGCGTAGTCAGCCATAATCTCCGGCGTAACGTCATATTGGAGGGTATCTCCTTCTCCACGAGGAAGGCCAGCGTTAGGTTTGGCCATCAAGGTTGCCCCCGGTTCCGCCTCCCGCATAGCACGCACCGCCTCCAGGTTTTCGGGTAAGCTGCGGCCGCAGTTGGCACCGATGACATCTACTCCCAGCTCCCACAACGTGTGTGCTGCTTGCACCGGGGTGACCCCCATCATTGTGCGTCCATGCGTATCGAAGCTCATTGTTACCAGGACGGGCAAATCGGTCACCTGACGCGCGCCTGTCACCGCTGCCTTTACCTCTTCGAGATCGCTCATCGTTTCAATGAGGATGCCATCTACATCCCCTTCCACCAGAGCAGCTGCTTGCTCGGAGAAAGCGGCGACTACCTCCTCAAAAGAGAGCGAACCAAGTGGTGCCAGCAGTTGACCACTTGGCCCAACGTCACCCAACACCAATGCATCTGTACCAGCTGCCTGGCGCGCCAGCTGTGCTGCTCTCAGATTGACCTTATGTACTTGGTCTGCCAACCCGTGCCCCGCCAAGCGATAACGATTGCCACCGAACGAGTTGGTCAAGACGATTTGTGCTCCCGCGTCCAAGTAGCTTCGATGCAACGCTAGGATTGCTTCGGGGTTTTCCAGATTCCATCGCTCCGGTGCCATGCCTCGCGGCAGGCCAGCCTGCTGCAAGAGTGTGCCAGTGGCGCCGTCGGCGATCAGCACCCCAGGTCGGGACAGTAACTCGCGCAACGTTGCCTTCATGTGAATTCCTTTCTGTCTCCAAGAGCCTATGTTCCCAATACGTCCTCAACACAGAAACCGGCTTAGCGAAATCCGATACCTGAACACTTGCCTGATCGTCCACAACCAATTATAAACTTGTTTCCTGTTCCGAGCGAGCGACTCTTGACCGTTGGGGTGTTTGTGAGTATATTTATACGGGACGCTGGGGGAGCCGACGGTGGCAGCATGCGCGGCTCCTTCTTTATTATGTGCACCCTTTTTGTTTACATAGCCTAACTCGCAGGTTCAACCTGACCGACCATGCAGAAAAGAGCGTTGGTTGGAGGAATGATCGTTCTGTTACTAGGCGGAGTGATGGTGAGCAATTTGCACTATTATGTCCGCACTGTCGCAGCACAGGGCGATTTTCCGGATGTGTGCGCCGAAAATGGCAACAATCTGATACGAAATTGTCAATTCAATGAGGGAATGAGCAACTGGAGCACTTTTGTCGAAGCGGGTAACAGCCCTGCTTTTAGTGTGGAAAGCGAGTTCCCCGCGTGCGATTCTCCCAGGTGTCCTGCTCTGCGCATTCAAGCCAACGGCTGGTTTATTGGCGGAATCTATCAACAGATCCCCAACGTGGTGCCGGGTGCAAGTTATTGGGCCAATGTCGTCTGGCTGGTTTATCACCCTGCCGGGGCCCTTGACGGAACTGTAGGACGTCGTATCGGCATTGATCCGACAGGGGGGACAGATCCCTCTTCACCTGCAATTATATGGAGCTCTGAGATTTGGAATAAGTTCGATAGCTGCCCCTATAAGATATGCCGTGAACTTCAGGTACAAGCGACGGCACAGAATACCACTATTACCGTGTTTGTGCGCATCGCTTCCACGTGGAAAAACCGTCGTGACGAGTTTTCTTTCGTGCCAGCGCAGTTCTTTGGTGAACCGGAGTCGTTCTGGATTGATGATGTGGGGCTTATACCCATTGGCGAGGTACCACTACCATCAACATCGCCCACACCTCAACCAGTGGAACCTACCAACACGTTGCCTTCTGTACCTTCTGAACCAGTGCTGGCATCAGAAATTGTCGAGGTCGCGCCAACGCCTACTGAGACTATCACACCGACACCTGCGCCATCTCCTACACCAACATCCACGTTGACGCGTCTGCCAACCATCACTCCTACTTCCACACGAACGCCAACACCCACGCGCTGGGGACGTCAACCAACACGGACCCCGCATCCCACTGTCACACCTGTGCCAGAGGGCTTTGTCTTTGCCGGTGTGCTCCCATTTCTGGGAGGTGGAGTGCTATGCCTGGGAGGAGGAATACTGGGGTTGGCAATATTGGGTGGTCTTGTGCTGGTCTGGGGACGTCATCTAGGCGCCGGCAATATGGACCGTGTGCGTTACCCCGGCCGATCGTTCTCCTCACCCGCAGAGAGATTGTTGTCTCCAAAAGGCGAGGGCGACACCAGAACGCCCGACCAGGAGAACCATCGGACCAGGAAAGACAGGAAAGTATGAGAATGAGATCTCAACTTGAGTGCCCTCAGTGTGGAACATCCTACCCGTTGAACGAAGTGCGTTATCTGTGCAACTGTGGCGGTCAGCTGGACGTGACGCACGACTTGCTGGCGCTGCGCACTGAAATCAAGCGGGCCACCTTCGATGCACGCCACCGGGGTGCTCCCCAACCGTGTGTTCAGCCAGAGAGGGACAGTGGCGTCTGGCGCTATCGTGAGCTTATTCTGCCAGTGCCTCCTGCTGCAATTGTCTCCCGCCCCGAAGGCAACACCCCTTTGTATCAGCATCCTCGCTTGTCTGATTGGGTGGGAGTGGATGATCTGCTGCTCAAGCACGAGGGGGAGAATCCCACTGGCTCGTTCAAAGATCGTGGCATGACCGTTGGGGTGACACAGGCCCGCTGGCTTGGAGCGTGTGCCGTGGCATGTGCTAGTACCGGTAATACCAGCGCCTCCCTGGCAGCATATGCCGCATTGGCTGGGATTCCATCGATCGTGTTTATCCCTCAAGGCAAGATCGCAGCAGGAAAGCTGGCGCAGGCACTTGCTTATGGCGCATACACACTACAGGTCGCAGGAGATTTCGACGACGCCATGCGATTAGTGCAGCATATCTGCAACGAAATGGGCATCTATTTGCTTAACTCGCTTAACCCGTTCCGGCTAGAAGGGCAAAAGAGCATCATATTTGAGATCATCCATGGCCTGGATTGGCAGCCACCGGATTGGATCGTGTTGCCGGCTGGCAACTTGGGCAACACGGCTGCCTTTGGCAAGGCGTTGCATGAGCTGCAACAGCTCGGCCTGATAGAACGGCTGCCACGTCTGGCAGCAGTGCAGGCGACTGGTGCCAATCCTTTCTATCAGAGCTATCGAATGGGCTTCCGCCAAGCTGTGACAGTGCATGCCGAGACGATTGCCACAGCGATCCGCATCGGTGCACCCGTCAGCTATGAACGTGCCGTGCGCAGTCTACGCTGGACCAATGGTATAGTCACTCAAGTGAGCGATACTGAGATCATGGATGCTAAGGCGATGGTGGATCGTATAGGCATTGGTTGCGAGCCCGCTTCGGCAGCAGCTGTGGCAGGGGTGCGTAAGCTAGTTTCCGAGGGCATCATCCATCCTGATGAGAGGGTAGTTGCGGTCCTAACTGGCAATCTGTTGAAGGATCCGGGTGCTACAGTGAGCTATCATACTGGCGAATGGCCGGATGCCCATTTTGCCAATCAGCCGCGTCCAATCGCTGCACAGGCAGAGGAAGTGCGCAGAGTGCTTGAAAAGATCTTGTGAGTTAAGTTAAGGAGGGAATGATGGCAAAAAGGATACCAGTGGGAGTGCTTGGTGCAACAGGTGCTGTCGGCCAGCGCTTTGTGGAATTGCTAGCAAATCATCCCTGGTTTGAGTTGACCGCGCTGACCGCTTCTGAGGCCTCAGCAGGCAAGCGTTATAGAGATGCCTGTCGTTGGCTGCTTTCGGCGGATATGCCAGCCAATGTGGCTGATATGGTGGTGCAAGACACCGTTCCGGGCGTGGAATGCGATATCGTGTTCTCTGCGCTGCCGGGTGAACGTGCTGGCGAGGTGGAAGAGGCCTTTGCCGCTGCCGGCTATGGTGTGTTCAGCAATGCAAGCGCACACCGTCAAGATGTGGATGTACCGTTGCTCATCCCCGAGGTCAACCCAGATCATGTCGCTCTGTTGGAAGTACAGCGTGCACGCCGCGGTTGGAAACGAGGTTTCATTGTCACCAATCCCAACTGCACTGCTGTGATGCTGACGATGGCACTGGCTCCGTTACACGCAACTTTTGGCTTGAAAGCTGTGCTGGTGACCACGATGCAGGGGCTTTCAGGCGCAGGCTATCCAGGCGTGCCGTCGCTGGATGCATTGGACAATGTGATCCCCTACATTGGAGGTGAGGAAGACAAGGTAGCCAGCGAACCGCGCAAGATGCTGGGCAAAGTGGTAGATAGCGCCGTCCAATATGCCGATTTCGTCATCAGCCCGCACTGCAATCGTGTCTCCACACGTGAGGGACATATGGAAACAGTTTCGGTGTCCCTTCGAAAGAAGGCGACACCGGAGGAAGTGATTGAAGCTTGGCGCGCGTGGAATCCACTGCCGCAGCAATTGAATCTGCCCACTGCTCCGCACCCACCTTTGATCGTGCGCAACGAGCCAGATCGTCCGCAGACGCGACTGGATCGTGATGCCGGTGGTGGCATGGCGGTCACAATCGGACGTGTGCGCCCTTGTGAGGTTCTGGACGTCAAGTTCGTGTTACTAGGGCACAACACCATCCGCGGGGCTGCCGGCGCGTCGATATTGAATGCAGAGCTGATGATGGCGCAGGGCCTGTTAAACCGGTAGCAGTCGCGCATCCAGACAAGAGGAGCGAAAGCATGTATCCCAGAGAAACAATTGCAGATTATTTGGGCGACCACGTCGTCTATCGCAATCTGCGCCCTGCTGATCCCAGCTTACCTGGCCTGGAGGAACTCTGGCGGGAGGCCGGGTTGGAGAGTTGCCGGGTACCGCGCAAGACAGAACCAGCCTATGCAGTGGTGGTGCTTCGATTGCTTGAAGCGACACAATCTCGGCGTGGTGGCGCTCCCCTGCGCAATATCTTGTTTATTGGGGATATGCCATTGAGCGATGTAGCGGCTGCACGCAATCTGGCCTCCCACCTGCCACTTCGCGGTTTTATCGGTGCCGACCGCCTGTGTGAGCCCCCCGAGACAAAGGTGGAGGGTGACTTGACATTCGGTAATCGTTGGGGTCAGCTCCTCGACTGGCTCGATCGAACTGGGCGCGAACACTTTGAGATAAACGAGCACACCGCTGTGCTCGTGGACATAGACAAAACGTACATTGGTGCGCGTGGCCGTAACGACCGCGTTATAGATCAAGCACGATTGGACGCAGTACGTCTCACTGTGGAGGAAACTCTGACAGGCACCTTTGAGGAAGAGGCTTTCCGAGCGGTGTATGGGCAGCTCTATCAACCTAAATACCATTTCCTCACGGCGGATAACCAGGATTATCTTGCCTATATCTCGTTGATGGTTATGGGCAACGTGATCCCATCAGAAGAGTTCTGGACAGCATTGCAAGATGGCCATCTGAAAGACTTTGATGGATTCGTGGCACTGTGTGAACGTCGGCGTGCCCGCATGCCAGAGGGGTTGGCAATGGTACATCAGGAAGTAATGGAGAACCTACAGCGTGGTGATCCGACCCCTTTCAAGAGCTTTCGTTACCGCGAGTTCCTCACCACTGTGGCTCGTATGGATTGTCTCCCGGATGAAACCCCTTGTGCTGAGATCCTTGCTAATGAAATTGTTATCACGCAGGAAGTAAGTCAGGCGATGGCTCTTTTGGCGGAGCGTGGTGCGCTGCTGTTTGCCACATCGGACAAACCGGATGAGGCATCCAATCCACCCGCTTCCTTCCCCGTGGGAGATAAGGCACAGCCCATACACCGGCTGAGAATGAAAAGCATAAGTGGCTAGAGAATGGACAGGTCTCACGACTGTCGCCAAATTTGGATATATATGCACTTTGGACTATAATTGTATTTGTATATATTCACCACTGGTTAGCTGAGGAGAGTAAGATTTGGCCAATACGAAATCCGCCCTGAAACAAGCTCGCCAAAACGAGAAGCGGCGCCTGCGTAATCGCATTTACCGCTCGGCAGCGCGTACCTATGTGAAGAAGGTACGTCGCCTCGTCGAAGAAGGCAAGTTGGAAGAAGCACGCGTGGCCATTGTGTCCGCAGTCAAGGCGCTGGACAAGGCAGCGGAGAAAGGTATCTTGCATAAGAACAATGCAGCGCGGCGCAAATCACGACTTTTCAAGCTCCTCAATCACGCGCTGGCGAATGCACAGGCCTGATTGCCACATCGTTTGTAGAGCTACTATCGCACAAGGACCTAGCTAGCATCTTGAGAGCATGTGCTGGGTCCTTGTGTTGTTCTTTGGCTCACATCTCGAGACTGGCAGAGGGATGCGGACCGCCCCATTGTTGTTCTGTATTGCTCAAGCCAGCGAATTCCTCGATGCGGCTATCCTCCCGATAGTGTGTACCACGCGACTGATGGTTGTGCCAAGCAGCCCGCGTTACTACCCATGCAGCCTGCGCCATATTGCGAAGACCAATTAGCTCGTCGCTTAAACGTGTCGCCCGATAGAATCCATCTATCGTTTCCCACAGGTGACTGAGCTCTCGTAGTGCGCGTGCCAGCCGATGGGTGTTGCGTGCGAGGCCCACATACAACCACATTACATGTTGGATGGAACGTTGATCCCGGTAGATCAATGCCGGATCAGCTGGCATACCATTCTCAACACTCTCCCACGGGGGGATCTCCTCTGCTGCCACTAGCCGAAGATCGGTGCGGGTCCCGATATCACTGCCCGCGCGATATCCCCACACCAGCCCTTCTAACAACGAGGTACTGGCTAACCGGTTGGCACCGTGTACCCCGGTACAACTGACCTCTCCGACAGCATAAAGTCCCTCGATGGTGGTCCGTCCCCACTCATCTACTAGGACACCACCACAGAAATAATGTGCCGCCGGCACAACCGGGATAGGTTCTTGGGTAATGTCAAGGCCTGCCTTGAGGCAAGTATCATAAATGGTAGGGAAGCGCTCGCGAATGCGCGATGCCTCCATATGACTTGCCAAATCGAGCAGCACATATGGATATCCATGGGTGATCATCTCTTCATGAATGGCGCGCGCGACGATGTCACGCGGCGCCAAATCGCCCCAACGCGGGGCGTACCGGTCCATAAAGTGACGACCATCCGGGGTGTAGAGGCGTCCACCCTCGCCACGTACTGCTTCGGAAATCAGGAAATTGTTTGCTCCAGGAATGGCTAACGTGGTAGGATGGAATTGGACGTATTCAGCATTGATGACACGCGCACCTGCTCGGTAGGCCATTGCAAGGCCATCGCCGCGCGCACCCTCCGGATTGGTGGTATAGCGGTAAATACGCCCCAGGCCCCCCGTGGCTAACACAGTCACACGCGCCAGAATGCGATGCACACTTCCGCTCTCACGGTCAAGCACGTACGCGCCGTGGCAGGTGATAGGGCGATACACAGCCAGTGGGTCGCGGGCGTGATGTGAGGAGGTAATCAAATCCACCGCCGTGGCATTGGTGCGTAGCGTAACGTTAGGTAGCTCACGTAGGTGAACAACAAGTGCTTCCTCAATCGCCCGGCCGGTAGCGTCACCAACGTGCAGAATGCGGGGTACAGAGTGCCCTCCCTCTGAGGTATAAGCGATAGTGCCATCCATAGTACGATCGAATGGCACGCCCAGCTCTTCAATCAGCAGGCGTTGTACCAACAGAGGGCCTTCTTGGGCCAGCAGGCGTACTGCTTTGGGCAAGCTCAGTCCGGCACCAGCAGCCAGAATATCGTCGACCAACTGTTGCACCGAATCGCCAACTCCACAACCGACGATGCCTCCTTGTGCATAATGTGTGTTCGATTCGGTTGGGTCAGCAGCACGAGTAATTACAAGGATCTGGCGTTGTCGCTCCTGAGCCAGGCGCAGCGCGGCAGTAGCGCCAGCGATCCCGCAGCCTATGATGAGCACATCGGTTTCAACTGGCATGGCTTCACCTTGTTCCTTTCACATGCTTGCCCATATTTCGGCGTTCTGAAAAGGCTCTTCTTAGCCTACCGGATAATCTTCTTCACCGACGATTGGCGATTCATAAGGCCAGCATGCGTTCCAATGCAATGCGCGCCCAATATGATGTCTCCGCTTCGACGGTGATCTCGTTAAGCATCTCACCTCGGGCTAACGCTTCAAGCAGACACACCAGCTTTTCCAGCGTGGTCTGACCCATCATACGACAGAAAGGAGGTGCACTGGCCAGCAACATCACTCTTTGCTCTGGATGTCGGTGTTGCAGGCGTCGCACCAAGCGCGCCTCGGTCCCGATGGCCCATTGTGTGCCCGGCGACGCCGATTGCACTCGCTCGATAATGTGACGCGTCGAGCCGACATCGTCAGCTAGCTCCACGACCTCTCGTTGGCACTCTGGGTGCACCAACACGCGAATGCCCAGAAACTGCTCACGCACAGCCAACACATCTTGCGGACGGAAACGCTGGTGCACATTACATGCCCCTGGCCAGAGGATCACTTTTGCCTTGCGGGTCGCCTCCGAGTCAGGTGGCTGATGCTTGTTCCACAGCAGTGTATCCTCCAGCGCGATGCCTGTACGAAGCGCAGTGTTGCGGCCCAGATGCTGGTCAGGGAAGAAAAACACCCGTGGGCGTTGCTCCAGCGCAGCGCGCATCACACGTTCGGCATTGCTCGAGGTGCACACTAGCCCGCCACGCTGCCCGCAGAACGCCTTCAACGCAGCAGCAGAGTTGACGTAGGTGACGGGGGTGAATTCCGCTACAGCGTCGCCGAAGATTTCATCCAGTCGTCGCCAAGCTGTCTGCACAGCCTCGAGTGTCGCAGTGTTGGCCAAGTAACACCCAGCACTGGGGTCAGGCATTAGTACATGCTGGCCCGGGCGCGCCAGAATGGCAGCCGTCTCAGCCATAAAGTGGACGCCACAAAAGACGATGAACTCAGCATCGCTGCGTGCTGCCTGGCGCGCCAGCTCGAGCGAATCGCCGACGAAATCGGCGCACGTGACCACCTCATCGCGTTGATAATGATGGGCTAGAATGACCAACCGGTTCCCCATGAGCGCTTTGACTGCAGCAATGCGTGTAGCAAGATCTTGCTGAGGTAGCTGGTGTTGCGCGTCTGCCACCTCCATACTGATATCAAGAGCTGCTGCTGAGTGAGTCAGCGCACCGATAGAAATACAGTCCACCCCTGTTTCCGCGATTTCGATGGCGCGCCCCAAGGTAACCCCCCCTGAAGCCTCCAGGGGTACCCTCCCCGCCGTGATGGACACTGCCTGGCGCATCTCCTCCACACTCATATTATCCAGAAGGATACGATCAACAGGTGGCGTGACAGCCAGCGCTTGACGCAGCTCATCCAGATTGCGCACCTCCACCTCAATAGGAAGATAGGGACAGGCGGCACGGACTCGCTCGATGGCCGGCTGAACACCTCCCGCCGCCTCAACGTGATTGTCCTTGATCAGGATCATATCGTACAGCCCCATACGGTGGTTCACACCGCCACCCATGCGCACGGCATATTTATCCAAAGCACGATGGCCCGGGATGGTCTTGCGGGTGTCCATGATTACAGTCTTCGTACACGCCACGGCATCCACAAAATACCGGGTGAGTGTGGCAACACCCGACATACGCTGCAAGAAGTTGAGCGCTGTGCGTTCCGCTGCCAACACAGCACGCGCTGGCCCGTTCACCTCAGCAAGTATGGTACCTGCTGTCACCTCCTCGCCATCCTCGACCCGTGCGACGAAGTGAATGGCAGGCGATACCCGTCGGAAGACCGCCTCGGCAACCGGTATTCCTGCGACAACACCGGGAGCTTTGGCAACAATGTGCGCATGCACTTGGGTCTCTGCACTGAAGATCGCCTGACTGGTTACATCTCCCGCCCCCATGTCCTCCGCCACGGCAAGTTCAATCAGTGGCTCTGCTGCACGCAGCAGCGCTTCTATATCCAGATTGGCACCAGATTCTGAGTACGACAGTAATGACATAACAATCTATGCCTCATGGTTCACGTTCTTGAAAGTGAGCCGACACAACAGAAGTGAGCACGATAGAGACCGAGCCCTAACTGAAGCTAGAGTATAACTGGCATATGGAGAGAATTCCAAATCCAATTTTGGGAAATAACCAATTCTCCCAAGAGGACAACAACTCTGCGCAAGATCCTCGGAAGTGCAGCTGGCCGTAATCATGACAATAACTCGTCTGGTGTCAGCGAAAAGGTGCTCGGAATCTTTGCAGCGATACAAGCTCGAAATGTACTTGCTCAAGAACACTGCTATAATCTGTACACTCATAGTTCCTTCTTTGGCAGTGAGAGTTGCTGTCTCTTGCTGCTGCGCGGGGAACATGGGCGTTTGCCCCTGGCCCTGGGGCGGGCAGCAACTTGGGTCAAACCAGACTAGACAGCTGTGAACCGCGAAGATTTTGAACAATTAGTGGTTGAAGCGGTAGAGACACTTCCTGAAACGATCCGTACGCAATTGGAGAATGTCGAGATCGTGGTTGAGGAGTGGCCGGATCCAATTGTGTTGCGGCGCACGGGTCTGCGAAACCCTGCCAGCTTGCTGGGGTTCTACCACGGCATCCCCAGAACTCAGCGCACTTCTCATTACGGCATGGTTTTGCCGGACAAAATCTCGATATATCGACAACCCATTCTACGACGCTGCCGCAACTGGAAAGAGGTGCGCGAACTAACGTTTGCTGTAGTGCGCCACGAGATCGCACACCATTTTGGCATCACGGACGAACGTCTGATGGAGCTCGGTGCATACTGAGACCAACCCGAATTGTGGCCAATCTCACAGGTGCTATTGGTATCGCTGCAAGCCTAGGGAATGGCACTGTTGGAACGACTGATTCGCATCTGCTCAAATTTCTGCAAAGCTGCATTACTTCTACTCCTGCTACAGGCACTGACTGGTTGCACCTTGCTGGATACGTGTAGGGGCACACGTCCCATCCTCAAAATCGGACTGATAGCACCCTTTGAGGGGATAGAGCGACCGTTGGGCTATGAGGCTCTGCAGGGTGTTAAGCTGGCAATAGCGCAGTGGAACGCACAGGATGGACCAGGGAGCTACATGATTGAGCTGGTCGCGCTAAACGATGCAAACGATCCCAATGAAGCACGCCTGCAAGCAAGAGAGTTGAGTGTAGATCCTGCCGTTCTGGGTGTCGTCGCCGGGTGGAACACCGAGACAGCTGAGGCCATTGTACCAGTCTTGCAACAAGAAGGTCTTGCGACGGTGCTATCGTGGAGTGTCCCCCATGGGCTGGCTGACCTCGGTCATGGGACCGCTTTGATAGCAGCTAACGAGGAGCAAGTCGCCGAAGTGTTGGTGAGATATCTATCAGACACCGTCTCTTGCCATAACATTGTAGTAGTCGGCGATGAACGAGTGGTTGCCCCTTACTTGAGTCTCTTCCCCGACTGCGCCCGAGGGGTATTCCCTCCTGAATCCCAAGGCCGGGAGGAACTACGATCGTGGGTCACCACATTGCTCCAAGAAGGCCCTTCGCCTCCCGAGACGTTGATATTGGCAGCGGATGCTGTTCAGGCGGGTGAGATTGTCAGGGCGGTAAGGCAAAGTTTCTGGCCAGGGTTGTTGGTCGGAGCTGCCCGTACAGGCAGCACTCTGTTGTTGGACATAGCAGGAAGAGAAGCGCACGGCATGGCAATTGTCAGCCCGGCACCAGCCGGGAGTGATTTGCCACCACATTTCAGGGAGACTGTGAACTCGCTCGCCGCTCTGAGCCCTCGTGCTTTGCTGGCCTATGATGCGGCACAGGTTTTGCTCAGAGCAATTGATATAAACGTTGCGGAGGAAGGTATCCCATCACGGGAAGGTCTCATTAGGGCCTTGCCGAGAGTCCGGGTAAAAGGCTTGACGGGGACAATCACCTTTGGTCCGGATGGCCAGCGATCGCACCCTGCGATATGGCTATATCGGATCGAAGACGATCGCTATCCGGGAACTCCCATCAGACAAATATCAATACCTTCCACTTCTGAGAGTGGAGAACGCTGAAGGCGTTACTCGAAGTCCAGCTTCTTGTACCGCATCGCGACACTCTCCACCAATCCCAAGGCAATCAAGAACGTCCATAAAGAGCTGCCACCGTAACTCACAAACGGTAAAGGGAGACCGGTCACAGGCAGAAGCCCCAAATTTACTCCAATGTTGATTGCAGCTTGTATGAAGATAATGGAAGCCACACCGACACAAACAAGACGTCCAAAGGGATCATTGACCATAGCAGCGACACGGAGGACACGCCATATCAGCAGGGTGAACAGACCAAGCAACACAAGTGCGCCCACCAAGCCCAGCTCTTCGCCAATCACCGAAAAGATGTAATCGGTGTGCCGCACACGTAAAAAGCGCAGCTGGCTCTGGGTACCGCTGGCGAACCCCTTGCCCAATAAGCCGCCCGAGCCTATGCTAATTAGAGCTTGTTGCACATTGTAATATGTATCCGGGTTGCTCGCCGGATTCAGGAAAAGGAGGATGCGATCACGCATATACTCCTTCAAAGTCAACCAGAACAAAGGGCTAATAATGATCCCACCCAATGCCAAGACTGCGAGATGGAGCAATCGGGCCCCGGCCATCAATACCATCATCAGCCATATCAAGCCAATTGTGACAGCAGTGCTTAAGTTAGGCTGGAGGTAAATCAGCATCATCGGCACCAGGACGTAACCCAATGAAACTAACAGGTTGCGCATACGATCCATTTGTCCATCGCGGTCGGCCAGCAGCTTGGCGAGACCGAGGATCACCACCACCTTGGCCAGCTCGGAAGGCTGGATGGCATTAGCCCCAATCCACCTCTGCACACCCTGAGTAACCTCACCCAATGCCAGCAGCACCAGAAGCGAAGCGACAATCAAGATATACAGGAGGCGATCGAGGCTCTCATAGAATCGATAGTCGATAGCTGCTACAAGCAGCATGAGAACCAGACCAGAAACAGCGTTGATCGCATGCCGTTGCCAGAGATTGCGCAAGTCCTCAGCGCCTTGTGTCGCGCTGCCAACCATAGCAGTGCCGTAGACAAGCAACAGTAGCACTGTTACCAACAGCACAATGTCGAAATTTCGCCAAGTGCGTCTGGAAAACAAGCTCACCTTACCGTTTGGGGCGCGCGCTCAAGATGGGAATATCTGCTGTCAACCGACATTGTCGACCATTTTGTGTCAGGTTGACTTGCATGCCTTCCACATCGATCTCAACATACTTGGAGATAGTGCTGATCAATTCGTCCTTGAGCGTCTGCATCTTCTGGGGTGATAGGTCAACCCGGTCATGCACCAGCACAAGCTGGAGACGACTCTTGGCCACCTCCCGGCTGGTCGGGCGCTGGCTGCCGAATAGACGATTGAACAATCCCATAGCAGCACTCCTGTCTTGCTTCTTATCTGCCTGGGCGAGAGTCGAATCCAAGTCTCAACCGCGACGCACCAGGCCAGCGATTTTGCTCAACCAGGAAGAGGAAGGCTTCTCTTCCAAATCCATTAATGGGACATCTTCACCCAGCAAGCGGGCCGCAATGTTACAGAAGGCCTGACCAGCCCGCGATTTGTTCTCCATTACCACTGGTATGCCACGGTTGGTAGAAACGATGATATCTTCGTCTTCAGGCACAATGCCCAGAAGCTCGATGGCCAGCACATCGAGTACGTCCGCCGTGTCGAGCATATCGCCTCGGTGCACCATCTGGGGACGCAGCCGATTCAGTATCAACGAGGCGGGGCCTTTCCCTTCAGCTTCGATGAGTCCTACCACCCGGTCAGCATCACGCACTGCGGAGACTTCTGGCGTGGTAATGATGCATATACGATCAGCAGGGGCAATTGCATTGCGAAAGCCTTGTTCTATGCCTGCTGGCGAATCAATCAAGATGAAATCAAACTCTGGGCGCAGCTGATCACATACGTCTATCATGTCTTGTGGGCGAATGGCACTTTTGTCCCGGCTTTGCGCAGCAGGGATCATATAAAGGTTTTCTATTCGCTTATCCTTAATAAGTGCCTGGCGCATGCGGCAAGCCCCCTCTACTACATTGACCAGGTCATAGACAATCCGATTCTCCAGCCCCATAACAACGTCCAGATTGCGCAAACCAATATCTGCATCGATAGCAACAACCCGTTTGCCCTTCATTGCCAGGGCGGCGCTCAAATTGGCAGTCGCTGTCGTCTTGCCAACGCCCCCCTTCCCAGAGGTTATTGTAATGACCGTTGCGCCCATAGGGGCTCCACCTCCTCGCGCACTGAATTAGAACCAGGTGGATAAGGTGTTAGCAGCTCGGCGCAGCAAATCCGCTCGCCAGTCCGGATAAAGACTTTCCATTGCTCTCCACGGCTCCGCAACAATCTGCCCATTGTGCACAAACGCTATCTCGGGCACTACGGACTGTTCGTATGCCTCGCTATCCTCGCGGCCAGGAGAACGGGCCACGTATCCAGCGATACGCAATAGCATGGGTGCCAAAACCAAGGCACACACAATTGCTTGATCATTTCCGTTTGATCCGGCGTGGACACTGCCGCGCAGACGTCCCCAGACTACTATGTCACCCCCAGCCACAATTTCGGCACCGGGATTGACATCCCCAATTACCACCACGTGGCCAGCGTGACAAATGCTCTGCCCAGAACGCAATATGCGCCGCAAAAGCATAGCCTGCTCGCCGCCGGCAACCAGTCGTTCAGGATCGTTCTGCTTTTCAGCCAGCAGACGTTCAGTCCGCGACAAAGCAAGCGAAGTTTCTAACCCCATTTCAGCGGCAACCTGTTGCGTTTCAAGGGAATCACTCAAGACCGCCCACAAACTTATTTGAAACTTGCTCAACAGATTGCCGATCATCTCCAGCTGGGGAGCGCTCAGCTGACGAGGACCAACGTTCAGCGCCACACGCCCCCCTCTGAAAAAAGTGGGCGTCCGGTCAAGTTTATTCGCCAGCGTGGTGATCAGGCTGTTCCAATCGCCAGCACCTAGGTGAATGATCAAACCATCACTGGTACCTTTGATACTGACATGTGGCTGGTTCGCTATCTCTGTTCTGGAAGATATCATAGACTTGCTCCTGGTCAGCCTCTGCAGTTCCTTAGAATACCCAAAGACAACTTCCTCCCAGCGCGTCCCCTACCACCATTTGTCACCACTGGCCTTGAAACTCCACCAAATAGCGATGCCCCTCTTCGATTTCAATACTCAACGGCGCTGCCATCGAATAGTCCGGCAATTCCAATCGCCATTGTCGGGAGATCTCCTTGCCAAGGTTTGTGAACTCGAACTGGCCTGTGGGACCCGAGGTTGCCTGGCTTACCAGCGGGTCCTCCCAACTTGCGTTCTCTGTGTCGGCCACCAGGCTGACTTTTACACCAGCTACCGGCATGCCTTGTCTGTCCAATACAAAGCCGGTCACAGCTGTTCCAGGCTGTCCCCAACTATCACTGCCAAGCAAGCGCGCCACAAATGATGCACCAGCAGGCGGCGCACCTGGGGGCAACGGGGTAGGGGTCGCCTCGATTTGATCCTGCTCACTCGGCTGACCAAAGTAACCTCGCAGAATTTCGGCAACGATGGGTGCTGCCACCAGCGAACCTTCTCCGCCGCCATACACAAAGGCTATCACAGCAATTTCGGGGTTGTCAGCCGGAGCATAGCCAACAAACCAGGCATGGCTGGTTTTAACCCGACCATCCTTATCCAGACATTGTGGGTACTTATCACAGAACTCAGCGGTTCCAGTCTTGCCAGCCACCGCAATGCCCGGTACATCCAACTCCTCAGCCGTACCGCCCGGTGCTGTCACTGCTCGCAATCCTTGCTGTACCAGTGCTAGATTATCTGAGCTGACATAGTCAAGCAGGTTGCGAATGACTTGTGGCCGATGTGTCTCGATCACGTGGCCTTCTGCATCCAATATCTCTTGCACCAGATAAGGTTGGTAGAGTAACCCGCCGTTGGCAATAGCAGCATAGGCGTTGAGGATCTGCAAAGGTGTCACGAGCACAAATCCCTGGCCAATGCCCATATTATACGTATCACCAGTCACCCATGTCTCGGCATAGTTCAGACGTTTCCATTTAGGTGTTGGCACTAAGCCTGCGGCCTCGCCAGGGAGATCTACACCTGTGGGCTGTCCCATCCCGAACAGGTCTGCGTAATACACCAGACGATCTATTCCTAGTCCTCGGAAGCCACTTGGCTCATAGCCACCTGAGATATAATAAAAGTAAACATCGCACGAGACCGCCAACGCACGTATGAAATTGACCCTCCCATGGCCTTCACGATACCAACAGTAGAACGGTTGCGCCAATTCAGGATCATCAGGGAAGAACTTGTTGGGTAGCCACAACACTCCTTCATCGATAATAATCGTGTCAGGAGTAACTACACCTTCCTCGAGTGCGCCAAGCGCGGGGATAATCTTGTAGACGGACCCGGGCGGATACAGTCCTGCGATGGCATGGTTGACAAGCGGTCTTCTCCTATCCTGGCTCAAAGCCATATAATCTCGTACGGAGATACCACCTATGAAAAGATTGTTGTCGAAGCTGGGCAGTGAGGCCATGGCCAAAATCTGGCCGGTGCGCGGATCCATCGCAATTGCTACACCGGCACGCCGCTCCGTGTTACGTATTCCTTTTTCTAACGCCTTCACGACGATGCGCTGTAACTCCGTGTCGAGTGTGAGCTTAAGATTATGGCCAGGCTGAGGCAATGTCGGCTCGCCCACACTCCGCAGTTTGCGCCCAGTGACATCCACTTCAATCGTCTCACGCCCTTTAAAGCTGCGCAATATGTCCTCGTACTGGAGCTCAAGCCCAGCAAGCCCTACGGCATCATTTGCAGCGTATCCCTTGGCTTTGTATTCATCAACCAAAGTGGGAGGTATCGCGCCAGTGTAGCCAATTACATGGGCGGTTAGGGAACCGGTGAGGTAATCTCTTTGAGCCTGGGTCTCAATATGGACACCGGGCAAGTTGACGTTTTCCTCCGCAATTTTCGCCGCCAGTGCTGCGTCCAAATCCTTCTTCAGCACGATAGGTTGATAAGGAGCGATAAGGCTTGCCTGCTCCACCATCTCAAGGACCCCACTGGCCGGTAAGACGCCCCTTCCTCCTATGCCATCACCTGCCGGACGATCCCACGGCGCGCCGCTGCGCCCCCTAGGAAATGGTCCGGAGACACGCAGAGCCATAGCATCGCCTGGACTGCGCTGGGTTGTGATCGGAATGTCAAGCCATTCTGCCAATCGCGCCAGCACACGTGCACGTTCCGTCCTGTCAGCAGGCAAATAAGCCGGGATCACCACCAAGTTGTAAATTGGACGGTTGCGCACCAACAGGTTACCGTTTCGATCATACATTACGCCGCGTGGGGCTTCCAGAATCACCTCGCGAAATCGATTCTGGTCAGCCAATATGCGATATTCGTCACCACGCGCCACCTGCAAATACCAGGTTTGGAAAGCAAGGGCGAGGAACACCAAAGTGACCAGTGCCCTGAAGAGGAACAGTCGCAGCTTTACTTCATATTGTGTCATTAACTTTAATTATATGCTATGTTGTGCAAGAAATCAATCAGATTACTCCATAGGAAATCATCCTTCTTTCTTTGACGCTCTCTGCTTTCGGTGTTATAAGAGGATGAGCTGAAAAAGAGAGGAAGCTGTCCTGATGCCCGCTTTCATACGAGTTTGTCTGGTCGGCGCTGGGCGCGCCGGCAAGGTCCACGCCGAAACACTGACGCGCTATATACCGTTTGCTCGCCTGGCGTGTATCGTCGAGTCGGAACCCACGACTCTGGATGCAGCCGCTGCTGAGTTTGCTTGCGACGTTAAGTTTTCTTCACTTGAAGCAGCGTTAGAGTGGGGTGAGTTTGAAGCGGTGATCATTACCACGCCGACGTTTACCCATGCCTCGCTGGCTGTCATGGCTGCCCAAGCTGGTAAACACATTTTTCTTGAAAAGCCAATGGCTCTTACACTGGCCGAATGTGATGCGATCATCGATGCCACCCGCTATGCAGGTGTCCATTTGCAATTAGGTTTTATGCGCCGTTTTGATCCAGAGTTTGAGGCTGCATGGAAACGCATTCAGGCTGGCGAAATCGGCCAGCCTATGTTAATCAAGTCATTAGGACATGGTCCAGGACTACCTCCCCCTTGGGCACGTGATCTCAAAACCTCCAACGGCATGCTGGCCGAGGTTAATAGCCACGATTGGGACTGCGTACGGTGGCTGATGTCCTCCAACCCACAGCGAGTGTATGCAGAGATAGCTAACTTCAAGGGGGCAATATATGGTGTGGATACCCCTCATTTCTACGACAACGCCATCGTGAACATTCGTTTTGAGAGCGGGGCCTTGGGCAGTATTTCAGGTGTGTGCCCATGCGAGTATGGCTATGATGCGCGCGTCGAAATCGTAGGAGAACGTGGTATTATGCAAATCGGCCAGCTACAAGGGCAGGCAATCGTGGTGTGCACCGACCGCGAGCGTGGTCTGAACATCCCTATCTATCGCACATGGCCGCAGCGCTTCGCTTGGGCTTACATCCGCGAACTGGAACATTTCATCGGGTGCATTCAAAGGGACACTCCTCCTCGGGTCGGAGGTGAGGATGGTCGCTGGGCAGTAGCAGGTGTGCTGGCAGCTACCAAGTCCTTCCTCGAAGAGCGTCCCGTCTCCCTTAGCGAAGTGCTTACCGAAGGGACATATCAAGAGACTGTGCCATGAAAGCGCTCGTCTACTACGGCAAGGAGGACTTGCGCCTAGAAGAGCGCCCTATTCCCTCTATCGGTTCCAATGAAGTGTTGCTAAGGGTGCTACGGGCAGGCATCTGTGGCACCGACCTGCGTATTCTCCACGGAGCCCATCGCAAATATCCACCGGGTGTCGTGCGCATCCCAGGTCACGAGGTGGCTGGCGAGATCGCCGCCGTGGGCACTAACGTGGAAGGTTGGGAAGTAGGTCAGCGTGTCTTTGTGGCACCCAATATGGGCTGTGGTCGCTGCCGGCAGTGTGTGAGCGGTAATAACAACCGTTGCCCCGAGTACGGCGCCTTTGGTATCACTATGGATGGCGCTTTCGCCGAATACATGCGCATTCCATCTGCAGCGCTACAACAAGGCAATCTGATCCCTCTTAGTGACGCAGTGGATCCGGCGGCAGCTGCTCTGATCGAACCCTTCGCGTGTGTTTTGCGAGGGCAGGACGCAGTGAATGTAGGCGCCGGCGACATTGTGTTGATCATCGGCGCGGGACCGATTGGTATCCTGCATACTATGCTTGCGCGCACACGTGGTGCAGCGCGCATAATTGTGAGCGAGATGCTAGAAGCACGTCTGGCAGCAGCCACTGCCGTAGGAGCCGATCGAATCGTAGGTGCCGACCCTGAGGATCTTAAGCGTGTTGTGTTGGAGGAAAGCAAGGGGGAGGGTGCTGATGTGGTGATCGTGGCAGCGCCTTCTGATGCTGCGCAGCAGAAGGCCTTGGAACTCGCTGCGATGGGCGGACGGGTCAACTTTTTCGGCGGCTTGCCGAAAGATCGTTCCATTGTGCCACTTGACGCCAACCTTATTCACTACAAAGAACTGCAAGTTACTGGCACTACTGCTTGCAGCACCCATGATTGCTGGCGTGCTGCTGCCCTGGTAAGCTCGGGGCGCGTTGACCTGAGTCGGCTCGTAAGCGCTTCTTACCCACTGGAAGGGTTTGCGGAGGCATTCGCCGCGGCAGAGAATCGCGCTTCGCTCAAAATCGTGTTCGATCCAACCCAATAGGAGACCCTATCATGTCTTCGGAACGCAATCGTCCCTTTGTCTACAGAGTAACTCTCACTCCAGAAAGCTTGGCAGAATTCGACAATCACATCGTGCGACGGTTGTCTTCAATGCGCGGACAGTATTACGATCAATTGGCCTACGAGGCGATGCTGGCACAAGACGATGTGATCCTCTATGAGGTGTATGAAATTGTACGACCTGAGGTACCAGGTGAGCTGATGACTGGTCTATCCATCGTGCATCCCGGAAAAGTGGGTGACGAGTACTTTATGACCAAAGGCCATTTTCACGCTGTACTTGAAACAGCCGAGATCTACCACTGTCTGCGCGGACAGGGTTTCATGTTGATGGAAACCCCTCAGGGTGACTGGGCAATTGAGGACCTGCTGCCTGGCAATGTGCTCTACATACCACCTTATTGGTCCCACCGCTCCATTAACACGGGCCAAGAGGATCTGGTAACCTATTTTGCCTATCCTGGCCATGCCGGCCATGACTATGGCACTATTGAACAATTCGGTTTTCGCAAGCTCGTGCTGGAACGCAACGGCAAGCCCGTCATTGTTGATAACCCACGGTGGCGTCCTCCCGAGGAGCGTTGAAGATGGACCTCAAATCCTGTCGCGTACTGGTCACCCCCAGATCATACGGAGTGAATGATCCACGCCTGCGCACCGCCTTGGAAGAAGCGGTGGGTGAGGTGATCTATCGTGGTCGTATCCATACATCCAAAGAGCTGCAGGAACTGCTACCTGGCTGCCACGGGTTCATCGCTGGACTGGATGAGATCGATCGAGCTGCTCTGGAAACTGCCGACCAGCTCAAGGTGATCGCCCGTTACGGCGTAGGTGTGGACAACGTGGACTTGGCAGCAGCCCGCGAGAAGGGCATTGTAGTCACCAACACCCCTGGTGCCAACTCTGGCGCGGTGGCTGAGTTGACAATTGGACTGATGTTATCCTTGGCGCGTTCGATCCCTCAAGCGAACGCTGCACTGAGGGCGGGCACTGCAACCCGTGTAGAAGGCATCTCTCTACAGGGGAAGACTATCGGGCTATTGGGGTTGGGCGCCATTGGCAAACAAGTGGCGCGCCGGCTGCAAGGGTTCGAATGCACTATACTGGCGTATGATCCGGTACCCGATGCCCGCTTTGCGGAAAGCCATGGGATTACGCTGTGCTCACAAGAAGAAGTAGTGGCACGCTCCGATTTCCTTTCGTTGCACTTGCCAGTGCTGCCCGAGACGCGTGGCATGGTAAATGCTGACTTCCTTGCGCGCATGAAGCCAGGTGCGTTTTTGATTAATACAGCGCGAGGTGAGCTGATAGATGAAACAGCTCTGGCGGACGCGCTGCGTAGTGGACATCTGCGTGGAGCTGCATTGGACGTCTTCGCAACGGAGCCACCCCCACCCGATCATCCACTTTTGGCATTGCCCCAAGTGATCGCCACACCACACATCGGCGCGCATACAGATGGCGCTATGAACATGATGGGGTGGATGGCATTACAGGATTGTCTGGCGGTGTTGCGCGGTGAGGAACCAGCACACCGCGTCGTTTAGAGATTTTCGGTCGGGCGCGAGGTTGCCTGTAACTGGGCAATTGCTTCCTCGCGGATGAGACGTCGCAACACTTTACCAGCTGGTGACATTGGCAGAGATTCTCGGAAATGCACGACACGTGGCACCTTGTATGCCGCCAAATGCTCGCGACAAAAATCGCGCAATTCGGTGGCAGTAGCCTGTTCTCCCGGCTTGAGCACCACGTATGCAGCTACCCTCTCACCTCGCAGCTCATCAGGTAGGCCAATAACCGCCACTTCCTGCACCTTAGGATGTTGGCGCAATACATCTTCAACTTCGCGTGGATAAACATTCAAGCCACCAGTGACGATCAAGTCTTTCTTGCGATCCACGATGTAAAAATAGCCATCTTCGTCCATGCGGGCAATGTCGCCAGTGCGTAACCAACCGTCAATGAGCACCTGCGCGGTTTCTTCAGGGTGATTCCAATAGCCTACCATCACCTGAGGGCCCTTCACCCACAATTCGCCGGTTTCGCCGGGTGGTAGCTCACGAGTTCCTGTCTCCACATCCATGATCTTGGCATCAGTGCCCAGGATGGGAACACCAATACTACCAAATTTACGCAGGCCACGCCGCGGGTTGACATGGGTCACCGAAGAGGTCTCGGTCATCCCATATGCTTCCATGATGCGAGCGCCTGTTTTAGCTTCAAAAGATTGAATCACATCTACCGGCAAGGGCGCTCCGCCGCTGAAACACCCCTTGATACAAGTGAGATCGATGCGCTCGATACCCGGATAGCGATTCACAGCCACAAACAAGGCCGGCACCCCTAAGAAGAAAGTGGGTCGCTCGGTGCGGATGGCTTCGACCAGCATATTGATATCCAACCGTGGCAGTAACACGACGGTCGCTGCTAAGTGGATGCCCAAATTCATCACCCCGTTCATGCCGTACACGTGGAACAGAGGCAAGATGCCGACCACTCGGTCTTCCCCATCGGCATGGCCCTGCATCAAGAAAGAACGAATCTGATGTACATTTGCAACCAGATTGCGATGGGTCAGCATGGCCCCCTTGGGCAGCCCGGTCGTGCCTCCCGTGAATTGCAGGCAAGCCAGATCGTCAGGAGATACCTTGATATCAGGAAGAGGAACGGCTGGGTGCGCGATCAGATATCGGAATGGAAGGATGTCCTGTCCGTAAGGTATGCGCATCCACTTCCTCTGCCAACGTAACTGGATTGGCAAAAGGATATTCTTGGGAAAGGGAAGAAAATCCCGGACACTGGTAACGACAATGCGCTTGAGGGGCAACCGTCTGCGCACCGCAGCTATCCGCGGCCAGAACATATCCAGCACAATGGCTGTTTCTGCGCCAGCTTCGCCCCACTGATGTTCCAGCTCTCGCTCCACATATAATGGGTTAGTGAGAACTGCCACCGCACCCAAGGACAAGGTTGCATAATAAGCAATCACGGTCTGCGGGCTGTTGGGCAACATAATGGCCACCCGGTCTCCCTTGCGCACTCCAAGGCGGTACAATGCATACGCCGCCCGTTCCACTGTGCTTCTCAGCTCTCCATACGTGATGCGTCGTCCCAAAAAGACCAACGCTGGATGGCGTGGGAAGCGCTGCGCAGAGGAACGTAGGAAGTCAGGGATGGTGACTGGGACGTACTCCAGCGTACGAGGCACATCCTCGTCGTAGAACTTGAGCCACGGACGTTCCACGGTTACAGCCCCCATTCGCTTAATACTAATACCAGGTAAACTCAAACCATTGTCCTGCTACGATGGTAATAGTCGCTTCTCCCTGCGATGGCCTACCCGCAACGGACGCTTTCAGGATATGTTCACCCGGGTCCAGAAAGATAGGCGCTCCACGATAGCATTGGTCACCTGTCTTGGGCGCCAGCTCTTGAAAAATAGCATCCGGGATGATGTCCACTGTCACCACGTCGCCACGACAGTTCAGCATAATCAGTCCCCCTTTACCGGCTGGTATGGCAGGCTGTACGCTTGGGGGAGTTGGCGTGGATCTCAGAGAAGATTCAGCGGGTGTGAACGTTGGAGATGGTTTTGCAGGTGTGGAACTGAGCACTTCACGTGCCGTACTAGGCCACCAGCGGAAGCTATGTACCACGTCTAATAGTGCACCCTCCCAATCGGACCATTCCTCCAATGGAACGCGAGCCAAAAGAACTGCTAACACTCCAGATGCTTCCTCGACATAGAAAAACATGCGTGTCTTTTCAACTTCAGACTCGGCCTCGATGTAGACCCAGTGTTGGTCGCGTTTGCCTGTCTCGCGATAAACCTCGACTGCGTCCTCACCTGCTTGTTCTAACATCACTTCAACCACTGGATCAATCGTCGCCTTCCACTGGGCATCTGAGAATCCTTCCTCTGCCACGATTTGGAAATAAACACCCAGGAAGTGAATCTCGCTGCCGCTTATGGAAACGGCGTAGACGTAGCCATCTTCGTCCACCTGAGGCCCCTCAGGCGTGTCGAACATAGCTGGATAGGTGAGTACGAAAACACCATCTGGATCTTCGAAGGTTATGGTTTCGACACCAGGGGTGACTTCTTCGGCAGCTTCTTCGGTGGTAGGTTCCTCTGGCGTGATGACGTCAACCTCCTCGCTTACTTCTGGAGTCTCCGATACCGCTGGCGTCTCAGCCTCTTCAGTTGCTTCAGGAAGAAGCGATTCGATGATGATCTCGGGAGCGATTTCTACTCCACCTTCTTCAGGGGTCTCTGTGGGCTCCCCTATCTCCTCCCCAGCAACCTCTTCAGGTTCAGCGGTCTCTCCAGAGGTCTCTTCGACACCAGCGACCTGCGTGCGCACATCCTCAGGCGACCACTCCAAGCTGTTGAGCGCCTCCACGAACAGTTCGCGACGGGTTTCCCATTCATCCAGTGGCGCCACCACTGCAGTCAAGGCCAGAATGCCCGCGGACTCCTCTACCAATAAAGCATAATGACGTAACTCCTCGTATGCTTCGGCCTCCTCGGTTTCAGCCTCCCAATAGAGCCTGTGCACACCCCTTGCGCCGGGTTCACGCGTCACTTCAACAAAGTAGTCATCGAAAACACTCCCGAGCTTGCGCATGAGCTCGTCGGGTCTCAGCACCGAGAAGATTACCTGCCACTCGCTATCACTTAAGCCGGATGCGGATGCCCCGAGGAAGCCTACTGCAAAGGCCACAGTCTCGTCTTCATTCGTGAACATGTAACCATAGATATCGGGTGCGTCCAGCTGCCGGATGCGGCGCAAGTCGGCCGGATAACGTACGCTGAAAGCACCCGACGCCTCCTCAAAGCGCGCTAGGCGTTTGCTAGGTGGTGTTGGAGCGAGTTCAGGCACCAGCTCGACAACTGTTCCCGCCTGCGATATCACAGCAACGAAACTTTGTTCGGAGGAGACTGGAACAGCAATAGCTGCCTCGCGCCCTGCGGCATAAGCCACGGGTAGAGCACCAACCGCACCACTTACCAACAACACGATCAGCATTGCGCTGATTAGCCCAGCTCCTAAGCTGTGTTTCATCTCCTCTTCTCCTGTGTATATGAGCGCAGCACACCCCAGAATGTTGCCACTTACTTACTCACCTGGTTCAATTATGAAAGTGCCTTGTTGCACAAACTGGTAACCCACATACATCTCAATTTTGAACTCCCCTGGGGTGAATTGGTACGCGTTGGTGTATGAGAGGCTGAAAGGCTTTTGAGCTCCACCCGATTCACCCAGTGACCACTTCTCGACCAGGCGCCACGATGGATCTTCCCATCCCTCGTGATAGAGCTTCCACAACACCTCCTGTCCATCCCTCATTCCAGAATAGTCAAATAGGGCCAGGACCTTGTCAGTTCCCTCCGGAAAAGAGGTGGCAATGGTCCGCCCGATCAAGTTACCCTTCTCATCATAGGTGGGTATCGCAAACTCAAACGCAGAAACGCTCACTGCCACAGTTCCCGGAGGTGGCTTGCCTGTGTACTCGAGCGCTGCAGTAAGACTTTTCAGCTCTGTGATGATCTCACCTGCTGTCACCTCGACGGCCGAGGGATTTACCACCAGCTCCCGAGGCGGTGCCTCCGTCCAGGAGCGCGGTTCCCCTCGCACCTGATCCAGCAGGCTCTCCAGGTCGCGAACGGCGGCGTCCATGTATGTCCAAAGAGATGCAGGTGGTTTACCACCCTTTTCCATCGCCACGGAGACCTGTTGCGTAGCGATCTTCATTGTCTCTGCATGCTCCGCACGGGCACGCTCAATTTGTCCAGCTGCCAGCCATGCCAGCGCCACATTGAAACGCGTTCCCACCTGATTCGGATCCAGCTCTACGGCGTGCTGACTCGTAGCGATCGCCTCATCGAAGCGCCCCAGAAGGTAGTAAGTCCATCCGAGATTCCAGGCCACGTTCACATCGTCACGCCCGGTCGCTTGCGCGGCCCGGTAATCCTTCACAGTGCTCTCGAAGTCACCCAGATCATAGTGGACATTGCCGCGCTCATAGTAAGCATTGGCATATATCGGCGACTCTTGCAAAGCACGGGTGAAGGCATCGTGTGCTTTTTCCAGCTCGCGCTGGTGAGCATAACCAACACCCTGAGCAAACTCCTGGATTGCTCGTTCGCTCACGGCAGGGATTGGACGTAATGTGACCACTAGAATCCATACAAACGCCAATCCAGTGATTAGCAAGCCAACGCTGACAAACAACCAGCGAATCCACCCGGAGACCGTGGTTGCCAGCCCATACAGGAACAGGCTGACAGCAAGCAAGGTCAGATGTGTGACATACGCATTGGACTTCGCCGTCCAGGCGTTATTGAGGGATGCCGCCGCGGCATAGCGCTCCGAGAGCTCGGTTGCTTCCACCAGGTAGGTATCCGCCTCATAGCGCTCCATATTGGGCGCAGCCGTGCTCTCTGGGTCATGGTAAGGCGGAGCGAGCAGAGGACTCAGACCGGCAATACGTGAGCGTAACGTGTGATAGCGTGCTTCTGCAGCCGGATCGTCAGCACGCCCGGCTAACAGTGCCTGGATATCCAGCTCTTCGTACACCTGATAGATGTACCAGGCATAGTCGATAGTGGCTTGACCTGCTACACGACGGCCCATCGCCTGGATAGCGTAACCCTGTGCATCACGACCTGCCTGGCCAGAACGCGCCGACGCGTTGGTTTGCAACAAGGTCACCACAGCTGCCAGCACAGCAACAGAGGTGATAATAGCCACCACGATCCTCTCAAACGGATCGCCGTGGAAAATGACCTCCGCTAACGATCTGGGCCTCTGATCTGCCATACGGGGTGTTCTATGTCCCTCCCTGGCGCATCAGTTCTTCCAGCACAACGGCAACCATTCCCAATAACATCAGCCCTATCCCTCCCACGGCGAGCACATAACGCAAGGCATGCCGGAGACCTTGTGCCAATGTGAAAAACCACACCGCAGCCGTCAATATAATAATAATGGTGAGCAGACGCCCCACCTTGCCCCGCATAGCGTTGGCAGCTGCAAAATGAGGCTCCGGATACAGGTCCTTCTTCATAGCCGCTTCAGCCCACGCCTCCCCTAGCTCGCGTTCAACGTCGTATTGACCATCGCGGTTGAGATAGCGTGCTGGGAAAAAGTCGTTAACCGCCACGGCAAGCGCCCATGCCATTTGCATTTCGCGAGTCAGTGGCGCGTGCTGGGCATCATCGGTCACCTTATCGAGGTCCTCCGAGATGAGGTCGCCCAACACGTTGTAACGCGTGTACGCAGTGTACGCACGATAATTCCCATACATGGTCAAGGTGTTGAGTGCTTTGGTTTCTTCTGCGTTAAGGGTGGCGGTCAGGCCATAGAAGTCCTCGTCGCCGGCTGCTACACTGACCAGTGCTGCACGGGATGCCAAGGCAGCGCCAGCTAGAGTCACTAGAGCGATCAGGATAGCCATCGCTGTCTGGAAACGATCAGCTCGACCGGTTTCAGGCGAGGCGGACATAGTCTTTTATATCCCTTCTGTCGAGGAGATCCGAGAAGGGTATGTCCAGAAGGGGCGCTGATTCATCGCGGCGATGCCCCAAGGGAAGACAGCAAGCAGGATGGATAACTCCTCCCATTAGTCAGTTTCCTGTCAAAGGGCTTCGGACAGCTTACGTCTAATACTATCACCAATTTCACAATTTTGCAATGGCTTTTTCGTTCGCCAAAATGGCAAAAATTTCTATTTCCTCAGTTTCACGCTCATTCGTCCTACGGAAAACCGCAACGAACAGGCTTTTTTCAGTCCCATCCTGCTAAGAAAAGGTTGGCGAGATGGTTGACTTGGTGGTATCCTCCCTGTTAGAGTCTCTTTGGCAATCAGAAACCACCATTTGATAAATTGTCGCGTGCTCTTCCATCCTTTAGGCTAAACGCTGCGTAGCAGTATACCAAAATGGAGCTCTACGCTGTTGGCCTATAAAATGTGGTCGGGACAGCTATGAGACCAGGTTGTATCCTCTTCGTTATCATACCGGTAGCATTTCTGATCAGCTGCTGTGCTCCCGGAACAGCGACAGCACCTATCCCTGCAACACTTACTGTAACAAAGAGTTCCACGGCGACGCAGACAGTTTCACCTGATTGGCTCACCCCGTCTCCCACGCCAGCACAAACACCAACAGATCTTGCTACACTTGCGGCTGACCAGACACATCTAGAACTGTGGGAGAACCTGTCGCCCGAGCAATCTCGCGCGTTGCGTCAGGAGGCAACCGATTTTCAAAGAGAGCATCCTGCCACAACGTTCACCATCCATCATTACGAAGAGAACGAGACGTTGATCGATGCACTCGGAACGGAGGAACCAGAGGGAAGTCTCTTAATCCTGGGGAATGCTCGCCTGCTCAGGACATTGCACCAGAAAAACCTGCTTCATCCCCTCGATGAGCTCCTTACAAAGAGCGAGATGGCTGATCTGGCGCCTCTTGCACGAATAAGCGCGACCCAAGACGGTCGCCTTTGGGGACTAGCGGATACCTTGGGCTTTCATCTTCTCCTCTACTACAATCGCGACATGATCGCTGTCCCCCCAACCAATACGGAAGAGCTCTCCAGCGTTGCGCGTTCGTTCACTACGCCGCGCGAGCGGTGGGGACTCGCTGTAAACAGCTACGATCCTCTGTGGGTCGTCCCCTGGCTAAGCACATGTGGGGACTGGTTGATAGATGCGCGTGGCAAACCTACCCTCGATACGCCGGCTATGGTAGCAGCACTTAGCCTATACAGGGATTGGCACACGAAGCGAGACGGTATCGCACCGCTGGCAGCGTACCACGAGGCACGTCAGCTGTTTGCGGAGGGACAAGCGGCTATGCTTATCGATGGCGAGTGGGTGCTCGGTGAGCTGCGTGCAGCGGCGAGGGTGAATTGGGATGTTTCAGTGCTCCCTGCGAGAGATAAAAGCGAATGCCATGCAACACCACTGGTTATGGGACGTTATTGGATGGTCCGCCGAGCTGTGAGACCTGAGGTTCAACGCGTCACTGTTGATTTTCTCCAGCATGTATTCACCCCAGAACGACAGCTGAGCTGGGCGATGCGGTTTGGTGTTCTGCCCACCCATCGGCGTGCCTTGCAGGATTCCCGCATACTGAATGACCCATGGTTGCGCATCAGTGCACAGCAGATGCAAGCTGGACGCGCCCTGCCGCTCGGCGTGGATGCCGATCGTCTGCTCGACGCGATGCGTGCACCGCTGCGCGCTATGTTGGACGAAGACATAACACCTGAAGAGACAGCCCGTTCTATGCAGAAGAACCTTGGCGAGTATTCCTGGAATAGCAGACCGTGATAAAACCCCCTCTCAACTCCAGAGGTGCAAAGCACAGCAACTGGCTCATACAGTTCGTGGTATTTGGACTTTTCGTGGTCCTTCCAATGTTGGCATTCCCTGAAATCCTTTTCGGGCGTCAGACCCTGTGGTATTCTGACATAACCCGGATCCACTATCCTTACCGCATCCTGGTTGCAGAAGAATGGTTGGCCGGACGGGTGCCACTCTGGAACCCATACCAGCATATTGGTATCCCACTGCTTGCAGAGGGTCAGGTAGGGCCACTTTATCCACTGGGGTTACTTTTCCTTGGGCCGTTACCACCCACGTTGGAGCTGTCGATTTTCATTGTGTTGCACTTCACATTGGCGGCGTCCTTCACTTTCCTGTTAGCACGCAGCTTGGGTCTGTGGTTGGCTCCCGCCACTATTGCTGGACTGAGCTTCGGCTTGGGTGGTTTCCTAATGGCACAGGCAACCAACCTGAACATTATGACTGGTGCAGTCTGGTTGCCTCTCATACTAGCTAGCGCGATTATGGCCGTGCGACGTGGTAGCGTGCTGTTAGCACTGTTAGCTGGCATTCCGCTAGCATTGCAAACCTATACGGCCCAACCGCAAGTGGTCGTATATACCTTAATAATATTGGTGAGTTATGTGATTTATCAGCTAATAGCTGACATATGGGATCACGTAAAGGGAGGTGAGCAAAGACCCTTCAGGGCACTTCTGGTTATCATCGCGATTGTGAGCGGTTTGCTACTGAGTGCCCCTCAACTGTTGCCTACCTACGAGCTGCAACAGCACTCAGTACGCGCGCGTACAATGGGGTTCGATTTCCTGACGAAAAACTCGTGGCCTCCAGTGATGGCCCTGAACCTGATAATGCCAAGTGCTTTTGGCAACAACGTGGTCGGTTTCAAGGTGGGAGATCCATTTCAAGAGGACTTCATCTACGTAGGCTTTATTCCATTAATGCTGACTCTGTTTGCCTGGAGCCAACATCGCAAGCGCGAGATGCCGTTCTTCTTGCTTCTCTTGGTCGCTGGAACGCTGTTAGCTTTGGGCCGTTATACACCGCTTTATCAATATATCGTGCAGTATTTGCCTGGTTTGATGTTCTTTCGCATCCCGTCACGCTGGTTAATGGTTCTCAACTTGGCGTTAGCTGTAATGGCTGGTTATGGTTTGCAGTCGCAGCTTGAGCGTGGGCTGTCTAGGTCACAATTAATCGCAAGCCTGATGGGCTTGTTGGCAGTGGGTCTCATATTAGCACTTACATGGAGTCTGCGATACCAGCTTGACGAATGGAAAAACAGCTGGGGCAGTGAATCAGAACGCAAACTAATAGGGATCTTTTTGGAACGAGCTTTTATTCCTCACCCGATTTATCAGGACCGCATCCTGTTGCGCTGGCTATTGCCATTGACTGCTCCTGCCATCCTATTGGCGTTCAACTTGCTCTCCGCGTGCGTTCTTCTATTCCTTTATGGTACACGTCGCATTTCGTCTCGAGTTTTTGTCTGTGCGATAATAGTGGCCGTGTCAGTTGATCTAGTTGCCTCAGGTGGTACAACGATCAACCCAATACGCCCAGACAATTGGTGGAATCAGTTATCAGGTGGAGCGCGCTACGTCTTAGAACACCTGCACGATGGGCGGGTGTGGCCGCTTGGGATGGGTAGGGAAGAAGCTGCCGTGCGCAACCTAGGACAGTACTTCCCATCTGCATACCGTGTACGCAGCGCAAGTGGACATGGTTCCCCATTGACACTGGCGCGCTATGATACTTTTGTGCACACCGCCCACCCAGTGCAACAAGTGCAACTGCTGGGCGTGCGCTACGTCCTGACAGAAGGACGCATGGGACAGGATATGGAGAGTACCTACCCGCTGGTATATCACGATGAACAGTCAGTGGTATACGAGAACCGGAAATGGTTACCGCGTGCATTTGTGGTGCACGAGGTCGTTCGTGCTACCAGTGGGGAGGAAGCCCTGCGTCACTTCAAAAGTCTTGACCTGGACATACAACGTGCTGTGGTGATCGAAGCACCCCCCGACACGCCATTGCCCACCCCAACGAGATCATCCGAACCCGATCTTGTCCTTATGACGCGCGATGAGCCGGATGTAGTGGAAATACAGGTGACACTTGCGAGTGATGGTTACTTAATCTTGCTGGATACTTGGTACCCGGGATGGCAGGCAACGGTAGACGACGTCGCGACACCCATATATCGTGCCAACTACCTTGTGCGTGCCATCTTTGTGCCCGCTGGCACTCATACAGTACGTTTCGAGTATCGTCCGTACACCTTTTTAGTCGGTTTACAGCTGGCAGCCTTGGCAATGCTCGCAATCGTTGGAGCAGCAATGGTGACGCTTCTCAAACGTACTCGGCTCCGGGTGTCTTCGCGATGAATCAGCCTGGCAACCCGCTCAAATCGCATCTTCTCTGCGCCTTGGTGCTCTGGGTGGCGGCACTGATCCCAAGGATATTGGATTTAAACGTTTTCGCCACAGTTGACGAAGCCAAGTGGGTATATCGTTCCGCACAATTCTTGGCTGCTCTGCTACAGGGAGACCTAGCCGGCACGGTTGTCAATCTGACCCCGGCAGTCACCACCACTTGGTTGGGCTCGCTGGGGCTGATGCTACTGCGCGTGTTGCAAGGTATAGACACGAATATCCCACTATTAGAGTGGTTACGCTCGCAGCCCGAGTTCCGTGTCGAAATGAATGTACTGGCTGCAGTGCGCTGTCCGGCTGCCCTTTTAGGTTCACTCGGAGTGGTGGCTCTATACTTGCTGGCACGCCGGCTGATTAATCATCGTGTTGCTTTGGTCTTCGGTGCACTGCTTGCCCTCGATCCGCAGCTGATAGCTCTCTCTCGACTGTTGGGTCATGATGCGCCAGCTGGCATCTTCGCAGGGTTGTCGCTTCTGGCATTTCTGGTGGCATGGCGAAAAGGAGAAGTGCCCTACTTCCGTTGGATGATAGCTTCAGGGGCTCTGGCAGGTTTGGCAATGCTGAGCAAGTCCCCTTCGTTCTTCCTGCCCCCTTTTGTTGCAGCTACATCGGTCATCAGGGTCATCTCTGCCACGGGGGGACGACCTAGCTGGCCTGTAGTGCGCGACCATCTGGTCGGACTGTTCGGTTGGGGGGTTTCCGCATGGCTCGTATTTGTGGCACTATGGCCGGCGGCATGGCAACAACCCGTTGCAACGCCCTATGCTGTGATACACAATGCCTTCCTCTCCGCTACTCGGGCACGAGAAACGGAGTCCCTAGAGTTGGGGATCTCCGGATCGACACTTCTTCCTGCTTTTGACGACGGGTCAGACGGTCAGGTGCCCGAGCTAGGCATCTTGTATTACCCGATGAACGGCCTCTTTAAGCTCTCCCCCATAGCGACGCTTGGTCTGGTTGTGTGGCTCGTGATCTTTAGCAAGGCATTGCTACAACGGCACGCTCGTACTTCGCATTTTGTTGCTGTAGACTACGTTGAGTGGGTGCTGGGGGCCTTTGTCGTTCTATTCACAATATTTATGACGCTTGGTGGCAAGCGCAGCAACCGCTACCTGCTGCCAGCATGGCCAGCATTGTATCTGCTTGCCGCGCTGGGGATATCCCATCTGCTGCAAACTGTGTTTAAGCTGCACGTGGTGCGCATTGCCAAGTATGGCGTCGCTGGCGGGCTCGTCTTATTGCTCATACTGCCGGTTGCAGCTACCGCTCCATATTACTTGACTTACTACAATCCACTGGTCGGTGGTGCTCACGCCGCGCGTCACGTCGTCAAGATTGGTTGGGGAGAGGGACTAGACGTGGCAGGACGTTGGCTCCAATCCCAGCCAGACGCCAATGCATTACGTGTTGGCTGTGCATATCCTTCCGCGCTCACGCCTTTCTTCCGAGGACGTGTCAGTGACGTGACCGCAGGCCAGCTGGACTACATAGTGCTGTATATCAAACAAGTGCAAGAAGGGATACCTTCCCCCACTTGGTTGCGTTATTACCAGGCAAAGGAACCACTCTATGAGGTGCAGCTGGCCGGCATTGAGTACGCTCGCATCTATGCCGGCCCAGCCATGCAACCCGCTATGGCGAATGAAGCTGGCCTTGATATTGGTATCTTGCCCAAGCCGATCTTTTTCCGTTTGGGTCGTCCCTATTTACCCATTGGTGAATCAGTAGAAGTAGAGATACTCTGGCTAGCCGACGATACGTTGCCGGAAATGCCGACACACCTCACTCTGCAGCCGGCAACTGACCTGATGGCTCCTCCCGATGCACGCACAGGCAAGATATTTGCCGACGCTGAAGCACTGCTCACACGACATCCCAATGGTCTTATTGTCAGCATACACCATCTCACTGTACCAACACAGCTGCGGCGAGGCAGCTATGGCCTGTTGGTGGATGGTCGCCCGTTGGGAATTGTCGAGGCACGCCAGTTTAGGACACCTCCGCTCGATGTACCCATGGATATCCTTTTCGGAGAACAGGTTCGGCTGCTGGGGATCATCTCCGAAGAGCATGTGGATGCCGAGGCGACGTTGCAGCTAGTTTGGCAAGCTGCTCCGCGCGCTTGGGCAGATTACACGATTTTCTTGCAGCTGCTGGACGCCAACGGAGAACGCATTGCAGGCATAGATGCACAGCCACCCGTACACACGAGTGCCTGGGAACGTGGAGAGGTGATTGTGATGACATACGCCCCTGATGAGAAGCTATCGCTTCCCATCCCACGTAATTTGCCTGCCGGTGACTATCACTTGATAGTCGGTCTATACCATCCTCTCACCTACGAGCGGTTGACAGCACGGGACAGATCTGGCACGTTCTATGGCGACTATGTGCCTCTACCAGTGAAAATCACCGCACGTCCTGACGACATCTCCGAGCGTCGCACCCAACGACTCAGTGGAGAAGGCACCTATGTCACCAGGGAGCATTAACGCTCCGGGGAAAAATCGTCGGTGCTGCTAAAGCGATCGCTGCGTGCCAATTGCGGTGGCTTAGGCGGTTCCTCTTTCATCACCATTTGGCCGCGGAAGTAACCTTCCTCATCTAGAAGGAAGGAGCCGACCTCGACGTCGCCCCATACACGCCCTGTGCTAAGGATTTCCAGCCGGCCACTGGCGTAGATCTTTCCGCTCACGGCGCCGCTGACAGAGACATTCCGTGCCACCAGATCCGCGGCCACCATAGCGTTGGGTCCGACGATGATGTTGCCTACGGTCTCAATGCGACCGCCCTCACACACACCGTCAATGCGCACACTACCGTCACACTTGAGGTAACCATTAAAATTAGTGTTGGGCCCTATGATAGTTTCGATTTTCTCAACAGGGGGCTTCTTGCTGTTGCTGCCGAACACACGCCTCTCCTATAGCAATCATCTCGTCAGGATACCCAGCGCCTACTATACTTCAGAGCATATGATTTGTCAACCATTCTGTAGTCACATCGCATAATTAGAAGACGTGACGCTTGGAGATCGATTTCTTTCTCAGGCAAGCATGGATTGGACCCGGTTAAGGGATCTTGGCGTGCGCAGCTGCTTTGCCAATAATCAATCAGTGCTCGGCAAAGCGCCTTGGCCCGTTCACGATCGAGATTCCACACATCATCGGTCACCCCGATCTCGGTGGCGTGCAGGTCTTCTACCAGCCAACGCCATTCGGCAATGACATTTTCCACGCTGCGTGCCCGCCACGTGTGGCCTGTGATTGGCTTGGAGCAGTAAATGCATTTGTAAGGGCAACCACGTGACGTGACGATGGTGTAAGCTCGGGCGTGGGGATCCAGTCCATCCGTGAGTGGGTTTAGGTTGGTATAGCGTTC
>CAKZLO010000021.1 GCA_937127125.1 uncultured Ardenticatenia bacterium
CACGCGCACTCTGGCCGCTGGCTGACGCGCGCGGCTCGGATTGAGTCCGCGCCGCGACGAATTTGCTACGATGTCGCTCCCAAAAGGGCAGAATCTCCTGAAATATACCTTGACAACTCCTGGACAAATATTGTATAATATAGATACAAATGGTCGATATGACGCATAGCCAAAGAAATATACACACAACAACACACAGGGAGATAACCGATGAAAGAATTGCTGAACAAACTGGTATCACTGGTAGTTGCACTCGCATTAGTCGCCACGCTGAGCGGCGCCGCACTGGCGCAGGCTCCCGGCGACATCGTTGCCACCGCCGTCGCCGACGGGCGCTTCACCACCCTGGCAGCCGCACTGCAGGCCGCCGGCCTGGTCGAAACTCTCCAGGGAGAGGGCCCGTTCACCGTCTTCGCGCCGACCGATGAAGCCTTCAAGAAGTTGCCCGAGGGCACGGTGGAGGCCTTGCTGCAAGACATCCCCGCCCTGACAGAGATCCTGCTCTACCACGTCGTGGCGGGGCACTTTGAGGCGGCCGATGTGATCGCCCGCTCCGAACTCGAGACGGTCGGAGGGGGGCTTCTGACGGTCAAGGTCGAAGAGGGCAAGGTGATGATCAACCAGGCGCAGGTGGTCATCCCCGACGTGAAGGCCTCTAACGGGGTCATCCATGTGATTGACAGTGTGCTCATCCCGCCCAAGCCGGCGCCGGACATCGTCGAAGTGGCTGTGGCAGATGGGCGCTTCACCACCTTGGCAACCGCACTGCAGGCCGCTGGTCTGGTCGAGTTCGTCAAGCAATCGGCGCCGCTGACCGTCTTTGCCCCGACCGATGAGGCCTTCGCCAAATTGCCCGAGGGCACGCTGGAAAATCTGCTGAAGGACAAGGCTGCTCTGACGCGCATCCTGCTCTACCACATCGCGCCCGGTCGCTACAGCGCTGAGGAAGTGGTGCGCAAGAGCTCGGTAGCCACCTTTGCGGGTGAGTATCCCTCCATCAGCCAGAAGGCAGGCGGCCAGGTGATGGTCGATCAGGCACAGGTCCTCATCCCTGACATCGCGGCCGGCAACGGAGTCATCCACGTGATTGACTCGGTGATCTTGCCGCCGGCACCACAGGCTGCTATGCAGAAGAACCTTGTTGAGGTGGCCGTGGCGGATGGGCGCTTCACCATCCTGGCGCAGGCGCTGACCGATGCCGGCCTGGTGGAAGCGCTGCAGGCGGCCGGTCCGTACACCGTCTTTGCGCCGACCGATGAGGCCTTCAAGAAGTTGCCCGAGGGCACGCTGGAGAGCTTGAGCAAGGAACAATTGACCCGCATCCTGCTCTACCACGTGGCACCGGGTCGGGCGATTGCGGGTGACGTTGTCAAGTTGTCCTCGCTGGCCACCCTGGCGGGCGCACCGCTGAGCATCCAGGTGAGCGGTGAAAGGGTGGCGGTGGGTGACGCTCAGGTGATCATTCCCGACGTGATGGCCAGCAATGGGGTCATCCACGTCATCGATACCGTGCTGCTGCCCCCACAATAGCCCTCCTCCTGGCAGCCGAGCCGTGTGATTGGGGTAGAGGTCGGCACCGACCTCTACCCCCCTTTTTGCACAAGTGACCTCGCCATTTGTTGTGCCGCTGGCTGGCACGCGACCCACATACCCAGCCGCTTGCTTACGCGCGCGGCTCGGATGGGCGCGCGCGGCTTGGTTAAATCCATTCGTATCGCCTCAGCCCACCTGAAAGGTTTGACCCAGCGGCTTGAACTCGGCCACTTCCTGCCGCGCCAGCTTCTCGCGAATCTGTTCGAAGCGTCTGACAGTCTCGGCTGCATAGAGGCGTTCCCCACAGCGCAGGCACACGTCGGCACGCACGTGCAACACAGCGATGTGCACACCGCCTCGCACCAGCTTCTCCACTTCCTTCTCAACCAGCTCGCCCCCGCAAATGGGACATCGCTCAAAAGGTTTCATCGTTGCCTCCTCGTCCGCCAGTCTACCCAGCGCGTCGGGTCAGGTCGGTACACTGTGATCAGCACGGCCCACATCGTCGCAGGGTTGTAGGCCCATACGCTGTGAATCGGCTCACCAGTAAAACTGGTGCCATAGACCAGACAACTCGGATAGGGCTCATCAGTAGGATACTCTTCGATGATCTCACCCTGTAGCACGCTGAAGAAAATTTCATCGAACGACAGGCGATCCGCTTGTGCCTCTTCGTCGGCGTGATCTGTGATGCGGATACGAAGATGCCGAATCGCCTCGATGATGTGCTGGATATCCACCGGTCCATCCTGTTATGGTATGCGCCACATTCATTGTAGCCGGACGTGCTGGAAAGACAAGGGAGCAGGGCGAATGTGGCCACTTGTCCACGCGCAACCCGGTTTGGCCGCTGGCCGGCGCGCGCCCCACATACCCAACCGCTTGCTGACGCGCGCGGCTCGGTTAAATTGATCCGCGCCGCGACCGTAAGGGAGCGGGTTGTGTGTGGGCGCAATTTAATGCGCCCCTACGGCCGCGCGCGGCTCGGATGGGCGCACGCACCACAACCCCCCGCCTACTATGCCAGTTGCACCGTCTTGTGGTATACTGCACATCCTCATCGGACAATCGCCAATGGAGGATGTGTCGGCAATGTTTATCGGCCAGCAATCCAAGGCAGCCATTCTGGAGGACTATGCGCGCTACGTCAACCCTGGCCGCGTGTCCGTCTTCAAAATGGTGGGTCTCGACTTCATTCCCGGACGCCGCGAGGGCGTCTGGTTGTGGGATGTCGATGGCAGCCGCAAGCTGCTCAATTGTCGTTGCTCCGGCGGGGTCTTCAACTTGGGGCACCGCCCGCCGCGTGTGGTGCAGGCAGTCAAGGCCGCGCTTGACGAGATCGACGTGGGCGACCACATGCTCCTGGATGAAATGCGCGCTGCCCTGGGCAAGCGTCTCGCCGCCCTGACACCCGGCGACATCCAGTACGCTACCTTCTCACCCGGTGGCGCGGAGGCAATCGATGTCGCCATCAAGCTGGCGCGCGCATACACCGGCCGCCCGGGCATCATCTCGGTGCACAAGGGCTACCACGGCCACACCGGCTTTGCCCTCGCCACGGGTGAGGATTCCTTCCGCGGCAAGTTCGGCCCCATGCCACCCGGTTTTACCAAGGTGCCCTTCGGCGACGTCGACGCACTCGCTGGCGCGATCAACGAGCAGACTGCTGCGGTCATCATGGAAACCATCCCCGCCACCGGTGGCATCCTCATCCCACCGGACGACTATTACCCGCGCGTGCGCCAGCTGTGCGACCAGTGGGGCGCGCAACTCATCCTTGACGAGGTGCAGGCCGGCCTGGGACGCACCGGTCGCATGTGGGCGATTGATGAATGGGGCGTCGTGCCCGACATCTTGGTGATCGGCAAGGGACTGAGCGGCGGCATCTACCCTATGTCGGCGACATGCCACCGCCCCCACCTGGATCGCTTCTTCCAGCAGCACCCCTTCATCCACTTGTCCAGCTTTGGGGGCGCTGCGCTGGGCTGCATTGCCGCCCTTGCCATGTTCGACGAGATCACCGCGCCCGGCTTCATGGAACACGTCCAGGCGATGGGCGAGCGCTTCGAAGCCGGCTTCCGCGAGCTGCAAACGCGCCACGCCATCATCGCCACATGGCGCCGGCGCGGCCTGATGATGGGTCTGGAACTGGTCGACGCACGCATGGGCATGGCGTTGAGCCCGCTGCTGGCGCAAAACGGCGTCCTGGCCGTCTTCGCTGACCATCGCCCCAGCACGTTGCAGCTGATGCCCCCGCTGATCATCCAGCCCGACGAGGTGGACTTCGTGCTGGAGGCGCTCGATCGTGCGCTCGCCTTCCTCGAAGCGCACCCCGAGATGCTCGAGATGGTTTCTGCCTTGAGCGGCGCATTGGGGATGTGACGATGGGCCACGTCAAACGACAGTCCGCCAAGGGATACGCGGGCGCGCTGGTCCGATCGCTCACCTGGGAGGAGCAGGCGGTCGACGCGGCGCGCAACGGGGGCATCACAGGGGGACAGACCCCGTCTCCACCTTACGTCCTGCCGCTGGATCGCCTGACCGCGGAGGATGCGCCCCATGTGGGGGGCAAGGCGCTGCGTCTGGCGCAACTGGCACAGGCCGGCTTGCCCGTCTTGCCCGGCTTCTGCGTCACCACGGCCGCCTATCGCGCCTATTGCGCTGCCAGCGGCATCGCCGCATTGCTGCCGGAAGCGGGTGAGTTCCCGTGGGAGGATGTGGCGCGTCTGCAAGCCTGTCGCACGGCGTGCGCGCAGAGCGCCATGCCGCCCGAAGTGGCGCGTGCCATCGTCGCTGCCTACGCCCAGCTGGGCAACGCCATGGTGGCGGTGCGCTCGTCGGCCACCTTTGAGGACCAGGCCGAAGCGTCCTTTGCTGGTCAGTACGACACCTTCCTGAACGTCTCTGGCGCGTCGGAGGTGCTGGAGCGTGTGCGCGCCTGCTGGGCCGGTATCTGGAGCGAGCGCGCGCTCTCCTACATGCGCGAGCAGGGCATCGACCCGCGTCGCGCGCAGATGGGAGTGGTGGTGCAGGTACAGGCGGATGCCACCGCCGCCGGCGTCCTCTTCACGCTCAACCCGCTCACCGGCAACGAGGAGGAGATGGTCATCGAGGCGGCTTGGGGACTGGGCGAGGCGGTCGTCTCTGGGCGCGTCACCCCGGAGCATTACGTGGTCAACGCGCGCCACCGCACCCTGCTGCGCCACGACAGCGCCCGACAATCGGTTATGTTGGTGGCGGACGTCAACGGTGGCACGTTGGAGAAGCCACTCGCCCCCGACCAACAGCGCCAACCCGTGCTCAGCGAGGCACTGGTGATGGAGCTGGTCGACCTTGGCTATCGCGTCCAGGCGCTCTATGGCTATCCGCAGGACATCGAGTGGGCTTTGGCGGACGGGCGCTTCGTTCTGTTGCAGACGCGCCCGCTGACTTCCTTCAGCTTCGATCCCGCGCTGGGGCAATGGACCTCGGGCAACTATCGCGAAGTGCTGCCCGGCTTTGCCTGCCCATTGGCGCTTTCGCTCAGCCTGGAACACGACTACGGGCGCAGCCTGAGCCAGTTCTTCCGCGAGCTCAAGCTGGGCGAGGCACCCCCCGGCACGGTGTGGGGACGACCTTTCTTCGGGCGTGCGTACTGGAACGTGGGTGCGGCGAAGCAGCTCGCTGCCCGCCTGCCCGGGTACAAAGAACGCCTCTTCGACCGCACCGCCGGCATTGACCCGACCTACGAAGGCGATGGCGAGGTCACCCCGTGGACACCGGTGACGGTGGTGCGCGCGCTGCCCGTCCTCTTTGCGTTGGGGCGTATGTACAAACGCGTCTGGCGCGAGGCTCGCGATTACCGCGACCGCTTCCTGAACGTGGTCGAGCCTGCCTTCGACGCGGTCGATCCCACCGCCCTCTCAGACCAGGAGCTGGCGGACTGGTGTCGGCGCGCCGTCGAGCTGCACTGGACAGCCAACAACGTGGCCATCCGCGTCAGCCTGCTTTCCGGCCAGGCGCAGGAAGAATTCGAGCCGATGGTGCGTCAGCTGAACGCTGGCTTGCCGCCGGAGCAGCAGATCGCCGAGGGTGACCTGATCACTGGCCTGCGCGACGTCCGCACGGCGCAGCCCTCGTTTGAGCTGTGGCAGCTGGCACGCGCAGGGGTTGCCGATCCCGAGATCGCCACCGCCATCACCCAGGGCGACCCGCTGCATATGCGCGAGCGCCTGGAGGCCACGCCGCGTGGCCAGCGCTTCTGGCAGCGCATCATGGACTACATCCGCCGCTACCGCTACATGGCCTCGATCGACGAGGACCTCATTCAGCCGCGTTGGGACGAGGACCCCAGCTTTGTCCTTTCCACGTTGCAGAGCTATGCACAGGCGGAGGAGTCGTTCGACCCAGTGCGCCGGCTAGAGCGCCAGTGGCAGATTCGGCGCGCGACCGAACGGCGTGCGCTGCGCATCCTGGCGCGCGGCTGGCGGCGGCTGTGGTGGTTCGGCAGGCGATCGTTCACCAATCATTTGCGCTTGGTGCGCCGCTATATCTGGTGGCGCGAGGAGACGCGCGTCATCGCTGCGCGCGCCTTCTACCAGTGTCGCCGTTTCTTCAAGGAACTGGGACACCGCTGGGCCGCCGCCGGCATCCTGGAACATGCCGACGAGATCTTCCTCTTGCGCTGGCCGTCCATCGAAGCCATGCTGGACGGACGCAGCGATGCTGCCACCCTGCGCGAGGAGATCGCCTACTATCTGCGTTTGAAGGAGTGTTACCGCAATTTTGATCCTCCGTGTGTCATCGGGCGGGGCGCCAGCGTGCGCCCGGCGCCCTTCTTCCTGATTCCACCGGTGCAGAAGGTTTTTGTCGGCATCCCGTGCAGCAGCGGAGTGGCCGAGGGGCCGGCACGCGTCGTGGCCTCGCTGGAAGAGGCACGCGCGCTGCGCCGCGGCGAGATTCTGGTGGCACGCTACACCAATCCCAGCTGGACGCCACTTTTCAACCTGGCAGCTGGCATCGTCATCGAAGAGGGTGGGCTGCTTTCCCACGGCGCAGTCGTGGCACGCGAATACGGCATCCCGGCCGTATTGCGCATCGAACGCGCCACCAGGCTCTTGCGCACCGGCCAGCGCCTGCGCGTAGACGGCAGCCGTGGCACCGTCGAAATTATGTGATGTAGCCAAAATTGGCATCAAAAGGATATATTTGATATAATGGGATAATGGGGTAATTTGTACCCCATCAAACCAAGGCAATGCCATCGCCGCAGAATTGGGGAAGGGCACAGATGATGCGCGTCGCAAAGGCGCCGGCGAAGTGTGCTACAGCGGCGGGGCAATTCAATCGTGCCCGATCATACGGGGGGAAAACGTTATGGAAATCACACGTCAGGCTGATTACGCAGTGCGCGCCATGATTCACCTGGGGAGCATACCCGCCGAGGTGCGCGTGTCCACAGCACTCGTCTCGAAGGAGCAGAAGATCCCGCTTCCCTTCCTGACCAAAGTGATCGCCCATCTGGTGCGCGCCGGATTGGTGGCCACCTCGCGTGGCATGGGCGGGGGCATTTCGCTGACACGCTCACCTGAAGAGATCACCCTGCTCGAGATTCTGGAGGCTGTGGAAGGGCCTATCACCCTGAACCGCTGCCTGCTGCGGGGCAACCTGTGTGAATTGCAGCCGCAGTGTGCTGTGCATGATGTATGGGCAGAGATTCAGAAACACCTAGTTGAGGACCTGAAGAAGGTGACGCTCGACTATCTGGTGCGCGCGCAAGCGAGCAAAGCCTCGGGGCAACCGGTCGAGTTGCCATCATCTCTCGTGCGCATATGAGCGCGTCGCGCCGCGCGTCCTCTTTCTGCCTTCCCTAACAGGCGTCACATCCGGCTTAGCGCTCGGCCTCGTCTTCTGCAGCGAATGCGTCCGAGTCATCGGCGTAACGGTCGTTGACCAGGACTTCGCGCGGCTGACCGTTGACGGCGGGGCCAATGATGCCTTCTTCTTCCAGCTGATCCATCAGGCGCGCGGCGCGCGGATAGCCAATGTTGAGGCGCCGCTGCAACAGGGAGGTACTCGCCCGCCCGGTCTTGAGCACCAGCGCGACCGCCTCGTCTAACAAGGGGTCGCGTTCCGCTTCCTCGAGCAGCCCCTCCCACGGGAAGGTCTGCGTGGTTGCCTCACCTGCCTGTTCCTTCCAGAAGGTGACCACGCGGCGAATCTCTTCATCCGAGACGAAACAGCCCTGCAGACGCACCAGCTTGGCCGAGTCGGGCAGCATGAGGAGGGCATCGCCGCGGCCCAACAGGCGCTCTGCCCCCGCCGTATCCAGGATGACGCGTGAATCGACCTGGCTGGTCACCATAAAGGCGATGCGCGCCGGGAAGTTGGCCTTGATCAGACCGGTGACCACATCCACCGAAGGGCGTTGCGTGGCGATGATCATGTGGATGCCGGTGGCGCGGGCCATCTGGGCGATGCGCGTAATGGCGCGTTCCACCTCGTCGGGCGCCAGCATCATCAGGTCGGCCAGCTCGTCAATCACCACTACCACGTGGGGCAAGGCCTCCAGGTCTTCCGTGCGCGCGATGCGCTTGTTGTAGTCGAGGATGCTGCGCGCTCCACAACGCGCGAAGAGCTGATAGCGCTCGTCCATCATGCGCGTGATCCACGTCAGCGCCCCGACCACTTGTTCCAGATCGGTCACCACCGGCGCCAACAGATGGGGGACACCGCTGAATTGCACCAGCTCGACCATCTTGGGGTCGATGAGGAGCAGGTTAAGCGCTTCGGGGGTGTGCTCGCAGAGCAAACCGGTCAGGATGGCATTGATGCAGACGCTCTTGCCCGAGCCGGTGGCGCCGGCGATGAGCAGGTGGGGCATGGCGGACAGGTCGGCCACCACGGGAGCACCCGAGACGTCGCGCCCCAGCGCGATGGGCAACACCCCCTTGCTGCGCGCTTTGTGGAAAGCATCCGACTCGAGCACGCCGCGCAAGGAGACCAGCGTCACCTTGCTGTTGGGCACCTCGATGCCGACGAGAGGGCGGCCTGGCACGGGCGCTTCGATGCGGATCGGCGCGGCGGCCAGCGCCAGCGACAGGTCGTTGATCAGGGCAGTGATCTTGCTGACGCGCACGCGCTGGCGCAACACGCCGCCATCCGGCGCAGGACGCTCGACATAGCCCGGTTCCACACCAAATTGGGTGACCGCCGGCCCAACGTTGATCTCACGCACGCGCGCCGGCACACCAAACGCACGCAGGGTCTCCTCGATAACCTGCGCCTGATAGCGCACGTCGGCGCCAGTGACCGGCTCCTTGGACGAAGGGATGAGCAGGTCGAGTGGTGGCAGATGGCGGCTGCGGCGCGTGGCGCGTTTCGTTTGCAGGGTGTGCGCATTGACCGGCACCGTCTTGATCTCCGGGCTCAGACGCCGACGCCCGACGCGCGCGGCCGCCTCGGATGCACTCGGATGGGTTACCTCGGTGACGGGAACTTCCTCTTCGCGGGGTGCGAGGACGACGTGGCGGCGGATGTCTCCAGCGAGCAAGAGGAAGAAACCACCCAGCGCGGCCAGCACAATGCTCAGCAGCAGCAATCCGCCGATCGTCTTGCCCAGCGGGTCCACCAGGGCGGTGCGGATGCCCCAGCCGACCAGGCCACCCCCACCGCCAGCGCGCGCCAGTGCCAGCGCATCATCCTGTTCGCTCAGCAGATGCACCAGCCCCAGACCTGCAAAGAAGAGGGCTTCCAGGCAGACGGCGTGCTCCCAGCGCAGCCAGCGCGGCGGTGTGACGGCCGTGGCACCCAGCTGGCGTTGCAGCCCGTCCCAGAGCAGTCCGATGCCCACCACGCCGAGCACCAGGGCGACGGGTACTGCACCCACGCCGAAGGCTTGGCGCATCAGGCTGGCTAATCCATCGGTGAGCGAGCCAGAGGCAATAGAGAGAAGGCTGAGCAGGGCCAGGCTGGCCAGTACCAGGAGTGCCAGGCCGGTGAGTTCCCGTCGCATCGCGCGCAGTGGTTGCATGGAGCGGTCAGTCGCCCACCTGTCGCAAGCTCAATCCCAGGCGATGCATTGCACTATCGATGCGGATGACACGTGCCCGCACGCGGTCGCCCTCCTTGAGCACGTTGCGTGGATGCAAGAAGTTGCCCTCGGCCAGCTCCGAGACGTGGATGAGGCCTTCCACTCCCTCTTCCACGCGCACAAACGCTCCGAAGCTGACCACGTTGGTCACCTCGCCCTCGACAATGTCGCCGACATGGTACTTTTCATCCACCGACAACCACGGGTCGGGCTTGAGCCGTTTCAGGCTGAGCGCGACGCGCTGTTGCGCCGGCTGCACATCGATCACATACACCTGCACCTCATCGCCCACTTGTAAGATGTCGGAAGGATGGCTGACACGGCTCCATGAGAATTCCGAGATGTGGATGAAGCCTTCCACGCCGCCCAGGTCGACGAAGGCGCCGAAGCCACACACGCTATTGACGCGGCCAGTGCGCACCTGCCCCGGCGCCAGCTGGCTGAGCAAGGCGACACCGTCGTGTTCGTTGATGGCGGCACGTTCGGAGAGGATGAGGCGGCTGCGCTGGATGTCGATCTCGATCACGCGCAGGCAGAGCACCTCGCCGACGCGCCGCGCCAGCTCGGCCTGACGCGCTTCGTTGTCGTATTCTTCAGGGATTTCGAGCAGCTGCGAAGTGGGCACGAAACCCTGGATTTGCCCAAAGCGCACCAGCAGTCCGCCCCGGTTGTATCCCACCACGCGCAGTTCCACCCGTTCCTTGCTCTGGAGCAGCCGTTGGGCACGTTCCCAATCTGCTTTGAGTGTTTCCGACTGCGCAGGGCGTGGGGATGCCGTGACGGGGGCGCTTGGAGACGCCCGCTCCGTCTTGACAGCTTCCGACGCCATGCGAGAGGTCGCCGGTGCCCGGACACTGTCTACCAGAAGTGCTTCGTATTCGCCTCGGGGGCTGGGTTCGTATTCGGATAAACATTCAATGTCTGAAAGTAGAGCTCGCCAGTATCCTTCATCCGGAGGAATTTCCCATGGTTGCAGAGGTTCACTGGTCATCGTCACTCCCTTGTATCGCTACACACATCGCTATGCGCCGATAGGTATCTAGTATTATTATAAGGCAAGCAACTGTTATTGTCAAGCATTTTTGAGGGCGGATTGGGTCCTCGCGCACGAGCCAGCACCGAGATTGCCACTCCGTTCGCAATTCGGAGACGAGCTTCTGAAAATCGGGGGCCGAATGCACGATTCTGTGGTATAATATGATAGAACTGTGTTGTCGGGCAAATGGTGTGCGCGGCCACATTTACTTCTTTTTCCCTCTCTGAACACCACTAAACCTGGCTCCGCGGTTTTCGCTTGAGCACCAACAACCTCATAGCTGGAACAAGGAGGCTCCTATGAGTGTACCTAGGCTGTTCATCCGTGTTCTGACCAGCAGTTTCGCACTGTTGTTGCTCGTGACTGCCACACCGCCGGGCGGATTGGCCGAAAAACCACCGTCCGACCTCGGCAGCGAGTCTGTTTCGGGAGCTGCTCAACTGAGCGATGAGATCCAGGTTTCACCCTTTGTCGGCCCGCCTGACTACGACAACTATCTGCCTGCCGTCGCCTACAACAGCAGGCACCACCAATTTTTGATTGTCTGGCACCGCTTGCGCTCCGATGGCTGCCGTGAGATCTGGGCGCGTCGCGTGACGGAGAGCGGCCAGCTGCTGAACAACTTCATGGTCTCGACCGGCCCCTGCCCAGAGAACCACATGCAGCCGGCAGTGGCCTACAATGCCAAGGACGACAATTACTTGGTCGCCTGGATGCACAATCCCAGTGGCACCAGCCTCAACGACCCCAACGAGATTCTGGCCCGCACCGTGGCGTGGGACGGCTCCATCTTGGGCACCAAGCATCAGGCCATCGCCTGGGCCAACCGCAGCTTCTGGACGCCGCGCGTGGCCTGGAACAGCATACGGAACGAGTACATGGTCGTCTGGAACGCCATCAATACCACCACCGGTTTGCCCAACGACATCGCCCACGCCATCCTGGACCACAACGGCATACGTATCGTGGATTCTATCATCATCGACACGCTTATGTCACCGCACCAGGTGGACGTCACCTGGAACGTAGCGATGGCGGAGTTCTTCGTGGTCTGGCGGCGGATGTGGACTCCGGGGGATGGGGACATTATGGGTGCGCGCCTGGATCAAGATAACGGCTTCATAGTCAGCCCGCCCGGCGTGATCAGCATTAGCACGTTGAGCAACGACCAGCAGAGCCCGCGCGTGGCGACTAACCAGCAACATCGTTACGTGGTGGTCTGGTCGCAGGTGTACGATCCCAGTCATTGCTGCGATTGGGACATCCACAGCCAGGAGCTCGACGTCTACGGCAGCCTAGTCGGCGGGCCCATGATTATCGTCGAGTCCTTGGACGACGAGACGATGCCGGTGATTGCTGCGCAGCCTGGACCGACGCGCAACTACCTGGCTGCCTGGCGGGTGACCGTGACAAACAGCAATGCCATAAGAGCCCGATACTGGGATGACATGGGGACCCAATCGCTTGTGATCTCCAATGTGATCTTCTGGGACAGTTCGACCCCGGCCGTGGCGATGGGAGGTCCAGGCTTTTTGACCACCTACACATCGGACTCGACGAGCGACCCGACGGTGCACAGACATGTGTACATGCGTTTCTACGTCCTGTACACGACCTACCTGCCCGTCATCAAGCGCTAATGGAGGCGGTTGGTCGCGACGCGGATGGATTTGACCGACCCGCGCGCACCCATCCGCGCCACGCGCGCCCGCAGGGGCGCATTACATTGCGCCCGCGCGGCAGCCAACGGCGCAATCCGCTCCCTCACGGTCGCGGCTCAGATTGATTCAACCGACCCGCGCGCGTAAGCAAGCACGGTCACCACTTCGCTGGCTTGCGGAATGTACCGTGCGCGTCGGTCAATATATCAGGGAACTGACTGGCAGCCAGAACTCTCTGTCGGATTGGTTTCACAAACGAGGCGATCTGTCTCAACTCGTGACTCGGTCGCTTGTTCGGATACAGCACACCTACTCTCAGATCCAGTCTTTGCCTCACGATCTTGATCGGTTCCACCAGGTCTGAGTCATTGCTGATGACGACCGCAACCTCATACAGCCCCTCGTAGCCATCGCTGACCAGGTGTGTCGCCAGGTTCACATCCGACCCTTTTTCTTCGGTTCGGATGACGCGCACGTATTCTGGTTGGCTCGGATCTCCATCTGCTCGCGGCATAGCCCTGGGATGACTTAGGAAGCGCCCGAGATAAATTTCCAAATTGGGCAACGTCCTCAGCGCTCTCAGATAGATCTGCTGGCGTGTTGGTTTCCCAGGGTCATCAGGCAGCGGCCAGATCAGCGCAGTAAAATACTTGATCTTGAGAATCTGATGTCGCGGCAACAACAGGTAGCACAACCGGTCGAGATCGAGCCATTTATGCGGTGTGCCTTTCAGCGCACCATAGTACAAATTGAAGCCGTCTACGTAGACATATGTGCGCACAATTGTCCCCCACAAAAAAGCAGAGGCCACCCGCTTTCGCGGTATGGCCTCGCGCCCAGCCCCCGAAGGAACTGGGGGAGTCTACTTCTAGTATACACTAACCATGTACTGTTGTCAAGCGCCCCTATGACGCGACAATATATGCCCAGCCGTGCCTGGGTCCGACCCGCGCGCGTCAGCCAGCGGCGATGTGGGGGCACTCCCCATCCGAGCCACACACGTGTTGGCCGGCGGCGGGTACGGGCGCAATGTATTGCGCCCCTACGCACGGTCGCGGCGCGGATTGATTTGACCGAGCCGCGCGCTCACGAGGCGGCTGTCAACAGGCGCGCCAACTCTTTCTCCGCCGTGTCGTCATCCAGCTTCTTGAAGAGGGGTGCCGGCTCGCGCAACGCCTGTCCCGCCGGCAACTGCGACGGTTCCCAGCGCCCCACCGCCTGGCTGCCGTCGTAACACAGTGCGACGTGCGAACGCGTCGCCTCGTGGAAGGTCTGGGTATACTGGCGGCCAAACAATTGCCCCTCGTAGCCCAACATCTCGTGCAGACGCTGCGCGCTGAAGGGCAACACCGGCGCCAGCAAGATCTTCAAATTGTCGATCACGCGCAACATGACATAGACCGTCGTGGCCGCTTCCTGCTGGCTGTGCCTGATCTGGAACCAGGGCGCCTTCTGGTCGAGATAGACGTTGGCGGCGCGCGCGATCGTCATCGCCTCTTCCAGCGCTGCCTTCAGTTTCACCGCCGCGTACAGCTCACCCACCGTCTGGAAGCCGGTTTCACTGCGCGCCAGCATCTCGCAATCCGTCCCGTTCATGGTGCCGGGCACCGGCACGCGCCGGTCGAAGTGGCGCCAGGCAAAGCTGAGCACGCGGTTGACCAGGTTGCCCCACGTCGCCACCAGCTCGTCATTGTTGCGGCGCACGAAGTCGGCCCAGGTGAAATCGGTGTCGCGCGTCTCCGGCGCGATGGCCGTCAGATAGTAGCGCACCGGGTCAGGATCGTAGCGCGACAGCAGGTCGGGCGCCCAGATGGCCCAATTGCGACTCTTGGAGAGCTTCTGGCTCTCCATGTTGAGATACTCGTTGGCCGGCACGTCGTAGGGCAGGTTGAAGGTGTGGTTGGGATCGTCGTCGTACAGGCGGCCGGTGGCCATCAGTTCCGCCGGCCAGATGATCGTGTGGAAGGGGATGTTGTCCTTGCCCATGAAGTAATAGGTCTTGGCGACGGGGTCGTACCACCATTCCTTCCACTGCTCCGGCCGGCCGACGTTGTGCGCCCACTCGATGGTGGCGCTCAGGTAGCCGATGACAGCCTCGAACCAGACATAGATGCGTTTATGTTCATAGCCCGGCAGCGGCACCGGGATACCCCATTCGATGTCGCGCGTGATGGGGCGCCCGCGCAGGCCCTCCTTCAGATAGCTGCGCGAGAAGTTGATCACGGTGGGCCGCCAGTGTTCCTTGTTCGTGTTCAAATAGGCCCACAGGCAGTCGCTCAGCTTAGGCAAGTCGAAGAAGAAGTGTTCCGTCTGGCGCACCACAGGTGTCGAGCCATCAATGCGGCTGCGCGGATTGATCAGCTCGGTGGCGTCGAGCAGCTTGCCACAGTTGTCGCACTGATCGCCGCGCGCCCCGGCGTAGCCACAATGGGGACAGGTGCCCTCGACGTAGCGGTCGGGCAGGAAACGCCCCTCGCTCTCCGAGTAGAGCTGGTTTTGCACCTCTTTGTACAGGTAGCCGTTGCGCAGGCAGGCCATGAAGATGTCCTGCGAGACGCGATGATGGTTCTCCGTGTCGGTGTGGGTGAAGAGGTCATAACTGATGCCGATCTTCTGCCACGTTTCCAGGAAGCGCAGGTGGAAGCGCTCGAAGATCTCGCGCGGCGAGACCCCTTCGGCGTCGGCGCGCACCGTGATGGGGGTGCCATGGGTGTCCGATCCGGAGACCATCAACACCTGGTTGCCCACCAGCCGATGATAACGCGCGAAGATGTCCGGCGGGATGTAGGAGCCGGCCAAATGGCCAATGTGGGGGTCGCCGTTGGCATAGGGCCAGGCGGTACAAACCAGGATTTTTTCGCTCATGCCTTCAGCATCTCCTCTGTGTGTAAGGAGGAAAATTGCAGTATAAGATAAAAAATGCGCGGCCCGCTTGCGCCGGCGATGCCGCAACCAACGCGAATCGTAACATGGGGCGGCAGCGCTGTCAAGCAACTGGGGACCCGACCGATTGACCGCTGTGCGGGTGTGGTCCACGTCGCCCAGAGTGTACCCCATGGGCTGTGCCGCGGACGTGGGCAAGTTGTGGACAGCTCCACTTGCACCTATAATATAATATGGATCAACATGCTTAATAGTAGTTAAACGAGAAACCATTCCTGTGCACCCCACCACCCTCGACGCGCCGGGGTATGGCGGGTACGCAGTGGAGGGAGCGTGTCCAGACATGGCATACCGAATCCTGCTGGTAGATGATGACCCTGCCCTGCTCAGGATGCTGGGGCTAGCATTGCACCGCGCCGGTTATGAGGTAGTCGGAGCGCTGAACGGCCCGGAGGCGCTGGAGAAAGCGCAGCAAGCGCTGCCCGATCTCGTCATTCTGGACATTATGATGCCCTACATGGACGGGTTCGAGGTGTGTCGGCGCCTGCGCGCGCTGCCCAACGGGGAGCGCATCATCATTGTGATGCTCAGCGTGTTGGATCGCGTGGAGTCCAAGCTGGACGGCTTCTCCGCCGGCGCGGATGACTACCTGGTGAAACCGGTGACCGTCGAGGAGATGCTGGCGCGTGTGCAGGTCTTGCTGGCGCGCCGCGGTCAGATCGCGGAGGCGAAGCAGCGGGTCCAAGCGCGCACCGTGGCGTGGATCGGCGCGAAAGGCGGCGTGGGCACCACCACCTTGGCCGTCAATATGGCCCTCATCGGCGCGCAGGACGATCGCCACACCATCCTGATCGACCTGCACCCCCAAGGGGGCATGGTGGCCGAGCAGCTGGGCGTGACCGTCCACCAATCGTTGGGAGACATAGGGCAGCAGGCGGTTGAGGCACTGGATAGCAGGATGCTGAGGCGTTACCTGATCACCTACAACAACCGCCTACGCATCCTGGCGGCGCCGCCGGTGCCCCAACGCGCCGAGAACACTCTCTCACCGCAGCACGTGCGCGCCCTGCTGGATCACCTGGCGACACGGGCTGACCTGTTGGTGGTCGATCTGCCTGCACGGCTATGCCCTATGACGCAGACTGTGCTCGAGCGCACCGATCGCATTGTGCTCGTCACCGAGGCGGATAAGCTCGCCATCGGCGCGGCAGGGCGTTGGCTGCAGATGCTTGCCGCTCATGGCATCACGGGCGACGTGGTCGAGGTGGTGGCGGTGAACCGCATTGGTGGCGCCACATCCCATAACAAGACCGAACTGGAGCAGATGCTGGGCACCTCGATCCGGGCGCTGATCAGCTATGCCGCTGACGCGTGTCTGTTCGCCCTCAAGACGAGCACCCCCATTGTGCAGCAGCAGCGTGGCGCCCTCGTCGAACAGCAAATCCGAGAACTGGCGCAACAGCTGCTCTAGCTTCCGCGCAGGCGACTTGACAGACACACTCCGTTGTGCCTATGATACCAAGAGTTACCTGTGTGTTCAGCGACACAGGTGCCCGTCGCCCCGGATGGCACGGGCGGTAACGGTGAAGTTGGTGACTCGCGCGTCGGATGACGCCGAGAAGTCCAACGCTGTCCCGCAACTGTAGGGCGGTGTGTCCACCGCCGAGCCAGGTCATCCACCTGTGTCGTGCACCACGGTACGCCTTCGCGGTAAAGGGTGTGGTGCGGTGCGCCAGACGAGCTCACACCCCCCAAGAGACCAGCTGCGGGGGGTGTATTGTTGCCGGGCACCATCTGTCCACGTCGTGCAAGCACCAGCGACACCCAACGCGCGGGGGAGCAATGGTTGGCGAGTGCATGATTAAGGAGGAGCAAAGGGATGCTGGGGAATGTCACCGAGCGAATGGGACGGACGCTGCTAGCGCCGACGTGCGCCTTGGCCGGGCTGCTGGCGGCTCTGCTGGTGCTGCTGGCATGGCTGCCCGGGCCAGCGGCTGCCGAGGAAGCGGTCAAGACGGGTTATGTGGTGGTGCGCTTCGGTGCGCACGACTCGCTGGTGCGCGCGTTCACCTTTACGACCCCCATTACCCACTATGTCGCTCTGCAACGCGCCGGCCTCGATCCGCTCGCCACACAGACACCCCACGGGCTGCGTCTGTGCGGAGTGGGCGGCGTGGGACGTGTCAACGCGACGGGCGACGGCTGCGACAACGGCCGCTTCTCCTGGACGCTGTGGTTTTGGGACGAGACGCAATGGGCCTATCCCATCGGCCTGAAAGAACTGACCATCGCCTGGGATGGCGAGGTCTTTGGCCTGGTCTGGACGGATGTGTGGCCGACGGCGCCGCCTCCCCATGGACTGGGCGCGGTAGCGGCCTGGCGCGCGCTGGAGTGGTTGCGCGATCAGCAGGACAGGCAAAGCGGTGGCTACGGCACGCTTAACGACACGATCGAGGCATTGTTTGCCGTGGCAGCCAACCATTATGATGCCGATGCGTGGCGACGCAGCCTAGAGGCACCCTCGCTGCTGAGCGCTGCCCTGGCTATGGCCAACCAGACCCAACAGGCCGCCGACACCGGTCGGCTGGCAACTGCGCTATCCGCCGCGGGCAGCGCGCGCGGGCCGGGTGCACAGGACATTATGGCCTACTACGATGCCACCACGGGCCAGTTCGACCCCAATCCGGGCTATCATGCCTGGGCGATGATCGGCCTGCGCGCACGGGGCGCAACTGTGCCGGCCGAGGCGGTGCAGGCGCTCAAGACGACGCAAAATGAAGACGGCGGCTGGGAATTCGGCACCTGGAGCACCACCAGCGACACCAACGGCACCGCGGTGGCCATCCAGGCGCTCATCGCCGCGGGCGAGGCGGTGAGCTCGACAGCGGTGACCCGGGGGCTGGATTACCTGGCCAGTACGCAAAACGCGGACGGCGGCTTCCCCTACGATCCAAAGTCGCCCTACGGGACGGACAGCGACACCAACTCGACTGCCTACGTGGTGCAGGCGATCGTGGCGGCGGGTGAAGACCCCACCGCCGGGCGCTGGCTGAAGGGCAACAAGCACCCCATCACCTATCTGATGAGTATGCAGCTGGCAGATGGGACATTCGAGTGGCAGCCGGGTCAGGGGGCGAACCTGCTAGCGACGCAGCAGGCGGTGCCTGCTTTGTTGTACCGTCCGTTTCCCCTGCGCGCGGGTGGGGGATGAGGTTGTCCGTAGCCCCCGTGCTGCCGGCATGGTCGCGGCGCGGATGGATTTGACCGAGCCACGCGCGTCCGTAGGGGCGCAATAAATTGCGCCCACACACAACCGCTCCCTTATGGTCGCGGCTCGGATCAAATTGGTGCGCATCGGCCAGTGGCAATGTGCCCTGGTGAGCGGCAACGCATCCCGACTCAACGTCCTCCGCGGAGAAGGGCAATCGCTCAACTCAGCGATTCCCGGCCGCCTGGCGCAAGATCTCCTCAATCTGCGTCGCTAGTCCGGGCAGATCTTGCTGTACAATCGCCCAGACAATTTCCAAGTTGACAGCGGAGTAGTCGTGGATCAGCCGGTCGCGTGCCCCGGCGATGGCTCTCCACGGCAGCGTCGGATGCTGCTGTTTGAGCGCCTGCGACAGACGTTTAGCCGCCTCGCCGAGCACTTCCAGGTTGCGCACGACAGCATCCTGCGTCTTCTCGTCGGCCAGGAATTCCTCATACGACATCCCGGCGGTGTACGCGCGGATGCGCCGGATCGCCTCTTGGATGTCCTGAAGGTAGTCCACATCGCTGCGCTCAGACATAGACCAGGCTCTCTTGGATGCTCTGCGCAACGCGCGGGATGCGAATGCTCTGCACGCCGGCTGGCGTCAGGATGTCCACCGGGCGGTCGAGCAGACGCTCCAGATGCTCCGCCAGTTCGACGATGCGCAGCCCAATGGGCCGCTCAAACTCGACCAGCAGGTCCACATCGCTGGTCGGCGTGGCGGCATCGCGTGCATACGAACCAAACAGAGCGATGCGCTTGATGCCGTACTGGCACGCCAGCTCGGGATAGTGGTCGCGCAGGATGCGGAGGATGTCTGATCTGGTCAACATCTTGCTGCTCGGGCACACCGCGATGGGACGGTGCAGCGTTGATTTTAGCGGTAACCGGGTGGAAGTCAAGGGCTGAGGGGCCCGGGGCATTTCCCCGGCATCGTTGCGGGGTGTGTGCGCGTGAGCCAGCGACACAATCCGCTCCCTTACGGTCGCGGCGCGGATTTGGTTGGTCGCGGCGCGGATCTGGTCGCCGGGGCGGATGGGGGGCGGGTACGGGCGCAATGTATTGCGCCCCTACGCACGGTCGCGGCGCGGATC
>CAKZLO010000022.1 GCA_937127125.1 uncultured Ardenticatenia bacterium
ATCTGGTCGCCGGGGCGGATGGGGGGCGGGTACGGGCGCAATGTATTGCGCCCCTACGCACGGTCGCGGCGCGGATCTGGTCGCCGGGGCGGATGGGGGGCGGGTACGGGCGCAATGTATTGCGCCCCTACGCACGGTCGCGGCGCGGATCCAGTCGTGGCGCGGATCTGTTGGGGCGCGGGTTCGGTTGGGCGCGGATCAAACAGGCGCCGTCGGCTGTGGCTTACGCCTCGCGCTTGCGCGTGTAGCGCGCAATAAAGTTATACGGCGAAGGCAGCGGAATCTGACTCGCCGCATCCAGCTGTGCCAGTTCCTCCGCTGAAAGCGCCCAGCCCACGCTGCCCAGATTCTCCTCCAGCTGCTCCAGCGTGCGCGCACCGATGATCGGCGCAGTGACGCCCGGCTGCTGCAACAGCCAGTTCAGCGCCACCTGCGCCGGCGTCTTGCCGCGCACTGCCGCAACCTCGCGCAGTACATCAATGATGCGCCACGTGCGCTCGCTCTCGCGCTGTTCCGGCAGATCGTCCCAGCGGTCGGCGCGCCCGACGCGGCTGTCGGGGGGTGGTGGCGCGCCACGATGATACTTGCCGCTCAACCAGCCACCCGCTAGTGGCGACCAACAGATCACACCGATCCCCTCAGCGCGGCAGAGCGGCAAGAGTTCCCACTCCGTACTGCGCACCAGCAGGCTGTATTCCGGCTGCAGGCAGTCGAAGCGGGCCCAGCCGTGCATGGCGCTCAGCATGATGGCGCGCATCAGCTGGGAGGGCGTGTAGTTGGAAGCGCCAATGTAGCGCACTTTGCCGGCGCGCACCAGGTCGTCCAGCGCGCGCAACGTCTCCTCCAGCGGCGTGGAGGCATCCCAGCAGTGCGTCTGATACAGGTCGACATAGTCGGTCTGCAGGCGGCGCAAGCTGGCATCGATCTGCTCCATAATGTGCTTGCGCGAGAGGCCGGTGTCGTTGGGGCCGTCGCCGGTGGGGAAGAAAACCTTGGTCGCGATGACCATCTGCGCGCGGTGGCCCCGCTTCTTGAGCCAGCTGCCGAGCATCAGCTCGGATTGGCCCTGGTTGTAGATGTTGGATGTGTCGAAAAAATTGCCTCCTGCGGCGACGAAGCGATCCGCCAGCGCGTGGGCAGTCGCCTCGTCAGCACCCCAGCCAAAGGTCTGCGTGCCCAGACAGATCTCCGAGACTTTGAGACCTGTGCGACCCAGAAAACGATATTGCATTGTGTCCCTCCACTGGTCTGAGATGGTGTGTGAACGCGTGTTATGCGCGTTGAGTGCCCAGCGCGTGCAGCTGATCGAAGACGGGCACCAAGGCATCGTAGGCGGCCAGGAAGATGGGATAAAGGCGTTCGTATTCCGCTTGGGCATCTGGACGGGGAGTGTGGCGGTCGACGATCTCGATCAGATCGTTTACGATGCCGAAATTGCGGAAGAGGCCCACGCCGACTCCGGCGGCGACCGCGGCGCCCAATGAGGTTGCCTCCTCCAGCAGGCGCGGCCGCAGCACAGGCCGCCCGTACACGTCCGCCAGAATCTGCCGCCACAGCTTCCCCTTCGCCCCGCCGCCGATCAGGGTCACCTCCTCGATGCGCGCCCCCGCGTCCAGGAAGGAGAAGAGGATGGTGCGCAGGTTCATGCTAATGCCCTCCAGCACGGCGCGAATTATGTCGGCGCGGGTGTGGGTGATTTGCAAACCGATGAAGCCGCCGCGCGCTTTGGGATTCCAATGTGGGCTGCGTTCGCCCTGCAGGTAGGGCAGGAAGAGCAACCCATTCGCGCCCGGCGGGCTCTGCTCGGCACGTTGGTTCATGACCTCGTACACATCGATGCGACGCTGTTCCGCCTCTTTGGCCTCATACCAACAGACCTGCCGCCGCAGCCACTGATAGGAGCCGCCGGCCGCCTGCATCGTGCCGCAGGGCAGGAACATGCCGGGCACCATGTGCGCCCAGTTGAAAATGCGCCGCCCGGCATCGTAGATGGGGCGCGGGCTGGCAAAAGAAATCCACGACGAGGCGCCGATGTAATTGTAGGCAGGGCCCTCTGCAATGGCGCCGGCACCCACCGCCGCGCTGGCACCGTCACCGCCTCCGATCACCACCGGGATGCCCGCCACCAGGCCCAGCGCTTCCGCGGCGGGGCCGCTCAACTCGCCCACCACATCGGTCGAATCGTGCACCTCGGGCAACAGATGTTCATCCAGGCACACCGCCTCCAGAATCTCGCGCGACCAGCTGCCCCCCTCGAGATGGTAGAGATTCATGCCGCTGGCGTCGGAGCGGTCGGTGACGAAGGCGCCCGTCATGCGCATGGCGATGAAATCCTTGACATGCAGGAACTTGTGCGCCTGGGCGAACACGTCCGGCTCGTGATCGCGCACCCACATGATCTTCGCCAAACTGTAGGTGGGGCTGATGCGGTGGCCGGTGACGCGGTAGACGTACTCTTCGCCCAGCGCGGCGGCCAGCTGATTCGCCTGTTCCACGGCGCGCTGGTCGGCCCAGATGATGCAGCGGCGCAATGGGCGTCCGCTCACGTCCACTGGCAGGCAGCCCATCATCTGGCCACTGAAGCCGATCACGGCGACGTCCTGGGGCGCGACGCGCGCTTCCGCCAGCAGGCGTTGCGTCGTCTCGATCACGGCGCGCCACCAGTCTTCGGGATCCTGCTCTGCCCAGTGGCCGAAGGGGTGAGCGGTCTCATAGGCGCTGAAGGCACTGACCAGCATAATGCCTTCCGCGTCAAAGAGGGTCGCTTTATTACCCGTGGTACCTAAGTCGTGGGCGAGGATATAGCGCTTCATCGGGATACCTCGTGCGTAGAGTGTGCTCGCGGATAGCGTTCACTTGATGGCGCCGACGATCAGACCGCGCGTAATATAGCGTTCGATCAGCAGGGCAATCACGATCATCGGGGCGATGGTGAGCAGGGCCAGCGCCGACAGGAACCACCACTGCGGGCCATAGGACTGGGTGCCGAAGCCGGCCACGAACATCGGCATCGTGGTTGCCCGGCTGAAAGTCAACATCAACGCGAACAGGTAGTCGTTCCACGAGAACATCATACAGAACAGGAAAGTCGCAATCAGCCCGGGTGAGGAGAGCGGCAGCACAATGAGGCGGAAAGCCTGCAGCCGCGAGGCGCCGTCAATCAGGGCGCTCTCCTCCAGGTCGCGCGGCAGGTTGGCAAAGAAGTCGCGCATAATCCACACCGCAAAGGGCAGGTTGAACACAGTGTAGATCAGAATCATGCCGGCGTGGGTGTCCACCAGCCCCAGCACACGGTACATAATCAGATAGGGCAGAATCACCACCACAGGCGGCAACATACGTTGCGAGATGATCCAGAAGGCAAGGTCGTTGTTGCGCCACTTTAGGATGGGAATGTAATACTGAAAACGGGTGAGCGCATAGCCAGCCAGCGAGCCAATGGCGACGGCCAACACAGCGCTGGTGGGCGCCATCACAGCACTGTTGAACCAGCTGCGCAACACTTGATTCTGCATCGGCCCGACCAACAGGTGCTTCCAAGCGTTGAGCGTCGGCTGGAAGTCGATCCATGGGAAGTAGGTCGGCCCCTGGAAGACGGCGACGGGCAGCTTCACCGACGTGATGATCAGCCAGTAGATGGGAAAGAGACAGATGATCGTCCAGATCACCAGAAGCAGGTAGGTGATGCCCAACTTTAGGCGTCGTGTCTGTCGCATCGTCAGATACATTGTTGCCACCTCACTCCGCTGCCTGCACGGCGCGCTGCCGCACGAGTTTCAAGAACAGGGTCGAGCTGATGATCACCATAATCAGCAAGGAATAGGCAATCGCCGAGGCATAACCCAAGTTGCCGTTTTTCATCCCCACCAGGTAGGCATAGAGCGTGACCGGTTCGGTGGCGGTGCCGGGCCCGCCGCCGGTCATCACGGTGACGATGTCAAACAGCTTGAACGCCTCCAGCGCGCGGATCAGGATGATGGTGACCGAGACCGGCGCCAGCATGGGAAAGGTGATGTGGCGGAACGTCTGCCAATCGTTGGCACCGTCCACGCGCGCCGCCTCATATACTTCGGGCGGCAGGGATTGCAGGCCGGCGAGCAGCACGATCATCATGAAAGGTGTCCACTCCCACGTATCCACCAGGATCAGGGAAGGGAGCGCCAGCGAAGAGTTGCTGAACCAAGGTATCTGTGGCCCGCCCAGCAGCTTGATGATATGATTGATCGGTCCCTGCCCTTCGTTAAACAGCATGCGGCCGGCGTAGGCCACCGCGGCCGGGGTCAGCATCATCGGCATCAGGAAGACCACCCGGAAGAAGCGGCGGAAGCGGATGTCCTGGTTGAGCAACAAGGCCACCCCCAGGCCCACCAGGTACTCGAGCGACACCGCGCCCAGGACGAACGTGAGCGTGACGCGCGCCGTGTTCCAGAAGCGTGCATCATTGACCAGGGTGATGAAGTTCTCCAGGCCGATGAAACGCACACCGCCTGTCAGCCGACTTAGATCCCAGCTCAGAAAGGCAAGCGCCAAGGAAAAGAACAAAGGGAAGAGCGAAAAGAGCAGGATGAGGATCACGGCCGGCAACAGGAAGATGTGCTTGCTGGGGTCGGAGCTGATCCCCCTTGGGCGTGCTGCTTCCTGCGGTGCGGACACTTTGGCCAACTGACCAGCTAGATTAGTGGACATAGGTATCCTCGCACATCAGACATTCTACACAACATAAGTGATACACGCTGTGACATCCTGCTTGTGTCACACCTCCAAATGATAAATACATTCCCCCTCCCTTCCCAAGGGAGGGGGAATGAGACACAGCTTACCAACTACCGGAAGACACAGGCGTTTCGACCCTGTTTATTCGGTGGGCAGGCCGAGCATCTCCCGATACTGCTTCTTCTGCTGGTCGCGGCCCAGGCGGTCGGTGATGGCGTTCCACTGCTTGGCCACCTCATCGAGCGCGGTCTGGGCATCCACCTCGCCGGCCACGGCGCGTGCCAGCTGGGTGTCGAGCGCGTCGAAGTACTCCGCGGCGCCGGTGATGCGCAGGTCAACCACAGCGTTGGGATGGTTGATGATGTCGCGCACAGCGTTGAGGTACTCCTGCGCCTCCTGCTCGGTCATGCCGATCTTCAGCCAGGGCTCCAGGTTGTTCAGGTCGCTGAAGAAGTGCGGGTTGACACCCGAGCCGGGGTAGGTCACCAGCAGCTGGCTCATATTCTGGTTGCCCATAAAGGCGGCGAAGTCGAAGGCGCACTCGGGATTCTTGGTCGTCTTGGTGACCGACTGCACCCAGCCACCGAAGGCCAGGAAGGGCGCCTGGTTGAGGTTGCCTGTCTCCTTGGTGGCGTCGACCCACTCGCCGCGGCGGCTGTCCCAGTACTTCTCTGTGCCGGGCTCGAGCGCGGAACCCCACTTGCCCACCACGACGGAGGAGTTCACGTCGGCGGCCAGCGGCCCCACATCACCCCAGTCAATGGCGAGCACCAGCTTGCCGGCCGGGAAGTTGCCGCGGATGTCGCCCACGTCCCAGTTGATCACATCGGGCGGACCAACCTTGGAGAGCGACACATACAGCTTCAACGCCTCGACGAAGCCAGGATTGTTGATGCGCGGCTCCATAGTGTCGGGGTCGAAGAAGTAGGCGGGATCATCAGGCGCCTTGGCGAACGCGGCGGCTACACCCAGGTAGGTCCAGTAGGACTGTGCCTTGCGCTTGAAAGCGGTGCCGGCGCCGTAGATGACCTGTCCGTCGATCTCCTTGCCGTTGAAGAACTCGGCGACGTCGTAGTACTGTTTCCAGGTGTTGGGCGGAGCGGGCAGGTCATAGCCATACTTGGCCTTGAATTCCGCCTGCCACTTGGGGTCGGTCAGCAGGTCGCGGCGATAGTACATCATGTGGGCATCGCCGTCATAGGGCAGGCCGTAGACCTTGCCACCCCAGGAGAGGATGCGATCGCGATAGGTGGGAATCAGGTAGCCATAGCCGACCTGATCCTGCACCTTCTGCGGCACCTCAAGCACATATCCCGGCCCCATAATGTCGCCGGCCCAGTCAGAGGCGTAGATGATAATGTCGAAGGGGCTGGCGCCGGAGATGAAGCCGGTGCGAATCTTCTCAAACAGGTCGCCGAAGGGGAACTCCTGCAATTCTACCGTGCCGCCCGTCTTGGCACCCCACTGCTGCCAGAAGTTCTGCACCGGGCTGGCGATCTGCGGGCCAACCTGCGTGCCGACAACCAGGTTGACGCCGGTGCAGTCAACCTCACCGATGCCGTTGGGGAACAGATTGTTGGGATCGGCCAGCTTGGTCTGGGCATCGGGCGGAGCGGGTTGCTGGGCTGGGGGTGCTGCGAGCGCTTGCGGCGCTGCCAACCCAACCAGCATAGAAAGGACTGCGAGCAAACCTAGGACATGCGAAATCTTAACCTTCATGGCAAAACCTCCTCTGCGAGTGCCAGTTGAATCCTTATCAAATGTTCAGCTTCGTTTGTATGTCATGAACCTGTGATATGGGGAAGAACTTGAGCAGGCGGCCGCGCTGCACCTGCCGGCTGGCCTGCAGGAAAGCATAGGAGATCTTCGCTGGCCAGCGCCTTTCCCGTCACCCTTTCACGACGCGCGGCGCGAGTGCATCTGGTGCGATTCTCTCACCTCCTTTCCCACTCAGTTGCTAAGGATGCCTTGGTGAAAGCCCTGTCCTTGTTTCAGGCACAGATATTATATCACAAGATGAGGAGCGAGGCAAGTAGTGACAGGGTTGTTGGAATGCGGATGCACCCCGGATCGGCGCCGCGCGTGTGAATCCGAGCCGCGCGCGTTAGCAAGCGGCAATGTGGGGGCACTTCCCAAACCGACCCACACGCGCCCGTAGGGGCACTTAAATTGCGCCCGCAAACAATCCGCTCCCGCACGGTCGCGGCGCGGATGCGGTCGCGGGGCGGATTCATTTTTGCCAAACGTTAACACACCGTAAATATTCCCTTAGCTGAGCCGCATTATATTCATTCGGTGACAAATCATTGCCCGGTGCACGCCATCCATACCATGCGCCGGGGCCTCAGAGGGGGAACAGCGGTGACAACACAGAATGTCTCCGGGCCGTTGCAGGAGCAGCGCCATCTGTCGCGACGTGAGATGTTGCATTACATCTGGTTGGCATCGTTGGGCATTCTGACGGCTGAGATCGCCTATGTGAACCTTCGTTATGCCCTGCCGCGCGCGCGGCCAGGTGAGTTCGGCGGCGTCATTCCCTGCGGGCCGATCAGCGATCTGCCGGCGCCGGGCAGCGCACCACTCAACATCCCGGCAGGCAAGTTGTGGCTGGTGCACACGGTCGATGGCCTGCTGGCGTTGCACAAGGTGTGCACCCATCTGGACTGCCTGTTCAACTGGGACAGGTCGCAACAACGCTTCGTCTGCCCCTGCCACGGTTCGCAGTTTGCGGTCGACGGAACATTTCTCAGCGGCCCGGCGCCGCGTTCGCTTGACCGCTTCGTTGTGCAGGTGGTAGATCGGGATGGTCAGGTCCTGGCCGAGACCGATCCGATCAGCGGTGCACCTCTGCCCGTAGTCAAGCCAGGTGCCGACGCCGAGGACGCACTGGTCAGCCTCTTCGGCGATGATGCTCGAGTGCAGGTTGACACTGCACGCAAGATACCTGGTCGTAGCGCGCTCGCTCTATGAGCGGAGACGAACACGCAATCCACTCTCCTTCGCGAGAGCGCTCGTACGTTGTGCGTGCATGGCTCGACCGACGGGTGCGTGCGCTGGCGGCCGGCCTGAGCCTAACCGAGCTGCGCGCCATCGTGCGCGGTGAGCCGCCCACTGAGAGGCCCAATCCGCGCTACCTGGCCCACACCCTCAGCCTGATTCTGCACATTCGACCGCGCTACTACCCTCAAGCGAGTACGCGTTTCACGCATACTTTTCGCCTCGGCTACTTCACCGTCTTCTTCTTCGTCGTGGAGATCATCACTGGCCTTTACCTGATGGTGCACTACGTCCCGACTCCGGAAGGGGCATATGAGTCGATTCAGTATCTAATGCGTGCGGTGCCGTTTGGAGAGCTGGTGAGAGATGTCCACCGTCTGGCAGCCGAGGCGATGGTGGGATGCGCCTTTCTGCACATGGTGCGCACTTTCGTGACGGCGTCCTACAAGGGTGAGCGCGCCTTCATCTGGTTGACCGGTGTGGTGTTGCTCGCCCTCACCATGGGGATGGCTTTCAGCGGCTATCTTCTGCCGTGGGACCAACTGGCCTACTGGGCAGTGACGATCGGCACCAGCATGGCGGAGGCGGTGCCGCTGGTGGGACGCGAGGTCAACCTGTTGTTACGGGGTGCGCCCGAGATCGGTGGAGCAGGGCTGTTGCGATTCTATCTGCTGCACGTCATCCTCCTGCCGCTGGCGAGCATCTTGTTTATCAGCGCCCATTACTATCGAATCGCTCGCCGTTGCGGCATCTCGCTGCCTGCCGATGTGGAGGAAGGTGATATGCCGGAAGCGCTGAGACAGGCAGCTCGCCAGCCCGTCAGCTTCATCCCCGACCTGCTCAGACATGAGATCGTGCTGGCGAGCGTTGCGACCTTGGCGTTGATCGCGGCCAGCTGGCTGGTGTACGACGCACCGCTGGAGCATCACGCCGACCCACGCCACACCCCGGTGCACACACAAGCCCCATGGTTCTTTCTGTGGGCGCAGGGATTGCTGAAGCTGGGTGACAAGACGCTGATGGGTGTTATTGTCCCGGTGACATTGTTCGCGCTTCTGCTTGCCCTGCCCTACCTGGACCGCAATCCGCATCGGCGGGCGCGGCGACGCCCAGTCATCCTCTCGATCGGAGGAGTGGCTATCCTCGCTCTGATCGTGTTGAGCTATGTGGGCACCTATCACGTTGGTATTGAGATGCCCGCCGCCACACACATCATTGAGAATCTGGCACCCGAGGAGGGGGTCGGTCCCCTGCGCGCTCTGTCCTATGATGAGCTGGCCGTCGGGGTCTACGCGCTAAACAAGAGCGACCACACCGCGCTGCCACCGGGACTGGCACGCGTGCTCGCTGATTACGAGCATCAGGTGAATCAGGCAGCCGCCCAGGGCGACCTGCCTCAGGCACGTGCGTGGCTGATCATCGAAGAACGCCAGCGCGACCTGAAGCGTGTGACGTTGCGCATCGTGTGGTTCGATGCGGCCCATAATAGCAACCTGACGCAGGAGCGCGTGTTGCACGTGCACCGCCAGCGCTTTGGTACTTCCCCGTCAGCTCCGGAATCAATCCCAACGAATCAGGCTGCGTCGGCTGAGCCGGCCACCGCGCCAACGAGCGACCAGATGACGCCATGAGTCGTTCCAGCATAGAGACTGTGGTGGGCTTGCTGGCGGTTGTGTGCAGCGTTGGCCTGTTGACCGGTGTGGCGATTTTCGAGGAGTCGCGCATGGCGCGCGAGGCTCAGGCCCAACGGGCACAGGCCATCGAAGTCGGTGCTGACCTGTACGACCTGCACTGTCGGTCCTGTCATGGTGCCGACGGGAAAGGCATGGGGCAGCTGGGGCCAGCGCTGAACGACACCCACTTCTTCACTCGACGTTTGGCAGAAGTCGGCTGGCAGGGAACGCTGGAGGAGTATGTCATCGCCACGATCGAGCTGGGGCGCGTGGTGGCAACGCGGCCTCTGTATGCTGGCGATGGCGTGGTCGCTATGACAGGGTGGTCCGAGCGCATTGGCGGTCCCCTGCGCCCGGATCAGATTCAAGACCTGGCCGCCTTTGTGTTGAACTGGCAGGCCACCGCGCTAGGTGAGTTCGAGCCGCAGCCCCTTGCCATCCCCCGAGTAAGTCTGGACGATCCGGATGTCATCGCCCGCGGCCAGATGTTGTTCAGCGAAGTCGGGTGTGTGGGCTGTCACACTGTCGCTGGTGTGAGCACGGCGGAGGTGGGGCCCGACCTGAGCCAGGTGGCCAGTGTGGCGGCCACACGTCGACCAGGGCTGACGGCCGAGGAATATCTGCGCGAGTCGGTTTTGATCCCGAATGCCTACTTCGTGGAGGGATTCGAGCAGGTTGCCCGGTCGGCCATGTGTGGTGGAATTGTGAGCGAGGAACAGCTCGATGCGCTGGTGGTGTTCTTGCTCACCCTCAAGTGAGGAGCCATTAGTAAAGGTTGAGCTATGAGTGATTGGCAACGCAGCGCGCTGGTGGCTGCAGCAGTCTGTGTTCTGGGCGGGCTGGTGTTGGCAAATGCTGCCACCGCTCAGAACCCGACTCCACAGGCACTCAAGGATCCCGTAGCGTTAGGCGCTTGGCTGTATCAGGGCCAATGCGTGCGCTGCCATGGCCCCTATGAACAGGAACGCATAGGGCGGGGCAAAAGTGAAGACGCCCTGGCGGCGGAGATCGCCGGGGGCGGTTGTCAGATTCGCTGGGCGCGCGATCAAGGCGGCCCGTTGACGCGCCGCGAGATCAAGGCGCTGACAGCATACATAATGACCTGGGAAGAGCTGGGCGGGCCGCCCTCTCTGCCTGAGTTGCCACCCCAACCCACGCCGACGCCAACACCGACGCCTGTCCAGTCGGCGGCTGCTGTCCGACCATCCCCCACTCCCACGCCTATCGCACCCGTGATGGACGAACGCATCCAACTGATCGTCGCCGCCAATGAGGTGGCGCACGGTGCCTGGCTTTACACGCACTATTGCTATCGCTGCCATCAAGCCTACGCAGAGACGCGCATGGGCCGTGGCGCGCGCATGGTCGACATCAAGAGGGTAGTCGAGAACGGCAAGACATCCACCCAAATGACCGCTTTCAGCCGTACGAAGGGCGGTCCGCTCAGAACGCGCGAGATAGCAGCTATCTTGGCCTATATTGGGGCCTGGGAGCGCCTGGACGCAGCGCCGGCGCTGCCCGAGGGAGTGCTCGTGCCGCCCACACCCGACCCGGCCGCTCTGATACCAATCGCGCTGCCGACAGTGCCACCGGTTACAGGTGACGTCACAACGGGCGCGGCACTGTATGCGGCATACTGCCAGCGATGCCATGGCGAAGACGGTCATGGTGGCATTGGGCCACGGCTGCAGCGCAACTGGCCGATGGTGCGTGCCGACCTGCGCATCCGGTCAACGGTGGCGCAAGGCGTGGCCGGTTCACTCATGCGCGCCTGGGCGCAGGACAACGATGGACCCCTCTCCGCGCAGTCGGTAGACGACCTCACAGCGCTGATTATGGCGTGGTCATCCGGTCGGCCTGTGTCCACCGCCGATGGCCGATCGTCCGATCTGCCACAATCGGACTGGCAAGGTATGTGGGGCATACTGCTCCTGATGGCACTACTGGCGCTGGTGGGAGGCATAGCACTGATCAATGCAGACAACCGGCCGCCGCGCTGTTGATTCCTCATCTGTGCCAACGCAGCGATTTCGAAGAATTGCCAATCCATCATCGACCCCCTGGGTGAATTTCGCGGTCTGCGTTGACACGCTTCCACGCAGTCCAGACCCAGCCGGGGGCTGATGCGTACCCCGGACCCGGTGTCACGCGCCCAACGTGAAGTCCTGCGCATGGCAAGCAAGCGGATGTGTTGGACTTTATAGCGATCGAACCCTACAGCAATCTTCCAGCCGCTGGTACCTACCAGCTCGGTTACCTGATGTGTTAAACCTTACAGCGATCGAATCCTACAGCAATCCCCCAATCCATCCCAGCGAAAGATTCTTTGCAGATGGCTTGTCACTGTGACCCGTTTCGCGCTGACCCGTTTTCCGTCTTCGCCCAACAACCAAAACACAAAACCTCCCGACGCTGGGAGGTCTTGTCACATTTCGGTTGGGGAGCGTTGCTGAGCGCTTGGATTACTCGGGCAGGGTCACGCTGCGGATGGCGTCGTAGATCTCGTCATCGCTGGCTTTGCCCAGCTCGATCCACTCGATGCTCAGGCTCTCATCGGCATTCTGGGTGATCTTGGCTGCGTAGAGCGTGGCGACGCTCAGATCGCCAGGTGTTTCAGCCACCGACTTGAACAGGACGACACCCGTTCCGTCGTCGCCGTGGTAGACCGTCTTGCGGTCAGGCATCACGATAGCCATCTCGTGGCTGAAGCGGCCAAGGGTGTAGCGCTTGGTGACCTGCGACTCGATGAAGTCACCCATCTTGTCGGGGCCGATCTCCACGTTCCAGCCATAGTCGTACGGGTTCGCCTGGGCGCCGAGGTAGGCGGTCATATCCTTGACGTTGGCCTTCCAGTCGGCCACGGTGGCTAGGGGTTCGTACTCCTCACCCGAGAGAACTGTGCCCCACGGTGTCATGCTGGTGCCGCAGTTGTTCCAGGTGCCGTGCACCGAGGTGAAGTCAACCTGCTCACCCTCGAGGACCTCCCAGCGGTTGTCGGCCTTGCGGATGTACATCTTGCCGACCGTGCCGGGGCGACACTCGTAGTTGGTGTAGAGATAGCCCTCTGTGCCGGCGGCGTTGATCGGGATGAAGACGTTGCCATCGGGATGGTTGCAGACCAACTGCCGCTGGCCGGCCACGTTGTTGACCTGGCCCCAGACCATACCGCGGGCATCGTTGGGGATCGCCCCACCGACGCGCGCCAGCACCTGTGGCTCGCCGGCGGCCACGGTGAGAGTGAGCATGGCGTCACCGGTCGGCACGGGCAGATCAGCGAAGTCCTGGGCGGTGTTGAAGCCGTTGATCACGACCACTGCCGCGCGGTTGTAGGGGTAGGTGCTCAGCGAGCTGGGGTGTTGCACGCTGAAGATCAGGTCGCCGTTCGGCGTGACCAACACACCGGTCGTCTCGGCCATGATAGGCATCGCCGCGAAGCGGTGTAACTTGTTGCCGTCCCACTTCCAAAGGAAGTTGTTGACGTGGTAGACCGTGTCCTCCCCGATCCACAGATTGCCCTGCGGGTCGACAAAGAGGCCGTCAGGATTGGATATGTTGTCGAGGGCGCACTGATTTTCTTGGGCATCTGGGTTGAAGGGGCCACCGACGATCAGAGGCTTGAGGGCGCTGATGTTATAGTCCGCGTCGAGGTCAGCCTGGTAGACGATGCCGCAGTGGTTCTCCGGCAGGTTGATGTCGCCCTTCCCATCGCTCATCGTCTTGTTGATCTCGGTCATCGAGAGGTAGAGCTTGTTGTTGACGGCATCCACAGCTACCCACTCCATCTTGCGGAACTCAGCCGTGGCGCCCATCTTGGCGGCGTAAGCGCGACTCTCCAAGAAAGCGGCCATCGGGTCATCCAGCGAGATAAGGAAGGTGGGTTCCTCTGCCAGTGCCTGCATGGGCAGGGCGGCCACAATGGCCAGGACGAAGGTGACTAGAAGCAGGGTGGTTCTTAAGCTAGACATCTTTTCTTTTGTCCTCCTTCTTTACATTTTTCTATACACTTTGGGATTTTTGGCGCTTCCACGCCATGCGTTGTGGCGTGTTCCGCAGCCACTTCCCAGGCTAAGTCGGTAGGTTTAAGCCCATATCAAGGGGAAGCTAACAAGAAGTTAAGGTGAAGTAAACGAATGCATATAGAGACAGAGCGGGCAGACGGCCTAGCATACACCCATCCGAGCCGCGCGCGTCCGTAGGGGCACATTAAATTGCGCCCGCAAACAATCCGCTCCCGCACGGTCGCGGCTCGGATGCGGTCGCGGAGCGGATTTGGGCGCGGACCAGGCAGCGAAAATATCCACTGAGCATTTGTTCAGCTGTGGATAACCCCACTAAGGGTGTGGATAACTGCATATCGTTGTGGATAAGCTGTGCCCAATTGTGGGGAAAACCCATCCCACCCTGTGGCTTGCCGGGCCAGCCCGCAGCCATCCGTCTCACGCTATCCCCACCGCCTTTTCTCCCTTTCCACACCCCTATATGGCCATCCCCACAAGACATGGTAGCCGACACGCACACAGTGCACGACATATCGCACTGCCCACGAGTTGTCCACATATCCCCAGCCCCTACTACTAATAATATAAATACATGACTCGTGAGCTATGAGGATAGCTCATGTTGATAGTCCATGGGGCGATTGATTGACCCCTCTGCCATCCCGTGCTACAATAGTAACTAATTGCACAAAGCAGCACACGCACAAAGGTGTCCCGCGCCACGCTTATCCTGCGCCGCGGTTGTATCCCATTGCCTGCCACATCTTCACACGAGGTGAACAATGTCCAAAGAACTCGATCAATTGTGTGTCAACACCATCCGCTTCCTGGCCGTGGACGGGGTGCAAAAAGCCAAATCGGGCCATCCCGGCATGCCCATGGGCATGGCCGACGCCGCCTATGTGCTCTGGACACAATTCCTGCGCCACAATCCGGCCAATCCCCGCTGGCCCAATCGCGACCGCTTCGTGCTCTCCGCCGGCCACGGCTCCATGCTGCTCTACAGCCTGCTCTTCCTCACCGGCTACGATATGCCGATCACCGAGCTGATGCGCTTCCGTCAGTGGGGCAGCCACACGCCGGGCCATCCAGAGTACGACCCCGATCGCGGCGTCGAGATGACCACGGGTCCGCTGGGGCAGGGCTTCGCTACCGGCGTCGGCATGGCGATTGCCGAGCGCTTCCTGGCGGCCACCTTCAACCGCCCCGGCTACAACCTGGTTGACCATTACGTCTATGCCATTGTCAGCGACGGTGACCTGATGGAGGGCATCAGCCACGAGGCAGCTTCGCTGGCTGGCCACCTCAGGCTGGGCAATCTCATCTACCTGTACGATGACAACCACATCTCGATCGACGGGCCGACCGAGATCACCTTCACCGAGGATCGCGCTGCGCGCTTCGTCGCCTACAACTGGCATGTACAGCGCATCAATGGCCATGATCGGGCCGCCGTGGCGGCTGCCATCCGCGCCGCCCAGGCGGAGACGGGACGTCCCTCGCTCATCTGCTGCCGCACACACATCGGCTACGGCAGCCCCAACCGCCAGGATACCGCCAAGGCGCACGGCGAACCGCTGGGCGAGGAGGAAGTGCGCTTGACCAAGCAGAACCTGGGCTGGCCGGAGGATCAGACCTTCTACGTGCCCACCGAGGCGTTGCAGGTCTTCCGCCAGGCGGTGCCACGTGGCGAGCAGCTCGAGCAGGAGTGGCGCGCAATGTTCCAGCGCTACGCCGCCGAGTATCCCGATCTGGCCGAGCTGTGGCAGCGCGTCTGGTCCGGCGAGGTGACGCTGGACTGGGAGGAGGTGTTGCCCGTCTTTGCGCCCTCGGAGAGCGGCGAGGCCACCCGCGTCGCCTCGGGCCAGGTGCTCAACGCGCTGGCGCCTGTGCTGCCGACGCTCATTGGTGGCTCAGCCGACCTGACCCCATCCAACAACACCGAGCTGAAGGGCATCCCATGGATGGAGCCGGGCAAATACGCCGGCCGCAACATCCACTTCGGCGTGCGCGAGCATGCTATGGGGGCCATCCTCAACGGCATGGCGCTGCACGGCGGCGTCATCCCCTACGGCGGCACCTTCTTGGTCTTCTCCGACTACATGCGCCCGGCGATCCGTCTGGCGGCGATGATGGAGGTGCCGGTCGTGTACGTCTTCACCCACGACAGCATCGGCCTGGGCGAGGATGGGCCGACCCATCAGCCGGTGGAACATCTGCCGGCGCTGCGTGCCATCCCCAACTTGGTGGTCATCCGGCCGGCAGACGCAAACGAGACGAGCCAGGCGTGGCGCGTGGCGCTGGAACGGCGCCACGGGCCGACCGCCCTCTTGCTGACGCGCCAGAAGATCCCCATCTTCGACCGCACGACGTTGGCGCCGGCAAGCGGCTTGCGGCAGGGCGCTTATGTGCTGGCCGACTCGGACGGCCAGCCCGACATCATCCTGATCGCCAGCGGCTCCGAGGTAGCTTTGGTGCTGGGCGCGCGTGAGGCACTGGCACAGCGAGGTGTGCGGGCGCGCGTTGTCAGCATGCCCAGCTGGGAGCTTTTCGAAGCGCAGCCGGCGGAATATCGCGCGCAGGTGTTGCCGCCGCAGGTGACGGCACGCTTGGCAGTCGAGGCGGCCATCCCGCTGGGCTGGGAGCGCTATGTAGGCGATCGGGGCGCCGTCATCGGGATGGAACGCTTTGGCGCCTCGGCGCCGTATCAGGTGCTGTTGGAGAAGTTTGGCTTCACCGTCGAGAATGTGACGCAGCGCGCGCTGCAATTGCTCGGCAAGGCATAATCCAAGCGGCAGGCGGCATGATGAATCTCAAGCAACAGGCAGCCGTCTATGCCGTGGACATGGTGGAAGATGGCATGGTGCTGGGGCTGGGCACCGGCTCGACCTTCGCCTATGCCCTGGAGGAGCTGGGGGCGCGCGTTGCCGCCGGACGGTTGCGCGCCGTCGTCGGGGTGCCCACCTCGGAAGCGACCGCCCGCCGAGCGCGCGAGCTGGGCATCCCGCTGACCACCCTGGCCGAGCACCCCGAGCTGGACATGGTGATCGATGGCGCGGATGAGGTGGATCCCCAGCTCGACCTGATCAAGGGGCTGGGAGGTGCCCTGCTGCGCGAGAAGATCGTCGCCTTCGCCAGCAGGCGCTTCGTCACCATCGTTGACGAGTCGAAGCTGGTGCAGCGGCTGGGCACGCGCGGGCCGCTGCCGGTGGAGGTGGTGCCGTTTGCCTGGGAGGTGCACATGCGCTGGCTGACCACGCTGGGCTGCCGCGCCGAACTGCGCCACAATCCCGACGGCACCCCCTATGTGACGGACAATCACAATTATATAGTCCACTGCACCTTTCCGCAGGGCATCACCGATGCCTACGCGCTCGACCAGACGCTGCACGCGCGGCCGGGCGTCGTTGAGCATGGCCTTTTTCTGGGCGTCGCCAGCGAGGTGGTCGTCGCCGGCGCCGAGGGGGTGCGCGTCCTGAAACGCACGCTGTCACCGACATAACCATGGAGCTCTACCTGATTCGCCACGCCCAATCCACCAACAACATCCTCGAGGATGAGCGCCTGCGCACCATGGATCCGCTGTTGACCGAGCTGGGGGTGCGTCAGGCGGAACGGCTGGCAGACCATCTGGCGCGCACCCTGCCGCTGCACGATGGGAAGCCCACCCACCTGTATTGCAGTGCCATGTGGCGCGCACTGCACACGGCCAGCATCATCGGGCATGCCACCGGCCTGCGGCCTGAGGTGTGGGTGGACATTCACGAGCATGGCGGCATCTACATGGACTACGGCGAGGATGGCGGCGTGGTGGGCTATCCCGGCAAGACGCGTGCGCAGATCCTGAGGGCTTTCCCCGAGGTGATCCTGCCGCCCGAGGTGACGGAAGAGGGCTGGTGGCATGGCGGCCGCGAGGATCTGGATGCCTGTTATGCGCGTGCCGCGCGCGTCGTGGCAGCGTTGCGCGCCCGATTGCCCAGCGAGGAGCGCATCCTGATGGTCTCGCACGGGGGCTTTCTCAATTCCTTCCTCAAGATGCTGTTCGAGCAGGAGGTGGAGTGGCCCATCTTCTATCACCATGCCAACACGGCGGTGACCCATTTGACTTTTGGTGCAGAGGGCTATTTGGATGTATGCTATCTCAATCGGGTGGATCATCTTCCGCCCGAGTGGGTTTCGTGAGCATATGTGCGCCGGCCGATTGGGCCGCTGGCTGACGTGTGCGGCGCGGTTAAATTGATCCGAGCCGCGACCGTGCGTAGGGGCGCAATACATTGCGCCCGTACCCGCCCCCGGCCAACACACACGAGTGCGGGTACAATGCCATTGTGCCCCTGCGGACGCGCGCGGCCGAGTGTGCGCATAAGGCATAACCGGTAGTGATGAAACTTTAGCTCTCGGTTGGGAGTTTCAGCAGCCTGGAAAGGAGCTCAGGATGATTGTCACAACCAAACAGCTGTTCGAGGTCGCGTATGGGCGCTTTGCCATTGGTGCCTATAACATCAACAATATGGAGCAGGCGCTGGGGCTTTTTCGCGGCAGCCTGGAGGCACAGGCGCCGTTGATCATCCAGATCTCGCGCGGCGCGCGCAAGTATGCCGGCGTCACCATGATCGAAGCGATCATCCGCGCTTGTGACGCCATGTTCCCCGAGGCGATCTTCGCCGTGCACCTGGATCACGGCGACGAGCAGACCTGTTACGACTGCATCGAATCCGGCTTCTACAGCTCGGTGATGATCGACGCCTCGCATCTCCCCTTTGAGGAGAACATTGCCGTCACCCGGCGTGTGGTGGAGCGTGCCCACGCCAAAGGCATCAGCGTGGAGGCCGAGCTGGGTCAGCTGGGCGGCGTCGAAGAGGACATCAAGGTGGATGAGAAGCATGCCCGTCTGACCGACCCGGACGAAGCGGCCGAGTTTGTGCGCCGCACCGGTTGCGACAGTCTGGCGGTGGCGATCGGCACCAGCCATGGCGCCTACAAGTTCAAGGGGGCGCAGCGTGTGCACATCGAGCGGCTGACCGAGATTCAGCAGCGCCTGCCCGGCTTCCCGCTGGTCATGCATGGCGCGTCCTCGGTGCCGCGCGAGGAGGTGGAACGCATCAATGCTGCCGGTGGGGCGCTGGATCCCTCGGCGCGCGGGGTGGACGAGGAGGACTACGCGCGCGCCTATCCGCTGGGGGTGTGCAAGGTCAACATCGACACCGACTGTCGGCTGGTGTGGATGCGTGCGTATCGCGAGCACTTCCGCGACCATCCGGAGAACTTTGACTTTCGCAAGCCGGGCGAGGTGTTCATGAGCGAATTTGCCCACTTTATTGCGCAGCGCAGTCAGAAGCTGGGCTGTGCCGGGCGGCTGGAAGGAGTGCGCGCTGCACTGCGCCGCTGAGAAGACATCTCGTTCCTGCCAGATGGGCAAGAGCCTGGAACGCCTGACGCAGCCGCTCAGCGGGCCGCGCGTGCACCTTCCCGCGCTGCCGGATTACAGCGTGTTGCGCCATTGCGTGCGCTGCGCGCGTTGCCTGCCCGTCTGCCCCACCTACCAGGAGACAACCCTCGAGGTACAATCTCCCCGCGGCCGGCTGGCTCTGCTCAAGGCGGTCGCCGACGGCGTGTTGCCCGTGGCCGCTGAGGTGGAGGCCCACCTCTACCACTGCCTGGACTGTCGCATGTGCAACACGGTCTGCCCGGCCAACGTGCCCATTGGTGAGTGCATCGTGGCCGGTCGTGCCGCCTTTGCGCAGCAGCGTGGGCTGGCCTGGTGGCGGCGCCTGGTCTTCCGCCACGCGCTCATCTCGGCGGAGCGGTTGGGACTGGTGCTGGCGCCGTTGCGGCTGTATCAACGCAGCGGCCTGGCGCGCCTGGTGCGGTTGCTCTTGCGCGCGTTGCCCGCGCCGTTCGCACGTCTGCGCACGCTGGAAGCGTTGTTGCCGCCGCTGCCAGCCCATCCATTGCACGCGACGCTGGATGTCATCACTCCGCCACGTGGGGTGCGCCGCTATCGCGTGGGTTTCTTCCTGGGCTGCATGATGAGCCAGCTCTTCGCCGCGGAAAGTCGCGCCACGGTGGAGATTCTGACGGCCGCCGGCTGTGAGGTGGTCACGCCGCGCGGTCAGGTGTGTTGTGGCGCGCCGCAGGACGATCAGGGCGATCGCGTCCAGTTGCGCCGCCTGGCGCGGGCTAACATTGCCCTCTTCGAGGGCCTGGGCGCGCTGGATGCCATCGTGACCGACTGCGCCGCCTGCAGTCACATGCTCAAGGAGTACGGCGCGTTGCTGGCCGACGAACCTGCCTTTGCTGCGCGTGCCGCCGCCTTCAGTGCCCTGGTGCGCGACATCTACGAGTGGTACGACGCCATCCTGCCCGCGACGCTGGGCCGCCCGCGCACGCCCCCGTTGCGCGTCACCATCCACGACGCCTGTCACCTGGCCAATGCGCAAGGGGTACGCCAGCCGCAACGGCGCCTGTTGGGGCGCATCCGCGGCATCGAGGTGGTCGAGATGACGGCGCCGTCGGCGTGCTGTGGCAGCGCAGGCATCTACAACATCACCCATCCCGCCATGGCGGCGCAGCGCCTGGAGCGCAAGCTGCAAGACATCGCCTCCACCGGCGCCGCGGTCGTCGTCACCAATGGGCCGGGCTGCCTGTTGCAATTGCGTGCCGCGGTGCGCGAACGCCAGCTGCCCTGGCGCATCTGCCACATCTCGGAGCTGCTGGCCGCGTGGGGCGATCTGGCGGCGGAGGAAGAGCCGACGGCTTGGGAAGGTGCGGACGTGGTCACGCCGGCGGAGGCGCTGGCCACGGGAAGCATCCCGTCCGATTGTGCCGGGATGCCGCTGAAGGAGTGATGAGGATGATCGACGCGCGCATTATCAAGGAACTCAAACAGACGCTCGGCGCGGAGCGCGTGCTGGACAGCCCGGTCGATCGGGTGGCCTATTCCTACGACGCCACGTGGGCCGAGGCGCTGCCCGACGTGGTGGTGTTGCCGCTCAGCACGGCCGAGGTATCCGCCACGCTGCGCATTGCCCATCGCGAACGCATTGCGGTGGTGCCGCGCGGGGCTGCCAGCGGCCTCTCGGGCGGCGCCGTGCCGATTATGGGGGGCATCTGCCTCTGCCTGACGCGCATGAACCGCATCCTGGAGATCAACCCGGAGGAGCTGGTCGCGGTGGTGCAGCCCGGCGTGGTCAACATGGACCTACAACAGGCGGTGGGGCGTTACGGTCTCTTCTTCCCGCCCGACCCGGCATCGTGGGACATGGCCACGTTGGGCGGCAACGTGGCGGAGAACGCGGGGGGGCCGCGTTGCCTCAAGTATGGCGTGACCAAGGACTACGTACTGGGGCTCGAGGTGGTGCTGGCGGATGGCAGCGTCATGCGCACCGGCGGGCGCACCATCAAGAACGTGACCGGCTACGACCTGACCGGTCTGATCATCGGGTCGGAGGGGACGCTGGGCGTGGTGACCGAGATCACGCTGAAGTTGCTCCCTAAGCCGGCGGCGCGCAGCACTGTGCTGGCGATTTTCGACCACATCGAGGCGGCCTGTCAGGCGGTCAACCGCGTCATCACCTCGGGGGTGTTGCCGCTCACCACTGAGCTGATGGATGGCGATTGCATTCGCGCGGTGCAGCGTCAGCGCGATTACGGCCTGCCCGAGGATGCAGATGCCGTGCTGCTCATTGATGTGGAGGGCTGGCCGGAGGCGTTGCAGCGCGAGGTGGATTTGGTGCAGGCGGCGTGTGAGGCGGCCGGCGCGCGTGCCGTGCATTGTGCCCACGGAGAGGCGGAGGCGGAGCGGCTGTGGGCGGCGCGGCGTGCCATCTCCCCTGCCCTGGCCGAGCTGGGCGATAAGCTGGGCGAAGACATCGCCGTGCCGCGCAGTCGCATCCCCGAGATGGTCATGCGCATCCGTGCCATCGGGCGCAAGTTTGACCTGCGCACTCCCATCTTCGGTCACATTGGCGATGGCAACTTGCACCCCTACCTGATCTGCGACCGCAGCGACGCGGCCATGATGGCGCGTGTGCGTCAGGCGGCTGAGGAGATCTTCCTGGCCGCGATCGAGCTGGGCGGCACGTTGAGTGGCGAGCATGGCATCGGGCTGGCCAAGCGTGACTATCTGGAGCGTGCGCTGGATCCTGTGGCGCGCGCGCAGATGCTGCGCCTGAAGCGCTTGTTCGACCCGCACAACATCCTCAATCCGGGCAAGCTCTTCGCCGAGACGGAAACCGCATCCGCGCCGTGACCGAGCGGGTCCACCCCGCGACCGCATCCGCGCCGTGACCAAATCTGAGCCGCGACCGTGCGTAGGGGCGCAATAAATTGCGCCCGTACACGCGCCGCGACCGCCGGGCACTGCCCGGGCTGTGTTCTCTACTGTACCGTGAACTCGAGCGTCTTGGCCAGCTTGTCCTCCAGGTAGATGTCAACCTTATACGTGCCGGCTGGCCATGGGTTGGAATTGCTCAGCGTGAAGTGCAGCACAGCGCTGCCGGAGGTCGTCTCCGTCTCGTTGATCAGGGTGTTGGGCTCTGCGCCCTCCACGTTCACGGCAGTCCAGACCGCTTTGAGTTTGGTGTCGTCCGACGCGTTGCGCAGGTCCACCTGGGCGTAGAAGACGGCGTCCGGGGCGAAGGTGGTGGTGCGATTGTTGCCTTCCTCATCCGCAGACATCCATGTCTCGGCGATGTTGGCCGTGCTGAAGCTGAAATTACACGCCAGCACGAGGGCGAAGAGGGCGAGCAGGCTGGCCAGAATGAACGGTTTGTGCTTGATCATTTTGGATGGGTTTCCTTTCTCCTTTTAGGATAACCAATGTAGATTGCGCCCAGCAAAAGCGATGGACCCGTCGCGGCGGCGCGCCGTGTGCCGTGTTGCGGTAAGGCATAGGGCGTATTGTGCGCGATGCCAGATGTTCTGTCAAAATCTCTTCGCTCGCCGTGGCCGAATCCTCATCACGTTCCCCGGTTAACGCCTACCTGCCCACTACATCCTGCGCGCGATGATGAAGCCGGCGCGGCGTGCCACGCGTGCGCGCCCTAGGGCGACCACGCGATGCCACACGAGGCATCCCCTGTGGCGCTACAACCGAAGTGTCCCCCATGCTGTCCATATATTTGCCTCACGGCGGGTAATGGTGTATCATATTATTGACTAATATGATATATCATTCAAATTTAGGAGGTGATGGAGGATGAAGATCGCCTTTCTAGTTGGACGCATTGTCGTGGGGCTATTTTACCTGTTCAGCGGGGTCAACCTCCTGCTGCAGCTCGGGGCCATGGTGGCGTTTGTGGGATCGCGCAATGTCCCGTTCCCTGAGGTGGCCGTGCCCGTCAGCGCCATCTTGTTGCTGATCGCCGGGCTGAGCATTTTGACCGGCATCTGGCCCGTGATCGGCGTGGTCGCGCTGGTGGTCTTTTTGCTGCCGGTCTCGGTGATAATACACAACTTCTGGGCTGTGGCGGACCCGATGCAGCGCGCGGAGGAGATGTACAGCTTTCTGCTGAACATGGGGCTTTTGGGTAGCGGGCTGATGTTCCTGGCCATTCCGCGACCGTGGCCCTACAGCCTTAAGTTCCCCGGTCGTACGCCGGCCTGACCCCGCGCGCAACCCGGTTTGTGCCGCTGGCTGACGCGTGCAAATTTGATCCGCGCCGCGACCGTGCGTAGGGGCGCAATCCATTGCGCCCGTACCCGCCCCCGGCCAACACGCGCGCGCGGGTGCAACTTATTGCGCCCCTACGGACGCGCGCGGGTCGGTTTGGCCGCTTGCTGACGCGCGCGGCTCGGATAACGACGCGCGCGGGTCGGTCAAATCAATCTGGGCCGTGACTGTCAGGCAGCAGACGCTTCCATGCCGGCAGCCATTGCATCTTGGGGTGCATCTGTGATATGATGAGTGGGCATCTGCGGGCGACGTGCCATGCCAGACTTCGCAATCCTGAGCGAGATCCGAGACGTTGAGACCATCGCGACAGGCCGCGGTGTGACCATACGGGCCCGTTTGGAACGTGTGTATGGGCGAGGCCGTTGGCGCAAGATGAAAGGCATCGCGACGGTGCGCCTGGCCGATGGCACCGTCTGTGAGGCAGAACTCCACTGGTATGAGGCGCACGGTATCGGCCGCAGAGATTTTAAGATCAAGCGCGTGTTGCGATGAGCGAGTTTGTCATTTGCATTGATAATCGGAGCAACCCGGCCAGCCTGATTGTGGGCAAGGTGTACCAGCGCCTGCCCGACCCGGAGGCGGAGGCGCATCATATGCTGCGCATCGTGGACGAGGACAGCGCGGAGGCGGAGGGTTATCTGTATCCCGCTGCGCTGTTTGTCCCGGTCGAGCTGCCGGAAGCGGCAAGGCGGGCACTGTTTGCTGCCAGGACCCCCACGCCGTAACAAACGAGTTAACCGCGCCGCGACCGTGCTGCGTAGGGGCGCAATCCATTGCGCCCCTACCCGCCCCCGGCCAACACGCGCGCGGCGGTGGTCGCCTCCAACGCCTGCACCAGCCACACCAGCGTCTGGTTCACCGGCGTGGGAATGCCCAGCCGGGCACCCTCGCGCACAATCGCCCCGTTGATCACCCCGATCTCAGTGGGAAATCCTCGCAGCACATCCGCCAGCATGGACGAACGGTTCGCCGCCGTGGCGAGGGCCACCTCACGTGTGCGGGCGCGCGCATCCGCATAGGGCAGCGTCACGCCCAGCGCCTGTGCCACCGCCACCGCTTCGTCCACCGCGGCATCCATCAGCGCCCGCGCCGGTGCCACCTCCGCCAGCACCCCATTGCGCACGCGCAGAATGGCGGTCAACGCATTGATGCCCACGTTGATGACCAACTTGCCCCACAGCAGGCTGTCCAGGTTGTCGGAGAGATGGGTCTCGAAGCCGGCACGCGTGAACAGCTCGGCAATGCGGCGCACCCGCGCATCAATGCTCGGACGCGTGGCGAGATAGGTCGCTGCCGCGCCGGCATGGCGCACCTGACCCGGCCCCAGCAACGTCGCACCGTGCGAGGTGACGCCCTGCACACAGCGCTCCGCGCCCAACACCTCGGCCATCACCTCCAGGTTGCCCAACCCGTTCTGCATAGTGAGCGCCAGACCGTCCGCCCCGAGCATGGGCGCCGCCCAGGCCGCCGCCTGCGCCGTCTGGTACGACTTGACGAAGATGATCGCCAGGTCGACCGGGTCATCCACCGCCGCGGGGTCGGTCGTGGCCTTCACCGACACCTGCCATATGCTGCCGTCCAAGTTGATCAGCCGCAAGCCGTCGCGACGGATGGCCTCGATGTGCTCAGCCCAGGCGTCCACCAGCCACACCTCAGCCAAGGAGGCCAGACGCGCCCCGAACAGGCTGCCCATCGCGCCGGCGCCGATGATGGCAATCTTCATCATTTCTTTACGGGTTTGTCGAAAAGACGAGGTTGATGAAGTAGTCACGATGTCCACTAAATCCCTCTCTGCCTATGAGTTGTCCAACTTCCACTTCGGAGGATTGAAACCCATATTGCCCTGCGCTTAAACCGTCGACGGACTTATCGTCAAGGTTGAGCGGTATTGCGCCACTGAGACCGTCTTGCCAGTGCGCAAAAATATCCCCTTTTTGAACTGCCAGCGGCGCGGGAAGGGGGACCACTGTCATGCCCGTCTGAGTGGGAGGCGTGTCGTCAGACATACGAACGCGGTACAAAACCTGCCATCTGTTCTCCGTGGGGCGCAGGATCAACAGGTCAAACATATTTCGACCGCTCCATCCGGGTCATTCAAGTAGGTGACTGCGGTGATAAACCCATCTGACGGCATCGGGTATTGGTGGAGGAACAGGTGATGCCTCGCAGTGGTATCCCCTTGAGGAGACGAGGGAACGTGCCCTGAAAAGTCGAAACCAATTCGCCGGGTTAACCTTCCGGATTCAGATGCCGCTGCGGAGTCGTCCATATTTATGGAGATTGTCACGCCCCGGCAAGCCAATGCCAAAGCCATCAGTGCGATGAACAGGATGATATGAACGGCGCGCATAGCGGAGCGCGCCGGAGCGGCGTCGGGTGTTGGCGCTGATCCGGCGGCGCAGGTACCCTCTAGCTCATCACCAGGGCGTAATCCCATATGCTGCTAACCTGGCATCGCTGCGCACAAGTGCTTCTGTTCGACTGAGGCCTGTGCCACTACGCTCCACATCCAGAACTGGAATGCGCCCAAACCAATCTGACAGGCAGGCCATCGAACGGGATAGCGTCCACCATCTCTTCCAGATGAACGTGGCTTACTGCTCTTCCCTTTCCACTTCTTGAAGAACCCGTTCGATGAGAGGCTTGAGCGCGGGGATGCGGTCTCTGACTACCAGCCACACCGTTTCTATATCTACACCCATGTAATCATGGATCAACTTGTCGCGCATCCCCGCCATCTCTTTCCAAGGGATGCCAGGATACCGCGAACGAATCTCATCAGGGATATTCTTGGCTGCTTCGCCGATCACCTCAACTGAACGCAAAACTGCGTTTAGCGTCTTTTTGTCGGCCTCGAACTGCTCGCGTGAAATGCCCTGGATAAACTCCTCTGCGTCTTGCATGTTCTGGAGGATGTCCCGGATGTAGAGTGCGATCTTGCGTTTCACGGAACGATCGCCTCCTTGAGGATGCTCTCTCTGAGTTCTTCGCGGAGACTGCGCTTGGGCACAAGGTCCACCTTCATCCCCAACACTTCGCTCAAATACAGCTCCGCACCGACTAGCTCAAGAAGGCTGATAGGGCGCAGGATCTCTGCCAGCAGGTCCAGGTCGCTATCACCACCTGCCTCGCCACGAAGCCAAGAGCCAAAGATGCCCACGATAGCCACCCCATATCGCTCGGCCAGCAGGTCGCGATGGTCTCTGAGGATTTGCCTGATTTCGTCCAACGTTCTCATCGGCTCACCTCCCGATCAGCGGGTTGATGTGCTTCCGGTCCGGGTTCTCTTGTCTCCTCATCCCCCCACCCCCTTGCTAGGGGGACGAAAGAAGGATTACCCCTTACTAGGGAGGGCGAGGGGGAATCACCCCAGTCCCCCCCAATCCTATTCCCTCTTACTAAGGGGCGAGGGAGATGTACAGGGACGCAGAGCGTGATGCCCCGCCACCCGATGCGATCATCATCCCCCTGTGGTTTCATCCCCAAGCGGCACCAAGTTAGGTTATCCCTTTCCCTAATTACCCCAGCCTGTGAAAGGCATCAGCCTTCGTAAAGCATTGATTTCGGCCTGATAGATGGGTCTATTGCCCTCAAACCAACCATCATACCCGCCGGCGCCGATGATGGCAATCTTCATCAGTACAACCGCTCCAGCACGTCGTCCTTGATGGTGAAGCAGTGTTCCGGCCCGGGGAAGGTGTGATTTTCCACCTCGGCCTTGAATTGGCGCAGCGCCTCAACCATCTGGTCGTGCACATTGATGTAGCGCTTGACAAACTTGGGCACAAAGCGGTCGAAGAGGCCCACCATGTCGTGCGTCACCAGCACCTGACCGTCGCAGTGCGGCCCGGCGCCGATGCCGATGGTGGGAATGGACAGCCGCTCGGTGATCAGCTTGGCAACGCGGTCGGGGATCGCTTCCAGCACGATGGCGAAGCAGCCGGCGTCCTGCAAGGCCATGGCATCGTCAATCACTTGCTGCGCGGCGGCGGCATCCTTGCCCTGCACCTTGAAGCCACCCAGCGCCGAGATGGTCTGCGGCGTCAGACCAATGTGACCCATCACCGGGATGCCGGCATCAACGATCGCGCGCGCCATCGGCGCCATCTTCACCCCACCTTCCAGCTTGACCACGTCCATGCCGCCTTCCTTGAGGAAACGCCCCGCATTGCGCACCGCGTCGGTCACGCCGGTCTGATAGGACATGAAGGGCATATCGCCCACCAGCAGCGGATGCTGCGCGCCACGTGCGACGGCACGACAGTGATGCAACATCTCTTCCATCGTCACCGAGACCGTGTTGGGCAGGCCGAGCACCACCATAGCCAGCGAATCACCCACCAGGATGACGTCGATGCCAGCCTTGTCGACAATGACAGCGGTGGGATAGTCGTAGGCCGTCACCATGGTGAAAGGCTCGCCGCGCTCTTTCTTGGCCTGGAGATCGTGGATGGTCACCTTCTTACGTTCCATAGTTGGAGTAATCCCTTCTATCGTGTTCGTGAGTGATGATGTGGCAACAGAGCGCTGATGACCCCGAATCATAGGGGGAGGCGCATCACATGTCAAAACGGGAACGCATACCCCGTCCGCTGGCAGCAATGCCTGGCGCGCGGACGTGTGGTCATCTTGACTCTGCGCGCGCACCAGTTATACTAGAGAATAATGACCTAGCCGGTCGGGTTGTCTCGCGTTGACGAGAGAGCTCACCCGGCCGTCAGCGTCACAGCGGAGACTTCAGTAGTTGGAAGAGTAAGGAGGAATCGATGAGCAGTCAGAGTAATGTCCATGTGCTACCCCCTCTACCCTACGCCGAAAACGCCCTGGAGCCGGTCATCTCAGCCAACACGCTCAGCTTCCACTACGGCAAGCACCATCGTGCCTACGTGGACAACACCAACAAGCTGATCGCGGGCACCGACCTGGTCAACCTGAGCCTGGAGGAGCTCATCCGCGCGGTGGCCGGCAAGCCGGACAAAGCAGGTATCTTCAACAATGCGGCGCAGACGTGGAACCACACCTTCTACTGGCACAGCCTGCGCCCCAATGGTGGTGGCGAGCCGCCGGCCGCGCTGAAGCAGGCGATCGAAGCCGCTTTCGGCAGCTTTCAGAAATTCAAGGAGGAGCTTGCCAACGCGGCGGTGACCCAATTCGGCAGCGGTTGGGCCTGGTTGGTGCGCGATGGCGAGACGCTCAAGGTGGTCAAGACGGGCAACGCCGAGACACCCCTGGTCACCGGCATGCAGCCATTGCTCACCATTGACGTGTGGGAGCATGCCTATTACTTGGATTATCAGAATCGGCGCGCCGACTACGTCAACGCTGTCATCGACAAGCTGCTGAACTGGGAGTTTGCGCTGCAGAACTGGAGCGCACGCTGACGCAGCGCGTGGCTATCCCCCTCACCCCTTCCTCCTCTCCCTAGTCGGGGAGAGGGATGGCCAAGTGTCATCCATCAGAGATAGGGACGACGCGGCGCGTCGCCTGTAGGTGAATCGGCGCGGCATGGCGACGTTCGGCGCGGTCGTAGGAAGTAACCCCTCACCCCTTCCCCACTTGGGGGAGGGTTTTTTTATCTCCCCAATGGGGGTCACAGCATCCTGTGCGCGCGATACCATTCCCAGGCATCCGCCACCGCCTGCCAGAAGGGGGTTTGGGACAAGCCCAGCTCGCGGATCGCCTTGGCACTGCTGTAATAGAAGAACTTGTCGCCCAGGCGCACTTGATCGCCACTGACGAGCGGATCGCGCGTGCGCGTCAGGGCGTTAAAGGCGTCGATCAGGCGTGCCACGAAGGGCAGACACCACGCCGGCAGGGTGAGCAATGGCGGCGGCGCGCCGGTCACCTCGGCGATGATCTCGGCGGCGCGTCGATGGGTGAGGTTCTCGCCACCCAGGATGTAACGCTCGCCGGTGCGTCCGCGTTCGGCGGCGGCAATGTGGCCGGCTACCACATCCTGCACATGCACCAGGTTGCTTCCACCCGGCGGCAGGATGCGCAACTGGCCACGCACTGCGGCGCGAATGGCGCTGCCCGAGACAAAGTTGACGTCGCGCGGGCCGAGCACAATCGTCGGATTGACGATCACGGCCGAGAGCCCCTGCGCCACAGCACGTTGCACCTCCTGCTCGGCGAGATGCTTGCTGTGGCCGTAGACAAACCAGCGCAACGACTCGGGGAAGTGCTGCGTCTCATCCGCCGGCGCGTCAGGACGTGGCGCCGGGCCGATGGCAGCCGAGGAACTGGTGAAGACCAGCCGTTCCACGCCACATTGCAAAGCGGCCTGCACCACATTGCGCGTTCCCGTGACGTTGATGCGATAGACCTCATCGGCGTGGTTGCGCCAGTACTGGGCCGCGGCGGCGACGTGGAAAACGAGCGCACAGCCCTGCATAGCGGCACACAGTGCGTCCAGGTCGAGGATGTCACCGAGGGCGTGTTCGACCGGCAGACCTTCGAGTGCGTCCAAGCGTGAGGTGGGACGGCGTAGCACGCGCACCTGTTCCCCGCGTGCGACGAGCGCGCGCGCCAGGTTGGCGCCGATGAAGCCAGTTGCGCCAGTGATGAGCACACGCATAGCAAGTCTCCTGTGACGAGAGGATGAGTTGGGCGATGGGGATTATAACACGCTGGCTGCGCGCTGTCAGATGCTGGAGGATGCGTGGACGGGATCCAACCCATGCGCGTCGCTCCGATCCGCGCGCGTCCGTAGGGGCACATTCAATTGCGCCCACGCGCGTGTTGGCCGGCGGCGGGTACGGGCGCAATGTATTGCGCCCCTACGCACGGGCGCGGGGCGGAAACAGCCGCACCCACTTGACAGACACCCCTTTTGCGCATATCATGAAACATGACAATTGAATACGTGTTCAGCGACACAGGTGCCCGTCGCCCCGGATGGCACGGGTGGTAACGGTGAAGTTGGTGACTCGCGCGTCGGATGACGCCGAGAAGTCCAACGCTGTCCCGCAACTGTAGGGCGGTGTGTCCACCGCCGAGCCAGGTCATCCACCTGTGTCGTGCACCACGGTACGCCTTCGCGGTAAAGGGTGTGGTGCGGTGCGCCAGATGAGATCACACCCCCCAAAGGTCAGCCCGAGGGGGGTGTATTTTTCCTAGAGCGGCCTGCCGCCCTACGCAGCGAAGGCATGGACCGTGCAGGCGCATCGCACTCGCTGCCCCAGTGTGCCGCTTACCACGGCCTATGGGGCTGGCATATCAACACCCCAAGAAAGAGAGGAGACCGCAAGCAAAGATGACAGGAAGAACAACCGCGAGGCTGCTGGGATCGTTGGGATGGCCGCTGGCCCTCGGGCTGGCCATGGTTGCCGTGGTGCTGGGAAGTGTGGCTATGCTGGCGCCGCCGGAGGCGCACGCAAGCGGGCCCGTCAAGACAGGTTACGTGGTGGTGCGCTTCGGCGACCACGACTCGCTGGTGCGCGTGTTCACCTTTACAACGCCCATCTCCAGCTATGTCGCTCTGCAACGCGCCGGCCTCAACCCGGTGGCGGCCAACACGGCCTGGGGGCTGATGCTGTGTGGCATTGCCGGCGTGGGGAAGACCAATCCAGCAGGCAACAGCTGCGACAATGGTGCTTTCTTCTGGCTTACTTACTATTGGGATCAGGGCAGCGCGCCACCGAGCTGGCAGGGGTACACGGTCGGCGTCGGCGACAGCGTGATCGCTCAGGACGGACACATCGATGGGTACGTGTGGACCAATAGGTGGCCTGGACCTCAGCCGCCCCACGGACCGGGCGCGGTGGCGGCCTACAAAGGGTTGGAGTGGCTGCGTCCTCGGCAGGATGCCAGCACGGGTGGCTACGGCACACCCAATGACACGCTGGAGGTGTTGCTGGCGGTGACGGCGAACCATTACGATGCCGATCAGTGGCGGCGCAACCCGGGCAGCCCGTCGCTGCGGACGGCTGGGATCTATGCGGCGTCCATCTCGCAGCGCGTCGACGGCGCGGGCAAGCTGGCGACGGCTATGGCGGCTGCCGAAGGCTGCTGGCCGTTCATCGCGAAGAACATCATGGCCTACTACGACTCCAACACGGGCCGGTTTGACCCCAACCCGGGCTACCAGGCCTGGGCGATCATCGGCCTGCGCGCGCTGAGTCAGACCATCCCGGCCAAGGCGGTGCAGGCGCTCGAGGCGATGCAAACAGGCGATGGCAGCTGGCCGTATGGCTCCTGGAGCACCACCGGCGACACCAACGGCACCGCGCTCGCCATCCAGGCGCTCATCGCCGCGGGCAAGGTGCCCACCTCGACGGCGGTGACCGGGGGGCTGAACTACCTGGAGGATGCGCAGAACGCGGACGGCGGCTTCCCGTGGGATCCGCAGTCGTCGTGGGGCACGGACAGCGACACCAACTCGACCGCTTATGTGGTGCAGGCGATCGTGGCAGCCGGCGAAGACCCCACCGCCGGGCGCTGGCTGAAGGACAGCAACCACCCCATCAGCTATTTGGTGAGCATGCAGTTGCCGGGGGGAGCGTTTGAATGGCAGCCGGGTCAGGGGGCGAACCAGCTGGCGACGCAGCAGGCGATTCCGGCATTGCTGTACCGTCCGTTCCCCCTTGTCGCGGCGGAGATCCCTCCCTACTGTGAGGGGATATTGTTCCCGGCTGCGTACTTGCCCATCGTCGCGAAGTAGTGAGGGTATGCCGGGGACAGACAGGTTGTGGGGATGCTAAACGGGCCGCGCGCGGCTCGGACTGGGGTGCGGGGCAGATTGGATCACGGCGCGGATAACAGATTGAATCAAGGAGGTGCTTGGTGCGTGGGCGGAGGTGATATCCGCTGGCATGGTTGCTGGTCGGTGGGGCGCCTGGTGGCGCTCGTGTTGGTGTTGGTGCTGGTCACCTTCGCAGGGGCGACCCCCCACACGCAGGCGCAGGGCCCACACCGTGTCGCCCTGGTGGTGGTGTACGAGGGCAAGACGATCAAGAAATGCATCAGCTTCAGCGAGGAGCAGATCACAGGCTACGACGTGCTGGAGCGCTCGGGGCTGGCGCTGATTCCGATGGCCAGCGGGATGGGCATCGCCATCTGCAGCATTGACAATCACGGCTGCAACTATCCGGCTGAGGATTGCTTCTGCCGATGTCAGGGCAGCCCGTGCGTCTACTGGTCCTACTGGCACTTGAAGGATGGTGGCTGGCAATACTCCTCGCTGGGCGCGTCCAACTATTGGGTGCGCGACGGCGACGTGGAGGGCTGGGTGTGGGGCAAAGGCGAATACGGCCGCTCGGGAAGCAAGCCGCCCAACGTGCGCTTTGAGGACATCTGTCGGCCTGAGGCGCCGGCCCCCCCTGCGGACGTCCCGGCTCCCCCCGCAGATGATGAGGAGCCGGAGGCGCCTGCCGAGCAACCCGAGAGGAAGAAGAAGCTGCCCGTCATTGACTACTTCACCGCCGACCGCACCACTATTCTGCTGGGCGAGAGCGTTACGTTGTCCTGGGACCTGCACGGGGCCAAGGAGGCCTATTTGCGCGTGGGCGATCAGGAGCAGGGGGTGATCGCTCCCTATAGCACGGTTGTGGCGCCGACGAGCACGACCGAGTACGTGCTGCTGGCGCGCAACAAAGATGGCGAGGTGCGCAAGAAGGTGCGCGTTGAGGTGGTGCCCATCACTGTGACGCCGACGCCGACGGAGACGCCCCTGCCGCCGACGCCGACGGACACACCGCGGCCACGGCCCACGCGCACGCCGACCCCGACCGACGTCCCGACTCCGACCGAGACCGCCACGCCGTCGGCGTTTGCTGTGACGGCGCAGGTGGTTGCGGCGGCGCCTGCTTTCCCGCGCCTGCCCACCATCACGCCCACGTCAACGCGCACCCCAACACTGACGCCGACGCCGCTGGCGGTGGCCGTCCTGCGCGCCACGCCACTGCCGTTGCCGCTGGCCGGCGCCGACCTGCCCGTGCGCACTGTGCCACCAGCGGCGCATGGACTGGATGTCCCGCCAACCCTGCTGATGGTCATCGGTGTGCTGGCGCTTGTGGGGGGGCTGGCCAGCTTGGTGCTCGTCTGGCAGATCGCGCGCTGGGCGGACGACCGTCGGCGGACGGGGCAGGGACCGCGCCGTGATGCGCGCACGCGTCGCGAAGGTAGGGGGAACGCATAATGCGCGACCGCTTGATCGGCTGGTCGATCCATCTGGCGAGTGTGGCGATCGGGGTGACCGCCTTTCTCTACCCCTTCTTCGCGCCGGCGCTGCCGCAGGAGTCGTTTGGAATGGCGCACGCCGAGGATGCGCCGCTGCTGCTGACCGTGTTGGTGGGTGTTTGTTTCGCCGCCCTGCTGGTGGAGGCGCAGCGACAGGCGGGCAGTGCCAAGCTGGTGGCGCTGCTCGGCGTGCTTGTCTCGCTCAACGCGTTGTTGCGCTTTGTGGAGGTGGCCGTGCCGGGGCCGGGCGGCTTCAGCCCCATCTTCTTCCTCATCGTGATGACGGGCTATGTGATGGGGGGCAGTTTCGGCTTCCTGATGGGGGCGCTGACCCTGCTGGTCTCGGCGCTGATCACGGCCGGCGTGGGGCCCTGGCTGCCCTATCAGATGATCACTGCCGGCTGGATCGGCCTGTCGGCGCCGGCCTGTCGCCCCCTCGTGCGTATGCTGGGCGGCGAGGGCACCTGGCGCGAGGTCGTCGTGTTGGCCCTCTTCTCGGGCATCTGGGGGATGGTCTTCGGCGCGATCATGAATCTGTGGTTCTGGCCGTATGCCGTCGGGCCGCAGGAGCAACACTGGCAACCCGGCCTGCACTGGACGGGTGGGGTGTTGCGCTACGCCGCCTTCTACCTGGCGACCTCGCTGGTCTGGGATGCTATGCGGCTGGCGGGCAACTTCGTCCTGACGCTGGCCTTTGGCCTGCCTACGCTGCGCGTGTTGCGCCGCTTCCAGCAGCGTTTTCTTTTTGTCTATCGGCCGAGCGAGCAGGTGAGCGTATGATTCACCCGGTGGCCTGGCTGATCTGGCTGGGGGCTGTGCTGGTCGTGCTGACGACGACGCGCAATCCCCTTTATCTGGCGGTGATGCTGGCCGTGTTGGCTGCCGTGCTGACGCGTCTGCGGCGTGTCCATGCGGAGGAGACGCCCCGTGTGCCGCTCAGCCCGCTGCATTTTGCGCTCATCGTGCTGCCGCTCACCGCCCTGTTCAACGCGCTGACGGTGCATGTGGGGCGCACTGTGTTGCTGCGCCTGCCCGTCACGTGGCCACTCGTGGGCGGGCCGATCACGCTCGAGGCGTTGACCTTCGGTGCGCTTAACGGACTGGCTTTGGTGGGCATTTACACCGCCTTCGTCGTGTTGGGCTATGCGGTGACGGTGCGCGCGCTGGTGGGGTTGATTCCACGCGCGTTCTTCCCTGTTGCCGTGATGACCTCGATCGCGCTCACGTTTGTGCCGGTGACGTTGCGCCACTGGCAGGCGATTCGCGAGGCGCAGGCGATCCGGGGCCACCGCGTTCGCGGCCTGCGCGACCATCTGCCCCTCTTCCTGCCCCTGTTGATCGGGGGGCTGGAACATGCCTTCCAACTGGCCGAGGCGATGACGGCGCGCGGATTTGCCGCTGCCGCGGAGACGCCAAGTACACGCCGCGCCCGTGTGGTGGTGGCGAGCGGGCTGCTCACGCTGCTGGCAGGGTGGCTGTTGCAATTGGGCTGGGGCGAACGTGCCCTCGGCGGCGCGCTGATGCTGCTGGGCGGGGGAGAGGTGATCGGGGCGCTGTGGTATCTGGGCCGGCAGGTGCCGCGCATCACCTACCGCCACACCCCCTGGCGGGCGCGCGACCTGGCCATCGCCCTGGCGGCGGGTGTGACGGCGGCTGCTTTCTTGGTGCCGTGGCCCGGCCTGGAGCGCCATAGCATCTTCTTCTATCCCTATCCCGCGTTGCGCCTGCCCGAGGTGAGCGCATGGCTGCTGCTGGCGCTGACCGGGCTGGAGGTGCCCCTGGTGCTCATGCCGGCGGCACGGCGCCTCACCATCGCGCCGCGCATGTCGGCCGGCGACCACGCTGCACCACACGCCCCAGAGGATGACCGGCGAGAGTGCTCCCGCACGGTCGCGGAGCGGGGCGATCTCACCGAGTCGCGCGGTATGGCGACACCGCGTCCGCTCGAGACGGCCACAGCACCCATCGAAACCGGAGAACGGCTATGATCATCTTTCGCAATGTTTCCTACACCTACCCGGGCGCGGCGCGACCCGTCTTGCGCCATCTCGACTTCAGCCTGCCTGAGGCATCCTTTACCCTGGTGGTCGGGCGCTCGGGGACGGGCAAATCCACCATGTTGCGCTGCGTCAACGGGCTGGTGCCCCATTTCAGCGGTGGCACCTTTGCCGGTCGCATAGCGGTGGCCGGACTCGACCCGTTGGTGGCGGCACCGCGCGGGATAAGCCGCCATGTCGGCTTTGTCTTCCAGAATCCGGAGGCGCAGTTCGTCGTTGACCGCGTCGAGGATGAGATCGCCTTTGCGTTGGAGAGCGCGGCCATGCCCCGCCAAGAGATGCGCGTGCGCGTCGAGGAGGTGCTCGACCTGCTCGACCTGGCCGCGCTGCGTGAGCGCAAGTTGGAGACGCTCTCGGGGGGCGAGCGTCAGCGCGTCGCCATTGCCGCCGCCTTGGCCTTCCGTCCGCGCGTGCTGGTTTTGGATGAGCCGACGTCGCAACTCGATCCGCAATCCGCCGAGGATGTCTTCAACGCGCTGGTGCGCCTCAATCACGACCTGGGCCTGACCGTGCTGCTGGCGGAGCATCGCCTGGAGCGTGTGTTGCCCTATGCCGACCACATCATCGCCCTGTCCGACGCTTCTGACGGTCAGGCGAACTATGTCTACGGGCCGACGCGGGAGGTGTTGCCCGAGTTGGCGCTGGTGCCGCCGTTGGTGGCGCTGGCGAAGGCGCTGAACTGGCAGCCGTTGCCGCTCACGACGAAGGAGGGGTTGCGCTTCAGCCAGCCGCTCGTCGCCCACATTCCGCCGAGCGTGCCCAAGGCCTCTCGGCAGCGTGGGGAGCCATGCCTGGCGCTGCGGCGCGTCACGGTGCGCTATGCGGATCGGCCCGTCCTGCGTGCGGTCAACCTGGAGGTAGCGCGCGGCGAGCTGGTGGTCCTGATGGGGCGCAACGGCTCGGGCAAGACCACCCTGCTCAAGACGCTGGTGGGGCTGGTGCGACCGCAGACGGGGCAGGTGTGGGTGGATGGGCGCGAGGTGACAGGCGAGGATGTGGCGAGCATCTGTCGTCGCGTGGGCTATCTGCCGCAGGAGGCGGATGCGTTGTTGTATGCCGACACGGCGCGCCAGGAACTGAGCATCACGTTGCGCAACCACGCGTTGCCCGCGGCAGACGACGTGATCGCGCGCCATCTGGAGCGTCTGGGCGTTGCTGCCTACGCCGAGCGTTATCCGCGCGACCTGAGCGTGGGGGAGCGTCAGCGCGTCGCCTTGGGCGCGGTGACCGTGGTGCAGCCGGTTGCCCTGCTCCTCGACGAGCCGACGCGCGGGCTGGACTATGCTGCCAAGGAGGCGCTGGGCGCCCTGTTGCGTGCTTGGCGGGATGCCGGCATGGCGATTCTGCTGGTGACGCACGATGTGGAGTTTGCGGCACGCACGGCGGATCGGGTGGTGTTGTTGAGTCAGGGTGAGGTCATAGCCGAGGGGAGTCCGGCGGAAGTGATGGGCAGTTCGCCCCTGTTTGCGCCGCAGATGGCGCGGCTGTTTCCGGGGCGTGGCTGGCTGACGGTGGAGGAGAGTTTGCGCGGTCTGGGGGTTGCGTCCGCCTGATCCGCCGTGCGCCCGCATCCGCGCCGCGCCCGTGCGTGCCCGATGCGCGCCGCTTGCCATGGGGCGTGAAATGTGCTATCATGGGTATGACAAGTGCGCCTGGCGCGGGAACTTTAAAAAGTTACCCATGTTATCGAGGGCCTTCTGAGTTACCTGCTTTATGAGGTCTGTTTTTTAAACTTTCTGCGGGGGTGCTCGATAAAAATGTCAAGTGCCATGCTGGGTGGGGGGTGGTGCCCCACTGGGGTGGCAAAATGGGGTGTCAAGTGGGCTTGGCGATCCACTGGAGTGTTCGATTGGGGGTCGTTTCCCATGGTGGCATGAGAGGGTCCGAATCGCAGGAAAGCCCTTCGGGGCATTAAGACCCGATGTCCCGTTGTATCTCAGCATACCCGCTGATGTACGGTCCGAATCGCAGGAAAGCCCTTCGGGGCATTAAGACCAAATGGAAAAGAAGGAGA
>CAKZLO010000023.1 GCA_937127125.1 uncultured Ardenticatenia bacterium
AACCTGATCACTGGCTTCATGACCTTCGTGGCAGTCGCCGGGACACTTATCTTGATGCCCTTCTATCTGCAAAACATAAGGAAATGTTAAAGCTGGTTCGCCTTGAAGGATTTGGTGCACGGAGGCCGAGCCAGCTTAGCGGTGGACAAGCTCAACGAGTAGCACTAGCGCGTGCGTTGATTAACCAGCCGCGCGTGCTGTTGTTGGACGAGCCGTTGGGTGCACTCGATTTGAAGCTGCGCAAGGAGATGCAATTGGAGCTGCGCAGCATCCAGCGGCGATTGGGGATGACCTTTGTGTACGTTACCCACGATCAAGAAGAAGCTATGGTAATGTCGGATCGGATCGTTCTTATGGAGCACGGTCGGATCGTCCAAGTGGGCACTCCCACTGAGATATATAATCGACCTCGATGCGAGTTTGCCGCGCGCTTCATTGGTGAGGCCAACCTGCTCAACGGTGTGATAAGAGCTGTGCATGAGGACAGCGTCGAGGTGGATGTCGGTGGCTTGACCGTATGGGGACCGCCGCAGGCCAACTTCTCTGCCGGCCAAATTGTCGTTGTCTCGGTGCGCCCAGAGCGGATCACCCTGTTTGCGTCGCGAGAAGGAGCTCCTGCGACTTGGAGGAACGTTTTTCCAGGAATTGTTGTGAACATTATATTTCTGGGGCCACTGGGGCGCTATCAGGTCCAGCTGTCCAATAATCTATTGTTGCTGGTCGAGCAACCCACCGCCGATGGCATGCTTAGCTGTTGTGCCCGAGATGAGGTGGTCGTGGCGTGGGATACTGGCAGTACGGTGGTGTTGGCTGGTTAGTATGGTCGCGATCTGAGTAGGAAAAGAGATGAGGACCAACCATCATCCTGACCAAGGTTGGTCATTGATTGGATCAATGTTGTTGTTCAAGCAAGGAGGCGGGAAATGGCTAAACCAAGAAAGATGTCGCGACGGGAGTTCCTGGTGGCCTCGGCGGCAGTGGCTGGAGCAGGCCTGATCACGCTTGGGCACGCTCGGCCGGTAGTTGCCGAAACTGTCACACCTGAACCCGCGGTCGATCTGGAAAAACTGCGGGGCACAACCATTAACTATCTGGGATGGGAAGGCTACGATTACGCCGGCGCACTGAAACCCCTCACCGATGAGTATGATATCACGGTCAGCTCGACCTATGGCGGCAGCAACGAGGAGATCTTCTCCAAGCTTAAGGCTGGTAGCCCGGGACAATATGACGTGATTAGCATTTATCATGGCACCATTGAGGCGCTTTTCGTGAACCGGTTGATCCAGCCTATTGATACATCCCGGCTTATACACTGGAACGACTTATATCCTGTCTTCAGAAATCAATGGTGGCAGGTCCGGGATGGCCAGGTATACTCGGTACCCTTCACCTTTGGTTATACTCCCTGCACCTACAACCCTGAATTTGTTCCGGACGGCATCGAGTCCTGGAACGACCTGTTGAGGCCAGAATTCAAGGGCAAGATCGTAGCGATTGATGTGTGCAATCAGGAGCTGATGGTGGCACTGCTGGCAAATGGGATCGACATCAATCGATACGTCACGAGAGAGGAGCTCCAGATTGCCAAGGAGTGGTACCTGAAGCTCAAGCCGCAGCTGCGCGCGATTGTGCCCAGCTATGGTGAGATGGCGGATGTACTGGCACGCAAGGAGGCTTGGCTTACCTCCGGGTCGTGGACCGCAATTATTGGCTGGGCCAAGGAGAAAGGTGTAGAGCTCAAATATGTCGTGCCAGTGGAGGGAGCCGCGGGTTGGTGCGATAACTACTGCATCCCTGTCGGGGCGAACGTGGATGCCGCCTATGCTTTCATTAACCAGATGACGTCACCAGAAGGGGCAAAAGAGTTGGCCGTCTATCTGGGGCAGATGATGACGAACAGTAAAGTGTTACCTCTGTTGCCGCCGCATATGCAGCAAGAATATGCCGATATAGACAAAGCGCTGGAAAGGTTCCCGTTCCCACCGGATCCGCCTCTGGAGCCGGAGGACCCGAACATCGCCAGCAACGCCGAGTGGCTGCAAACTTGGGAGGAGATCAAGGTATCCTGACTCACACGTGGCTCTCGGGGGTATGACAAGGCCACCGTGTCCTGCCTACTGTCCAAGTCACAGGAGGAGGGACACGGTGGCAGTTACCTGAACCTGCCAGCATTGATTGTTGACGGTTGCCGCTAGGCAGCAGGTCTAGTGGGGTCAACATGTCAATAGTCGGATGGTCGAACATGGGTTTAAGACCCACCAAAGTGCGGTATGGGCCAATTGTCACAATTGGACCGCCGCTTCTGTATGCGTTACTCCTATTTGGCGCTCCATTATTGGTCTTTTTCGTCTACAGCTTCTGGTACGTCAAAGGCTACACCATTGTTCGAGAATGGACCGTCCAGAACTACATACAGGTGGTTACCAGTGCCACCTACATGAAGCTCATGTTGCGCTCGATCACAGTAGGATTGATTACCGCTGGTGTAACAGTCCTTTTGAGCTACCCGGTGGCCTATGCTATGGCATTCCGATTGCGAAAGGGGCGCGAGACCGTTCTCATGCTGATGATACTCTCTCTGTTCAGCTGTTACTTGGTGCGCGTTTACGCATGGAAGACCATCTTGGGCAATAACGGTGTCATTAATAGCATTCTGTTGGCGTTAGGGCTGGTGCAACAGCCGGTCGAGTGGCTCATTTATACCCAGTTTGCTGTGATCGTAACGCTCATCAGCGTATTCCTACCAATTTGCATATTGCCTTTGTACTCCGTGCTTATGAACATCCACCCAAATCTGCTGGAAGCTTCGCGTGATCTGGGCGCTGGTCCTGTCGCTACCTTCTACAAGGTGACCTTACCGCTCAGTATGCCGGGTGTGATGGCTAGCTTTCTATTTGCCTTTGTGCTTGCAGCCGGCGACTACATAACGCCAGCCCTGCTAGGCGGCAGCAATGCACAACTGATCGGTAATGCAATTGCAAATCAGTTTGGCATCATATCGAACTGGCCATTAGGATCGGCAATCACCTATTCTATGGTGGTCGTCTTTGCTGCAGTCTTTGGCCTGGTTGGACTGCTAGCCCGGGGACTGGGTGTGACGAGGTAAGCGGGCGATGTCCATTCCATGGCTTAAGATCTATACTTATATGATCTTAGTGCTATTGTTCGTTCCGCTGGCGCTGGTGGTTCTTTTTTCGTTTAACACCAATCGACTAGCAGTGTTTCCTCTTACTGGCTTCACACTAGGCTGGTACCAGGCGCTCCTCGAAAACAAGATCTATCTATACGGCTTCCAGAACAGTGCCATCGTGGCGGCCTGTACCTCGGTTGGCGCCGGATTCCTGGGGACGCTGGGCGCGTATGGCCTCAACCGGTACCGCGTACGCGCCCGAGGCCTTGTGCTCGGCTTTACAGCGCTGCCCATGCTGATCCCGGCCCTGGTGCTGGGTATTGCGATGCTCTCGTATTTCACCTTTCTGGGTGTTACTCTGTCGCTGGGAACAGTGATACTAGCGCACATTGTCTTCTCAACTCCATATGTCATCTTGATTATGAACTCACGTTTCCACAATTTCGACTGGTCGATAGAGGAAGCCGCCCAGGACCTGGGCGCCAACGCCTGGCAGCGGTTCTGGCGCGTGACCTGGCCTTTGAGCCTGCCCGGTGTCTTCTCCGGCGCGGCCCTGGTGTTCATCCCGGTGCTGGGCATGTTCGCCGTGCCGGACATC
>CAKZLO010000024.1 GCA_937127125.1 uncultured Ardenticatenia bacterium
GCGACATCGTAGCAAATTCGTCGCGGCGCGGACTCAATCCGAGCCGCGCGCGTCAGCCAGCGGCCAGAGTGCGCGTGTCGGCCAGCGGCACATACCGCTCCCTCACAGTCGCGGCGCGGACCCAGTTCGAATCCGAGCCGCGCGCGTCAGCAAGCGGCAATGTGGGAGATGCACGCGTCGAGCCGAGCCGCACACCAGCCGGCGGTGCAATCCGCTCCCTCACGGTCGCAGCTCGGATTTGGTCGCGGGGCGGATGGATTTGACCGAGCCACGCGCGGCCGTAGGGGCGCAATTGCATTGCGCCCGCACTCGCGCGCCAGCCAGCGGCACACACCGTTCCCTTATGGTCGCGGCGCGGATGGGACTGGGGGGCGATGCGTTTGCTTTGCCCGCCTCGTCTCATATGGTAGAATCGTGGTAGCAGCAGCGCACCCCGAGGCAGAGCGGATGAGACGAGAAGAGCTTCTGCGCATCCTGGCACAGTTCTGCGCAGCGCGACGCGGCGAGTTTGGCATTGTGCGCTTGGGTGTGTTCGGCTCAGCCGCCCGCGACGAATTGGCCGAGCTCAGCGATGTGGACATTGTCGTGGAGCTTGCCCAGCCTGACCTGTTGCACATGGTTGGCATCAAACAGGAACTGGAAGCACTGCTCCAGCGACCTGTGGATGTGGTGCGCTACCGCGAGCGTATGAATCCCTTCCTCAAAAAGCGCATCGACGCCGAAGCGGTCTATGTATGACGTCGCGTTGGTGCGCGAGATCCTGCGTCAAATCCTGGCGGCTGCTCAGACGGTGCGCCAGCGCTTTGCCCCCATCCGCTCCCCGGATGATTTCGTCAGCTCGGAAGCGGGGCGGGAAAAGCTGGATGCCATTTGCATGCAGCTGATCGCGCTGGGCGAGAGCGTCAAACACCTCGACCGCGTCACGGGGGGCACACTGTTGCCCCGCTACCCCCAGGTCGAATGGAAACGGGTGATGGGGATGCGCGACATTCTCACCCATCACTACTTCGACCTCGACGCTGAGGTGGTGTATTCCGTCTGTGACCGCCACATCGCGCCGCTGGCGGAGACCATCCAGGCGATGCTGGCCGAGCTGGACCAGGGCTGACTGCGTCCCCTCGAGGTCGTGCGGAGTGCCTCGCATCCCGGTGCCATTGAACCAGGTTGCGCGTGTCGGCCAGCGGCACAATCCGCTCCCTCACAGTCGCGGCTCGGATCCAGTACGCGCGCGTCAGCAAGCGGCCAGAGTGCGCGTGTCGGCCGGTGGCGCACAATCCGCTCCCTCACAGTCGCGGCGCGGATCCAGTACGCGCGCGTCAGCCAGCGGCCAGAGTGCGCGTGTCGGCCGGTGGCGCACAATCCGCTCCCTCACAGTCGCGGCTCGGATCCAGTACGCGCGCGTCAGCCAGCGGCATAAACCGGGTCGCGCGCGTCAGCAAGCGGCATAAACCGGGTCGCGCGCGTCAGCCAGCGGCCAGAGTGCGCGTGTCGGCCGGTGGCGCACAATCCGCTCCCTCACAGTCGTGGCTCGGACCCAGTTCGAATCCGAGCCGCGCGCGTCAGCCAGCGGCAATGTGGAGGCACTTCTCAAACCGACCCACACGTGTCAGCAACACAACCGCTCCCGCACGGTCGCGGCGCGGATCCGGTGGCTCACGGCGCGGATGGGTTGCCGCCCGTGCCATTTCGCACTACAATGTGCCCCGTGTTCCAGCAAATCGATCTTTGCACACCATCAGGAGTGTGACGTATGAGTGGAGCGTTGCGATTGATTCCACCCCGTTTTACTCCACCGCTGGACGAGGCGTTTCGTCCGGCTGTGCTGGCCAACCGCGCCTTTCGCCAAGAAGTGCAAGCATCCGGCGCCGGCGTGCCGCTGGTGCTGGGGCTGGAGCGTGCCGATGGCAGCGTCTCACGCTTCGAGACGGTCGTCTTCCCCGAGGGACATCCCCATGCCGAGGCCAACCTAATGTATGCCGAGCGGCTGGTCAAGTTCCTGCTCTGGCAGCGCGGCGGCTGGAAGGTCTACGTGGGCGGCCCGGCCAGCATCGGCACCTACATCCGCCAGGTCTACAGCCCGGACGGCGAGCGCGCGTTCGACGCGCGGGTCATGGGCGAGGACATCTACGATCATCCCTTCACCGTGGTCTCGTGTGCTCCCGAGGAGGTGCCACCCGAAAAGGAGACGGAACAGCCGCTGGGACGCCATCTCGACGGCTACCGCATCGGCTTTGACCTGGGCGCCTCCGACCTGAAGGTCTCCGCCGTGGTCAACGGCGAGGCCATCTTCAGCCACGAGATTGTCTGGGAGCCGCGCAAACAGAGCGACCCGGAGTATCATTACCGGTACATTATGGACGCGCTGCAGCTGGCCGCCTCGAAGATGCCGCGCGTCGACGCCATCGGGGGCAGCGCCGCCGGCGTTTATGTCAACAATCGTGTGCGCATCGCCTCGCTCTTCCGGGGTGTGCCCCGCGAGCGCTACCACGAAGTGCGCGACCTCTTCCTGCGCATCCGGCGCGAGCTGGGTGTGCCGCTGGAGATCGTCAACGACGGCGAGGTCACCGCGCTGGCCGGCTCGATGTCGCTGGAGGACAACGCTGTGCTGGGCATCGCGCTCGGCTCCAGTCAGGCGGGTGGCTATGTGACGCCGCAGGGCAACATCACCGGCTGGCTGAACGAGCTGGCCTTCGTGCCGGTCGACTACAATCCCGCGGCGCCGGTGGACGAGTGGTCGGGCGACCGCGGTTGCGGCGTGCAGTATTTCTCACAACAGTGCGTCTTCCGCCTGGCCCCGCTGGCCGGCGTGCACATCCCTGCCGACGTGCCCGACGCGGAACGCCTCAAGGCGGCGCAGGAACAGCTGGAAGCTGGCCATCGCGGCGCCGAGCAGATCTGGCGCACCATCGGTGTCTACATGGGCTACGCCGTCGCCCACTACGCCGACTTCTACACCTTGAAACATGTCCTCATTCTGGGGCGCTGCACCTCTGGTTCGGGCGGTCCGCTCATCCTGGAAGAGGCACAACGCGTGTTGCAGGGCGAGTTCCCTGAATTGGCGGAGCGCATCCAGCTGCACCTGCCGGACGAGAAGAGTCGCCGCGTCGGCCAGTCGATCGCAGCCGCCAGCCTGCCGACGATCGGATAGCACCATGCTGAGTCGCCTGCTGGAAGAGCTCGAAGCCGCCGGGCAGCCCCTCACGCTGCACGAGCTGAGCGCACGCCTGGGGATCGACCTGCCCACGCTGGAGGGGATGGTCCAGACCCTCCTGCGCATGGGCAAATTGCGCGACGACCGCGCTGCCGCCGTGCAGGGTTGTGAGCTGCACTGCGCCGGCTGTGCCGAGGCGTCCGAATGTGCCCTGCTGGCACGCCTGCCGCGCACGTATTCGCTGGTGCGCAAGCAGGATTGATGCGCCTGGTGCACGGGGAGGATTGATGCGCCCCGAGCGCATCCGTCGCTGCAAAGTGTCCGGGGCAGCGTCGTCGGCCGGTTCATTCGGGGGGAGTCGCGATGAGACGCCACCTGGTGCGTCATAGCGCGCGGAGATGGTCCATCGCCTTGCTCGCCGGGGTGCTGGCGTTGCTGGCATCGCGCGGAGCAGTGGCCCATCCGGCGCCGGCAGAGGCGGCATCCGCCCAGGTGCCCATCACACAGACCGTCCTGACCGCAACGACTCCATGCAGGCACAACCAGCTACCTGAGCCATCGGGCCGTGACCTGTCGCGGGACAGCCGAGCAGAAGGCGGCGTCTGGTGCTGGGGGCTGAACTATTGTGGCCAGCTGGGCGATGGTACCACCACGGATCGCTCCCTGCTGGTGGCGGTGCAAGGGTTGAGCGGTGGCGAGGTGCTGGCTGCTGGTGGGCGACACACCTGTGCGCTGGTGGCCGCCGTGGCCGATTGAATCCGCGCCGCGCCCGTGAGGGAGCGGTCTATTGCCCCGCCTTCTGACGCGTGTGACTCGGTTTGGGAATGCCCCACATTGCCGCTTGCTAACGCGCGCGGCTCGGATTCGTGCCGCGCCCGTGAGGGAGCGGTCTATTGCCCCGCCTTCTGACATGTGTGACTCGGTTTGGGAGTGCCCCCACATTGCCGCTTGCTGACGCGCGCGGGTCGGATTCGTGCCGCGCCCGTGAGGGAGCGGTCTATTGCCCCGCCTTCTGACGCGTGTGACTCGGTTTGGGAGTGCCCCCACATTACCGCTTGCTGACGCGCGCGGCTCGGATTCGAACTGGGTCCGCGCCGCGACCGTCAGGGAGTGGTCTATTGCCCCGCCTTCTGACGCGTGTGACTCGGTTTGGGAGTGCCCCCACATTGCCGCTTGCTAACGCGCGCGGCCCGGACAGATGGATCCGCGCCGCGACGGTAGACCGTAGAGGAGCAAGCACCCCTTTATCCCCAATTTTAATCCAATTCAAACCGGATCGTAATGTGAATCGTAATGTTTGTGTGTTATAATAGATGTAGAGATGTCCGATTACCCTCTGTCAGGCGTAGAGCATGAGAGTGTTGAAAAAGGTCCTATGTCACACAAATTTTTGTATGAAGATAAGCTCATAAAGCGGATAACCTGGAAGTTTCTCAATGCTCTCAGAGCATGGGGCTTGACAAAGGTGAGTCAAAAGAGTATAACATATTTGTAGTGCTCAGAAGTCCTCCCTGCCGTCTTCGTTCCGCGAGCGCGCTTACGTCACAAAAGGATGAGGTGCAGCCGTCCGCGTAAGAGGTCTTCGCTCCGGCCAGGCGTCAAGGAGGCATGGAAAACTCAGAGATCGTTTCACCTCTTAGTGTACAGGCTGGCCGCTATGTGGCATATGCCTGGCAGGGCGCCCGGCGGCACAACCACTAAGGAACACGGTGCAGACAGCCGCCCGCGCCATTCCGGCGGATGGTGCGGTGGGGTTCAAGTTGGGGTATAGAACACAGTAAAGCAGATGTATTAGTATTATGAGGTAGGAGGAGGACAAATGAATACTCGACAGATAAGCAAGATCTTGGGTTTGCTGGTGATCTTCGCGCTGGGTGTGTTGGTCTTCGCGCCCGCTTCCACTACGCTGGCGCAAGGCCGGTCCGGTACGACGCTCTCAGCATACAAGACCGCCGAGGGCTATTGGGAACGCAGGATTGACTGGGAGATCTGCAAGTCGGCACACCCGACGGAACTCTACCTGGAATGTAACCAATCTCATGTCGTAGACTACACGGTCTCCGTGGAAAAGATGGTGACGGACGTCTACGGAGTGAGAGGACGGATCTGCGTCACAAATGGCGGTGACCGGGCCACAGAAGGCCTCAAGATCGTGGGCCAGGTTGAGTACAAAACCGGCGCGGGTAAGTTTAAGCCACTCGAGGGAGCTAGCTGGACCTACTCTCCTCCACAGCAGCTCGGCCCGGGGGAGTCAGCATGTTATGAGTACAACATAACCTTCGAGCCGAGGCCCAACGCTCAATACAGGAACTCGGTGAAGGTGACCATCACCAACCACTCCGGCCATCTGGGCCAGGATTTTGGTCCAAATCCGAAGGCGAGCTTCAGCCTGCCCTCGCAACCCAGGCGCGAGGGGTATGAAACCGTCCATGTGACGGACACCAATGGCTACGAGTGGACGTTCAACGACAGCGGTTCCCAGATGTACGAAAAGACCTTCACCTGTCCTGCCGATGAGGGGTCGCATACAAACACGGCTACCATCGTGGAGACTGGTCAGTATGCCGAAGCAACAGTGACGGTGAATTGCATGCCGTGTCCGCCACCTCCGATGACACAGTGGTGCTCGCCCGGCTTCTGGAGGAACAACTTTGGGGCGTGGGGGCCCACAGGCATCAGCCCAGACGAGTACTATAATGACTTTGCAAGTTACTGGATGGATGGCGGGGAGCTGAGCTACTGCCCGGATAGCTTGGATGGCAACCCCACCCTGTGGGAGGTGCTGAGCTCGCCCAAGGATTATGCGCACACGGGCGCCTTTGAGTGCGTGGCCGACCTGCTCAGCTGGGAACATCCAGATGTGAACTTCGAGCCTAACTGTCGTCCTGAGGACACTTGCCCGCTACCCGCTGACGAGGGCAACAAGTGAGTGCATTCGTCCGGCGTCGGGTCAGATGACCGGGCGCTGAGGCAGATTCTCGCAGCCCCCTCCTGCCGCCGGGGAGGGGGCTGTGTCTTTTGCGATGCCTGCCGTTGCGGCAGGGATTATGGCCAAGGATTGCCACAAGGGTCGAGAGTGTGTGTACCCCTTCGCTACCACGCCCCCTGTCCGAGGCGCGAGCACGCGGAAGCGAACACCCCTATTTTGTCGGCGGGGAAGGGCTGAGGGCGCCCGAGCGTGCGCTGAGACACGCCGGCAGGGATGCGTGCCCGAGGATCATGCGCCTTGCCCCTACTTGCGCACCACGGGCAGGTAGACCGCCGGTTCAAGCCACAGCACATCCACCGGGCTGTTGCGGTTCGTGGTTGTTGCGTCGCCCAGCTGGCCGTAGTGGTTTCGCCCCCAGCATTTGACACTACCGCCTGCCGTGATCGCGCAGGTGTGATCCCAGCCGGCAGCAATGGCCACTGCATTGGTCAGCCCTGTCACATTCACTGGGCTGGTTCCGTTGTTCCACGTGCCGTCGCCCAGCTGACCATACTGGTTGTTTCCCCAGCACCTGACGCTGCCTTCCTGCAGCAATGCGCAGGTGTGGTTCCCGCCGGCGTCAATCGCTATCACACCGCTCGTCAGCCCACTCACTGCCACCGGTGTGGAATGGTTTGTCGTCGTCCCGTTGCCCAGCTGGCCTGAGCTGTTCCACCCCCAGCACTTGACGCTGCCTTCCTGCAACAATGCACAAGTATGCTCGTCACCGGCGGTGAGCGCCACCACACTGCTCAGGCTGCTTACGTTCACCGGTGTGGTGCTGTCAGCTTGTGTCCCGTTGCCTAGCTGGCCATAGGTGTTGCTTCCCCAGCACTTGGCGCCACCCCCCTGCATCACCGCACAGCTGTGCCCCAGGCCTGCCGCCAGCGCCACCGCATTGCTCAAACTCTGCACATCCACCGGTGTGTTCTTGTCCTCTTTTGCCATGTTGCCCAGCTGGCCGAATTCGCCACGCCCCCAACACTTGACGCTGCCTTCCTGCAACAATGCACAGGTGTGGTTGTACCCCAGGGTGATCATGGTCACCCCACTGGACAGACCGCTCACCTCTGCCGGTGTGGTTCGATATATTTCTACCTTCCTGTTGCCCAGCTGGCCGTAGAAATTGTATCCCCAGCATTTGGCGCCGCCCGCCGCCGTCAGTGCGCAGGTGTGCCAACCACCCGTAGCAGGCGCCGACAGGCCGCTCAAGGTCTTCACCTCCGTGGGCGTGAGGCGACTTGTCCGTGTCCCGTCGCCAAACTGTCCGTAGCCATTGTATCCCCAACAACTCACGCCACCGTCTATTGCCTGGATACAGGTATAGTAACCTCCTGCGGCAATCGCCTTTGCAACTATCTGCGCTGCCAGTGCACCCGACGGCGGCGCAGCGACTGCGGTAGCCTTGTCGCTGCCCACCGCACCGGGCCACCCCAGCAAGAGGATGGCTCCCACCAGCCAGACGATCAACGCAATTCGCACGCCATACCGTAGAGGATAACCCGCCATTGTCCATCTCTCCTCGAATGTACTGGTGAATACCAACCAGGAATGTAGTTGAATAGTAATCTCTGCACCCTTGGTCACGGCAGAGGCGCTGTCTACTCACATTATAGCACAATTTTGTTGCGTTGCAACCGAAATTCGACATATTGCATACGAGAAAATACAAACCGGTCTCTGGCACGCATCCGTGCGAGCAACTCGCTCACGCGCGCACCACGGCCGCTTGCTGACGCGCGCGGGTCGGATTCGTGCCGCGCCCGTGAGGGAGCGGTCTATTGCCCCGCCTTCTGACATGTGTGACTCGGTTTGGGAGTGCCCCCACATTACCGCTTGCTGACGCGCGCGGCTCGGATTCGAACTGGGTCCGAGCCGCGACCGTGAGGGAGCGGTCTATTGCCCCGCCTTCTGACGCGTGTGACTCGGTTTGGGAGTGCCCCCACATTGCCGCTTGCTAACGCGCGCGGCCCGGACAGATGGATCCGCGCCGCGACGGTAGACCGTAGAGGAGCAAGCACCCCTTTATCCCCAATTTTAATCCAATTCAAACCGGATCGTAATGTGAATCGTAATGTTTGTGTGTTATAATAGATGTAGAGATGTCCGATTACCCTCTGTCAGGCGTAGAGCATGAGAGTGTTGAAAAAGGTCCTATGTCACACAAATTTTTGTATGAAGATAAGCTCATAAAGCGGATAACCTGGAAGTT
>CAKZLO010000025.1 GCA_937127125.1 uncultured Ardenticatenia bacterium
ACGCCTGGCTTCGTGGGTGCTGACATCGAGAATCTGGTCAACGAGGCGGCCATTCTGGCGGCGCGTCGTAACAAGAAATCCATCGGCATGGCCGAGTTTCAAGAAGCGATCGAAAAGGTGATCGCTGGGCCGGAGCGCAAGAGTCGTGTCATCTCGGAAGAGGAGAAGGCGATCATCGCCTATCACGAGGCTGGCCACGCGGTGGTGATGAAGGTGCTGCCGGACTGCGACCCGGTGCACAAGGTGTCCATCGTCGCGCGCGCCATGGCTGGTGGATACACCCTGGCGTTGCCGGATGAGGACAGCCGCCTGCGCCACCGCAACAAGTTCAAGGCGGACATGGCCGCTCTGCTCGGAGGACGTGTGGCCGAGGAGATCATCTTCCGCGATGTCACCACCGGCGCCAGCAATGACCTGGAACGCGCCACCAAGATGGCACGGGCCATGGTCACGCAATACGGCATGAGCGAAAAACTTGGCCCGATCACGTTTGGCGAGAAAGATGAGCTGATCTTCCTAGGACGCGAAATCGCCGAACAACGCAATTACAGCGAGGAGATCGCACGCCAGATCGACCGCGAAGTGCGTCGCCTGGTGGAAGAAGCCTATCAGACCGCCAAGAATACCCTGATCACCCACCGCGATAAGCTGATCGCACTCGCCGAACGCCTGATCCACGAAGAAACTGTGGACGCCACAGCGCTGAACGCGCTGTTCGCCTGAGAAACGCTGAGACCAGTCCTCAAAAACGGAGACAGAAAGTCACCGCCCGTGTTCAGGAACGCACCCGCCATAGTAGTCTATAAGTGTGTCCACACACGGTAGCGCCTTGCAGTACAGGTCGTTGCAGGCCGCAGAAGGGAGAGAAACATTGCGATGCCACCAAGCCGATGGGGATGGGGCGCTTTGGCCCAAGCGCATGCCGCGCATCTGATCGTATTCACTCAACGCCTGGTGCAGACCCCCAGCCTGCCGGGGCATGAAGGGGCAGTCGCTCAGCTCGTGAAGAGCGAAATGCAGCGGCTGGGTTACGACGAGGTGACGGTTGACCATGCCGGCAACGTGGTGGGTATGATCCGCGGCAGCGGTGGCCCAATGCTGATGTTCAACGCCCACATGGATCACGTCGACCCGGGCGACCTCTCCGGCTGGCCGCATCCGCCCTACAGCGGCGCCATCGTGAATGGCATGCTGTGGGGGCGTGGCACGGTGGATATGAAGGGAGCGCTGGCCGCTATGGTGTATGCCGGCGGCCTGATCAAACAGCATGACATTCCCATGCCCGGCGACCTGATCGTGGCCGCTGTGGTGATGGAGGAGGGAGGCGGTGTGGGCACCCACGAACTGCTCCTGCACTGTCGACCCGCCGTGTGCGTGGTGGGCGAATCTTCCAACAATTGCGTTATGCGCGGCCACCGCGGGCGCGCCGAGTTTGTCGCGCGGGTGACGGGACGCGCGGTGCATGCCAGCATGCCCGAGCTGGGCGCCAATCCCCACTATCCCATCGCCCGTTTCCTCACGCGCCTGCAGACGCTGCCGATGGAGAGCGACCCCGTATTCACCAATGCCAGCGTCGCGCCCACCCTGTACCGCACCGATCAGAGCAGCCCGAACGTCATCCCGGGCGAAGTGCGGTTGACGCTCGACTGGCGCAGCCTGCCCGGCCAGCGCATAGAGCACGTCGCGGCACAACTGCAACAGCTGCTGTGCGACGACCTGGAATCAGATTACCAGGCCGAGGTGCAGATCGTACAAAACCGTTTCACCACCTACACCGGCCTGACGGTCGAGCTGCCTGCCATCTTCCACTCCTTCCTGCTGCCGACCGACCACTGGCTGGTGCAAGGAGCGCAGCACACCCTGAGCCGGGCATTTAACCGCGACGTGGCCGTTGATGTGTGGCGTTTCACCACCGATGGTGGACAGGTCGCCGCATTGGGCATCCCTACCATCGGGTTTGGCCCGGGCGATCCGCAACGGGTGCATACCAATCAGGAATGTATCGAATTAGCAGCGTTGGTGGACGGGTTGGCCGGATACACCGCGCTAGCAAGTGAAATGGCGAGGGAACCCCTATGAGTCTGGCATGGCGTGTTGTTCGCCGTTCCATTTCTGATTTTATGGACGAGATATTGTGGCTGGTGTTGCTGAACATCCTCTGGTGCCTTTCCGCTGTCACTGTGATCGGAGCACCTCTGGTGTCGGCTGGGATGGCATGGGTAGCAGCCGAAATCGGCGAGGGCAAGGTGCTGCATTGGAGCACTTTCACCACCGGCGTGCGCCGCTACTGGAAGCAATCCTACATCTGGGCAGTGCTGAACGTCGTTGTCGCCGGGCTGGTTGGCATGAATCTGACCTTCTACTCGGGACGTTTCGAAGCCTGGACGGTGGCGCCGTTCATGTTGTTTGTGATGTTGGGTCTGTGGTGGGCCGGCATGCAATTCTACTTCTTCCCCTTCTTGACCCACCAGGAAAACCCTTCGCTGAGAACAGCCTATCGCAACAGCATTGTGCTGATGCTCTCGCAGCCCGGGCTGAGCATCGCCATGTTCATCCTGGTGATCATTCTGGCAGCGGTCTCGTATTTCTTCTTGTTTCCCCTGTTCCTCTTCTTCTTCGCCTTGCTCTCGGTGTTGTCCAATCGTGCCGTGATCGAGACGATCGCCTACCAGGCCGAGCTGGCCGAGGCGGAAGAAGAAAAGCGTCGAGGCAGCCCACCAGACCAGCGCTGGAGACCACGCTAGCCCACAGGAGGTCGTCGCGCCCGGAGTATGGAGATCACCTGGTTCGGACATGCATGTTTTCGTCTGCGCGACCGCGGGATATGCATCATCACCGACCCATTTGAGAGCTCGGTGGGGCGCGCGCTGCCACGGCTCAAGGCAGATGTCGTCACCGTCAGCCACAACCATCCGCATCATAACTATGTGTCCGCCATCCAGGGCGAATGTCGCATCATCGACGCGCCGGGCGAATACGAAGTGCGCTCCGTCTTCATCACAGGCATCGCCACCTATCCTCTGGCCAAAGATATTCCTGCGATGGAGCTGGCGCAGCAGCGCAACGTGATGTTTGTCTTCGAGTTCGATGGGCTGACGGTGTGCCATTTGGGCGACCTGGGGCACATACCGCCCCAGGAACAGGTGCAGATGCTCAACACGGTGAATGTGCTGCTGGTGCCGGTGGGCGGCGGCAAAAGCAGCTTCAGCGCCGCCAAGGCAGCTGAGATGGTCAGCCTGGTGGAGCCCAACCTGGTCATCCCCATGCACTATCGCATCGGGGACATGTCCACCGAACTGGAGGGGATCGAACGCTTCCTGAAGGAAATGGGGGTCGGCCGCCCGGAGCCGCTGGAGACGCTGAAGCTTTCGGCAGCGAACCTGCCCCAAGAGACACAGGTGGTGCTGCTCACGCCCAAAGCAAGCGCATCCTGAAGCGAGAGCAGGGCATCGCGGTATAGTCCGTGCCAGGTGGCGCTCGGCGATCCATCGGAGTAGACGGAGAGATTGATGAACATAAACCAAACACCCGAAGTAGCTCAGACCGATATCTCTGCAAATGAGACGGGCGCCTCGGAGATCAGCTGCGACCAGGCGCCGCGCGGCCTCTCTATATCGCGACGCTGGGTGCGCATCGCGGTAGGCCTGCTGCTGTTGGCCGTGCTGGTGTATCTTAGCTACCCCACCTTGCGCCTGTGGCTCCTGGCACCTTCACAGGGGCCTGTCGAGGAGGTAGCCACGCCATATCAGACAGCGCTTTCGCATTACGAAGCAGGGGAATTTGCCGAAGCGTGGGCAGCGCTGCGTCAGGTGCCGGAGTACACCGCCGCCGTACAGGCCGCGCCTGAGATCGAGCAGGCGGAACAAGCAGTGCAGGCAGCACCTACATCTAGCGAGGCACACTTCAAACTGGGCGCCGCATGGGCGCGCGCCAACTTGCTGCCGCTCGCCGAAGCCGCTTTTCGCAAAGCGATCGCACTGGACGCGCAGAACGTGAACGCGCGAGTCAATCTGGGTGTGACGCTCTACCAAATGGGGCGACTGGAAGAGGCGCTGAAAGAGTACGACGCTGCGCTGGCGATCGCACCGAACGACGCAGACATCCACTACAACAAGGGGACGGTCTATGTGCAGCAGGCACTGTTACACCAGCCCCCCGACGAACAGCTGCTGGACAAGGGCCTTGCCGAGTTCCAGCGCGCGCTGGAACTGAACCCCCAACTGCCCCAGGCTTATTTCAGCTCGGGCGTGGTCTATGACCTGCGCGGTCAGCGCCAGGAAGCGCTGGACATGTTTAAGCGCTTTCAAGAGCTGGACGATGGCAGCGACCCCCAAGCGACCACATTGGCGCAGCAATACATCGAAAGGCTGAGCCAGAACCCCTAGCAGGGGCACGCTCAAACCGACCGTTGCGCCCGGGGCAGGATGAGCATCCCGCGGCAGCCCGCCAACCGCTGATAGGTCACCGCGGGCATTCCCCGGCTTACGCTTCGTCGCTGGCGATGGCAGCTTGCGTGGCTGGCAGTTCCGCCGGCGCCGGCGACGGCGCGAGATTGTCCATGCTGAACCGCTCACCGCACTGCGAACACTGCGCGGTGCGCTGCGTGGCCACCACAAGCAATCCCCCACACGCTGGACAGGGTTGCGGCAGGGGCCTCTTCCAGCTGGTGAAATTGCAAGCCGGGAAGTTGATGCAGCCGTAAAAAATGCGTTTGCGCCGCGTCCTGCGCTCGACGAGGTCACCACCGCACTGCGGACACACTGCGCCCACCTTTTCTAGGTAGGGCTTGGCGTTGCGGCACGCCGGAAAATTCGAGCAGGCGATGAACTTGCCGAAGCGTCCCCACTTCACCACCATAGGATGTCCACACAGCTCACATGTCTCGCCGGTGAACTGGTCGCCCATCTCCACCTTGGCCATCGTGCGTTCCGCCTGCCGAACGGCCTGCTCGAACGGTGTGTAGAACTCGCGCAAGACGGGCACCCATTCCTGCTCACCGCGCGCAATGCGATCCAGATCCTCCTCCATACGGGCGGTGAAGCCGACGTTCACGATGTCGGGGAAGTGCTCCACCAACAGGTCGTTGACGATGAAGCCCAGCTCGGTGGGATGGAGACGACGCTCGATACTGGTCACGTAACCGCGCTGCTGAATGGTGGAAATGATCGGGGCATAGGTGCTGGGTCGGCCGATGCCGTATTCCTCCAGCGCGCGCACCAAGGTTGCCTCGGTGTAGCGCGGCGGTGGCTGAGTGAAATGCTGCTCGGGCAGCAGACGCACCAGATCGACGATCTCGCCGACCTGCAATTCGGGCAGTGGGCGCTCGCTCTCCTCATCCGGCGCGGCGTCGTCATCGCGACTCTCTTCGTACACGGCCAGGAAACCGGGCACGCGCACCCGGCTGCCGCTGGCGCGCAGCAGATAGCGTGCCCCAGCGGTCAGATCGCTCAGCGCGGCAACAGCTTCGGGCGTGAACATCTCCTCGCGCCAGTTGGGGTCGGCGGCGACCTCCACCGTCACCGTGTCATAGATCGCGGGGGCCATCTGGCTGGCGACAAAGCGTTGCCAGATAAGCGTGTACAGGCGCAGCTGCTCCGGGCTGAGGAAAGCTCGCAGCGCGGCCGGTTGACGCAGCACACTGGTGGGGCGGATCGCCTCGTGTGCCTCTTGGGCACCTTTCGTCTTCGTCTTATAAACGGGTGGCGTCGGCGGCAGAGCATCCTTGCCGTAGCGCGCCGCGATGAACCGACGCGCTTCCTGCTGCGCCGCCTCTGCCACGTTGGTGCTGTCCGTGCGCATGTAGGTGATCAGGCCGACGCTGCCCTGAGCGCCCAGCTCAATCCCTTCATAGAGCTGCTGGGCGATGCGCATGGTGCGCTGGGCAGTGAAACCCAGCCGACGCGAAGCTTCCTGCTGCAGCGTGCTGGTCGTGAAGGGTGGAGCCGGCTTGCGCCGCCGTTCGCCTTTGCGCACGTCGGCCACCACATAGAGCGCACGCTCCAATTCTTCTACGATGGGCTGCACAGCGGATTGGTTTTTGAGCTCGACCGCCTCGCCCGCGACCTTGATCAGCTTGACCAGGAAGGTGGGGCGTTCTTCCGCGCGCTTGGCCAGCTCTGCCTCGATCGTCCAGTACTCTTCCGGCACAAAGGCAGCGATCTCGCGTTCCCGTTCCACGATCAGGCGCACCGCCACGCTCTGCACGCGGCCCGCTGAGGTGCGATTGCGCACCTTCTCCCAGAGCAGCGGGCTGAGCTTGTACCCGACCAGCCGATCCAGAATGCGGCGCGCCTGCTGGGCATTCACACGGTTCATGTCGATGTCCTGCGGATGGCTGAACGCCTCGCGGATCGCCTCTTCGGTGATCTCGTGGAAGACGACGCGCCGCGCCGCTTGTGGCGGAATCTGGGTCGCTTCCATCAAATGCCAGGCGATCGCCTCCCCCTCGCGGTCAGGGTCGGTGGCGAGGTACACCTCCGGCGCTCGCTTCACCGCCGCCTTGAGTTCCTCGACGATCTGGCGCTTCTCTTTGGGGACGCGGTAACGTGGCGCAAAGTCGTGCTCAACATCCACCGAGAGCTGCGAACGGAGCAGGTCACGCACGTGGCCCACCGAAGCCTTGACGAGATAGCCACTGCCCAAAAACTTGCCCACCGTCCGCGCTTTGGCGGGCGACTCGACGATGACGAGCGGCCGCCCGTCGCCGGAAGCGTTCCCCGGCCTCCGTGTTGAGGACGTGCGTTGCCCCTGCGCCGAGGGTGTACGTTGCCTCTGGCTCGTGGCATTGTGGGCGCTGCCTTTGGCCGCCATCACCTCCGGTTTCGGGATGTCGGCATGGGCCGGCGTGCGCCCTGTTCGAACCAGTGTGCTGCCACACTCCGGGCAGGTGCCGCGCGTGGCAGGCGCCCCGTTGGCCGTGTAGATCGGCTGGGGGTCTTGCAGCGGTCGTTTTTCCCGACACTTGAAGCAATAAGCTGTCAACGTCTCCATACCGGATTGTCCTTCTGCAGTTTACAGCAAGCTGGTCATCCCGTTCGCCTGTAGCTGTTCCACAATTGTCTTGACGTCCTGAGCGCGATCGCGCGCGCAGACGAGAATGACATCCTCTGTATCAACCACAATAGCATTTTGCAGTCCGATTGTCACGATCAGTTTGTCGCCGCCCCGAATCAGACATCCATTGGTGGCGATGCCGATGTGGTTGCCCAGGATGACGTTCCCACCTGCGTCCGCTTCGTGCACGCCATATAGTGCTTCCCAGTCTCCAATGTCGCTCCAGCCGATGTCCACCGGGATCACGACGACGTCCTGCGCTTTCTCCATAATTCCATAATCGATGGTTTCCCTGCGCACGCCTGGCCACACTTCGTCCAGCACCCGTCTGGCATTTGGCGTTCCCATGGCGGCCGCAATGCGCTGCAATGCAGCATAGACGTCGGGCATATGTTGGGCAAATTCGCGCAGAATGCGCTCCACCCGCCAGATAAACATGCCACTGTTCCAGCTGTACAATCCGCTGGCGACGAACTCGGCGGCGCGTTGGGCATCGGGCTTCTCGACAAAGGCCTCCACCGCGTACACGTCAAAGCCATCGATGCGAGCAATCTGCTCGCCACGGCGGATATAACCGAAGCCGGTCGCCGCATAGCTCGGGCAAATGCCCAGCGTGACGAGATGCCCCTGCGTGGCCACCTGACATGCCGCCTGCAACGCCCGCTGGAAGACCTCGACAGAGCGGATGAAATGATCCGCCGTCAGCACAGCCATAATCGCATCCGGATCGCGCCGCTGCAGATGCACCGCAGCCAACCCGATGGCGCCGGCGGTGCCCCGTGCGGTAGGTTCGACGATGAAATTCTGCAGCGGGATGTCCGGCACCTGTGCGGACAAAGTGGGCACGTATTGCGTCGCTGTCACGACGTACACGTGCTCCACCGGCAAAATGGGTCGCAGCCGATCCACTGCGTGTTGCAACATGGTGCGCCCGCCGATCAGCCGTAGTGCTTGTTTGGGCGCGTGATGCCGGCTGAGCGGCCACAGACGGGTGCCGCTGCCACCGGCCATGATAACTGCATATACCTCGCTCATCGTTGAGATCCCCCACTCGCATCACAGTGTGTGTTCATGCAGAAGGAGCCGCTCCGCGCGCTGCCACATAGCTCATGCTGCCCACCTGACGCACCATGCCCTTCAGCTCCATCATAGTAAGGGCACTGGTCACCTCCTGAATTGGCAGGCCGGCAGCCCGCCCCAGCTCGTCCACGTGCATCGGCTCCGAAGAAAGAAATTGCAGCAGGTGTGCCTCGGTCGGATTGTCCGGCAACACCTGACGCGCTTCCATCTGTTGAGCGGCCATGCCCAGATTGAGCTCCTCCAGAATGTCATCCACCGAGGCGACCAGCTTGGCGCCTTTCTGAATGAGCCAGCTGGGTCCGCCGCTGTTGCGACTGAGGATGCTGCCGGGCACGGCGAACACCTCTCGCCCCTGTTCGAGCGCATAGGCCGCTGTGATCATGGCACCGCTGCGCACCGAACCCTCCACCACCAACACCCCCAGGCTCAATCCGCTGATGACGCGGTTGCGCGGTGGAAAATTGCGCGCTTCCGGCTTGGTCCCCAGCGGATACTCACTGATCAGGGCCCCGCTGCGCACGACCTGCTCCGCCAGAGCGCGGTTTTCATAGGGATAGATGATGTCCACACCGCTGCCCAGCACAGCGATGGTGCGTCCGCCGGCGTCGAGCGCGGCACGATGGGCCATCGTATCGATGCCGTAGGCCAGCCCGCTGACCACAGTCACGCCGGCCGCAACCAGCCCGCTCACCAGCGTGCGCGTCACCTCGCGCCCGTATATGCTCGCCTGACGGGTGCCGACCACGCCCAACGCCCACTCGTCTTGGGGCAACAGCGCACCCCGCACGTAGAGCACGGGCGGCGGATTAGTGATGGACTTGAGCAGGGATGGGTAGTCCTTGCTCTGCCAAGTGAGCACGTGCACGCCGGCAGCTGCAATGCGCTTCCATTCTGCATCCAAGTCGAGGCGGTCGCGCAGGCTGAGAAACCTTTCGATGGTGCGTTGATCGCATCCCAACGCGCGCAGGGTGGCCGGCGAAGCATGCCAGGCCGCACACACGTCCCCGCTGAAGTGATCCAGCAGGGCGCGCAGCCTCACTGGCCCGATGCCCGGAGCCCGGCTGAAGCCCACCCAATATCTCACATCATCTGACATCGGACATCCCAGCACGCTGCCGGCAAACGCTGATGTCCTCGTGGCAACCTGCCTGCCCACCCACCATGCGCGACCTCAACGGAAGCCGTCAGCTCGCCCTTGGACATGAAATATCTCCTTCTGGAGATCGCCAGCAAGGAGATAGCTCATAATGATACCTACGAGCATCTTTCTGTGCAACTATGGCAAGCCTCTGGAGATCGAATGGAGCACCCGTGCCCATAGTCCGATGAGAGCAGCTCCTCGCTCAATGCATCTCACGCTGCGTGCCCAGCTGTGGGAAATAATTCTGGAGAATCGAGCCGCCGATGAACTCGCGCAGGATCGAATTGTCCGGCACGTGATCGGGTGGCACCGGCACGAACCATTCCAGCAACGAGAGCAAGCGTTTGGCCTCGATATGCTCACGGGTTCGCGGCTTTACCTGGAGCAGCAGCGGCTCGGCATAGGGCTTGAGCACAGCCAGCTCATACACCAGTGCCGAGTTGAACATTACGTTGGCATTGTCTTGGTACGGGAAGATCCACTTCTTCTCGCCGCGGCGCACGCTTTCCCAGCGCGCCAGAGTCTCGCTCGCCGAGTAGCCGCGGAAGGTGGCGTCGCGCACGATGCGCCGGATGAGACGTGTGTCGGTCGTGGGCACACGGTTGTGCCGGTCGATATTGAGCTGGGTCAACGCCGACAGGTACACGCGATAGATACACTCGGGAGGGACCTCGCGCACTAGCTCTGGATTTAGCCCATGAATCCCCTCGATCAGGATGACCTCATCCTTGCCGATAGCGATGGTGCTGCCCTCTTCATGTCGGCCGGTGATGAAATTGAAACGGGGCAGCTGCACCTCCTGTCCGGCGATGAGGCGGTTGAGCGTGCTGTTAAAGAGGGGCAAGTCCAGCACATAAAGCGACTCGAAGTCGTACTCGCCGTTCTCGTCGCGCGGGCTCTCTTCGCGATTGACGAGGAAGTCGTCCAGCGCTAGCGGCACCGGGTGGATGCCGTTGGCGAGCAGCTGGATGGAAAGACGCTTGGAGAAGGTGGTCTTGCCCGAGGACGAGGGCCCCGCGATCAGCACCAGGCGCACGCGCGGCCAACGCTGGGCAATCGCCGAGGCGATGCGCGCGATGCGCTGTTCGTGCAATGCCTCCGACACCAAAATGATCTCCTGCATGCGGCCGGCTTCTTGTGCCTCGTTCAATGCACCCACATTGGAAATGCCCATCAGGCGCATCCACTCGCCATACTCGTTGAAAATGGACACCAGGCCAGGCGACTCTTTGAGCTCCTGGATCACATTGGGCTGCTCGTGGCGCGGATACAGGAGCGCAAAGCCATTGCCATACGGACGCAACGCAAATTGCTGCAGGTAGCCCGTCGAAGGCGCCATGTAGCCGTGGAAATAATCGCGCGCATGACCCAAGGTGTAGAGGGTCAGGTAGTCCTTCTTGCGACTCTTGAGCAGGGTGACCTTGTCCGTATAGCCCCTTGCCTCGAAGTGGCGCAACGCTTCCTCAAGGGGTACGTGTTCCTTGCCGATGGGTATATCTGCTTCCACCATCTCGCGCATGCGCGCTTCGATGCGCTCCAACTCGGTCGCGGTGAAGGGTGCCCGTCCGTTGACAACGCAGTAGAGCCCTCCCGAATAGAGGGCGTAGTCCACCGTGATGTCCGCCTCGGGATACAGTTCGCCGATGGCGCTGAGCATAAGAAAGGTGAGCGAGCGGGTGTAGATGCGTTGGCCGTCGCTGTCGGCGAGCGTGATGGGCGCCACGTCGGCGTCGCGTTCGATGGGATAGGTGAGCTCGCGCAGCTCGCCGTTGACCAGGGCTGCCATAATGGGCGCCAAGTGCGTTGTGTGGTTGATCGCCTTGAAATACACCTCTAGCGGTGTGCCCACCGGTGCCTCAAACAGACGCCCGTCGGGCAGGCGAATCTGGGCAGTCGTGCGCGGTCGCGCCCGCCGCACCCGAGGAAGGGCAGGGGTAACGGGTTGGTGTCGCATCGTCATAGTCTCAGGTTGGGTAGAATGTCCAGGTCCAGGCTGTCCACCCGGCCGGCAATGAAGTGGTAATGCGCTGCCGCGCCGATCATAGCAGCATTGTCGGTACACAGCCACAGCGGCGGAATGCGCACCGGCCGCTGCGCCCGCAACGCTATCTCGTGCCGCAGTAAGCGGTTGGCGCTGACGCCGCCGGCCAGCAAAATCTCCGCCACATCGTAGTGCTCCGCTGCCTGGCAGGTTTTCTCCACCAGGGCATCCACCACGGCGCGCTGAAAGCTGGCGGCCAGATCGGCGACGGGCAAGGATGAGAGCAAAGGCAGCTGGGCCTCCAGAGCATCCGCCGGCGTCTGCACCTTGTCGGTGTAACGCTGCACGATGCGCAACACAGCCGTCTTGAGCCCTGAAAAGCTGAAGTCCCATGTGCCGCGCAGGCGTGCGCGCGGCAGGTCGAACGCAGCCGGGTCGCCGCGTTCGGCCGCTTTTTCGATCACTGGGCCGCCGGGATACCCCAGGCCGAGCAAGCGTGCTACCTTGTCGAAAACTTCGCCCGCGGCATCGTCTTGCGTGCGTCCCAGCACGGCATAATCCAGATGGTCGCGCACCAACACCAGCTCGGTGTGACCACCTGAGGCGATCAGACACAAGGCCGGGAAGCGCGGCACGGGAGGCTCCCCGTCCGTGATCAGCCAGTTGGAATAGAGATGCCCCTCCAGGTGGTTGACACCGATGAGTGGCCGCCCCAGCGCCAGCGCAATCCCCTTGGCCGCGTTCACCCCGACCAGCAGGCTGCCCGCCAGCCCGGGGCCATAGGTCACCGCCACGGCATCCAGATCGTTCCACGTCGCACCTGCCTGCGCCATGGCATCCTGAACCACTGGGCCGATCGTCAGGATGTGCTGGCGCGAAGCGACTTCCGGGAACACTCCCCCATAGCGGCGGTGAATCTCGATTTGCGATGCAACCACGTTGGAGCGGATCACCTGACCGTCCACCACCACCGCGGCAGCTGTCTCGTCACAGGAAGTTTCAATCGCCAGAATCTGTGTCATGGATATCCTGCAATTTCGCATTTACAGAAAATATAGGATACCATGGAAATGGGATAATCCGCAACCGTTGACAGGACCAATTTCCCATAATATAATCATGACATAAAGTCAGAAAAGGGGGCGGCCGCCATGGATATCCTTCATCTGGTGGATCGATTGGAAACTTTGATCAGCAAAGGTTGGCGCATCCCGTTTACTTCCAACGTGGTCATCCAGGAAGAAGCTATCCTGGACATTATCGATCAGATACGCATCGCGATCCCGGATGAGGTGAAACAGGCCAGGCGGTTAGGCGCCGAACGGGAACGCCTGATCGAGCAGGCACAGCAAGAAGCAGAACGGATCATCTCCCAGGCACAGGAGCAAATCAACGCCCTCATCGACCAGCACGAGGTGGTGCGGCAGGCAGAACAAAAGGCGCAAAATCTACTTAACGAAGCGAACCGCTCCGCCGAAATCATTCGGGCGGACGCAGATGCCTACGTCATCGAGGTGCTCAGCGACTTGGAAGAGGAGCTGCTGAAGCTGATCACCACGGTGCGCAATGGCATCCACAAGCTGGAACGTTCCGCCAGCCACAGAAAAGTCGAGACAGCACGCGTAGCCGAGAGTGAGAGCGAGGCGAGCAAGCCCGCCGGGACATAGCTGGCCGTCCGCCACCACACGGCCACGGTCAAGGCGGCCTGAAACGGAAGAGGAGCAACGCTTGTACGGATTGGTCTAGTGAGTTGGAGCCTAGCGTGAACGAACATTGTGCTGCGATGATTGTTTTGCAGGAAGGCAACAGCACCCAGCGCCAGTGGTTGCTGGATCAGCCAGAGGTTCTCATCGGGCGCAGCCCGGAGTGTCAGGTCATTGTGAACGATCGCCAGGCCTCACGCCGCCACGCGCGCATCTCGTGCACGAAACAAGGCTACATCCTCGAAGACCTGACGAGCAAGAATGGCACCTATCTCAACGGCCAACGCATCACCAAGCCAGCCCTGCTGGTGGATGGTGATGAAATTGGCATCGCATTTGCCGCCCGCTTTCGCTTTGTCGACGCCGGCGCCACCGTCCCCCTGACGCTCGAGTCATCCCGCCAGCCACACGTCCGCATCGAGCCTGCCTCCAGACAGGTGTGGATCGCGGGCCAGGAGCTGTATCCGCCGCTCTCACCCGCTCAATATCGCCTGCTTGTCTTGCTGTATGAGCACGCCGGCGAGGTGGTCAGCCGTGAAGATGTAGTGCAGGCCGTCTGGACAGAGGAATTCACAGAGGGTGTGACCGAGCAGGCCATCGACGCCCTGATCCGTCGGTTGCGCGAGCGCATCGCTGAGATCGACCCCGACCACGACTATGTGGTCACGGTGCGCGGGCACGGATACCGCCTGCAGTACGCCTCCCCTGACGTCAACGCGCCTGCACGGTAACCTGACTGATGGCGCGCGCCTGCCCCAACACCTGCTTGAGGTGCTCCGCCGCGCGCGTCTGGCGGGCAGCTTGCAGCTGCTTGAGAATGCTCTCCATCACAGCGAACAGCTGATCGTTGACCAGATCCCGATTCTGCGCCAGCAGCTCTCCGGTGCCCTCTGGGTAGGACGCACGCATCAGCCGCTGAATCAACCGAATCTCGGGCGGCAGTCGTTCTTCCAGGACTTCCGACACCATGTCGCCGATCGCCTGCAGACGTGCCACCAGATCGGAACGACCATCCGCACGTGCCTGTTGCAGGTTGGCGGACAGGACGCTCAGGAACAGGTCGTCGATGCGCTCTTTGTTCTCCTGGATCGCGGCGCGTGGATCTTCCGCCATCAGAATAGTCTTGAGCAAGCCGGCTGCTTCCTGGAGCGCCTGGCGCAATTCCTCGTCCTGGCGGGCCGTGACGTCCAGAATGCGCGAGCGCAGCGCACGCAGCTGAGCCGCTTTCTGCCCATCCTGAGCAGACTCGGCGGACTCGATCTGGGCAGTGAGCTCCTGGAAGAAGGTGTAGTCGAGTAATGGTCGCCCCACTGCCACCAGTTCTTCGAATTCCTCATCCGAGGGTGCTTCCTGCAGACGTTTGAGCAGTTCCTCGCGGGTGATGACTTCGCCCAGGCCCATAGCGGCATCCACTTCAGCAGCCGCCTTGCGCGCCGCGCTGCTCATCTCGGCCAGCAGTGCGCGCAAGCCAAGCAGGGTGCGAGCCATCTCCGGCCGACCCTCCATCTGCATAGCCTGCGCCGAGGAGGTCAGCACCTGGAAGAATTCATAATCCAGATCGGCCTCATGCTGCTTGATCAGAGTGCGCAGCGTTTCTTCGTCGCGCGCCCGCAAGAAGGTCTCGATGAGCTGGACTTTGGCGCGCTGCCGCTCGAGCATTTCGGGGGTGATCCCCTCTGCCTGGAGCACCCGGTCGATCATGCTCTGCAGCGAGAAGAAAACTTGTGGCGTGAGCAGGTAGCCTTTGCGCTTTTCGGGTGGCAGGCTGTTGATCAGGGCATTGGTGAGATCGCCGATGATGCGTTGTTGGTCGGTGTGGTTCAGGTTGAGCTCGACCGGCATCAAGACCAATGCCAGTTCGTGCTCCGGGTCGTGGTAGAGGAGTGGGGAATTCAAGACGGCTTCATTACCGCAGCGCGGGCAGCGGGTCATGTTGAAGCGGCCGCTGAGGAAGCGCGACTTGAGCGTTGGGTCGCTTCCCACATCGACGATGCCCTCAACGGGAGCGGTGAAGCGCGCCCCGCACAGTGAACACAAAGCTGGCATGATCAATTGGCGTGTTGCCATGACACTGTCCTTTCTCAAACGTTGGGGGCATGCCACGTCCGGGCAGAGCCTATGCCCTGCAGTGGGCAGCCCCCGCAAAATATTCTGCTGACTGCATAGGATGCAAACGCGCATGGTACGCGCTATGCGGATAATTGTCAAAAGGAGCGATTGAAATCGCTCCCTTAAGAGCCCAGCCAGCCGTCCGCCGGCACAGGAAGGTGAGATCGTGTGGTATGGGTAAGGAACCGGCTCCGGAACGATCGGAAGCGGCCACAAAACCATAGAGCACTCTCTCGACAACGCAGGGTTGCCTCATATGGTCGCCTCCTACGCCCAGCAAAAGGTAGCATCAGAGTGCAGGAGATGCGCAACGTTGCTACCTTATGTCAAAAACTACCCATAAAAGACAGAAGGACACCCGACAGCAAGCCCATCCGGCGCGACTTCAGCGCGTGATCTCCCATCATATGTGACAAAATGAGCCACTGCGCTTACAATGAACCAACTCATTCGACCCGCACTATGGACGACGAGACAACTTTCCGCTACACCGTGACCATGCGGGATGTCCCGGCCGAGGAACGCCCGCGCGAACGACTGGCGCGCTACGGGGCCGCTGCGCTCTCCACCGCCGAACTACTTGCGATTTTGCTGCGCACCGGCCGCCACGGCGAGAATGTGCTGGCAATGGCGCAACGTCTGCTGGCCGATTGTGGGGGGTTGGTGGGCCTGGCTCGCATCAGCTTCGCCGAGCTGCAGGCGCGACGGGGACTCGGCGCAGCCAAGGCAGCACAAATCCAGGCCGGCATCGAGCTGGGCCGCCGCATTGCCATTGCCTCGCCGGAAGAACGTCCGCAGATCACCTCTCCCGCCGCCGCAGCTGCCCTCTTGATGACCGAAATGGCCTGGCTGGAACAGGAGCATCTGCGCGTGTTGCTCCTCGACACTCGGAATCGCCTGCTGGCCAGCCCAACCGTCTACATCGGCAACGTCAACACCACCGTGGTGCGCACCGCCGAGGTCTTCCGCGAGGCGATCCGCCACAACAGCACAGCCCTCATCGTCGCACACAACCATCCCTCGGGCGACCCATCTCCCTCGCCGGAAGACGTCCAGATGACGCGTCAGATCGTGCAGGCAGGAGAGTTGCTCGGCATTGCCGTGCTCGATCACCTCATTATTGGCCACAACCGCTACGTCTCGCTCAAAGAGCGTGGCCTCGGCTTCGGCGCATGACCATGAGCGAGGAGGAAGGGGACGAACAATGGAGTGGTATATGTACTTGGCCGGCATCGCCGCCGGGTTCATCTGCGGTTGGGTCAACACGCTGGCCGGCAGCGGTTCACTGGTCACCCTGCCCGTGTTGCTGGCGATGGGGCTGCCCGCCAACGTCGCCAACGGCACCAACCGCATTGCCATCGTGCTGCAAAACATCATCGGCACCAGCAGCTTCCAACACAAGCGGATGCTCGACTGGCGCGGCGGTATCTTGCTGTCCATCCCCACCTTGCTGGGCTCGCTCGTGGGCGCCCATATCGCGCTCAACCTCGACGAACCGACAATGCGGCGCACCATCGGCGCCCTGATGGTGATCATGCTCATCACCGTCCTGATCAACCCGCAGCGCTGGCTGCAGGGAAGGCCGGACAAGGTCCACCACCACCTGACGTGGTGGGAGGTCATTCTCTTCTTCGGCATCGGCATCTATGGGGGGTTCATCCAGGCCGGCATTGGCATCTTCCTGCTGGCCGGTCTGGTATTGGGCGCCGGCTACGATCTGGTGCGCGGCAACGCGGTGAAGGTGTTGATCATCCTGGCGCAGTCGATTGTGGCCCTACTGGTGTTCGGCCTGAATGGTCAGGTGGTGTGGGAGATTGGCGCTCTGATAGCCCTGGGCACCATGCCGGGTGCTTGGGTCGCGGCGCATATGGCAGCCGAGCGCGGCGCCGTCTTTGTGCGTGGCGTCCTGATCGCGGTAGTGGTTGTATCCAGCCTGGACCTGTTCGGGGTGTTCCAGCTGGTTGCCAACCTGGCAAGCCACGTTTTATAGGTGTGCGCCGCCGGCTCGCCGCTTACAGCAGCACCTGGATGCCTTTGCCTTCCACCACCTCTCCGATCACCCAGTGCGACACATCGGCCGCCTCGAAGCGTGCCGTCAGCGTCGGCAGATGCTCCGGCGGAACGGCCACCAGCAAGCCGCCGGACGTCTCAGGGGTGAAGAGGAGCATGCGCATAGCCTCAGAGATCTGCGGCGCGAACTCGACAGATGGCTCATACATGCGCTGATTGCTGCACGCGCCGCCGGGGAACATTTGCTGCTCGGCGTACTCGATCGCACCCTCTATGAAAGGGAGCCGGTCGAGGTAGAAGCGCAGGCGCACGCCACTCTTCTGCGCCATCTCCATGCCGTGGCCGAGCAAGGCAAATCCGGTGATGTCGGTGCAGGCATGCACCCCGACCGCCTGGATCGCCTGCGCTGCGGCGCGGTTGAGCCTTTTCATGCTGGCCACGGCAGCCGCCACGTGAGCGGGTTGCGCTGCAGAACGCTTGAGCGCAGTGGTGATCACCCCCACTCCCAACGGCTTGGTCAGGATGAGCGAGTCGCCCGGGCGGGCACCTGCCTTGGTCAGCACGCGGTCGGGATGCACTACCCCCATCACCGAGAGACCATACTTGGGCTCGTTGTCGCGCACCGTGTGCCCGCCGACCAGCACGGCGCCCGCTTCGGCCACCTTGTCGGCGCCGCCGCGCAGGATTTCCGCCACGATCGACTCAGGCAGGTTGTCCGGGAAGCCGCAGATGTTCAACGCGAGCACGGCTTCGCCGCCCATAGCGTAGATGTCGCTCAGGGAGTTGGCCGCCGCGATCGCTCCAAAGTCGTAGGGATCGTCCACAATGGGCGTGAAAAAGTCCAGCGTCTGGACAATCGCCACGTCTGGCGCGATGCGATAGACGGCGGCGTCGTCCCCTTCCCCCAGGCCCACCAGCACATCCGGGTAGTGGCGGGGATCAAATCGGTTTTGCAGCGGGCGCAACACGTGCGCCAGGGCCTCCGGGCCCAGCTTAGACGCTCAACCCGCTGCGCTGGCCATGGCGGTCAGGCGAATCGGTTCCTCTTCCATTCAACGAATACCCTGAGTTCTCAAACGTTGTCACACGGCATCGCTCGATGCCGCGGCGCACCAGCTCGTTATGCAATACCAGCTATCTTGCGCCCCGCATCCAGCAGTGCGTTCACCCCGCCGGCGTCAGGCGCCTCGGCGTACACGCGCAAGACTGGCTCGGTGCCGCTGGGGCGGATGAGCAGCCAGCTGTCGTCGGCCATATGATATTTAACCCCATCCAGCGTGTCAATCCGTACCACGGTCTGGCCGTTCATCACAGGTGGTGCGGCGTCGGTTAGGCGCGCGATCATCTCTGATTTGATCACGGGATAGGGCAGGCGCATGTCGCAACGCGCATAACACGTCGGCCCCACGCTTCGTTGCAGGTCGGCGACCAGCTCGTGCAAGGGGACGCCGGCATCTGCCACAATCTCGAGCAACAGCAGACCCATCAGGATGCCGTCGCCCTCGGGGATGTGCCCCTTGATGCCGATGCCGCCCGACTCCTCGCCGCCGATCAGCACATCGTCGCTCAGCATCAGGTCGGCGATGTGGTTGAAGCCCACCGGCGTCTCGCGCAGCGGCAAGGCGTAGCGCGTTGCCAGACGATCCACCATCATCGTGGTCGAGACGGTCTTGACGATCATGCCGCTCCAGCCGCGCCGCTCGACCAGGTAGCGGATCGCCAGCGCGAAGATATGGTGCGGGTCGACGAAGTTGCCCAGTGCATCCACCGCGCCGATGCGGTCGGCGTCGCCGTCGGTGGCCAGACCGATGTCGGCGTGTTCCGCCTGCACCGCCGCCACCAGCGCCTGCAGATAGCGCGCAATCGGCTCGGGGTGGATGCCGCCGAAGCCTGGGTTCATCTCGCAGCGAATCTCAGTCAGGCGGGTGCGCGTGCGCGCCAGGATCTCGCGAAAACAGCCGCGGCCGGCGCCGTACATCGCGTCGGCGACGACACACAGTTCCCCTGCCGAAATCTTGTCCAGGTCGACCAGGCGGCTGAGATGCTCGTAGTACGCCCAGCTGGGGTCGAAGCGGCGAATCAGCTCGCGCTGCAGCGCCACCTCATAGTCGATCATATTGGGTCCGCGGCCGCGCTCCTGATTCTCCTCGATGAAGCGCTCCACCATGCGCGCCTGATGCACCGAGGCGGAGCCGCCGTAGGCCGCCTTGAGCTTGACGCCATTGTAGCGCGGAGCGTTGTGGCTGGCGGTGATCATCACGCCAGCAGCTGCCTTGCGGTGTACCACATTGTAGGAAACAGCCGGGGTGGGGGCATCGGCGCGCGTCAGCCAGGCGATGATGTTGTTGCCCGCCAGCACACGCGCCACCTCCACCGCATAGCGATCGGAGAGGAAACGGGTGTCAAAGCCAACCACCACTTCCGGCTGGGGGGTCGCCGCGGTGTGCAACACATAGTCGGCGATCGCTTGGGAGACGAGCTGCAAATTGGCAAAGGTAAACGTATCACTGATGACGGCACGCCAGCCATCGGTGCCGAAGCGGATGGTCATAGACGTCCTCCCTCCGCATGCTGAGATGGTAAGGATGCTCGCAACCATCATACCACGCCCCGCTGCGGATGTCCATCCTGGCCCGAGGATGCATACGGGGTGGATGCACCTTCGCGTTTATGCAGTTTAGCCGCCGCCACGCTATAATGGCCTCTGGCGCTGCAACGCCAAGGAGTTCCCCATTGAGCAGCTGCGCCGAACACGGCGTCGATTCCCCGACAATTCATTCCCATACGCGCCGCGTGGCCAGGGCGGCCATGGTCGTGATGGTCTTCTTCGTGCTGAGCCGCGCGATGGGCCTGCTGCGCGAGGTGGTGATCGCCCGCCAGTTCGGCACCAGCGCCGAACTAGACGCCTATCTGGCCGCTTTCCGCATCCCCGACCTGCTCTTTGCGCTGATGGCTGGTGGCGCGCTGGGATCGGCGCTCATCCCGGTGCTGTCCGCCTATCTGGCCCGCGAGGATGAGCGCGCGGCGTGGCAGCTCGCCTCGGCCGTGCTCAACTGGGTGGTGCTGGCTATGGGGGGTGTGGCCGCACTGGTGGCACTGCTGGCACCCCTGTTGGTGCGCAGCGTCATCGCGCCCGGCTTCACCCCAGCGCAACAGGCACTCACCGCCGAGCTGATGCGCTGGATGCTCCTTTCCACGCTCATTTTCGGTGTCAGCGGCATCGTGATGGGCATCTTGAACGCGCGTCAGCACTTCCTGTTGCCGTCGCTGGCGCCGGCGGCGTACAACTTGGCGATCATCCTGGGCGCCTATCTGCTGGGGCCGACGCTGGGTGTGCGCGGCGCCGTGATCGGAGTGGTCGCCGGCGCGGCTGCCCATCTGCTGGTGCAGTTACCTGCCCTGCAACGCTTCGACGTGCGCTACTGGCCACGCCTGGCACCGCACGACGCCGGAGTGCGCGAGGTCGGCCGCCTGATGGCACCGCGCGCACTGGGGCTGGCTGCCGTTGAGCTCAACCATCTGGTCAACGTGGTGCTGGCATCCGGCCTGGCGGCGGGTAGTCTAGCCGCTCTCAATTACGGACGCATGATGATGCTGCTGCCCGAGGGGATCATCGCGCAGTCGGTCGCCATCGCTGCATTTCCTACCTTCTCAGCGCTGCTGGCGCGCAACGAGCAGGCTGCCATGCGTCGCGTCTTCCTGACGACGTTGCGCAGCGTGCTCTACCTGACGCTGCCCGCGACGGTGGGCCTGATCCTGCTGCGCGAGCCGCTGGTGATCACCTTGTTGCAGCGCGGTGCCTTCGACGCGCGTTCCAGCGCAGCCACCGCTTGGGCGCTGCTGTTCTACGCCTTGGGGCTGGCCAGCCATGCCGCGCTGGAGATCATCACTCGTGCGTTCTACGCTGCCCACGACACACGCACGCCGGTGAGCGTGGGGGTGGCCGCGATGGTCGCCAACGCCATTCTGAGCGTGGCGCTGATGACCCTCTTCCGCCGGCTGGATTGGGCGCCCCACGGCGGGCTGGCGCTGGCCAACACGCTGGCAACCACGGCCGAGATGGGTGTGTTACTCTGGCTGCTGCATCGCCGGCTGGGCATCCTGCACGGTGCGCGCGAGATCAGCAGTGCCATGGGACGCATCGGGCTGGGCTGTCTGGTCGCCCTCCTGACCCTGCTAGGGGTGAACGCCACATTCGCGGATGCGCCCGCCTGGCTGGTGTGTGGATTGGGCATCGTGCTGGGCGGCGGGATGTATGTCCTCACCACGCTGGCGCTGCGCTGCGACGAGCCGATGGCCTTGATGCGCACTCTCTGGCGCCGCGTACGTCGGGATGTTCCTGCATCGGGATAGCACCGATCTGGGCTTCGGAACACGGCCCAAAGGCAAGAAGCAAACACCAGAAATTTGTGCTATCCTGGCACCGGCGCCGCGCCCGGTCGATTTTCTGCGTAAATCTGTGCGCATAACCGCCATTCCGGGCACACCGTGCCGCGCGATTTGCATTCATTAATTGTAATGTGGTATAATAAATGTACTAAAGAAAGGTTTGTGACGCTTGCTTCGACGTTTGTCCCCGCTGTTCGTCCCTCACTCGATACGTGCTGCAAGACTGTCCCCAATCCCCCATATGCGCACCACAACAAGAAAGGCAGGAGGTGCATCTTGGTTAAAGTATTGATAGTTTACGATTCCACGTATGGTTGCACGGAGCGCATCGCGCAGACGATCGGCCGGGCGCTTGACCCCACGCAACAGGTCAGCACGGTTCGGGCGAGTGACGCGAAGCCGGAGCACATGGTCGGGGTAAAACTGTTGATCGTCGGTTCTCCCACGCAGGGCGGCCGGCCCACGCAGGCGGTGCAGGAGTTCCTCAAGGCCATCCCCGAAGAGGGCCTGTTGGGTGTGGCCGTGGCCGCGTTCGATACGCGCGTTCCCGCCCGATGGGTTGGCATCTTCGGCTACGCCGCGGAAAATATTTTCGACACCTTGAAGAAAAAGAGTGGCATTCCAGTCATGCCGCCGGAAGGGTTTTTCGTCACAGGTAAGGAAGGCCCCCTGAAGGAAGGGGAGAGCGAACGCGCAGCCCTCTGGGCAGAAATGCTGATGACTGCTATGGCGCGGTCTGGGCGCCCACGCGCGAACGGTTAATCCATCCGCGCCGCGACCCAATCCGCGCCGCGACCGTGAGGGAGCGGGTTGTGCGGGCGCAATTCAATGCGCCCCTACGGACGGTCGTAGGTCGGTTTGGGAGTGCCCCCACATCGCCGCTTGCTGACGCGCGCGGCTCGGATTCACACGCGCGCTCGGTTACTTCGCCGCCGGCAGCGCTATCTTGTGCTCGGCAACCACACGATCCAGGAAGTCGGCGATCAGCTTGGTCATTGTCTCCACCTCTAACAGGAAGGCATCGTGCCCCCAGGTGGATTTCAGGTTGCAATAGGTCACGTCCGCACCAACCGACGTCAGCGCGCTGACCAGTTCCTTGGAGTGATACGGCGGATACAGCCAGTCCGATGTGAATGAGACCACCAGGTACATAATGTGCGCGCTGCGCTCAAAGGCGTTCGCCAGGCTGCCGTGGCCGTTCGTCAGGTCGAAGTAATCGAGCGCCTTGGTGATGTACAGGTAGCTGTTGGCGTCGAAGCGGTTGGTGAACTGGGTGCCCTTGTGCTTTAGATAGTTCTCGATGGCAAACTCGGTGTCGAAGTCAAAGCCGTAGCGCTCCCGATTCTGCAGCCGGCGGCCGAACTTCTGGTGCATCGACTCCTCGCTCAGGTAGGTGATGTGCCCGATCATGCGCGCCAGTGCCAGCCCAACGTTGGGGCGCGGCCCGTCGTAGTAATCGCCCCGATTCCAGTTGGGGTCGGCATAGATCGCCTGCCGCCCCACCTCGCTGAAAGCGATCAACATGGGGGAGTGGCGCGCCGTGGTCGCCAATGCCAGCACCGAACGCACCCGCTCCGGATAACTGACCGCCCATTGCAACGCCTGCATGCCCCCCATGCTGCCTCCCGCCACCGCCAGCAGCTTCTCGATGCCCAGGTGGTCGATCAGGTAACGCTGCGCGCGCACCATGTCACCGATGGTGATCACGGGGAAACTGAGACCATACGGTCGGCCGGTGGTCGGATTGATCGAGCTCGGTCCGGTGGAGCCCTGACAGCCACCGATCACATTCGAGCACACCACAAAATAGCGACGCGTGTCGAACGCCTTGCCCGGCCCGATGCAGTCATCCCACCAGCCCGGCCGGGGGTCATCCGGCGAGTGGTAGCCGGCGGCGTGGGCATCCCCCGACAGAGCATGCAGGATCAGAATGGCGTTTGTGCGGTCGTCGTTGGGCTGGCCATAGGTCTCATACGCCAGCGTGATCGGCCCCAGAGTCTCCCCGCTGTCCAATGGCATCGGTGCGTCGGTGGCGAAGGTGAAATACTGGCGTTCCACCAAACCGACCGAATCGGGAGGAAATTCTCGCGTCATACGCCCATCATCACTCCTATCCTGTGTGCTCGATCCCATTCCCTAGGCTTTTGCTAATGCCTGGTTCAAATCCCACAAGATATCCTCGATGTCCTCGATACCCACGCTCAGGCGGATGAAATCGGGTGTCACCCCAGCGCTCTGTTGTTCCTCCGGGCTCAGCTGGCTGTGCGTGGTGCTGGCCGGGTGGATGGCGAGACTCTTGGCGTCGCCCACGTTGGCCAGATGGCTGAAGAGCTTGAGGCTCTCGATAAAACGGCGCCCCGCTTCCAGACCACCCCGGATGCCGAAGCCCAACACGGCGCCGGTACCCTTGGGCAGATACTTCTTTGCCAGTGCGTGATCTGGGTGGCTCTTCAGGCCGGGATAGGTCACCCAGCTGACGCGCGGATGGCCTTCCAGGAACTCGGCAACCGCTTGCGTGTTGCGCACGTGGCGTTCCATGCGCAGGCTGAGCGTCTCCAGTCCTTGCAAGAAGAGCCAGGAGTTGAAGGGAGACTGACAGGCACCGACGTCGCGCAGAATCTGCACGCGCGCTTTGATGATGAAAGCGGCAGCGCCCAGCGAGGCATAGACCAGGCCGTGGTAGCTCGCGTCCGGCGTGGTGAAATCGGGGAAGCGCCCACTGGCGGCCCAGTCGAAATTGCCCCCATCTACGATAACGCCACCGATCGAGGTGCCGTGCCCGCCGATGAACTTGGTGCTCGAGTGCACCACGATGTTGGCGCCCCACTCGATCGGCCGGCAGAGGTAGGGCGTGGCAAAGGTGTTGTCGATCATCAGCGGGATGTGATGCTCGCGCGCGATGGCTGCCACCTCCTCAAAGGGGAAGACGTTGATGCGTGGATTGCCCAGTGTCTCGCCGAAGAGCAGCTTGGTGTTGGGGCGGATGGCGCGACGGAAGTTTTCGGGATCGCTGGGATCGACGAAGGTCACCTCGATGCCTAGGCGTGGGAAAGTGTAGTTGAACTGGTTGAAGGTGCCGCCGTAGAGCGTGGAGGCGGAGACAATGTGATCGCCTGCCCGACAGAGGGTGAGAATAGCCATCGTCTGGGCAGCGTGGCCGGAGCTGGCAGCCAGTGCACCCACCCCGCCTTCCAGGTCGGCCATGCGCCGTTCGAACACGTCGGTGGTGGGATTCATGATGCGCGTGTAGATGTTGCCCGTCTCTTCCAATGCGAAGAGGCGCGCGGCGTGCTCCGTATCGCGAAAGACATAAGAGGTGGTCTGGTAGATGGGCACCGCACGTGCGCCGGTGGTGGGATCGGGTTCCTGGCCGGCGTGCAGCTGGCGCGTGGTGAAACCGAAGGTGTGGTGGACGTTCTGCTCTGCCATATTGGACTCCTGCACTGAAAAAGTTTGGCTCGCATGCGACAAAAAAACCTCTTCTGGGAAAGAAGAGGTTTTCAGATGCGCACAGACCTCTCATCTTCCAGAACGATAAACGCTCTGCCGGAATTGGCACCTTGGCATTAGGCCAGGTTGCCGAGGCTTCCTTGGGCCGGTCCCTCCGCCTCTCTGGATAAGAGCGTGTCCCCTATTCAGTTGCGTACTATTGTATCACATAATTATGGCGCTGTCAAGGATGAAATTGACAATTTTGCTTAACCATAGTGGAAGCGCTGCCGCTGCCGGCGCGTGCGGCTCTGATCGAGCTGGGTGTTCTAGGCTCACGACCACAACCCAGCTCACGCGCGCATCACAGGTCGGCCGCGCGCCAGCACGGCCCGGTTGATCTCCCGCACCAGCCCGGGCCCGGCATACACCAGCCCGGTGTACACCTGCACCAGACACGCCCCGGCATCCAGCTTCTCCAGCGCGTCCGCCGGGCTGCCAATGCCCCCCACCCCGATGATGGGCAGGCGCCCGCCCGTGCGTCCGGCAATGTAACGTACCAGCTCGGTCGCCCGGGCACGCAACGGCGCCCCACTCAAGCCACCCGCCAGGCCATGGTAACGCTCTGGGATGCCATCGCGGCCCAGCGTGGTGTTGGTAGCAATGACTCCATCGACGCCGGCCCGCTCGAGCGCGGTGAGCACATCATCCACCTCGGCCATGCTCAGGTCGGGGGCGATCTTAACCAGCAACGGCACGCGCGGCTGCAGGCTGTCGCGCACCGTCACCACCGCCTTGAGCAGGCTCTCCAGCGCGTCGCGCGTCTGCAGGCGGCGCAGCTCGGGCGTGTTGGGGCTGCTGACGTTGATCGCCACGTAGTCCGCCAGCCCGTGCACCCGACGCAGCAGCGCACAGTAGTCCTCTGCCGCCTGCGGGAGCGGCGTCTCCTTGCTCTTGCCAATGTTGATGCCGACGCGCGTCGCGCCACCGCGGCGGATGCGCAACGCTTCCACGCCCGTATTGGGAAAACCCATGCTGTTGATGAGCGCCTGCGCCTGCGGAATGCGGTGCACGCGCGGCCGCGGATTGCCCGCTTGGGCGTGCAGCGTCAGCGTGCCCACCTCGATGTGCCCGAAACCCAAAGCGCTCAGCCCGCGTACCGCCACCCCGTTCTTGTCGTAGCCCGCCGCCAGCCCCACCGGATTGCGAAAGCGCACCCCAAACGCCTCCACCTCCAGGCGAGCATCCTCAAACGTGTACATCGCGCGCAAGAGTGCATACGCCGGCGGAAACAGGCCCGCCCAGCGCACCAATCCGAGCACCAGGTCGTGCGCTGTCTCCGCATCCAGGCGGAAGAGCAGGGCGCGAATGAGGGGATAAAGCGCGCTCATAGTGCCAGAAAACTTCTCACCTCGTCATAGCGGGCGCGCGTGATGGCGCCCACGCGCAGCCACTCCTCCAACAATTCAGGCAACGTGACCACGGCGTGCAGGCAATAGCCCGCCTGTGCCAAGGCAGTCGCCGCACCCTGACCACGGTCGATCAGCACGACAATGTCGCGCACACGCAACCCAACCGATTCCAGCCTCTGGATCGCTTCCAGCTTTGATCCACCGGTGGTCGCCAGGTCGTCGATCACCACCACGCATTCACCGGCGTGATACTCCCCCTCCACAAGCGCTTGGGTGCCGTACTCCTTGGCCTCGCGTCGCGGATAGACAAACGGGCGGTTCATCTCCAGCGCCACCGCGGTGACGATGGGCAGCGCGGCATAGGGCACCCCCGCCAAGCGGTCAAACGTCAGCTCGCGCAGGATGGCAGCATATGCCTGCGCAACGCGTCGCAGGACGGCAGGATGTGCTGCCAGCTGGCGCAAATCCAGGTAGATGGGCGATGCGCTGCCCGACTTCAGGATGAACGAGCCGAAGCGCACACACTGCGATGTGACCAGGTCGTCTGCCAGCTGCGCCACAGCAAGTCGGCGGGCGCGCACAGTCGGCAACTCAGCCCGGTCGCGGACACGGGCTGCGATCGTGCGCATCGTGTCGCGCAGTTGCCGCGCCGCAGCAGCAGGATCCGCCGCCTGAGCCAGCGCGCGCGAGACGTTGATCAGCACCCCCAGGCCGTCGGGACGCAAGCCGGCCTGCAAAGCCGCTTCCAGGTCGCCCCCTTGTGCTCCCACGCCCGGCACCAGCAGCCACATATGCGGTGCCGCCTGGCGCACGCGTGCCAGCGCCTGCGCATCGGTCGCGCCGACCACCAGCCCGACATTAGCATAGCGACTCCACTGCTGAGCGTGCCGCGCCACCACTTCATAGAGCAAGCACCCACCGACATTCAGCGCCTGGAACTCGTCGGCGCCACGGTTGGACGTCTTACAGAGGATGAAGGCGCCGCGCTCGGGACGCTCCAGGAAGGGAGCCAGCGCCTCGCCGCCCAGATAGGGATTAAGGGTGACGGCGTGGGCGCCAAACACGTCGAAGGCAGCGCTGGCATAGGCGACGGCAGTGTCGGCGATGTCGCCGCGCTTGACATCCAGAATCACAGGCACTTCAGCCGGCACGGCGCGGACCACTTGACATAGCGCTTCCATCCCGGCGGCGCCGAAGCGCTCGAAAAAGGCACTGTTCAGCTTGAAGGCACAGGCGAAGGGAACGGTCGCGGCGATGAGACGTTGACACTCCGCATAAAGTGCCTCCGCCGTCTCGCCGCGCGGATCCAGCCCTACGCACAAGAGCGAGTCGATCGCGCGGGCGCGTTCTTCCAGCCAGTCGAAGAAGGGCTGCCCGTTCATGCCTTGCCCAACACCATTGCCAGAAGCGCCATGCGCACATACAGCCCATACTCCACCTGTCGGAAGTAAGCGGCGCGCGGATCCAGGTCGACCTCCAGCGCAATCTCGCTCACGCGCGGCAGGGGATGCATCAGGATCATCGAGGGTTTTGCCCGCTTCATTGTCTCGGTGGTGATGACATAGGCGTCCTTGACCTGCTCGTATTCGTTCAGGTCCTGGAAGCGCTCTTTTTGCACGCGCGTCACATAGAGTACATCGGTCTCGCCCAGCACGTCGTCCAGCTCGGTGTACTCGCGTTGCGTGATGCCGGCCTGTTCCAGCTCCTCAACGATGTCGCGCGGCATGCGCAGGATCTCGGGGGAGACATAGTTGATGTGGGCGCCGTAGAGCGCCAGCAGGCGTGCCAGCGAGTGCACGGTGCGGCCATACTTCAGGTCGCCCAGCATGGTCACCGTCAGCCCTTCCAGCCGCCCGAGCTCCTCGCGGATGGTGAAGATGTCGAGCAGGGCCTGGGTGGGATGTTCGCCGGTGCCATCGCCGGCATTGATGATCGGCTTGCGCGCATAGCGGGCGGCCAGCGCGGCGGCGCCGGTCTCCGGATGGCGCAGGACAATCACATCCGAATAGGCCTCCAGCGTGCGCACCGTGTCTGGCAGCGACTCTCCCTTGGCCACCGAGGAGTAGCGCACTTCGTTGATGGGGATGACGCTGCCGCCTAACCGCTCCATGGCAGCCGTGAAGGATGACGATGTGCGCGTGGATGGCTCGTAGAAGAGATTGGCCAGGATTTTGCCCTTGAGCAGGTCGAAGGTGCCCACGCGCTCGACCATGGTGCGCATTTCGTCAGCGACGGCGAAGATATACTCCAGGTCGGTGCGCGCAAACTGGGACACCGAGAGAATGTGTTTGCCGTAGAAACGGGCGTCGCGCCGTTCTCCCAAGGGCAGATGGGCCGCGGTGGCACGTCGCCGATTATAAGGGTATCCGTTCATCTATCCATTCTCCTTCTCTTGATGCGAGTTCGTTTCCTGATTCGTGAGTACCTCCCGGCCGCTGCCAGGTGGGGCAAGCACCTTGCCATTTTCATAGGCGAGCTGGCCGCGCAATACGACACGCGTCACACGGCCGCGCATGCGCCACCCTTCGAAGGGGGTCCAGCGTGCACGGGTGCACATAGCCTCGCCACGCGCCACCCATTCCGCGTCGGGGTCCACCTCGATCCAGGTGTCGAGTTGCGCGGGCAGGCCAAAAATGCGTCGCGGATTGTGGACCGTGCGTGCGATCAGCTCATCGAGGGTGAGCAGCCCCTCGTGCACCAGCGCAAGATAGAGCGGCAGGGCAGTCTCCAGGCCGGGGAAGCCGGGCGGGGGATTGTCGCCGTCTTTCTCGGCGAGGGTGTGGGGCGCATGGTCGGTGGCGAAGCAATCGATGACGGCCAGATGGGCGCGCAACGCGGCACGGTCGCGCGCGTCGGCCAGGCGAGGGCGCACTTCGGCACGCCCGGCACCGATGGCCGCCGCATCCGCCGCGGTGAGAAAGAGGTGATGGGGCGTTGCCTCGCAGGTGACCTCCAGACCTCTGTCGCGCGCGCGGCGGATCAGGTCGATCTCATCCGCCCGGCTGACGTGACAGATGTGCAGGCGGGCGCCGGTCAGCTGGGCCACCAGGATGGCGGCGGCAATGTTCCTGCCCTCGGCGTGGACCGCCATGGGGCGCTCGCGCGGCCAGCGTTCGGCGTGCTCGATCAAGCTGCTCAGCGCGTCCAAGCGCAGCGGGCCATAGGTCTGGTCCAGGTAGAGCTTCAGGCCGACCACCTGCGCTGCCAGCCCGGCGGCAGTGGCGACGTTGTCCGTGCCGGCGCCCAGGTAGAAGCCGTAATCGCAGCGCGCTTTGGCGCGTGCCGCGGCGCGTTTGGCGGCCAGCGTGGCTGCGTCGGTAATAGGGGGTTGGTTGTTGGGCATATCGAGCACGCAGGTGAAGCCCCCTGCCAACGCGGCGGCGGTGCCCGAGTCGAAATCCTCTTTGTGCACCGCGCCAGGCTCGCGCAGGTGGACGTGGGGGTCGATCAGACCGGGCAGGCGGATGGTGGTCATAGTGCACTCTCCTCTGGGCAAGGCACAAAAAAAGAGCCGACCGCTCGTCGGCTCTGTAGAACGACTATCCGTATGGGGGCGCGCAGGTTCTCCCGTGAAGCGCGCCGGATGGATGCCACGTATCGCAAGGACTCTGCTCTCATACCTCGACTGATCACTAGATCGGATGCATTATACATGGGATGGAGCTGGTTGTCAAAACGGGGGTGCGCGTCGTTATCCGAGCCGCGCGCCCATCCGAGCCACGCGCGGCCGTAGGGGCGCAATTGCATTGCGCACGTACCCGCACGCGCCCATCCGGGCCGCGCGCGTCAGCAAGCGGTAATGTGGGGGCACTCCCAAACCGAGTCACACGCGTCAGAAGGCGGGGCAATAGAC
>CAKZLO010000026.1 GCA_937127125.1 uncultured Ardenticatenia bacterium
TCTTGCATGCGGTGAGAAATGTATAGGATAGTTGTCCCACCCTCCTGCAATCGTCGGATTCGGCTGAACAGAGCGTTTTTCTCACGTTCACTCAGGGGGGCGGTAGGTTCGTCCATAATCAGTATGTGGCAGTCGAATCCTATGGCGCGCGCAATTTGGACCATCTGCCGTTCTGCCACGCTTAGCTGGCGCAGTTTAGCCCCAAGCTCTATGTCCACATTAAGCGAGTCAAGTATGTGTTGGGCCTTGCGGTGCAGAGATTTGCGATCTACAACCCCTAGCGCGCGACGTGGCTCAATACCCAGCAGTATGTTTTCCGCAACGGTCATCTCGGGCACCAGGTTGAGCTCTTGGGGTACCATAGCGATCCCCATCGACAGTGCTTCGCTGGCGCTTCTGATTTCGACAAGCTGTCCGTTCAGGATAATCTGGCCGCTGTCGGGCTGGTACAGACCGGCCGCGATCTTCATCAAGGTGGATTTCCCGGCACCGTTTTGGCCAACGATGGCGTGGATTTCGCCACGTTTAATGCTGAGGCTAACGTGGTCGAGAGCCTGTACACCGGGGAAACTCTTGCATATGTCGCGAAACTCAATTAATGTTTCATCACTCATGCACTCTCCACTCCTGTTGCCAGTAATGTGACGGACATGCATTTATGTAATTCCAACTGAAATCGGCGTCAGAATACCCTTGTTTCACCACCCAAGTTGGATGGATCCTAAGACAAACCAGCTCTCCGATTCATCCGTGAGGGCATCTACTTGAGTCAACACTCTGAGTAGACGCCCCCACGATATTACAGAATCAGGAAACTCAGCGCTTCTTGTAGGTGTCCAGCATGTCCTTGGTCACCAACAGTGAGCCAGTGTCGTGAATCTTGGGAATAGTGTGGCCTTGGACGCGGCGACACCGTACTTGATGGTCCAGTAACCGATCTCGCTGACGTTTTGCACGCTCATCGCCAGAGCTGTGCCGTCGCGAACGAACGCGACCATATCAGGCAGGTCATCCATACCGATGAGTACCACCTGGCCCACCTTGCCGGCTTCGACAAGGGCCCGCCCGGCACCGATCGGGTTAGAGGCATTGCAGCCGTAAATGCCTGCCAAGTTGGGATGCGCCTGCAGGATGCTGGCAGTCAAGTTGACAGCTCGTTCGACATCGTCGTTGTCAAACTCCTCGGCAACAATTTGAATGTCGGGATATTTCTCCATTGTTTTCTTGAAGCCGGCTACTCGCTGTCTGTGGTTCGCTGCTCCTGGGCTACCGGCCAAGATGGCAACCTCACCCTTGTAGTTGATCGCCTTGGCAAGTGCCTCAGCTACCTCCGCACCGTCAGCCTCATAATCGTAACGGCCGATGAACGCCTCGACCGTTGTATCGGGGCAAGGTGTGTCAAAGCTGAGCACTGGTATGCCTTGCTTCTGTGCTTCTTCGATCAAGGGTTTGTCAGCGGCAGCATCCAAGCAAGAAACAAAGATTACATCAGGCTTCTTAGCAATGGCTGCTTCGATGCGTTGGGTGTGCAACACAACGTCAGCGCTAGGTGGTGCATCCCAATCGTACTTAACTGTGATGCCCATTTTGGCAAACTCGGCGATAGATGCGTCTGCGCCGCGTTTCACGTCGTCGTACCATGGGTGGACCAGCTTCGGCACATATACAAAGTAGAAGGAGTCCTTCTCTTGTGCCTGAACCTGGCCGGGAACTACTGGCGCCAGCGCAACGACCAGAGCCAGCAAAACAACTAGAGCCGAGACACGATACAGTAAACCTTGTGACTTCATCTTGGTTGTCCTCCTTTGATCCAATATTTGGTAACGATTCTTGGAGTGAGACAAGAACAACACTTCACTTTTACCGCTTCACGTAGTCAGGCATCACCCCCCTTTTCGGTTGGGATGGAATTCGGCATACTACGTAGCCATAAGCGATATACTGCCTCTGCCGAAATTCCTCGTCACGCAAGTCTGCTTGTCACCGAATGGCTGCGCTGCCGCTTGGCAAAGCATACCCATTCGGAAACTCCGGGCTGAGCTGGTAATCCACGATGCGTTCTAGCAACTTGAGGTACTCAAT
>CAKZLO010000027.1 GCA_937127125.1 uncultured Ardenticatenia bacterium
TTTTTTCGACTACTACTTTCTTCACTTCCTCACGTACTTCTCGAAAGGCCTTGCGCGGATCAATGGGTACAGGCGCACTTGTATACTGAGCGAGCAGAACCCTAGTGACAGCTTGGCGAATAGCAGTGTCAATATTTACTTTGGCAACACCAGCTCTAATTGCCTCTTTGAGCGCAGTGGATGGAATACTTGTGCCTCCATGGAGAACGATAGGAGCTGGTGAACGGCTAGCGATCCGACTAAGCAGAGATATATCGATTTCCGCCTCTCCTTTCCATCTGCCCGGTGTATTGCCAAACGATACTGCTAGATAATCCACGCTAGTTGCAGTAACAAACCTTTCTACTTGGTCAGGATCGGTGAACTTTTGTGTTGTTGTTTCTCCGGTTTCTTCGTCCCAAGTTTCACCAATTTGCGCTTCGACACCAACTTGTTGAGCATGGGCAAAGGCAACCACTCTGCGAACGGCCTCAATATTCTGGTCAATAGGATACCGTGACGTATCAATCATCACCGAGTCGAAACCGATCTCGATAGCTGACTCTATAGTAGCGAAGTCGGGGGCATGATCGAGATGGAAATATAAAGGCACATTGGCCTCTGATCGGGCAGCAGAGATGAAACCTTTCAAATAGTTTAAGCCAACATGTCGCATTGTTCCCATAGAGACACCTACAATCACAGGAGACCTGGACTCATTTGCTGCTTCTACAATGCCCTGGAGAGTCTCTAAGTTGCTCATGTTAAACTGTCCTAAAGCCCACTGCTCTCGGCGGGCGCGTTGAATCATAACGACAATATTATTTGCATTGCTCATTTTGTTTTCTCCATGGCCAGCAGGCCGGCTCCTAATAATTCCGCGTCCTGGCGGAAGGTAGCATAGCGTAGTGTAATTGGCCGTATTTGGGAATGAACAAATGATTCGGTCATGCTACGCAACATATCAAGATTAGGAAATCCGGCTGTGGTGATCCCGCCTGAGATGATGACGCACTCTACATCTAATAGATTGTAAAGAGAACTGAGAGCGTAGGCAAGACTCTCGTGCGCTTGCGTAAGCACCTGATTAGCCCATTGCTCTGCGCGATGGTAAGCAGCGATGACCTCCTCTGTACGGATCTCTGGATGGAGATCACCCAAAATCCTTCGTCCCAAGCGCGCGATCCCCTCCCCAGAAGCATATTGACAGACACATCCTCGTCCGCCACAATAACAGGGTTCACCATTTGGCCTAACCTTGAGGTGGCCGAAAACATTGGCAGCGTTGTGGGCTCCTCGCCAGACATGTCCGTTTAGTATCAACGCATGACCAATACCAGTACCAATGACTATGTAAAGCGCGCACTCTTGACCTCTAGCACTACCCAATCTGAGCTCCGCTTCTGCGCCGCAGAAGGCATCTGTATCAACGACTACTGGTAGACCAATCTCTCGTTCGAGAATTTCCTTGAGAGGTATATTTTCCCAACCAACATTCTCGCTGACTTTGATAGAACCGTCACGGGGATCCACTATGGCTGCTATTGAGACCCCGATCGCCTCGACCGAAGCGAATCGATGGGCCTGCTGCACTTGTGTTCTCACGTAATCTATCAACGCTAGCACAGGAAGCGGTTTTCCGAGGTCGCTCCACCGAATCTGTCTACTAAGCACAGTCTGACCAGGTATTTCGAAGAGGGCTGTGCGAATGTGGGTTCCACCGATGTCGAATACCAGAATGGCCATTCTTGTTTGCTAACCTTCCTTTAAGCCCGTTAAAGCGATGCCCTTGATAAAATTACGCTGCAAGATAACAAACAACAAGATGAGTGGCAATGCGCCAAAGACAGCTACTGCCATAACGCGATTGTAGGTAACAGTTAGCTGGTTCTCATAGAGTGCCATACCAAGCGGCAAAGTACGATAGAGATCGTTGTTTATGACCAGCAGAGGCCAGAGATAGCTATTCCAAGTGGATACAAAAGTGAAAATAGCTACCGCTGTAATCGCTGGCATGCTTAACGGCCAGATTATTTGAGGAAGTATTTGGAGCTCATTGGCACCATCTATGCGAGCACTCTCGATAAGATCGCGAGGTATTCCCAACAAATATTGTCTCATTATGAAGATTCCAATGGCTGACAACGAGGTTGGCAAGATAAGGCCGGCATACGAGTCAATCCATCCCCAGCGGTACACCTGAAGATATAACGGAACAGCAATTACCTCAAACGGGATCATAAGGGTAGAGAGAATGAGGGTGAACAGCAGATCTCTCCCTGGGAAACGAAACTGAGCCAGTCCGTATCCCGCAGCCGAGCCCAGGGTTACCGTGATCAGGGCACTGATCGTCGAGGCAAGTATCGAGTTAAACAAGTACAGAAAAAATGGTCGAGCATTTAATGCTTCAATATAGTTTTCAAGGTGAAGTCCATCCGGTAACCATTCGACGGGGAATGTAAATACACGAGCAGAAGATTTAAGGGAAGTGCTGACCATCCAGATAACGGGTACCAGGGTGATGATCGTAGAGATCCCGAGAAACACATATGGTACTAGCTGGGCTAAAGCTCTCTTAATCACATTCCACACCTCTTCGCAGAACTCTGAGCTGGATCAAAGAGAATATCAAAATCAGCAGGAAGTAGATCACTGACATAGCGGTTGCCTCGCCCATCTTGCCAAAATTGAAAGCGGTTTTGTATATAAGGAGAGTAATGATTTCAGTGGACGTGCCAGGTCCTCCACCCGTCATTACGTGCTGGAGTGCAAACGTACGGAAACCGTTGATAACAGAAAGAACTATTACCAGTATGATTGTGGGGCGCATAAGAGGTAAGATAATGTACCACAGTCTTTGCCAGAAATTAGCTCCATCAATTTGCCCAGCCTCGTCATAGACATCTGGCACAGCTTGTAATCCTGCTAGGAACAGCACCATGTAATAACTAGGCGCATGCCACCAGCTGGTAATAATCAGAGCCAGAGGTGCGTACGCTGACTGGGTAAGCCATCCCACTGGAGCCAAGTTCAACATATCTAGGACAGCGTTCATCACCCCCCGAAAGTGAAAGAATAGTTTCCAGACCAGTGTGACGGTCATAAGTGGCAAGACAGTCGGCAGAAACAACAAGGTACGCCAACCACCGACAAACCACTTCACTTTGCTTAATGCTAGGGCTAGCCCAAATGAGATAAACCAGACCGGTATAACGGTGCCAAAAACATAGACAGCGCTGACGCGCAGTGAATTCATAAACGACGGGCTAGAAAATATCCTAGAGTAATTATCGAAGCCAACAAACTCCGCTGGACGTGCCATATCGTAGTTCGTTAGGCTGATTTGAAACGCGCTGATCATCGGTCCTATGTTGAAGATGAGAAGCATAGTGATCGCAGGTAACGTGAAAAGAAACCCCCAAAGCCCAACCTTGGTATTATAGCTCCCGAGACGACGACGTAGACTTCTAATGTTGGCCATCGTATCCTCAATTATCCGAATTTCTCCCTTATGACACCAAGTGAGGATTCTTGATCTCAAGAATCCTCACTTTCAATCCCGATCTGACAAAACTTAACTTGCTGACTACTCGATTTTTTTATTATTGACTGCGTACCCTGTTGATCTCCTCCGCTGCTCTATCGAGAGCCTCCTTTACCTTGCCATCTTGCATGAACTCCTCAATGGCCCGTTTGATAATATCACCCTCTTGCGCCCAAGTGACAGAACGCCAGACGAATGTGCCGGTGGTGTAGCTTCTCATGTAGACCTCTAATCCTCGCAGTGCCTCTTTTAGCTCTGGGGACTCGAAGATACCCTTACGCCCATTGATATAACCGGCTATTCTATACATCTCGCCCGGTTTCGAGAGCAAGAAATTCAGGAACTTCCACGACTCAGCTTGCACCTTCGAAGCAGAACTCACCGCCAGAGCATATGTGTGGATAAAGGTGCGAGGGTTATCGGGATCTTTTTGAGGGATGGGAGCAACAACGAAATTCTCATACACCTCGGGTGCGTTTTCGCGCCAAGCCGCCGGGGCCCAAGGACCACCCATACATATGGATTGCCGTTCATCCATAAAGTCTTGAAACGCGTATACTGGATTAGGGGTTGCCAAGTCCGGACCGCCCATGTCATCCTTAACTAACCGGTACCATGTTTCGGTGAAAGCGGCCACACATTCTGGTGAGTTGATAGCGGCTCTACCACTCTCGTCCAGGACCTTGCAGCCGTATTGCTCTGTTACATTCCACCACTGCTGTGCGTACCAGAATGGATCTAGTCGCCAAACCCAGTTGAACCCCATACGTGTAATATTGTTCTTATCATCTCTCTTCTCAAGTTTCTTGGCTAATACGAAGAACTCATCCCAAGTAATTGGTCTCTCGAGCCATTGCCGAGCTAGCGCTTCAGCGTCAAGACCTATCTCCTGGAAATGTTTCTTGTTTAGAAACAATACGAATGTATTAAACTCGGCTGGCACTCCATAAACTTTGCCGTCAAAGGTCATGCCTTCTAGAGCTGGTTTCTCGAAAGC
>CAKZLO010000028.1 GCA_937127125.1 uncultured Ardenticatenia bacterium
ATCCGTACCAGTATGCCTATAGCAATCCGGTGCTGCTGAGAGATCCTACGGGCCGTTGTATCGGTTGGCTGTGGGGCAGCGACGAGTGCGAGTTTGCTGGTTTTGATCCACGATACTGGAACTATGATGACGGTGCGGCCTATGTTTCGGGAGTGGTGAGCAATGTGACCGATCCAGTGGTCGGTGCGTTCACACTGATCACCAGCACTGAAGCGCGTAATGAGGCTTGGCAACAACTAAAGAGCCTCCGCCTAACTGATATCCCCAGTGTTGTGGCTCATGGTCTCATCGACCCGTTCCGTCATCTCTATCAAGGTGTCATCTGCGACGACAGCTACCTCCTTGGCAAGGGGATGGGAGGTGTTGGCATTGAACTTATCGGCGCAGCTACTGGTATTTCAGCGGTGCACCGTGCAACTACGGCTAATGATCTCGTAACTGTCTATCGCGTCCAACCTCGAGGACCTTCAGAAATCGTTACAGGGGGGACATTTAGAAACCTTAGAGAGGCTGGCGAAAGTTTGATGAGCGCGTATAATGAGCGCATGCGGTTGTTACATAGGGTCAACTCGACTGATCCTGCGGTACGGGTTAATGCGCTGCAAGACGCACAGGCAAGTCGTTTTAGCAGTCCATTCATCTCAACAACGTTAAGTCAAAGGGCGGCTCAGCAAAATTTCGCGCGGCTTCGGGCCCAAGGGGTGGATGTCGAGTTACTCAAAATACGAGGACCACGATCTGCAGGCTTAGACTTTGAAGCAGAGTTTCGACGACTAGGAGGCAGAACAAAATCACAGCGCTTCAAAGATGCCGAGATGCATGAGTTTGGCATCTCAGATCTTTTCATCCCACCTAGAGGTGTCAGTAAGTCGGGTTTTTATATAGTTTGGAGACGGTAGTGAAAGGACAAGTTCTTCCGGTGAAATGGGACGGTGTCGTTGTTGGAAGTATTATAGAGCCGAAGGTAGATAACTTCGATCTCTACGGGAAGTGGGTTCCATCCCAAAGTATCGAAACAGCGCGATTCTTGGAATTGCTGGGGGAGGGCATGCAGTTAGACGTACAGGTGGGCAACAATGAACCCCAGATCAAAGGAACCATTGAAGCTGTCCCAAGTATCTACATAGAAATAAAGATGCGACCATAGCTTGTAGCGGTGCGTACTATCCTGCCTAAGCCGGCTATCCAGACTATTGATTGATATGACCCCCGAAAACTGGCAGATTAATAGGTTAGAGTCTTCCCTAGAACGGGAGGACATCGATGAAGAGCAGCCAGTTTTCGACGGAGCAGAGTATCAAGATCTTGGAGCAGGCCGAGCGCGGCGACCAGCCGATCAGCGCGATCTGCCGGGCACACGGGATCGCTGAGACGACGTTCTACCGGTGGCGTAAGCAGTTCGGAGGGATGTCGGTCAACGAGGCACAGCGCCTGCGGGAGCTCGAGAAGGAGCATGCGCGCCTCAAGCGGCTCTTAGCCGAGCGCGACCTGGAAGTGGATGGACTCAAGGAGTTGCTGGCAAAAAAAGGCTGACGATCCGGGAGAAACGCGATGCCGTGCAGTTTCTGGTGAAACGTGGACTGTCGCGGCCCCGCGCCTACCGCCTGGTGCAGCTCGCGCGGGCGACCTTTCAGTACCAGGCGCGGCCGGATCGGAACGCTGAGCTCGCCGCTGAGATCTACGAGCTGGCCGCCAAGCATCCGCGCTACGGCTACCGCCGCATCCATGCCCTGGTGCGTCGGAAGCGACGGGTCAACAAGAAACGGATTCATCGGCTCTGGAAGCGGGCACGCTTGCAGGTCCGCAAACGCCCCAGCACGCGACGGCGCGCCACGGGGAGCGCACTGCCAGTCAAAGCGACCTACCCTGGGCATGTTTGGACGTATGACTTCCTGGAGGATCGATGCCAGAACGGGACCGTGTGGCGCATCCTCACCGTCATGGATGAGTTCACACGCAAGGGATTGGCCATTGAGGTCGCCAGCTCCATACCAGCGCAGCGAGTCATCGCCGTCTTGGAACGACTGGTCGGGACGCATGGGGTGCCGGCCTTCATCCGCAGTGACAATGGCCCGGAGTTCGTCGCCCTGGCGCTGCGCGGGTGGCTCGCCGGTCAGCAGATCACGACGCTGTACATCGATCCCGGCTGCCCATGGTAGAACGGCTACGGCGAGAGCTTCAACGGGACCGTGCGCGATGAATGCCTGAACATGTATGTCTTCGCCTCGGTGGCCGAGGCGCGCGTGCGGCTAGAAGGCTTTCGGCAGCACTATAACACGGAGCGACCGCATAGCAGCCTGGGGTATCGGTCGCCGACAGAATTCAAACGGGACTGGGTCCAGGCGCAGTCAGAGGCGGGAGACTCTAACATTTCGGATTGACAGATTTCGGGGACCATGTCATCCCCGAGGCGGGTGGTTGCGTGGAAGCGAAGGCGCAGTCCGCGGACGTGTGGTTGGTGCTACTGACTCTAGTGTTTTTCGCATGCCAAAAGGTTTGCCGAAGCGGAGGACGCCGAGTGAGAAGGTGGCGACGCAAGGCGGACGGACTTTCTACCCTAATGATCCTGCTATCAAGGCTAAGTACCCACGCGGTGTCGCCTACACGATCCAAGGATATCCTGATTTCACAACGTATGCAAAAATGCAAGTGCGGATTAAAATGCGAGGAGATTACTATCATGATTACAAGGCTGCCAATCAAGCGGCCGGGTTTGGCGATACCGTCGATTTACCACCGCACCTAAGGAATGATTGGGTGTGGCATCATCACCACGCTCGCACAACCATGCAACTCGTTCCAAGGGATCTTCATTATGCACTTCGTCACCATGGTGGAGTACAAGTAATTGGAGAGCAAGGACCACTGCCATGATGAATATTAGCATTATCGGATCGCTCAAACCGGTTAGCGAAGATGATCTGCGGGAAGTGGAACACTTGTTAGGTGTACGATTACCCGACGACTACCATAACTTCTTACTGCAGCATAATGGGGGGTATCTGCATCCCAATATTTTCCCCATAGCAGGCTGTCCACGTAGCAACTTTGGTGTACTAACGTGGTTGTTGAGCGTAAAGGGGGTAAATATAATCTTCTGAGGTACGCTCAACTGTTTAAGGACCGTATCCCGCCTAATCTGTTGCCTATCGGGCATGATCCGGGCGGAAATTTGGTATGTATTTCGGTTGGCGGGAACGATCATGTCACAGTATATTTCTGGGAACATGAATTTGAAGTTGGCGAATGCGAGTTGCCCAGTTATAGCAATGTGTACTTTGTGGCGGACAACTTTCACGCCTTCCTGGAGACTCTAACTATGCCCAAAGAGTAGGAGCTTGGCGAGAACCGCCAGTGCTCAACTATACCTCATCGTAGTCAGTCATTGGAAGAACAATGCTATGAGCCTCAAACCCCGATCTCCACGCTCCATGCCGTCCGAGATGGCTGCTTGGGACGCGGATCGTCTTGCTGGCGATAGTCCATACCAGTTCATTGGCGGCGAGTTCTATCATCTGGAGGGCAAACCTGTCATTTGTCCGGTGCTTGCTTTCGACACCGTCTTTGAAGCGCTTGAGCATGTGTTTGACCGTGCCGCGGTCAACAGGGATGAGGCGTAGCGATAGCTACGCCTTCCTCAGCAACCGCACCGCGGTGTGGGTGGACGGGACGCTGGTGGAGCAGCGCGCCTATAACGCGGCGGATTAGGTGGTCGGCTGGAGCTATGACGCGGCCGGTAACCTGCTCCACGACGGCACGACGACCTATGCCTATGACGCGCTCGGTCGGCTCACCAGCACGACGCATAACGGTGCGACCACGACGTATGCGTACACCGGCGACGGCGTGCTGGTCGCGCAGACGACGGACAGCACGACCACCCGGTACACGCAGGACTTGGTCGCGCCGCTGAGTCAGGTGCTGCAGCTGACTCAAGGAGCGAATCGCACTGACGACGTGTACGGCCATGAGCGCCTGCTGGCGTTGCACGGCGCAGACGTGGTACGGCCACGATGCGCTGGGTAGCGTGCGCCAGACGCTGGACGCGACGGGTGTGCCGCTGGCGGCGCTCAGCTACGATCCGTGGGGATTGCCGCAGGGCAGGGCGTTACCGCCAACGTTCGGCTTCACCGGCGAGCTGCAGGATGGAACGAGTGGGCTGGTCTATCTGCGCGCGCGGTGGTATCAGCCACGGCACGGGCGCTTCCTCAGCCGCGATCCGTTTGCGGGCGTTGAACGCACGCCGGCAAGTCTCCATCCCGATGGCTATGTGTATAACTACCCCGTTGGACACCACGAATTTCCACTCGCTATTCCATCCCTTGTCCCCTATCCAGCATCGTGCTACAGGTATCGTGCTAAAAGGTTTATGCACTGTGTGTACGATGACTCATAAGAGGATGACATTATGGCGACGATTGAATTTCAGGCCTACATCGAGCATGGAACCATTGCACTGCCCAAAGAGTATCAGGATCGCGTCAAAGGGTACGTGCGTGTGATTATTCTTGCCGAAGACCCTGAGGAAGATTTCGATATGATTGACTACCTCCTCGATCATCCCTATCAACTTGCTGCCTTCACGCCGCTCACGCGGGATGAGATTTATGAGCGCCAGTAATCTACCGGCTCCGCTGGCATTCATCGATACCAACGTCTGGCTCTATGCCCCACAACACGACCCAGGCGTGTAGTCGTTGCGGTGCGCTGCTCGCT
>CAKZLO010000029.1 GCA_937127125.1 uncultured Ardenticatenia bacterium
CCGAACTGGCGCTCAGGCCGGCTGGCGTTTGAGCGCGAGCCGGGAAGCGCCGTCAGCTATTCGGGCGAAGGGTTCGAGTATCTGGCGCGCTATGCGGAGCGGCGCACGCGGGCGTCGTTCGAGTCGTTGGCACAGGAGTTGGTGTTTGGACCCGCGGGCATGCGTGACACGGCGTTCACGGCGCGCCCCTGGTTCCGGGATCGGGTGGCGGTGCCGACGGATGTGTCGCCCGGCGCGGAAGTGACATTTCAATTCACAGTGCGAGCACCGGCCACGGTTGGACAGTACAACTTCCAGTGGCAGATGGCGCAGGATGGAGCCGGGTGGTTTGGCGACGTGGCGCCGAATGTAGTTGTCAACGTGGTGCCGCCGCCGAACCAAGCACCGGTGGCGGTTGCAGGCGGGCCGTACAGCGGGCAAGCGGGGCAAGCTGTTCAGTTCGATGGGCGCGGTTCATACGACCCGGATGGCCAGATCACAAGCTACGTGTGGGTCTTTGGGGATGGAGCGAGCGGGACGGGAGCGACCGCAACACACGTGTATGCACAAGCTGGCACATACGCTGTGCAGTTGGTGGTAACGGACAACGGCGGGGCGCAAGCGAGCGCACAGACCACGGCGACCATCAGCAATCCGCCGCCCACACCGACCCCGACGCCAACGCCGACACCTACGCCGACACCACCGAATCGCAGGCCCATCGGCTGGCTTGATGGGATCGACAGCAATGGCATGGCCTTTGGCTGGACGCTTGATCCGGACGCCGCAGCCGAATCGATCGAAGTGCTTTTCTATGTCGATGGTCCAGCGGGCACGGGGCGGTTTGCTGGCGCGGCGCGTGCCAATCAGCCACGTCCGGATGTCAATCAGGTGACCGGCTATCCTGGCGATCATGGTTTCAGTTGGCAGATAGGGGAGGCGTTTCGCGATGGTGTGAGCCATAGTTTGTGGGTTTATGGGGTTGACAGAGCGGGCCAAGGTGGAGAGGTTGAGTTGTTATCGGGGGCGCCAAAGCAGTTTAGGCTCAGCCCAACGGGAGTAACGCGTGACGGGCACGCGTCGTTGAGCTATGATGAAGCGAGCAACCGGATCAGCGTGGCTGGGTGGGAGTACGATCAGGCAGGCAATCAGACGCGCATTCAGAGAGCCAGTGGCGGGTGGCAGCGGCTGGAGTACGATGCGGCCGGTCGTCTGGTCAGAGTCAGAGATGAAGCAGGAGGTGTGCTAGCAAGCTACACGTATGGCGCGACGAATGAGAGATTGATCTCACAGGAAGGGGATGTGCGCACCTACTATGCATGGAGCGGGAGCGCAGTCATCACAGAGTACACGGAAGTCAGCACGTCAACACAGCCCATCTGGAGCAAGCATTACGTCTATCTAGGTGCGAGACTGTTAGCGACAATTCAACCATCAGGTGGAGGAAGTGAGCGAGTAGAATTCCATCATCCAGACCGACTTGGAACGAGACTGGTGACCAACAATCAAGATGGATCGTGCTACGAGCAGGTGACGCTTCCTTTCGGAGTGTCACTTGATGTTGAGAGTACAGGAGCGAGTAATCGCAGGTTTACTTCTTATGATCGCTCGCCAGTGACAGGGTTAGACTATGCGATCAATCGGCATTATGATCCATTACAAGGTAGATTCACCCAAGTTGATCCTGTTGGGATAGAGTCTGTCAACCTCGGTGATCCTCAGTCTTTGAACCTCTATGCCTATTGCACGAACGATCCCATCAACCGTATTGACCCGGATGGATTGGGATTTCTCTCCTTCTTCAAGAAGGTCTTCAGCTTCATCTCGAAAGCGATGCGTGCGTTGGCAGTTGTCGCCGCCGTGTTTGTGGCGATTGTGGCGGTGATGGCCTTTGCTGGGGCGTTGGCGCCGATTGCTGGGGTGATGTTTGGTGTGCAGATGGCGATCACCTCAGGGCTGCTGTTTGCATATGCGTTTGGACCACCGAAGGTGCGCCAGATCATTGGAGCGATGGCAGCTAGTTATGCGATCTTTGGACGTGTGCCACTGATCATTGTGAATTTATCGGGGAAAGGTGGACAGAGTTTAGCGGCGTTGGCGGCGCGCGCCTTCGCTGGTGCGTTGGCGCTTGGGGCAGTGGCGGAGTATTTACAAAGGCAAGCGGCTGGTGGTCAATTTCCTCCAGAACAACAAACTCAGGTTGATGCAGTACGGAATAGAGTACGAGAATTACTTAAAAACCCAGACTGCGCAGCACTTCTTGGTGGAGTGGATAAAGCAAAGTTTTTGCTAAGTCGTATGAACATACTAAATGCCCATACCCTTAATCCTAGATATAAAGGCACTGGGGGACGGTTTGCATTTGTTATACGAAGTGCTATAAGAGATGCGCAAGCCAAACCAATTAGGTATCCAGCATCAGCTGAGCGCGGAGGATACAATATCTTCCTAAACAATCTGTTTTTCAGTGCGGATCTAGATGCACAAGCTGCAATGATTATTCATGAAATGAGGCATCTTAGTGGGATGGGGACAGAAATCGATGGCAAAAATCTCCAAGAAGATTACGATAGGATCTCAAAAGCGTGTGGTCTTCCAAAGTTTAGGGTTATTAGGTAAGCCTTTTGCAGTTTATCCAACCGTTCGAAGTAAACAGGCCAACAGGCAGCGTCTGTTCATCCTAGGATTTTTGCTTGTATGCTTACCTATAGCAAGTGGTTCACTTTCACCTAAGAACCAGCTTAATAAACCTGTAATGCGTCTGATTCTGCAAACGCCAAAAGTAAAATATAAATTCGGTGAGCCGATAGAAATTACAGCTCTTTTAGTGAACACATCACAATCGGATTCTTATTATGTTGGATCTGACCCAGGTAGATTCCTTGTCTTCTCGCCATTTAATTACATTAAGCTTGTTGTCACAGATGAAAAGGGCAAGGAAATGAGATTAGATCGTGGAGTACGAGATCCACTCATAGTGTCAGCGACATCATCTCCCAGAGCATCCACAGTGCCTGAGATCTTGGGGCGTAGCTATATACAACTCAGACCAGGAACAATTTACGGCATAACCGATCAAATTGAAATGCAGCTTCAGCCAGGTCTGTATAGGTTGACGGCAATATACTACGAAGAGTGGGCATCATCACTGACAGAGGCAGAACTCAAAGCTTTACCGATACCGATTTGGAGGCAGCCCCTTGTCTCAAATACTGTAACAATTAAGGTTAACCGTTAAGATAACTCAACTTTACAGTTGTAGATTGCTCGTCACGCTGCAACCTGTAACCTGTCGCGCAACCACTTCAGGTTGTAAGAGGCTGTTTGAAAAACAGCCTTCGGACAGGCCATTGGTTAAGTTTCGGGTATGCAAGACCAAAGTGATCCTTCCGACTTGACCGATAGCCAGTAGCATCTTAGCAAATGCTTGCTGCCAGAGCCGAAGCCGCGCGGACGACCACACACCTTGGACTTGCGACAATTCGTCAATGCCATCTTCTATGTCTTGAGAGGACAGAGTTTGGCAACGTTAGCGGTGCACGCCTTCGCTGGTGTGTTGGCGCTCGGAGCAATGGCAGAATATTTAGCTAATGCTATTAAACCGCCGTGGCAGCAATCCTGATACTGCTGGGCCTTACGGTGTGGATGGCGGCTATCCAGGAAACGCTTCTGATACGCGCCATATGTGTCCATAGCATCTACGCGGAGGAAGAGATGAAAAAGTACATACTTGCTTCATGGATTTTCGCAGTGCTTTTCGTTCAATGTTCTAAAGAAAGAAGAGCATTGTGGGGGCAGAATACAGGAGACAATCAAGGCAGAACGGCTCAGGAGATTACCATGATAGACAAAGAAAAGGCTGTTTCCATTGCGAAAGAAGATGCAATCAAGGCCTATGGATTGTTGGATGATTACAACATCATTTTATGTGAGCAAACCCATGTATGGCGCGTCATTTTTGAACTTAAAGATCCAGGTCTAAACGGAGGTGGACCAGAGTACGTGATTGATAAAAAGACTGGTCGGATTCTACATAAGAGATATTATCAGTAGATTCAGGTAGTGAACAATCCACCGACAGTCACATTGACAGCTCCTGCCAGTGGCGCAGTCTTTGCTGCTGGGTTAACGATTACGCTTACGGCAGAGGCAGCAGATACGGATGGCCAAGTTAGCAAATGGAGTTCTTTGCTGGAGAGACAAAGTTCGGCAAGGATACTACATGGCTTAACGTGGAGCAATTCACAAGCAGGCACGTACCCTTGACGGTGACGGACAACAATGGCGCGCAAGCGAGCGCGCAGACGACAGCGACCATCAGTTCACCACCACCGACCCCAACACCGACGCCAACTCCGACGCCGACACCCACGCCTACGCCTACACCGGACCCCCACACCTACTCCGACGCCTGCGCCAACACCACCGCCCACGGTTGTGCCACGCGATGGGCATGCACAGTTGAGCTACGATGAGGCGACGAACAGGATCAACAGTGCGGGCTGGGAGTATGATGCGGCAGGCAATCAGACTCGTGTGCAGACAGCTAGTAGCAGTTGGCAGCGGCTGGAGTACGACGCGGCAGGAAGATTGGTGCGTGTCAGAGATGAAGCAGGAAGTGTGCTGGCAAGCTACACGTATGGCGCGACGAATGAGAGATTGATCTCACAGGAAGGGGATGTGCGCACCTACTATGCATGGAGCGGGAGCGCAGTCATCACAGAGTACACGGAAGTCAGCAC
>CAKZLO010000030.1 GCA_937127125.1 uncultured Ardenticatenia bacterium
CCAAATGAGAAGCCTACGCCCTCTTCGAGCAGAGGGCGACTTAGTCATGTATCACGCCTTACGCTGCACATGAATGAGCCCAAACTTGTCTATAGTGTACGACGATAAAAATCCAACCGCGACCAATTCGTCTAGAGCATTGCTCAGGTCTTTTCTGAAGTTGTATATGGAGTTCTCTGATGTTGAGTTATAACGTGATATGGTGCGCATTATAGTATCGATTTTCACTGGATATGGGTTGCGGTGGGTAGACAGAAAGCCAAGCAGCCATGTGCTCAATCCTGAAGGCAGTGATAGTCTCATGCTCCATTCTACCTGGGTGTAATAGACGCCACCAAACAGATCGACCACCTCCGGCTCTATCCACACACGCCAGAGAGGCAGCCGGTTACCGTCATTGTCCTGATAGACAAAGCGCCGCACCATGGAAAGGCCAAGCTTTGTTTTCAACCTATGTGATGTGATTACAACGGCGGTTGCGGTTAAGCGTGTGATTGTGTCGCTCAGCCACTTGTAGTCTCTGGAAGACGGGTTTCTTTCATTGCACCTACGGATCGCGCGCAGCATGGAAACTGGACGAAACTCTACTGGTTCTCCAATTGGCTTGCCGCGGCACCAGTGTATCAGCTGCAGCCATACCGGCTCATCGTCCTGACGCAACTCTTCGCCGGTATAACGTATTTCTCCGTCCCCGATTATCGCTATTGCCTCGTCCTTTAGATATGAGCGCTTGATATTGCGATTTGTGGGCCTGAACAGCGCTGAACGCAGGAACTCATTAGGAGCTCCTCTTACGGCATCACCCCATGAAGGCAGATGGAGGATGTATTTGCGAACTTCCTTGGGGTCCTCGCAGTTCTCTATCGCCTCGCGGCCTGCTGAACTGCGCATCAGCAGGCGGTTAATCAGGCTGTCTACGCTGTGACCGTTAGCTGTCTTCTCTGACATATTGGCCACCTAGTTCGCATATTCAGTGAGCCGCTTTGCTGCAACTCTGCGCATGTGTGCGTCACGCGCAGCCCGCGATGTGTCCATTGCAGCCTCCAAGCGTATAGCAACTGCTTTGACGAGCTGTCTATCCATGACCTTGTCCCTAAATTGCCTGAGATACTTGCTTAGATCACGAAGGCGGACAACATGCGACGGCATTGGAGACGCAAATGTCGCCGACGTGAAAACTACCACACTGTGGACTGGGACACCCTCGCCAACTAGGCGGGTAATGAGATCGACGTGGATATTGTTCTGTTTGATCGGGCTGAAGAACTGATTCTCTACATTGCCTAAAATCTGGCGCCAGTAATCACTATACTGGTCGCCATCGATGATGCCGGACAAGCCTTTGGTTTCGACAACAAAGACGCCGGCATAGTTGACAAGGATATGGTCAACTTCGATAGAGGCGTCAGAATTCGTCCCAAACCGGAATATCGCATTAGAGAAAAGGCGTCCATCTTCCTTGCTAAAACGGCTCAGAACCTGATGCACGCGCCACTCAGCCATTGCTCCGCGTATGTAACCGCTAAGATAGCGCTCATCTATCAACAGCATGGAGATGGACATCAGCACCAAAGCGGCAGCGAGCACCAACATGGGCACACCACCATAGCCAATGGCGTACGCAACCACCAGCAAAACGCCCATGAATATTCCAGCGTGGCTCCAGAACCGCTTGACACTCGGGAATGCGATGATGAGCAAAAACACGCATATGGCGAGGAGGCCATATGCCACTGCCAGCAGTGCTACGTGAACGAAACCATCAAAATGACTGGCCAGATATAGAATCCCGCTACCACCAGCTCCAAAAGCTGCTCCGATACGCACCAGCAGGCTCTCACGCCGCCTACCTGCCAGCGCCTGGACATAGAGCTTGAAGTAGCCGAGCGTCCGTAGCATACGGACTATCAATGCCTCGAATATCTCGTTTAGCACGTGCATGTTTATGTCCTCTTGTTAAGACGATTGAGTCCCAAGCAAACCTCAGACAGTTGCTCAGTCGTGAGCTTGGATAGGCCCATCACGCCAACCCTCACAAGCTCCGACTTATTCAGGCGCATGCCTGTCTCCACCGCGATCCGCATGAGTTGCCTCTCGATTAGGTCTGCATCCTGACTGGTCATTGAGAAGGTGAAGCGCGCAGCACGCAATCCTCCAGATGCGCGCTTGCCGGCAGATGCGGCGTAGGGTGTGGCGCTACCAAGCAGGGCCTCTGCCTTGCGGAACCGGTTTTCGAGTGCATTCTCCTCGGATGCCATACCGGCGCGTAGGCCAGCGACCAAGTCGCGCCGCGGTTTCGTCATGTCATTCATTTAGTACCCCCTTTCCTTTCGTCAGAGTTCAAGCAGATTCAGCACCTCGTTGGCAAGCACCTCAATTTCGCCAGCCGCCTTGGGTGCCTTCAGCCGGTTGACGACCGTCCCCATGGCGACGCTCTGCTGATAGGCGGTGCGGTCGCCAAGCGTGGACCGGGTGCATTGAATCCTGAAGTTACTGCGGATGAACTCGAGCGACTCGCGCGCGATGACGACGTTGTCCTTGACTCGGTTCGGAACGATGCGGGCCTGCAAGGACTCGTTGAAGTCCTGTGCGTTCGATATCAGCGTCTCGATTGCGCGCGTGGCCCATACATCCGCTGGGGATGGCAGAACTGGCACCAAAGCCAGATCAGCGATCATAAACGACGACATTGGCACAGGACTATCGATTGCTGGCGGGCAATCGATGAAGATCAGGTCAAAGGCGCCAACGTACTTCCTGACCTCACGGTGGATTTTCTCCCTGGCAGCAGCCAGACCACAGACTGTGGCAGGGAATGGTTCATCCTCAGGGGCTGCGCTCGCCCATCGGGTTGCCGTAGCCTGCGGGTCGGCATCGACAACGAGCACCTTCCAGCCGCGCTGCGCGCTCACCCCGGCGAGGAGCATCGATATAGTGGTTTTCCCGCTGCCACCCTTCTGATTTGCGACGGAGATGATCTTGGTCATGTCTTGCCCTTTCAACATCGTAACGTCAATAACTTCAATAACTTATTGCCGTGTTGTTCGTAACGACATTATGAATCGTATATACCATAAAAACTGTCGGCACGAAACATAACGTTGTGAATTTGTTGTTGGTTATGATGTTATGTAAATGCAATAAACACAAGATCAAGATTAAGATCACAACCAGGCCATGGGTGGCTAAGATGCTTGCCGGAGGGTGGTCTTACAAGACACAAGCCTCGCAGTCAGCGCGGCATGATCGGACAACCGGCGCCAGTTGGGGCCGTTCAGCACGTGGGCGGAGGGACCCCGAAGCCCCGCACGTAGAT
>CAKZLO010000031.1 GCA_937127125.1 uncultured Ardenticatenia bacterium
TGGAGGCTTTGTCAACGCAGATCTCTGTCATCTTGGCCTCTCGATCTTGGCGCCTGACACGAGGACTTCGTGTCATTGGCCGTCTGTTTCGCGGCGAATTTGGGGCTGTTTTCACAGCGATTCGTCAGCGCTTTACGCATAACCGTTAATGAAGAAGCCGTCCAGAACGTCTTTGCTGCCACTGGCTAAGGCAGTTTATCACCGACTACCCTTGTCGCAAACAACCAAATTGCGCCTGCGCGCTCGACTGCAGCCTGTTCTGTCAGATCTGACTTCTGGTCAAACAGGGGGCATCTCCCTCAAATCCATCCGTGCTGTGCTGCGTCCCGGCAAACGCGGCGACATCGCCGCTCAAGACTATGACCTTGAACTCGCGCTTGCAGACATCCTACGAGACATGGCGGCTCATGCAAAGCGGCATGGTGCACCTCGCCTCTGGATTGCCTTGCCCTTTCTGGCGACCGGGGGGGCAGAGTGGGCTGCACTGCACCTGTGCCGAGCCGCGCTGGAGCTTCGCCCCGGTCAATCTGTGGTCGTCCTGGTGACGGACAAAGATCTGGTCAGTGACCGTATGCCGTTGCCACCTGAGGTGTTGTTGGTGGTCCTGGACAGATACCTGCACGCACCATCTAGCTACGAACGCAAGCAGGCCTTGCTGTACAACCTGCTGAGAGCTTGTCAACCGCATACATTCCACAACATCAACAGCGAAGTGGCCTGGCATGTGATCCTGGCCCACGGACCGCACCTGAAACGATACATTCGTCTCTTCGCCAGCATCTTTGCTTTTCAGTTTACCCCTGACCGTCGCAAAAAGATCGGCTATGCCGCCGCCTACTTAAAGAAAGGCATGCCTCATCTGACAGGCCTTTTGTCAGACAACCAGCGCTTTCTGACGGACGCAGCGCGAGAATACGCCTTGTCGGCCACCGAGACGGCACGCATGGCAGTCCTCTACCAACCGTGCCGTCTCTTGCTCAACGGCTTGCCGGAATTCACCGTGGCCCCTAGGCAAAGGTGCCAGTCCAAAACCTTTTCTGTCGCCTGCTCGCTGTCGCGGCGACGGCCTCTGGTGCTGTGGGCAGGCCGTCTGGACGCTGAAAAGCGTGTCGATCTGTTCCTGGAACTTGTGCGTCGCTGCCCGTTTGCTGATTTCCGGGTATTCGGGCAGATGGTGCTGGATGATCAGATGGCTTTGCCTGAAATACCCAACCTAAGCTATGAAGGCCCTTTCACGTCGCCGCTCGAGTGGCTGGAGCGCTACGACTTTGACGCTTTCGTCTTCACTTCCCGCTGGGAAGGAATGCCCAACATCCTGCTCGAAGTGGGTGCGCTGGGGATTCCTGTGATCGCGCCTACTGTTGGCGGTGTCATCGAACTTATCGACGAGACCACCGGTTATCCGCTGCCCGAGGACCCCAGTGTAGCTGACTATGAGCAGGCTTTACATCAAATTATATCCGATCCGGATCAGGCATTTTTGCGCGCGAGCAAGCTGCAAAAGCTGATCCACCAGCGCCACGGATGGTCCAGCTTTGTGAAGAGAGTGGCTGAGTTGCCGCATTATTTGCCACCCATCGGTAGACCCGACCCAGAAGCTGGCATGTCCAGCGAGCGCGCATCGCCCCTGGTGTCAGTCATCATCCCCTGCTTTAACCAAGGACACTTCCTGGAACAGAGCGTGATGTCGGCGCTGTCGGCATGCACCAGCCCTATGGAAATACTGGTGGTAGATGATGGCAGTACCGATCCGCGCATCGCTGACCAGCTTGCCCAAGCAGAATTGCTGGCTCCGGGCGTCGTCCGTATCCATCGGCAGGTTAATCAGGGGCTTTCCGGCGCGCGCAACACCGGCATTGCATTGGCGCGCGGCAAGTACATACAGTTCCTGGATGCAGACGACCTCATCGCGCCTGGCAAGCTGGATGCCCAGATTGCCCAGCTCGAGATCAATCCGGAACTGGACGTCTCCGTCTGTAACTACGTGTTGTGTGATGAAGCACGAGGAATGTTCACCAAGACCGAGGAGTCCATTGCACGCTTTGAAATAGGTGAACATGATTTTCTCTACCGTTGGGAGCGCGGTTTCACGATCCCCATACACGCTGGCGTGTTCCGTCGCACCGTGCTGACACCTGAGCTCAGCTTTGACACCCACCTCCGCGCCAAGGAAGACTGGTTGTTCTGGACCAACCTGTCTCTAGCGGGGGCGCGCATTGCTTACATCGAAGGCCACTGGGCGATCTACCGGCAACACGAAATGAGTATGCGGCGCTCCTATGTCGACATGGGGCTAGCCTGGCTTCAAGCCGGACTGAAGATCAACGACAAGGTGGGGCACCGAGAACCTCTTTTCTTCGAATCGGTCGTTTCATGGTTCCAGCAGTGCTACCGCTCAAACCCCATCTATCAGGCCGAAATTGCCCGCCGACAAGCTGCCTCTTCCGACCCGGAAGAAGTCTCACTTGAAGCTGCGCCTGCCGATGATCCTGCCCTTCATGCGCGCCAAGAAGCCTGCGCCATACTTCATGCGCTGTCGTCTCTGGCACCGCTTCAGCAGCGACCGATGATCAGCGTGGTGGTGCCTGTATACAACCACTTCGATTATCTGCGGACCTGTCTGAGCTCTTTGGCTGATCAGGGACAGTCCGCATTCGAAATCATTTGTATTGACGATGGCTCATCTGATCCACGTGTCTCACTGCTGATGGATGAGCTGCGTGACAAGCATCCCCGACTGATTGTTCACAAAGAACCTTGCAATGCAGGTATCAGCAGAGTCCAGAACCTAGCCGTTCAAATGGCCAGCGGCGAGTACATGGCGTTTCTCGACAGCGACGATGCGCTCGTTCCAGGTGCTCTGGACATTGTTTGCACGACATTGCAATCCATGCCTGACGTAGACTATCTGTTTACCGACCGTATCGACATTGATGAAACAGGTCAAACCCTGCGTGTCTCACGCTATGGGGGATACGATCGGATTAAGTTCAAGTCGCAAGACCAGATCGCCGATGACCTTCTTGATGGAATGGTCGCATCGCACTTGAAGGTCATCCGTCGCAGTGCCTATCTGGCTGTGGGGGGGTGTGACGAGAGGCTTTCGGGCGTTCAGGACTGGGATCTCGCGCTGCGCATAGCACAGAATCACAAGCTGTATTATTTAGCCCAACCGTTGTACCAACACCGAATCCACAGTCGCTCGGTTACCCGAAGTAACCATGTCAGCCAGCTTCGCAAAACCAACGTGGTTTTGCGTCAGTACCTGGAGCGCTGGCGCTCTGCGGCTACGGAGTTGCCCTCGGTCTACACGTTTGGGCTGACAGACTTCCCTGTGCCGCTCAATCAACTCAAAAGCATATGGAAGCAAGGTGGCCGGTGTGTGGCCGATCTTTCCGGTGACGTTACTCTGGAACACATCAACTACCTGCGTGAGTTCAACGCGTACTTTGATCGCATCATCTGGAGAGATCCAAAAGTACCCGCTTCTCTGTTCGGCTATTTGTGTGAAGGCGTGCAGATGATGACTCCAAGACAGCATCTTGATCGCAAGGTGGGGGAGCAAGCGAAGTGAGCGCTGACGTAGTCATCGTCAACTACAACGCCGGATCGCTGCTGTTAGATTGCGTTGTTTCCGCACTCTCCGATGACACCCATCATGTATGGGTGGTGGACAACGGCTCCACAGATCAAAGCCTCAACCACCTAATGAATTCCGTGGCTGATGAACGCCTGTCCGTTATCAGAAATAACCGTAACCTTGGGTTTGCTGCCGCTTGCAATATGGGCGCTCGCGCTTCCACCGCCAGCGCCCTGTTGTTCCTCAACCCAGACAGTGTGCTTGCCGAGGGTAGCTTGCGGCGCATGATGGATGTGCTGGAAAGCGACCCTTCCATCGGCATGGTGGGGGGGCTTCTTTGTAACCCGGATGGCTCCGAGCAGCCGGGCGGACGCAGACTCTTCCCCACGCCCAGACGTGCATTCATACGGGCCTTCGGCTTGTCGCATCTGAGTAGGTGGTTTCCTTCTCTGTGCTCTGACTTTTTGCTCCATA
>CAKZLO010000032.1 GCA_937127125.1 uncultured Ardenticatenia bacterium
ACGGGCGCAATGTATTGCGCCCCTACGCACGGTCGCGGCTCAGACTCGATCCGAGCCGCGCGCGTCAGCAAGCGGCCAGAGTACGTGCGTGTTGGCCGGGGGGCGGGTACGGGCGCAATGTATTGCGCCCCTACGCACGGTCGCGGCTCGGATTTGGTTGCGGCTCGGATTGGGTTGGGGTGTGGGGTGAAGATGCCTGTGTCAGTCGAGCAGGTGTTGCGACCGTATCGTCAGCCGAGGCCAACGCTGCCGAGCTTCTTTGCGGTAAAAGCTTGGTGTGCTTGGACCAGCGTTGCTGGCCTGGCGGTCAATGAGAAAACGGTTGACAGCGGAGACAAAAAGGAAATAGGCCCCCTGCTCATGTTGTGGCTGTGGTGTCGCATCGTCACCTCTTCCCGGTGCAACACCAGCCAAGATATAGGGGGAAGGTGGTGTTCAGCCGTTACATGCAGAGGGTAGTGGCGGCGGGTGGATTTGAACCACCGACCAAGGGCTTATGAGTCCCCTGCTCTGGCCGCTGAGCTACGCCGCCATCCAACATATATTCTAGCATCTCATATTATATATACCAATGCGCTGTCTGGCAAATCTAACAACCCATAAGAGTCGTATGCAGAGCTGGTGCCGTGCCATCCCTGAGTTATCAGCTTTACTCCGCTCTGCGCAGACTACCTCTTTTCGGCACGCTGATGTACAATGTCGCGCAACTATGCACCGCCAATCAGACGATGAGAGGCACAGACGGGCGTAGCGAGAATCATCCCTGGAGAATATGGCTCTATGATCGTCAACGGCAAAGCCTATCGCACTGTGTGGATGGAAGACGACACTGTGTATATGATCAACCAGCTGCGGTTGCCGCATACCTTTGAGATCGTTGCACTACCAGATCATCGCGCGACAGCAGTTGCAATCCGTGATATGTGGGTGCGCGGCGCAGGTGCCATTGGAGCGGCTGCCGGTTACGCAATGGCCCAGGTTGCTTTGGAGGCTCCCCGTGGTGTTGGCTTTGCAGCATACGTCCAGCAAGGTGCAGCTACCATTCGGGCGACCCGCCCCACGGCGCAAGATCTGTTCTATGCTGTCAGTCGTGTGCTGGCTGCCATCGAGGGTGCGCCAGACGCCGAATCAGCACGCCAAGCAGCCGTGCGCACTGCACAAATGCTCGCTGACGAGAATGCTGCTGCCGGCGAGGCGATCGGACGCTATGGCGCCGTGCTCATGCACGACGGTTGCCGCGTGTTGACACATTGCAACGCTGGCTGGCTGGCTTTCGTCGACTGGGGCTCTGCGTTGGCACCCATCTACGCAGCACACCGCGAGGGCAAGCGCGTATTCGTCTACGTGGACGAGACGCGACCGCGCAGTCAAGGAGCCAAGCTGACGGCTTGGGAGCTCGCTAACGAAGGCGTTCCGCATACCATTATTGCTGATAACGCTGCCGGTTTCTTCATGCAACGCGGAGAGGTCGATTTATGCATTGTGGGCAGCGACCGTATTGCAGCTAATGGAGACATTGCTAACAAGATTGGCACCTTTGAGAAAGCTGTGGTGGCCCATGAGATGGGCATCCCATTCTACGTGGCTGCGCCAACGTCGACCATCGACCCGGCATGCCCTTCAGGAGAGTCCATTCCCATTGAGGAACGCAGCCAGGAAGAGGTATTATACGCCGAAGGGCTGCTGGATGACGGACAATCGGGGCGGGTGCGCATAGCGCCTGCAGGATCAGCCGCTCGCAACCCCGCTTTTGATGTGACGCCTGCGCGCTACATTACAGCTATTATCACCGAGCGTGGTATCTTCAAACCTGGGGACATCCTGCAAGCTCTTGATTGAATGTGAGCGTTACGCGGAGAAGCAATTGTTTCTAACTCACAGTGACTGACAGAATGGCTACACTACCAGAGTAAAGGAGGAGTTTGAAGTCAGATGAGTTCCAATATCCTGATGGAGTTGCTGCATTACGGCCAGAGCGTGTGGTACGACAATATCCACCGCGGGTTGTTGCATTCGGGTGAGCTGCAACGTCTGGTTGATGAGGGTGTTCGCGGCGTGACCTCTAATCCGACCATTTTCAAGAACGCCATCAGCCAGGGAGAGGAGTATCGCAATGATATCGCTACTCTGAGCCAGCAAGGTAAATCGACACTTGAGATTTACGAAGCATTGGCCATTGCCGATATAGGAGCAGCTGCAGATGTGCTGCGACCGGTTTATGAGCAGAGCGACGCATTGGACGGTTATGTGAGCATTGAAGTGAACCCCTTGCTGGCGCACGACACGCAGGCAACCATTGCCGAAGCGCGTCGACTGTTTGCAACGCTAAATCGCCCCAACATTATGATCAAAGTACCTGCCACTCCAGAGGGCATCCCCGCGATTCGCACTTTGATCAGCGAAGGCGTTAACGTGAACGTTACCCTACTCTTCGCCATCGAGATGTACCGACGTGCTGCCGAGGCATACATTGCTGGTTTAGAAGATGCCGCAGCCGCCGGCCGCCAGCTGAAACGTATTGCTTCGGTCGCCAGCTTCTTTGTCAGCCGTGTCGACACGCTGGCGGATCGATTGCTGCAGGCCAAAATAGAGGCGACACAAGACGAGGCGGAAAAAGCGCGTCTGCGTGCCCTACAAGGCAAGCTGGCTATTGCCAATGCCAAAATTGCTTATCGTGAGTACAAGGAGCTGTTTGGTTCTCCGCGTTTCTTGCGCTTGACCGAGCAGGGTGCGCGCCCGCAACGGTTGCTATGGGCAAGCACCAGCACCAAGAATCCGGCATATCGTGATGTGGTATACGTAGAGGAGCTCATTGGATCTCCAACTGTCAACACGATGCCACCTCAAACGCTTCAGGCATTCAAGGAGCATGGACAGCTTCGCAACAGCCTGGAGGAAGATTTGGCTGGCGCTGAAGCAACCATCCGCCAGTTCGAGGAGGTTGGTTTGAACCTTCGCGCCATCACCGACCAGTTGCTTGAAGAGGGAGTAGCTGCTTTTTCGCAGTCATTCAACGAGTTGCTGGCAGCGATACAAGCGCAGACGCAGGCAGTGACAGCGCCTTTGTCACCCGGCGCATAACTAGTGTGCCTTGCCACAGGGGGATTTTACATAATGAAAACGATACTGTGCTATGGCGATTCGAACACATGGGGCTACAACCCGGTCAATGCAGAACGCTACCCACGCGACGCGCGCTGGACAGGGGTTCTGGCACACGAACTGGGAGACGCTTACTATGTCATAGAAGAGGGCTTAAACGGGCGCACCACCGTCTGGGACGATCCAATCGAGGGTTATAAGAACGGCAAAGAGTACCTGATCCCTTGCCTGGAAACCCATCGTCCCCTTGACTTGGTTGTGTTGATGCTCGGCACCAACGACCTGAAAATGCGTTTCTCGCTTTCGGCTTATGATATCGCCCAAGGCATCGGGGTGTTAATAGAGATTATCCAGAAAAGTGCCGCTGGACCGGGCGGAAACGCCCCCCAAGTTCTGGTTATCGCACCGCCCCCTGTGGCCAAGCTGACCGAATTTGCTGAGATGTTTGAAGGGGCAACCGAAAAATCGCGCCGACTGGCACAACATTATCAAGCCATCGCCCAACAATATGGCTGTGCCTTCCTGGACGCAGGCTCCGTCATAGTCTCCAGCGACGTCGATGGCATACACTTCGACCCCCCCGAGCATCGCAAACTGGGCCTGGCGGTGGCGCAGCGGGTGAAAGAACTGTCAGGATGAGTACTCTATACCTGTATATGTGTTGTCGGCTCGTCACCCCTTGCTCACACATAAGCCGTGTGTAGAAAGACACTGGCGATAGGTCAAATTTGCAGTGCAGTGGAAGCCGTGCCCTATGTGGAATGAGGTCCTGGAGATTCTGCAGCGTCATAGCCGCTTTCTCATAACCACCCATTCCAACCCCGATCTGGATGCGTTAGGATGCGAGCTGGCGCTGGCAGAGCACCTGCGTATGCTGGGCAAGCAGGTATGTATCCTGAACAGCGACCCTGTTGCACGACCGCATCGCTTCATCGACCCTCGGCGACGCATTCGCGTGTATCAGCCGCAACGTCACGATCGTTTGATCAGGCAAGCCGAGGTGATCATAGTTTTGGATGCTTCAGGAGGATGGAAACGGGTCGGCCGCATTGGGGATATCTTGTCGACAGTATCGGCATGCTCGGTGCGTATCGACCATCACCCTGATCCTCAGCACTTCACCGATGTAGAGGTCGTAGATGATGGGGCTGCGGCGACTGCCGAGTTGATCTTTGACCTACTGCGTGCATCTGCAGCCACTATTACAGAGACGATGGCCTGTGCACTATATGTGGCGATTCTCACGGATACGGGTTCCTTCCGCTACCCTAAGACCAGCCCTAGAACACACCGCATTACGGCAGAGCTCATTGAGCTGGGCGCCAAGCCTGCTGAGCTCTCCAAGCTCGCCTACAACCAATACTCGCTTGGGCTCTTGCGTTTGCAAGGACACATGCTGGACGTGATGCAATCTGCCGGGGGAGGACGCCTTGTTTGGAGCGTGTTGGACCAGGACACGCTGCGTGCTTACGGGGTGCAGGAGTCAGAACTTGACAACTTCGCCAGCTTCGGAATGCAAGTGGCAGGGGTGCTGGTCAGCATCTTGTGTGTGGAGACGCCCGACAAGCGGGTCAAAGTCAGTCTGCGCAGCGATGCGACCGTGCCAGTAAACGACCTGGCGGCGGAGTGGGGAGGCGGTGGACATGCCTCTGCAGCTGGCGCCACAGTGGTTGGGGAATTGTACCAAGTCGCGGATATGGTTGTTTCCCGCGTGGAAGCGCTGATCAACACCCATGTTCCGGGTGCGGGGACCCCGGAAACTGGGGCAAGATGTGGCTGATGTATTTCCTGATCATCTAGGAGGAACACTTTATGCCCGATAGCATGCGCATTCGCGAAGTTCGGAAACATTTGGAGCACTACCTGACCACCAGCTTGCTCCCCTTTTGGATTGAGCGCTCACCGGACTATGAATATGGGGGCTTTCTTACCTACTTCGATCGTCACGGTCGACCGACCGGGGAGACGACCAAGACGTTCTTGATGCAAATCCGTATGCTGTACACTATGTCGAGCACCCATCGGTACGGCTACGGAGGCGGTCGCTGTGGAGAGCTTGCACGCATGGGCGCCCAGTTCCTGATCGATCACTACTGGGACGCAGAGCACGAAGGATGGTTCTGGATTGCTGACCGTGCAGGCAACCCTACTGTGAAGGCGAAGATCGGTTACGGCCAGTGCTTCGCGATGTATGCTTTGAGTGAATACTACATAGCCACTGGAGACGAGCGCGGGCGCGAAATGGCTGAACGCACTTATGCCGCGGTTTGCAAACATATGGTGGACACTCGATATGGTGGCTACCTGGAGATCATGCAACCCGACTGGCAGCCCGAGCGCCCGGGACGCTTCGGCGGCGACCGTAAGAGCATGGATGTGCATATGCACATGATGGAAGCGCTGACGAACATGTATGAGATGTCGCACTCAGCCACGTACCGCCGACGGCTGTTGGAGGTGATTGACCTGATCATCCACCGTATGTTGCGCCCTGAGAACGGCACCGGGTACATCCAGTTCGCGCTTGACTTCACACCACTGCCCGCCATCCTCTTTGAAGTGGAATGGGGACGGGACAAACCACCAGAGGATGGTCAAGCGCGCCCTATCGAATACACCTCATACGGTCACAACGTAGAATTCGCTTGGCTGCTGCTTCATGCCGCTGATGTTCTTGGACAGCCGCGTCAGCAATATGCCACGGTGGTGCGTCCTATATTCGACAATTGTCTCGAATTCGGCGTGGATTGGGAGTATGGGGGTGTCTTCGTGGAAGGGCCTTATAATCGCCCGACCACTCTCACCGAAAAACAATTCTGGCAACAGGCAGAGGTGCTGATCGGCTTCCTGGATGCCTACGCTCTCTTCGGCGACGAGAAATACTGGCGCGCGTTTGAGAATGTCTACCGATTCGTGTTTGACAAGTTTGTGGTTATGGAAGCAGGCGGAGAGTGGTACGAGCGAGTTGATCGATATGGCAATCCAATTGATGATGCGCTGGGCCACGCATGGAAGATTAGCTACCACACTGTGCGTTGCATTGTGCAGTGTATCCGTCGTTTGCGCCAGCTTGGGGGTGAAGCGTGATGTGGTGCTCTCAGCCGACCACAGCTTGCCTGTGAGACAATAACGAAGGCATGCATGTGCAGTCTGACACATCTGTCGTACGTGGGCGATAAGTTGAGAGCATCAGCGATGTTTTGGCAAACCATCAACCATACAGTTAAGGGGGTGTTGAAAGATCACCTTTGGTCACTTCTCTGAGTGATATTGAGCAACGCTTTATTCGCTACGTTCAGATTGACACTCAAAGTAAAGAAAACGTGGCGGAGTTTCCTTCTTCGGCTGGTCAGTGGGAGCTGTTGCGTCTCTTGGCCGACGAGCTGGGTAAACTGGGTGCGCAGGACGTGACGCTCACACAGTGGGGCTACGTGTTGGCAACCATACCAGCCACGGTGGCGACACGAGACTTGCCCACTGTTGCCTTTTTAGCTCACGTGGACACGGCACCCGACTATCCCGGTGCGAACGTGCGTCCCATTGTGCATCGCAACTATCGAGGCGGGCCCATTGCTCTGCCGGATGACTCAACTCAAGTGCTGACATACAAAAATGCTCCTGAGTTACGAGATAAGATAGGCGAGGATATCATTACTGCCAGCGGTACCACATTGCTGGGAGCAGATGACAAAGCAGGTGTAGCCGTGTTGATGACGCTGGCTGCACATCTGCTGGCAGACCCAAGCGTGCCACACCCTACCATTCGTATTTGCTTCACCCCTGATGAGGAAACTGGTCGTGGCGTGGACTATCTATCTCTCGAAGAGTTAGGCGCCAATGTGGCATACACTCTGGATGGCGAAGAGGCGGGTGAGATTGTCTACGAGACTTTTTGCGCTGATCGGGCCATCGTGACCATCACAGGTGTAGCGATCCACCCCGGTAATGCCAAAGGACGGATGGTGAATGCATTACGCCTGGCAGCACGGTTTGCCGAGATGTTGCCTCGCGACCACGACACCCCGGAAACAACTGAGGGACGCGAAGGTTACATTCATCTCCACGACATTCACGGCAATGCAGCCCAGGTGCAACTGCGTATCCTGCTTCGTGACTTTGAGGAAGAAGCTCTGCACGCACGAGCTCGGCTTGTGCGTGCCCTCTGTGAACAGATCCAACGCATGGAGCCGCGAGCGCGTGTCGAGTGTGTCATCGAACGCCAATATCGGAATATGCGCTATTGGCTGGAAAAGGATATGCGCCCAGTGCGGCTGGCTGAAGAAGCTATCCGCCGTGCCGGACTGCAGCCGATTAGCGTTCCGACGCGTGGTGGCACCGATGGATCCAGGCTTACCGAACGCGGACTTCCCACCCCTAATCTATTCGTGGGTACGCATAACCCTCATGGTCCACTGGAGTGGGTGAGCTTGCAGGACATGGGACGTGCATTGGAGACCTGTGTGCACTTGGTACAACTGTGGGCGGAGCACGGCAGAGGTTACCGCGGCTGGCAAGGAGGGTAAGAAAACAATGCCATATCGGGCAATCGATTTGACGCAGGTGCGAACATATCCCCTACCACAACGTCACAACCTGGTGGCATTGGAGAACATGGTGCATCCCGGGCAGCCGGTGCCTCCATTCGACAACTCTGAGCTTTTTGAGGTCGCTGGGCGCATTGTGGCAGCACGCCAGGCCGGGCGGCCTGTTATCTGGATGATTGGAGCGCACGTTGTCAAGCGCGGGTTATCTCCTTTGCTCATCGACTTAATGCAGCGAGGTGTCATTACCCATCTGGCAGGCAACGGGGCCACTACAATTCACGATTTCGAGATCGCCTTGCAAGGACACACCAGCGAGGACGTGGCACGTAGCCTGGAAGACGGTTCCTTTGGAATGGCCGAGGAGACGGGTGCATTGATGAACGGCGCAATCAGAGCAGGCGCTCGTGACGGAATCGGCATGGGTGAAGCGCTGGGCCGCTTTATTGCCTCAGATGACCGTTTCATCTACCGCCAATACAGCTTGCTTTACAATGCCTACCGCTTGGGCATTCCCTACACTGTGCACGTCGCCCTCGGAACTGACATCATCCACCAACATCCCCAGGCTGACTTTGCCGCTATCGGCTGGGCGAGCGGGCTCGACTTTAGAATCTTCTGCGCCTCGGTAAGCGAACTGGAAGGAGGGGTGTTCTGTAATTTTGGCTCGTCAGTAATTGGGCCGGAGGTCTTTCTGAAGGCACTGTCAATCGTGCGCAATCTCGGCCATACAGTCCGTGTCTTCACCACGGCCAACTTTGACTTGATCCCATTAGGCGATTATCGTCGTCCGCTCAAAGACGATGTGCCCGATTATTATTATCGGCCGCGCAAGAATATTGTGAACCGCCCCGTGTCACTGGGTGGTAAAGGCTTCCACATTGTAGGTGATCACACTGTAACCGTGCCTAACATTCACCATTATGTTGTGCATAATTTGGCACCTTTGCCGGTAGTCGGGCAACGAGTCGGGGCATCTCAGTATGCCGATAGAACACCCTCGCTGGGCGAAGATGCGCCAGCCGCTACAGCTGTCTTGAGGCAATGGTTAGAGCGCAACCCCTCTCTGCGGGATCTGGGAGGGGCAATCAGCCAGGGATTCCGCGTCATATGGCATGGCCAGCGCGTCGGTGGGACGCTCTTCCTGGCCGGCAACGGTGGCAGTATGGCTGATGCATTGCACATCAGCGGAGAGCTGTTGAAATCATTCAAGCGACCGCGCCAACTGCCCGAAGCGCACCACCAGCGGCTGGAGTCGCTGCCATACGGCGAGACGCTGGCACAGCATCTACAAAGAGGGCTGCGCGCTGTGGTGTTGGGTGCTAACCTTTCTCTCCGATCAGCAGTGGATAACGACATACCTGTGCCCAACATGGCGCTAGCGCAAGAGCTATATGCACTGGCACGCCCGGGCGACGTTTTGTTGGGTATAAGCACCAGCGGTAACGCCCGTAACATACTATATGCTGCATCTGTGGCGCGCTCATTGGGCCTGCCAGTTGTTGGGCTGACTGGGGCCCACGGTGGGGAGCTTGCTGCGTTGAGTGATGTGGCCATCAAAGTGCCTGCAACCGAGACAGATGCGATACAGACTTTGCACCAGCAGATATATCACCTTCTATGTGACATGCTGGAAGCCCAGATGTTCGGATAGAAGAGGGTGTTCGAGCTCCGAAGCGGCATCGTAACATCTGTGCCCGCGCAAAGGGAACTTGCTTCTGACTTGTAAGCCCATTAGAATCCTAAGCACCATCCCAACCAAGGAAGGGGGAGATATAGTGATGCTCAGACTGCGTTTTGAACTTCATCCACGCACGGTGGCACTCATCGCCGTCCTTAGCGCTGTGACGGCTGTGTTGACGTTGGCAGTACGTATTCCCTTCGCGCCTACTCGGGGCTATTTTACCCTAGCGGACGTGGGGGTGTACTTCGCCAGCTTCGCCTTTGGCCCGGCAATTGGTTTCATCGTCGGAGGCCTGGGAACCGGCTTGGCAGATGTGCTAGGTGGTTACGCACATTTTGCTGTGTGGTCGTTTATCATCCATGGATTTCAAGGTTTTGTAGCCGGCTTATTGGGGTGGCGCAAAGGCATAATGGGTATGGTGATGGGCTGGCTCGCTGGGCTGGTAGTAATGGTAGGAGGTTATTTCATTGTCGAATACTTCCTTTATGGTTTTGGGCCTGCGGCTGCCGAAGCGCTCACCATTAATCTGCCTCAAGTAACGATTGGCGGGATAGTTGGAGTGCTGTTGGTGCAGGCTGTGCGCCGTGCCTATCCTCAGATTGAGCTGTTGGCGCAGCCGCGCAGGTGGCGCGAGGGGTGAGTTGCTCAGGGAGCAACGTCACCCAATTTGCCAGTTGATTTTTCCCCTGCCTCTATGCATTCCCCTATCCTTTGCATCGAAGACTTGCATTACTCATACCCGGCGCCACACTTTGCTGCATCTGCGGCGACATCTGTCAAGCCTGCCTTGCGCGATATCAACCTGGCGATCGAAGCGGGTGAGTGTGTGGCTGTTATGGGGGCCACTGGCGCCGGCAAGACCACCTTATGCCTGGCGCTCAACGGGCTAGTGCCCCAAGCCACAGGGGGCACTTTTCGTGGCAATGTGTGGGTGAATGGCCACAACACCCGCACCGAGCCAGTAGCTCTTTTGGCAACCCAGGTTGGGCTCGTTTTTCAGGAAGCAGAGAACCAACTGTTCACGATGAGCGTCGAAGATGAAGTCGCCTTCGGCCTCGAGAACCTGGGATTGCCAGTGGATGAGATCGAGCGGCGCATTGCGTGGGCATTGGAGGTCGTTGGTATGAACGATCTCCGACGATATCCGCCTGCGCATCTTTCAGGTGGGCAACAGCAACGTCTGGCTCTGGCAGCAGTGCTGGCCATGCAGCCGATAGTGTTAGTGCTGGATGAACCAACAGCTGGTCTCGATCCTATGGGTCGTCGTGCACTGCTTGACGCCATAACAAGGCTAAGGCACCAAGGTGCTACAATTGTTATGGCGACACAGGATGCGGAAGCTGTAGCAGCTTTGGCAGATCGCTTGGTGGTGTTGCAAGATGGCACAATTGTACTGGAGGGAACCCCGCGAGAGGTTTTTGGCCATGTACAGGAGCTAATGGAATTGGGAGTGCCCGTTCCACAGATGTGCCAGCTGAGCTTCTGCTTGGGAAACCCAACCCCATGGATGACGGTGAAGGAAGCTATTGAGGAGCTGCGAGAGCACTCTAATGTCTGGTCACCGCAAAAGAGCTTCGACGTTGCCCACCCGCTGAGTGGCCTCACAGCAGTGGCATCGGGTCATTCCCCCAATAACAAGGAGGCAGGTATTGCAGCGCTTTTCGAAAATGTCTGGTATCGTTACGAAAGCGGTGTACAGGCTCTGACAGCACTTGATCTGACCTTGCAGTCTGGCGAATACATCGCGCTGATTGGTGCCAATGGTTCCGGCAAGAGCACTTTGGCCCGGCATATGAATGGCCTGTTATGTCCCCAAACTGGGTGTGTGGTGGTGGCTGGGCTGGACACGCGGCATACGTCGCCCGGTGTGCTGGCACGTCAGGTAGGATATGTATTTCAGAACCCTGACCACCAAATATTCGCCCCCACAGTACGCGACGAAATTGCCTTCGGACCACGCAACCTGGGACTTTCTGAAGCGCAAGTGAGACAACGCGTCGCACAGGCACTGGAAGCTTTTCAGCTAGTGCGGCTGGCCGACGTCCCACCAGCTATGCTCAGCTTTGGCCAGCGCAGGCTGGTGACATTGGCATCAGTGTATGCGATGCAGCCGAAAGTGCTGGTCCTTGATGAGCCGTCGAGTGGATTGGACTGCACATTGACCCAAAGACTGACAGAGTGGGTATCACAGCAACATCAAGCTGGAAATACAATTGTATTCATCACTCATGATATGCAGCTGGCTGCGCTGGCCTCGCGCTGTGTTGTGATGCAAAGCGGCCAGATCGCCTTGGACACACCCACTCCGAAAGCCTTTGCACACCCTGACGTGTTGGCACGCGCTGGCATTGTTCCTCCACCCATCGTCGAGCTAGGCTTGCAGTTAGGTCTGGCCGAACCTCCCTTGACAGTTCGTGACTTCTGCCACTTCCTCAAGCAAGAAAGGTTCAGCAATGAGCTTGCCCAGCGTAGCGTTTGTCCCCGGTGATTCTTGGCTACATAAGCTCGATCCACGTGTCAAGCTGGGGTTTGCTTTGCTGGCAGCCATGGCTTTGCTAAGCCTGGGCAATCTGCTTGTGTTCTTTTCTTGTCTGGTTTTATGCCACGTGCTGCTTTTGTCGGCAAAGGTGCCAACCTCGCGCCTTTTGTGGGCGTGGCGTATGATGCTGCCCATCACGATTATGATCCCCCTACTTTGGCCTTTGTTCTCAACCTCGGAGGGAACGCTGGCATTGCGCCTCGGCCCCGTAGCCGTGACGTGGGATAGCGTTTGGCAGGGACTGGCAGCTGCTTTGCGAGTAGATGCACTGGCATTTGCTTTCCTTGTTTGGCTGTTCACCACGGATCAGGACGCGATGGTGCTGGGCTTTAGGAGACTGGGACTTCCATACACGTGGGGAGTGACGTTGGCGATTACTCTGCGTTACATCCCCACGATTCATATGACGCTGGAGCGCGTTCTGGACGCTCAGCGCGCAAGGGGTTTGGTCACTTCCTACACCAATCCGCTGCGTGCTGCATATTCCTATTTACCCGCACTGGTACCTGTGCTCATCCTGGCACTTCGCACCGTTGAGAATCTCTCACGTGCCTTGGAAGCACGAGCCTTTAATGCCCCAGGTCGAGTGCGTACCAGTCGTAAGCAGTTGCATCTCACCACGCGTGATGCGCTTTTCTTGGCTGCGACAGCGCTAGGATTCGGCGGGCTCATCCTTGCACGGGTCATGTGGGACTGGGGGGCCACGCCTTTGTAGTCCAGAACACGTTTTCGCAAAGAGGAGAGGCAGGATTTTTTCTCTAGATGCTATAAGCAAGCCGTCGGAGGAGAACCGGATAACAAGCAAATCTGGGGTAAAGTTGGTAGAAGATCCCCTCCTTCTCGGCGCCTTCATAGGGAGCGGGTTGAGGGAACTGGCCACGCGACCCTTGTCCCGCGTTCCCAGATTAGCAGGGTTGACTTGACCTATAGGCGAAATTATAATGGATTATGTAGCGATGGCTCATCACTCAGTTCAGGGGGTGTGGCGCGGCTGAAGAAGCCGGCACACTCCCGGTGCGTTGAGGGCGTAGCGCGATGGCTTTAAAAGGAAACTTGCGCGATTTCAGCACGACCCAGTTGCTCAATTTGATCCACCTCGCTCGCAAGACAGGATGTCTCACAGTGCGTACGCCCTCAGAGGCTGCCCGGCTTTACTTCCGGGATGGCAAACTAGTCCACGCACACACCGCAGACCAGGATGGACACCTGGCCACCGTCTTGCTGAAAGCCGGGAAGCTCTCTGCTGAGCAAGTGAAAAAGATATTGGCCCGCCCAGAGGGTCGCAACGACGTCCAGTTAGGGATGCTTCTTATTAAGGCTGGACATATCTCTCGGGACGACATCGTGCAAAGTGCCAGGCGCTATATGCTGAACATCGTATATACTTTGTTTGGTTGGTATGAAGGACAGTTCGAGTTCACCCCGGATGCAATGCCCTCCGCCGATCGGATATTGATTCCGATTAACCTTGAGCAGGTTATCATCGAAGGCAGCCGGCGCCTCCATGAGCATGAACGACTGCAAGACGAGCTACCCGATTTGGAAAACACTGCTCTGCGCTTTGCCAATCACGCTGATGCACGTCTGCGCGCCGTGAATCTGACGGTGGAAGAGTGGCGTGTCATCTCGTTTGTCAGCCCGCGTAACACCATCAAGGTGATTGCTCAGGCTAACAACATGGATGACTTCCAAGTGCGCAAGATTGTGTATGGTCTTCTTCAGGCGGGTATTGTGGAGCTCGTACGCCCAACCGGACAAACCGCTGCTCCAGCTGCTCCAGGCAGGCCTGGTCCTGAGAAACCACCTGCCATCAAACGCAGTCTCATTGAGCGTCTCATCAATCGTATCAAACGGATATAACGACCTCGTACACGCAGCAGGATAGACAATGCAAGCTGTCAAGATGGTGGTGACCGGCCCCTTCAACGCCGGTAAGACCCAATTCATTCGCGCTATTAGCGAGATAGACGTCGTATCCACAGAGAGCAAGGTTACTGATGAGGCAGGAAGGATCAAGGATGAGACTACTGTGGCGATGGATTTCGGCCGCATCACAATCGAAGACGATCTAGTGCTTTACCTTTTCGGCACTCCAGGCCAACGACGTTTCGATTTTATGTGGGAAATCCTTTCGGAAGGCATGTTGGGCTTCATCGTGATGGTGGACAGTACGCGACCAGAAACTTTCCGAGAGGCGCGCTACATCTTACAAGTGTTCCGCAGCTATGCCCCAACCCCCTATGTGGTAGCTGCCAACAAGCAGGACCTTAGCGAAGCCTGGTCACCGGAGGACCTGCGGATTGCGCTCAAAGTTGACCCCGATGTGAAGGTGATCCCCTGCGTTGCTACTGATAAGGAACGGGTAAAAAGTGTGATCCTCGAACTCTTGTACACTATCCTTGAGGAGATGGAGCTTGAGGAAGATGAGGAGGAGCAATAGAATCGCTCTCTGAACAGTAAGGGTTATAGCGCGCAAAAGGAGGGTCGGGCCATGCCACAAGACAGATTGTTGCCGAACGCAGCGTTGCGCACATTGTTTGAGGCGGTCGAAGAAGTAATGGGGTCGAACGGCACCCGGGCAGTGCTCAAGGCTGGCGGTTTGGAACGCTTTATCAACAACTATCCGCCTAATAACACCGATTTGGGGGTGACTTTCGCTGACTACGGTGCCACTGAGCAGGCAGTGGAGGATTTCTATGGCACCCGCGGCGCGCGCGCCATTCTAACTCGCATTGGACGAGCCACGTTTCAGTATACACTCAAAGAGCAACCTGCTATCTTGGGTCTGGCCAGCATCGCGCTGAAAGCTTTACCAATGGGTATGCGTATGAAGTTGGTCCTGGAGCGTGTCACGAAGGCAGCGAATGAGGACGTGAACCAACCGGCTTATCTTCGTGAAGAGCAGGACGCTTACTACTTTGTGGTGGAGGAGTGCCCATGTCGCTGGCGCCCTCCGCATACCAGCCCTGCATGCTTTGTCACGGTAGGCGTGCTTCAGGAGGCTATGGCTTGGGCAACTGGAAAAAACTTCCGTATTGAAGAAGTCGCCTGCATCTCAAATGGAGCAGCGGCTTGCGTCTACCGTATTCCCAAGCAACCTATCGAATAGTCGAGTATGGCTGCCCAACACGTGGTGATACTCGCTAATGGTCAGCTGTCCGATTTGCAGCGTGCCCGCCAACGCATTCAGACGGCTGATCGCTTGATTTGCGCCGATGCTGGTGCTGCTCACGCCATTGCCATGGGAGTAATGCCAGATCTGGTAGTGGGCGATCTGGATTCATTGAATCCTGATCATTGCACTATGCTGGAAGCAGCAGGAGTGCGCTTTGAGGTGTACCCTAAGCTTAAGGATAAGACTGACTTAGAGCTGGCACTCCATCTGGCCGTTGCAGAGGGGGCAGCTCGAATTGACCTGCTGGGGACCCAGGGAGGACGTTTGGACCAGTCACTCGCCAATTTGTTGTTGTTGGCACGCCCTGAGTGGCAGACAGTACGACTCCACGTCATTGAGGGTGACCAGACGGCCTGGGTGGTGCGTTCTGGACAAGCCAGCGTGGTCAGCGGGGCGATCGGGGACAGCCTGTCCTTGCTCCCTCTTACTCCAGAGGTAGGAGGCGTTAGTCTCTCCGGGGTGCGCTGGCCGTTATCCGATCGTACGTTACGCCTAGGTGACACCCTCACCATAAGCAATGAGCTGATAGAGGCGTCTGCTCGCGTGGAAGTTGGCACAGGCCTTCTGCTAATTGTCCACCGAGGTAACGCATGTTCAGTTGATTTTTACCAGAAATAGGTTATAATAAGAGTAGCCAAAGCCCTTATGGGAGGATACAAAAGAGGTTCATGGAACACGAGCAATCATCCGGAAGCGAAGGTGCTGTACGCAGCGATGCGCTGGAAACAATGGCCGACTTGTTCGGCCACTCGGCGGAGTTGAAAAAGGTCAAACATGGTGACACTTTGACAGGTACTGTAGTGCGTGTTTCACCTACAGAAATTCTGATCGATATCGGTTGCAAGTGTGAAGGGATAGTCAGTGGACGTGAGCTGGAACGGCTCTCACCAGAAGACCGAGCGTCGCTAAGAGTAGGCGATCAAGTCGTTGTCTATGTTCTTAGACCGGAGGACGAGGAGGATGGGCATATTGCCCTATCTTTGGCACGCGCATGGGTGGAGAAGGATTGGGCAGACGCACAACGCATGTTCGAGAACGGAGAAGTGTACGAAGGAACAGTCTCCGGTTACAACAAAGGTGGACTGATAGTCAACTTCGGACGTGTGCGCGGTTTTGTGCCGGTCTCCCAGCTGGAAAGCAGCCGTGGTGTCGCTAGAACTGGCAGCGAAGACCAGTGGAGCCACATGGTTGGGCAGAAACTGCGGCTAAAGATTATTGAAATCGATCGGCGTCGCAACCGCTTGATTATGTCGGAGCGCGCCGCGATGCAAGAATGGCGTAAGGGGCAGCGCGACCGACTTCTGACTAGTTTGAAGGAGGGAGATGTTCTTACAGGCCGGGTAAGCAGCCTGGCAGACTTTGGTGCTTTCGTAGATTTGGGTGGAGCGGACGGCCTCGTCCACCTTTCGGAGCTGGCGTGGACGCCGGTCGCGCATCCGCGCGACATCCTAAAGGTGGGCGACATGGTGCAGGTATATGTCTTGCAGGTTGATAGTGAACGTCAACGCATCAGCCTTAGCTTGAAGCGTCTGCAGCCAGAACCCTGGGCACAAGTTCTTGGCCAGTATGAGATCGGTCAGATCGTCCCTGCTACAATTACGCGGTTGGCCAGCTTTGGTGCATTTGCCAGAGTTGGCGAAATAGAGGGTCTGATCCACATTTCGGAGCTGACAGACGAAAATATCACCCATCCGCGAGAAGTGGTTAACGAAGGTGATGCAGTACAGGTTAAGATCATTCAAATTGATCCAGAACGTCGACGTATAGGGCTTAGCTTGAAACAGGCTCGTGGCGTTGCTGATTGGGAAGAATATCGGGCTGCCCATCAAGCAGCGCCGATATCCTCTGAGGCGATGCACAATGTGATGCCGGCCGCGGCGAGCACGGAAAACATAGACGCCGCGAGTGCACCGCCCCAGGGATAGCAGTGCCACGACTTAGGACCGGCATGGGCAGATTTGTGGAGGGTTGGTAGAAGGTGCGAAGCTATGACGGATAAATTCGATCGGTTCACAAAACGAGCGCGCCGCGTCCTGACAGCGGCACAGGAAGAAGCAATACGCCTGAATCACAATTACATCGGTACCGAACATCTACTGTTAGGGTTGGTGCGCGAAGAGAACGGCGTGGCCGTGCGTGTGTTGCGCGAGTTGGATGTAGATCCACGTCAGGTGCGTGAGATGATCGAGCGCACCGTAGGACGAGGGCAACGCGCGATCCAAGGCAAATTGACTCTCACCCCACGCACCAAGCGCGTGATTGAGCTGGCAGTCGATGAAGCACGCCGTATGGGCCATCACTATATTGGCACTGAGCATTTGCTGCTGGGCATTGTGCGCGAGGGGGAAGGCGTTGCAGTCGAGATACTCAAGAGTCTGGGTGTAAGCCTCGAAGCAGTACGCGCTCAGACTGCCAAGGTGATCGTCGAGTCGGCCACCCAAACCGAGACAACACGACAGGAACGACAAAAACCCACCCCCTTGGTAGACCAGCTCGCCACCGACCTTACGCAGAAAGCCGCTGAAGGGAAACTGGATCCGGTGATTGGGCGTAAGAATGAGATTGAGCGCGTTATCCAGATACTTTCACGTCGCACCAAGAACAACCCTGCATTGATCGGCGAGCCAGGCGTCGGAAAGACAGCCATAGTGGAAGGGCTGGCGCAGCGTATCGTCAATGGCGAAGCGCCCGAGACATTGCTCGGCCGCCGAGTGGTACAGCTAGACGTCGGTTCCCTCGTAGCCGGGACCATGTATCGTGGTCAGTTCGAGGAACGCCTGAAACGCGTGATTGAAGAGATTCGCGAATCGCGTGCCATACTATTTATTGACGAACTGCATATGCTGGTCGGCGCCGGGTCAGCGGGTAGCTCAGTGGATGCCGCCAACATTCTGAAGCCAGCCCTTTCGCGCGGGGAAGTGCAGTGCATCGGTGCAACCACGCTGGATGAATACCGCAAGAACATCGAAGCGGATGCAGCACTGGAACGACGTTTTCAGCCAGTGCGTGTGGAGGAGCCAACTATTGAGGAGACGATCGAAATCCTCAAAGGTATTCGGAGCCGCTATGAAGCACACCACGGTCTAGAAATCACCGACGAGGCACTGGTGGCAGCGGCCCATCTGGCCGCGCGCTATATCCCTGACCGGTACCTGCCTGATAAAGCGATTGACCTTGTTGATGAAGCTGGAGCGCGTGTCCGTCTGTACAAGATCCCCCTCGCCGGAGCGATGGAACGCACCGCCATGCAGATGCGTGAATTGCGTCGCCAGAAAGAGGAGGCCATTAGTGCGCAGCGGTTCGAGGATGCTGCTGACTTGCGCGACCGCGAGCGGGCTCTGGCGGCGCAGCTGAGCCGTCTGCGATTGGGTTGGCAAAACTTGGCCGAAGAGGAAGAAATCAAGGTCACAGAGAAGGACATCGCAGAGGTGGTCTCTATGTGGACCGGCGTGCCAGTGCAGGATCTGGCGACAGAAGAGAAGGAGCGTCTGCTCCACATGGAGGAAGCGCTGCACCGACGCATCGTAGGGCAGGACGAAGCCATTGCTACCATCTCCAAGGCGGTGCGAAGGGCACGTGCCGGCTTGAAAGATCCTCGCCGCCCGATCGGCGCCTTCATCTTCCTTGGGCCTACCGGTGTCGGCAAGACTGAGCTTGCGAAAGCTTTGGCCGAGTTCATGTTCGGAAGCGAGGACGCGCTTATCAAGATCGACATGAGCGAATTCATGGAACGACACAATGTCGCTCGCTTGGTAGGGTCGCCCCCGGGTTACGTTGGGTATGAAGAGGGCGGTCAGCTAACCGAGGCAGTGCGTCGGCGACCTTACTCGGTGATCCTCTTCGATGAGATCGAGAAGGCACACCCCGAAGCTTTCAACATGTTGCTGCAAATTATGGAAGATGGTCATTTGAGCGATGCAAAGGGTAAGCGCGTAGACTTTCGCAACACAATCATCCTGCTTACATCGAACATAGGTGCTGACCTCATCAGCCGTGAGACAACGTTAGGCTTTAACGTGCCGCGTGACGAGGTAAAGAGCGAAGCTGAGCGCTACGAACGGATGAAAGAAAAGGTGATGGGGGAGCTCAAGCGCACCTTCCGGCCAGAGTTCCTCAACCGCTTGGATGCAACGATTGTCTTCCACGCCTTGAACCGTGAGCAGATTAAGCAAATCGTTGATTTGGAGATCAAGAAAATTCTTAAGCGGCTTGAGGACAAACGCATCCAATTGGTGATCACCGAACAGGCCCGCGAGCATCTGGCAGAGAAAGGGTACGATCCGCATTTTGGTGCCAGACCGCTGCGGCGCGTCATCCAGAATGAAGTGGAGGATGTACTGAGTGAGGGGTTGCTTAGCGGCCAGTTCCGCCCGGGCGATACTGTGCAGGTTGACGCACGCGATGGGCAGATTGTGATGGAAACCATTGCGCGACAGGAAATCGCGGAAGATGCGCCACAACCCGAAGTAGTGCCCTGAGCCTATGCTTAAGGAGGAGAAAGCTCACTGGAAGCGAACGAACTTGCTCACGCCATCGTAGATGCAGCTGCCGAGAAAAAGGCGGCTGATATCGTCTTGCTTGATCTGAGAAAGGTAACCCTTATTGCGGACTATTTTATAGTCTGCAGTGGGCAAAGTTTGCGACAGATAAAATCTATCACTGAAGGAGTGCTCGAATCGATCCGAGGACTAGGAGTGCGCCCTCTGGCTGTGGAAGGCGAGTCAGACTCGGGGTGGGTGCTTGTAGACCTCGGGTCGGTGATTGTGCACATCTTTTCTCCTGAGCTGCGAGCATACTATGCCCTCGAAGAGCTCTGGCGCGACGCGTCCGTGGTCGTCCATGTGCAATGAGCAGCTATTGGTGGAAGAGTGAATCTCCCCGATTTCATATATGTATCCCAGTAGATTCGTGATATCCAACTTGCAGGGTATTGCGAGCTTCCTGTGCGAATTATGTATCAGACTGGTCGCAGGCCATAAAGCCATCTTCTAGCAACGCTACGCCTGTGAAGTCTTCGGAAACCACATTCATAAAGGAACCGACAGTCTACAAGCACTGTCCAAAACAATCGGAAGCTCGGGCACACCTTCCGCGGTGGTCTCGGAGAAGGAGATCAGAGTAATGCAATTTACCAGCAATGAGCTCTATATGTTACTGAACACTCGTCCGCCTGACCGCGTATTGTGGCTGAGTGGTGCCGACCTGCAAGGCGCCTATCTTAGCCGTGCAGATCTATCTGGCGCAGATCTGAGTCGAGCCAACTTACGCGACGCGAATCTCAGCGGCGCAGATCTGAGCCGTGCTAATCTAAACGGTGCAGATCTGCGGAGCGCCGACCTGCGAGGGGCACGCCTGGAAGGTGTTGCCGCGCGTGGCGCACTATTGCACCAGTGCAGGTTGTACGAGGCGATCCTCCATCATGCTGACTTGCATGAAGCTGATCTGGATGCTGCCGACCTGCGGCGAGCGGATCTGCGAGGAGCTGATTTGAGCGGCGCCAATCTGAATGAGGCGCGCCTCGCTCATGCTTCGTTGAGTCACTGTAACCTGAACCTGGCCAATTTAGCCCGCGCTGATCTAAGTGAAGCTCGGCTTAGCGGTGCCATGTTACGCGGCGCCAATCTCAGCCAAGCAAAGTTGGTAAATACCGATCTGCAAGGTTGTGATCTCAGCGGAGCAGACCTGACCGAAACAGACCTACAAGGCGCGAATTTGGGTGGAGCTAATCTGGCAGAAGTGCAAATGTCCCGTGCCAACTTAGAGGGGGCGATTCTGCCTGAAGAGACAGGGTCAGCGCCTAAGAAGAGCTAGCCCACCTCTTGGGATCTCGGCTGGATAACCTGCTTTGATGTGTTTTATGACCTCTCCTGTAAGAGCTTCACAACTTTGCGATCGGTGACTGGAAAGGCATAGTCGGATAGCTCTTGGGGGGTGACCCATCGCCAGCTGGCACACCCGATTGCTTGGGGCTCTCCGGAGACCAAACGGCAGACGAAAACGTGTAAAGTGATGCGGAAATGAGTGTAACCGTGACGCAGGGTTGTCAACGGGCGCTCTACCGCGACTTCGATACCAAGCTCCTCGTACACTTCACGACACAGGCACTCTGGCAAAGTTTCCCCATTCTGACATTTGCCACCAGGGAATTCCCATAACCCACCCAGCATTGCATCTGGTTTGCGCTGTGCGATGAGCACCCTTCCGTCCGGACGCCAGATGACTCCTGCAGTCACCGTAAAGTGAGGAAGCGCACTGCGAGCGCGACGTAGTGGAAGTAGCTCCTGTATGCCCTGTGCATAAGCTTGGCAACTCATCTGCCATGGACAATCTGTACAACGTGGATTCTTGGGAGTGCAGATCAGAGCACCCAGCTCCATCAATGCCTGGTTGAAGTCACCCGGACGGTCACAGGGGAGCAATGCACTCGCTCTGTCTCGGAGGTAACGCAATGTAGCGGGCTGGGCAATTTCCTCTCGAATGGCCAGTAGGCGGGCCAACACGCGTCGCGCGTTGGCGTCCACCGCTGGCACACACTCGCCGAAAGCAATGCTGGCGATGGCACCCGCCGTGTAATCTCCTAAACCGGGAAGCCGACGCAATACCGCATAGCGATCGGGTAAGCATCCGCCGTGCTCAGCCATGACGCGTTGCGCAGTGGCATGAAGGTTACGTGCACGCGCGTAATACCCCAGCCCCTGCCAGACTTTCAACACTTCATCGAGTGATGCGGCTGCCAAATCAGGTAACTTAGGAAAGCGTCTGAGAAAAGCGTCATAGTAGGGTATAACAGTGCTTACCTGGGTCTGCTGAAGCATCACTTCACTGACCCAGATGCGATAAGGGTCACGCGTGCCACGCCACGGCAGATCTCGCCGGTGTGCATCGTACCAACTTAGCAGCTGTTGTCTCAGTTCACTTTCACTACTTGTCATCAGTGTGCTAAGTAGAGGGCAAGGGAAGAGTGGACATGCTCATGGACTACGGTTGTTCAGTCAGCGTGGCGCTCAGTTGCAACGATTGCCCATTACGCAGCACGCTTAATGTCACCGTCTGCCCCACACGTGTGCTCTCCTCGAGGTACTCCTGTAAGCTGTTCCAATCCCGAATGGGCACACCGTCGATCGCAACAAGGATGTCACCGCCCACCAACAGGCGCTGATTCCCCACCACTATCTGCCGCACTGCACCACGTATGCCAGCACGGTCTGCTGGGCTGTTACGATACAGGCGCGCCACCAATACGCCGCGTTCCACCGGCAGACCAAGCGCTCGCGCCAGCTCCGGAGTGATGGAATAACCCAATACCCCTAGCCAGGGGTGGGCATATCGTCCGTATTGAATTAGCTCAGGCACCACACGCCGGACAGTATCGACACTCACGGCGAAGCCGATCCCCTCGGCGTTCTGGCGGATAGCTGTGTTCACCCCGATTACCTCTCCCCGTACGTTGAGCAGAGGCCCTCCGGAGTTGCCCGGGTTAATCGCAGCATCAGTCTGAATCACATTGTAGATCACAGTGTTGTCGTCCTTCTGCAGAGGACGCCCTAACGCGCTGATGACGCCCACAGTGAGGGTGCGGTCAAGACCGAAAGGATTGCCAATGGCAATCGCACGCTGTCCCACACGCAAAGTTGCCCCATCACCAAGCGGCACGGGAACGAGCTTCTCTGGAGCCACAGTAATGCGCAACACAGCTAGATCATTAGGTGGATCTATCCCCACCAGCTGGGCAGGTACCTGTGTCTGATCTGACAGAATGACCTCAATACTTTCCGCGTTCTCTACGACGTGATAGTTGGTCACAATGTGGCCTTCTTTGTCGATCACAAAGCCAGAACCTGTGCCCTCACTGGGCAATGGCCCCCAGAAGAAATCTAGGGTGATCACACGCGAGGTGATGTGCACCACTGAGGGGCTGACGCGTGCGTACAGCTCACTGACCAGTCGGTCCGCCGCCTCAACGAGTGCTAAATCCTCCTCTAAAGGGAGTACAACAGTGGGCAGAGAGGTAGGCGTTGCATCGATCTGCGCTAACACAGCAGGCGATGATAAAGATGGAACGAGAATTGCCTGAGACAGTGCACCACCACCCACTGGACAGGTTGCACTGAGCAGCAACAGGGCCAGTAACCCAATGGTAACGCCGCACAACGCGGACGTCCTGCGTCTATTCATTTTCCTATCCCATCCCTTCTAAGAAACTCCACGTGGACGAACAGAGAGATTACCCCTGCCTTCCCACGCCTTGCTAATCTGTCCAGCTTCCAAGACAAGGAGATTGTACTGCCCGTTTGAGGGTGTAACAAGTTCTGCACGGGAAGACGGAATTCCCCCTGTTCTATCGAGAGGGCGTTTGCTCGCCTCCGCAAAACGGGCTACAATGACCAAAGATGTTGTGCATTACGGGCCACATCGGCGATGTGTCCTTGCTAGCGGACAGAGAACATCGATGCGATCAGCCAGGGCATTTGGGGCTCAATCCTTGTTCTTCCTCGCCATCCTGTATTTCACCTTTTTCGGTGGCTCGTTTTATTCCGATTTTCTGCTCCCTGTACGCGTATTCCACCACCTTATTGTTAGTGTTGCCCTAATTGGTTGGCTGCTACATAAGCTGCACCGCGGCCAAAGGCTGCCACGCACACCATTGGATGCTCCTATTGTCGCCTGCCTAACAGCAGTGTTTGTCAGTGCACTACTGGGCATGCATACACGCTTCAGCCTGGAAAAGCTATGGACACCTTTCACATGGGTATTAATCTTCTACCTGCTGATTGATTTAGGCCAATATGGCTACATTTCCCGCGTGTTGCGTGCCCTTTACATGGGTGCCTCGGTTGTATGTGTGGTTAGCGTGATCGAGCTGGTGAGCTGGTACTTTGGACTGCCACTGTTGCCTCAATTTATTCAAAGCTGGCCTGCTGCCGGTAGCGGACAACTTATCCCACCTACCTTGCACCGTCTGACGATCGCTATGAATGGGCCCACCCCACTTTCTGCCTATATGGCCTTGCTAATACCACTGGCAATTGCAGTATTCCTCACTGCACGTGCCCGGGACACCAAATGGGCAATGCTTCTCTGGCTGGCGGTTGCGTTTGTGATTGAGCTATTCAGCATGTCCCGTGGGGGAATTCTGGCATTATTGGTCTCTCTACCCCTGACAGCTCTGATCTTCTTGCTAGCACGACGGGGTGACAGTGTGCCCGCAGCAACGCACAATGAGGCCGATCCGTTGCACACACGCGCTCTGTTTTATGTGAAACGCAATGGGATGGTGTTGGCAGTGTTAGTAGTGCTTGGAGCACTTATGGCCACACTTGGCCCTCTCTGGGCACGGAGCACATTTGCTGGCAGGGTTGGCAGTACTGACTTCCGTTTTACGCTGTGGCAGGTTGCCCTAACAACTTTTCGCGAGAACCCTCTGGTGGGCGTGGGGCCCTTCAATTTTGGTCGCAGTCTCCTTCGGTGCAATGATGCCTCATTACCGCGCAGTCAAATTATGACCGCGCACAATCTATATTTGAACACAGCTGCGGAAACCGGTTTGCTGGGTCTGATAGCTGGCGGCTGGCTGCTGGGGAGCGTTGCGCGCACGTTTCGAGAACGCTGGCAAGCGGCCTCCAATGTGCATGAGCGAATGCGCATAGGGGCGGTGGGCGCGGCGCTGGCAGGTTTCGCTGCTCAAAATATGGTGGATACATTCACTGCCACCCCTGTCATATTGCCTGTGTTGATTCTGGTGGCGTATGTCTTCACCACACCGATGACAGAACATCGCCAGTCACTTCCTCTCTATGAGACGCGTACGTCTCCCCGGGGTAGCCGCCTGATCACCCTCGTCGTGTCCGGCATCTTGACGTTGTACACCATTGGCATGCTATGGTGGGATGGAGCACAATATTACTTGCAACGCAGTATCCGCCTAGCACAAGAAAGGGATTGGGAAGACGCTATCGCAGCTGCTACACTTGCCCACCAGATGGATCCGTCGATGGCATTACATAGCTTCCAGCTGGCATACATTCTGAGCACGGCTGACACGCATGTGGATGCAGCTGATGCACAGACCTTCACCCATCAGGCAGGTGCGTTGTATCAATCTGCCCTTTCAGCAGAGCCTGTACATGGTCGCCAGAGCGCCAATCTGGCAGCGACGCTTTGGCGGCAAGGCGACCGAGAAGGGGCTTTGAGCGCAATGCGAGATGCTGTGGCAGCAGATCCAGCGCCGATACTGGCGATTAATCTGGGTTATTTCTATCAAGAGATAGGCGATTTGCCGCACGCTGTGGCGTATTACAGTCGCGCGTTAGCATCTGCTCCGGAGCTGGCTGCCTCTCAGTTCTGGACAGCAGATCCCGTACGGTTGACGCAGTGGCCTGAGATTGTGCGTCAAGCGGAACAGGTTGTGCCTGCCCACCTATCCCTTCCGCGTTGGCGTTTGCTCTTGGCATTAGCACGCCAGGAGTGGACAGAGGTGGAGGAGCACGGCGAAGTGCTGTTGCGTGACTTACCTACCGATTGCCTCGCATTATCGGCCATTGCGCGTGCTCACCTAACAGATGCCCAGCTGCAAGATGCCATGGCGGCGACAGAACAGGCGATCCATGCTGACGCCGCCTGTGGGGAAGCGTACATTGTGCGTGGGCAAATTCACTCACTACAGGGGCACATATCTGCTGCTGAACGCGATTGGCGCATTGCTTTGTTCCTTGGTCGATCACGCGCTGCGTATCACCTGGGGCAGCTGTACGAGTCACGTGGAGACCTGCATGCAGCTGCAAGGTTCTATCGCTATGCTCTGGGGGTAATTGCCTTGCCTGCCGACGTCGAAGTGGTCCTATACGACCGTCTTGTCACGTTTGACCTGCTGCCTCCGCTTTTCAACCTCGGTATTGGGCCCGAACAGGCAGAACCTTACCTGGCATTGGGCAGACTATATCAAATGCAGGGTGACTATGTTGCTGCACGCCAGCTCTATGAAATGCTCTTGAGGCAAGACCCTTACTTCCTCGAAGCTCATAAGCGATTGCAGATGCTCGAGGCAACCCGGTGAGTTCACCAGATACCAAGACTGCGTTTTTTCGCGCACTCATGCGAAACCATCAGTGCCTTCTCTTCTGGGTAACTATAGCAGCCCTTCTGGGAGGTGCATACTTGCTGTATGCCTGGGTGTCCTACGGCATAGTTGGCTTCCCTCTCGATGACGCTTGGATCCATCAAACATATGCTCGCAATCTAGGCACCCTTGGCGAGTGGACATTCCAACGTGGCGAAGTAAGCGCTGGCTCTACAGCACCTCTGTGGAGCATCTTGTTGGCGCTGGGTTACCGGCTGGGCGTTCCCTACCTTGTCTGGACCTATATGCTTGGCATCTTCGTGCTGGGAACCACTAGCTGGTTGGCAGCGAGAATAAGTGCCAGATTGTTGCCCGGAAATCCCTTCGCTGCGTGGGTGGCCGGAATGGCCAGTGTGACACAGTGGCAGCTAGTATGGGCATCCATATCAGGTATGGAAACGGTGTTGTATGCTTGCTTGGGGCTGACTTTGGTGTATTTGGCTTGCAGCAGCCGGCCGGCTTCAGACAGTCCACAGCCGGCAGAAGGACGTCGCAGCGAGGAGTTTGCTCATCCAGAGTTTCTTGCCCGGCGCACAAAGTACTTTGTTGCAGGGCTGGTCGGTGGCTTATTGGTGCTGACGCGGCCGGAAGGGTTGCTTCTAGTAGGATTAGTTGCGCTGTGTGTAATCTGGGAGCTGCGTTACAACCTGCGTCGGTTAGCGACTCTTGGGGGGTTGTTAGGCCTGGGCGTGGTACTTCCTTTGTTGCCCTATCTGGTGTTTCACCTTACCACGAGCGGTTACCCATTCCCCAACACCCTCTATGCCAAACAACAAGAATACCGAGCACTATTAGAGATGTATCCTTTGGGACAACGCTGGCTGATGGTCGCTACGGCAGCACTCGTAGGTGGTCAGGTGTTGTTATTGCCAGGTTTTCTATTTGCCATCTGGCGTGTTGTACTCGTTGCCCAGAGGGATAATGCTCCCGAGAGGAACCCCAGAGGCCTGACAATCCTTGTGCTTGCGGGCTGGTGGTTTGCGCACTTGACACTATATGCCTTGCAGTTGCCACTCACCTATCAGCATGGTCGCTATCAGATGCCCGTCTTGGTTGCTTTTCTTGTTGTCGGTGTGACTGGCAGCGTTGTATTGCTTGATAGATTTCAGAGGGGAACGATACGGCGTCTGTTGGAACGTACAATCTTGATAGCTGGTGCGGTGACAAACCTCACCTTCCTCGTCCTGGGGGCGCAAGCATACGCACACGATGTCGGCTTTATCGAGGGAGAAATGGTTGCTACTGCGCGCTGGCTTGCTGCTAACACCTCGGAGGAAAGCTTGATAGCCGTTCATGATATCGGCGCCGTTGGGTACTTTGCTGAGCGTCGTCTGATCGACCTAGCCGGGCTGATCACTCCGCAGATCATCCCCATTATGGACGATGAGCAAGCACTTTTGCGCTTTGTCGAGGCAAAGAAGTGCGACTATATCGTCTTCTTCCCAGACTGGTCGCCCGCTTATCGGCGCATGGCCCAAGATTCTCGCCTGGAGCAAGTGTTTTCCAGCGGACATGCCTGGACGCGCGCACAGGGTCGTGAGAATATGACAGTGTATCGCCTGCAGCGCCGATCGCCTTGAGCAACGCCTTCAGCTGAAGTGAATGTGAATCACATCCCCATCTTGCACGACGTAGTCGCGACCTTCAGAACGCAACCGACCGATCTCACGCGCATGAGCCAGCGAGCCTGCTGACAGCAGTTCATCCCAGCTGATCACGTCAGCTCGAATGAAGCCGCGCTGCATATCAGTGTGCACCTGGCCAGCAGCATGCCAGGCCGTTAGGCCGCGACGCACGGCCCAAGCATGCACTACTTCGCCACCTGTGACCGTAAAGAAGGTGATTAGATCGAGCAAGCGGTAACCAGCGTGAATCAAACGATCTACGCCGGGCTCGCTAAGACCTAGCTCGGCACGATAAGCAGCTGCCTCTTCCGGCGGCCAATCGGCCAGTGCGGCTTCACATTCCGCGCAGATGACGATTGCCTGACTGCCCTCTTGATCCGCTACCTCCAGAACTCGAGCTGCCAACGGTCCTCCTCCCGGTAATGCCTCCTCGCTCACATTCGCCACCAGGAGCCGTGGCTTGTTGGTGAGCAGGAACAACTCGTCAAGCAAAGCACGCGTCGCATCTGCGCTTGCACTCTCTGTTTTAGTTGTATGACCGACCGAAAGCGTAGAAACAAACGTACGCGCGGGCTGTCCAGCTGCCAGGTGGTCCATCAGACGCATGAGCGTGGTCAACTCCCACTCATACGCCTTAGGATTGCTCTTGGCCGCACTCTTCGTACGCTCAATGCGCCGTTCCACCGTTCCCAGATCGGCCAACGAGAGCTCCAGATCGAGCACGCCAAGATCTGCTACCGGGTCGAGACTTTCCGCAACATGGGGTACATCAGGATTCTCAAAGCAACGAAGCACCATAGCAAGTGCATCCACTTCCCGGATAGCGGCCAGGAACTGATTACCTAAACCCTCACCGCGATGGGCACCTTGTACCAGGCCCGCAATGTCCACGAATTGCACAGTAGCGGGAACCACCTTGACCGGCTTGATCAGTCGAGCCAGCGCATCCAGGCGCATATCTGGTACTGCTGCCACTCCAACGTGTGGCTCAATGGTTGTGAAAGGATAACGTGCCACTGCAACGTTGGCACGTGTCAGCGCATTAAACAAGGTGCTCTTGCCTGCGTTGGGCAGACCGACGATCCCCACCCGAAGGGGCACGTTTCATCCTCGCCTGCGTGTCAGTAGCCAGCGCCGCACTCGCGCGCGCAGTGCTGCTGGCGTAACCGGCTTATCGATGTAATCGTTCACTCCACTCTCAAACGCGCGCACAATGTCTTTTTCTGCATCGAGCGCGGTCAAAATGACGATAGGTAGATCTCGAAACTCCTCTGAGGCACGCAGCACCTGCACTACCTGAAGGCCATCCATCTCAGGCATCATCACGTCCAACAACACTAAGTCGGGAGTCCGCTCTCTCACAATGGTCAGTGCCTCATGGCCATTTGAGGCTTCCAAGACCTCATAACCATCACGCGACAGCACTGTACTCAGATAACGCACCATAGCTGGTTCGTCATCTACCACCAGGATCCGAGAGCGGTGTCCGATTTCTGAGCTCGGTTGACCCGAGATCTGAACCAACGGGATCCGGCTTGTCTCTGGGAGATCGATCTGCATACCCTCAGCGGCTGCGAACACTCGTAAATCGGAACCCAGCCGGCGTGCATATGCCTGCCCGGCCATCTCAAGTTGCTCCAGTTCCTGATCACTGCGGTCCGGGTCATGATGAATGAAAGCCAATTGCTTCGCACGCGCTGCAACGCACACCTCTACAGCATACTCCAACGAGCTGTGGCCCCAATCTCGACGCCTGCTCAGCTCGTCTGCAGTGTATTGCGCATCGTGAATCACCAGGTCAGCACCAGCCAAGAAATCTACATGTTTCCTATCCCCAATGTGAACGATGTCGGTCGGTTTGGGATCGGTTACTCCAGAGCGATATAAGCTGGGGGCGAAGGGCTCATGATCGGTGACGTACACCAAGTGTACATCTCCGGAGCAGAGACGGTAGCCAAGCGTGAGAATGGTATGATTGAGAAAACGCGATTCCACAAGGATGTCCCCGATGGTGAATGTTTCTTCGCCAATCTCCCGAAACTCGATCTGTGCCTGCCGCTCGTCCAGAGGAATGGGAAAGTTCAGATAATCCATCTGTTGAGCGAAGACCTCTTTTACGCTTTTTCCTGTACTAGAGGCAGCATAGATTGTGATTCGGCTTTGCGGGCAAGTCATTGGGGTGAAGAAAGCGAGCCCCTGGGTATGATCCCAATGAGTATGACTGATGAGTATGTTGATTTCGGGTAGGGACGTGTCTGCCATTAGGGCACGCCCTAGCTCACGCAACCCTGTCCCCCCGTCCAGAATCAAAAGATTTCCTGCGCTGCTGCGTACCTCAACACAAGAGGTGTTACCGCCATAGCGCATAGTCCGACGGCCTGGGGTAGGAATGGAGCCACGTGTGCCCCAGAATCTGATCCGCATTGCGCACCCTTCCCATCCCGTTTGATCTTGTGAGTAAGTTTCTTCTAGAGTTAGAGTTAACGCATTTGTTTCAGTTGATCTTCCAGTTCGCCAGCATCTACGACGGGTGGTTGACAGACGAAACCTCTGCATACATAGGCGGTCGCTTGGCCGTCTCGCATTGTACGTCCCCTCAGCAGCGGGATATGTTCCGTCGCATCACTATCACACGGAGAGAATGCTATGTTCACATGCGGGCGATAACCTCTGAAGAGCACATCCAACAACCTTGTTGTATCTGGTGCACCCGGAAACCCTACCACAGCAACAATAACAGGTGGTGCAAGATAGTATGCCGCAACACTTAGCCAATGTCCAAAACTGCTCGGATAGCGTTCCATGAATGCTGACATACTACGCAGGATCGTTTCAGCTGCATCGTAATAGCGACTGTCACCCGTGTATGTTGCCAGATGCAACAGGAGGTCAGCTGCCATTGCATTGCCTGATGGGGTAGCAGAGTCTTGGAGCTGTCTGGGACGCACTAGCACTTGTTCGTGATCATCGCGCGTGTCAAAGAATCCTCCTTCGGGATCCAAAAACCGTTCCAAAATGACCTCTGCCAACCCACGCGCTTCAAGAAACCAGCGCACCTCAAAGGTGGTTTGGTAAAGTGTAAGGAGCGCTTTTGCGTAGGCGGCGTAATCCTCCAAGTATGCTTGATGACGTGCTCCCATTCCTTGGCGCCAAGAACGCATCAGGTGTCCTTCCTTGCGCAGCTCTTTTAGTATAAACTCTGCGTTGCGTTCAGCCACTGCCAGATAATCAGGACGCCCCAGTGAGCGCGCTGCCTCGGCGAAAGCGCTCATCATCAACCCATTCCACGCCGTGATCACTTTCTCATCCCTGTCTGGTCGGATGCGCTGTGATCGTGCTTGCAAGAGGATCTGACGCGCTCGTTCGAGCACGGCCTGCACAGATTCAACCTCTCGCTGCTCAGAAGCGGCTATGTCCTCCGGTTCCAGTGCCACGTGCAAAATATTTCTGCCCTCGAAATTGCCGCGCTCTGTAACACCAAAGTGGCGGCTCACCAGCTCTGCATCGGACTGCCCTAACAACGCTTTAATCTCTTCGGAACTCCACAGGTAGAACTTGCCTTCCTCTCCTTCGGTATCCGCATCCTGAGCGGAACAAAAACCACCCTCGGCGAGGGTCATCTCTCGCACTACGTAGTCAAGAGTTTGCTCAACAACACGACGGTACAAGGGCAAACCACTCAGCTGCCATGCGTGCAAGTAAACACGTGATAACAGTGCGTTGTCGTACAACATCTTTTCGAAGTGGGGCACTAACCAACGTGCGTCAGTGGCATATCGGTGGAAGCCCCCTCCCAGCTGGTCGTAAATGCCCCCATGCGCCATGCGAGTCAGCGTGCGGTACACCATCTGCAACGCACGTTCTTCACCTGTGCGCAGATAGTGGCGTAGCAGGAATTCCAATACCAACGCAGGGGGGAATTTAGGTGCACCCCCGAAGCCTCCGTATATCTCGTCAAATGTGCTCGATAACTGTATGTAAGCTTGATCCAAAGTTCGAACGGACAAATCTTTTCCATTCAAGCGTGGCAGTTGCATATTCTGCCGCAAATAGGCCAGCAGCTGGGAGCTACTCTCCAAGATCTTCTCTCGCTCTTCGCGATATGCACGCGCTACAGCGAGCAACACCCGTTTGAAAGAAGGCATCCCATAACGTTCTTCAGGCGGAAAGTAAGTCCCACCATAGAAGGGTATTCCATCAGGTGTCAGGAAAACCGACATCGGCCATCCGCCTTGACCGGACATGGCTGCCACTGCTGTCATATAGATGGCATCCAGGTCAGGCCGTTCCTCCCGATCTACCTTGATATTCACAAAGTGCTCGTTCATGATCGCTGCTGTTTCGGGATCCTCAAAGGACTCGTGTGCCATAACATGGCACCAGTGGCACGAGGCGTAGCCAATGCTTAGGAAAATGGGTTTGTCTTCCACTCGTGCGCGTGTTAGAGCCTCTTCACCCCACGGATACCAATCGACGGGATTTTCAGCGTGCTGCAACAGGTAGGGACTAGCTTCACTACTTAAACGATTAGGCATCTCAATCACCTTCCATTTCCAAGCCTGTTCCACCGGAACTATAACAAACAGTGCTAACAACGACAGCGACTTTTTTTCAGCCAAGCACCTTTTCGATCTCTTCTTGTAGGTTCACCTGCCTGGAGGGGGCCTCTTGAGACAGGTGTATGAAAAACTCAACGTTGCCGGCCGGCCCCAAGATCGGCGAACGTACGAGCTCCCAGGTTCTCAGCCCACAGTCTACAGCTACCTGGATCACCTGCTCAAGCACCTGACGATGCACATTGGGGTCACGCACGACCCCGCCGCGCTCAACCAGCGCCCGGCCCGCTTCAAACTGTGGCTTCACCAACGCGATGATCCGCGCCGAAACACTATCGAGCCACTTGACCACCACTGGGAGCACCTTAGCCAGTGAAATAAACGACACATCGATGGTTACCACATGCACCAATTCGGGCAGCTGCTCAAGATAGCGCACGTTCGTACGTTCGATCACCACGACACGTGGATCCTGACGTAACGACCAAGCTAGCTGACCGTACCCGACATCAATGGCGTACACTCGGGCTGCACCCCTCTCCAGCAGACAGTGGGTAAATCCTCCCGTGGAAGCTCCTACATCAGCGCATACAGCACCCTCTACCGACACAGCAAAGGCATCTAAGGCAGCGGCCAGCTTCAGGCCACCTCGGGACACATAGGGCAATCTGGAGCGCACTTCTATTGTGGCGTTATGCGCCACACGCATACCCGGCTTCGTGACAACTTTGCCGTCCACCCATACCTCTCCTGCGAGAATCAGCGCTTGTGCCTGATTCCCAGAGGCCACGAGCTCACGTTGTACGAGCAGATGATCCAAGCGAACTTTATTGAACATTTTGTATTGCATATGATAGACGCAAGACATGCACGTGTCAAGGCCTTTTTCCACACCTCACCCATTACCGCGGTTCACGAGAGGCAAGTATGTATAACGCACATTTCAACATAGCGCCGAAACTTGCCTCGCTCACCAGTTTTTGGCATAATTAATGTAGGCTGGCCTGGGCGTCTCTCCAGGCAAAAGCTTTGATTGTTCGATCAAATGGAAAGAACTTGCTGGAGGTAACAGTATTATGACCCGCAGAATGGTAACGGTAGATGGCAACGAAGCGACTGCCTATGTTGCTCATCGCGTCAGTGAGGTTATTGCCATCTACCCGATCACACCCTCCTCCCCAATGGGTGAGTGGGCAGATGCTTGGTCGGCACAGGGAGTGCCCAACATCTGGGGCACAGTGCCGTTGGTGATTGAGATGCAATCAGAGGGCGGCGCTGCTGGCGCTGTGCATGGTGCCTTGCAAACCGGCAGCCTGTGTACCACCTTTACCGCCTCACAAGGTCTGCTGCTGATGATCCCTAATATGTACAAAATCGCTGGTGAGCTCACGCCCACCGTGTTCCATGTTTCGGCGCGCACGTTAGCGACGCATGCGCTCTCCATATTTGGCGACCATTCCGACGTGATGGCAGTACGTGGCACCGGCTTCGCCCTGCTCGCTTCCTCATCGGTACAAGAAGCACAGGATATGGCGATGATCGCTCACGCTGCTACGCTCAAAGCACGGGTGCCGTTCTTGCATTTCTTCGATGGCTTTCGCACTTCGCACGAGATCAACAAGATCGAGCAGCTGACACTGGATGATATGCGCGCTATGATTGACGACGATCTGGTGCGTGCTCACCGCGAGCGCGCTATGACGCCGGACCGTCCCATCTTACGTGGTACTGCGCAGAACCCTGATGTCTTTTTCCAGGCACGCGAGGCGATCAACCCCTACTATCTGGCCTGCGCAGGAATAGTACAGGAGACCATGGACCGTTTTGCGCGCCTGGTGGGTCGCCAATATCACCTGTTTGACTATGAGGGAGCACCTGATGCCGAACATGTGATCATCATCATGGGATCGGGCGCGATCACTGCGGCTGAGACGGCGCGCTATCTTGTGGCGCAGGGCGAGAAGGTAGGTGTCGTTACTGTGCACTTGTATCGTCCCTTCTCCAACGTGCATTTCTTGCAGGCCCTGCCGCCCACCACCAAGTCTATCGCTGTGTTGGACCGCACTAAGGAGCCTGGCGCCGCAGGCGAGCCGCTGTACACCGATGTAGTGACAGCTATAGCAGAAGGTATGGCGCAGGGTATTGCCCCCTTCCGAACGGTTCCTCGCATCATTGGTGGCCGGTATGGACTCTCCTCCAAAGAATTCACCCCAGCTATGGTGAAGGGTGTCTTCGACGAAATGCGTAAGGAGCAACCGAAGAACCACTTCACCGTGGGTATCACGGATGATGTGACCCACACAAGCATTGAGTATGATCCTTCGTTCGATATAGAGAGCGAGGACACTGTACGTGCTGTCTTCTTCGGGCTGGGCTCGGACGGCACAGTGGGCGCCAATCACAACTCGATCCGCATTATTGGCGAGAAGACGGACAATTATGCACAAGGCTACTTCGTTTACGACTCGCGTAAGGCGGGTACGGTTACTATGTCCCATCTGCGCTTTGGCCCGAGACCGATCCGCGCGCCCTACCTGATTAACAAAGCCAGCTTTGTTGCCTGTCACCAGTTCCCCTTCCTTGAGCGTTTTGATATGCTCAAGTATGCCAAGCCCGGTGCTGTGTTCCTGCTGAACAGCATCTACGGGCCAGATGAAGTGTGGGATCACCTGCCACGTGAGGTACAGCAGGATATCATCGAGAAGAAGCTGCGCTTCTACGTGATTGATGCCTATGAAGTGGCACGGCGCACCGGTATGGGCGGCCGCATCAACACCATCATGCAGACCTGTTTCTTCGCCATCAGTGGAATATTACCACGTGATCAAGCTATAGCAGCCATTAAAGAGACCATCCGCGAGACTTACGGCAAGCGAGGCGAGGAAGTCGTACAGCGCAATTTCAACGCGGTCGATCAGGCGCTTGCGAATTTGTACGAAGTGCAAGTACCTGACAAAATCACCAGTACCTTCACTCGCCGGCCACCTATGCCTGAAGACGCGCCGCCGTTTGTGCGCGACGTGCTCGGTGCCATAGTTGCTGGTGAAGGTGACCGCCTGCCGGTCAGCGCCATGCCAGTGGACGGCACTTTCCCGACGGCTACCACGCGCTACGAAAAGCGCAACATTGCGCTGGAGATCCCAGTTTGGGAGCCGGACATCTGCATTCAATGTGGCAAATGTGTGTTTGTTTGTCCGCACGCGGTCATCCGCGCCAAGGTTTACGACCCAGCCTATCTGGTCAAGGCGCCGCCGACCTTTCGGTCCACCGCTGCCAAGTTCAAGGAGGTCTCCAAGGATATGAGGTACACGCTGCAGGTGGCGCCAGAGGATTGCACTGGCTGTGCGCTATGTGTGGAGGCGTGCCCAGCTAAGGACAAGACACAGCTGGGCCGCAAGGCGATCAACATGGCACCTCAGCCGCCCATCCGTGCCCAGGAGCGCGAAAATTGGGAGTTTTTCCTCTCCCTGCCTGAGGTGGAGCACGGCAAGTTTAGCTTCAACATGGTGAAGAATGTGCAGCTGTTGCAGCCACTATTTGAGTTTTCCGGTGCCTGTGCCGGTTGCGGTGAGACGCCCTATCTCAAGCTGATGAGTCAGCTGTTCGGCGACCGCATCATTGCTGCAAACGCTACGGGTTGCAGCTCCATCTACGGCGGCAATTTGCCCACCACCCCATGGGCGACCAACGCCGAGGGACGCGGCCCGACGTGGTCGAACTCATTGTTCGAGGACAACGCCGAGTTTGGGCTGGGCATGCGCCTCACCTTGGACAAACAGCTGCAATATGTGCGTGAGCTGCTCCCGCAGTTCGCCGCCCAACTGGGAGACCAGCTGGTGAACGAACTGCTGCGCGCAGATCAATCGGATGAGGTGGGCATTCGCAAGCAACGCGAGCGCGTTGCCTTGCTCAGACAGCGATTGCAAGGCAGCACGCATCCACGCGCGCGCGATCTATTGAGCCTGGCCGACGTGCTGGTGCGCAAGAGTGTCTGGATCATTGGAGGTGATGGCTGGGCTTATGACATTGGCTACGGTGGGTTGGATCACGTGCTCGCCTCGGGGCGCGATGTCAATATATTGGTGTTGGATACAGGGGTCTATTCCAATACTGGCGGCCAAGCGTCCAAGGCGACACCTCGTGCAGCAGTGGCTAAGTTCGCTGCGCAAGGCAAGGATCGACCGCGCAAGGACTTGGGTTTGATGGCCATTGCCTATGGCACCGTCTACGTAGCCAGCGTGGCAATGGGATACAACGACCAGCAGACGCTCCGCGCCTTCCTCGAAGCGGAATCCTATCCCGGTCCTTCATTGATCATCGCCTACAGCCACTGCATTAACCATGGCATCGATATGCGTAAGGGGTTGGAGCAACAAAAACTTGCTGTCCAGTCTGGTCTATGGCCCGTCTACCGCTACGATCCGCGGCTGGTGGCTGAGGGCAAGAACCCACTCATTTTGGAGTACAAGGGGCCTCAGATCCCACTGGAAGAGTACGTCTACAGCGAAACGCGCTTCCGTATGCTGGTCCAAGCTGACGAGGCACGCGCCGAGATGTTACTACGGCAGGCCAAGGAGGATGTCCTGATGCGCTGGAAATTCTACCAGCAGATTGCTGCCATGCGTTACGGCGATGGCGCTGAGTCCACCGAGGAAATTCGGCAGGTAGAGGGATAAACGACGATGACTGATCTGAGCACTACATATCTGGGACTGCAGCTGAAGAATCCCTTGGTCGCTTCTGCCTCGCCGCTCTCTGAAAAGGTAGAGGTGGCGCGTCAGCTGGAGGAGGCCGGCATCGGTGCTATCGTGATGTATTCGCTGTTTGAAGAGCAGATCATTCATGAGAGCTTGGAGCTGGATTATTATCTCGAGCGCGGCACGTACGCCTATGCCGAAGCCTTGACCTACTTTCCGGATGTTGGACGGTATGGTCTGGTACCAGATAAATATCTTGATAAGATTCGCGAGCTCAAACGCAACCTCAGCGTGCCAATCATCGCCAGCTTGAACGGAGTTTCTCCTGGTGGGTGGATCAAGTATGCCCAGAAGATCGAGGATGCTGGTGCCGACGCGTTAGAGCTCAATATTTACTATCTAGCTACAGACTCCGATCTGACAGGGACAAAACTGGAGGACCGTTACATAGACCTGGTACGCTCGGTGCGTTCCAGTGTACGAATTCCTTTGGCGGTGAAACTGAGCCCGTTTTTCACTGCCTTGCCGAATATGGCGAAACGGTTGGTGGAAGCGGGCGCGGATGGGTTGGTGCTCTTCAATCGTTTCTATCAACCGGACTTTGACTTAGAGGCATTGGAGGTTGTGCCCAACCTGACATTGAGCCGGCCTGAGGAGCTACGTCTACCGTTGCGTTGGATCGCGATTCTGTATGGTCGTGTCGAGGCCGATCTGGCTCTCACTACTGGCGTACATAGCGGCAGGGATGTGGCAAAAGCTATTCTGGCTGGTGCTTCGGTAGCAATGACTGCCTCAGCGCTGCTCCTCAATGGTGCAGGCCACGCAACCAGCATCCTATCAGAGTTGCAGCAGTGGATGGCAGAACACGAGTACACCTCGGTTGCGCAGATGAGAGGCGCGATGAGCCAGCAGTCGGTGGCAGAACCAGCCGCTTTCGAACGCGCCAACTATGCGAAAGTGCTCAGTTCGTTCGACGTGAACGCGATCAGCATGCGGGAGCGTTAGCAGACCGGTCGTGGAAGAGAGTCTCGGTCGCCGGTAGGAGTTACGTTTGCAGTGGAGTGCGCAATGGTGCATTTTCTCCTTGACAAGAACATAGCTATCGGGTATAATTTATTCTAGAAGTGAATAAGCGATACCGGGGGAGCTGAGTGAGCTCAGCTGAGAGGAGACCGGATGGATGTCTCGACCCCTTGAACCTGACCTGGGTAATGCCAGCGTAGGGAGTGTATGTGAAAGTGCACAGCCACCCACCGACCAGGTCGGGTGGCTGTCTCATTTTAAGGAGGGTTGAGCTATATGGACATTGCCCGTTATCTAGTCGAAAAGATTGGCCCGCGTTGGGCAGGTCGTGATAGTGCTGCACAGGCTGCTCAGTTTGTGGCAAGAGAGTTCGCGCAACTGGGCCTTCAGGTGACAACCCAGGATTTCCCTTTCCTGGGTTGGGAGGTGGATGAGCTGCCCGTGTTGGAGATACTCGAGCCTCAGCCGGGTTATGCGTCTGTTGCGCTGATGGAATATTCAGGCTCGACCCCTATGGAAGGACTAGAGGGAGAGCTTCGTCCGGCCGGCCTAGCCGGCATTGTGCCTGGTTTTCTGGATTGGCCGCGTTATGCCATCGTGGACGGCAATGACAGAGTAGCAGCATATTTGATCGCTCACATCGGTCTGGCTGGATGGTTTGCTCCGGCGATTCCGCTCGCCAACCCCGAGCCGTTCTACTCTTTCCCGATGGCGATCCTGTCCCAAGCCGATCATCAGCGCTTTCAGGAATGGCTGAGCGCAGGGGAACGCGTTCGTGTACGCTTTCGAGCACGTGGCCACTACAAAGGAGATTACATCGGTCACAACGTGATCGCCAGTCTGCCTGGCAAGACGGAGTGCAGCGTGGTGTTATGCGCTCACCTCGATACGGCATATGGCACTCCGGGCGCCAACAATAACGCAGGGGGCATTCAGGCACTTTTCCACGTGGCACAACAACTACTGGCCATACCCGATCGCAAACTGACTTACCAGCTACTTGCCTGTGATGCTACCGAGTGGCATTACCTGGGCTCACATTTCTTCGTTCAAGAAGCACGAGCCCACGGTCGCCTCAAGAATATTCTGGCAGGCATCAATCTGGACACTATTGCCTCTGGAGATCAGCTCTTTTTCTTGGCATGGCCGCAAAGCATGCGCGACCGCGCTGAAAGTGTGGTGAGCCAGTTGAAATTGCATGAACGTTTCCGCACAGTAGAGTTCCTTGGCCATTTGGCCGGCTCCGATCATTATTCCTTTATCCAGGCAGGGATACCGGCTGCAGAGATTCTTTTCTGGCCTTGCCCGGTGTATAAAACCCCTGAAGACGATATGAGGTTTGTGGATGAGAAGATGATTATGTTAGGCGCAGAAATTGCATATGCTTTGGCGCTCACTTTTGAAAAGGAGGTGAAATAAGATGGCTGGCGAAAGAATGGATCTGGGACTGACACGGTGGACAACCCGCGAGATCGTCATTATGGCGGTCATTTCAGTGGCACTTGGGTTGATCTTTATGGCATACGGTGTGCTGTATCTCGCCCTCGTGCCACTGCTGGGACAGGTGGGGATCATGCTCCTGTTAGGATTCTACTACCTGACAGGTATTCTGGTCCCTTACATTGTACGTCGCCCCGGCGCAGCGCTGGTGTCCTCGTTCCTGGCTGCCTTCACCGAGCTCCTTGTCGGCAGCCCATTCGGTATCGCTGCTGTGTGGGCTGGTCTGGTACAGGGGGCCGGCGCAGAAGTCGTCTTTGCCCTGCGACGCTGGCGCGATTATCGCTTGCCGGTCTTGATGGGGGCAGCAGTCCTTTCTGGGGTGTTCGCCTACGTGTATGAGTACTTCCTGCTCAGTTATGCTGTGCTCGATCCCGCCGTGCAGCTCGGGCTTTTCTTGGTGCGCATTCCGAGCGCAATAGTTTTAGCTGGCTTGCTGGGCAAGGTACTGGGCGATGCCCTTGCACGTACAGGGGTGCTGCGCGGCCTGGCGATTACGCGTGAGGGGACGAGGGTTTGAGCGTAAGCCTGTATCAGGAGAACGACACCTTTTTGCACCGCCTCAATCCAGTGGCGAAGATTGCTGCATTCTCTTGTTTCATCCTGGCTTCGACCCTTTACCTGGATGTGGCGGTGCCGTTTGCCATGCTCGTCCTTTCGTGGCTGATCGGGTGGAGTCTGGCGCACATCAGTCCACTCGCTCTCTTGCGCCGTCTGAGCCCAATACTGGCAGCTGCCGTAGGGCTTACAATATTCAACACCCTTTTCTACGGTGGCCCTCGCGGAGACCCAATTCTGGCGCTCGGTCCTATCTACATCTGGCGTGAGGGTTTGGAGGTCGGTAGCAGTATCGGTCTGCGCATCCTGTGCGTTGCCTCCTACTCCATCTTGTATGTATGGACAACCGACCCTGGACGGCTGGTTGCCAGTTTAATTCAGCAAGCGCGTATGCCGTACCGTCTGGCTTATGCAATTCTGGCCGCATATCGCTTTGTGCCCATCTTGCAGCGGGAACTGGCCAACATTCAAGCCGCTCAACAGGTGCGTGCAGTCCATTTGAGAGGGCATGGTGGCTTGTTCCGTCGCATCGTCAGCTATAGCATTCCACTCCTGGTCAGCGGGATACGTCAGGCCGAACGACTGGCCATTGCGATGGATGCACGAGGTTTCGGGACACTGCCGGAACGGACGTACTACGTTCGCACACCATTGAGACTCGCGGATTATGCGTTTTCTATTGCCTCCATAGTGGCATGCGGTCTGCTCTTGCTTGCACTAGGCGAACTGGGGTTGCTCCATGGTTTCCTGATCGGGGTCGCGGAACGCGTGGCAGGTGCGCAATGACGGCTGAATACGGCATCCGGGTTAATGCCTTGCGCTTTCGTTACATGGACTCTCCCACACCAGTCCTCAACAGCGTGGATATGGAGATTCGGCCTGGTGAGACAGTTCTCCTACTCGGCCGAAGTGGCTGCGGCAAGAGCACGCTGGCTCTGTGTCTGGACGGTCTCATTCCCCACGAAATCCCTGGCGATTTCGACGGTGAGGTGTGGATCGGGCCATACATGACATTGCATACGTCCCCCGATCGCTTGCGCCAGGTGGTGGGGATCGTTTTTCAGGATCCGGAAGCACAGCTGGTGATGCCGCGCGTGGATGAGGAAGTCGCTTTTGGCCTGGAGAACCTTGCCTTCCCCGCAACAGCGATGCCAGCACGTATCGGCAATGCATTAGCCCTGGTGGGGCTTTCCGAGAAAGCCAAGGCGTGGGTGGAAACTCTGTCGGGTGGGCAGAAACAACGTCTGGCGTTGGCTGCTGTGCTGGCTATGCAACCATCTGTGCTGATACTCGACGAACCGACTGCTAATCTCGATCCGTCGGCAACTCTTGCGTTTTATCGCACCATGGAACATCTACGCCACAGCACGAAAGCGACCACCCTACTCATCGAGCATCGCATTGACGCCACATTGCCCTTAGTAGATCGCGTTGTGGTGATGGGTGAAGACGGGCGCGTGATCACGGCCGGCAGTCCCCGTGAAATATATGCAGCGAGCGATGCCGCACTACAGCGGGAAGGCGTCTGGGTACCGAGCAGCTGTCGCCTAGCAGCTGCTCTGAGATCTATCGGATGGCCGTTGGAGGGCTGTCCCTTAACCATCGCGGAGATGGAACAAGTGATACGTTCATCTCTGGTGCTGCACGCGGGCGCGGGTGCCTCGTTGCCAATAGGCACTGCTGCGGATACTTCACATCAAGCCCTCTCCGGCCATCCTGACGAGGCCATCTCCGTCGAGGGGGTAAGTTTTGCCTATCCCGACGGCACCGTCGCGCTCAGGGATGTACATCTCCACGTGCCACGCGGCAGTTTCTTCGCGCTCGTAGGAGCCAATGGATCAGGAAAGACCACATTGGCCAAAATCCTGACGGGTCTCTTGCCGGCCAGGAATGGCAAAATCAGCATCCTGGGGCAGGAGGTCACATCGCGCAACCGCTCCCAAATATCCCGCTGGGTGGGCTACGTCTTCCAGAACCCGGAACACCAGTTTGTAGCCGAACGCGTGAGTGACGAGCTGGCCTACTCACTGGACAGTCAGCTGGAAGCTATGGAGAGACAACGTCGGATTGAAAAACTGCTGGCGCAGTTTGGATTGAGCGATGAGAGGGGTTCCAACCCCTTCTCGCTCAGCCAAGGTCAGAAGAGACGTCTAAGCATTGCCACTATGGTGGCGATGGAACAACCTATTCTCATCCTAGACGAACCCACCTTTGGTCAGGATTATCGCAGCGCTCAAGAGGTGATGTCTGTTATTCGTTCGCTACAACAGGCTGGTACCACCATTGTGTGCATCACGCATGATATGCAGCTGGTGGCCGATTACGCTCAAGAGGTGGCTGTAATCGAACAAGGCCAGGTGACTTTCCAGGGCTCACCCCGTGCCCTTTTCCGGCAGCCTGAGCTCCTGGAACGCGCCGGGCTCGACCTTCCCCCGTTAGCTGTGCTGGGTGCCCGTCTGGGGCTGGAGGGCCTTTACACTGTCGAGGACTGGCTGTTGTGGGCGTCCGCCTATGCGCCCATAGTCGACAAGGCACATTATTGTCGCACTCAAGGATGGTGACTGGTCGAGGGAAGAAAATACAGAATGGTCACCTACAAACGGGTAGCCAATTTGCATTTAGCCCGCACGGCCTGTGATGTAATTCTCTGTCAGGGGCTGGGATGGGTTCGTGAAAATTTTGGCAGTGGAGTCGAATTCCACTAACTCGCCTAACCAGAAGAAGCCGGTCCATTCAGACACACGCGCAGCCTGTTGCATACTGTGTGTGACGATCACGATACAGTAATTGACTTTGAGTTTCTGCATTAATTCCTCAATTTGAAGTGTTTCGATAGGATCGAGCGCCGAACAAGGCTCGTCCATCAAAATCACCTCTGGCTTAACAGCGATGGCCCGTGCAATACACAAACGCTGTTGCTGCCCCAATGAGAAACTCAATGCATCTTGGTTGAGGTGGTCCTTGACCTCTTCCCACAGGCCAGCTCCACGCAAGCTCTCCTCTACAATGTCGTCCAGCTGGGATTTGCGCACCGTCCCCAGCGCGCGTGGCCCAAATGCCACATTGTCGTACACTGACTGGGGAAAGGGATTGGGACGCTGGAACACCATCCCCACACGCCGTCGCAGATCTGTCACATTAACACGTCGTTCATAGATATCTTGCCCTTCGAGCAAAACCTTCCCTTCTACACGCGTGCCGCTTATGGTGTCGTTCATACGGTTCAGGCAGCGCAGAAAGGTGGACTTGCCGCAACCGGAAGGTCCAATGAGCGCAGTGATCTGACGGTCGGGGATGGTCAAAGTGACACCAGATAGAGCGCGAAACTTCCCGTAATAAAAGTTGAGATTCTGCACAACGAATTTGTTCATGATGCCCATGTTATCCGAAGCGGCCCGTGATGTAATCTTCGGTGCGCTTATCCCTCGGAGCTGTGAAAATGTTCCGGCCAGGCTGGTGTTCGACTAGTTCGCCTCCTAGAAAGAACGCAGCGTAGTCTGCCACGCGTGCTGCCTGTTGAATACTGTGAGGCACCATAATAATGGTGTAGTGTTTCTTGAGTGCAAATAGCGACTCCTCAACCTTACCAGTCGAGATTGGATCAAGCCCAGAGGTAGGCTCATCCAGCAGCAACACTTCGGGCTCCATTGCTAGGCTGCGCGCAATGCACAGACGCTGCTGCTGGCCGCCCGATAATGCGTTGGAGGGCTCATCGAGACGATCTTTTACCTCGTCCCACAACGCTGCTTGCTTCAAACTGCGCACCAGAATTTCCTCCAGGCGTGTAGGATCGCGTACACCAGCCAGCTTGGGACCGTAGAGGACGTTCTCTCGCACGGTACCGGGTAACGGCAACGGTAGCGCAAAGACGATACCTACGCGGCGCCTGAGCTCTGATACATTCACCTCTGGTGCATAGATGTCCTGCCCATCTAAGAGAATACGCCCCACCATGCGGGTATCCTCGAGTAGATCGTTAAGCCGGTTAATCAGTCGCAGCAAGGTGGATTTGCCACCTCCAGTGGGCCCAATCAGAGTGGTAATCGCGTTGGCTGGTATGTCCAGAGATATGTTGCGCAGACGCAGCTGGTCACCATACCAGTAGCTGACATTCTCAATCTGCACTTTCGCTGGCCGATCAATGAACGGATCATCCTCGGGTGTGTTCATCACCATGGTCGCCTCCTTCGAAAGTAACCACGAATCAGTGTCGCGACCAGGTTCATCGAAAGCACCAACGCCAGCAGCACGAGGGCAGTGCCGTATTGGATCTCGTGGGGCATACCGGGTACTTGCGTACTGATGACATAAAGGTGATAAGGTAATGCCATTGTGCGATCAAACGGCGAGTGCGGCAAGCGTGGCAGGAAGAACGCCGAGACGGTAAACAATATTGGAGCCGTCTCGCCCGCCGCGCGCAGCAATCCCAGAATGACACCGGTAATGATGCCTGGCAATGCTTGAGGAAGCACTATATAGTGTATACCTTGCCAACGTGTGCCCCCCAGACTAGCGATGACAGTGCGATACTCGGTCGGTACGGCGCGCAAAGCCTCCTCTGATGTGCTAATGATAACGGGCAGCGTCATAATAGCCAACGTCAGTGAGCCCGCCAGGATTGAGGTACCGAAATGGAGAAAGAGAACGAACAGCCCGAGGCCGAAAAGCCCATAGACTACCGAAGGGATACCTGCCAGGTTGACAATGGCCAGGCGAATAGCACGCGTGAAGAGGGTATCACGGGCGTATTCCGACAAGTAGATGGCACCACCCACACCAACCGGGATAGCTGCCACCGCTGTGCCGAATGTTAGCACCAACGTTCCAACAATGGTGGGCAGTATGCCACCTGCCTTCATACCATCATGTGGCATGGTGGTCAAGAATTCCCAACTGATTGCCCCGATGCCGCGTACCACAATGACTCCAACGATCACCAATATTGGCACCACTACTGCCAGCGCAATAAGGCTCAGCATGACAAATCCCACGCGCTGCACGATGAAGCGCGTGCCCATTACCGCAGCCCTCCTCGTCGTCGCTTTTGGAATATTGGCCTGGCAGCTGCCAAGTTGATTAGGAAAGTCAGTACGAATAGAATGATGCCGATCCCAAACAAAGCCTGGAAGTGAACACTGCCTTGAGCAACTTCGCCCATTTCAGCCGCAATGGTCGCTGTCATGGTACGCACGGGGCGAAATAGCGAATCCAGCGTAAGAGGCATTCGCGCTGCATTTCCGGTTACCATCATCACGGCCATAGTCTCTCCGATGGCACGTCCCAGACCGAGCATCACGGCCACGACGATGCCCGAGCGAGCAGCCGGCACAACCACACGCCAGATCACCTGCCATTTTGTCGCCCCTAGTGCCAAGCCAGCATCCCGGTAGCTCTTAGGCACTGCGTCCAGCGCATCCTCGGCGACGCTGACAATGGTTGGTAAGGCCATATAGGCCAAAATGATCGCACCAGTGAATGCTGTGAGGCCTGTCGGCACGTCAAGAGTGGTGCGTACCAGCGGCGCCACAATGTTCATGCCGAAAAACCCGAGCACGACAGAGGGGATACCAGCCAACACTTCGATTAGCGGCTTCAGCACCTCACGTGCCCAATTGGGAGCAACCTCACGCACAAAAACGGCTGTGGCCAGTCCCAATGGCAACGCGATCACTATGGCAGTCAGCGTCACCAAGATGGAACCTAGAATGAGTGGCAACGTGCCAAAGAGCCCAAATGTAGGGTACCAGCGGGTGCCTAAGAAGTTGGCCCAAGGTACTTGAAAAAAGAACGGCATGCCCTGGCGCAACAGGAAGAGGAATATGAGAACGACAAACCCAATCGTGGAGAAACCCAGAACCCGGATGAGTGATTCAATAACAGCTTCAGATTGGTACGTCTTGGTTCTGGTAGTTAGATCACCTTTCAACATCTCGATCGGTCCGACGGAGGTCAGTCAGTTCTCAGGGAAGGACTGCCACAGCAGGGGATGATATGTCATTAGATAATGTGACTCTCTCACGCAGTGGAACAAAGCCCAACTCGGCAACACGTTTTTGTCCTCCCGTCCGAACCCACTCAATGTAATCCTTAATCACGCTCTGTGGCTCGCCAACAGTGTACATATACAGGGGTCGTGAGATCGGGTAGATCCCCTGATTTACCGTCTCGACAGAAGGGATCACAGGCGCATCGTCCTCCCTTGCCGTCACTGCGAGCACTTTCTGATCAGGGGTTACATAGCCTAGTCCATCGTAGCCGATAGCGTTGGGATTCTGTCGGACTTCGGCACTGATGCCTTCTGATGAGGGCATCAACAACGTGTCCGGCGAGAACAGTGATTCGTCGTTGGGATTACCCATCCGCACGACATTTTCCAGGAAGTACACGTAAGTGCCGGAGTTGGATTCGCGCGACAAGAGGACGATAGGGCGATCTTCACCGCCTACCTCGCGCCAATTGGTGATGCGTCCTGTATATATTCGAGAGATTTGCTCCAGTGTCAAGCTATCTACCGGGTTCGATGGGTGGACTACTATAGCGATGGCATCGCGTGCAACGGTGAATTCCACCGGCGTAACGCCATTAGCACGTGCCCTCTCCACCTCCTCAGGTTTGATCTCCCGCGAAGCGTTAGCGATGTCCACGGTGCCATTGATGAGTGCAGCGATGCCAGTACCGGAGCCACCGCCGGTAACCGAGATGCGTACCTCGGGATGAAGGTGCATATAATCCTCTGCCCAAGCAAGCGCCAAGTTGACCATAGTGTCAGAGCCCATGTTTTCAATCGTGGTGACCAGGGCTGTGCGAGGCAACTCGTGGGCAGAACTGGCAGGGGCACATGCAATTAACACACTGGTCGACAGCAAGAGTAACAACAGGGGCTCCGGGCAACGTGTCAATCGCCAGAGACACTTGCCCGCACACCCTGCCGGACTGCGATACCGGTGAGCCATTGCAGCCCCCATGGTCAAGTATGCCTCAGTCCTTCAGGATTGTCAGGATGGTGTGCGTTAATAGGGTAAATATGATAGTGAAACACGGATGCAGCCCGCCTCATGCCGTCAAGGCGTTCTTCAGCGGGCGCCATTGAGTGAGTAGGCCGACCTCTCTTGAAAATACTATCACTCACCTATGTTAGGTACTTTAACCGAACCCAACCGAATTGTCAATTTTGAAGCGACTGGGGAGAGCGGTTACGGCAGACAGAAACTATTTCGCTTAAGTGAATATCGCGCCTTTGACCAGATGCTCGACTCGCAATATCATTATATTGTGGTGCAGAATATTGCTGGGAGGTGACCATAATCCGGATTCGTACCGAAAGAGACAGTCATCATAAGGTTTGTCGAGAGCATGCGGTGGAAGCGCCGCGCGAGCGCGGGTTCCTGGTAGGTGTGGATCTCAAGGGCCCTCGCTCATTCTCTCCAGATGGACATATATCGCGCTTCGCCATTGAAGACTCACTTGAAGAGCTGGCAGCATTGGCAACAACGGCCGGCATTGAGGTGGTCGGCGGTACCTATCAACGCTTGGAACGCATCAACCCGGCTACCTGTATCGGCAAGGGCAAGTTGGAAGAGTTGCAAAGTCTCCGAGACGAGCTCAACGTTGATCTGTTCATCTTCGACGATGAGCTCTCACCCGCTCAGATCCGTGAACTGGAACGTGCCCTTGAGCGCAAGGTGATCGACCGCACTGCTCTCATTCTGGATGTTTTTGCGCAGCATGCTCACACACGCGAAGGTCAGCTCCAGGTGGAACTGGCTCAATATGAGTATCGCTTGCCACGCCTGACCCGGTTGTGGACACACTTGGCGCGTCAGGCAGGCGGTCGTGCGGGTGGAGCTACTGGTGGTGTGGGCTTGCGCGGACCAGGTGAAACGCAGCTGGAGAGCGATCGCCGCCTTATTCGGCACCGCATTGCTCGCCTCAAGGCAGAGTTAGAGCTGGTGCGTCAGCATCGTGCACGATATCGAAGGAAGCGCCGTCGGGCAGCGATACCTACGGTTGCCATCGTAGGTTACACCAACGCGGGCAAGAGCACCCTACTCAATGCAGTTAGTCACGCTAATGTACTGGTGGCAGACATGCTGTTCGCCACACTCGATCCCACCACGCGTCGCGTGGTGCTGCCGGGCGGCAGAGAAGTGCTGTTCACTGACACAGTGGGCTTCATTCAGAAGCTGCCTACCAACCTGGTAGCCGCTTTTCGCGCTACATTGGAAGAAATCGCTGAAGCTGATCTGATCGTGCATGTGATTGACATCACCCACCGCAACGCGATGCAGCAGGCCGCCACTGTAGCCACTGTCCTGGAAGAAATTGGCGCCACGCACGCTCCGTTAGTGAGCGCGTTGAACAAGATCGACCGTTTGGCCGATCCATCTGCTTTGGACAAGCTACTGACTGGCTTTCCAAACAGCATCGCTATCTCAGCGGTCACTGGTCAGGGGATCAGTTCGCTCCTAAGACGTATTGAAGAGTTGCTGAATTCTGATATGGTTCCGCTGCACGTACGACTTCCCTATGATCAGGGTCAGCTGCTGAAATTGCTCCACGAACACGGTCACGTGCTGCATGAGGAATATGGTCCGCAGGGCACTACGGTGGAAGGACTGATCCCAGCCCATCTTAGTGCGCAGTTCCGACCGTTTGCCCTTTAGCTGTATGCCGAGCGTTCCGAGGAGGGGGAAAGATGTTATGGTTGTTGCACGCTCGATCCACTTCGCGCACCGTTAAAAGCCCTCCGAACAGACGATACTCATCCATACGGCACGAGTTGATCAACGTGCCATTATAGACGGTCATATCCGGGCAGCTATCGCACATATCGGCCATACCGTTGGGCTGGACGTCGGGAGCTTGGATAATGCCAATACTCTGCACGTACAAGGGCTCGAACAGACGCAATGGATTGCGCAACACATCGCCGATCCAATTCCGCCAAGCTTGCCGCACATTGGGATCCCAGAAACCCAACAAGAAGATATAAGGACCAATACGAGAGCAGGAAAGATATGCCAGGTAGGTGCCAACAAAGAGATGATGACCCACCTGCGCAATTTCCATCGTTTGTTTACCCACCGAGCCAAATATTCGCCGTCGCGATCCAATCAAAGCACCCGCCAGCCATTTGAATGAGTCGTGTCGGACAGTTCCGCCCAAGTAGCAAGCCGCTTCGTACTCTGGAAAATTATCCTTGATGATCTGGTACACCTCGGGTGAGGTAACAAATTTTTCTTCGAAATGTTCAGTGACATAGCTCAGTTTGCTCAGATCCACTTCCTGTTTGGTTGGGTCGTATGCCACCATCGAGTCCGTAATTGCCGTGCGATAGGTGATAAACACCAGTCCATTGACGCGGTCAATGTTCTTCTGGGCCCAACGTACCACATCCGGGATCTCATGGAAGGTGGACGGATACACCGTGGAGTTAAAGACGACCAACATACCACCCTCTGCGGCAATCAGATCCGCGTACTCCTGGCGCAATTCGTTCAGCTCCCCTTCGGTTTTCCCTTGCCACTTAGGCCGCCCCTGATGGCTGTCAATGTGAATGGTGAAACCAGCCACTCCTGCCTTCTTTAGTTCCTTGAGCATCTCAGGTAGCTTAATAGCATTTGTGAGTATGATTGGCTTCATACGGTTCTCGGCGATGTAGGCCACAATATCTAGAATATCCGGGTGCAGCAACGGCTCTCCACCGGCGATGGAAACGTTATCCGGATTGCGCCATCGTTTGAAGAAACGGATTTCCTCTTTTATCTCTTCGAGAGGCTTGTGACCGGTAAGATGCTGGCGATAGCAACCCTCGCAACGCAGGTTGCAGACATCAGTGACTTCAAGCCAGGCGATCGCATTATCATTCATAGACCATGGCATGCGGTATAAATTGCTCTTCTCCAGCGCCATGTTCGTGCTTTCCCCCTTGTCTGGATTGATGACAGCTCATGGGTTTTTTACGGTAGGTTTCACCTTCCCTTTCTGCTTCCTCGCCCGCCGTAACGGTAGAGGAAGCAGAAAGGTTAAGAGGACATGTCGTGACTACTTGGGGATCTCGCCTACGACCCCTTCGACAAGCCAATCAAATGACAGAAGCTGCTCGTCGGTCATAGTCTCACCCGCTTTTACGCGCTCCACACCTTTGTTGTCCTTAATGGGACCGCTGAATGGGTGTAGCTCACCACTGATAATCTTGGCCTTGGCAGCGTTCACCTCGTCCTGTACCTCCTGGGGCACCATCGCGCCGAAGGGTGCCAGATCAAGAATGCCATCTGCCATATGTCCCCAGTAGGCATGTGTCTGCCATGTGCCGTTGTACAGATCTTCAATGGTCTTCTTGTAGTAAACACCCCAATTCCAGATTGGACCAGTGAGCACTGCTTTGGGTGCGATGTCAGGTTTAATGGTATTGTAGCCCACCGCGTAGACACCGGCCTCTTCCGCCGCTTTGTCCGGTTCTGGCGAGTCGCTCTCCCGTGCAATCACGTCTGCGCCGGCATCCAGCAGTGCTTGTGCCGCCTCTCGCTCTTTAACTGGATCGAACCAATTGAAAATCCACACCGGCCGCACTTCAACCTGAGGATTTACTGCGCGGGCCCCGCGAGCGAAGGCGTTCAGGTTACGCACCACCTCAGGAATAGGGTAGGGCGCCACGTACCCCAGAATGTTCTTCTTGGTCATGCGGCCAGCGGTCATTCCTGCCAGGTACCACGGTTCGTAACCGCGCCCGTCGTATGTGGCGACATTCTCGGCCGTCTTGTAGCCAGTGCAGTGCTCAAATCGCACCTTGGGGAATTCTTGGGCTACGGCAATCACCGAGTCCATATAACCAAATGAAGTTGCGAAGATGATATCGTAGCCCTTCTGGGCATAGTCACGAATGACGCGCTCAGCATCCGCACCCTCGCTTACTGCTTCACTGTAGGCAGTCTCTAAATAGGGCAGATCCCGCGCGGCCATTTGACGACCCTGATCATGAGCATAGCTCCAGCCCATATCACCCACTGGTCCGACATAGACCCAAGCCGCTTTGATCTTTCTCTCAACTGCCGCCAGCGTCGCAGGAGCTGGTCTGTTCTTCGCCTTCTCCGATGGCTCTCCCAATCCTTCTGGTGCCTCCCGCGGCGCCTCGCCTTTCACTCCCTCTACCCAATAATCCATGCTCAATACTTCGGGGTCAGTCAGGCATTTGTCCTCGCTGACGATTAACTTTCCGTTGGCACCTCTAATTGGGCCGCAGAACACATCCCATTTGCCGCTCTTGATGAGCTCCTTGCGTTCCTCGACCAGTTTCCTGATGTGTTCGGGCACACGTGGTGAGAGCGGCGCCAGGTCAACAATGCCGTCTTCCATACCGCCATAGTACGACTCAGTCTGATAGGTGCCTTCCAGTACAGCCTTGGCAATCTGAGCATACTTGGGCCCCCAGTTCCAGATAGGACTGGTGAGCACAGTGTCCCCAACGAACGCGGTCATATCAGAATCATAGCCGATAGAGACTTTGCCTGCATCGGCAGCCGCTTTCTGCGGCTCTGTAGTGTCCTGGTGCTGAGCGATGACATCGGCGCCCTCAGCCAGCAACGCTTCCGCCGCTTCCTTCTCCTGCTGCGGGCCAAACCATGTATTCGTCCATACGACACGCACCTCCGCTTGGGGGTTTACCTCGCGCACGCCCAATGTGAAGGCGTTGATACCACGAATCACTTCGGGGATTGGGAACGCGGCGACGTACCCAATAATGTTGCTCTTTGTGGCGGCACCAGCTACCAGACCGGAGAGATAGCGAGCCTGTTCCATTCGCCCGAAAACTGTGGACACATTGGGCGCCGTCTTATAGCCGGAGATGTGCACGAACCACACATCGGGAAACTCCTGTGCCACGGCGATCGTCGGGTCCATGAAACCAAAGGAAGTGGTGAAGATCAGCTTATAGCCCTTGCGCGCGAAGTCGCGAATGACTCGCTCCGCCTCCGGCCCCTCGGGCACATTCTCGATATAGGCGGTTTCGACCTTATCACCTAGCTCTTTCTCGACATAGAGGCGTCCCTGATCGTGTGCCCATGTCCATCCCAAGTCGCCAATCGGCGCTACATAGACAAAGGCGATCTTCAGCTTGCCTTCCTGTGCCATCTCGCGCGCCTGAACGACCTGGGGTGCACCCAATGCAACAACCATGCTGAGCACAGTTAGCAACGCAAGCACTACCGAAATTTGCTTAGTGTTCATAGCTGTTCTTCCTCCTTCTGTCTAATAGTCAGGGGATCAGGTGTATCTTTTTCACCAAGGTTAACCCGACTGTGCGCATCACCTCCTCTCAGTTTAGAACTTAGTGCAGAATGTGGCAACTACCACGTCGTGTCACTAGCTTTCAAACAGAGACACTACTTCGTTGCGCTCTACATCTACCAAACCGTGGTCGGTCAACTTGAGCGCTGGAATGACCGGCAGTGCCAGAAAACTAAGGGTCATAAAGGGATCGTGCAAACGACAACCCAGCTTACGCGCGGCCTCGGTTACCTCGTCCATCTGACGGCGTACTGTCTCAAAAGGCTGGTCGCTCATTAATCCAGCAATCGGGAGGGGGAGCTGTGCCAACACGGTGTTGCCTGAAGCAACGGTAAGGCCTCCCTGGGCTGCAACGGTGGCCTGGATAGCGGTCATCATACTAAGATCATCCACTCCCGTTACCACAATGTTATGATGGTCGTGTGCCACGCTGCTAGCAACAGCGCCCTCACGCAGCCCCAAGCCTTTGACGAAACCCAGGCCCACTCGGCCCGTGGCCAGGTGACGCTCGACTACGGCCAGCTTCAGAATGTCACGCTCCACGTCGGAGACGATCTCGCCATCGCGGTTGGGCATCTCCTCAATGAGATGCTCAGTCACGATCTGTCCTGGAACGATGCCCAACACGCGCACCCGCCGGCCATTAGCTGGGACACGCAGGGTAGTCTTAGCCCAGTTGACATTGACTGAACTGCGCAGCACTGGGCGCGGTTTGGGGCGTACCCAAGGCATTGCCTGACCATCACGCGCTACCAGCTTACCATTGCGGAAGACCATCTCCGCATAAGGTCTCTTCAGATCAGAGAACACCACCAAGTCAGCTCGACGAGCTGGTGCCACGGCTCCTCGATCATGCAACTGAAAATACTCACTGGGGTTTAACGTCGCCATACGGATTGCTGTGACTAGGTCCACTCCTTCAGCAATCGCCACACGTATCATGTGATCGATGTGCCCTTCATCCATTATATCGGCTGGCACACGGTCGTCCGAGCAGAAGCACAGACGGCGGCTCGTGTGTTCGTTCACAATTGGCAGCACATCGCGCAGGTTGCGAGCCGTGGTAGCCTCACGCAAGAAGATAAACATACCCAGCTCTAGCTTGCGCAACGCTTCCTCTGGAGTAATGCACTCGTGGTCGGAGCCGATGTTTGCTGCAGCATAAGCCATCAGTCCTTTCCCCTGCAATCCTGGGGCATGGCCGTCTTTAATGCGGCCTTGAAAAGCACGCAAACGGTCGAGCACTTCTGGCTGGCCATTGATCAAGCCGTGGTAATTCATCATTTCACCCAGCCCAAGTACATACTCCTCATGCAACAATGTCTGCAAATCGTACCAGTAGAGAGCAGCGCCGGTGGTTTCTTTATCGGTCGAGGGCACACAAGAAGGCGCCATAATGTACACGCTGAGCGGGTTGTATTTGGCCATATCCAGCATATAACGGATGCCTTCCAACCCGAGCACATTGGCAATCTCATGCGGATCCGCTATCACGGTAGTGGTGCCACGCGGCACCACCATCCGCGCATACTCGTTGGGAGGCACCATAGCACTCTCAATGTGGACGTGAGCGTCGATGAAGCCAGGGCACACATAACGCCCTCTTAGGTCAAGTTCCTCACGGCCACTGTAATCGCCCAGGCCTATGATGCGTGTCTCCAGGATGGCAATGTGACACTCTTGGATCTGGCCGGTGAATACGTTCACCACACGCGCATTCTTGAGCACAAGATCGGCTGGCATATCACCACGTGCAGCCTTGATAACCTCTGCCAGATCCATAAGATGGCTCTCCCTTGCCTGTACCTCGGTATACCTCGGAACAGGTCACCTTCGTTGCCCTTAGTGCTGCACTGCAAATTGGTACGGTGCCCGCCTGAGAAACTGCCCCCGTCCCGGCTGAGCGACAATCTGCCCGTCGCGCACGATAATCTCTCCACGGCTCAGCACAATGCGTGGCCAGCCGATCACCGGCCAACCATCAAACGGGGTATAATCGCAATTTTGGTGCAGTGTTGCCGCCGACATTGTAACGGAATATTCCGGGTCGAAAAGAACCAAGTCTGCATCCGCGCCAGGCATCAGCGATCCTTTTCGCGGATAAAGACCAAACAGACGCGCCGCTGCTGTGCTCGTGCGCTCAACGAACTGAGGAAGTGACAGGCGGCCTGTACGCACGCCAAAATGATACAGGAGCGACAGGCGCGTCTCAATTCCCGGCACACCGCCAGGTACCTTGTCAAAGGTAAGCGGGTGCTCCAGCCACGTGGATTCTGGCTCGGCCGCCTGCACGCTGCCATCAGGCAGCCGCCGAAACTCAGGGGTGCGCCGTGCACCGGACTTCTGAGCCGAGGTGAAGGGGCAATGGTCGGTCACCACGCAGCCCAGTAGACCCTCCTGCAATGCTTGCCACAAGGCAGCGTTGTCCGCCGCCTTGCGAAGCGGTGGCGCCATCACATACCGCGCTGCTACCTCATCCGGCTGATCATACAGCGTGTCGGTAAGCAGCAGATGTTGTGGACACACTTCTGCACTGAGCATTTGACCCCGTTCCCGAAATTCCTGCAGTACAGCAATGGTCTCTGCTGCACTGACATGGGCGATATGCACAGGAATACCCACCAGACCAGCAAGTGTCAGGACGCGGTACGTAGCCTCTGCCTCACATACCGCTGGATGCACATGCGGATGCCAGCGCACCTCCACGTGGCCAGCCTTATGGTGCAACTGTGTCAGATATTTAATCACAGCGTGGTTCTCGGCATGCACCAGCGGCAATCCACCGTGAATCTTAAGCTGCTCCAGTGCCAGTAAAATGTCACCGTCGTCCAGGCGGATACCTTCATAGGCCATGTAGATCTTGAAGCTGGAAATGCCTGCAGCAATGACGCGCTCAACCTCTCGCAGGCTGTGTTCATCTGCGCGGTTGAAAGACATATGGAAGCTGTAATCAATCACGGCCTGCGGAGCCGCTTCAGCGAGACGTGCTTCGAAAGCTTGCATCCACGTCTGATCGGGTGGGGCTTCCACGAAATCAATCACAGTGGTGGTGCCGCCGCATGCCGCCGCCACTGTACCGGTCAACCAATCGTCGCTCGAGACAATGCGATGCGGACCCTGCGCATACTGCAAGTGAACGTGTGTGTCAATGCCACCCGGCATTACAAGCAGACCTCGCGCATCCAGCTCTGGCACACTGTCGGCAGCAATGTCATGACCAACAGTGCTGATTCGACCCGCCCTGATCAGCAGGTCGGCCTGAAATATCTCATTGGCACTAACCAACATCCCATTGCGGATGAGCAGGTCAGGTTGGGAAGAGGACATATGTCCGCTCAATCGAGCTGGTTGAGAAAATGTTCGATACGATCCAGCGCTATCTTGATGTTCTCCATACTGGTTGCATATGAAAGACGCATATGACCATCTGCACCAAATTCGCACCCAGGCACTACTGCCACCTTCTCGTGTTCCAATAGCAAGCGACAGAAGGTCATTGAGCCATCAATTTGGGCACCCTGATAGCTGCGCCCGAAAGTCTCTGCGATGTGCGGGAAAGTATAGAAAGCCCCTTTCGGCTCCGTACAAGTGATGAAGGGCATGGCTTGCAGACGTTCAACCATATAGCGACGACGGCGATCAAATTCCTGCCGCATCATTTCTACTGAACTTTGGTCGCTCTGCAAAGCAGCCAGAGCAGCATATTGTGCCACCGAGTTGGGATTGCTCGTTGAGTGGCTTTGAATGCGTGCCGTTGCGGCGATGATCTCCGATGGGCCAACTGCGCAACCGATGCGCCAGCCAGGCATAGCATATGTTTTGGACATAGCGGCCACAATGATGGTCAGGGAGTATATCTCTTCTCCCAGCGAGGCGATGCTGGTAAAGGGCACATCGTAGACCAGTGCGTCGTAGACTTCATCGGACAGCACAGGTATCTGCTTTTCCACCAACACCTCGGCCAACGCCATCAGTTCATCACGTGTGTATACCGCGCCAGTAGGATTGGAGGGCGAGTTAAGGATGAATAGGCGCGTGCGCTCAGTGATGGCATGTCGCAACATGTCAGGGGTAACCTTGAAGTTCTGCGCCGGAGTGGTCTCGATGATGACTGGTACGCCTCCTACTGAACGCACCTGCTCCGGGTAGCTCACCCAATAAGGTGCCGGGATGATCACCTCATCGCCTGGGTTAACCAAAGCATAGATAATGTTCCAGACCGCTTGCTTGCCACCAGCGGTGACGATGATCTGCTCCGGTTGGTAGGTGACGCCGCGTTGCTGTCCGATATGCTGCGCCCACGCAGCACGCAACTCCGGGATCCCTGCTACTGGTGTGTAGCGGGTGGCACCAGCTTCGATAGCCTGCTTCGCTGCTGCAGCGACATGTGGCGGCGTGGCAAAATCAGGTTCTCCGGCTGCCATTGCGATGACATCTTCACCGGCACGCTTCATAGCAGCAGCGCGCGCCGTGATGGCCATAGTGGCCGATTCCTGGATGCTACGAACATTGTCGCTAAGTCGGTACATAGGGATTACTCTCCTGTAGCAGAACTTGTACAGCGCTATTATAGGCTGGAGCTCGGGTTCGCACAAGCGCTAATGGGCGAGAGCTCCTGCAAATATTCGACGGTCGACTGCATATTAAGTCAAGGTCCCTGATCGCACAGCTTTAAGAGATTGTGAAGGGTTATGCATCACATGAGCACACATCTCCCCGTGCGTTTCTGTTGTATCGGGCCACTCGGCAAATACTGTGTATCTCGCAAAAGCAAGATACACTTATCAGAGTGCAAGTCGCTAAGTTGCAGTAAGGGTCGTAAGAAACATGGAACTTTGTCTTCCTGCCTTGCATTTGGCTTCATGTAGCTTTGAATGCAACTGCCTCAATTTCGACGCGTGCACCTAGGGGCAGCGCGCTGACTTGCACCGTCGATCGCGCCGGCGGTGCAACGGGGAAGAACTCGGCGTAAACACGGTTCATCGCTTTGAAGTCGGCCATATCGGTGAGAAATACTGTCGTCTTTACGACGTCGGCCATTGTGCAACCTGCTGCCGCCAGAATCGCTTCCAGGTTACGCAACGTCTGGCGCGTTTGCTCTTCAATGCCCCCGGCAACCAATTGGCCGGTAGTGGGGTCGACTGCAGCCTGCCCAGCTGTGTACACGAAATTGCCCACCTGGATCCCTTGTGAGTATGGCCCTATCGCAGATGGTGCTTGATCAGTAGCGATGACGCGACGTGACATAGCCTGCCTCCAAATGTAGGATAGTTTGGAGGCTATTATAGTGATCAACATATAAGCCAAACAAATGTGCCCCTCAACAGGGGGCACATTCGAAAGAGATGCTTTGGGGATATGACATCCATCTACATGCAGCGGCGAAGCTCACACATCAACGCGAAAGAAGCTGTAAAGGAATGGGCTGCCGATTACCTTCGTGGAAATTATCACACCCTGGCTCGTCGCAGCATGCTGGCCGACGGCCTTGCCACAGCCGCCCCAGCACCACGGACAAGCTTAACAAGGCAATTAGCCCAGCGATGAGTGCCAGCGCCACAGAAGGGGTAAGCAACAAATTCACCTCCGGCCAAATAAGGCTACCGCTCCAGATTACGACTCCCAACAGGAGAATCAATGCGCTCTTCATAGACCATCTCCCTTCCGTCCAATGCTCAGTTTCATGGTAAGGCAGATAGTCCCAGGATGCATCCGACAAGTAGCTGTCCTAAGAGCGCTCGAATTGCGCATTAAGTTGCCAGACCATCCGCTAAATCGCTTAGCCACTACATGTGGGCAACGGAGGGGTGCTCAACCCCTGCACGCCGTTGTTCGATAAACGTCAGCACAAAGAGGAACGAGGAAAGCCGATTAAGATAGGCCAATGCGAGGCTATCGCAACGCTCTTCGCTATGGATCAATCGGGCAACAGCACGTTCCGCTCTACGGGTTACTGTGCGCGCCAGATTGAGCAGGGCCCCTTCACGCGTATCACCCGGCACCAAAAAGTGGGTGAGTCGGGGTAACTCCGCGCTCAACTCATCGGTGAGATCCTCCAACCACTTGACCCGTTCTGTGTCAATCTGGAAACGAGCTCGCAGCTCTGGATCAGTTGTCGCCAGTTCGGCCATAATGTGGTAAAGGTCGCGCTCAATAGCCAGCAGTGTTTCCTGAATGTGAGGATCGGGTAGTGTAGCGCGACACAGGCCCAACACGGCCTGTAACTCGTCTACTTGACCATACGCTTCGGGGTGCAAGTCATATTTGGGCACCCGTTGCTTACCGATCAAGCCAGTGTAACCATCGTCACCATTACCTGTATAGAACTTTGCACGTTTGGACATCGCTCAAGAACCTGTGACGCTTAGCTCGGCTGCTTGTACGTCAGCGTGATAACTACTGCGCACCAGCGGTGCGCTCTCCACCCACTTGAATCCAAGGGCCATCCCCTCCACCTGCAGCTGACGGAACTCATCCGGGGTCCAGTAACGCACCACAGGCACGTTATGGGCTGAAGGACGCAGGTATTGACCAATGGTCAGGACATCCACCTGACGGGCACGCAGATCTCGCATAACCTGGAGAACTTCCTCCCATGTCTCCCCCAATCCGACCATAATCCCAGATTTGGTCATAATCTCTGGTGCCATCTCCTTCGCCATCTCCAGAACGTGCAGTGACCGCTCATATATCGCTTGAGGACGGATGGTACGATAAAGACGCGGTACCGTCTCCACGTTGTGATTGAGTATCTCAGGACGAGCATCCATCACCTGTTGCAACGCCGCTCGACTTCCTTTGAAATCAGGTATGAGCACTTCAACCGTGCACCCGGGCACCATAGTGTGTATCAGCTCAATGCTGCGAGCGAAGATATGCGCACCGCCATCAGGCAATTCGTCACGATTGACCGATGTTAGCACGGCGTGTTTCAGATTCATTGCCTTGACGGCTTGAGCAACACGCAGGGGCTCCTCTTCGTCCAAAGCACCAGGGCGACCAGTGCGGATGTTACAGAAAGCACAGCTGCGTGTGCACACGTCACCGAGAAGCAGGAACGTAGCCGTACCGCGCCCCCAGCACTCCCCGATGTTTGGGCACATAGCTTCCTCACAGACTGTGTGCAGCGCCTTGGAACGCATGAGTTGACGCACCCTATTGTAGGTCTCACCGGACGGCATACGCACCCGTAGCCATTCGGGCTTACGACGTGAATCGCCAGATGACTGTCCACCAGAGCCGACAGAACCGGAAGAATCCATACGCTATGCTCCGTGGCATTACTACACCTTTACTAATTTTACTGATGTCCTATCCAGCCTTTGCCTAAACACGATAGATTGATTCACCAAGTAGTGTATCTCCAATTTGCTCCACAGCTCGATGTGACACAAACCAGCTCACCATCACCTGTGTCACAAAAGCTCCTTTCAGTTTGGATTATAGTACACCCTAGCAACCTGGCAAAGAACTGTTCAAAGGCAACGCGAACCTCACTGGGGGTAGATAACGCCAAACCAGAGGTCTCGAAGATGCAGCAAACGACTGTGCATTCACATCACCACCGTCTCTAATGGACGCTCGATCAAGCACCACCAATGTTTTACGTGTCCGTTGAATTGGCTATGATTGATACACAATCTAGCAAACACCATCTTCGTTTGACAGGTATGTTATTGGTCACTATGATTTTCGTAAGTGGCGTGGCTGAAACTGTAGCGAGGTGAGCTGGCCCGTCTCTTCGGACTAGGAATTGTGCCGGAGGAGGGCCAATCTCCCCATTGTAGGTGATCCTGTAGGGTGGTTGGTTAGCTGGTATATTTGACTACAATCCACGCATAAGACTCATTCACTCACTTGAGCCAAGGAGATGACCCCATGAAAGCGCTGTTTCTCGAGAGAACAGGTGTGCTGTCAATACGCGAGTTCGACCTGCCAGAACCTCTGGGCCCAGACGACGTACGGATCAAGATCCATACAGTGGGAATTTGTGGTAGTGATGTGCACTACTACAAGCATGGGCGCATTGGACGATACGTAGTCGAGCAGCCCATGGTGCTGGGACATGAAGCTTCTGGCACAGTTATAGAAGTGGGCAAAAATGTAAAGCATCTAAGGCCTGGCGACCGGGTATGCATGGAGCCCGGCATACCGGATCCCAACAGCCGGGCGTACCGCGAAGGCAAATACAATCTCGATCCTAGTGTGAGATTCTGGGCCACCCCCCCGGTTCATGGGGTGCTACGCGAATCTGTGGTACATCCAGCTTCCTATGTTTTCAAGTTGCCCGAGAATGTAAGCTATGGTGAGGGCGCCTTGGTTGAGCCATTAGCCATCGGTGTCTACGCAGCGCAAAAGGCTGAGATTGTCCCTGGTGACATTGCAGTGGTTATGGGTGCTGGCACCATTGGGATCGTGACGACGCTAGCAGCGTTGGCGGCTGGCTGCAGCAAGGTGATTCTGACCGATGTAATCCAAGAGAAGCTGGATGTTGCCGCGCGCTTCGGCCCAATTGTGCCTGTCAATGTGAAAAAACAAAATCTTTTGGATGTTGTAATGGAACAGACAGAGGGCTGGGGAGCCGATATCATATTTGAGGCCAGTGGCAGCTCAGCAGCCGCGGCAAATATCTTCGATCCCCTGTGCCCCGGCGGGCGAATTGTATACATAGGTCTTCCGGGTGAGCCGGTAGCGCTGGACATGGCCTATGGCATTAGTAAGGAAGCTCGCATCTACACCATTATGCGCTATGCCAACATCTATCCCAGAGCTTTGGCCTTGATGGGATCGGGCAAGATCAACCTTAAACCTCTTATCACTGATATCTACAGCTTTAACGACAGCATCAAGGCTTTCGAGTATGCTAGCAATCCTCGGCCTACGAGCATCAAGGTACAGATCGTGATGGATCTTTGATAGGTATTGCCCTTTATCCTCACCAGAGGCAGCGCACATTTCTATGCTAGATCTCATGCTCGGTTTCGATGTGGGCACCAGCGGTCTCAAAGCTGCATTGCTGCACAGCTCCGGTGAAGTTATCGCCGAAGCCAGCGAGGAATACCCCACCTATCACCCCCATCCTAATTGGGCGGAGCAAGACCCTGAGGACTGGTGGCATGCTTTGTGCGCTGCCTCCCGTCGTGTGATGATGTCTGTTGCGACATCTGATCGCTCTCTGGCAGGTGTGTGCATCAGCAGCCAGGCACCGGTGATCGTCCCTGTAGCCGCCGACGGTCGTCCGCTGATGCGCGGGATGTTATGGTTGGACAAGCGTGCTGAGGGTGAATGTGCTTCGATCCGAGAGGTCATCGGCGAGCAACGAATACTTGAGATTACCGCTAACAACCTTTCGTCCTATTTAGGAGCTCCCAGCTATGTATGGCTGAAAAGGAACTGCCCTGATCTCTTTGCCCGGACTCATCAGTTCCTGATGGCAAATGGCTACCTGAATTTGCGGCTTACAGGCCGGTTTACAATGGATGTCTCTCAGGCACCGTTGCAGCTGCTGTACAATGTTAAATCAGGCACATGGTCATCCGAGATCCTGCAAGTTTTGGATTTGCCTGTGGAGAGATTTCCTACTGTGCACGGTTGCCTTGAGATCATAGGGGAAGTGCGTCAGGATGCAGCAAAGGAAACTGGCATCCCACCCGGTACACCTGTCCTAGCGGGCACAACCGACACTCCCGCCGCCATGGTAGGGATGGGGGTGGTGCGCAATGGTCAAGCGTTCATCTCCCATGGAACTGGATGCAACATTGGTCTGTGTGTTTCCAGGCCCTGGTTTAGTCGTCACATCGTGTGCATCCCCCATGCGATACCAGGACTGTGGATGCTGTCAACGGTTATGACTTCGTCAGGCGGTTCAATGAAATGGTTTGTAAACCACTTGTGCAGTCAGGAGCGTCAAGAGGCAATAGCGGCGGGGCAAGACCCCTACGTCTGGGTGGATGCCGACGCTCGGACCGCACCACCTGGAAGCCGAGGGTTGCTCTTCCTACCCTATCTGATAGGGGAACAATCACCCATCTGGGATCCGGACGCGCGTGGCGCTTTTGTGGGCATTTCAGTGGATACCACCCGCGGTGAAATGCTACGGGCGATTATGGAAGGAGTAGCGTTTGGCATCCGACAAAACCTTCAGGTGTATTTGGATGGTGGCTGGGAAGTGTACGACATCCGAGCCCAAGGGGGGCCGACGAAGAGCCCACTCTGGAATCAGATTGTGAGTGATGTGATCGGGCGCACGATGTATGTGTCCTCCTTACGGAATAGCGCCCCAGTTGGAGATGCACTCTTGGTCGGTCTCGCTACCGGGATCTATCAGGACGTCGGGGAGCTAGAAAAAGTCTGTCCTGCCCTGTCCTCAGCGTATACCCCCAACGTGGAGACAAAGTCGATCTACGATCAACTCTATTCTATCTACAGAGGGCTCTACGGTTGCTTAGCTGATGCGTTCCACGAGCTGGCTATGGTCCGAAATTCCAGCCTTAGGACAAGATAAACTGTGCGACAAATAGAGGTTGAAGCCTTAGCGATCGGCGGCGGTGCCATCGGAGCAGGAATAGCGCGTGACCTGGCTATGCGCAACCTGCGCGTAGTCATCGTAGAAAGGTCGGATTGGGCCAGCGGCACAACAGGACGCTACAACGGGTTGCTGCACAGTGGCAGCCGCTACTCAGTCCGAGACACAACCGTCGCTCGCGAGTGCATTCAGGAGAATGTGGTACTACGCAAGATTATGCCAGCTTGTATCGAAGATACTGGCGGTTATGTGGTGGCCACCCCTTGGGATGACCCTGCCTATGGAGATCACCTGATTCAATGCTGCACTCGGGCTGGTGTCCCAATTGAGGAAGTGTCCGTCGATCGTGTACTTCGAGACGAACCGTATCTGCATCGTGGTATCAGGCGTGCCTTACGCGTTCCGGATGCCACCGCCGATTCATTCCTTGCAACACGAGCCACCATCGAATCTGCACGCGAATACGGTGCGTATGCATGGAATTATCATCCAGTCGTCAGCCTGTTGAGAAGAAATGATCGGATCGTCGGCGCGGAATGCATCGATTTGATCAGCGGAGAGCGGGTTGTGATATTGGCCGTGGTCGTGGTGAATGCAGCCGGAGCGTGGGTGGGTGAAATAGGTGCTCTTGCCAATGTGAGGATCCCTCTAGTATGCAGCAAAGGGAGCATGATCGCGACAAATCATCGCATCGTTAATACGGTTGTCACGCGCCTGCGCTGGCCGTCTGAGTGTGACTCTGTGTTGCCATCCCACTCGGTGTCAGTGCTGGGCTGCACTGATGTCGTTGTCAACATACCTGATCTCGTTGGTGCAGATGCTGAGGAAATCAGTCGTATCGGCGAAGAATGCGCTAAGCTGGTACCAGTGACGCGCTACCTGCGCAAGTTGCGTGTGTGGACTGGAGTGCGGGCGCTTTACCCGACAGAATCTGCAACTGAGAGCACGGCGACCAGGCTGAGCCGCAGCCATGTCATCGTGGATCACGAAATGACAGACGGTGTCACCAACTTGATCTCAGTTGTTGGCGGAAAATGGACAACTCATCGGCTTATCGCAGAACAAGTCTCAGATCTCGTATGCCATAAGCTGGGTATCATCCGCCCGTGTCGTACACATCTGGAGCCGCTGCCAAATGTAGGTAGGCGGCGATATCATCGCCGAGAGACACCGCTCTCACGCGTTGAATTTCAAAGGCTGGCAGGTTCGCTCCTATGCGAATGCGAAATGCTCACGCAGAGCGATGTCGAAAAGGCATTGGCTCGAGAAGATATTAGGACTTTGGATGACTTACGTCGCGCTACCCGTCTGGGAATGGGCCCGTGTCAGGGCGGTTTCTGCAGCTATCGAGCCACAGGTACATATCATCGGCTCCGTCGTCAGCCCGCAGAAGAATCTATCACGCATTTGATCTCCTTCCTCCAAGAGCGCTGGCGGGGCATCAGACTGGTGGCCTCGGATGACCAGGTGCGTCAAATGCGTCTAAACGAGCTGATCTACCGTGGCCTATTATGCGCCGACCATCTGGCAACAGCAGCGAATGGCGCACCGAGTGGCTCATCACGGCCAGTGTGAGCTCATGTATGGTACTCGGCATTGATTTCTACATATTTGTACGACAGGTCACATGTCCAGACGGTAGCTTCACCTACGCCAAGTCCCAGATCTACCTTGATCGTAACCTCAGGCTGCCTGAGCATCTCCCGTGCTTCATCTATGTCGAAGTCCAGAGGCGTTCCGGCAGCGACAAGCTGAAGTGTCTCCAACCATAGATCAGTGCGTTGGGGCTCTACTCGGGCGCCGCTGCGCCCCACTGCAGCCAGAATGCGGCCCCAGTTGGGATCAGCACCGAAGATAGCAGTTTTCACCAACGGAGATGTGGCAATTGCTTTGGCAGCTCGTTCCGCGTCGGCCTCGTTCACTGCGCCGCGCACGGTGATCTGCACCAAACGCGTAGCACCCTCCCCGTCGCGAGCAATCTGCTTGGCTAGTGAGAGACACACATCGGTCAAGGCCATTTGAAAGGTGCGATGCACTTCGCTACCCAGTTTGATCTCGGGGACATCTTCCTTGCTGGAAGCAAGCAGTAACACTGTGTCGTTAGTGCTTGTGTCCCCGTCTACAGTGATACGATTGAAGCTGAGCGCGACCGCTTTCTCGAGAGCATCCTGTAATACCTCGGCGGGCACACGTGCATCGCTCACGATGAGAGCCAGCATTGTGGCATGCGGAGACATAGAGTCGTTCCCTGATCTCAGAGGTGCTAATGCAGGATGGATCATGCCACTACCTTTGGCCATCCCACCGATCGAGAAACGGTGATCCCCTGTAACGACATGGACATATGCTTCCTTAGGGACCAGATCGGTGGTCATAATAGCACGCGCTGCAGCAGCACCACCGCGCGAGGAAAGGGACTGTACCGCGACACGGATTCCCTGTTCTATCTTGTCCATCGGCAAGCGACGACCGATGACACCGGTGCTCATCACCAAAACGGTGTCACGTGGCAATCCTAGCGCACTTTCCGCGAGGCGAGCCATATGTTCGGCATCGCGTAATCCTGACTCTCCTGTGCACGCGTTGGCATTGCCAGCGTTGATTACAACGGCACGTATCAAAGGTGGTTGCTTGCGGGCGAGCAACGCTGCGTCATACAACACCGGGGCTGCTCGGAAGACATTGGTAGTGTAGACTCCTGCCGCCAAGGCTGGATAATCACACACTACCAGTGCCAGGTCAGGCTGGCCACTTTGCTTCAAGCCACAGGCCACTCCAGCAGCACGATATCCTGGTACGCGGGTGATAGCGCCCTCAGAAGTGTCGACACTTGTCATGCTAATTCCCCTTCGAGCCAAGCTCTTGATCAAGCGGTCAGGTTAGCACTCAGCCTACGCTGGCCAGCCAACCACGAGCCGCGCGCGGCAGCGATCCAGTCACGCACACCCTGGAAAACGGGCACGCCTTCCGCCTCAAGAGCTCGAGACATGCGCATCGTGTAAGCACCACCCAGCGTGCCCACCAGAATTGGCTTCTCATAGCGACGGTTCAGGCGTCCCAGCCGCGTGACAATGTCTTCCTCCAAGGGTGTGTCTTGAAACACGAACCAAGGCATTACAATGTCTATGTTGGCGTCTTGTAACAGTGTCTCAATGCCTACTTCGTAGTCCGCTGCGGTGCCGGAGCCAGTAACATCGATCGGATTCTGCACGATGTAGTAGGGCGGATAGGTCTGACGCAGCCGCGCTAGCGATTCCGGACTGAGGTCAGGTATTTCCAACCCGTTCGGTTTCAGCAGATCGATACCCTGCACCATGGTTCCGGCTCCATTACTGATCATAGCAATACGGTTGCCCCTAGCTAGCGGTTGCATTGCCAGAGCTTTGGTCACAGCCAGAAGCTCCTCGATGCTGTCTACCGGCACCACTCCAGCTTGCCGGAACGCCCCTAACGCCACGCCGTAGGATCCCCCGAAGAAACCAGTGTGTGAAATGGACGCTCGCGCTGCTCGCTCAGTGCGCCCCACTTTGAAGATGACCACTGGTTTCTTGTACGTCACCTGACGCGCCACCTCGAGGAACTTGCGTCCGTCCTCAAAACCTTCAACGTACATTGCGATTAGCTTAGTTTGTGCATCATCTGCCAGATAAGCCAACAGATCGGCTTCATCAACATCGACGCGATTGCCATAGCTGACGAACTTGCTAATGCCCAGATCAGCAGCCAGCTCCAAGAAGGGTATGCCCACCGCGCCAGACTGAGTAATCATCGCAATGGCGCCCGCCCGTGGCCGCACCATGCGCTGCTGAACCTGAAAGAAGGTATCCAGCCGTGTGTAACCGTCGAAGACACCGATACAATTGGGACCAATCACACGTACACCCAGCTCACGCGCCGTCTGCCGCACCTCGGCCTCGATCTGCGCTCTCTCACCTCCCAGCTCTTTGCCACCGCCCGAGACCACCACCAAGTTGTGGATGCCCTTGGCAGCACAAGTGCGAATGAGCTCTGGCACCAAGCGCAATTCCACTGCAGCCACTACCAATTCTATATCATCTGGGGCTTCTTGGAGCGTGGGATATGTCTTAGCTCCCATAATCTCGCTGCGTGTGGGGTTGATGGGGTAGACCTTGCCACGATAATCATAATTGAGCAAACTGTCTAGCACAGCATTACCGACACGGCCGGGCGTTGCGGAGGCACCTACCAGTGCCACACTCTTTGCCTTGAAGAACCCATCCAGGTAGGCCGTGTTAGGCGAAGTTCGCTGAGGTCTTGGTTGTGGTTCTTGGTACCAGATCAGTTTACAGTCCAGTACCCGATGCTGGTCATCCCACACTACAATCGGATTGAAATCCACTGATTGCAGCTGACCAGCCCAATCCTCCGCCATTCGACTAGCGTTGAGCAGCAGCTGGACGAGCATCTCCTCAGATACAGGTCGCATTCCACGATAACCTTGTAGTACAGCATAGCCGCGAATCTCACGGATCATCTGCCTTGCGTCATCGCGCCCAATGGGTAACACCCGAAAGCTTACGTCACGCAGTACTTCGGTGAATACACCTCCTAGCCCGAACATAATCACTGGACCGAACTGGGCATCATCTAAGAGACCTATTATGATCTCTGTGCCACCCGTGATCATCTCTTGGACCTCAACGCCTTCTACACGGGCTTGAGGAAACGCGGCGTTAGCTGCAGAGACAACACGATCGAAAGCTTGACGCACTTGATCTGCACTGGTGAGGTTGAGCACCACCCCACCAATGTCGGTCTTGTGCACAATGTCTGGGGAGGCAATCTTGAGAACAACCGGAAAACCGATTTCCATAGCAGCTTGGACCGCCTCTTGAGCACTTGTCGCGAGAACACTGCGTGGAGATTGGAAGTCGTATTGGTGATACATCTCTCACTCTCTGTCGGGACAGAATGGGCAAAATCTCGATAACGAGCGCGCGCGATTATACCATGCGCGAACACAGGCACCAAGCTGCGATAGAGATTCCAAAGACTCCAGAAGATGTTGTGTCGCACTGATTTCTGCAGGAAAGCGGATCTATAAAGAGGGTAACTAAGACATTTTCCCCCAACGCTCTTCTCCGGAGTCTTCCCTTTGGCCTATCTGAGAGGTATAATGCACTGTATTGGTACAGGTGTGGTGATGTCTGTGATGAGCTATGATGCATATAAAGCTGCATTCCTTAGCTGGAATAGTATTGTTACTGAGGATCCAAGACGTCTGCGCGATCCGTCGAAAATAGTCCTTGCTCCCGACGTGATCGTCGCGTTGCGGGTGCTTCAAAAATACTACAAGCTATTTATCTTGGCACACCAGCCCAGCATCACGGTAGAAGTAAGCGACTCTGCTCAGATCGCCCATTTCCATGAGGATGTGCTGCAGCGTCTCGCTCACTATGGCGTTCAGGTTGAGCAAGTAATTAGTTATGTGAAAAACTCTCTGCATCCTTTCATTGAAGTCGCTGAGGAGCGCAGGCTGGACTTGCCTGGGTCTCTTTGCATAAGCGATCGATCGCAGGACATAAAACTGGCCGGCCAAGTTGGTGCACGGGGCATTTATGTTATGAGTCGGAACAGCACCCAGACATGCCCAGATCTTCCCCCCGACTCGCTGATTGTCGTTGATATCTGGGACGCAGTGTTGCACGCGATGGAGATGCATCTTATCCAGCACAGGCAGCCTGCGCTATCGGATATAGAGCGAGCAGCTGAGATCTTGAGAGAAGGTGGAATAGTTGCATTTCCTACTGAGACTGTCTACGGTCTTGGCGCAAATGCGCTCGATCCTATGGCTGTGGCACGAGTCTTTGAGATCAAGCGGCGCCCTCGCTTTGATCCGTTAATCGTGCACGTGGCTGACCCGCGCCAAGTGAACACTCTTGTTTCACAACTTCCTGGACAGGCGCAGAAATTGATAAATCTCTTTTGGCCAGGACCATTGACCATTGTGTTGCCCAAGAGCGACCGAGTCCCCGACATCGTCACCGCAGGGCTTTCGACCGTGGCCATTCGTATGCCCGACCATCCCGTTGCTCTGACCCTAATTCGCAGATCGGGTGTGCCAATAGCGGCTCCAAGTGCTAATCTATTCGGCCACGTCAGCCCGACAATGGCAGAACATGTTTACCATCAGCTAGGTGATGCAGTTGACTTAGTGCTGAACGGCGGTCGCTGTCCGATAGGCATTGAGTCCACTGTGATCTCTGTTTCAGATGACGAAGCTGTGCTTCTACGTCTGGGTGGTTTGCCGGTCGAGGAACTCGAGCGTGTCATCGGTCCAGTGCAACGTCATATTAGGACGCAAGCGTCTCCTAAGTCGCCCGGTCAGCTTCCGCATCATTATGCGCCCCGAACTCCTCTAGTGCTAAGAGATCGTAATGCTCCCGAACTTACACGACGGTGTGGTTTATTGTCTTTCACCGAGCCGACAAGTGCGGAGGGTTTCGTTGCTGTCGAAGTGCTCTCCAAGTCAGGGGATCTACGCGAGGCAGCTGCCAACTTGTTTGTTGCGCTTCATCGGTTGGATTCTATGCAACTTGAGCTTATTGTGGCGGAACTCGTTCCCGAGGTTGGCCTTGGGCAAGCCATCAATGATCGTCTTCGTCGCGCCGCACACAAGGGTGGCATCGGTTCCACTGGATCTCGTGAAGTGTCCGACGAGTCAAGAGCGTGATCAAGTTTTTAGTGCTGGCTTAGGGCCTTAGTGTATTAACACGCCACTCTCTCACAAACGGCAAAGGTGGTGTGAAAGTGTCTGCGTAACTTCTTTCTGGTGACGCTACCTGTTCCCGTTTAGAATGCTAGCTCCTAATATACCCGACACTATTGCATCCGTTGGAGAGAAGCTGGAATGAAAGCTCTAGTGAAATCCTATGGCAAGACAGGTCTGCGTTACGTCACAGATGCTCCCGTTCCAGAGGTTGGGCCACGCGACGTGTTGGTGCGAGTGTTAGCCGCCTCAATTTGCGGGAGTGATTTGCACATTTACGATGACGATCCTGTTTTTCGCGACCGCATCACCGATGGCATGATAGTTGGTCACGAGTTTTGTGGTCGTGTCGAGCAGATAGGAGAGCAAGTAACCACAGTTGCGGTAGGTGACATCGTCGCAGTGGAGAGCCACGTAGTATGCGGAACGTGCTATTATTGCCTCAATGGGGTGCCGCACCTGTGTCAGGAAGTGGCTGGCATTGGATTTGACCGTCCAGGCTGTTTTGCCGAGTATATTGTCATCCCATCCGAAAATGCCTTTCCCAAGCCGCCCTATCTTTCCATTGAGGTGGCAGCCTTCATAGAGCCATTCGGCAATGCGCTTGACACTGCACTGTGCGTCGACCTTTTCGGAAAGACTGTACTCATCACTGGCCTGGGCCCTCAAGGCTTGATGGCATTGGCCGTTGCACGCGCCGCTGGCGCACGATGTGTCATCGGAACCGAGATCCACCCTTATCGTCGTGACATAGCCCAGCAGGTGCTCTCCTTGCACACCGATCCGCGTCGCCCCACACTAGATGCCATACTGGATGCAGCGCAACCTGACCTTGCTGAGCAGATTTTTGAGATCACCGATGGGTTGGGCGTGGATATCGTTTTAGAGATGTCTGGGAATAGTGCTGCCATCTCTTTGGCAGGCACAGTGTTGAAAAACAGCGGTCACTTGGTAGCACTTGGTCTGCCCAGTCAGCCTGTCGAATTCGATTGGTCACATCACCTGGTGTTGAAAGGCGCAACAATACATGGGATCTATGGTCGTCATCTTTATCAGACATGGTTCACTGCGTGTGAACTACTTGCGTCACGGACCGTCCAGCTGGAATCGCTGATCACCCATCGCTTGCCACTCGAACGCTTTGAGGAGGGCTTTCAGCTGCTCAAGCAAGGTCGGGCGGTCAAAGTGGTGTTGTATCCCAATGGAAGCGCTACGGAGAAAGGACAGGAATGAACGAGAAAGTCAGCATCCTTGTAGTAGACGATAGCCCCAGTTGGTGTGCCATCTACCAGGAAATGCTCGGGGACGCTGGTTATTCGGTTCGTATAGCCACTGATCTAGCGCAGGCCCTTGGGAGCCTTAATGAGCAGTTCTTCCATGTTGCCATTGTGGACATTCGTTTGGACAACGGTGACCGTGACAACGTGCAAGGCATCCAAGTACTACAACGCATCTGGGAGCTAAATGAGGGCACAATGGCAATTGTCTCATCCGCCTATGCTACTGCCGAAATGTTGCCAGCTTTTATGTCGTACGGGATATTCGATTTCGTTGCCAAACGTGCGACCAATCCAGATGATCTAGCACGCCAGTACCGGTCGGCGGCGTTCATTCGCGGCACGATTGACAAATCTGGCTCGTTGGATGAAAGCCTCAGGCGTATCCAACAAGCTGTGTCAGAAGCCCAGCGCATCGCCAGCAGTCAGAAATGGCTGATCTCACCCTTCCGCATTTTCAAGGGGTTCAACGGACGCAGTGTACAAATGCTTCTCAAGGGAGCAACTATGGTTGAATTGCGTCCGTTCTTGGGGCGGCTCAGTCGGCCGCTGTATCCATGGTTATATGGAGCAGACGACGCTGTTATCATTAGGGACGAAGCGGATCGCGCGTTAGCGATTGAAGGCTATCTATGGAGCCGTGCACTGGCTATGCCAGTTGTGGTACGCTTGGGAACGCGAGAGCATTTTGCTCACTCCTTGGAGATCGCTCCTTTTGGTACTGCATGGCACGGTGCGGAGACGGGTGAACCAATTTCGCATCTCACCTCCTCCCACTTTGAGGGAGCAGTATGTCCTGTTCTTAACAAGCCATTCGTCAGCTCATTCCACCCGCCAGTGCCACGGCGCATAAGTAGGGGTGTCGGATGGTAGAACACCACGACCTAATCCGCATCAGCCAGAATCTGATGCGTGAGCTTCTTCAGCCGCAAATTAACTTGGTGCGCTTCTTCCAATACGTGCTAGATCAAACTCTGGACGTCTTGGAGTTCGACGTCGGCTGGATGCTTCTTAAAGAAGGAGATTGGTTGCGTATTGTCGCGGCGGATACACAGCACAGTGAGGACGTAGGGCGCACCTTTCTGATTACTGATTGCCTTAGCGGCCTCAGCATGTTGCAGAAAGGCCCCATCAATGTACCCGATCTGGCTGCTATGCCTGAGGAGTGGCGGAGTATTTACAAGGCGCCAACAGGTGAGGGGATGCAAAGTGAGTTGGTGATCCCTTTGTTGATTGGCGATGAGGCAATAGGGGCTTTTAACATCGAAAGTTATCGTAAGAATGCCTTCACAGCCCAGCACGTCGAAGCACTCAGTCTGCTTAGCGGTCAGGTAGCAGCAGCGGTAGCGCTGGCACGTTCACGTCAGGAGGCAGCAGCGCTCAGCAGTGTAGGGCTCGACCTCTCGCGGCAGACCGAAATGGATGAGGTGGTGCGTTCAGTATTGACGCACGCGCTCGCACTGGTGCAAGGCCGTTTTGGTCAGGTGTTGTTGCGCTATGGAGACGTGTTGACCGTGCGATTTACCACCAATCAGCCACCTGAGGATCTGAATCTGGTGGTAGATATCGACGACAGTGTCTGTGGTCTGGCAATCCAGCATTTGAGGCCCATCATTGTGCCAGATGTCACCCGTCCGGACTATTTGGTAGTGCATATCAAACCAAGTGAAGCTGGCTGGTCGGGTGAACTGGTCGCCCAGCGCACTGCCCAGCCACGTTACAAGCGCGCGCTCGAGGCAAATAAGGCGAGCATTTGTGCAGAGTTCGCCGTCCCAGTGTGCTATGGAGACCGCGTCGTCGGTGTCTTGAATGTAGAGACCCCGCGCCGTACTGGATTTAGCGAAGAACAACGCAGGCAGCTACTCGCTCTGGTAGAAATGCGATCCGAACAGCTGGTGAGAGCGTTGACACGCTTGGATCGGGCCCAACTACTGGAGCTGTTGCGCGAGGCGCTCATATGTACAGAGACCAACTTTGGTCAGATACTGCGCCCTGAAGGAGACTATCTGGTAATCGAGCAGACCACTGGTAGCGAGCGCATCGGCACACGAGTGTCTCTTCACCGTTCAGTCACTGGACGCGTCTTGCTCAGTGGAGCACCAGTATATGTGCCAGACGTAGCAAGCGATCCTGACTATCAACGTTACTTGGGCGAAGAGATGAAGAGCGAGCTAGTGGTACCCTTGATCATCGGTGATGAAGCGCTGGGAGTGCTTAATATCGAGAGCGCTGTGCCAGGCGCTTTCACCCTCGACCACGCACGCATCCTAGAGGCCTTCGCCAATCAGGCAGCGGTGGCGATTGACCGTGCGCGTCGTTTTGAGAGCCAGAAACTTGCCGAGCTGGGAAGATTGGCGGGTGATATTGTGCACCGTCTCAATAACCCGCTAGGAGCAATAAGTATGCAGGTTGACCTGTTCAAGCGCAAGGCGTTTTACCCACAAATGGTAGCACAGTATCCCTCCATAGAACGCTTCCTCGAGCGCATTGAGGCAGATTTGATCAGTGCCAAAAAAACTATCCAGGAACTTCGTTCTGCTCTTAAAGCGCCACTTCCACCTCTACGCGAGATGTCTCTGGCAGAAGCCATTCATAAGGGCTTGGCGCGAGCTGAGCTCCCAGAATCCATCCGGCTCAGCTTCGATCTCCCCGAGGAGGAAGTATACGTGGTGGCTCACGAACGTCTGCTTAACGTGTTCTGGAACCTGTTTGACAATGCGCACAAAGCAATGCCTCAAGGAGGTGTACTACGTGTTGTGGTGGACACCACTGTTGAGCCAGGATGGGTGGTAGTACACATACAGGATAGTGGAAGCGGGATTGAGCCATGGAGGCTGGATTCGATCTTCGAACCGGGAGAGGCAACACCAAGCGATCCTTACGCACCAGCACATGGTCTGGGACTCTGGTGGACACGCACCCAGGTGGAAAGCTTCGGCGGGACAATCGAGGTTACCAGCATACCTGGAGCAGGCACGTGTGTTACACTGAGATTGCGAAGGGCAAGTGGTCAGAAAAGCACCCTCTAGTTCCCCTCAGCCGTTCCTCGGGGATCTGCTTGAGGACGCTCGTCACGGCGATATCTCAGATGCTAGTTAGTAGGCCTGACGGTCGCTGAAAATACGTAGTATCGTGCGTACTAAGATTTTCAGATCGAGGAGGAGCGACCAGTTTTCAATATACCACAGGTCATACTTCGTGCGCTCGATAATCGAGGTATCACCGCGCAGCCCGTTAATTTGTGCCCAGCCGGTGATGCCTGCCTTTTCTCGATGCCGGTCCATGTAGCGCGGTATGCTTCTTTTGAATTGCTCGACGAACACAGGTCGCTCAGGACGTGGCCCTACCAAGCTCATGTCGCCGACTAGCACGTTTATGAGTTGAGGCAGCTCATCGAGCGAGAAGCGGCGAATAATGGTGCCTAAGCGGGTGCGTCGAGGGTCGTTTGGCGAAGCCCATACTGGCCCTGTTTCAGCTTCGGCATCGGTACGCATCGAGCGGAATTTCAACATTTTGAAGGCCTTGGCATCCAGCCCCATGCGTTCTTGAACGTAGAACACTGGTCCGGGTGAATCGAGTTTGATGAGTATAGCGATTAGCAACATCAAGGGGGAGAGCAGGATAAGAGCAACAGCACTACCTACGATGTCGGTCGCGCGCTTGACGGCTAGCTTCCAACCACGCAGTGCCACATCTCGTATTGTGAGCAGTGGCAACCCGCTGAGGTCTCCTATACTGACCTCGGAAGCCATAATCTGAAACACATCTGGAAACACACGGATAGTCACGCGTGTGGGTTCACAACACGCAATAATTGCCAGAATATCCTGATGGGAAGCTTCTGGCAGGGCGATGATCACCTCGTCGATGTAATGTTCTCGGATAAGGCGGGAGAGATCATCGGTGTTGCCTAGCACTGGCACTCCCAGCACGTTTGAAGGGGCACCATTATCATCAATGAAACCGATGACGCGGTATCCCAGACCAGGAGATTGGCGTATTTTCTGGAGAATCATGCGGCCAATATCACCGGTGCCTACGATCAATAGACGCGACTCGTTATACCCTCTTGACTGAAGCCACCACTGCACGCGGCTGTGCACGATACGGCCTAACCACACCAAGATGATGGTGAGCAACCATGTGTATACCATCATCAAACGGGGATAATCCAGCTGGTTCTTGTAGATCAACCAGATAAGCGCAATGGCAACAATCGTCCCGACTGAGGCGGCACCAAAGATGGAATAGAGCTCATCAATGTGAGAGGTGGCACGCTGGCGATGGTAGAGGCGATAAAATGCGAAGACTAGGACAATGATCGTTGCGTGTATGAGCATCATCCCAAGATAGCTGCCGAAAGGGGCTATATCTGCATATTCGGATTGGAGACGCAATGCATAGCCCAGGGCAAATGCCGAGGCAGCCATTGCAGCATCTGTCAGCACCAGCAAAGCCGTCAATACTCGTGCAGCGCGTCGTTCCATCACTTTCTCTGTCATCGTTCAAGCTACTGTGTCGAACGGGACAACCTCGAGAGGGCTAGTTGCATTCTCGATACACCGGCACGCAATCTGATGCCAAGCAACACCAGCCAATGCAACAACCGCGGCGTCGAGGCAGCATAATGCTTGGCATAGAAGATGTGCATCGCGCGGTAGAATTCGATTTGAGCGCGTGGGTTGTGACGACTGGCTGCTCGCTTGATGTGACGTACAGTCACCGCAGGGTAGTAGTATGTTTTCCAACCGGATTGATGCATACGGTAGGCCCAATCAAGATCTTCACCATACATAAAGAAGGCTTCGTCGAGCAATCCCACCTGCTGGATGGCCTCACGACGGACTAACATGCAGGCTCCCACTACTGCATCGACTTCCATCTCCTGATCGGGGTCGCAATAAGTGAGATTGTAACGACCAAACAATGGATGACGCGGAAATAGGTGTGATAAGCCCACCATGCGGTAGAACGACACTACAGGTGTGGGAAAGCTGCGACGGCATGCAAGATCGAGGCTCCCGTCCTCCAGCACCAACTTGGGACCGCAGATACCTACTTGTGGATGTGCATCCATAAAGGCAAGCAATTGCTGCAGGCCGTTGAGTGACATAATGGTATCTGGATTGAGGAGCAGAACATAGCGTGGCAGTGAAACAGCGAAATCGCTGGTGGACCCTTTGTCGCAGTCCCGGAAGCCATAAGCCCTCAAAGCCAGATTATTGCCGTAGGCAAAACCACCGTTAATTGCGCTAGGGATAAGATGCACCTGGGGAAAGTGCTCACGCACCATCTCGCAGCTGCCATCACGTGAAGCATTGTCTACTACACATACTGCAAAAGAGAAATCCCCCTCACTCGCGTAGACTGAGGAAAGACAATTGTACAAATGATCGCGCGTGTTGTAGTTGACAATCACGATGAGCAAATCAAGCATCACCAATGAATTCTAATGCACAGCGTAGTGTGTGACAACTTCACCCTCGTGACACTGGTTTCTTTGGCTGAAGCAAAGATCCTTAAGCAGGGCTGATCTCACACCTCGCGGCTCATTAGCAGCAAAGTGCGACTGACGCAAAAGCCAGCTGCAGTGAAAGCTGCGATTCCCTCAGGATGGTAGGTAGGATGAGCAGCGATGGCGCTGCAGCCACCCCAGCGGTGCACGTGCTGTAAAGCTTGTGCCACTAGCATCTGTTCGTAGCGTCCGAACTCGTCGGGATGCACAACCAACTCAACTTTCGCCTGATTGCCAGGGCGTACGATGACCACAGCGCGCAATTCCCCGGCATCTTTGATCCCCATGCGCAAACTCGGCACCTTACCTATCAGCTTACGCAGCTGATCAGCTAGCAGCTCGTCTGGGCCAAAGCGATAATGACCTATTCTCACAGGCCATTCGGACTGCACATCGAGAGGTGTAACCGACCGAGCCAGATAATAGGCGCTCTTAGCGTCTGCAAAGGTGAGATGGTGCAAGTGAGCGCCCAACGACGGGGGTTCCTCGAAAGGTACGATGTGCTCGTTCCGCAAATGTGCGATACCACATACGACACGAAAGCCCATTGTCTCGTAGATGTGCCGCGCAATCGCGTTGTCCTCGCGCACTTGCAAAGTGACTATGTGACCACCTGCACCATGGATCATCTCGAGCGCTGCATTCATCAAGGCGCGAGCGATCCCACGCCCACGATATTCCCGAGCTACCGCAACATTACTGATGATCCAACGATCGTGGGCATGAGGTGAGTGACTGACGGTGACGTTGCCAACGATCTTTCCATCTTCCACCCAGACAAATCCAGAAAGCATTGCGCCCAGACTGCTGTTTAGACCACCTAAAAACCATAGGAATGCTCCCAAGTGGCCCATTGTGCGCATCTCGCGTAGCATTGCGTAGCCCATCTGATCAAGATCATCAGCGAAAGATGCCTGGATCAGATCGGCAATAGCACCCATATCACGCAAAGGATCCACCGGGCGCAAGCCAGAAGGTTGACGGTATCGTTGCATTACGAGACCGGTCATACTCTCATTATAGCACAATTTGCTCTTTGCGGTGCCGGACCACTTTGATTATAATGATGTGACAGGGGTGCGCGGGTGCGTTTCGCCAGCACAACAACTCAGCAATGCATTGTGGGGGACGGATAGGACTGCTGAGTATCACTATTCTGGCGCTGGTGTGCTCTGCTTGCTACGAGAGAACGCCGGCGACAGAAGCTCGCTGTTATACTAAGACTGGGCACACACTGCGCGGTGACTTCCTGCGCACCTTTGATGCGCTGGGAGGGCTGCGCTCATTGGGACATCCTATTACCGAGCCTCTCATCCAGGAAGGGCGTAGTGTACAGTACTTCGAGTATGCCCGACTGGAAGATCACCCTGACAATCCAGGCGGCCCTGTAGTCAAGCTGAGCATGCTTGGTGAGCGCCTGGGACGCCGCCGGCCCCCTCTTGATGCTCGCGTCGTGCCACCATCCAGAGAACCTTTGACGCGCTATTACCCTCAAACTGGCCACAGTGTTAGTGGGGCTTTCCTGGACTTTTTTGATGCCAATGGTGGTCTTAAACGTTTTGGTTTTCCTATCAGCGAGCCTTTGCTAGTTGATGGACATCTGGTGCAAGATTTTCAACACGGACGTCTCATCTGGTATGCCAGACCCGTTAATGGTCAGAACGTGGTGATGGAGGAATCGGGGCGCGTGTACTTCACGGTGCAAGGTTTAGATGAGATGTTGCTGCAGCCGCAGCCTTGCCCTGCAGACACCTCGACGGTAACATCGATCGGGGCAGAGAGCCAGCAAAACTGACTGTTCGGGACAATTCCTTGTGGTATAATCTTTTAAGGACGAGCTAATTGGAACTATCAGAAGGAACGCTAAATCGTTGAGGAGAACAGATTGACACGTCGAGTATCTTTACGCACATTGCTAGACTTCGCTATGGATGCCGCTTGGCGAGCTGGCCAGCTGACGCTCGCTTATTTTCAGACCGACATCACAGTAGAATGGAAAAACGACAACTCACCGGTCACTGCTGCCGATCGCGGGGCAGAAGAAACGTTGCGTAGGCTGATTGAAGAGCGCTTCCCCGATCATGCTGTGGTCGGGGAGGAATTTGGAGAGACAACTCGTGATTCCGAGTATTGCTGGATCATCGATCCGATCGACGGCACGCGCTCTTTTGTCCGCGGTGTGCCTTTGTATGGGATCTTGATCGGACTGGAAATCGCAAAAGAGGCTGTGCTTGGTGTAGTGTACTTCCCAGCTCTACGTGAAATGGTCGCTGCAGCACGTGGCGAAGGGTGTCGCTGGAACGGACGTTTGGCCCATGTCTCCAGTGTTGCCTCACTTGACCAGGCGTTGCTGCTATACACTGATGCCTTTGAATTTGTCAAACAGGGGCACATACGCACCTGGGAACGACTACAAGCAGCAACCCACACTCAGAGGAGCTGGGGCGATTGTTATGGTCATTGCTTAGTGGCAACCGGTCGTGCTGAGGTGATGTTGGATCCAGTGCTCAGTGTGTGGGACGCTGCCCCCCTGCTCCCGATTCTCCAAGAAGCTGGTGGCACGTTCACAGATTGGAGTGGTACTCCCACCATATATGGTGCCAGTGGGGTGAGCACAAACGGCTTGATCCTCGAACCCATCCTCCAAATACTGAGCGCACCGAGCTGAGATGGAGACTGCAGTGTGGCGCATTATTCCTGAGTATGAAATTGAGACAGAGATCGGCTGTGGTGCCCTGACTACCGTCTATCGCGCGCGACGCAAGAGCGACGGCTGCCTGGTCTCCATCAAAGTAGTAATGCCTGAATTTGTTACGGATCGCATCTTTGTACGCCGTTTCGTTGAAGCAGCCAGCCGTGCAATCAAGCTGGACCATCCCAACATTGCACGCACCTTCGAAGTCGCTGAACGCGAAGGCATGGTGTACGTCGTACGTGAGTACCTGGACGCTAGCTGTCTGGCGGAGTGGTTGGCTCTGCAAGGCCCTGTGTCGCCAGAACAGGCGGTGCCGATCGTGCGCCAGTTAGCATCCGCATTGGACTATGCTCACAGTCGACGCGTAATGCACGGTGACATCAACGATCGGTGTGTGTACATCGATGCCGGGGGGCGTGTCAAGCTAGCTGATTTTGGACTCGTCCAATCAGTACCTACTAGTGAGCTAACACGGGGTCACAGCCATGGTGTACGCATTGTACGCGGTCTGGGAGCCTGTGAATATTTAGCTCCAGAGCGAGTGCAAGGCCAGGGGCCGAACAGACCGGCAGACATTTACGCCCTGGGCATTATAACCTATCAACTTTTGACCGGCGCTCCTCCGTTTCAGGGAGAGCCAGAAGACGTTTTAGCTGCACAGGTATACGAAACGCCACAGCCTGTGCATCTGGGCGATCCGCGCGTCTCACCCGCGGTGAGCGCCACAATCACTCGTGTGCTTGCTAAACGTCCTGAGCTGCGCTATAGCACTGCCACTGAATTCGCACGTGCGTTTGCTGCGGCGGCGGAGGGCGTTGCGCCAGGATACAAATCACCAACACCGGGACGCGTGAAAGGGCCTGGTGAAGCACGTAAGCCGCTTGGGCCTCTGGTGATAGCGATACTGGCAGTAGTTATGGTTCTGTTGGTAGCCTCGGCTTGGAGCTTTGGCGGTGTCGGAAGTTGGCTGGGAACGCAGGCATCCGTATGGCTGTCAGCATTGGTGCCTCCCACTCCGGCTCTTAGTCCTGTCACTGAGGAATTGCCCGTCGTCAGTCCCAGTGTAATAGCAACACCTGCATTGACTGCTACAGCTACACCGGTAAGTCGGATGACACCCACGGTGTCCACCACATTCACAGCATCGCCGACGGCTGCACAGGAAGCGACCCCTACACCCTTGCCTACTGGTACTCCCACCGCGCGGATAACGCCGTCTGCGGTAGCCTCGACACCAAGTGCCCAATTCCGCAACTTGGTCGTAGCTGCCGGCATCGACGCAGAGAATCAACCTGTGTCGCCCGGTGATACCTTCTCAGCAGCGCGAAGGCCGTTATACGTGTTTTTCGAATACCGGAACATGTCCCCTAGAATGAAATGGGGACACGTCTGGTTGCGCGGTGATGAGGAGCTTAGCCGCATGGAGGAAAGTTGGCCTGCTCAATGGGGATCTAACGGGCGCGCTTGGATTTACTACACCCCTGAGACAACTTATTTGGCGGGGACGTATCAGGTACAACTGCTGGTGGACGGCCAGATCGTCGCCACAACAACTTTTACAATACGATAATGCACAGCTCCAGAAGATTGTGCGTTTCCTTGCTAATCTGTTTCTCTCTTTTCACAGCTACTTGTCAGACGTCTCCCTTGAAGCAAAACTCAGTTTCTGTTGATGCCAGGCCTTTGGCAGCTACCCTTCCTGCCCCCACGAAAGTTCAGTATCCTTCTCCTATACCACCGGGTCCAGTGCGATCTCTAGCTCAGATGCCTGATGGTGAGCTGTTAGCTGGTGTTGGCCCGGTAAATGGTGAGGAAACTCCAGCGGTATGGCAGTTATATCGTGGGAGGGGCGGTTCCTGGCAGCGCCTGACGTGGCCCGAAGAGGTTGTGCTGCAAGCACTCCATGTTCCCTCCCTGGGTAGCCCTATCTTTGCAGTGCCTCTTAGTAATGCCTTGCTGGGCAGTGGTCAACCGTGGGGTTTGTTGCGTTCTACGGATGGCGGGCTCTCATGGCATCAAATATTGACAGGACTGGATGATCCTTATGTAACGGATATAGCTCTATCGCCGCGATTCGCTGAGGATCAGGCCATGGTAGCGGTGACTTGGTACAACGGAGTGTATTACTCTGATAGCGCAGGGGATAAGTGGCGACGGTTACCTTACCGCCATCAGATAGCACCATCCGGCGGTGCCAATCCGTATGATTTGGCTGTGGCAGTTTCACCCGATTTTCAGGGTGGAACGCCACAACGTCCCGCAGCCAACGGTCTGCTTGTTGCCAGTTTTGCGCATGGCATCCATATCTGGAGTTCGACGGAACAACGGTGGCGAACCGTTTCTGTTACGGTTCCGGCACGGCTAGAAGATTACGAGCCAACCAGTGCACCGCTCACTGCCGGCGATATTGCCTTCTCTCCTGACTTTGCACAGGATGGCATCCTTTATGTCTATTCCGGTTATGCCGGCTTATTCCGTTCGAGCGATGGTGGTCTCACATGGCAATTTGCTGGCCGGGGGTTGCCAACCCCTGTTCCACCCAGCAATACATTTCATCTAGAAGTGCTCTCAGCAAACATCGCTTGCGTTTTGTTGGAGGACCCGCCACCTGAGGCGGAAGAGGAATCACTGGCACAGCTGCCACGCAGCAAGTGGCCACGCAACCTCTACTGTACGCGCGATGGCGGTACGTCTTGGCGTATGCTCCAGCCTCCGCCGGAAGTGGGCGAGGTATCCACCTTCACAGCCAGACGAGACGAAACAGGGAGAATGGTATTGTACCTAGGTGGGGTGCAGGGCGGAGTATTTGATTACGCAATCGAAACATTGGTGTGGCGATGAATGGGGAGCCCGTTGCAGACTATTACTCAGGAGCGGTGTGGTGCAGCGTTGTGGGATTGGTCGTTCCCTTTGGGCCAGCTAGAATTATATGGGTGCTCGCCACTATCCTTTAGATAAGAGTCCTTCTGTTACTGTTTGGCGTCGAATCTTCAGCGTGGTGTAGAAGCCTCTTCCGACGTCAGCTCGTCCAAGGTTATTAGCTCTGTGACCACCTCATCTGGCTTTAGAATCAACAGACCTGCGGAGGGTTTGAATCGTCCTAATGGAGCAACACCACCCGGATTGAATAAGAGGGTTTTCCCATGTCGCGCTTGGTAAGGTTGGTGAGTGTGACCAAAGACGATCACGTCAGCCTGTGGATACATAGATAACAAACGGCGGGCAATCCGAGCGTTTGATCGGGTGCGGTTGGGTTCCAGCAGCTTCTCCCAAAACCAGTCGCTCGCCAGTGCCCAGAAGTTCGGCCAGCCCCCGTGGTTGAGTACCACATGATAGCCAAGCAGCGAAAAGTGCAGGTCGAACGGCAGTTCAATTCCACCATGGCTCAGCTCATTGGGTTTGAAGTGCAAATTTCCGCGCACAGCATAAAGTGGGGCTATCATCTCAAGTGGTCGGAGATATTCCATCTGATCTACGTCGCCTGCGTGAAGAATCAAGTCCACATCGCAGAAGATAGTCAGAAGTTGTCCGGGCAATTGCTTCAATCGGAAGGGTAAATGGGTATCAGCCAGCACCCCAATCTTCAGATTGTCCTTGTCCGTGATACCCGGAACGTCGACAAATTTTGTGTAATACAAGACCCCTTTCCCTCACCTAAGTGCAATGTGAATTCCAAGTGCTCGAAGACACACGGCTGAGAGGTCGATTGTTGGGCTCACATTATCAACATTTGCGCCATAAACAGCCCAACGATCGTCTTGGCGTCACATATTAGTCCTGACTTGACCATATCTAACGCCTGTTCCAATGGCAACGTGATGACTTCAATGGTCTCGTCCACGTCACGATTGGTTTCACCAACGGTGAGCCCAGTGGCCAAAAACAAGTGAATGATTTCACTGCATACTCCTGGCATTGTGTAGAAGCTGGTGAGATAACGCCAGTGGGTAGCACGATCTCCTGTCTCCTCAGCCAGCTCACGTGGAGCTGCCTCCTCTGGGGTCTCCCCAGGCTGCAACGTGCCAGCAGGTAGCTCCAACAAGTACTTGCCGATAGCGGAGCGATACTGTCGCACCATACGTACCTGACGGTCATCCGTGAGTGGGATAATCGTCACGGCACCTGGAGTGTTAACAATTTCACGGATTGTGGTACGGCCATCCGGTAGCTCGATCGTATCGACCCGAAAGCGCACAATGCGGCCGTCATAAATGGGTTGACTTTTGATAACCCGTTCTGGTTTTTCCAAAGTTTCAGACACTGTCTCTACCCTGAGTTGTATGGATGAATTCGACTTCGTTCGAATGAGTATAGAACGAAACACAGTGTGTCGCAATGCTTGCATATGCACTTGGTAGTGGACGATAGGGCATAATCCCAGTCTGTAGAATCATCCGTGTTGGTTCTTAGCCTTGCTGTGATTCCCGCGAATCAGAGGTTCATCCATTTTCAGTTGACCTTTGCACACCACTAATCTTGATGTTACAATGAAACTATGCTGGTCCGTGCAGCACAGTTAGGTGATCTGAACGCCTGTTACGAGATGGACAAATCGTATCTGACCGATCACGTGTGGCAAATGCAGTCGCACGGAAGTGGTCGCGCAATCGAAACGCGATTTGACCTAATACGCCTGCCACGACCTATGAAGGTGGAATATCCACGCCACCCAGATGAGTTGCTTGATAACTGGCGCCGTGAGGAGTGCTTCCTAGTGGCTGTGGACGATGCAGACAACGTATTGGGGTTCCTGGATATGACTGTCCAAGCGTGGCATAACACAGCCTGGATTCGCAACCTCGTAGTGAATAAGGATCAACGTCGTCAGGGTATCGGCACCAATTTGCTGCGCTCTGCCCGCGCTTGGGCATGCGAGCAGGGATTAAGTAATATAATGGCTGAAGCTCAGACAAAGAACTATCCTGCTATCAGTTTTTGGCAGAAACATGGTTTTGTGTACTGCGGCTACAACGATCGTTATTACCCGAATGGAGACATCGTTGTTTTCTTTTATCTGCGACTCTGATTCAGCGTTTCGGCGTGCAGATGAATGGAACCTCTGGCGATTAATCTAATTTCTCTGTTGTCCTCGCTTAATCGGGCGATCTCTATCGCTATTGTTATCCTGAGCTTTTCGTTATTGGTCTATATACTCACTTACAATCTGCGCAGCTCGGTAGCACGTTCTTTCAGCACTCTGATCGCCTGTGTGTGCATTACCTATACGGGAGATGCAGCGCTCTTTGCCACTACATCTCTGGAGAGCGCCATGCCATGGCTGAAACTGCAATGGATTGGCATCGCATTTACCCCGGCTGCTTACCTGCATTTCTCAGACTCTCTGTTGCGCACAACCAATTCGCTTTCCGCTTTACGTCGTTGGGCGGTGCGCGCCGGGTATCTTATCGGCTTCATATTGGTACCTCTAGCTTTCTGGACACCCTTATTGGTGTACGATGGCATCCATAGTCCTGGTCTCACACAGTTTCGCGCTGGCCCCCTGTTCTGGCTGTTTAGCGCCTATTTCTTCGCAACGGTGATATGGGGTGCCTATAACACTATGCAGGCGCGTCGACGCTGCCTAACACACACATCGCGCCGGCGTATGACCTACTTAGCAGCTTCATTTGCGGCGCCAGCATTGGGTGTCTTCCCTTATCTATTGTTGGCCAGCACGCCATCGACGTTCCTTTCCCAAGCAGCTTTCTTTACTATGCTGTTTGTTGGTAATTTAGGCATTGCAGCGATGATCGCTGTGATGGCTTACAGTGTGGCTTATTTCGGCGTGCTCACACCCGACCGTGTGGTAAAGCACAATTTGATCCACTTCTTGCTCCGTGGACCCCTGCTTGCCACAGTGGTAATTTTCGTCTTCCTAGCAATGCCGAAAGTGGCCTACATTCTCAATTTGCCACGGGAAGCTGTTTTGGTAGCGACAGTGGCGTTTGTAATCGTAATTGGCCAGCTGGTGATCAATTTGGCCAAGCCAGCGATTGATCAGCTGGTTTTCCATCGGGATCGCGAGGAAGTGGTGTGGATTCAGGAGCTGGATCGTCGCCTTTTGACCACGACTGACTTGCAGCAGGCACTGGAGAACATTTTAGCCGCTCTGTGTGAGGTGTTGCGCGTGCGCACCGGTTTCATTGCCAACGTTGGGGCACGCTCTGGGCCGCGCCTGGAGACCTATTACGGTTCTCAGGAAGTTATCGAGTCGGCCTTACGCACAGTCAAGGTAGATGCTTTAGTCGCCGCCGCGCGCGATGGTCGATCGGGCGAAGTCTTTGTACGTCAGGACGGCTTCTGGTTTGCCTTGTTGCGTACCCAGTCGCGCGACACCATACTCGGGTTGCTGGCACTTGAGGCGGGTGATCGGACCGAGCTCACCGAACACGAGCGAGAAGTAGCGACCGCCTTGGTCGCCCAGGCCGAACGTGCGTTAGAAGACCGCGCGTTACAACACAACGTCTTCAATGTGTTACGACGTATTATCCCTGAGCTGGAGCAGGTGCAGCGCCTTCGTGGGACCACCCGCTACGCCGGTTCACCAGGATTGGAGACGCTCTCTCTGAGCAGCCCTATCCATTCTCCTGAATTCACCCAGATGGTGCGCGATGCTCTGAACCATTACTGGGGTGGACCTCAGCTGGCACATAGCCCTTTGTTGGGGCTGCGCGTGGTGCAGGAGTCCTTGGCGCAGCATCAAGGCAATCCTGTGCGTGCTCTGCGCGCTGTGTTGGGACAAGCAATTGCCAACTTGCGTCCCGACGGCGAACGGAAGATAACAGCTGCTGAATGGCTGCTTTACAATATCCTGGAGCTCAAGTTCATTCAGGGGTTGCGTGTACGTGATGTAGCACAGCACCTAGCTATGAGCGAGTCAGACCTCTATCGTAAACAGCGTATTGCTATTGAGGAAGTAGCACGAGCCCTGAAGGCTATGGAACAGCAGGGCATAGCCAGAGATGAGGCGGAAAAGTCGGCTACAACACGGCGCACGCGAAGAAAACAGGATCAGTCGCTGACCATGCAAAGCCGGTAAGTCTTGGGGTGTCCATAGTCTATTCAGGCATGTAGTCCACCAACCTGACTGATACAGTGGCTGCAGCCGCCTTTTGCACCAGCGAGCGGACCGGATGCATACCTAGCAACATCCAGCGCTCACGGAGAGTGCCTGCTACCAACATTCCTACTACCTGACCCGTATGTTCACTCACCAGTGGGGAGCCGCTGCCGCTCCACTGTGCCAAGGAGAAAGGGAGGTCCATCAGCACCCACACAGCTTTCCCATCCACCGACTGTACGGTGCCACCTAGAATGTGTTGGCCTCCCCCATTACCACCCAGACATTTGTATAGTAAGACGCGCTCACCCGGTAGAGGTGCACCCCGTGGATCGGGCCACAGCACGTAGGCCGGATCTATGTCCGGGTCAGAGTGCAATAGCAGGTAATCCACTGTCAAATCGTCGCTATCGCGTGGCCGGCCAATGGGGATGTATACCGCATCGAAATCGACTGTGTATCCGGACGGTTGAGCATGTAGACGTATGCGCTCCAGCGGACGCCTCGGGTCACCTGGCCTCGCGCTGTGCGCTGTAGTCACACCAAACACATGCCCATCATTAAGTGCTAAGAGAAAACCACAGCCCACCATAGAGTATCCCTCATCGCGATACTGCACCCACTCTTGAAACGCCACATTACCACTTGGAATTTCGCCACGGGGAACCGAAATAGTCGGAGGCGGTGGTGTGGGATCGGGTGGTGGCCCCATCACTAACCGCACCGAGGACACTGCCAGTGTCACGCTGCTAATTATAACTGCCGAGGGAATCGCTAACACCGAAGCTCGCAGAATGAAGCCAAAGTTCATTCTTGTCCTGCTCCGCCCGCCTTATGTACGCGTAGTATGAAACAAGAAGATGGATTCTGAGCGTCAGAGCTAATTGTGAATGGTGCTAATCCTGCTTTTCATCCCGAAGGCGCACAATCACCCAGCCCGAAACGGCTGCCGCGATGGCAAGTCCGAGTTCTGTCAACGGTAGGTCGAGCGTGCGACTGCCCCACACCGCCCAAGCATCGAAAATCGTGTGTGCTGCTACAGCAATCAGGAAATAGGTAAAACGCGAGTGTGTGATGGCGTGCATCACCAAGACAGCCATGCAAATATGAAGAAGGATGGCGAAGACTCGCTCCAAGCCAGCTAACAAAGGTGTGTACCAGGGTGCGCTCCAAAAGAGATGTAGGGATTGCTCGGCCTGAGTCGCAGCTTCACCCTCCAATCCTAGTGCTTGCGTTCCTGCTGTCTGCACGACCAACATTGAAACAACTGTAGCTACAGCCAACAGACCCAGAATGACTGCTTCAGTGCCACCATGACCGGCGCCAAACTGCAGTGCCTCCTTCCAGCCGCGTGTCCTTCGCAGAGCGAAGCGCAGTACCAACCAGCGAGCAGTTTGCTCACACACACCCGCACTCAGCCCGGCAGCCAGTGCCATCAGCGGCAGTGGCCAGAGACCCACGCCCCATGCTCCAGTCAACAGTCCGAGTGCATAGTTAAGCGGCAAGTGAACGACCTGAGAGGCGACAAAAGTTGCGCCACCAGCTAGGTAGATGCGCCAGGCCACACCGAAGTGCCTCCGGATCCACCACCCTACCAAGATGGGCAGCGCCAACATCAAGGGCAGCTGTACCACCAGAACAAGGGCGAGAAAAGGCACATTCATCGGATGGCACCCAGTTCGCGTCCCACACGAGCAATGATGGTTAGTGCTTCATCCATATGCTCACGTTCATGCGCCGCTGAAAGCATAAAGCGGATTCGCGCCTTGCCAAGCGGAACAGTGGGGTAAGAGATAGCGGTGGCAAACACCCCCTCCTCGAACAAGCGCTGGCTAAACCGTTGCGTCAACATCTCGTCTTTCAGCATAAGTGGGGTAATCGGTGTCGTACTCTTACCAATGTCAAAACCGAGCAGTTGCATCTGATCCTTGAAGTAATAGGTGTTCTTCCACAGCTTGTTTACCAGCTCGGTACTCTCCTCCAGGATGGAGATAGCCGCCAGACAGGCTGCCGTGTCGGCAGGCGTCATCGCTGAGGAGAAGAGAAAAGGTCTGGCGCGCTGGCGTAGCCATTCAATGATGACTGCCTTGCCAGCGACATATCCCCCTACCACACCAAAAGCTTTGGACATGGTGCCGATCTCAATGTCCACGCGTCCTTGCAGGCCGAAGTGATGCACAATCCCTCGTCCTCCTTCTCCCAACACCCCTTCACCGTGGGCATCATCCACCATTATCATACAATCAAACTCGTCAGCCAGCGCTACCAATTCGGGCAGCGGGGCGATATCTCCGTCCATGCTGAACACACCGTCGGTTACCAGCAGCGCCCGCTGATAGTGCGAACGTCGCTCGCTCAGCAGTGAGCGCAACGCAGCTGGGTCGTTGTGGGGATAGCGGACAATGTCTGCGCGACTTAGCCGGCAGCCATCGATGATGCTGGCATGGTTCAGCTCGTCGGAGAAGATAGCATCGCCGGTTCCTACCAGTGCCGGGATAGCACCCAAATTGGCGCAGAAACCGGATTGAAAGACAAGAGCGGCCTCCGCTTCCTTGAACCGCGCTAGGCGAGCTTCCAGCTCATTGTGTAAAGCGATCGTGCCAGCAATAGTGCGCACCGCAGCTGGACCAGCTCCAAATCTTTCACACGCCTCCTTAGCTGCTTGCACGAGTCTTACATCGTTAGCCAGACCCAGATAGTTGTTAGAGCAGAAGTTCAGTACACGGCGACCATCTACCTCCAACCATGGTCCCTGAGGTGATGTGATGGTGCGGATGGTTACATAGAGGTTCTTCTCATGTAGCTCGCGCAGGGCATCTTCGATCCATGCCAATCTGTCTCCCATGAAAACCTCCATCTCTTAAGAGTGATGTGGAATGAGCTTAAGAAAGGCTAGCAAGGCGCTGTAGTCGTCGCCGAGCAGATATGAACGACCGGATGATCGGGGGGTAACGATTGAAACAATGACAGCTCCCCTCTCCCAACGTCTTTGACAAACCCTGTGCACTATAGGATAATCCAACTTCAGGAAGCCCAGCCCATCAATACCAGGCTGATGAGCACCAAAAGACCTGAGATTGCCGTGACTGTCAGGCATCCTATCACCGCCAAAGCAGGAATGGGTATCGCTGGGGCCGGCTGTTCTGCACTTGGCTCAAGCACAAGCTTGTCTGGCGAGGCGGATGCTTGAGGTGTCGCCATGGCCAGTTGGCGGGACTGCCGAGCTGGTACAGGTCTCACACCTTGTGATGACCGAGCTGGCAATTTATCCGGCTCAGTGACCGTTGGAACAGGTGCTGATACCAAGGGCTTTATTGAGGGCGAGATTGTTTCAGAGCGTAAGGGTTCGGTGGGATGGTGATGTGTGATCTCGCGGCGACTACCACGAAGAGCATCACGCAGACGGGCACGTGTTGTCTCATTGAGCGGATTAATTGCTAGTGCTCGTTCAAGACACATTTGATATTCGGCGTCTGTCTCGACCACCGTGCTCAGCCACAACCAAGCTTGTTCATTATTGGGGTCGCGTCGCAGAGCCTCACGTAACCATGCGCGTGCCTCAGCGCGGCGCCCTTGGCGTGCGGCATAGATGCCTTGTTGTAGCGCATCTAAGTCCATCGAGAGATACTCCCTTGCCTGACGAAGGAACAGCACAGGCAGTCTAATACAGCCCATTATAGCGGGCAAACGTCTTAATGGCAAGAGACTTGTCATAAATTATCATTTTGCCCTATGAACCGATCATTGTTAAGATGAAAAAATGTTGTCTCGGCCATTACTGTCACGCGCCTGTGGCAAACATAGGGGCTGTGAGACCTAACATATGTGAGATCATTCCTGACAGTTAGAGGAGAGTATATGTCCGATTCCCCGGAGAGTATTGAGATTCTCGATCGATTGGCAGCCGAAGCGCTGGCCGAGCTGGAGAAAGCATCCGACAGTCAGGCACTGGAACGCTGGCACACCACTTATCTTGGACGCAAAGGAAAGGTGACCCTCTCGGTGAGACGTGTTGGTGAGTTGCCGAAAGAGGAGCGTCCTGTTTTTGGTCAACGTGCCAACCAGCTAAAGCAACGTTTGGAAGCAGCCTATGAAGAGCGCGTACAGCTCGTCAAGGCTCAGGAGATCGAGAAAGCTTTGGTCGAGGGAGCTATTGATGTGACGTTGCCGGGTCGACCAGTGCTGCGCGGTCGTCTGCATCCCAGCACGCAAACGTTACGCCGCATCCTGCAAATCTGGGCCGATATGGGATTTCAAGTCTATCGCAGCCGTGATGTGGAAACGGACGAATACAATTTCCAATTGCTCAATTTTCCACCCTATCATCCGGCACGCGAAATGCAGGACACTTTTTATACCACCCAGCCTGATGTGCTGTTGCGCACTCATACTTCTCCAGGGCAGATCCATGCAATGCGTGAGTATTGTCCCCAACCGATTCGTGTGGTGTTGCCTGGGATGTGCTATCGCTACGAACAGATCACTGCGCGGAGTGAGATTCAGTTTCATCAAGTGGAAGGCTTGGCAGTGGGCTACAACATCCGTTTCACCGACTTGAAGGGAACTCTTACCGACTTTGCGCAGCGCATGTTTGGTGCTGGCCGCAAGACTCGCTTCCGGGCCAGCTATTTCCCCTTCACAGAGCCGTCTGCAGAGATGGATGTGGAATGCATCTTGTGCAATGGCAAGGGATGCCGACTCTGCAAGTACACGGGCTGGCTGGAGATTTTGGGATGTGGAATGGTGCACCCAACAGTGCTGCAAAATGGCGGCTACAATCCCAATCGATATTCAGGGTACGCCTTCGGGATGGGTGTAGAACGCATTGCCATGTTGCGTTATGGCATCGAGGATATCCGTTATTTCTGGAGCAACGATCTGCGGTTTCTGGAGCAATTCTGAGATGAAAGTCCCAATCAGCTGGTTAAAAGACTATGTAGATATCCTGCTATCTGTGACCGAGCTGGCGGAGCGTTTAACTTTGGCTGGCTTGGAAGTGAGCGGCATTGAATACTTGGGCATCGAAGGGGCATCGCTGCCATGGGATCGTGATAGAATTGTTGTGGCTCACATCCTGGCAGTCAGACCGCATCCCAACGCGGACCGTCTGGTACTGGCCGATGTGGACTACGGGGCCGGTCAGGTCGAAACGGTAGTAACTGGCGCACCCAACCTTTTCCCCTATTTAGGGAAGGATATCCGCCACCTGAATCTAAAATCACCCTTCGCGCTGGAAGGTGCTCTCCTCTTTGATGGTCATAAGGACGATGGCTCCAAGATGGTGCTCAGAGGACGGGCCGTCCGAGGTATTATGAACCGCCATATGCTGTGCTCTGAGAAGGAGCTGGGTATATCGGACGATCACACTGGCATCTTGATCTTGGACGCCGATGCCCCCACGGGCATGCCTCTAGCTGATGTACTGGGCACTGCCATTTTGGACATTGAGTTAACACCCAGTATGGCGCGCTGTGCATCCATCATCGGAGTGGCGCGCGAGGTGGCAGCCCTTACCGGTCAACGGGTGCGCTATCCAGATTACACTAACCTGCCGCTGGAAGGCCCTTCGCTCAGCGAACGGGTGGTCATAAAGACCGAGAATGCCCCTCTTAATCCGCGATTTTGTGCGGCCTTGATCGAAGGCATCCAGATTGGGCCCTCACCCTACTGGATGCAGTTGCGCTTGCGCCTAGCTGGTATGCGCCCTATCAATAATGTAGTGGATGTCAGCAACTATGTGATGTTGGAGGTAGGGCAGCCCAACCATGCCTTCGACTACGATGCATTGCGTGCGAGGGCAGACCGGTATGCTGGAAGTGGGCAACCTATCCAAATCATTACACGGCTTGCTAGGGAAGGAGAACGTATCCAAACACTGGATGGCGTGGAACGCGTATTGCAACCTTTCACTATGCTGGTGACCGACCCAGCTGGTCCGCTGAGCATTGGTGGTATCATGGGAGGCGCAGAGAGCGAGGTGCATGCAGGCACTCGCAACATCTTGCTAGAGGCAGCAGCCTGGGACTTTATTAACATCCGTCGTTCGGTACAGGCCTATGGACTGAACTCTGAGGCAGCTTACCGTTTTAGTCGTGGAGTGCACCCGGCACAAGCTTGGTTTGGGGCGCTACGTGCCGCCCAACTGATCCAGCGGTTAGCTGGTGGTGTTATAGCACGAGATATCATTGATTATTATCCTGCGCCACCGCCAGCCATCACGGTCGACCTGCCGTTGGCAGAGGTCAGGCGTATTCTGGGTGTCGATTTACCACCGCAAGAAGTGCGTCGGATTCTGGAAGCATTGGAGTTTCAGGTGGACGAACCTGAGAAAGACGTCCTCTATGTCACCGCCCCAGATCACCGCATGGATATCGGCGCTGACGTGGTTGGGAGAGCAGACCTGATCGAAGAAATCGCACGTGTCTATGGCTATGACCGTTTTCCCAACACGCAGATCGAAGATGTGATGCCACCCCAGCGAGACAACCTTGCTCTTCTCCACGAGGAACTCATACGCGATCTGCTGGTGGAGGCCGGCTTGCAGGAGGTGATGACCTATCGCCTTACTTCGCCACAGCGTGAAGCCTTGTTGTGCCCGCCCGGGGCAACACTGGACAAGCGCCCTTATGTGACAATTGCAAATCCTATCAACCCTGAGCGCACTGTGATGCGTCACAGCTTGCTGGCTGGTATTTTGGATGTGTTAGCACAGAACTTGCGTCAACGCGAGCGCGTCGTGGTGTTTGAGCTTGGGCCCGTTTTCCTGCCTTCCTCAGAGGGGAGCGAGCTGCCCGATGAGGTACCTGCCCTATGTATCGTGCTGGCTGGACAGCGCGAGCCGGTGGTATGGCAGGGCTCCGACACGCGTTTGATGGATTTCTTTGATCTGAAAGGAATAATCGAAGCGCTGCTGGAAGGGCTACACGTGAGTCGACCCACCTTTCAACCAGCTGACAACCCAACCTACTATCCCGGACGCACGGCGAATGTGCTGGTGGACAACGAGACGGTCGGCGTATTCGGTCAACTTCATCCTCTAGTACAGGAAGCATTTGATTTGCCACGCCAAGTACCAGTTCTGGCAGCCGAGATTGACTTGCGGTGTCTGGAGACGCATATCCCCTCCCATTTTACCGTGCGCCCATTGCCGCGTTTTCCGGTGGTGCGTCAAGACATTGCGTTGGTGGTAGATGAGAACATCCCGGCACAACAGGTAGAAGCTGCGATCATGCAAGCAGGGGGGCGATTGCTCGCCGGAGTGCGTCTCTTTGACGTCTATCGGGGTGCTCAGATTGGATCAGGTAAGAAGAGCTTGGCCTATACACTCACCTTCAGTGCTGAGGATCGCACCCTGACTGACCAAGAAGTGGCACGTGTGCAGGCCCGGATCGTACGTAGCCTAGAGTCCAGCTTGGGTGCCCAGCTGCGCGGCTGATGTTTTCCCTCGCTGCACAAGAGCACGACGGAGTATGGTGAGACGCCTTAGCACCCGCCCTCCTGTCTCAGCACGGATGCATGAAGTCATACAAGGCCGCCGGTGCGAGATAATGTCCAAATGGCGTGTTCTCTGAGGAGGGGATCAGAACTCTCAGTAACCTGCTGCAGTGCTGAAATGGCAGCCTGATCGCCCCAGTTACCCAACGCTACCAGTGCATTCCGCAACAGGCCGCGCCATTTACTTCGCATAAGGGGTGTATGCCCGAAACGCGCGCGAAACTGGACCTCATCCATGTTGATGATCTCGGTCAGACGCGGCACACATTGTTCTGGATCAAAGTGCAGGAAGTCTTGCTGGCCGGGATGAGCAAAGCGGCGCGTCCACGGGCAGACGGACTGGCAAATATCACAACCGAAGACCCAATTCCCTATATGGGTGCGCAATGCTTCTGGAATGGCATCACGCAGTTCAATAGTGAGATATGAAATACACCTGCCACTGTCCAGCTGGTAGGGGGCAACCAGTGCGCCCGTGGGGCATGCATCCAGACAGCGCGTGCAACTGCCACAGGTGCCTTTGGTATCTGGAGTGTCGTAAGCGAGCTCCATGTTTACTAAGAGCTCACCCAGGAAGAGATATGACCCCCACTGCGGGTTAATAAGGCAAGTGTTCTTGCCGATGAAGCCAAGGCCAGCCATAGCGGCCAGATCGCGCTCCAGAAGTGGCCCAGTATCCACATAGGCTCGCCACGATACCGTGTTACCAACGTGCTGCTTTAGGAATTCGCCCAATTGTCGCAGACGAGGTATTAGAACATCATGATAATCCCGTCCCCAGGCATAACGCGCAATGCGCCCTCGTGCGGGATCATCCCACAGCTCAGCAGGTGGATCGAGTGTAAAATAGGAGACAGCGACTGACACGACAGAACGAGCTTCAGGCAACACGTGGCGTGGATCCTGACGACGCACTGGGTCGCGCACCATGTATGTCATCGTGGCGGCATATCCAGCTTCCAACCAGGCCAAATAGGCATCGGCGTGAGGAACACGTGTAGCGGGAGCGATGCCCACTAAGTCGAAACCCAGCTCTATGGCATGTTCCTTAACAAGATTGCTCAGTTGTGCCTGTCTTACCACAATCGGAGCACTATCTGAAGTAAAGCCTGAGTCGCTATGCTACCTCTATCTTCGAAACCGTTCCAACAAAGCCTGGAGCGAATAGCTATCTCCTAGTTTCTTGCGCATCTCATTCAGAGCTACATGGTGCGGACGGGAATGGTTGTCCTGATAGAAAACGCCTAGGTAAATTTTTTCAGACTCGAATGCCAATGCCAGCGCAGCCATACGATCTGTGCGATCGTGGGTTTCAGGTATAGGGACAACTCGCTGCTTGTACAAAGCATAGGTGTCTAAAAATGTGACGCAGGGGCTAATAATCTCGATAAAGGCGAAACCCGGATGTAGTATCCCCTGTTTGATAATCTCAGCCAGCTCATGGGGACGCGCCGAAAAGCCACGTGCAACAAAGGTGGTTTCGCAAGCCAGCATCATCGCCACCGGGTTAAGCGGCCGCTCGACTGTACCGTAGGGTGATGCTTTTGTCTTGGTACCCCACGAGCTGGTTGGGGAAGGTTGCCCTTTCGTTAGGCCGTAAACCTCGTTGTCCAGCACCAGATAGGTGATGTCCACATTGCGCCGCGCGGCATGGGGGAGGTGACCGGCACCGATGCTCAGACCGTCGCCATCACCACTTATCGCCAACACTGTAAGGTCAGCATTAGCAATTTTGACACCAGTCGCCAGCGGCAGAGCGCGCCCGTGTACTCCGTGGAAGCCGTAGGTCTTAACGAAAGCAGGGAAGCGACCCGAGCACCCAATACCTGATGCAATCACAATGTGCGCGGGGTCAAGCTGCAGCTCACTCACCGCTTTTAGCACAGCTTGCATCACACCATAGTCTCCACAGCCGGGACACCAGATAGGCTTGACGTTGCTTTTCAAATCCTTGATAGGCACTGGACGATCCAATGTAACCATAGCACCCTCTTGTCATCACAATCGGGTACGGCGAGTGAGCAGCTCGCTTACCCGCTTGATCTCCTCGAAGATCTCCATCGGCTTGAAAGGCAACCCTTCATACTTGTTGAGTGAAATTACATTAATCGAATCTTGCACCAGCTGTCGGGTATAGCGATGTTCGATGACGCGTGCGAATTGGCCTAGGGAGTTTAGCTCAGGGATGATCAGCACACGTCGTCCACGCAAGAAACGGCGGATACGTACGTCGGGCATAGGGAACAGAATTTTGGGGAACAAGGCGGCAACGCGGTAGCCTGCCTCTTGAGCACGAACCATAGCTTCCTTGACCGGACCCAGCGAGCTGCCCCACCCCAAGATGCCAATGGCAGCATCTTGGTCGCCCCACTCTTCGACAGCGTTTTCCAGGCCGAACACATGGTGACGGGCAGCATTGACCTTGTTCCATCGTTTCCTGGTCATCAGGCGATGCATCTCGGGCGAGTAGTCCGGATGACCATATTCATCGTGCTCCAACCCCTCTGCCGTGTACTGCCCGCCCGGCATGCCCGGCATGGTGGTGGGAGACACTCCGCTATGGGTGATCTTGTAACGCTCAAAAGATTGGCCTTCCTTAAGTTCGGCCAGCTGACGCTTCCATAAACGCACCTTCTCCAGATTGAAAAACGTGCACGTCTCAACGCGCGGTGCCAGAGCCTGATCGCTTAGGATAATGACAGGCATCTGATATAGCTCGGCCATATTAAATGCGTTGATGGTTTGATAGAAGCAATCTTCCACCGAACTCGGTGCAATCACGAAACGTGGCGCCTCGTCAGCACCAGCGTAGAAGGCCATGTACAAGTCACCCTGTGCTGTCTTAGTGGGCATCCCGGTTGCAGGACCAGCACGTTGCACGTCCACCACTACGATGGGAACCTCTGCCATACTGGCTAGCCCAATCGCCTCCACCATAAGTGAGAGACCTGGCCCAGAGGTAGCAGTCATAGAGGGCAAGCCTGCAAAAGAGGCACCAATCACCATATTAATGGCAGCGATCTCGTCCTCTGCTTGCACTACTGTACCACCTGCCTTGGGGAGCTCACTAGCCAAGAATTCCATCAGGTCGGTGGCTGGCGTAATGGGGTAACCGGCAAAGAAGCGGCAACCTGCTGCTAGAGCACCCAATGCGATGGCCTGGTAACCAGTCAGGACCAGCTTGTCTTCTGTGACATGCTCCGGTGGCACAAGGTACGAAGGGGGGCGCTCAAGCAACTGTTCTTGCGCATGGCGGTAGCCCACTGTCAACGCTTCCAGATTCTTGGGCAACAGGTCGGGGTAACGGCCTAACCTTCTTCGTACCACTTGCTCTGCACGCTCAAGTGGTAGGCCCATCAGCTGCACCATCGCCCCAAGCATTACCAGGTTGCTGCCTCGCGTAAAGTTGATGCCGGCTGCTAGCTGGGACACTGGAATAGGGTATAGTAGATGACGGGCACCATCACGTGGTGTGACCACTCCACTGTCGTAGATTACCACGCCTCCAGTCTCCAGCTCGTCTATGTGGGTGTCATAGCCTTCCTGGTTGAGCGATACTAACACATTGATGTTGTCTCCCTGGGAGAGCACCGGTCGGTCGGCAATGCGCGCTTGAAAGATTACATGCCCACCCAGGATTTCAGCCGGGAAGGTGCGAAACGTGTACACCTCTAGTCCGGAGAAAGCTGCAATGCGTACAAACACTTCACCAATGGTGACAATGCCTTCACCGGACTCACCGGCAATGCGAATCACAATATCATTGACCGACACGATCAGTTGCCTCCATCGGGAGTACCCTGCCTCATTACATAGATTCAGCTCCGCTCGGTTTCCACGACCACAGGATTCCTCAAAACCCCTAGTTGAGCAATCTCGATCCGCACCTCATCGCCCGGTTGCAGATATCGCGGCGGTGTACGTGCATCCCCCACCCCACCCGGCGTGCCTGTCAAGATAACGTCACCCGGCTCCAATGTCATCACTTGACTAAGATAGGCAACCAGGTAGGGCACAGAGAATATCAGGTTACGTGTATTGGAAGATTGCATCAGCTCACCACTGACATAAACCTGTATATCCAGCCTATGCGGATCCGGAATCTCATCCTTAGTCACCAGTGCCGGTCCCATTGGGGCGAAGGTGTCGAATGTTTTGCCAATGGTCCATTGGGAAGTGCGTTTTTGGAAATCGCGTGCGCTTACGTCGTTACATGGCAGATAACCCGCTACATAGTCGAGCGCCTGATTCTCGGGGATATAGCGCCCCCGCCGACCAATCACCACACCGAGCTCCCCCTCATAGTCCACTCGCTGCGAAACGCGAGGCAACACAATTGGCTCGCCCGGTCCAATCACGGCGTTGGCATACTTGGAAAAAACCGTGGGGTATTCCGGGATAGCCTGCCCTGTCTCGGCAGCGTGATCGCGATAGTTCAGTCCAATGCAGATGATTTTGCGCGGAAACAAAACAGGCGCTTTTAGAATCACTTTCTCCAGCGGAATCGCATCAGTGGCACGTGCGAGAGCTGCGACAGCTAGGCGCTGCGCCTCTTCTCCCTGCTCCAAGAAAGTCAGCATATCATTCGGTAATCGTGGTTCCACTCGTTGCAGATCTACTACCGACTCGCGCTCATCGCGGGTACATAGTGCGCCCAGACGTAACTTCCCATCTTGCAAAAATGTTACCAGTCTCATCGGATGTTTGCGAGCGGGTATCGGTCCCCGCTTTGCTTTCCTCCTTCCAGAATCATAGATTTTGTCATTGCGACTGGGGGATACAAAGATCTGAGATCTGTTGTCGAGTCAATTTGCTCTATACAACCGTCTGGCGTAGATATGCCTCGATAAACTCGTCGATGTGTCCGTCCAGTACAGCTTCGGCATTGCCTACTTCGTAATTGGTACGATGGTCCTTGACCATTTTATAAGGATGTAACACATAAGAACGTATTTGGTTGCCCCAACCAGCTTCCACGTGCTCGCCCTTCAGGCGCGCTGCCTCTTCCTCGCGCTTCTGGCGCTCCAGTTCATACAGGCGGCCGCGCAGAATGCGCATAGCCATTTCGCGGTTCTGCATCTGCGACCGTTCATTCTGACAGGTGACCACGATACCTGTAGGAATATGCACCAGGCGTACAGCAGTAGCGTTCTTCTGCACATGCTGACCACCTGCCCCTGACGACTTGTACACATCCATACGAATGTCTTCAGGGTTGATGTGTATCTCGATGTCATCCTCCAAGTTGGGCATCACTTCCACCAGTGCAAATGAAGTATGACGGCGATGCGCCGAATCGAACGGTGACAACCGTACCAGGCGATGCACTCCTCGTTCAGAGCGTAAGTAGCCGTAAGCGTAAGGTCCTTCGATCAACACAGTGACGCTTTTCAGACCTGCTTCTTCACCTTCCAGCGAATCGACAATTTCGGTCTTATAGCCTTTATCCTCTGCCCAGCGCAGATACATACGCAGCAACATTGCCACCCAGTCTTGACTCTCCGTACCTCCCGCGCCGGCATGGATGGAGAGCAAAGCATCATCGCGGTCGTGTTCGCCCGACATACGCAGTCGGAACTCCAGCTGTTCGAGCGTCTTCTGAATGTCTGACGCCTCAGCTTCCAGTTCGGTTGCCATCGTCTCGTCCCGTTCAGTGCTGGCCAGCTCAGCCAGCTCCAGCGCATCAGTGACTCGCTGGTCTAAGCTGCGCCAAGTCTCTACCTCGTCGCGCAACGTGGCCAGTCGACGCATGTGAGTTTGTGCTGCGTCCTGATCACTCCAGAAATCAGGCGTCGCAGATTCCTCTTCTAGTTTCGCGATCTCTTGCTCCTTAGCAGCGAGGTCAAAGACGCACCATGATCTCGCTGATTCGCTGCCGCAAATCAGCTAATGTAGCGCGTGTTTCATCAATGCTCATACTACACCTCACAATGTTGTTTTCGTATTCTGATTTATGAATTAGAAGAAACCGTCTATCAGGTTTCCTTATTCGCCGAACAATCCGTCCACAAAGGCTTTAGGATCGAACTCCTCAAGGTCGCTTAACTGCTCGCCTGTACCAACGAAGCGCACCGGTAGCCCCAGCTCGCGAGCGATGGCAAACACGACCCCACCTTTGGCCGTGCCGTCCAGCTTTGCTAGCACCACACCTGTGACCTTCACGCTTTCTTTAAAATGACGTGCCTGACTGATAGCATTCTGACCGGTCGTGGCATCCAACACTAGTAATGTCTCGTGCGGTGCCTCGTGCACTTGGCGTGCCATGATGTTACGCAGCTTTTCCAGTTCCTTCATCAAGTTGTACTTGGTGTGCAAACGACCAGCAGTGTCCACAATGAGCAAAGTAGCGCCACGTGCCTGGCAGCTTTTAATGGCGTCGAAGACCACAGCGCCTGGATCGGCACCAGGCTGATGGGCAACAACGGTGGCACCGGCACGTTCACCCCAGGTTTGCAGCTGGCTGATCGCAGCAGCACGAAACGTATCGGCCGCAGCAAGTGTTACTCGATAACCTCGCTCGCGATACCAGTGCGCTAGCTTGGCAATCGTGGTTGTCTTGCCCGATCCATTCACCCCAACCACCAAGATCACATTGAGCAAACGATGGTGATTGATGTTCAGGTCATGACTATTATTTAATAAACTAATCATTTCTTGTTTCAGGATCTTCTCGACGTCGTTGGCGCGTGTCAATCCTTGGCGCGCCACTGCCTCGCGCACCGTCTTGATCAGCGATTGTGTAGTTGCAACTCCTACGTCTGCTTGGATGAGCAAAGCTTCCAGATCATCCCATAATTCTTCGTCGATCTCGTTGCTGCCGAAGAGCCCGGTAATCTGTCCAAAGAAGGCATTACGTGTGCGTTCCAGACTCTGCCACAGCTTGTTTGTACCTAGCACAGCTGTCCTCTCCACAAGTGTTGACTGTTATCCTGTCTCTCGCTGACAGATTTATCATTATATGCGTGCCATGAGGGGTTGACAAAAGCGCGATATGCTATGGTGGGAATAACATCCTTAATGCAGGCGGAAGTGATACAATCGCCCTCGATCTATGTCTCGTACATCCAGCAGTTCCGCGCGTGCTGCGAGCCAATCGGCCATAGCTTGCTCAGAGGGGGATTGTTTGGTCGGATCGCTGTCGAAGAACCACCCTTCACGGTGACGTCCAGCAACTTGTTCCATCAGCGTATGAGTACGTACAACAACCGACTCCCCAGGCGGTGCGTAATCGTCCAGCATATAGAAGGTCAACCGGTCACGCAGGAAGGGATACAACCAATCGTAGGCGTTGTGATCAAAGCTGGTAAGGATCAGCGCCATGTTTGTCTGGCTCTCAGCACGCAGCACATCGATAGTAGCGCGATACGGCGACAGCTGGTAGCGCGCGTCAAAGTAGGCGTGTACAAAGCGTATTCCGGCTGGCACACTGCCAATCGCTAGTACAGCTGTCAGCCCAATCAGCAGCCAACGCCAGATGTGTTGCATTCGCTCAGTAAACCAAGAAGGACGCAAGATAAAAAGGCACTCAATGCCAACCAAAACAAAAATCAACGTTCGTACCCCGACCGTTGCAATCAGTAACCAGTGCTCATCGGGTACCACGATGAAAAAGATGTTTGCCTCAATCAAATTCGCTAAACTGGCAGCCAATGCATAAAAGACACCGCGCAAGTTAGGCAGCAAAAGAGCAATGAACACAAGCACCCAGCCCAACCATTGCGGACTATACCCTTTGGAATAGAGCATGAACAGACACAGCGTGAAGCCGGCAAGAGCAACTATGTTACGCGGCTGGTGCCAAGCGACCGGTCGCGTGTAGATGAAGCCGAAGATAGCAACAAATCCCAACGTGATCAACGGCCAAGGCAGGCTGCTTGCTAGAGGTCTTGGCTGCCAGCTGATATCGCGCATATCAAGTGGGATGATGCCGTAGTCATACTTTCCTTCCAATAGAGCCCAGACAGTCTCCCAAGGCTCTCGGGCGCTGCTGATGACAAATGAGCCCCATACCAGTTGGGGGTTAAGAAGGTAAAAGGGCAGCCCGATAAGAATCGTGGTTAGGACGAAGGTGACTAAGTAGAAGACGACATGTCGCACATCTAGTCTCAGGTTCAGTCTCCGGATAGCGAGTGGCCACTTCTCTGCACGTGGCAGGCGCAATCCGACAGGGAGCAGGATAACAGGGATTAGCTTGATCATAAAACCGATACCACATACTATCGCGCTCCATAGGGGACGTCCGCGGAGGAGTAAGTATAGCCCCAGCAGGAAGAAGAAAAGGGGATAGCTTTCGAACCAGCCAGTCAATGTATACACGGGTACGAACAACAGGGCATAAAACCAGGATGTGCGCAGAGCACTGCGTTCATCGCCCATGCAAGCAGCAATGGCGTAGATGAGTATCAGGTTACCGACCTCGAACAGAAGAAAGACGCCACCTAGCATCAAGGTAAACCACAGATTAGGGAATTCCCATGGAGGTAGCAGCGTGCTGACCCACCACACACCGATCATCAAGTAGGGGAACAAAGGAGGATAGGTAGTCCACAGGTTGATGTAGGGATAATAGCCTTGCCGGGTTAGCTGAGCGAACTCACGGTACCAGTAGAAATCGGAGAAATCCAGCAGCAGTCCGCCTGGACGAAAGGCAAGTAGAGCCATAACGCGGAACGCTATGAAGAGCAACAACACCACCCAGAAGTCACGTCGAGGTGAGATGTCTTCTGGCAGATACTCACTATGGGAACTCGATTGGATAGGCTGCAGAGGTGTCTGCCTGAAAGGTTTCAAGGATTCTCAGTGTCCTTCGTCTAACATGACCTCACGTCGATACCAGCGCCACATCTCGGCAAGCCCATCCGTCACCGCAGTGCGTGGCTCATAACCTAGCAACTCTCGCGCCTTGGAGATGTCGGCATAGTTGATTTTAGGCTCGCTGGGCGGAGCTGGCACTTCTGTCACCAACACCTCCTTTCCGACCAGCTGAGCGATGATCTCCACAAAGTCGCTCATCCATACTGGGCTGCCGCGTCCAAGGTTGATGATAGCATACCCTAGAGGCCGCTCCAGCGCAGCTATAACCCCAGCTACAATATCATCTACATATGTCCAATCACGCCGCATGCGTCCTCCATCAAACAGCTGGATAGGCTTCCCGCGTACGGCGCAGTCGATCACACTGTAAGGCATCATATCCGGCCGGCCGCGGGGTCCGTACACGCTAAAGAAACGCAGCGCTGTGAAGTGAAGGCTATGAAGCTGCCAGTAGGTGTGTCCTATGATTTCACCCGCCTTTTTGCTGGCCGGGTAAGGCGCCAGCGGATAATTACACGGATCACTCTCAACAAAAGGGATTCGCGTTGTCTCACCGTATACGGAGGAGGTGGAAGCAAACACAAAGTGTGATACGCCACACAGACGTGCTGCTTCCAGCAAATTGACAGTCCCACGGATGTTGACATCCGTGTACAGCCCGGCACGACCGATTGAATAACGCACACCAGCCATCGCAGCCAGATGGGCAATAACATCCGGCCGATGCTGTGATACGATCTGATCCACGTAGCCGGCATCGCGAATATCAGCGTGGTAGAAAGTGAAACGAGGATGACCTCGCACTGCGCTCAGGTTGGCTTGTTTGCGGCGCGGGTCGTAGTAATCATTGAAATTGTCCAGCCCGATCACGTGATCACCACGGCGCAGCAACGCTTCGACCAGATGACTACCAATGAACCCGGCTGCGCCAGTGACCAGTATTCTCATTTTGTCACACTCCTGTCAAGGGAATCCTTAGCGGTTTGAAACAGTGGATGCGAAACCCGGTTGAACCATTACCCAGGAAACGTATACCAGGCTACGGAGAATTGTGCAAACTCGTGGTCAGGAAAGGTAAATGGTGAGGGAGCTGGGTTCACCACGTGTTCTGTTCCCGGTGAATTACATTTAGGGGTCACAAATGGCTCCAAGGGCCAAGGCGTGGTGGCGCCGATGAGGCATCGCATGTTGGCCGATGTCAGTTTTAGCCCCCAACCAACTGATACCCGCGCACGGGTGATGGGATTTCAGGACCGAAACGCACTCAAGGGCAAACACTCGTGCTCACGAGCGCTTAGGGCACGCAATAAATGCATCGAGGCCCGGTCGATGCTATCACGCTTGATCGACAGCGTGCGCCATGAAAATAAATGTCATCACTTTTACATTACCGGCCTCATAATCGTTGCAACCACCAGAATCCCTGAATATCGAGGTTTGTGAGCCCTAAATCCTTTGCCTTCTGCACGACACTCAGGTATTCTTCTTGCGTAATTCTCCTGGATATTTCCGGATAGTCATACGCCTTGTGCATCGGGGTGTATTGCACCATAATGTTGACATACGTATCCTTGGGCAGGTTTTCTGCTATCCACTCCATAACTTTCTCCGAGCCAGCGACACCATTCGGCATCACCAAATGCCGGATCATCAGTCCCCTCTGCATAATGCCGTCTTCCGCAGGCTTTGCCACACCAACTTGACGATGCATCTCAAGAATTGCTTTTCGGGTAACCTCAGGATAATTCTCGGCCCCCGCAGAGTACTTTGCTGACATTGTGCCATCCCAATACTTGAAGTCGGGGAGATATATATCCACGACTCCATCAAGGAATGCGAGAATTTCGAGGCGTTCCCAGCCTGAGGTGTTATAAACGATAGGAAGCCGCAAACCTTTTCCAGCAGCTACATCCAGAGCCTTGAGAATGTGAGGGGAATAATGCGTCGGAGTGACAAGGTTGATATTGTGACAACCGATTTCTTGCAAGTACAGCATCATCTCAGCAAATTCCTCAATGCTTGTTTCAGAGCCCCTGCCAAGATGACTAATTTCCCAGTTTTGGCAGAAGACACAGCGTAAATTGCAATGGGTCAGAAAGATCGTCCCCGAGCCACCTCTTCCAACCAACGGCCTTTCCTCGCCGAAATGTGGTTGATATGCTGAAATGACCAATGTGGCGCCAGGAGTACGGCAGAATCCACTTGCTCCCTTCAGGCGATTTACCCCACATCTTCTCGGGCAGAGCTGGCATTTTTCCATAATGGCCCAGAGTTCTTCTGCTCGCTCCTTTAGTTGGCCTGTTCTGTGAAGCTCCAGATATGCTGGTTCGAAGTCGGACCGAGGCTGAGCCGAGTTTTCTTCACTTTCCTGATGATCCTCATTCTCGATATCATCTTCCGGTTCCTTGTTCTCTACATCATTTTCATCCTCGATCTCATTTTCGCTTTCCATCACATCGCTTGGTTGTTCCGTCCTTGCACACCCAAGCAGAGTCGAAGGCAGTGCGGCTAAAAAACAGAACTTAGCTGCGTTTGCCAGGAAATCCCTTCGGGTGAACGCCCTGAAAAGAAGATCGTCCATCTATCCACACCTCCTCTAACCCATAAACCTAGCTCCTCGCAGAAACTAACTGAGGCTGTGTATATACGACGATGAAGCTCGCCAGCTTAAGCAGCCCTATTGTAACACAGGTCCCACTGACTCCGAGAACAGGAAGAAGCACCACAGCACCCACAATGCCACCTAGCCAGCCCCCCAACAGGTCAGTGGCATACAGCAATCCAGCAGTCCTGGTCAAACCAGCGCTGTGTTTCAGATAAAACTTATTAGCCAAGGGGAACTGGGAACCCACCATGAGTCCGCAGAAAAATGCAATTACCAGAAACAGCAATTTCACACCAAAGGAGGAGATCTCATTATCTGCATATGCATTGATGCCGAACAACGCTACGGGTAGTCCAATGGAAAGACAAACGATAGCTAGTTCAATTTTCAGGAAGGGGTTCATTTCGTTTTGTATACGTGCCAACACCATCGACATAAGCATACCCCCACAAGCTGCACCCGCCATAAAGGATGCCACAAGAATTCCAATCCATGAGAATATGTACCCATAAATTGATTGAAAGGCAAATACCAGCACAAGATCATATATCATTCCTGCGAAACCGGTTGTAGCAACTGAGAAGGGAATACACACCGAGTAAAATCGTGTGTGCCTTGATCGAACGACGAAATAGAAGAGAAGAAATGCGGCGAACAAAATGAGAATGATTTCAAGATTTATCCTCTCAAGCTGGTTGAACACTCGGCCAAATGACGGTGCATACAGGGCATTCCAATATGCGATATTGTAAAACAGTGCTATGGGCCTGAAATCGTAGTTGATTTCCTGGCTGCCACCTTCAAGAAAATGGACAAGCCAGTCCTGCCAACCGGGGTGCAACTTTTGCTCAATGCGCCAAGGCATTGTAGTCTCTGCTGCCATATTCCGTTCGTTCAGTCTTTCTATAACCTGTGCCTTGTCAATTGTTAGAGCCTCTTTGGAATTTGACGAGAGGAAAATGTTTACGCCGTCACCCGGAATCATCCGTACGGAGGAGAACACGCTGCTCAGTGTGTGAAAAACACAGCTATTCAAATCCCTTATTTCTTCATTTAGAAGGGTTAAAGAACCGGGCGCTCCAAGCACCAGAATACCCTCTTCGTTTAATCGTTGCTTTACAAGGGTGAAGAACTCCTTTGTAAAGAACCTATTGACCTGAAGGTCTGATGGCTCAGTCATCCCGATGAAGATTACGTCATACTTATTCGGTGTTGATTTGAGCAACAGACGGCCGTCAACATGTTCTGTTTTCACTCTCTTATCATTCAGTTCTGCCTCTGTCAGCGGCGTAGGATATTTTCTAAAAAGAGAGAGAAGCAATGGGTCAAGTTCCACATATTCAATCGTTTGTACTGAGGGATGCTTCAATACCTCGTGGATCGTGCCACCCACTCCACCGCTCACGATTAAGACGTTCACCGGCTCCCGATGAGCAAGAAGTGGAAGATGAACGAACTCCTCAACAAACGGTATGTCTGGAATAGGTGTTATAATCGTAGGGGCTCCATCGAGGAAGTAAATATATTGCCCCTGGTTTTCAACAACACAGATGTTGCCATATTGAGAGTTCTGATAATGGACGACGTTGAGGTTCTTCCATTGCATTTGCACTGAATAATGGTGCAACCTGTCTGTATGCCCACTGAGCATCGGATAACCAAAAGAAAAGGTTATCACGGCCTGTGCAACCACAAGCGCCTTTTGAAGAGGCCTAATCCTCCAGTAAGGGACAAGCAAAGCAACGCATACAATGGAATTCAACAGGGCGAGTCCAAAGGCGGTCTGAAATGTGTCCAGATAGGGGATCAGAAGGTATGTACAAACGACCCCACCTATAATTGTACCTATGGTCTCATAAACATAAACCTTACCAGTGGTAGCAGCATCCTGCGCGCAGAACATTGAATAAATTCGGCAGCTAAGTGGGAACAATGCTCCGTGAGATGTGCTTACCGGTATAAGAATGACGAAAGAGGAATAGAACATTGGTAGCAATCCAATGTCTTCACCGACAGAAACACCCAGCATGTTTCTCAGAAGACGGATCAGGAGAATAGCTACGATGAGGCTTGAAGAAAAGAGGAGTGTGGTCAGTATAAACGCTCCCACCCCATTCTTGGATCGTTCGGCCGTTTTGCCGGCAAGGAAACTTCCCATCGCTTCAAGGGCAAGCCAATTGGCAAGGACAATGCCAATGGAGATCTCATTGCCTGAGAAAACGACGAGGAATTCCCGCAAAAGGAGTATCTCAGCAACCAGTCCGCTGAATCCCATCACCAATATCGCTATGCGAACGACCGTTTTCATCAAACTAGACCTCTTGGTCATGGGAAGCTGCTACTTGCTGTTAGTGCAGCTTCCGGTGGCTCTCCAACAGCATTGCTGTCGTATCAACTCAGGATAGGTTGCCCCGAAACGGTTACCTGGAATTTTATTATAGCAGCACTCGAACTTCTGTGACTTCTCTCAAATTACCCATTTTACTACATCCGCCCTAGTCAGGCATTCGCTCGCAGCTGAATGCAGGTCTAGATTGCGACCTCGCAGCCAGGAGTTTTTGACGTGTAATCTCACTTGTGATAAAATTTACATGTGATGGTTTGAGTGCTATCTCCTCTCTCCTGCGCAGCGCCGCCAGGGCTCTGGCACACCAAGCCACTTCCATATTTCCTAGACCCGAAGAGGCATTGATAATGCTAGAATCCTTGTTTTCGCCCAGGTCTATCGCCGTAATCGGCGCCTCGCGCACTGAGGGCAAGCTCGGTCACGCGGTTGTCTCGAACCTTATCCAGAGCGGCTTCAAAGGCAAGATCTACCCTATTAATCCTCAGTCAAGCGAGATCCTTGGATTACCAGCGTACCCCAATCTGGCGGCTGTGGAAGATGTGGTCGATCTGGCAGTGATTGTTATCCCGGCAAAAGGGGTGTTGCAGGCGCTGGAGGAATGTGGAAAGAAAGGGGTCGGGACAGTTATCGTTATTTCGGCTGGCTTCCGCGAAACAGGCCATGAAGGGCTGCTGGCCGAGCGAAGGATGACAGAGATTGCACGACAATATGGCATGCGTATTGTAGGGCCAAATGTGCTGGGTGTTATCGATACGCTCGCACCCTACAACGCATCTTTCGCTGCTGGCATGCCACGTCGTGGCAAGATTGCATTTATGTCTCAATCAGGAGCCCTGTGTACTTCCATTCTTGACATCGCCCTGGCACGTGACATTGGCTTCTCGCGGTTTGTCAGCCTGGGCAACAAAGCCGACCTTAATGAGATAGATTTCCTCGAGGCGTGGGCAGAAGACCCCGAGTCCAGGGTGATCCTGGCCTATCTGGAAGGCGTCAGCGACGGAGCGCGTTTCATCCAGGTGGCACGCAGGATTACCAAGCACAAGCCGATCGTGGCAATCAAGTCGGGTACTACAAGTGCTGGTTCACGTGCCGTTTCCAGCCATACAGGTACGTTGGCCGGCAGCGAGCGCGCATATGAGGCTGCATTCAAGCAAGCAGGTCTGATACGTGCCCATTCGGTAGGGCACTTGTTCGACCTCGCAGTTGCCTTCGCCCGTCAGCCGCTGCCACGCAGCGACCAAATCGCAGTAATCACCAATGCCGGCGGCCCAGGCATCATGGCAACCGATGCTATCGAAAGAAGTGGTTTGAGGGTGGCTGCGTTGACTCAGACAACCATAGAAGCGCTGCGCCAGGCGCTACCCCCTGCAGCCAGCGTGCTGAACCCGGTCGACGTGCTGGGCGACGCGCTTGCTGACCGCTATCGAGTCGCCCTTGACCTGGTGAGCCAAGATCCCAATGTGGGCGCATTGCTGGTTATCCTCACTCCGCAGTTTATGACGCAAATCGAGGAGACAGCTCGCGCTGTGTCCGAGGTCGCCAAGAAATCAGAGATCCCAGTGTTGGCGTGTTTTATGGGTGAAGCAAATACCCAGGCAGGGGTTAAGATCCTCACCCAGAACAACGTACCCAATTACGTCGTACCTGAACAGGCAGTGGCTGCCCTCAAGGCGATGGTTGATCAGCGCCATTGGCAAGATACCCCTCTGCCCAATTTTGAGAACTTCGAAGTGGATCGCGCACGCGCGGCAGAGATCTTCTGTAAGGTGCGCGCCGACGGGCGGTTGCAGATTGGCGATGCCGAGGCACGTGACATTCTTGAAGCTTATCGCATTCCCATTCCAGCCTCTAAGCTGTGCACCACACCGGAGGAGGCAGTCGAGTTTGCCGAACAGATAGGCTACCCGGTAGTAATGAAGATCGCCTCGCCCGATATCTTGCACAAAACAGACATCGGCGGCGTGCGGCTCAATATTCAGAACGCAAGTGAGGTGCGTGACTCGTTCGATCTGATGGTCTTCCGTGCGTTGCGCCGAATGCCTGATGCAACTATCTGGGGATGCCTGGTGCAGCAACAAGTACGGGGCGGCCGGGAAATCATTGTGGGGATGAACCGGGATCCACAGTTTGGGCCGCTGGTCATGTTTGGTCTGGGTGGCATTTATGTCGAAGTGCTGAAAGACGTATCGTTTCGCATCGCGCCTTTCTCGCGCGATGAAGCCAACGAGATGATGCGCGAAATTCGTTCCTTCAACCTGCTGCGCGGCGTGCGCGGCCAGCCCCCTGCCGACATCGCAGCGTGTGCTGAGACACTATTAAAGGTTTCCCAGCTGGTTACCGATTTCCCTGAGATCGTAGAGATGGATATCAACCCTCTGATGGTTTTTGAGGAAGGACGTGGAGTGATGGGCATCGATATGCGGCTGGTGCTGGCATCTTAACAAGTTCGCGCCATCTTGTCCTTTCTGCACCCATTACAAATTCGGGAGGCTATTATGACCAAGAATGTTTATGTGACTTCGACCCAAGCATATTCCGGCAAGAGCGCGTTATGCGTTGGGTTGTTGCGACGATTTCAACGGGATGGATACAAGGTTGGCTATATGAAGCCAGTCAGCACCTCGACGCGCGTGGTATGCGGCGAACATGTGATGGATGAGGATAGTCATTACGTTAAGTACTCATTCAACCTGCCGGACGCATTGGAGGACATGTCCCCCATCCTGCTGCATGACCGTCAGGTGGCGGAGGTGTTGGAAGGCCGCGAGCAAGATTACGTGGCGCGTGTGAAAGCTGCTTACCAAAAAATTGCTAAAGATCGGGACATTGTGGTGTTAGAGGGGGGTGGCAGCTTGCGCGAAGGTTGGATCGTGAATCTGGCACCACCTCACGTTGCGGATCTGCTCGGTGCCCCCGAGATAATATTGGTGTCTTATGATCATGACCTGCAGGTAGTCGACGATCTAATCACGGCACGTGTGCGGTTGGGAGAGTCCTTGATCGGTGGTGTCGTCAATGGTGTGCCCGGTCACCGTCTCGATTTTGTGCGCCAAAAAGTCACGCCGTACGTGGAGAAACATGGGGTTCCCATTCTCGCCGTCTTACCCAAGGAACCTATCTTGCTTTCAGTAAGCGTTGCTGAGTTGCGCGATGGTTTGTGCGGCGAGGTATTGTGTGCACATCATCGGCTAGAGGAGCTGGTTGAGAACGTCATGGTTGGCGCGATGAGCGTAGACAATGCGCTGACTTACTTCCGTCGTAAGCCCAACAAGGCTGTCATTACTGGCGGCGACCGTGCGGACATTATGCTAGCTGCTCTAGAGACTTCTACCAAATGTTTGATTCTCACAGGCAACCTGCGCCCCAGTCCACTTATTCTCGGGCGCGCAGAGGAAAGGGGTGTGCCAATTATTATGACCCACCACGACACCTATACCGTGGTGGAGCTGATCGAAAGCTTCTTTGGCAAGACGCGCTTTCATCAGCAGCACAAGGTGGAACGCCTGGACACTCTGCTCGAGCAGTACTTTGACTTCCAGGCATTGTACAAGGCCTTGGGGTTGCGTTAAAGAGTCCCGCGGGGGATTAATTCGTTAAAGCGGTATCGAACATTCTAAGGGAGGGTTCCAAATGTACTCGAATTCTGTCACGATTGAGGATATCCTTGCACGTGAGATTCTCGACTCGCGTGGTAATCCTACAGTGGAAGTAGAGGTGTTCCTTTCCGATGGTGCCAACGGGCGAGCTGCTGTTCCATCTGGCGCTAGCACAGGCATTCATGAAGCATTAGAACTGCGTGATGGGGAGAAGGAGCGCTATGGTGGCAAAGGTGTACAAAAGGCAATCGCGAATGTCACCGAGACCATTGCGGAGGAACTGATCGGTTGGGATCCCTTCGACCAAGAAGGTATTGACAGTCTGATGCTCGGTTTGGATGGCACAGATAACAAGAGTAAACTGGGCGCGAATGCCATTCTGGGGGTAAGCCTGGCGGTGGCCAAGGCGGCTGCCAATAGCCTTCAGCTGCCTCTCTACCGTTACCTCGGCGGTATCACAGCACGCACGTTGCCAGTCCCGATGATGAACATCCTTAACGGCGGAGCTCACACTGGCTGGCAAAGCACTGACTTTCAGGAATTTATGATAATGCCAGTGGGTGCCCAGAGTTTTGCTGAAGCGTTGCGCTGGGGTTCCGAGATCTATCAGTCACTCAAGAAAGTGCTCAAAGATCGCGGGTACAACACCAGCGTGGGAGATGAAGGTGGGTTTGCTCCAGCACTCAAAAGTGGCAATGAGGAAGCTATTGAGGTGATTCTGGCTGCGATTGACAAGGCCGGCTACAGAATAGGCGAGCAGATCATGCTGGCTCTCGATCCGGCCGCGTCTGAGCTGTGGGATGATGGCAAGTATCGTCTCCCTATCCAGGGCAAGACGCTGACCAGCGATGAGATGGTGAAATTGTGGCAGGATTGGGTGGAACGCTATCCGATCATCTCACTGGAAGACGGACTTGCCCAGGATGACTGGGATGGCTGGGTGGCATTGACAGAGGCGATCGGCGAGCGAGTCCAGGTGGTAGGTGATGATCTACTGGTGACCAATGTCGACCGTCTGGAGAAGGCCATTGAGCTGGGCGCCGCCAACAGCATTCTCATCAAGTTGAACCAGATTGGCACCCTCACCGAGACGCTCGAGGCTATTCAGACGGCCTATCGGGCTGGTTGGACAGCCGTGGTGAGCCATCGATCGGGCGAGACCGAAGACACCACTATCGCTGACCTGTCGGTGGCTATGAACACAGGGCAGATCAAGACCGGTGCACCTTGCCGATCAGATCGTGTGGCCAAGTACAATCAACTGCTGCGTATCGAAGAGGAGCTGGGTGAAAGCGCTATGTATCCCGGGATGAGCGCTTTCTACAACATCCGTCGCTGATTGTGTTGTACCTCGCTGTAGTTACCTGCTTATACGCTGCCCGCAGGAATACATCCTGCGGGCAGCGCTTTTGGTACGATTGTCAACGCTCGATCACCAGCTCGACGTCATCCAGATACATAGCTGTGGTGCTGCCTGTGCCACCCCCGTTGTACACGCCAAAGTAGATCGTGATAGTGCGTCCGGCAAACCGGGTCAGATCAACGGTGCCGGGAAGCCACTGACGTGCATTGGAAAGAGACTGGTCAGCGACAGCAGCGATGCGGAAGTTTTCGTCAAGGATCAGCACCAGTTGAAGGTCGTTGGGATAGACGTCCTGACTGATTGGATAGCTCCAGTAGCGCAATACTGCGCTTCGCACACCAATTGGAATAGTGACTGTCTGGTGCACTGAGGAGTAGCTGTAGATATCTGGGCCGCTTACGATCCCTAGTCGCACTGATCGCTGGCCACTATGTGCCATTTCGGTAGAGTACGCAGCCGGCACGCGCGTCTGGCTGAAAATCCATCCACCCTCGGCCTCGAAACCCCCATTGACAAGGAGCTGCTCGCCACCTGACGCCACTGGTGTCACGGTAGAAATGGGCAATGCAGTAGGACTGCTGGTCGGCGAAGGCACAACAACTCGCGTGGTCGTAGGGGTGGCCGTGGGAGAGGGTGAGGGCGAAACGACCACTCGGGTCGCAGTAGCAGTGTAGGTCGGCGAAGCTGGTGGCGTGATGTCCACGCGTGTTGCTGTGACAGTAGGCGTTGCAGATGGCGTTGGTGAATACATTGAAGTTGGTGTCGGAGATGGTGTTGTAGTAGCCGTAGGCGAGAGTGTTGGCGACGGGGGCCCAGGGGTTGGCGTGGGAGCCTGAGCACCCATAGCCGCCAGCGCTGCGGCAGCCTGTATCAGACCGTTACCGTAATTGTCATCGAAGCCTGGCGCCCCCAGGTCACGCGCAGTTGTTTCAAGCACCTGGCGCACCTGGGCTGCAGTGGCAGCAGGATTGAGCGCAAACAACAGTGCTGCCACCCCAGCAACGTGGGGTGCTGCCATAGAGGTGCCCTCCATGTTGTGGAGGGCGAAACGCCTTGGCTCACCTCGGAAGGTTTCCTGCAAAATGCCATCGGGCAGGCCGTTGCCATCGGCATCAGCACCTGTGTCACCGCCGGGTGCCACCAGGTCCAGCTGGCTGCCGAAGTTACTGTAACGAGCGCGTTGCAGCCGATAGTCCACTGCTCCTACCGCAATGACCGAGTCATAGGCAGCTGGATACTCGACGGTTCCTCCACTATTCCCAGCTGCTGCAACAATCAGAACCCCCTTGTTAGTAGCATACTGGATAGCATCTTGCAGAAGCTGAGAGGACTTGCGTCCGCTGAGACTCAGATTAATGATGTGCGCCCCGTGATCAGCGGCAAACATAACACCACGTGCCAGTGCATCGAATCCGCCCTGTCCGCGCGCGTCCAGCACTTTGATGGGCATTAACGTAGCGCCAAACGCCACACCAGCAACTCCATAGCCATTGTTGGTACTTTGCGCAATGGTGCCGGCAACGTGGGTGCCATGACCGAAGTCGTCATTGGCGTGAGAGTCGTTGTTGACAAAATCGTAGCCTGGCACGAATGCAGTGTTGGCCAAATCAGGTGCGCGCCGGTAGCTTTCAAAGTCTTCGTAAGCAACGCCGGAGTCGATTACTGCCACAATCACCTCGTGACCGCCAGAGTAGTCCCACGCTTGGGGCACCTGGATGGCCTGTAGATTCCATTGGTGGTAGAAGTAGGGATCGTTGGGTGTAAACGCAAGCGGTTCAGGAGATACATCGCTGGCATAAGCATAACAGTTGGGCTCAGCATATATGACGTTGGGCTCACTTGCATAGGCGGCTGCTACTGTTTCCGGTGCCACCTCCGCCTCATAGGAAACCACATACAACCCCAAAATGGCTGGCTGACGTTCAGCCAAGGAACGAACACTCTCGCCAGATGCTTCGGCCAGCGGTCCAAGCAGTGGCTCGAAATCCTTGACTAGGAACTCGCGATTCAGACGATCAATATTGTCCACGCCGGTAGCGATGATACCGTCAGCACCTGGCTCAGCAGCCAGCGCCCGCAATGCTGGCTGGGGTTGAAGCTTGACAATGACCTGGCCGGGCACTATGTCCGGCCTGTCGCCGATGACAAGCGCGCTCTCGGTGATAATCTCTTCCTCACCAATCACCTCGGTCGCCGGCGGAGGCGGCGGTGAAGGGGAGACAGTCGGGCTAGGGCTTAATACCGGAGGCGGTGTGCTAGTCATAGCAATACGTGGTCGCGGCCGCGTGCAACCGGGCAAACACAATACTGTCAGCAGCAATCCTGTGATCAGCAAATACAGCCAACGCACAGGGAAGCAGTGATGGCAGGCATGCATTGTAACCTCCTCTTGGTCAACCGGTCTAGGAGGAACACTTTACCATAATCACATTGTACCACACAAATGGTGTGGTCGTCAATGGGGTTTGGCGCTCCATTAAAGCGCAAGCGCAGCTTTCGTCAAAGTTGACAGTATGTGATATAATAAGAGTATGTATCAAAACACACCAACAATGCTCGAAGTGTTGGTGACATAGCTGCAGCATGGTTGGTTTTGAGTAGCGTGTGGGGGTGGATGTGTCCCGGTGGACGCCCCGGTCTTCAAAATCGGTGGGCGGTCGCGAGCAGCGAGCGCCGGTGGGTTCGACTCCCATCCACTCCCGTCGTGCCATCTAAATACTCTTTGTAGCCCCGATCCAGGAAGCGGTTGCAGAGTGACTGTACCCCTGACATCTGCCGGATTGATACCACCTAAGGGTTACAGTCGGGATAGAAGGTCATTGATTCTTGTACGAGATATGTGGCATCACGAGCCGATGTCCATTGGAGCCACATACTAGAAGTTCTAGAACCTGTTTAGAGTTCTACTGCCTCCCTGCGTTGCAGTAGTTGAACTAGGATAATCTATAGTGCGTATAGACTATGACGGAGGGACCCCTGGTGGATCAGGAAGAAGTGTCAAGGCACCAATTCGAGGGCGACACGCTTGAATCCCTCGCTACAGGAGCGCCTGTCACTCCGTCTGCTGTAACAAGCAGGGAACCTGAGCTGTTGCGCATCCTGATTGACAACCTGCCCGACCTTATCTTCATCAAAGATCGTGATGGACGTGTTGTTTCCTGTAATCTAGCCGTTGCGCGGCTGAAGGGCTTCGCGTCGGTTCAGGAGATAATTGGCAAGAGTGCCTCCGATCTTGATCCACCTGAGATCGCCGAGCGTTATCACGCCGACGATTGTCAGGTGATGCAATCCGGCCAGCCGTTAATCGGCCGCGAGGAACCTGTTCTAGATGCCCGCGGCACCGTGCGCTGGTTTTCTACCACCAAAGTGCCTTGGCGCGACGCGCAAGGCAATATTATTGGTGTTATCGGCATCAGTCGCGATATCACCCAGTGGAAGGAAACCCTTGCCGCACGTGAGGAACAGCTGCGCTTCGAACATCTCTTGGCAACCATTTTCGCACGCCTCGTTGCCCCATCGCATAAGGATTTCGAGGGCGAGATCCATCGGGCGCTCGCGCTTGTGGGTAAACATATGAAGGCTGATTGCGTCACCTTGCTTGACCTCTCATTAGATCTGCGATTGCGTGGGGTTTATCGCTGGACATCGCCGAATGTATCATCTCCTCCCTTCGATCCTACGCCGGAGAGGTATCCCTATGTATTCAACCTGCTACAACATGGCCAATTGGTGCGTTTCTCTCATCCGGATGATCTCCCGGAGGAAGCTGCCGTTGACCGTGAAAGCTTCCTCACAGTAGGTGACCGCTCTTTTCTGGTCGTGCCGTTGCTCACTAGCGGTAAGTTGCTGGGTTCCATGTCGTTGAGCTGTTTGCGCGGCGAACATGATTGGCCCGATGAATTGATACCACGCCTGATTCTCTTGGGCCAAGTCTTTCTCACGGGATTGGCGCGCTGGCGAGCCGATGTAGCGCTGGACGAGAGCGAACGGCTCTTTCATTTAATGGCCGATCTCACCCATGACTGGATCCTCTGGATGGCCCCAGACGGCAGTGTGGTGTATACATCTCCTTCGTGTGAGCGTATCACGGGCTATACGCCGGCTGAATTCATCCAAGAGCCTGACTTGGTTATGCGTATCATACATCCCGAAGACCGCGAAAAGTATGCTCATCATTTTGAACGCGCGCCGGCGCCCGGCGACGTTCAGGCTATTGAGATGCGTATTGTACGGCGCGATGGCAAGATACGCTGGCTCAGCCACGTTTGTCGCCCAATTTATTCGAAAGATGGTAGCTGGCTGGGCTGGCATATCATCAATCGCGATATCACCGAGCGCGAACAAACTGATGCGGATCGAGAAGATTTGCAGATGCAACTGTTGCAGGCACAGAAAATGGAGGCCATTGGCCGACTGACCGCGGGCATTGCTCACGATTTCAACAATTTACTGACAGTAATAACCGGATTCGCTGAACTCCTCAAGGCTAACTTGCCCGAGGGCCAGCCCGCGCGTGTATATGCCGACCGAGTCCTCTCCGCTGGCCGGCGAGCGACAGAGCTGGTAAGTAAGCTGACCGCCTTCAGCCGTAGACAAGCGATGCAATCACGTGCGCTCAATCTGAACGAGGTGCTGGCAAACAATGAAACGATGCTGCGCCGAGCGTTAGGTGAAAACGTAACTGTGGAGATACTGGCAGCGCCTAACCTGTGGTCAGTAGAGGCTGATCCATCGCAAATAGAGCAGGTGATTTTCAACTTGGCGATAAACGCGCGAGACGCTATGCCTGATGGCGGTTGGCTGACCATTGAGACGTCCAATGTCACATTTACCGAGGCGCGCCTCGTACGCGGCGAACCTATGCCGGCTGGAGAGTATGTGCGTTTGCTGGTGCGTGACACCGGCTGTGGTATGAGCGATGAGATCAAAAGCCATCTTTTCGAACCCTTCTTTACGACAAAGCCGTTGGGTCAAGGCACTGGCCTAGGGCTGGCAACTATCTATGGCATTATCCGCCAGAGCGGAGGCTACATCGAGGTGGATAGTGCTCCAGGACGTGGCACCACGTTTCTCATCTACCTGCCACGCGCCAAGGAAGCCGTGTCCGTTTCAGAAGCGCGTCCTGACACCGGTCCGCTTAAATGGCGTGGCATTGAGACAGTGATGGTGGTCGAGGATGAGGTGGCGGTGCGGCAGCTGATAGCACACGTGCTGCACCATCAAGGTTACCGGGTGCTCGAAGCCAGCAACGCGCAAGAGGCTCTCCAAGCGATTGAATCTCACCAAGGAGAGATCCACGTGCTCCTCACCGATGTTGTTATGCCTGGCATGAGTGGTCGCGAGCTGGCTAAGCGCGCGATGGCGTTGCGCCCGAGCATCAAGGTGATCATGATGTCCGGCTACGGCGGTGATATTTTCACAGGGGGGGAGCATCCTACACCTCGTGAAGTTTGGATGCAAAAACCCATTAGCACATTTGAGCTAGTGCGCACTGTGCGACGCGTGTTGGATGAAAAGTAGACCTGTTTTGCGCCCACTGAGTTGCCTTTGCACAGTTGCACAATTTTCCGTTCCGGCATATAAGAATTTCTCCTACCAGCTTGTCCTGATCCATTCTGAAGCGCTTTGAGGTTAGAGGATATGCCCGTTCTGGATGAAATACTAGCCACATTGCCTGAGGGAACGGTGAAAGAAGTGCGCGTTGGAGCCTTCTGGACAGCAGTGGTGGTAGATCGACAGGGGCAGCGTCGCTGTGGATTGGCTGCCACGCTACTCGGTGAAAATGATCACCACCACACTGGTGCCGACGACGTGGCCGATGCAGGCCACCTTGCCAGATACACAGGCCGCCAGCTAGCTGCACTCGTCCATTCGTCGAGCTCTCTCGAGGTCTCCCTTGGCATGGCAGCAATCAATGCATTACTGCCGGCGCAGACGGAGCACTATGTAGAGATGAACGCCGAAGAAGTGATACTAGCCCAAGGCGCCGGCCGGCGCGTGGCAGTCGTCGGTCATTTCCCATTCCTGCCACGTTGTCGTGCCGTGGCCAGCAAACTCTGGGTGCTGGAGAAACGTCCCCACGGTGATGACCTTCCGGCGGAAGCTGCACCCGATGTGCTTCCTCAGGCCGACGTGGTCGCTATGAGCGGCACCACCATAATGAATCGCACCTTCGACGGGCTAATGGCACTGTGTCAGCCGGGCGCGCTGGTGCTTGTCTTGGGGCCTAGTACTCCCTTGTCACCAGTGCTTTTTGATTATGGAGTAAACATTATCTCCGGCAGCATAGTCGAAGATGTGGATGCCGTGTTGCGTGCCGTGAGCGAGGGTGCTAACTTTCGTCAAGTGCGTCGCCACGGAGTGCGGCTGGTGACGATGCACAAACCGTAGGAAACGAGCATCGCCTGCACGTACTCGAGAGGCCACCGAGCGGAGCGATGCTCATTGGGGATCCGTTTCTTGGGTTTCACCCATACGCCTGGCATGACGTTGTTGCAGCTCGCTCAAAACGGCTGACCAGCTGAGCTCGTGGGCCGAGAGCAATACCAAGCTGTGATAGATCAAGTCGGCCATCTCTTCGACAAGACGTTTATCAGTTTGCGCCAATGCCGCCACGACTACTTCAGTGGCTTCCTCTCCAACCTTCCGCGCCGCCTGGACCGGGTCACTCAGCAATTGGTTGGTGTAAGAACCTGGTTGCGGATGCCGCTTGCGATCCTCGATAATAGTAATAAGCTGGGTCAGAAAGTCGCTCATTGTCCCTTCAAGAACGCGTCAATGGCGTCCAGCAAAGTCACAATTTCCTCGACGGTGGTGTCACCCATATGAGCGATGCGAAAGGTCTTGTCTTTCAGGGTGCCATAGCCATTGGAGATCAACATGTGGCGCTGTCGCAGGAATGCGTTAAGCGCAGCGATATCGATTCCACGGGTGTTGCTTACACAAGTCACAGTGGGGGAACGATAGCCTTCCTCAGCGAAGAAGTCGAAGCCTGCCTTGCGCACCCAATCGTGGACCGTGTTCATCAGCTGCTTATGTCGCGCAAAGCGATTCTGCCAACCTTCCGCGGCGATGGCGTCCAGCTGAGCGTCCAATGCATACATCAGGCTGATCGCCGGGGTCGCGGGTGTGTGGTTTTTCGCGGCATACTTCTCATACTGGAGAAAATCGAAATACCAACCACGATGAGGTACACTCCTGGCACGCTCCATCGCCCGGTCGCTGACACTGCACAATGCTAGCCCAGGAGGCAGTGCCAGAGCCTTCTGGCTACTGGTAAGGCAGACATCCAGTCCCCACTCATCCGCTTTGATTTCCACTCCACCGGCGCAGCTCACCGCATCAACCAGCAAGAGGACATCAGGATAGGCTCGTACCACAGAAGCAATCTCAGGCACTGGGTTGAAGACTCCAGTGCTGGTCTCGTTGTAGACAACGGTCACAGCATCATACCGACCGGAGCGCAACTTTTCGTCCACCTGCTCAGGGTGAACTGCCTGTCCTAGCGGGACTTCCAGCGCATCTCCCTGCTTGCCGTTTGCAAGCACCATTTCGTACCAACGCTGGCTGAAAGCACCATTGACGAGACTCAGACAACGCTCACGCACACAGTTGCGTACGGCTGCCTCTTGTAATCCACTCCCAGAGGCGGTAACAACGAAAACACGTCCCTCGGTTCCAAAAACGGGGTGCAGCCGCGGAATGATGCGCGCTTGCAGCTCGGCATATTCAGGCGCACGATGCCCAATCATTGGCTTCGTCTGGGCCGCCAGAATCTCCGGTCGTACGTCCACAGGACCAGGAATGAAGATTTTGACGTAGGGGGTTTGTGCCATGATCACTCTCCTTAGACTAAGGGCATTGTTAAGAGATCAGAATACAGAGCTCGCTCCCTTCTCATCCAGACCAGCGCTGAAGCACGGCCACTACCGCTTCTCCGTAGGTTTGGCGTTGCCACTCGTCCATCGTCTCTATCTGAGCGAGTGCCTCGAGAGTAATGGGAGAACGACGTGCCAACTCTATCAATACCCGGTTCGGTAGAATAATGTCTGGATCCACCTGGCGCGCCTCTGCCTCTTGCCGTCGCCAAGCACGTAACGCCTCGTAACGTGCGATGGTTATCTCAAGGGAGGAAGGACGTCTGTCGCGCAGCGGAGATGGTGTGAGGGCACGTCGGCCACGCGCAATGGCCTCGAGCAACTCATCCGAACAGCGCCTGTAAATGCCCTGACCAAGCCCCTTGATGTGCAACAACTCACGTCGGCTGGAGGGACGAGTTACTGCCAGATGAACAAGCACATCATTGGAAATAACCTTGAAGGGAGGCAGGTCCATCTCACGCGCCAACTTGTCACGCAGGATGTACAACTCTCGTAATATCGCCCGACCAACAGGATCGAGCTGCAAAACTCCCGAGATACGCCAGAAACCTTCAGGGTCGAAGCTCTTGGTTGCGGGCTCCTTGAGACTCTCACGCGCAAATGCATGGCGCGCTTCTATCAGCTTTCCTCTTCTTTGCAACTCTTGAATCTGGAGATCGCGCAGCGGCAAGAGATAGTGGGTGTCCAACCGTGCATATTCCAGCGCTGCAGTGGAGAGGGGACGTGCACCCCAATTGTAACGTTGCAAACGCTTGTCCACATGGACTCCAAATTGTTCTTGCAAGATCGCTGCTAAGCCGTAGTGTCTCCAGCCCAGGATGCGTGCTGCAACCATTGTGTCGAAGATGTTGACAAACGTGAAGCCGTAATCTCGCTTGAGGCACAAGATGTCATAGCTGGCGGCGTGGAAAACCTTTTCGTGATCCTGGCTCGCAAACAGCTCACCCAGTGGCGTTACATCAACTCTGAGTGGGTCCACCAAGTAGTCAGCACCTGGAATGGAGAGCTGCAAGAGGCAAACTTTCTCAAAATAGGCATATAGGCTATCCGATTCGGTGTCCACAGCAAATAGTGGTGCATCCCGTAATTGCTCCAGCACTTGCTTCAAGGTGGCAGGAGTATCCACAAGAATGTATGTTTCGGCCTCGTTTATTCGGTAGCCCATAGCGAACTGTATCATACTTAGGTCTTGGAGAATTGCCAAGGATGGGGCACAGCTCTAACGCGGTGACACCGTTTTGTGGGTTTGTGGGGGAGAACATTCTCGTCGATAAGGTTTGCCAGGGACGTAAACTCAACAGGATGGGCGATTGCAGCTCTTTTTACAGGATCCGACCCTTATTGTGCTTGCAAGCTGGTAAACTCTATACTATAATAAAAATGCATCTACCCGCATTGACCCACGCAACAGCAAGGCTGAAAGCGCAATGACGCGGCATCGAGGAAAGGAGACAAAGGGCCTTCTTAGCAAAGCATCTCCGTCGTCCTCAAAAGAGGCGGCTGGGGCGCGCAACCAGCTATGCTGGTCGGCCTATTCTCTATCCATGGACCTGTGGCAAAAGATCCCTCACTTCAGCCATGCAAATATGCTCCCAATCACCGCGGTAGCTGCTTATGCCTTCGCTTTTGCCTCTGTGCGTTTATTCACAGCATCCCCAATAGGTCGGTTCATAGAAGTGCATCGTCGTGAACCGAGGAGATGGATTTTCTCAGTGCGTCATCCTGACCTACCTGCCCTGTTTGCCGTAGAACAATGGGAACTGAGAGAAAGGAGGTGAGCCAAGCGAGCTAGACCCCTGATGTAGAGTAGAAATCCTCTTGCGCAGAAGATCGTGTTTGTCTAAAGTGTTGGATTACTGACAAAGGAGGTCAGTGAAATGAGCGGTCGATTCCATCCGGTACGGTTGCTGCTTGTTTTGAGCTTGGCTCTGGGGCAGACCCCAACGTGGCATTGTTCGCTATCCTGATGACGGATGTGTGGCAGTGGACGCCATTCCTAATGCTCATTGTGCTGGCCGGTCTGCAGTCTATTCCGATGGAGCTGCACGAAGCGGCCGAAGTGGATGGTGCTTCGGCGTGGTAATCCTTCTGGCGCATCACATTGCCTCTACTATTGCCAGTGATCATCATCGGTGTCCTCATTCGCGCAATGGATGCGTTCAAGCTGTTCGACATTGTCTATTTGGTGACAGGTGGCGGTCCGGGCAATGTGACGGAGACGATCAGCTTCTACACCTATCTACAAGGTTTCAAGTTTTTCAGCTTAGGTTATACAGCTGCAATGGCTTTTATTCAGTTGATCATTATCACGCTGGTTGCACGTTTCTTCTTGGGTTTCCAGAAGCGGCAGCGGGGAGAAACATAAGCAATGCGCCGAATGTCGTACCCACAGAAGATTGCAGCAGGGATCGTTCTGATAGTGGCCCTCGTTCTGTTCTTGTTTCCAGTCGTGTGGATGTTTCTCACCTCCTTTAAGTCAGAATCGGAGTATTTCTCTTACCCTCCTGTGTTCATTCCGCGTGATTTCAGCCCGCGCAATTACATCAACGCCATGGCATTGCCACCCGACGGACGGGGTGGCATCCAAGGTTTGCGAGATAGCTTAATCATTGGTCTGTCCACCACGGCGTTTTCCATGGTGATTGGTTCTCTGGCGGCTTATAGCCTGTCGCGTTTCAAGACTGGCGGTGAGAACTTTTCGTTTTGGATCCTTTCCACTCGTATGTTTCCACCAGTGGCTGCTGCCCTGCCATTGTTCCTTATCTTCAAACAGCTCAAGCTGCTGGACACCCACTGGGCGCTTATCATTGCCAACACCGTTTTCAATTTACCTTTTGTCATCTGGATGCTTAAGGGCTTTTTCGATGACCTTTCGCCTGAAATGGAGGAAGCAGCGCTGATCGACGGGTGCACTCATTGGGGTGTCTTTGCGCGTGTGGCGTTGCCCCTCATCACACCAGGATTGGTGGCAACGTCGTTGTTCTCCTTTATCTTCGCCTGGAATGAGTTCATGTTCGCTCTGCTGCTAACGCGTCGTTCAGTGCGCACACTTACTGTCATCGTGCCGAGCCTGGTAGGAGGGCACGAGATTCTGTGGGGCGAAATAGCAGCCATCGGCACAATTGCCATCATACCCGGCATTGTTCTCTCTATACTCTTTCAGCGGTTTCTGGTGCGTGGGCTGACAATGGGGGCAGTCAAAGGTTAAGACTTCACGAGATTCGTCATCGGCGACCGCACTAGATGTGCTGTAATGAGTGCCATTCTCCTCGGGGGATGTAGGCCTTGCACATCGGGTGTCATGATACAGCTAAGGATCTGCAAGCTCCTGCAGGCATACTCTACATAATCTTTGCACTGAGTGGGAGATGAAACGTTATGACGAGACCCAGGATCTGTGTCGTAGGTGCCTCTAACATTGATCTGATCAGCTATGTACCCCGACTGCCGCGTATGGGCGAAACGTTGCATGGTACCCGCTTCCACATGGGTTTCGGTGGCAAGGGGGCCAACCAAGCAGTTATGGCAGCCAAGCTGGGAGGTGATGTTTCTGTTGTCACCAAGCTGGGCCGAGATATGTTCGGGGAGAACACCCTGAAAAACTTTCAGGCGTGGGGCATCGACACACGCTTCGTGTTCTTCACCGATCAAGCATTTTCAGGTGTAGCACCAATTGCAGTCGATCCAGAAGGACACAATGCCATCATCATTGTCACTGGCGCGAATGACTTGCTGACCGTCGAGGAGATCGAGTCAGCTCGGCCGGTGATCGCCAACGCTCAGGTGGTAGTATGCCAGCTGGAGATCCCGTTGGAGATCACGCTGGCAGCATTACGCATCGCCCGTCAGGAGGGGGTGACCACAATCTTCAATCCGGCTCCGGCACGACCTGAACTGCCAGATGAGCTGTACCGACTTAGTGACATCTTCTGTCCCAACGAAAGCGAAACTGAGCTGCTAACAGGCCTGCCAGTGACCACCCTCGAGGAGGCAGAACGCGCAGCACGAATACTAATGGACCGTGGCGCTGGTGCAGTCATCCTCACGTTGGGTGAACGCGGTAGCTTGCTGGTCAATGCGCAAGGGAGCACCTATGTATCGGCACCCTCGGTGCGCGCCGTGGACACCACTGGGGCTGGTGATGCTTTCATTGGCAGCCTGGCATATTTCCTGGCAGCAGGCAAATCATTAGCAGAGGCGATGCGTCGTGCCAATTACATCGCTGCTGTTAGTGTGCAGGCTTCAGGTACACAAACCAGCTTCCCCACTGCTGACCAGCTGCCCCCTGAGCTGCTGGCGTAGTGCCTTGCATATGTTGCCTTGCTGTGGGATTAGTAGACAGCGGATTCCTTCAAGTGCCCCTCAGTTCTTCATAATGGAAGGCTGTTGCTCTCGCTAGTTGCGCCTTTCAGCATGTATGTTAGAATGAAGCTTGTCTCGGTTGTTGTGCTCTGCCTTACCACCGGCGATGTCACGCTGTGAATTTCCGAGTGAATAAAAGCTGTCAGGGACGCTCAGAGAGAACTGTGGCCCTGTTTGGTTGGTCAGCGCAGAACGGATTGTCCGGGCATTGATAGGGGTGAGGGGCTTACTTGCGCACTGGGATCGCCTATTTGCCTCTTCACACAGGCAAAGCACCACGCTACTTGTTTGAGCGCATGGTCAAGCTGGCACGCGAGCTGTCGCTCATCATTGTCGATGAATACGGCAGCTCGGAGTTGATGCGACGGCTGGCGGACCCATGCTGGTTTCAGGCATTAGGCTGCGTGCTGGGGTACGACTGGCATTCCAGCGGCGTGACAACCGTGGTATGCGGTGCGCTGAAGGAGGCGTGGAGGCCGATCTCGACTGAAATCGGGTTGTTCATTGCTGGCGGGAAAGGCGGAACATCACGCAAGACACCTGCCGAGATCACGGCCTGCGCGACCCATCTGCAGGTCGCACCCGAAGCTTTGGTCTACGCTAGTCGCTTGGCAGCCAAGGTGGACAACAATGCCTTGCAGGATGGCTACCAGATCTATCATCATAGCTTTATTTTCGATCGTCAGGGTCGCTGGGTTGTGGTACAGCAGGGGATGAACGAGGCAAATCGATGGGCAAGGCGTTATCATTGGTTCAGCGAGACAGTCACGGAATTCGTTAATGAACCTCATTCTGGTATCATCAGCAGCGCCCTTGGACAGCCACTGAACATGGTCGCCCAAGAGTCAGATGAAGCGCGACGGGCGAGTGTAGCTCTAGCACTGGAGAAGCCGTGGAAGAATCTGGCTGAGCTGAAACGGCTGCAGTATCTGGAGCTGCCGATGCGCCATCGAGTTTTGTTGGAGGACATCGATCCCGAACGTATCGCGGGCACGCTGGTGTCAGCGTACGAAGCACAGCCACAGAATTTTGAGCAGCTACTCGGCGCCCGTAATGTAGGACCCAAAACGATCCGTGCGTTGGCATTGTTAGCCGAAATCATCTACGGTGCCAAACCATCGTTTCGTGACCCGGCACGTTTCGCCTTCGCACATGGGGGCAAGGATGGGCATCCCTATCCTGTTGATCGCAAAACTTACGATCGCTCCATTCAGATCCTGCATCAGGCAGTGGAACGTGCTAAGCTGGGCGACCGCGAGAAATTGGAAGCACTTCGAAGACTGGGACAACATCTGGCATACCAACCGATTGCGCGAGGTGAGGATACCGGTAAGTGAGTCGCATCTCCGGGTGGCGGGCGCGGGAGTGCGTCTCAGCCAATCAATCACATGCAAAATGGCCTGAGAGGAATCCGAGCTTGCGCAGAGGTGTCTGAATAGAACCTTCAAGCTTGCAGTGGCCAGGAGCAGAGAGGTCAGCCGAGAAAGGGTTGATATCCCCTGTTCATTCTGCGCTCGACCTGGATGGTTATGAGGAATACTCACACTATTTGGACGAACTGTGCCGCATGCACAGAATCCAGCCTGATAGTATCTATTCTCCCAATTGGAGGAGGTAGTTCTCGAGACAGCTTGGCTGTCGCAACTGAGTCCTGAGACTTTCATTATGACGACCTCAACCGTGGGCTCTCTGTAAGAAGAAAGTTTGTACACCACATAGCTTCAAACAAATTGCACATGCCATACCGGAAGTGAAGCAATGTACGTGCTGGGGGTTGATGGAGGAGGCTCGAAGGTTGTCTGTCTGGTGGCAGATGAGACAGGTCAGCTCCGTGGTTACGGTCGTGCCGGGCCAGTCAACATCAACTATGTGGAACGCCGAGTGGCTGTAGAAGGACTGCGGCGTGCTGTGCGGGCAGCGCTTGAGGCAGGTGGTTTGCTCGAGGCACCTATCGAGGTGATGTGCATCAGCGCACCAATGGATGCAGCAGCAGTCGATGAAGCACTTGCTGACCTCCCTGTTCGCAAAATCCTTGAGGCAGCTGAAGGGGAGACCTCACGTTGGGCTGCTCACTACTGGATTGATCAACATGTCGGTGTCGTTGTGGATGCCGGTATCAGTTCCAGAGCGCGTGGCTGGACAGGAGAAGGCCAGCAAGCTGGGGCGGGCGGTTGGGGCGCCGTTTTGGGGGATGAGGGAAGCAGTTATTGGATCAGTATGGAGGCAATCCGTGCTGTGCTCCGCGCGGAGGATGGACGTGGTGAGGACACACTGCTCACGCAGATGGTCTTCGACCACTTCGGCTTCCGAGACGCGATGGACATGGTGTTCCGAGTATTATGCGGGATGATCACCTCCCCGGACGCAACGCAGTTGGTGCGTATTGGCCCCGACTCAGGAGCAGAGGCAGTACGTGCTGGGACCGTTGTGCGCAAAGCAAAGTCTGGAACTGCTCCCCTACTGCGCCACGAGATCGCCGGACTGTGTCCTGTGGTAGTGCGTGCGGCACAACAAGGTGATCGTACGGCACAACACATCCTTGCGTCCGCTGGGCGGGAGCTAGGAGCGCTGGCAACCGCAGTGATCCGACGCCTCTACATGGCATTGGAGTCCTTTGCTGTGGTGCCCTTTGGGGGTGTTTTCAAAGCAGGGGAGCTGGTGTTGGCCCCCTTCCGCGAAACAGTAGCTGCAACGGCACCTCAAGCACAGATTATCTTGCCGCGTTTCGAACCCGTGGTGGGCGCCGTATTACTAGCACTGGATGACGCTGGCGTGGCAATTGACTGGCCAGTCTTGGAGGCGGTTGAACAAAGCGCTGTACGTTTTCCTGGTTGCAGGGCATAGAATCCTCCCCTAGTGCAACACCAGAGGTCTGATCTGCGTCTCCCGTGGAGCCGAGATAACTGATGTCTATGAATGGCATCGCTATGTCTGGCTCCGCGGACGCCCTCGTCCACGAGAGGCAATACGTATGGCAACTCTGAAACCAGCACACCCGATCAGAGTTGCGAGCCGCAATGCCAGACTGGGAACCGACAAAGACGCTGATGTCGTGGTCATCGGCCTACAAATGAACGGGTATACGGTCGTTGCCTGTGGTCTGATTATCTACCAGACCAATTAGCTTATGTTCGCGACGTGTTCAGTATAGTCCGGAAATGAGCTCGTGGTGATGTGAGAGATACTTTCACGCGAGGCCGTGCTAAGGGCAGAAGAATATCTGCTCCAACGGCAGGAACTGTACGCCGCTGCCTTCGACTGCCTCCGGCAGTACCCATACCGTTACCTGAGCATCCCACTTCTTTTTGATCTCAGTTTTGGCCAGCTGTGCAAAGGCTTCCATGATATCGTCACCTTCGTACTCCATATATGCAAAGACGCGAGTGTGACCGCTAGTGGGTGCGTCAGGGAAGGCGAAAATGCTGTAGTTTCGGATGCCAACAGCACGAATCGCTTCAAGTAACTCTGGCCACGGGTTCAGATGGATGTCCTTGTACGATTGCCAATGGACGGGGTCAACCCGCCACGTCATGCCGATGCGTTTCAAATATGTATTCTCCCTGTCTATGTTGTCAGCGGTACGGCTACAGCTCTGTTCCGCCACGTCTTAGTCGATCGTATAATACAGCGAGCAAGAGCACGCTGCCAGTTGCGATGTTCTGAGCAGTGATGTCAATGCCCAGTAAAGCCATGCCATTACGCAAGCTACCGATAATGATCACACCCAGAAGCGTGCCCAGAATGGAACCTTGTCCGCCAGTAAGACTCGTTCCACCCAGGAAGACAGCGGCGATAATATCCAACTCCCAGCCCATCGCTCCTCCCGGGTATCCCCCGGCCAGCCGGGATGCGAAAATCACCCCACAGATACCAGCACACAACCCGGTCAGGGCAAAAGCAAAAAAGGTGTAACGACGCACGCTAATGCCTGTCAACAACGCAGCAAGAGAGTTGCCGCCTACAGCAAGAAATTCACGACCAAAGCGAGTCCATGTTAGGAAGAGCCATATAGCTGTTAGAATGACCACCATTATAAGAAACGGCACTGGTACGCCAAGTACTGTTCCCTGTCCGATAGAGTCAAAGAACGGTCTCTCCTCAGCATATCCCAGCGGAATGGAACGTCCTTTGGTGCCAAGAAGATAGGCGCTCCAGCGTGCTATACTGTAAGTGGCTAAAGTGGCTATGACCGAGTTGATTCCTAGCTGTGCGACCAGAAATCCGTTGAGAACACCCACCACCAAGCCAACAAGAACTCCAGCGACAACACTGGCTCCTTCACTCCATTGCCAACCTACTATCAGGTTAGCAACCACCATACTGGTAAGCGCAATTATCCCGGCGACCGAGAGATCAAGGTTACCCCCAATGATCACTAACGTCATAGCGGCAGCCACGATTCCGATCATAGAGATGGAACCGGCCAGAATCGCCAAGTTGCGGAACGTCAAGAAAGTCGGAGTGGTAAGTGCAAAGAAGAGCACAAGTACAGCCAGCATAATAAGCAAGCCGATCTGTGGCATGTCGCTCAGAAGAGCCCACCAGTTTCGAGAGGGTTCCTCCCGTGGCGGACAGGCCTCTTGTGCCGCGACAGTATCCAAAGCGGTGGTCCCCTCGTACATAACAACACCTTCCCGCTTCATTCTTCTTCAAGCCTCCTACGCAGATACCGATTGCGCAGTAACTCAACGCTTACAGCAAGCAGAAGCAAAGCACCTGATGCAACACCCTGCCAATAAGGATGCACCTGCAGTAGGTTTAGGCCATTAGTCAAGGTGCCTAATAGGAGAACTGCCAGCAAGGTCTCCCAAGCGCCACCTCGCCCACCAGTTAACGACGTACCACCCAGCACAACAGCAGTAATGGCACCAAACAAATATCCCTGACCGGCACCTGCCCATCCGTTTAAAGCACGGGCGCTAATAAGCACACTTGCTATCCCAGCAGTGGCACCCATTATTACGAAAGCTATAAAACGATACTTGGCAACATTTAGCCCAATCAGATTAGCCCCTTGTGGATTGCCCCCTACAACATAGATGTTGCGGCCAAAACGTGTGTACCTAAGAACGAACCATAGCAAGACATAGACAAACACAACCACTAACACTTGAACAGGGATACCAAACAACGATCCGAAACCAAATGTCCACAGAAGGGAGCCTCTGGGAGCATCGATAACTATTTGTTTCATTCCACTTGCGAACTGGGCTACACCGGTGAAGATAGCCAATGTCGCTAGCGTGGTAATAATCGGATTAATTCTGAAACGTACACTGATCAGACCATTAATCACCCCAATTCCACAACCCACAGCGATGGCACCTACGATGCCAACAAGAGGGGGCAATCCTATCGTCGTGATCAAGAAAGCCAACACAACTGAAGAGGTAGCCAAGACAGCTTCTGTGGAAACGTCCAACATGCCCACCAACAAGATCAACGTAACACCAGCAGCTGTCAGCCCCAGCGTCGAAATAGAAATGGCCAGATTCCACAAATTCCTGGGTGTTAAGAAGCTCGGGTGCAAGATAGAAAAAATTACGAACAGAATAACCAGAGCGATGGTCACTCCGAAGGCGGAGGAATCGCGCCAGCTAACCCAAACTTGTCTTCTGGCTATTGCTCTAACCATATGTGCTCAGTTCCCTCCGGTAGCATAGGCCAGCAGCTTCTCATTGGTTGCCTCTTGACGGGGTAGTTCAGCAGCTATAGTGCCATTACGCATTACCAGAATACGGTCACTCATGGCCAATATCTCCGGCAGTTCCGTGGATACCAGAATAATGGCTATCCTTGCTTTGGCCAGCTCCTCAAGTAGAGAATATATCTCGTTCTTGGCCCCAACATCTACACCTTGAGTGGGGTGATCTAGGATAAGCACCTTACAATTGTTTTGCAGCCACTTACCCAGCACTACTTTCTGTTGATTACCACCGCTAAAATATTTCACAAGACGACCGCCGTCTTTTGGCCTTATGTCGAGTGAATTGATCCAATGCCAGCCTTGTTCATATTCCTTGCGCGGGCTGAGGAGCAGCTTCGCAAACGAAATCAGGGAAGTATTGGCAAGGGTTAAGTTGGCATTAGCACTTAGAATCTGTACAAGACCTTCTCGCTTGCGATCGCCCGGTACCAATCCGAAACCAAGGCGTTTCGCCATTTCAGGCGATTGGATTCTTACTTGGTTACCGTTAACCCAAATCTCACCTCGATCAGCAGGGGTTATCCCGTAGAGGACATCTATTAGTTGTTTCTGCCCTGCACCTAGTAGACCGAACACACCCAGGATCTCCCCTTCCCGCAAGGAGAAGGTAATATCATGCAATGCTTTGCTTTTTCCGATGCGATTGGCGCGCAGAATCTCGGCGCCGGGTGTAACGACAGTCTGCTTCTGGGGCGCTTCGACCTCACGTCCTACCATCATGCGGATCAATTCTAGTCGATCTACTTCGTTAGCTCTTACTGTCCCCACCTTGCGCCCATCCCGCAAGACAGTAACCCGGTCTGCAATTTCCTGGATCTCCTCCAGCTTGTGAGAAATATACAGTATGGAGACACCGCCCGCGACGACGCAACGGATCATCGCAAAGAGACTTTCAATTTCGTGAGGACCAAGAGCTGCTGTAGGCTCGTCGAGGATCATGATCGAGGCGTTAGCGCATACGCAGCGCACAATTTCCACCATCTGCATTTGCGCAGGCCGTAACAATCCGACACGTGTGTGGGGGTCAAGCTCCAGGTTCAGGCTGCGCAGCTCTCGAGCTGCCTCTTCATAGCATCGGTCCCAGTCTATGATGCCCGAGGCTTTGATCGGCATACGTCCGGCGAAAATGTTCTCGGCAACGCTTAAGTCTGGAAACAGATTCCAGTCCTGATGAACCGTCATAATCCCGTGTCTTCGCGCATCCGCAGGACTATGGAAGCGTACCTCCTGGCCCTCTATAAGAATGCGCCCTGCATCTGCTGGATGCGCTCCGGACACAATCTTGACCAGCGTGGTCTTTCCGGCTCCATTCTGACCAACCAGCGCGTGCACTTCACCAGGGAGCAAATCGAAGTCCACTGCACATAATGCCTGGACACCTGGAAAAGATTTCGAGATGCCCTCCATCACCAGTCGTGGCTGGGTTGCGCCTGTGACTTGCAACTTAGCCGATGATTCCAATCGTTCCGCTTGTCCCACTGCCCTGCCTCTGTCCATCATAAGGGATTTCTTTTCTGCCCTAAAGGTAGCAGGAAACAAGAAACACTTGAGGATTGCTTGAAGCCTGCCTCCGACACAAAAGTGCCGGAGGCAGGTGCACGTTCCATTGTTCCAGGGTTGCCAATCAATCTGGCATTGGCATGCCTCGTATCATCTCATCAGTGCATTGCTCAACGTTGTTGGGGTACCACTGATCTACAGTGTCCTTGGTGAGCAGCACCACGGATTGTTGTACATATCGTGGCACATCTTCACCATTCAGAATGCGGGTTAAATAATTGATGGCTAGCTTACCAGCACAACGCGGCATATACCCAGTATAAGAGACATACAAAGTACCCGGTCTCTTGAGCTCTTCACGCGGGCCAACACCGCCACCCTGACCAGAGACCATCGCCGTATCCGGTGTATACCCTGCTGCCTCCAAAGCACGTGCTGCTCCGGCTGTCATCTCATCGCTGCACGACACCATCACAAAATAGTTATCGGCCGGATGAGCAGTGATCTGGTCGCTGACGCTCTTGATCACCTCGTTCAGAGTGTACGGAGCATCGTACCATACAATGTTCTCCTGCGGAAAGTCTGGATAGGCCTCATCCAAGGCCTTCTTGTACCCCTCAAGGCGCATCGTACAGGACGTGAAGGCCGAGAGGTCCATAAAGATGGCCACTGTTTTCTTGTAGTCCCAGTTCTTCGCCTTGGCCTGCTCCATCATATACTTGCCCGCGATGTATCCTGCATAGGTGCTGGGCACGCCATAATAGTAGTCGTCACGGGTCATCGGGGTATCCGCACCTACAGCGACGATGCCTGCCTCTTTCATCATCTTGGAAATCGTTGGACCGAGCGCCGGGTCGGTGGCATAAATGAACATCCCGTCATACTTGTTTGCCACAATGGTTTCCGCGATGCTCAACGACTTATTTGCATCGAAATTGGCATCAAATACATCGAGGGTCATGCCAAGCTCCTTGGCGAATTCCTGAGCACTCTCGGCTACTTCGCGCGTATAGTCCTGAGACATGATGATCATGTTTAGCGCCAGCCGATAGGGCCGATTGGGCTTCGGAATCCCAGGCGGTAGAATGTCGTACATGCGTGCGTCGGTAAGCCAGCGGTAGATGGCCGGGTAGTCATTCACCTCAGGTGTGGGAATAGGGGTCGGCGTAGCGGCAGGCTCTGCTGCGGGAGTGGCAGTTTCTGCCCTTCTCACTCCCTGCTCCGGAGTAGCTTGGGCGACACCAGCTATAAGAGCCAGTAGCACAACCACCGCTGTGAACAGAAAGGCTCTCCTTGCGATTTGATGTATAGAATGTTTCATTTTCTAACTCCTTTGGTCTTTTTGCTGTTTCACGATCAACTTACTGTGAAATTACTGGTATAAATCATTTGACTGATGGTCCCGCTGGTGTCATTTACCTCCTTTCAACTCCAATGATTAGCTCGCCTAGCTGGTCTACCTTCCGTACACTGTACGGTTGTTCTCATACAGGCCGGAGGCGATCTGGAGGGAGCCAATAGGTAGCCTCAGTAGATCCCATAACAATGAATGGCATTTAACATGGCGATGTAGTTTTCGTGCGGCACAAAGTTGGTGATACTATGGCTAGAACCAGCAATGTACCGTCCACCAGGTTTGAGCACCTCCATATGTTCTTTAACGTCTCGTTCCACGTCTTCCGGTGTCCCATGCACTAACGGCCACTCTACGTCGATGTTGCCACTCAGCGTGACACGACTGCCGAAACGCTTTTTGTAATCACGGTAATCAATGCCATAAGGATCCATCGGGTTAATACCATTTATGCCAATATCGATCAGCCACTCAACCGCGTCATCTATTTTACCATCGCTGTGGAACATTACGGGGATACCCTTACTCAAGGCCGGTGCAATGATGCGGGCCATGCGGTGTAACCATATTTCCTTGAACAACGGGGGTGGAATCATCAACCCGTTCTTCCATGCAAAATCGTCCGCGACATAAAGAATGTCGATCCCCTCGTTTACGGCAGCAGCTGTCAACTGCTCGAAGTAAACCGTGCTAGCTTCGAGCATCTCCTCCACAAGATCTCTTTGCTCATAACACATCATCATAAAGTCGGTTAGTCCAACCACCATTTCATAAAGGGTTTGCAGGATGCAACCACCCAATAGCATCACCCCGATGCGAGTACCCTTGGCTGCTTCTTTGTACTCACGGATGTATTGAAGGCGATCCTCAATATCTGCCTCCCCAGGCAGCACAACCGATTCCCAATCCTGGCGTGTTTTAACACTTCGATCCGCGATCACCTTCATAGTGCCATCAGGCATACGCTTCTTTAGCGGGGTCCACAATGCCTCGATAACCATCACGTCTTGACCGGTGATTTGACAGAATTCTACGAAGTCGGCCCCCTTCATCGGTCGACCTATTGCTTCGCTGGCTCCTTTAGCTGGGTCGCCACCGTAGGAGAGCGTATTGCCAGCTTCGCGTCCCAATAACTTGGTCACATGTTGGTCATCCACTAGGTTCTCGAAGTTAGGAACGCGATCAACCGCATTACCCTTGAGCACCGCCTTTAGGCGTTCGACATCTGGTTCCCCCACATAAGGCTGTAGTCGCATCCTAAAATGTCCTCCTGATCTAGCTACACACACTGGCGACGAGCCGCCAGTTTTTCAGTTACAATGCGCGCTGCCGTACCAGCATCTGGTGCATAAATCTCAGCCTGCCATTCATCTGCATTGCGTTGCGTAACAGGCGCGCCGCCGACCGCCACAAGACGACCTTCACGTAGACCGGCTTCCTCGAGGGCTGCAATAGTGCGTGGGATGTTTACCATAGTGGTGCTCAGGAGAGCGGAAAAACCCACCACAGCAGGGTTATGTTCACGTACTGCTTCCACAAAACGCTCCGGAGCAACGTCTACACCTAGATCCACTACGCGATATCCTGTGCCTTCAAGTGTAGCGATCACCAGATTCTTGCCGATATCATGTAGATCGCCTTGAACCGTGCCGATCACTACTGTTTCCTGTTGGGAAACGACGTCTCTTTCACCCAATAGTGGCTTCAAATAGGAAATCGCACGTTTGGTTGCCTCGGCAGCAAGGATCAAATCGGGCAAGAAAAATTCTGCCTGGGAGAAACGCAGTCCAACCTCATCCATCGCTGGCCGCAAAGCTTTTTCAATGATGTCGGTCGCAGAGAAACCTTCTTCCAAGGCTCGCTTCACCAGCCCTTCAATTTCGTGGCGTTTGCCTTCGAGAACAGTGTTGTAAATACTGTCCAGTATGCTCATAGGTTTCATCCTCTCTACGCAGTGTTCCGTCATATTCGATTCATCGTGTTTGACGATCTAGCCGCGTCCCAGTCGATATTTGAGATACTCCACATACTCGCAAAAGTTAGGCCATGAGATGTCGGGCGGCACACTATGATCTAGCTCAGGGATATATCCACCGTCCTCGACCAAAGGCATCACCCGATCCACTTCACGGCGCATCATCTCGCCACCTGGCACAAGGGCACGTTTGTCGATGCCGCCCATAATCACTAGATCATGCCCGTAGGTTTGGCGGACCTTCAGTACATCCATTCCAGATTGCACCTCGAACGGCCAAAGCATGTTGATGCCTGACTCAATCCACATGGGGATCAACTTGGTAATATTGCCGTCGCTGTCGAGTCCGATGTGCTTGATACCTCGACTACGCAGCCAATCGTTAACCCGCCGATAGTGCTTGAAAGCGAACTTGCGAAACAGCCGTGGATCGATCAACGAATCATGGTTATATGCCATATCCTCCCAGTACCAGAAGACGTCGAACTCTGTGTATTTCAACACTTCCTCAGTGATTTCGATAATGCGGTCAGCACGTTCTTCCATCATTCTTTCGATAAGTGTAGGATTATCATAGAAGGCTAGGCAAAGGTTCTCTAATCCCATCATATTACGTAAAGCACCGAAGAATCCACCCCAACGATCTGCCCAACACAACCGTGGATGTTCATCAACTGATGTAGCTGTGCTCTTTGTGTCCTTTTCGTCATCCCCAACAGCGAGATTTGCTGCTCCTGCTACACCTCGCAGCTTTCCTCGTTTGACCTGTTCCTGCCACGTTTTGGGAAAGCGCTCTTCTGCGTTTAGTGCCAGACGCTCTGCAGCAAACTTCTCGAAGTCCTCCAATGTTTCAACCGGGAACTTGACAAACTGGGGCATGCTAGTGTCCGCGTGCTCCTTGAACTCACGCATCAGGATACCTTCATGGTTGATATAAAGCTTGGTACGCTCGTCCTCCTCAATTACCTTGTACTCAAAAGGTGGCACTGGTCCATACCAAGAATCTACCCGCAATAGCTCATCTAAATCAAAGCGTTGGGGCAACCCTTCACCGTGCCAACCCAAGGTAGGACCCTCGTAACCCTGTGTACGCCATACCAGCTCTGTTTCTGGCCACACAAAGGCGTAAGCGCGAACCCAAGGTACATCCACTGGTTGGAATTCCAGTGTTCTAAGAAATCTTTCGCGGGAAGTCATCGTGATAGATCGTTTCTCTGCTGTGATCGTCTTATAGCTTGTATCCACTGCAGTCTCCCTATCTATGTCTCCTCATTTGGGTAATAGTGACTCAGGTTGTCGCGTGTGATATAAACATGGCGTGTATAAAGTGCCGGTGGCACAGGCTCTCCGCGTAAGATGCGTAAAGCAGCATCCAAAAGCCTATCGCCATATTCCTCAGGAAAATAGGCAGTAGAACCCACGAAGGGGAAACCTGCGCGACGCAAGGCCCAACGGCCAACGCGGTCGGCATTCTGCCCCACCGCCACCACCTGATTAAGACGTCCAGCCCGCTCGAAAGCAGTCAGGGCACCAACCGCAGCATCGTCATTAATAGCAACAATGGCCACACGTACATCTGTTGGAATGTCGGCAAGATGGGCAGCCATAGCTACAGTAGCGTCTTCCACAATCACTGGGCTGTCGATTGCTTTAATCTTATCCGCTGCGATCGGGCCAAGCACCGACATCAATCCGTCCAGCTGTCCCTGCAAGCGCGCTCCCCCTAGCGGTCCCACGCGTGGTGCGTCAAGGCGGAGCACTAAGTCAAGCTGCCCTCCCCAATTCTCCTTGATCCAATGTGCTAGACCTTCGCCAGCCATGTAACCAGCGCGATAATTGTCTGCACCAAAAAACGTAGCTCCAGGCAATGGTACGTCCACTGCAATGGCAGGTATTCCCGCTCGATTCAGTTTGTCCATAATGACATTACCGATGGCGGCATCCAGCTGAAACTCAATCACCAAATCCACACGGTTTGCCACAAATTTTTCAGCATTCTCGAGTGCTTTCTGGCTATCAAGGGCATTGTCTTCTATGAGGAGCTCTACATTGCCGAGACGGGCAGCGGCTCTTTCTAAACTGGCACGCACATCGTGAGTGAAACTCATCCTTTCTGTAGCGTTACCAAAGCCAATACGGTAGCGGCGACCATTGACGAGCGAAGGTATCGGTTGCAGAGTCTCTGAGGAGGTAGCCCCAACCACAGTGATCGGACAGCTGACCACCCGGCGCAAAGCAGCCAATTTATCTCGTGGAACTGCCTCATCGACCACTATCCAGTTAATCTGGTTAAGACTTGCAAAGCGAAAGGTGCCTGTCTTTTCAAACTTAGTGTGGTCAATCAGAGCGATAACTTGACGAGCTAGCTTGACTAGCTGCGCTTTGAGAGAAGCTTCATCCACATCATTTTCAGTCAAATCCTCATCAAGTGAAAGACCGGAACAAGATACGAAACACTTGCTGGCACGGAATCCGGCGAGCAAGTCAGGATTGAGGTCTCCCACGAGTGCGTTCCCATCCGAACGCACCAGATTAGCAGCCAGTATCACTTTGTTGGTAGGTTCTTGGGCCAACAATAAAGCTGCCTGTAACCCGCTGGTCACCACCGTAAGGTAACGCCGCTCGCGCAGAAGAAGGGCTAGATGGTATGCGCTGGTGCTGGCATCTAGGATGATAGCATCGCCATCCTGCACCATTCTTGCTGCCCACCGTGCTATGTTCTGCTTTTCCCAATGATTGAGATGCGAGCGCAGAGAGAATGGAATTTCTCGAGCGGATGATCTGCTCAGAGCAATGGCTCCACCGCGTACTCGTCGCAGCAGTCCACGCTTATCCAAGGCCGACAGGTCAGTGCGGACAGTGTTGGTCGACACACCAAAGCGCGTCGCAATCTCTTCTACACTCACTTCGCCCGCTTGGTTCACAAGATTTAGGATAGACTGGCGACGACGATGGACATCCACAGAGCTTGTGTTTCCCCCGTCTGTAATGCCTAACTCAGCTACGAGATTGGGCAGCAAGTCACCCCGTCGCTAATAATGGAATACCATTAGGCTAGCCATTTAATACGGCAGGGAATGTTTGCATTTAACTTTGAGATGTTGTGAATATTTTGTGAATTGGCTGTGATGCGCTTGTGAAATATTATATTATAACTTTGCTTTGCTGTCAATAGTGAAATTCTCCGGTGATTGTTCATCAGCTGGTAGGAAGGGGTGTAGAATAAGAGAAAAGGGGATGTGAGGTGAGTTATGCGTCTGGAGATGAGGATGCCGAGTGTATGGGCACGTTGAGACTCTGAACGGTGCCAATAATGCTGCCGAACGCGCCATCGGCTGGTGCATCAAAGAGCGACATCGTGCGATGCGCGGCTACCAACACGCTCGTTCCGCCACCGATGTCTTGCTCTTGCGTCCACGTGCGCGGGTTGGCAACCACCTGGGGCACAGCAGGGATGACCTGACGCTACTGGTTGCCTGAACCGCGCCCGGTGCTTGCTCGGTGCACAGGCTCATTCAGGCCCACCACTCTTACTTATGCACACCACGTGCGATAATTTGACATACCCCTTTCTGAAAGCTATAATAGAGTTTTGCGAATGTGAGACATTGCGTCTTCAGTTACGTAGCAATCTTGGGAGGCATGGATGTACGCGATTATCGAGAGCGGTGGCAAACAGTATCGCGTCAGCGAGGGAGATGTCATCCGAGTTGACGCAATGCCGCATCCCGTTGGCGCGCAGATCGAGATCGAGAAGGTGCTGCTTCTGTCAACTGATACAGGCGTGCAGGTGGGATCTCCGCTGGTAGAGGGTGCCAGGGTGGTCGCTCGCGTGGAGGCGCTCGAAAAGGGCGAAAAATTGTTGGTATGGAAGTACAGACCCAAACAGCGTTACCGCCGTCGTCAGGGCCATCGACAGGTCTTTTCACGATTGCGCATCGAGCGGATCGTGCATTGAGCAGAGTAAGGTTTGGAAGTGAAGGCATAGGAGGTATCTCATATGGCGCATAAGAAAGGTGGCGGTTCCAGCCGAAACGGTCGCGATAGCGCCTCGAAACGGCTAGGTGTCAAGATATTTGGCGGACAGCAAGTGCGCGCTGGCAACATTTTGGTGCGACAGCGAGGCACCAAGTTCCATCCTGGAGTTAATGTCGGCATGGGGAAGGACCACACCTTGTTCGCCACCGTTGACGGTGTTGTCCGCTTCGAGTTCGCGGGTCGTGACAAGAAGCGCGTTAGTGTCTATCCGGCGGTCTGAGGGTACGATGCTTCCGACCGCGAGCACTCTGTGATCTATTGTGAAAGGTAGCGTTAGGGTTTATGAAGGAAGGCATTCATCCCAAGTACTATCCGGATGCCAAAGTGGTCTGCAGCTGCGGTGCAACGTGGACCACAGGTTCCACAGTGCCAATGATCCGCACCGATGTCTGTTCCAGTTGTCATCCCTTTTTCACGGGCGAACAGCGCATTATCGACACTGCCGGGCAGGTAGACCGTTATCACAAGCGCGTAAAGCAGCGCAGCCTGCATGAGGCGGAGGAAAAGGCGCGCACGGAGCTGGCCCTGCGCAAGCGACGCGAGGCATTGCTCAGACAGCAGATCGAGGCACTCGACCTGGGCGACCGAGTACACAAACTCTTGGTGGACGCCGGGATGGTGAGCATCGGTGATCTGGTGAAGAGACTGGATGAGGGTGGAGAGGCTGCCTTGCAGGGGATCGAGGGACTAGGTGCGCGCTCCATCCGTGAGATCAAAGAGCGTCTCCAGATGCTCGGACTTGTCGCTGCATGAAAAGTTTGGGGGAGATAGTCTGATATAGGGTGGACATCTCAAAGGGCAGATGCTGTCATCTGCCCTTTGTTTTTGGAGGGAAAGGGTGTACTACCGCTATGAAGGTGGTTGGATCGAGGTCATCTGTGGCAGCATGTTCAGTGGCAAGACCGAGGAATTGATTCGGCGTGTGCGCCGTGCTGTGATCGCGCGTCAGCAGGTGCAGGTTTTCAAGCCCGTTGTGGACAACCGTTTCTCGACAGAGCAAGTCAGTTCGCATGACGGGGTGCATTGGGATGCGGTTGCTGTGAACTCGGCTGCCGAGATTCTGGATCTCGTGCGCGACGCTACCGATGTGGTGGCTATTGATGAAGCGCAATTCTTCGATTGGGCGATCGTGGATGTGTGCGAGCAGTTAGCACAACGAGGCAAGCGTGTCATCGTGGCTGGCCTGGATATGGACTTTCGGGGCGAGCCTTTCGGCCCTATGCCAGTGCTCATGGCGCAAGCCGAAATGGTGGACAAGTTGCAGGCCATTTGCGCCGTGTGTGGGGCGCCGGCCAGTCGCACGCAGCGTCTGATCAACGGTGTCCCGGCCAACTACGATGATCCACAGATCTTGGTCGGTGCCAGCGAGGTCTACCAGGCGCGTTGTCGCCGCTGCCACGAAGTGCCTCCACCACGCCACCCAGCGTAACTCACAAGAAAGGGCGCTGCCCCATAGAAATGCTGGGTAGCGCCACTTATGATATGGCCCATAGGGGATTCGAACCCCTGTTTCAGCCTTGAGAGGGCCGCGTCCTAGGCCTCTAGACGAATGGGCCGAACGTGAGTTCAATTTTACGCAATCCAAGTATGAAGTCAAATCAGGGGAGGAAAGCTCAACCATACAAGACGCCCCCGAGTTGAAAGCAGATAGGGTGTAGTGGAATGCGAGGGTAGTGGGGCCTTGCGATGGTGGTATTAGGTCAATGGGCTGGGCGCAGTACCGAAGCATCCCATAGTGGCAGAACTGGAGGTGACATAGGTTGGGTGTTGCTTGTCATTCGCTCTATGAGCCCCAATTACTGGTGTCCCCTGTCTGGTCGGTTACTCCATGCTGGCCTCCAGCGGAGGATGCACCCACCTGGAACAGAGTTTGACACATTACGTAATCCGTGATATACTTACATCTAAATGGCAGGTAACATTCTAATCCCTCGAATGTTCGGAATGCAGTCCACCGCTGTGTAGCCGATTGCAATCGTAGATGCCTGTTTGTTTTGGCTATTGGTAGGTTGGGGTGGAAATACCCCGGGTTGGGACGATGGAGTTTACCATGCAAGTCGGTTTGCTAGGGAAATGGCAATGTACATTCCATGCAACTGATCCGGCCCGTTTGTTTTCCCCACTAGCGTTTAAGATGTCTCCGCATGTGATTTTCCTTGTTGTAAAAAAGGGAGATGTAAATGCACGCACCCGTTCTTGAGCTGCGCAACGTGTCCAAACGCTTCGATATGACCCAGGCGTTGGACGATGTATCCCTCACACTTTATCCTGGCGAGATACATGCCCTAGTGGGTGAGAATGGGGCTGGCAAGTCTACGCTCATCAAGGTGGCAACTGGGGTATACCAACCAGATCAGGGGGAGATCTGGGTGAATGGGAGACGTGTTCAGATACGCAACTCCCAGGAGGCACAGGCACTGGGTATCGCTGCCATCTACCAAGAGCCAATGATTTTCCCAGACTTGAGTGTGGCCGAGAATATCTTCATCAGCCATCGTGACCGGGGCCTACTAGTAAACTGGCGCAAAATGTATGAGGATGCGGAGGCCATACTGGCCAAGCTGGATGTCAATCTTGATGTGCGTGTGCCGGCGCGTGGTCTCACCCTGGCGGCGCAACAGACAGTTGAAATTGCCAAGGCGATCTCACTGGACGTGCGTACACTCATTATGGATGAGCCGACCTCCTCTCTCTCTGCTCACGAAGTGGCCCAATTGTTTCGACTGGTGTCCACGTTGCGCAACCAGGGAGTTGCTATTCTCTTCATCGGACACCGTCTGGAGGAAGTGCTGGGTATTGCCGATCGTGTCAGTGTGTTACGCGATGGCAAGCTGATCTCCTCTCGCCCGCGCAGCGAGGTCACCATTGACCAGATCATCCGCGATATGGTGGGCCGGCGTATCGAGGAGTTTTTTGCCAAGAGCACCGCTCAGCGGGGTGAGCTGCTGATGTCCGTGCGCGGTCTGACGAAGGAGAACGTGTTCAGCGATATCAGCTTCGACGTGTATCGGGGTGAGGTGCTTGGCCTTGCTGGACTGGTGGGTTCGCGCCGCACCGATGTTGGGTTAGCGTTGTTCGGGGTTGAGCCAGCGGATGCTGGCCAGATCATCTTCGAAGGTCGGGAAGTTCGCATCAATTCGCCGCAGCAGGCGTTGCAGATGGGCATTGCCTACCTGACTGAAGATCGCCGCCAGTACGGCCTGTGCATGCCGCTGCCCATTGCAGCGAATGTCACGCTTCCTACGCTGTCGAACTATTTGAATGGATTGGGCCTGATCCGCAGCACGGCGGAGTGTGCCGATGCAGAGGAGTTCCGCCAGCGCCTGTCCATTCGTGCGCCATCCGTACAGGTGGAAGTGGCCAATCTTTCAGGCGGTAACCAGCAGAAGGTGGTGTTGAGCAAGTGGCTGAACACAAAGCCTAAGCTGCTCATCCTGGACGAGCCCACACGCGGCATCGACGTGCGCACGAAGGCAGAAGTACATCACATGATTAATGATCTGGCGGCACAAGGGTTAGGTATCATTCTGATCTCGTCCGACTTGCCGGAAATCCTTGCAATGAGTGATCGCATCCTGGTTATGCGTGAAGGTCGCCAAATGGGGGTGTTCACCCGTCAGGAAGCCACCCAGGAGGACATTATGGCCGCTGCGATGGGCCAGGAATACAAGATGGCGGAGAGACAACCATGAGATCTTTGCGTCGTTCCATTCGTCCTGAACAAATCCGCGAATTGATTCTGGTGCTTGTCATCTTGGCATTGGTGCTATTTTTCGGCACTCAAATCAGAGATTATTATAGCGGCCGCACCTTCATTCGAGTTTCTACCAGTATCGCTATCATTGCCGTGGTGGCTGTGGGTGAGACTCTGGTGTTCCTGACACGCAACTACGACCTTTCAGTCGGATCCATCGTGGGCCTTACTGCCTTCTCCGTCGGCACTCAGCTGTCCTACTATCACTTCATTCCCCCTATTGGGGCTGTTTTGATGTGTGTGGGATTGGGTGCGCTGATGGGAGCATTCAACGGGCTTTTAGTGGCCTATGGCCGTGTTCCTTCAATCATCGTAACGCTGGGTACTATGGCCATTTATCGTTCTCTGTTGGTGGAGTATCCTGGCAACAAGATTGTACAGTTCAATGCTCTGCCTGGATGGCTACAGGAGTTCTCCAGTGTCAATGTTGTCAAGGTGGGGGATTTTGAGCTGCGCTTGATCGTGGCCATAGCTCTGGCGGTGGTTATCGTCTTTCAGCTGGTTCTCCATTTTCTTCCCTATGGCCGCCGGTTGTACGCCGTCGGTTCGAATCCCGAAGCTGCACGAGTTGCAGGGTTTCCCTCGCAGCGTATCGTGTTCCTCGCGTTTGTGTTATCCGGTGCATTGGCTGGTGTTGCTGGCTTCATGTTCCTGGGGCGCTTTGGCAACCTGACAGTGGTCGCTGCGATGGGCACTGAACTACAAGCTATTGCTGCAGTCGTAGTGGGTGGCGCCAGCACGATGGGTGGCTCTGGAACCGCGTTTGGTAGCCTCTTGGGTGCTTCGTTGATCGGTCTGTTGGACCAAAGCTTGCGTCGCTGGCCAGTCATTAGTGAATTCTGGCGTGATGCAGTGCTGGGCATCCTGATCCTTCTGGCGGTAGCCGGCGACAGGGCAATCATAGAGCGGCTGCGTACGTTGTGGGCACGTAGCGAGCTCCAGCAAAGATCGGTTCAATCCATTGTACCTCGAGGGGATAGTGTCCATGGCTCGTGAATCCTCGCCTACGTTGCAGCGCTTGGTTAACTGGTTGAAGTCTTGGGAAGGCCTTCTGCTGGGCTTGCTGATCGTTGTGTTAATCATCAACAGCTCGGCAGTTCCGGCTTATCTCAGCGTGGGTAACCAGGTCAACCTGTTTATCCTGTATATCGAGCGGATCATTATTGCGCTGATGATGACATTCGTTATCATCAACGGCGAAATCGACCTCTCGGTGGCTTCGTTGATGGGGCTCGCTGCCGGCACCATGGCACGTCTGTATGAGGTGGGGGTACCGTCCGGCTTGGCGGTGGCGGCTGCGTTGGGCGCCGGGTTGGTGTGTGGTGCTTTCAACGGATTCTGGGTCGCCTTTGTCGGCCTGCCCTCGCTGGTGGTGACACTAGCCGGGCTGATCACCTACCGTGGATTGGTCTGGGTGTTGGTGGAGGATCGATCGATTTCTAACCTGCCGGGGTGGCTGAACGACTTGGGTCAGAAGCCGCTGGTTGGCCCATTTCCGCTAGCGCTGATCCTCTTCTTTGTGCTGGCCGTGGTGGCGTTCATTGTGTTACAGTACTCGGGATTTGGACGCTATGTGTATGTCATAGGCATCAACCGGGATGTGGCTCGCTATTCTGGCGTGGATGTGCGCCGCGTGAAAATGATACTCTTCACGGCTTCCGGTTTCATCGCTGCATTGTCGGGGGTACTCTATGCGGCGCGACTTGGTGCCATGCGTAGCAGCACCGCCGAGGGTTTCGAGCTCGACATTATCACCATGGTACTGCTGGGCGGTGTGAGCATCTTCGGGGGGTCAGGTTCGCTGCGTGGTGTGTTGCTGTCCATTTTGATTATTCTCAATCTGCGTAACGGAATGGGGCTGGCTTATCTGTCGGCTAACCTGCAAACTGGGGTGATTGGGTTGCTGCTCATCTTGTCCGTGTTGGTGCCCAACCTGGCGCGCAGTGCACAAGCCCGCTTAGCGCGGCGACGCCTTGCGCTCCGAACCATGCAACCGGCAGAGGAGGTATAGCATGGGTTGTGGTCTCATGGGTATCAGGCGTGCTCGTAGCGAAAGGAGGTGATAGTAGTCAGAAGACAATAGTTTTCCGGTAAGCAGGTCCATTTGAAACGGGGTGGCTTTCAATCTTGAGAAGCACCAGATGAGGTGAAAGGAGGATGAACATGAGAAGGTTCTCAGCTGCAATGGCGATCTTGTTGATTGTGGCCATGTTGGCGGCGATTGCACCTGCGGCGATGGCGCAGGCTCCGGTGAAAGCGACGCCGGGCCAGGCGGTGAAGATGGTGTTGCTGCCCAAGTTCCTGGGCAACCTGGTGTTTGATCAGGCGCACGAGG
>CAKZLO010000033.1 GCA_937127125.1 uncultured Ardenticatenia bacterium
TTGCTGATTCTGGTGCTATTGTTCATATGGCTGTGTATGGTCACCCTTCCCTCAGCGCTTATCCATGAGCTGTCTGCCAACCTGAACGGGGGTAATGGCAACCTGAGCTATGCCTACGCCCAGAATGGGGGCAGCGGAAATGGTAGCGCTCCTCGATCCTCGCCGGAGAACACCCGCCCAGAGGGAATCGCAGTGCTATTGCCTTTCATCGAGACGGTCACACCGACGCCGACCCAGACGCCAACGCCGACTGATACTCCGACGGTCACGCCCACACCCACGGGGACGCTTCTGCCGACTTGGACGCCGACACCGACCATTACACCTACGCCTACACGTACACCTTCCCCGACCCCACCGCCGACATCGACACCGCGTCTCAGGCCGCGCGTCACCCGTGCTCCGACAGATACTCCGACCCCGCCGCCGACGCCGACACCGGACGTCGATTACATCATTGCCAGTGTGCGTCAGCTGACCCCATGTGAAAACGAAGGCAAGCATCACATCTTTGTGCACGTGATCGATCAGTTTGGCAATGGCATCGATGGGGTGCCGATTAAGATCTGTTGGGGGCCGGGTGAGAACGACTGTGCCCGCCCGCTCACGGAAACCAAGTCTCGCGGCAAGGGATGGGTGGAGTTCGCCATGTTCAAGGGCACTTACAACGTGCGTGTGGACGGTGCCAAGAGCATGGTCGCCAGCGGTATCACCCCTGACTACCAGCTGGATGAGATGTGCCCTGAGACCGGCAACCCGGTTGCTAACTCACGCTATCACGCTTCATTCGAGGTGATCATCCAGAAGGTGCGCTGAGGGTTCGCTTGTCACCTACAAGATGAGCATAGCGTCTCCGAAGGAATAGAAGCGATATCCCTCGGCGATGGCGATCTGGTAGGCTTTTCGCATCAGCTCATAGCCGGCAAAAGCGCTCACCAACATAAGCAGGCTCGACCGGGGGAGATGGAAGTTGGTTATGAGGGCATCTACCACACGAAAGCGAAAGCCGGGGTAAATAAACAGGTCGGTAGGGCTCTCAAATGCCACAATTGGCCGCCATGCTACCCCTGGTTGTGTCTGAGGGAGCTCCTGTTCTAGCGCACTGACACGGCGCAGCGAGCCAGTGATACCCGCAGCACGCAGCGCGGCGGTCTCCAGGGTGCGCACCGCTGTCGTGCCGACTGCGATGACCCGTCCTCCACTCAGGCGTGCCTGGTTGATCAGCTGCGCCGTCTCCGCCGACACGCTTGCCCACTCTGAGTGGAGCACATGCTCTGCCACGTTTTCAGCGGTCACCGGTTTGAAGGTATCCAACCCGATGTGCAGCGTGACGCGAGCAAATAAGATCCCCTGCGCGCGCAGTCTTGTGAGCAGTTCAGGGGTGAAATGAAGACCGGCGGTAGGTGCGGCTACGGACCCCTCAATGCGGCTGTAAACTGTCTGGTAGCGCTCGGGGTCCGCAAGCGGCACCTGGATGTAAGGTGGCAACGGGGTATGGCCGATATGCTGCAGGAAAGGATCAATCGGCTTGTCGAACTCCACTACCCGGCGCGGACCGTGCAACTCCTCCACTACCTGTGCTTCCAGGCAGACACCCTCTCGTCGGATGAGCAAGCGGCTGCCTTTGCGCACCCGTTTGCCACCAACCAGAGCTTCCCAGCGTGAGCCACTCAGCTTTTGCAACAACAGGATCTCCACCTGCCCACCACTCAGCTTATGCGCGAAAAGGCGCGCCGGGATCACACGGCTGTCGTTGACCACCAACACGTCCCCTGGCTTGATGTAGTGCGGCAGGTCGCGGAAGATGCAATGCTCTATGCGGCCGCTCTGACGGTGTACCACCATCAGCCGTGCGGCGTCGCGCGGCTCAATGGGAGTCTGTGCAATGCGATCAGGCGGCAGGTCGTAATCGAAATCGCTGGTCTTCCAGCCCTTGCTGCTCATACACTTGTGTGGCTTGCCCTCCCTGTGTCCGGGACAACTTTACTATGGAGTGAGCGGCGGTGTCAATTCGAGAGTACCACTACTACTAAATATGCCCCCTAACGGGCCGCTAAATACTACTGAGAGGTATTTACAACGTGTGCACAGGGTGATATGATAGAGTCATGAAGGGTGCGCGCGCCAGAACGGGTTGGGCAGCCATGCAGACACCTCGCATAGGGCTGAGCAGCCTGGGGCTGCAGTTCGGTCTGGGTAGCCGTGTGCTGAGCCCGGCCGGCTACTTGGTGGCCAGGTATTTCCGCTCCTTTATGGCGCTTTTTATTGCGCTCATCCTGTTGTTCTCACTCGTTCCCTACTGGCCTTATCCGCTGATCGTTATCCCGCTGGGATTGTATTTAATCTACTTTGTCGTCCGTCAGGTGTTTCTGACGCGTCACGAACGGCACTTCTACCGGCCTCTGCTTCAGTTTGGGCGCGCCCAGCTGGCCATGCTCGGAGTGTTTTTGCTCTCGCTGATTCTGGCGCGCCAGGGAATCCACAACGAATTGTGGCTGCTGTACCTCCCCTGCCTGCTGATCATCAGCCGCCATAACCCCACGTGGGTGTATGTGGCCAGCGTGATGGAGGGCTGTGCGCTGATACTGGCGGTAGATGGCCAGTTCAGCATAACGGAAATAGGAGAAGGCTCCCTTTTGCCCGTCAGCGCGCCCTCGTGGTTGGTAGTGCGTTGTCTGGGCCTCGTATTTATCGCCTTTGTGATGCACTACCTGATGCGCTCGATCGATGCCCTGGAGTCGATCCTGCGCATTAACGCGGCAGCCGAGCGCTTGATGGGCAGCTGCGACATCGGTGTGCCACACTTGGACGCGGAATGCAAGGCAGCATTTCAGGAGTTTATGAGCCAGTTATGGGCGCTGCGTTGCGGGATCGTCTATTATGATAGCAGTGCGCAGCGTCTGGTCACCCTCAGTGAGTTTCGCAATGCCCGATATGAGCCCGTTGTGGAAGAGCCTGAGTCATCACAACGGTGTGAGTGTTCTATAGAACATCCCATGGGTGAGGTGGTGCGTTCTCGCCGTCCTCAGGTGTTGCAATCTGAGCATTATCCATTTGGCAGGCTTTGGGGATTCAGCGAACGTTTCAGGGAAGTGGCCACGATTAAATGTCCATTGCCACGGGACACTTTCCAGCGTCTGGCAGTGCCGATTCTGGCGGCGGGCACGCAGAGCGCAGAGGTGCTCGGCGTCCTCTACTTCGATTTTGATCACCAATTTGCGCCACCTGCCTACCAGGTCAACGACTACTTCGAGGGTATCAGTGCGATTGCCAATCGTCTCGTGCCTTTTCTCCATCAGCAGCGAATGCGACGTGAACTGCAGGGCTTATTGAGCATTAGCGATCATGTCCCTGCCAATTCCGCCTTGGATGTCATTTTGGACTTTACCAAGGATGTGGTGGTTAACAAGCTGGGGTTCGATTTCTGCCTGATCTCTCTGGTAGACTTGGATCGACGCGTCATCCGGGGGGTTAAGGGGCACAATGTCCCTCAGGGCTGGATCGATATGGTGGTGCACTCGCTGGACAGCCATGATATTCAGGCGGACATCGTGCGTTCGGGGAAGCAGGAGGTGCTGAGCGGCTGGGATCCGCGCTTCCACCCTGAGATCTGGGAGAAGCATGGTCACGGCAGCATGATTCGCGTGTTCACGCCGATTGTCGGCCTAGGCCCTACTGGAGAGCGGCTGGTGATTGGCACGATCGAGGCTGGCTATCGTGATGCCAGCCGTCGTACCATCGAGCCTGAGCAGTGCCACATGCTGGACACACTGGCGCGGCGCATATTTGCACCGATTCGCCACGCCCAGCTGCTCGAGCGCGCCGAGCGTCGGGTAGAGAGCCTGCGTATGCTGCAAGAGTGGGGCACCGCCTTGGCGCTGGTGCGCCGCCATCAGAAGGAAGCGATTGATACCGTGGGCAATGCCCTGCGCGAAAGGCTCGGTGCAGACCTAGTCATTCTGTATCGTTACGAGCGTCGTACGCACAAACTGTATTTTCAGGGGATTTATGGGGAGCTCAAGGGCAACCGCGATGCCCTCAGTCCGCCCTCACCTGATCACGGCATCATTGCCCACATCCTCTCCACGGGTCAGGCTTACTACCAGCCAGATGCCGCTTCTGATCCGCTGCTGGTCAGCAGTGCCAACCCCAATGCAGGTCCATATTTCAGGAGTCATCATACCTTTACCCAGCGTCAGAAGATCGCCTCATTTGCCGGGCTGCCGATGTACGCGGAAGGATGGATCGTTGGAATCCTCTGTGCCAACTATTCTCAACCCCGAACGTTCAGTGAAGAAGACAAGCTGGCTCTGGAACTTGCCGCGCGTTTCGGCGCGGTGGCGCTGCACAATGTTGACCTGATCGAACTGGCCGAGGAAGAGATCCGCGATGGGGAACGTCGCGACCTGGCGCTGCGCCTGCATGACTCGCTGAGCTCTACGCTGCCGGCCATTCGCCATTTCTCTGAAGCGGCACGAGACTACCTGGCACAAGGTAACTCCCAGAAGGCCACCGAGCTGTTGCTGCGGCTGGAGAAGGCGGTTGTGCAAGCAGGGCACGAGATCGATCTGGTCATCTTCGCCTATCGCGCCGGCCCGCGCTTCGGAGGTGATCTGCGAGAAGGGTTGAACTGGGTGGCCGAGGAAGCGCGCGAACGCCTTGGCTTGCGCGTTTCTCTCGAAGTGCAGCTGTTAGCCGGTCAGTCGCTTTCTGTGCCTATCACCGAGACTCTGCTGCGCGTTTGTCGCGAAGGGATTGTGAACGTCGCCAAGCATGCCAACACCCATGACCTCGTCGTGCAGCTGAAGGGAGAAACCGACAAGGTCTCTGTGAGGCTGACGGATAACGGTCGTGGCTTTGATCCTTGCGAAGTCCGATCTCGATACAGCGGACTAAACATGATGCGCGAACAGGTAGAACGGCTGGGTGGTAGGTTGTACGTGTACAGCCAACCCGACAAGGGGACAACCCTGATGGCCGAAATACCTCTGTCGCCCTAGGTCGGCGATGTTCGCGGCATAGCAGGTATCCCATAGGAGGAACGAGGATGTGGGAATCTAATGGGAAACCTTTTTTATTTGGGGAGAAGCAAATATGGTAGATGAAATCGAACCGCAAATCTTAACGGAAGAGGATGGGCGCATTTCGGTGCTCTTGCTGGATGACCACCAGCTCTCCCTGGATGGGATGTTAGCAATCCTGGAAGCGCGCGCTGCCGAGTTCTGTGTGGTTGGGGCGGTAAGATCTGTCAAGGAAGCACTACAGATAGTAGCAAATTCCCTTCCCGATGTTGTGGTGCTCGACTTGAAAGTGTTGTACGAACCGGCGTCTCCAGAAGAGAGGATTGAGGCGGGTCTGGATGCAATTCGGGAGATCCGCCGGCTGAGTCCTTCCACCAAGGTTGTGGTGGTCAGCGCCTACCGTCAGCCGGAACATATCGCGCAGGCGCTGCAAGCTGGCGCGGTGGGCTATGTGTATAAGGGGCGTTCCAGCGAAGAGGTGCTGGAAAGTTTACGACGTGCCCACGTCGGCCAGGTTTTCTTCCACCCAGAGATCGCCCAAAAGCTCCTCGAGACGCTGCAGAGACCAGAGTCCTCCGAAGGGGAAGAACGCGAGAGTGATCCCCTTACTCCACGTGAGCGTGAGGTGCTGCAGCTGATCGCTGAGGGCAAATCCAACCAAGAGATTGCTAATCAGCTGCAAATCTCTATTGGAACGGTGAAGAAACACGTCACCAACATACTGGACAAAATCCACCTGCGCAGCCGTGTTGAGGCCGCATTGTATTGGCGCACGCAGTCCCAGATCACTCTGCCTCGCGAGTAGCTACACCCTGGTAGTATTCCCCGAAGGTACAGATACCTCTTTGGATTGAGCGGAGAGCTCAATCCTTTTGCACCTCTCAGGTTACATCCTAGGTGCGTTCCTGGAGTCATAAACTCTTTCTATATAATAAAGGTAAGAACTAATCGTAGGAGGAAGAAATATGGCAAAAGAGATCCTCATAGATCACCTTAGTTGTGTGACTTATTGTCTCAAGAGGAACAAGGTGGGCAAGCGGAAACGGAGGGAGGTCTATTATGGAATGTCCATGGGACCCCAACTTCCATTGCATACTGATCACCTTCTTGGTCGGGATCATCTTGGGCATCTTGATCGGTGCAAGCATTGTGCGCCATCCAATGTTCTTTCGCTAGGGCGCGGGCGCACATAGGCAGCAGCGAGGGCGCGACAATGAGCTTTTCCCTGAGCGTCGATCTCCTCGGTACGAGGACAGGTGCCACGACGATCGGTGGTGCCGCGACCATTCCAGGCGCATGCTCACGGATGGCACAACGCTCACAGGCGTGCTATGCTGGAGCTCTGTGTAGCGTTGTCGGCCACCGCGTCGGTCAGCCGCGCTGCTGCCACCCCGAGTCCCATCGTCACCCAGAACAGGGTGACCAGATGGATGAAGTTGATGTTGAAGAAGAAATGGTCAAAGACTCCGCTGACCAGCGCTCCGGCGAGCGCCGCGATGCAGGCCAGCAGATACCCCTCACTTTCCTCATTGCGCGGCACACGCCATAGCGCACGGAACGTCACAACAAAATAGACAGACACAACCACCAGGAAGAGGAACAAACCTACCAAACCCACCTGTTCCGCAATGAGCAGGTATAGGCTGGATACTCCGATATAGAGGTCTATATCGGGGGTGCCCGTAAAGCCTACGCCCAGCAGAGGATAGCGGCTGATCAGTATGAGTGCATCCTTGTACTCGCCAAAGCGCATCTGAGTGGCCAGGTCCTCTCCCCGCAACCCCTCCCACAGGCGCGTGACATACACCTGGGTCACTGGCAGAACGAGGAACAATATGGCCAGCGCGACCAACACTAGCAGCAGCTTGCGGTAGCGCATTATCCCTGCCAACGTGAGCGCCAGCACCAACCCAACCATTGAGCCGCGTGAGAAAGTCAGCAAAAGACAGAGCGCACTGAGGCCTGCACAAGGCGCCAGCCACACGCGCGGCAACACAGGCCGTGCAGCGAAGAGCTGCACCACTGCCACAGCAGTCACGATAACAAGCAATCCCCCCAGCGCGTTGGGGTCAATGGAGGTGCCAATAGCACGCATGGGTTGTGTGGGATCGTCCTCTACGTAGCGTAGAATGCCTGCGCCAGCGGGGTAGTTAAACACAGCTAGCTTGGAGAGCAGGCCCACTGTCCACCCTTCTGGCAGCACATAGAACAGCACACCCAATGTACCGCTGAGGCCGCCGGCCATGACGAACACTCTCATAACGCGGCGTAGCGCACCTATGTCGGGCACCTGATACAATACGACGAAGAAGAGTATGACGGCCAGCAGAACCTCAACAAAACGACGCAATACAGTTACGCTGAGAGGCGAATGGGCCAGACCAGCCACGAAGGTGATCAGCGTCCACAAGAGGAAGGCTAGGATGGGGATGCCCAGCGCGGAAACTTCGAGGCCGTGGCGTGTACGCGTCACCACGCGCACCAAGGATGTAGCAAACACAGCCAGCAGTGCCAGGTCGATGAACGTCGGACGGAAGCCGATGTCCAGCGGCACAGCGGCATAAGGCAGCAGGCAGATAAGGGCCACCAGCAATGGCAATCCCCATTGGTACGAGCGCAGCAGCAGTGCTGCAACACTTAGCACGCCCAACAAACCCAGTGCTGGCAGTGCGCCCAGTCCTCCGATCAACGCGCCCACCGCCACGCCTGTCAGCAACGCCACACCCAGCGCGCTGGCAATGGCCAGGCGGGTGTCACTGGACGCCAGCCATGTGCGCAGGTGATCGATGGCTGAGTAATGGGTCATTCCTTCCTCTTACTCGGGCAAAAGCAGCCTGTTGTGTTCAATTACCAACCCATGCCAGATGTAGTCCATGCCCGCCTCACGGGCTCACCGACTTTCCCTGCTCGGGTGAAAACGCCCCCCGACGCGCTGCAATGCAACTTCAACGAAGTCCCTGTCTTGTCCCAGCGGCTGCAGCCGCCGGCCGGTAGGCAGATCATATAACCCGACGCGCAGCGCATAACACCCATCCGGCATACCGGGCGGGAGATGGAGCCAGTAGGTGTCAATCACCATCTCCTCTGGGCTCCACAGGGAGGTCGGATAGTGTCCTCGAAGCGGCATATTATCCTGTTGTGCCACCAGATGACCCTGTGCATCGAGCAGGTGGATGAAGACAGTATAGTCATGTGCAATGACGCCAGTGGCTTGCCAGTGCAGCACCACCTGCACCAGACCTTCGTCTGTGGTATGTGCGTCCACGCCGCGCAAGAAGATATTGTCCTCAAAGGGCACATTTAGCGCAAGCGCGGGCGCAGGAGGTGGCTGAGTGCGTACCCACAGTTTACCCAAAGTGATACTGTCTGTCGGAATGGCACCCCCAGCCATCTGAACATCCAGGCGCTGCCCGGAAGCGCGATGATATAGGCCCACCTCGAAACGGTAGACGCCATCGGGAGCATCCGACGGTAGATCAAAGGGGTGCAAGTCCTGCACAACCAAGCCGGGCGGCCAGAAATGGCTATGCAGCAAGATGGAACTCCCCAGCGATTTATTGATCTGGGCGATGCGCTGCTCGCTCGACAGGTTGGACAGATGAATGAAGAGATCGTAATCCCCATCGATCGGACGGACACTTTGCCACCTCAACCAGAGAGAAACACGTTCTCCCGGCTTTGCCTGCTCCGGGTCGACACGAAACCCTAATAGGAGCAGGTCGTCGCCGAAGCTGGCCCTGAGCGGTTGCACCACCTCTGTGCTTTCGGGCAGGATCCGTGCACCAGGGTCAAGCGAGTACACATCCGCCACGGCCTCTCCGCTACTGGTGAGAGTCAGCAATGGCTTGCCGACACGCACAGCCTCGGTCAGTGCGGTTGCTTGTGTCGGAGCCAGCTGAGGCAGCAGGTGAGCCGTCCCCGTGCCATCCGCATGCGGTTCAAGCAGTACCCAGGCAGAGGGAACGCTTCCGTCGCGCGGCATGATGCAGACGACTGCCGGTTCGTCAGCTTCGGAGAAGCGATGGGCAGCGATTCGGGCAGCTACATCTTCAAACGAGAGGCTGTCCAGGATTGGATAACGCGCCTGAAGCAAGAAACGCGTTGCCGGGTTGGTGTAGAAGCGGTTTGGGGTTAGCGTCAGCTGTCCGGTGCGACCGTTCAGGTAGTTGGCCACGACGCGTGCCTGATTACGCGGCGGGTCAATATTGTTTGCCCAGACGGAGAAGTAATTATATGCACTGCTGATGCCGCCTGCGGCGAGGAGAACAGATGCCGGCAACAGCGCCAGCCACGTGTGCTCAGACGCCATGCGCTCCCAGGTGCGGCCGCTGAAACGCTGGATACACCAGCGGGTCAGCGCAGCCAGTCCAACCGCTGAAATCAGCTGTAGTGCTGGCCAGGCCAGGATGCCCCGCAGGATGGTGGTGACAGCATCCCAGTCCTGGCGTGAAAGCAACACGGGCAGGAGCCCCACCATCCACCAGGCGATGAGCCACCAGGCAGCCGGACGAGGAGACCGGCGTACACAAACCAGGAGGCCGATCAAGAGCCCCAGGCCACTTATGGCATTAAGGCTGGGCCAGTTTCCTACCCAGCTGCCTGCCCCGAAGTGGATAATCAACAGTCGGGAGAGATTCTCCCCCAGCGTCGCCGGCAAAGCGCTGTCCATAGGCAGGCTGACGGCTGCCAGGCGGCTGCTAAAAGCATGCGGGTTGCGCACAAAGTAAAGCAGCAATGGGATGCAGACAGCGAATATGACACTCAGGAGAACTGCCAGCCCCCACCCCATTTGTCCGCGATGGCTACGCTGCCGTACTAGCCACATGCCAACGAGCAGAAACACCAAAAGCAACACCAGGCGTGCCGCGGTGTAGGTATAGAGAGTCAGGCCAAGCAGAAAACCAGCCATGCTCCACCAGAACAAGGCTGCTTTGCCAGACGAGGCAAGTGTTGTGCGGTATGCACGCCACAGGCACCATATGCCGGCAAGGAGTATGGGGGGCAAGGCAATGGCGCGCAACGCTTGACGGCTGAAGTATATGTGCCAGTAGCATACCGCCATCCCGGTCGCAGCCAGCAATCCAATGTATTTTGGTGGGAACGTCTCTGCTCGTTCTACTCCTCTGGACGCCAGCTGGCGAGCGACAGCGGCCAAGAGGGGAATGGTCAACGTGCCCATGACCACTGAGCCGAAGCGCAATGCAAAGGCGGAAATGCCCCAGATGTGCAGAACAACGCCCTGAAAGTACAGGAAAAGTGTTTCGCGGCCGAAGTTGTTCTGCAGAAACGGGGTCAGCCAGCCCCAGCGCACCAGCTGAAGCGCGTCCAGTCCATCAATGCTTTCGTCCAGGCTGAGCGCTTGCGGCAGGTCGTCTAGCCGCATGACACGCAATGCAAAGGTCACCCACACCACGAACACCATGAGCCAGAAGGGCAGCCTATCCGAGGCTGTTTTACCAGACTGGTTGGGGACACTACCTAATTTCACTTTTGCGTCTCGTTCGTTGTTGTGTTGGGCAGGTGCAGTGTGGTCAATTGGATCGCATCTCTTGGCGACCCCGGCGCGGTTGCACTTGTCAGAGCCAGACGCTGGCCGCTGGCCGCATCGTAGAGCCCTACCAGGATAGCATATGTTCCCGGAGCAAGGCCAGTCGGCAACGGCACAATCACCTCGTCGCGAATGATCTCCCCGACATCCCACAGCAAGGTGGGATAGGCACCATCCGCCGGCGGACGATCCATCTGTGTCACGATTTCGGTGCTGCCTGCCCTCGTCAGGTGAACGAAAGTTGTATAGTCAATGGGGAGCGGGGCATCGCAACGCCAGTAGAGCACCACCTTCGCCGCCTTTGGCTCTACGGATAAATCGTAACCGAGAAGGGTGACCAGCCCACCCAGCGCGTCCGCACGCAGGTGCGCCGGAGATGGCTGGCTGACGGTCACACCCGGCGGCGCGCTGCCTACCTTGACCGTGCTCAAGACGACACTGGTGGCATCCAGCACGTTGCCTTCCGCGTCAACCAATTGCAGTGGAAAGATCTGCCCTGCCAACACCTGATACAGTCCGACGTCCAGGCGGTAGATGCCAGGTGGTGCCTCCGCGTCCACGGGCAGCAGATAGGGATCGGATACAACTTCACCAGCTGCCCAGAGGGCAGTGCTGTAATAATCCCGCGGAACACGGTCGCGGCCGCCCCATTGTCGCAGGTCGGCGCCTAGCAGATGGTTAAACACAATGTAGTGACTCTGTATGTCTCGCTCAGCCTGCCAGTAGAGCGTCACAGGCAATGCGCCGCCTGGCTGCACTCTGCGCTCAGGGAGGTCATAACCCAGCAAAGTGATTTCACCGCCGAAGCGAGCATTCACTACGTGCTGAATAGGTGGCACAACAAAGTTGCGCTGACGCAAACGCACTTCTAATACTGGATCGCTGATGAAGATCTGATCCCCCTTGCACACCTGCACACGGTAGAGGCCGGCTGGCCAGCGTGCACCGACTATGAAGGTGAAGATTCTGCCGGTTTGGAGCACAGCTTTCTGTTCAGATCCACCCGGTCCCACCAAGGTCACGGCATAATCCCCCTCGCTGGTTCGCTGGTCATCCAAGCTGATCTGGATGGTGGCCCGGTAGCGAAAGAGAGGCAATGGGTTGTCCACCCGCCCAGATTGCCAGACGTCAAATGTGCCGCTGTGTCCATCAGACAGCTGCCAAGCGTGCCTGCCCGTGGCAACCGGCACGTCTGGCAGCGACACAATAGTCAGGCAAGAGCTCGCACTCGGGGACGGTTCCGGGTGATCGGTCATAGGCGGAGGCAACAGGCGTAGACACAGGCGGTATGAGCCTGCGCGCAAACCCGTCGACACCAGCCATATATTGTCGCGCACCACGTCACCCGGTTGCCAGGCACGCGTGGGATAACGCCCATCCACTGGATGTCCCAGCCACCGACTGGCGACGGCTCCATTCTCATCCACCAGGAACAGGTCGGTCAGGAGATCCTCAGACGAATCACCTCTGCTGCGCCACGTAAGGGTCACTGGCAACGCGCCGAATTTGTTCAGTGGATGCACTTCATAACCGAGCAGCTCAATTGCCTCGCCGAAGGAGAGATGCACCGGGTTGACCACCTGCTCTGCAGCCTTGGCGGTCGTGCGTACTGGAAGAGGTTCAGGAAAGGCGGGCAACATCAGCCCGTAAAAATTGATCACATTCATGCCGAGCAGCAAGCTGGCCGCGCCAAGCGGGGCAAGCTGGCGCTTCTGTGTCCTGAACCACGTGGCCAGACCCTCTGCCAACAACAAACCGATCGACACGGCGGCGGGAAACAGGATGTGCCTTCCCTGCGCTGTCTCTATCACGTTGCCAGTCAGAAAAAAACGCAGCAGAGGAAACGGCAACAGTAGAAGTATTTGTAGTATTAACAGTACAGGTGGATACATGGGCGCTGCCTGCACAGCCTTGCCCACTGAAACGCACTCACAAACCGGCTCAGGTGTAGCGTAACTGCCCCAGCGGACGGCCCGGCGCAACAGCCCAGCGAGCGCCAGGATAGTCAGACAGGCGGCAGCAAAGCACAGGGCGATGCCAACCGGATGATCGAGTGGACTGCTCGGCAGCCAGAATGAGACAAACATCTGGATCAGCCAGTCAAGCCAGTTGAGAGGCGCCTGGACCACCCCGCTCGATCCCGTCAGAACGCCGCCGCTGAGGAAAGCGGCCACTTGCTGCAGACTGGCATCCGCACGTGTGCCAGCCATAAAGGGCTTGAGCAATCCGGCCCACCACCCCAGCTGATGCACTTCGTTGAAGTGCCACACCACGAAAATGAACCACCACGCAGCCGCGATGACATATGCTGCCGTAAACACAGCGAACCGACCCAATGCCACCCCACCGCTTAATCTGCGACGTCGCACTGCCTGGATGAGCAGCGCTACCATCACTAGTGGGAACAATACCACGCTATATTTGGTGGTAACCGCCATGCCCAGGCACACGCCTGCCAGAACGTAGAGCCTTACCCGCGCCGGCTGTTGCCAGGCCAGCACCAGACACCACGTGAAGAGAGCAGATAGCAAGCCGAGTAGGTTATCATCGTTCACAGCAGCCGCGATGAAGGTGAACTGCCCCCCCATCGCTACCAGAGCGGCCGCGCCGACAGCGATTGCTTCGTCATAGGGTCGTGCTGTGCGCACTACGAGATATATCACCACGATGGTGGCTGCACTGAACACCAGCGAGGCCAGTCTGGCCAGATGCCACGCCAGGACGATGCCCTGAAACGGGAATGCCTCATCCTCGGTGTGCACCAGGGCGAAGGGTGGCAGTCCATCGGCGATGAGCAGGCGCCGCGGGTCGAGGCTGTTTTGTTTCAGATTCGGCAGTGCGGCGTAGTCCACCCAACGCAGCGCTATCCCAAGCAGCATGTGGTACAGCATAGGCGAGTCCGACTTGTAGCCGGCCGCTTCGCGTTCTGCATAACTGCGCGGCAGGTGGCCACGCTCGCTGATGAAACGGATCAGCTGCATATGCGCCGCCTCGTCGGGCGCCTCGCCTAGCAGATTCAGCCAGCTAAGGCCCCCCGTCATCGCAACGAAGACAGCCAGCACAACGACCAAAGTCGGAACACGCCGCGTCAGCGATTTCATTTCACCCGCAACCTGACGACAGGGATGGCATCATCCGCCAGAGGCGTACCATCCGTCGCCACGGCGGACAGCCGCTGGCCACTTGCTAGATGATACATGCCGACCAGCAGGCGATACGTACCGGGGGGAGCATCCGACCGGAGGGAGATGACGTAGCGATCGACTATCTGCTGCCCCACTTCCCATTGTGAGGTCGGGTAGCGCCCTCCTTGGGGCTGATTATCCTGCTGCCCCCATACCAGTCCGTCCGGCCCGAGTAACTGGGTGAAAACGGTGTAATCGTCCCTAGGAGGTCGGATGGCTTGCCAGTAGAGGGTCAAATGGAGTATCCCGCCGGGCGCCAGTGTCCTATCAGCTGCGGGCCACAGGTCGTAGCCGAGCAGCTGGATCTGGTCGCCCAGCGTCACTCGAAGCGGATGAGAGGGCATGCCATCCTCAGCCACATCCCTCACGCGCACCTGCCCCAGATACAGGCGATCGGTGGGCGTCTGCAGTGAAGTGTTGGTGAGAGGCAGCCAGGTAAGGGTGCTGTCCCTCTCGTCGGTTTGGTATGCGTAGAGGCCAAGCTGGATGGTATGCAGACCGGGCAGCGCGTCCAAATACACAGGGAGCTGATAGGTCTCTGAGACGTATTCACCAGGCGCCCACAACACGTTGGGATAGTGGCCGCCTAGCGACCATTCCAGACGCCCCCCTACGCGCGCCAAGTTGTCCAGCAGGTAGAGGGCGATCGTATAGGGTTGGCTCATTGTGCGGCGTGACCGCCAGTGCGCCGTGATGGTGATGCTTTCTCCAGGCCAGCGAGCGGAACGTTCCAACTCATAGCCCACCAGCTCCATACATGGTTCCACTGTCTCTTCACCGCAACCAACGATGGTTGCTTCCGGAGATGTTGTCAGAGATGCCAGCGGCTCAAAATTGCGCCAGCGGGTTGCGACTCGCACGAGCAGCCCTGTGTCCACCTCGCTCGCCGTTTGCAGCATGTATTCACCCGGCTGCACCGCTGCATCCGCGATGAAGCTGTAAGCTATGAGCGCCTGGCCCTCCGGACCGCGACACACTGAGTGCAGAGCCACAGGTTGCCATCTCCGCGCCGGCTCCTGGCGGCTTGCCAGCCACACCGAGGGCTGCTCTCCTGGTGCACTGGCGCCTGCCGGTTGCTGGACAAAGACAGTAAATCCCTGTCGCAATTGGTGCACATCCAGGGTCTCCTGCTGCAGCGCACCCTGCGCCGTCCAAACCGCGATGCGCGGCCTGGTTGCAATTGCCTGCGCCGGCGGCTTCAGAGAGAGGCGGCTGAGCACCACCGGCTCAGGGTGGGGCAGTCTGGCATCGATCAGGGTGGCTGCCGACTCCGGCTGGACAGGGAGCATCTCCAGACTCAATGTGTAAATGCTCTCCGGCAGGCAGGGGGACGTAGGCAGAATCATCGCATCGCGAATCAGATAACCAGTCTCCCAGGCGCGTACGGGGTAGCGTCCATCCAGCGGGTGGGCATACGTGCAGAGCACCTTTTCCTCTTGGGCATTCTGCAGGCACAGATGCACCAGGTAATCGCGAGTCTGAGGGGCACTGGCATACCAGTAGAGGGTGACCGGGATGCCTGCTCCCGCCTCAAAAGAAGGGATCTGCGACCCTGATGGCGACTCCGACGATGAGGGCAAATCATACCCTACGAGCTTCAGGCCGGGTGCAAAGGAAGCTTTGAGCCGATGCCCGATAGCAGCTTCCTTGGGGTTGATTGTCCGGACGGGTAGATAGGGCAGATAAACCGGTAGAATGATCGCTGGGAGGGCAACCAGGCTCAGTGCCAGCAGAGCGGTTGGCAACGAAAAGGCACACAGAGCGCTCCATGCTCGATCCCTTGTTTCTCCTGTGCTAGCTAATGTGCCGGAGCGGTCCAGACACCACCGACGAACCGAGTTCGCCATATCACGAGCAACATGGGGCAAGCCACTCAGCCCGTACACCAGCAAACAGGCGAGCGCAGTCAGCGCCGGATAGAGGTGGCGTCCCTGTGCTGTCTCGCGCGCCGGTCGCGATGTCTGGCGCATAACCATAATGCCCAAGTAAATCAGCACATGCAGCACCAATATGATAATGTCCCAGCGCCAAGTGGAAGGGTGTGACAGTCGAGTGTGCCCATTGGCCTCTCTCCCGCTAGCGCGCCCGTGTTTGATTAGCTGCCCGAGCAGGCCGACTGTCGCCAGCAGCGCCCAGACGCCCAGCGTCGTATAGACCCATGCCGGCGCAAAGACGTGCAGCCAGCCGTAAGTGAGCCAGAATGAGCGAAAAAGCAGGTTTGCCCAATCTCCCCAGCCAAACGCTTGAGCGGATGCAGCACCCGCTGGCGTCTCAAACAGATGGCTTAAACCGGTGGTCAGCACCGGATCCCCGAGCGGAGCAATTAGTCCGCGTACCCAACCCAGTTCGGCCACCTGATTGAAGCGCACCAGTAGAAAAGCGAACCACCAGCCAGCCGTCAGCAGGAAGGCGAGCATCATCCACGCCCAGCGGCGCAGCCAGGCCAGCCAGACATGGCGCCAAGACGGGGAACGCACTGCATCACGCCAGGCAAGCACGATGCATAGCAATGTTGCTTCCGGCAGCAACACCAGGCTGTGGTACTTGGTGATCGCCGCCAGACCCATGAGGAGACCCAGTAACAGGAAGGCTCGAGGGTGGTGGGCACCTTGCGCGATGCGCACCATCATATAGACGGCGAAAGCGGCCAGTGGCACGACCAGCGCATCGTCGTTCACCACAGCGCTATGGATAAGGAAACGTGGCAGGAAGGCTACGCATGCAGCTGCCGCGACAGCGAGGCTGCGACGATGCGGAAACAAGCTCAGCCCGGTAAGATAGGCCGCCACCACCACGGTGGCACCCAGCGGCACCGAGACCAGCCGCGCCAGATGCCACGCCAGCACGGCTCCACGCCATGGGAATAGCTCATCCTCCGTGTGGAAGACGCGATTCGCCCTGAACCCGTCCGTGGGGATAAGACGCTTTGGAGATGCTTGCGTGTCGGGCAGCCTCGGCAACGCGGTGGTGTCCACATGCTGGGTGAGCAATGCTACCAGTCCGTGGTAGATGGGAGATGCATCGCCCTTAGGGCCGATGGCGTGGCGTTCTGCAACGGTGAGCGGGGGGCGCCCGTGCTCGGCAATAAAGCGCACCAGTGCAAAGTGGTCGGTCTCGTCAGCTGCCTCGCCCAATGGCAGCAGAGCACTGTAAACCGTCGCCAGACCGATGAACAGCCCCAGGATGACCATCAACGGCCAGTGACAACGATATCTCCGCAGTCCCTTTGCACCGTTCATCGTGGTGTCATAGCGTGCCTCGCTCAGGGCACGACAACTATCTGACTGAGCGGCACAGCGTCCCCGATGACCTGACCGTCTTCATCCAGCACCATCAGCCTCCTGCCCGAGGTCGCTTCGTACAACCCAATTAGTACACGGTAGTTTCCCGAGGGTGCCTGCGTATCCACCGGGATGGCGTACTGGTCGAACACGCGCTCACCTGCTGACCATTGGCTGGTGGGATATGTGCCACGCACCGGCGGATTGTCCCACTGCCCCCACATTCGACCGTCAGGACCGATCAGATGGGTGAAGACAGTGTAATCGCCGGCGAGTGGTACCAGGGCATGCCAGACCAGCGTGAGTACCAGCTTCTTGCCGGGCGCCGCCGTTGGCTGAGCCTTGTCGCCCTTGCCGAAGCGGAAGCCCTCCAGCTGGATGAGCGCCTCAGTGGGGGCGGCCGCCTCAGCGAAACGCGCCGGCTGGGCGATCATTGTTTGGAGAAAACGCTCGGGCGACTCGTACAGGCCGATGTGGACTGCGCGGAAGAAGACCGCGTCGAGCCGCGCGCTGTGACGCTCCATCCATGGTTCTATCAGCCGCGATACAGGTGCATCCGCAGCCGGGATAGGAATCAACCAGGCGCGTGGATGGCGCTCGAACGTGGCCTGCAGAGCATCAAGAGCACCCTGCTCCGTCGTGTTGATGTCATAGGGGATCAAATAGGTGGGCAGGCGCGCCGCACGCTCGTTGTAGTAGTTGATCTCGGGCAGGGCAGCGGTGTAAATGATCGCGTCCTCCGGGTGTGCTTTGCGCTGAATGTAGTTCATCACGTCGCGCCACGGTGGGCTCTTGGCAAACGATGGATTGTGATAGTAATTGTTCAGTGCATAGGCCGTATGGCCCAGAAAGAGGACGGCGAGCACTGCCACAGGCAAACTCACGCGGGCGCGCCAAGAACTGAGCGCTTGCTCTATACCCACCCCTATTAGCAGCAGAAAGCTAGGGCTGGCCAGCACCAGATAACGTTCGTTGAAAATCGCTTTAAACCGCGAGACGAGAAAGACTGTCAGCAACGGAATGAACAGATAAAGGAGTGTCAGGTGCAGTGCGCGACGGTTGCTACGCCGTGCAACGATCACGCCCCAAGCCAAGAGGAGCAACGTCGCGCCCGCGTTCAGCCAGGTCAGCGGTGCGATCAGATACTGTCCGCCGCCGAAAGCGAGCAGTGGGCGCAGGATCGCGGCAATGAGGTCGGGCGAATCAAAGTTGCCGCGGTACCAGGTCAGGAATCTCCAGACGTAGATCAACCATGGGAGATAAGCAAGGCCTGCCACGAGGCCGGTGACAATGTAGCGCCACGGAATGCGCCGCCTTTGCCAGGCATTCCACAGCACAAACAAAGCCTGAAAGGCGACGATTAGGAAAAAATAGTAGTGCGTGTAGGCCAGCACAAGGGTGAGCGCACCGTAGAGTGCCCACTCGCGCCAGCGTCCACGCGCCAACGCCTGCCAGAGGGCCAGAGTAGAGGCTGCTCCCAACCATGTTGCCAGAGAGTACGAGCGTGCATCCTGGGCGAAGTAAATCTGATATGGGCTGATAGCCGTCAGAAGTCCTGCCGCCACCGCGGCGCGCCAGCCAAACCAGCGCGCGCACAGCGCCATCAAAATCGCGACCAACACTGTCCCATTGACCAGTGGCAGAAAGCGCAAGGCATACTCACTCGTGCCCGCAAGGGAAAACCAGTTGTGCATCAGTGGATAGTAGAGTGGCGGATGTGCATGGGTTGTGTAAAACTGAAGCATTTCGGCATACGAGCGGATGCTGTAGGCCCACGTCGCAGCCTCGTCGCCGCGCAATTCCTGATAGTTCAAGCGATAGGCACGCAGCACAAAGGATAGGAACACAACCGCGACCATAGCCGTGAGCGCCAGGTATCGGGTGTGATGGGCGCCCAGTCGGTTCGGGGTCTGTTTATGCTCTGAGACTGTTGCGATGTGCTGAGTGCTTGTGAGGTCCATTTTTGTCTTAAGCTGCCAACCCGATGTGGTCCGACATGGCGACGTCAGGGCAAGACATGCACCAGAGGGGGCAGCACCCACGCATCCGCTTCCACGTCCTCCCCATCAGGTTGATACACTGGTAAGCGCCGACCGCTGCTCAATTCGTACAAACCGATGGCCAGGCGGTAATCACCTGCTGGCAGCCCCTGTCCTGTGCGGTCCACCAGTCGGACAGCGCGCACGTCGGTGATCACCTCATCCGGTGACCAAATGGTGGTAGGGTATGTGTTAGCAACCGGTTGTGAGTCGCTCCCTGTCGCAAGATTGCCCTGCGCATCCAGCAGGTGTACAAACACAGTATAGTCAATCGCAGGAGTGCTGAGTGCCTGCCAGAGCAGGGTCAATGTCAGTTCGCCACCGCTGCGCGCCGTCAGCGTGTCCGCCACCAGGCCGACCAGCTTAGCGACATCCCCAAAGCGCACATCCAGCCGGGTAGCGCGCTGCCATAAGGCAGCGTCAGGTGCGGGCAAGGGCACTTTGAGCGGACCGGCCAGCCATGTATCTTGGATACCATCCGCACTGCCGGTCACCGGCAGGCGCTGGTCGCTGGCCGGATCGTAAACGGCGATGGCCAGCCAGTAGCGTCCCGGTGGCGGCAGAGTCTGCGCTTGCAAGGTCACGTGATGTTGCGCCGCAACCGTGTCCAGGCCGGGCCGCCAGAAGGTGGTCGGATAAACCCAGCCGGTGGGGCGGGCATCGCCGTTGCCCCAGGCGCGTCGGTTATCATCCACCAAATGCACCAGCACCTCATACTCGTCGCGCATCGGCGCATCCGCTTGCCAGAAACATGTGACCGGCAGCGTTTGTTCGGTGCCGGACAGGTCAATCGTAGTCGGGTAGGTTATCCCTGTCAAACGCATCGGCCCGAAGGAAACGTGGGCCGGTTGCGCGGGCTGCTGTATGAACAGCGCTGGGTCGACCTCTATGTGGGCAGCCCATGCCACCACGTCGTCATCTATTGTGCGCAAGGGTGTGGCTTCTGATCTGCTCAACGCAGTGCGGATGAGTTCCAGCCCTTTTTCGCTCAATGGAGGCAGAATGGTCAGGCGCCGGTCGACCAGCCGTGCCCACATGGTGTCGGTCGGGGTTCTGTCCGGCGCGACGACCACCACTTCGCCTTCGGCAGGCGTCACTTGCAGGACAGCCTCGCGGCTGTAAATGCCACCCAGGTAATAAAGCAGTGGTGCGTCTTTGAGCCGGGACATAGGTAAATAGACAGTCGCCCCGGCAGAGGTGCGCGCCAGCACAGCGTCGCGGATGCTCAACGCGCCAATGTCATTGGCGCGCCGCACCGCCGGAGAGTCCGCCCACCGCACGAAGTGCGCCTGCCAAGTGAGTGGCAGGGAGACCAATGCCAGAAGCGCAATGAAGCGGGATAGCCGGGAGGTCAGTTCCGAGACAGGGCACAGGCGATCCAGCCATCCCGTCAGGTATACCGGTGCCAGCGCGATCAGCATAGCCGTCGGGACAATCGCTACTAGCATACGCAAAGGATGGGGTGCCTCAATGGTTACCATTGACGGTACTAGGCCAATCAGCCACCACAGCCACACCAGGCGGTGCAACAGGTGCGCGCTATGCCACAGGGCACCTAGAAACCCCACCGCCAGGAACGGCGCCAGCAAGGGTGTGATACCTGGGTAGTCCGGCAAGCCGCTGGACACTGTCGTGCTACCCAGGCAGCAGAAATATCCCAGCACACGCGGCACGTTCTGCAGGATTTCCATCACCACCTGCGAGGGTTCGTGCACATACTGCCAGATCGTGACACTCGCAGCGCGCGTACTAAATTGCCCAGGATGTGTGACGAAGTACCATATCATCGGCAGAGCGGTCAGCAAAGCACTGAACGCCAGCCCGATCAGGCCCAGGCAGCGCGCGCGTACGATTTCCCCCCGATCACCGGTGCGAACTCGTAGGATAGCTCGTAGCAGATCTGGCAGGACGGCCACGGCGAGGATGGGCGGTAGCAAACGCGCCGCGCCATAGGTGTAAGCGCCCAGCCCCAGCATCACACCCGCCAGGACAAACCATTTGCTCTTTCCGCTATGCCATCCCTTCAGGAAGAACCAGAATAGTGGCACAGAGAGGAACGGTACCAGGATAGGGCGTTGGCCACGCTGACTGACGGCAAGATGCCAGTATGAAACAGCCAGTACCAGGCTGCCATTCACTGCCAGCCAAAGGCGCAGCCGACGCATGTGCCGGACAAGCGGTGCCGACTCTGGCAGCAAGGAGGGCAAGTCGTACAGAAAGCCAAAGAGCAGCGCCACGTGGAGCACCCCTATCAACGCTGTCACCACTCGCATGGCGAAGGATGTGGCGCCGAAAATCCAGATGGAGGGGATAAGCAGATAGATGAAAAGAGACTCGCGGCCGCCGTTGGTGGGAAAGAAAAGCGTATGCCCTCCGCGCTGCATGAGGCGCAAGGCATCCAGGCCGTTATACGCCGGGTCAAACCAGATACCAGGAGGATGGTCTGTCAAGCCGTAGAAGCGCACCAGCCAGGCAATGCACAGCACTCCCCATACGGCCACCCAACGCCATGGATGTGCGTTGCCGTAGCGTTGCGCACGTGTTCCTGTACTGTACCTCGCCGGTGACACCCTAATGCCTCCGCAGCCGAGACAACAGCCCTGTTCCTGTGAGCGCCAGCAAGCTCAGCACGCTGATGATAGCTCCTGCCGTAAAGCTGAACGGGCGAAACTCCATTGCGACCCGATGCCGACCGGCCGGCACCACCACGCCGCGCAGGACATAATCGACAGGCATGATATCCACGGGTTGACCGTCCAGATAAGCCTGCCAGCCCGGATAATAGATTTCGCTCACCACCAGCAGCCCGTCAGCAGGAGTAACCACGTCCAGTGTGATGCTTCCCGGGGTACGCTTTTGCAGGGTGACCTCGCCGGCCTGTCCGCCTTCGGGTGGATGCAGTGCGAGTGCGCTGCCGGGCGGCACCAACGCCACCTGCATCGGATCGAAGGTCACTTCGTCCAAACGCGCCAGTGCCTCCTCATCAGCAATCTCTTCCACGTGGTAAACCAGCCAGGCGCGCGGTGCAGGTGACTTCAACCGATGCACATAGGTGGTGTCTTTGCCGGCCGGTTCCTGATAGATGATTTGCGAGGGGGCATACAACTCCTGACGCCAGGTGATCACATAATGCACGTTCAGCAGCTGCCATACACGTTCCATACGGAGCGTTCGGTACAAGGCGTCATAACGTGCCAGGCGTAACGGGCTGGCACCCCATGTATCTTCTATTTCGTATGGCACCCCATAATTCTCGTAGAGGCGGTACTCGTTGTACACGCGAAACACCTCGCCAGGCCGCGCGTCGGTGCGGATTGCCTGCACGGGGGGTGGAGTGCTCGTCTGCGCCTCAGGTAATGCCGGGTGCAGGTTGGTCTGCCAATTTGCCGTGAAGAGGTCCAGCACCACCAGCGCTCCCAAGCCGATCCGGCCCCATGCTGCGTGAACAGGTTGCGGCGCGGCGCACGTGCGCAACAATCCCCATACCAGGCTGAGCAGAATGGTCAGCCAGACGCTCTGCGCTAGGAGCTTTCGGAAGGGATGCTCATCCTGCCAGCCGGTGGCATTGTGTCCGATGAAGAACAAGAACACCAGAGCAATGCTTCCCATTAGCAGCCAGCGCACGGTGAGATCAAACCGTGTGCGGTGTGGCTCTCCCTGCTCCTCGCGCTGCAGGTAGCGGCTGAAGCCATAACCGGCCAGCGCGGCCAATGCCAGGCTGAACAGAAAGGCAAGGCGTTCCTGGCCGCGGAACAGGCCGAATCCGGGGATGAACAAATAGAATGGCGCGTACAGGAAGGTTTCACCGCCGAAGGAAAGGAACAACGCCCCCACCGCCAGGACACCCCAGAAGATCACCTCGCGTCGTTGGCGATCTGCGCTCAGGGCGACCCACCCGGCGAACAAGAGCGGTAGGATACCCACATAGAGCGGCGAATAGTAGCTCACCGAACCGGGCAACAGCAGCTGCAGCAGGTCGTAAAGCGGGAAGCCGCCAGCCATCTTATCGTAACTGCCAGCCGAACGCACCGACAGGCGCATATATTCCCACGCTGGCATCCATGCCACTGCGGCCAGCCCTAATCCTGCTGCTACTATAAACGCCCATGCCACGCCGACGCGCAGCATGCCCCTACGACGAGATCTCTCGTCACGGGTGCCGCCTGAGTAGGCGATTGCGATGAAGGCTAGGTAGCAGGTGAAGGTGTAGCCAACCAGCATAGCACTCTGTGGGTGACCGGCCAGCAAGGCAAGCCCCCACGCAGCGCCGGCCCACGCCAGAAACTGCCAGCGCAGTGTGCTGCGCAACGTAGGCTGGTCGGCCGTGCGATCAACTAGGGCTATGTCACTAAGGTACAACATGAGCGGCAGCCAGATGTCAGTCTCCAGCACTGCCAGCTGCTGACTCGGGTAGCCTGTAAGGTATCCGCCAAAGGTGAAGATTAGCGCACTCAGCAGCGCTGCATCGCGGCGGCCAGTCAATCGGCGCATCAGCAGGTAGGTGAACATCCCCGCCAGCCAGAAATGGGCGATCGCTTCCATCTCGAGTGCGAAGAGAGGAAAATTGGGCATACCCGCCAACACCAGAGTGAGCAGACTCGGCGGGTAGAGCACAGCACTTTGCACATCCGCCCAGAAGGGGGCGCCAGCGTAGGTGTAGGGATTCCAAAGGGGCAGACGTCCGGCAGCCAGTTCGCGTGCCTCCAAGGTGGCAAAGGCCCAAAATTGCTTGGCAAAGTCGCCGGGTGGAAAGCTGGCACGGTCGGCCAGATTGGGGGTCAGGATACGCCAGAAGAAAAGCAGCACCAGGGCAGCTAGAACCAGTGCGCTGACACCGTCGCGCCACGACCAGCGTTCCTCAAAATTGCCACCGTGGCGCGTCTGCGCCTTTTCCACGGTACGAGATGCATCAGTTGAGAGATTCACCATAGGCGCACCGTGCCCAGATCAATGAAATCACCACCCGCCGAAACCGGCAGCCGTTGGCCGCTCGACGCGTCGTACATACCGGCGATCACGCGGTACGATCCAGGAGGCAGATCGGTCGGCAGACGCAGGCGGTAGGGATCGCTCAGAAACTCACCGCGCAGCCATGTGCTGGTCGGGGCACGCCCCGCGAGCGGTTGTAGGTCTTGCTGTGCCACCACACGCCAATCCATATTCAGCAGCTGGACGAAAACAGTGTAGTTGCTGTCTACCTCGGCCAAAGATTGCCAGTGTAACGTCACGCCCAGCTCGTCGCCAAGCCGAGGTTCCCGGCTTGTCAGCTCATACCCCACCAGTCGGAAGGCAGGTGGATTGCTCAGCACGACATCGGCCGTTTCGGCGACACGTGGCGGCTCGAAGCGGCGTGCGCGCTGCTGGACAGTAATTGGCGACAGGGAGACGCGCTCCCCGAGACTCTCGCCATAGCTCAGCAACGCGATGTGCAATGTGAGTCGTGTGGCAGCGAGGCGTGGACTGGTGCTCAGACGATAAATCATCCGGCGCACCTGTCCTGGTTGCCATCCCGTGGGGTCGCCCACCAGTTCGGCAAGTGAACGTGTGGTTTCGTATCGATCGGGATCTGCGCCGCCGTCCAATGTTAGCTGCATCGTTATGTCCGTCAGACGAGATGTGTCGGCACCGGCAGCCAGCTGCCAGTACAGCTGCATCCATACATCTTCGCCCGGCTGTAGTTCGGTCGGCAGCGCATACCCCACCAGGGTCAAGGCGCTCATCTCCCTGCGGATGGGATTGGGCAGCTGCAGAGAACGCAACGGCACGATAGCGCGCGCTGGAGCCACATCCAGTGCTGCAATGGGCTGCGGCGTCCCCAATTGCTGGCCACTCCTCGGCTCATATACAACCAGCTGCACTTGATAACGCCCCGGCGGAGCGTCTACAGGGAGCCACAGCGCGCGCCGGTCGACGACGAGCTGATCAGGTTGCCAGGTGGATGTTGCACCCGCGACGGCCAGAGGCGGCCAGTCTGCTTGAGCATAGCGCTCTCCTCGGAGGTCGGTCAGACGCAATGAAACCTGATAATCGTGGGCGAGGTGGGCGGTAGCGCGCCATGTCAGCGCGAATGGGGCCACATCACCGGCTGCTATCTGCTGTGCCGGCACCGCCGCGCGCAATAACTCCAGCCCTCTCCCCGGCGATTCCTCGAATACGGTGTGGGCAGGTCGCTCGGCCATTGTGGAGGCCGTTGTAGTGGCATAGAGCGCCAGGCGTTGGCGTCCCAACCAGCTCTGCCAGACGGGATAGGCGTTGGATGCCAACCATCCTTCCAGGACACTGTCGATGGGGACGCCATAGGGGGTATACCATATGCGACGATGTTGTGTTGCAATCTCGGCCAGCCGCTGCACCGCTTTGTCCGCCGGAGGCGGCGGGGTGTTAAAGTCCACATAAACGGGAAGATCCCCCTTATAATAATAGTTGAAGACCATTTCACTGCCGTCGCCGGTGATGATGATGGCGTCGTCGGGTGAGGCATAGTCCTCGATCATATGCGCAATGGTGCGCCAGTCCGGCTTGGCATAGGCCGGATCGAAATAATGGTGGTAGAGTACCCAGCCACTGATGCTGAGCAGCCCCAGAAGCAGCAATGCCCCCACTGAGACGGCGAGGAAACGAGCCCATCTGAATGACGCCCGCCCAAAGATACTGTGCACACCATGGCTCACGCCCAGCACACCCATTGCCACGACCAACAGATGAGCGACCTGCACCGGGATCAGGTAGCGTTCCAGATAGACCGGCGTGCGCAGCTCGCCGTAGAGCCAGGCGACCAGGTTGGGCATCAGCGTATAGACTGCCAGGAATGCCAACGTATAGCGGCCACGCCAATTGTGCCAGCTGCGCCAACCGGCATACACCAAGCCGCACCAGAACAGCACTGCAAATGCCAGACTGAGCCAAAATGACGTCGGCGGCGGCACCAGCTCTCCCACGCTATACGCCACGATGCCGCGCAGGTATGTTTCCCACAGAGCTGGTTGGGGGATCCAGTTGTAGTACTCCTTGAGCGCGCCCAGACCAAAGTAGAGCCACAAACCGAACAACCCCAGTGTGATGAGCATCAGGCCGCCCCAGCGCAGATAAAACCGCCACTGGCGGAACATCCCCGTCGGTCGAAGCAGTCGACTCACCACCAAAAAGAGCCCCTGCACGCCGATCAGGATCAGGGCATGGTAATGGGTCAGGAGCGCCCACGCGGTGCCCAGCACGTAGAGCAATTGCCAGCGCCACTGCCATCGGCCCTGCCACAGCACCACAAAGCTCCACATGCTCACAAGTCCGGCCGCTGTGAGCATAGTATAGTTGCGAGCATCCTGAGAGTGCCAGATCTGATAGGGTGCTACTGCAATTAACAGCGCTGCGATGAGGCCCAAGCGCACACTGCCGAGCGCTCTTCCCAGCCGCATCATCAGTGGCACGCTCAGCACGCCACACAGCAGGGAGAGGAAACGCATTGCATATTCACTGTTGTCAAGCAGTGCACTCCAGTACAGAGTCAGGAAGTGATATAGCGGTGGCACCACGCGCGTCGTCTGGAGTGTGTGCCACAATTGTGGCGGGGTAAGCGCAGCGTAGTGGAGTGTCCAGCCTTCGTCGATCCAGTAGCTTTGGGCGTCCAGGCGGTAAGCACGGAGCACGAAGGCCAGCAATGTGATGAGCAGCGTGGCCATCGCGGCAAAGTGGTATCGAAAGGTATGTTCACGGTTCATCGAGCGATTGCCTCAACCAGGACGTTTCCTAATGCGATCACATCTTTGTCTGTGTCGGCGAGTCTCAACCGCTCTCCGCTGACCGGGTTGACCACACCGACTATGAGGCGGTAGCTGTCCGCCGCCGTAGCAGGCGGCAAAACGAGTGCCCGACGATCGTGTATCACTTCATCCACTTTCCACGTGGTGGTGGGAACGTATCCTCCCACTGGCGGCCCATCATACTGTGCCACGGGAAGGCCATCTCTGCCCAGCAGCTGCACGAAGATGTTATAATCGGCATCCGGGGGCTTCAGAGCACGCCAGTGCATTTCTATGGGCATCGCTTCACCGGCCACAACGGAGACCGGTACGCGCACCGCATCCAGCTGGAACATACCTCCCAAGGCAAGCTGTACCGTGATGGTCAACGGGGGAGTCGCGGTCGCATAACGCACCAGGCGTGCGTCCTCGATCCATTCGTCGCTCGCCTTGAATGTATGGCGCGCCAGCCACCATTCCACCGGGTTATCTGCGGCGGCCGGCGGGCAGCCGACGGTGACCAGCCAGACGTTGCGTCCCGCCACTGCTTGCTGCAACAGTGGCATAGCGGTCTCCGCCAGGGGTGTGCTCTGGCGCGCCATGCCGATCAACGGGATGCGCGCTTTGAAGCGGTTCATCGCCATGTGGTAATGATAGGGTGCCACGGTAATGATGGACTCATCAGGGTGTGCCTGCGCTGCGGCCTGTTCCAGTGCTGCCACGTACGATGGAACTTGCCTTCCGCCAAACTGCCGATCGGTCACGTAATAGCGACTCAACAATCCCAGTGGGATGAGCAATGTGGCAATGCTGGCGATCACCAAGCTGCTCCGCGACCAACGTCCCAGCCAGGCACTTACCATATACCCTGCTGCGATGACCAGCAACAGCAGGCTCAATCCCAGCGCACGTCTGTCCAATCCCCATGGTTGCCACCAGGCTATATCCGAGTTTTCCAGTGACCATGCGCGCAGCTGCCCCAGTGGTTGTGCGTAACGGAAGTCCACCAGGGCTGCTGTACGTTCTAGGAAAAACTCCCCGCCGAACCTGGCTTGTAGCTCGCTCAGATAGACCCATGGGTTGATCGCCACGCCCAGCAGCTGAATAGCTAGCGAGAGGGCTGCCAACACACCCAGGAGTATAGTCACGATCAGATTGCGCTGACATGCGCGCTCGACGAGTGGCGCCAGGCAAATGCTCAACAGAGGCACCAGCGGGACCAGGAAACGTGATCCCCAGCTTAGACCTTCACCCGAGCTCCACGTGGCGAAGAGGAGCAAGGTGATTCCACTGATGCCTGCCACCAGCAGCACAGCCCCCCGATGCCGTGGCCACAGCCAGATCATCCCAGGCAAGCTGAGAAGCAGCACAGGCGAATAGACGAACAACCCGCGTAATGGGCTGAACAGCAGCTTGTATAGCCCTGTCAGAATGTCGGGCGAAAAGATGGTGAGATCGTAGCCTGTCTGCAGCGGATCACCACTGCGCAATACGTTGTAGATGAGCAACAACACCACAGGAGGCATCATGCCACCCAAGAAGTGCAACAGCGGCAGCAGACGGTGGAACGACCTTTGCACCTGTCCCGTGAGACGATCGTGAGCGAGCGCACCATCTCGCACAGCTATACCGATCAAGTACAGTGCCCAGACAGGCGCCACAAAAAGGTTATTGACGCGTGTGGTCACGGCCAGCCCTGCCAAGAAGCCGGCTGATCTCGCTGACCAGATCTCCCTCCCGCTGCGTACCCGCAGCACCAGGAGGGTTGTGCCGAGCAGCAGGAGGCCGCTCAGGGGTTCGCTGAACAGGTACTTGCTGTACACCCAAGCAATGGTCGCGGTGCCAAAGACGCCGGCAGTGATGAGCGCTACCTTGCGATCAAATGCAAGCCACCGAACGGTCGTGAACACCAGGCCCCCTGTGCCGGCAGTGACCAGTGCATTGATCAGCGAGGCAGTCTGGAGCATTCCAATGCCAGGGGTGAGCAGGCCCAAGCCGTACAGCGGTGCCATCACCAGAGAGAACAGCGGCCCCTTTTTTGAGTAAACGTGTCCGTCGATGCCGAAAAAGCCCTGTGCCTCGCGCTGAGAAGTTGTCCACTGCGTCCAGGCGATCTGATCGGTATGCAGCTGGCCGAATTTGACCAGGTTCTCGGTCACAGCGAACATTGAGACCTCATCCACCGAGTGAAATCCACCCCGGTAGGAGAGCATGTATAAGGCGAAGAGGCAGAGGCTGAGGCCGAAGGCCAAAACGAGGTCACGACCGGCAGAGCCTTCTGATCGCGTAGCTGCCGGATGTGCATCAAAATGGGATACGCTCATCTTGGGGCATCATACTGAGGAGACTGTGTTTTGTCAAAGCATTTGGACGAGAACTTTTCAAAGTCCTAACGGGAGGTGAATTAAGAAAAAGGGAAGCAGGGGTACATTGGCAGTTTCCACCGCTACACACCAGAAACATAGCGGTGGGGAGGATCGCAGGCCGGTCAGCATCTTGTTAGGCGAATGCGATGCGCTGTGCCTGATTCTAGAGCGCAGCGCGCTGTTGTTCCGATGGAGACTAGCGCCAAGAATCAGGTCGCCGTAGCACGTATCCGTCGGGCTTAATCACCTCATCAGGAAAGATACTCTTTGACAGGACATTACGGCCTATGTAAATGTAGGCGTCAGCTTCTCGCTTGAGAGCACTGGAAGTCCTGCGTGGCGGGAAGGCCACCACGACACGTTTCCGGGGGAACAGGTTCCGTATAGAATGCAACAGACCAACCAGGTCGCTGTCTCCGGATACGAGAAATGCTACGTCGAAGGAGTCCTTGAAGGCATCTGTCATCAATTCGACTGCGATGTTGACATCGGTCATCTTCTCGTGGTGGGTCTCATATTGGTGTCCGCACGAGTGGCAGGTGACAGTATCGGAGATGAAATGACCATAGAAGATCTTGAGGTCAGTGAGAGTACCCAACGCTTCCAGATACACTTGTTGGCGTCTACGCTTATCGTCAGGTCGTTTCACAATCGAAGTGAAGTATTTGACACACACGAGCACCTGCGAAGGTTTGAGCAGATGCTGAATCATCCTTTGGAGATTAAGCCAATAGAACCGTTTCCACCCTTTTTCGCGCAGGCCATAATAGAGATTATATCCGTCGATGTAGGCGACGACTCGTTCCATGGGGTTGTCCATCTTTCTTAAAAAAGGGACAACCCGCCTTGCGGCGGGTGTCAGGCCGGAGATGCTATCTCCGGCGGGGCCACCACTATTATATCACATCCCCTATCTCTGTCAAGGGGCGAAACCTTGGGTGGTTATTACCCACCTGTCTAGCCCGTCTGGAAAAGGAGTGATGGGCTACGAGCATCGGGGTGGTTGCAGTGACGAAAAGGACGTGGATACCTGCTGACAAGACGCAGAGATCCTCGCGACTGAAAGCAGCAGACGGGACATGCAAATTGGATTGTGCGTAGTGGTGGCAGTTGACACGAACTAAACGGGTTGTGGAAGCAACATCTTGTGGTAGAGGGTGATGCGGTGGCTTGCTCCCCTGACAAAGATGGCATTGCCTCTCGCAGCAGTTTATCCTATAATGTGAATCAATCCATATATTGTGGCAGCTGGAAACATCCGGCAATGTGGAATAATCTAGATGCCTGGCGGGAGATCCTGGCGCGTGTGCTGGAGGGCTTCGTCGTACAGTACGATGTGATGCCCAGCTGGCTGATCAATCCAGACACTAACCGTCGCCTCAAGTTGGACATGGTCTATCCTGAAATCGGCCTCGCCATTCGCTTCCGAGGTTTACAGGCAGGACGCCCCCGACGTTTGAGCTTGGAGGAAGAATACCAACAGCAGCAACGCGAACAAGCGCGCACCCAGCTGTGTCAGCAACATGGCATCCGATTAGTGCAGATCGATGTGTGGGTCGGCGAGCCGGCGTCCATAATCCAGGAGTTGCGCGCCGCCCTCAGCGATGCCACCCGGCGCATCGCTCAGAGCTACAGTGCACATCAACGCAAGGCTGCTCTGATCGAGCGCATCAGCGCAGCGCGCAGCCGGCTCGAAGAGATCAGCCGTCGTGTGCGCCGTCCGCAGGAATTGCAGGTGTATGCAGAGTTGTGGCACGACCGCCAATTCATTGCTGGCGCAGCAACGCAGGAAGATCAGCCTGTCGAGCACATTGAGTATCAGTACACGACGGGCATGGCAGTGCACCATGCTGACTTTGGCAACGGCTACGTCGTGAGCGTTCGAGAGGACGTCGCTGGCCGCTTGGTGACAGTGATGTTCGAGGATGGCATACAGCGCACGTTTGCGGTCCACTTAGTGGCCAAGAAGATGTGCCCGCGCCCTTAAGTTGCCCTATATATAATCCCGAACGAGGCTGGCGCTGCCCTGATGGCAGATCTATCGCTGGGCAGCGCGTGAACGGTATACCTCGTCCATTGCGAGGCTCAATTCCTGCAGTTGGTGCACCTGCTCGCTGATCTCTGCCCGCAGCTCCTCATCACGGCCACGTTCTGTCGCTTGCAAATCGATCGCCTGCAGCTGGGCATAAATAGTACCCAGCATGGCCAGCGTGCTCTCCAGCTGCAATCTGGCCTTCTCCATGGTATCTCGCAACTGGACCAGCTGGCTCCATTGCCGTTCTGTGTCGGCGATGGTCTTTTCCAATGTGGCACGTACGGCAGGATTGTTCTCTTGGGCCAGCCGCCGCTTGAAGTCCCCTATGGCCTGTGGTACTGCCTCCATATCTTGTTGGATGACGCGATCCAATTCATAGGCATCAAGCTTGGACGCCAGGCGATAGATTGCCTCAATCCACTCATCCACCGGTTCAACGGCGCGTGCCAGGCGCTCGCGCAGGATGCCGACGCGAGCGTTTAATACGGCCTGAGTCAGCAGATCGCGGTAGCCGAGCGCTTTGTCCATCTGAGTGCGCAATTTGGGCGAGCGCAACCGTCCCGGATTGCAGCTCTCTCGCAGCACGGCGGCCACTGCACGCGCGTTATCCTGCTCGTCCGTCAGACTGCTGACGAAAAGAGCCAGCCAAGCTATGATGCCTGCTCCCAATACGATCCACATCGGCAACCACGAAAATATCTCCAGCCACGCCGCCAGCCCTAGGCCGGCTGTGCTGATCAATATCAAAGCAATCACCACAGCGCTCTCCCAACGCATCACCGCGTTGAGCAAGATGGCACGCCGGGCCCGTCGCTTTAAATCTGTTTTGAAATCCTGGCTGGTGTTATCCATATCTGCTGCCGTTACGCGCACAGGCTGCCACAACGTGAGCTGGCAATAGCTAGGGGACGGCGACGGGCTAGAAGTAGGTGGCCATAAGCTTGTACAGCTTGCGGATTGTCTCGAGATCGCCTACGCGCACTATGCCACCGCTCGCCTCGGCGATGCGTTGGAGCGTTTCCATGTCAGCATCTTCACCATAGGCAATGCAGAAGATCACGATCGGCACGCCTCGAGAATTGCCGCGTCGAATCCCATCCTCCAGCTCGCTGAGCGACAGCCAGGAGTTGTTCTCCTTGCCGTCGGTCATAACTACTAAGGCGTTGATGCGTTCGCGATCGCCCAACCGCTGCAGCTGCTGGTAAGCTTCCCACACGGCATCCAGCAGAGCCGTGTTGCCATTCGCCTCCAGCTCACCGATCGCGGTGAGCAGGCGGGAGCGATTGTCACGAATCTTGTTCAGCTCCTCCACCTGATAGACCCACGAGGAGAAGGCCACCAGACCCACCCGTTCCTCTTCGCCCTTGATCTGGTCGAGGAATGTCACCAAGGCTTCCTTCACGCGCGCCAGCTTTTCACCCTCCATGCTGCCCGACGTGTCGACAACGAGATAAACATTGGCATGGCGCTTGGTGAGCCACCACACGTCGCGCACAATTTCCACCACGGAAGGCGATGGTATCTGCAGCGTGGTCTGTGGCTGGCTGGGCTCCACACCGTTCGCCGGGTTGATCGGCGACGTGGCCGTGTTGATCGCAATGGCCAGGTTAGCAGGGCGATAGCCCGCCTTCAACACAACCTGCTGGGTCGCTTCGGATGTCAGGTGACTGCGCAAGGCTTGGTAGATCTCCCGATGTATGGGCAACAGGTTGGGCGTCTCAATGAGAGCCAGCGGGTGGTCCTCCCATAAAGTGCCTTCTGCCGGGTAGACCGCCACCAAGCGGGCGGGGCGCTGTGGCTGTCGGTTGAAGTAGACAACGAGTTGCTCCTGCACCACAAAAGCGTCCAGATAGTGTTTGCCCTCTTGCAGAGCACGTTGGATAACTGTCCACTCTCCCTCGCCGTAGAAGCGCACTGTCTTCTGGATGGCGCTCACGTAACGCACCACCGACTCGCTGCGTGCCAGGTCTGGCGTGAGGTCGCGCGTGATCCCGGCAGCGGCGTAGAATTGCGCCAGCGTTGCCAATAGCCCGCTGGCCGAGCTGGTAGAAGGATGACTCCAACGGAAGGAAGAGTCGCGTTGCGCCCGTTCCAGAATGTCTTTCCAGCTAATCGGCCTGTCCGGCCAGCCCAGCGAGCGCGCTGTATCCTCCCACATAGCAATCACCACCGGGCTGATCGCCCAGCGCGTCACCCCCGAGGTCAGTGTGCGTGGGACACCCAGCGAATCCTGCACCGCCGCTTGTTCGGCATAACGTCGATCCAGAATATCCAGCCAGAGTGACGAATCGGGCAGGATGGCGTGGACCTCTCCTGCCAGTGCTGCGTCTACCATGCTTTCGGCATCCATCTCCAGCAGCTGGATGCGCGTCGGCCGTCCGTCGCTCGTGGTGTGACCGGCGGCGTGAAATTGATTCACAATCTCTTCAACCAGGGCCCATTTTTCAGGGGAAACGGCCAGACGCAACGCGTCACCGCTATAGGGTAGTGGGGTCGGCTCAACCTGAGCTGCATCGGGCAGCAACGTAGCAAGAACGGACCAGCAGGAGGCACAGGCAGCAAAGAAGATCCCGCTTGCCACCAGAGCGGAAACCAACGCGCGTCCAGGGCTGACATTTTTTCGACGTGCCGGACTCATTTGCCTGTCCTTTGATGAGATCAGCTATATGCCAGGTTTTCCAGTGTTCACCACACTTATCTGGGAGCACCGAAGCAACCACCCGGAGCCTTTACTACTCCTTGCGCTTATCGGAGAACATGGTGTGCTCTGCATCGTGCGCTCAGCGTGCTATGTTGAGGTCGAACCAACGCAACAGTGCCAGCAACACGTCGCGATCCGGGTTGCGCATCGCCGTGGAACGCTCGACCACGGGTGTCACTCCATTCTCACTCCAGGCCACGAAGGGACTGTCCGGCTGTTCCACCGAGATCTGCCCAAGCACAGGTCGCAGGCCGAATTTCACCGCTTCTGTCTGCATTGGGGGCGAAAGCAGATATTTCTCGAATTCCAGCGCAGCATTCTTTTCGGCCGCGCTTGTCTCCGGGCCAATCCACACGGAGAAGGGGAAGTCGAACCAGGTGACATACTTGGGATACAGGATGCGCAGCGGTTCCCATCGGTTCATGCTGCCTGCCATGTTGATAAGCAGATCGCTTTCCAACAGTTGTCCCCCGTCGCCGGCCGAGTAACCGAACAGTGCCAGATTCTCGCCCGGATAAGCGCCCAAACTCGCATAGTCACTTACCGAGCCCATCAGCTCCTTGAGCCATTTCTGGAACTCAGGCTGTGTGATGTCTTCCACGCTGATGTTGGGTCGGTCATAGTACTCTCCCGCTGCGCTGACCATAGCAGCCAGCCCGCCGATGTTCTTGCGAGGGTGGGGCACGATCAGTTTGAAATAGCCCCATTCTCCTTTGCCGCCGATATCTCTCCAGCCGCCAGGGGCGATCGCTGCATCATGGATGGTACGCCAGTTGATCTCACCGAAGGTTTTCTCCAGCACATCCGCCCGGCTCTTGTAAATGCCCCATGCGAACAGCGAGATGACGATCGGTCGGGCGCGATATTCCCCGTCAGTGAGGAAGACGTCACGTCCCAGCTTGGTCTTAAAGGTGGCGTTCACCAACTCCACCAGGTAGCGGCTGTCAGGGATCCACGCAGTGGGGAAGGGATCCATCTCCTCGCGTTCGTAACGTCCCATGGCGGCCAGGCCGTCCATGCCGATGACGGACACACGGATGGTGCGTCCTTCCAGCTGGTGTCCCTCTGTATTGAACTTCTTGGCAGCTTCGCTGACCCAAGGCTCCACCGACAGAGCAGCCGCGATGGTTACCTGAATGGGTTCGCTGCTCTGACGGGTGGGCACCAGGGGGCTGCCAGAAGGCGTAGCGCGCCACAGCAGCACATACGTCACCCCGACCAGGATGGCGATCAGAGCGATGCCAACAATGACAAGAAAGATGGTGCGTGTTCGGCTCATAGTCCTATGGGAGTCTCGTGGGCCGCTCCCGGGGCCCGTCTATGCGCCGCGACTATTCGGCTAGTCCCAGACGACGCTTGCGCTCGGCCAGCTGCTGCTCCAGGCGATCCTTGCCAAGCACCTCGTCCATCTGCACCTCCAGACGAGCTGCCTTGACTTCCATTTCGGCGTCGGCGCGATCCAATCGGGCGCGAATCTGTTCGGTGACACGAGCAATGTCGGCGTCTCCTAGGCCTTGCAGGTCATCCAGGGAGCGGATGCTCTTGGCAGCAATCTCTTTGCTGCGTGCCAGCTCCATAAGGGCCACTACCTGCTCACGTTCCTGCTTGACCATATTGAGCTTCGCTTCCAACTTGACGCGGGCAGCAGCCAGCTTGTCCGCCTCCGCTTGTTGCTTGTCCAATTGTTCCTTGTAATCCTGCGCCAGCTCTACCTTCGAGTTGTATTGTGCCTGTGCCGCTGTTGCCAGGTCTTCCTTGCCCAGCTTGAGCAGGCGGTCAATATCGGCGTCAAGCTGTTCTGCCTCGGCCTGGAGCATCTCGTACTTGCGTTGCAGTGTCTTGAGCTGGCCGCGCACCGTCACCAGGGCATCTTCTAGTTCGTCCAGATTGTTCTGGGCCTGTCGAATGTACTCATCAAAAACTGCCACCGAGTTCGCCTTGAGAGCGTTATCCACCAGAGCATGCAGGCTGGCGGAGATGAGAGTCTGTACCTTGCTGAGCAGTGAGGCCATGATTTTTCTCCTCCTTTATGGGCTGTTGAACTGCTTTGCCAAAGGTAATGCTCATCTTACCATGTACCGAGAAAAAAGCCAATTGTCTGGAAAAGGGTGGGATATCTCAGATTGACAGCTTGTCAGTAGGGTGTATAATCCTTGATTATCTAAAGGGGAGTGGAATGTATGAGCAGCGACAATATCCCGCCCGCCTCCAATGATACCCAACCCAATCCCCCCACAATGGAAGACCTTCTCTCTCAGCAGGCATTTGCTTTCCAGGAACCTAAGCGCGGTGAGATTCGCACCGGCACAGTCGTCTGGATCGGGCCAAATGAGATTGTGGTGGACATTGGGGTCAAGCGCGAGGGTATCGTAAACTCGCGCGATCTGGAACGTCTGAGAGCAGAAGGTATCGAGACCATCCAGATTGGCATGGAGGTTCCTGTCTATATTGTCAAGCCGGAGGATCAGGACGGCAACATAATTGTCTCGATCTATCTGGCACGTCGCGAGCTCGCGTGGCAAAAGGCGAAGGAATATCAGGAAACTGGCGCCATTTATAAAAGCAAAGTGACCGGGCATAACAAAGGGGGATTGGTGGTCCCCTTCGAAGGTGTGCCTGGTTTTGTCCCTGCTTCCCAGGTAGTTGGGTTCCCACGCGACGTTGCGGAGGAAGAAAGAGAGAGATGGCTGGCTGAGCAGATCGACCGTGACATCGTCGTGCGCGTCATCGAGGTTGATCGCAAGCGCAAAAGACTGGTGATGTCAGAGCAAGCTGCCCAGCGAGCATGGCAAGATCAACAGCGCAAAGAGTTTATCGAGAGCTTGGCGGTCGGCCAAGTGCTGCATGGGGTGGTGCGCAGCCTGACCAATTTCGGCGCTTTTGTGGATTTGGGCGGTGTAGATGGATTGCTCCACCTTTCCGAACTGAGCTGGCAACCTGTTAAGCATCCCAGCCAGGTTGTTCGTGTGGGTGATGAGGTGGATGTCCGAATCATTCATCTTGACAAAGAGCAGGGCAAAATTGGCTTGAGCTTGCGCCAGACACAACCGGATCCGTGGAGCATCATCGAGTCCAGCTATGTCGTGGGTCAGCGAGTGCGGGGAACTGTCACCAATCTAGCGGAATTCGGTGCCTTTGTGCGGCTGGAGATCGGGGTCGAGGCGTTGGCACACCTGTCCGAGCTCTCGGACACCGAGATCCATCATCCCAGCGAGGCCGTTGTGCCGGGCAAAACCTATCTTTTCGAGATCATCCGCATTGATCCGGAACGTCGGCGCATCGGCTTGAGTTTGCGCCGCGTTCCGGCAGGCGAGCGCGAGCTGGCAGCCAGCTGAGGGGCGCGGATAGGGCATAGAAGTGCGAGCCAGGCAAATTTCGTGCCTGGCTTTTTCATCTATGCTCAATGTGACACTCCAAAGAGGTTGGTCTGCAAGCCGAGCCAATAGCATGTCTTGTAACTTGTTCTCTAACAATAGTGTTACCGCCGGGAACAAATCCGGGAATAGGAACGTCGCCTCCCATGAACGAGGCCAACCAGCGGAGCAGACAGCCCATAAGGGGAGCAAGGGCAAAGCTTCGTTCCGGGTGATTTGCTCTCTGAAATAATTCGCGTCTTTCTAGGGAATTTCGTATAATCGAAATGTAGGAGAAGTTCAGCAGGGGCTAGGTTAGCCTGGCGCCATTGTATCGCCGATCGGCCACTGGTGCCCCACAAGAGGAGGGAAAAAATGAGTGCTCATGTCCCGCTCTCACCGATGGTGTATCTCACCATCCGGCGCGGCAAGCGTGCTGGCCAGACCTTCTCAGCACCTGGTCCTGCCGTCACGATAGGTCGTGTATCCGACAATAGCATCGTCATAGATGATCCCCAGGTATCGCGCCATCACGCCAGCATCACGTTTGAAGGTGGGCAATGGGTGCTGCGCGATTTGGGGAGCACCAACGGCACCACGTTGAATGGACAGCTGGTCACCGCGCCGACAGTCGTGCATGAGGGTGATATGATCGGTCTGGGTGAAGTGTTGGTGAGTGTCCAGCTGGTGGGGGCGGCAGCTGCCGAGGCGACCGCGGCAGGGGTGCGCCCGCCAACAGTCAGACCGGCACCGGTGGCTGCTCAGCCTGTCGCTGCAGGTGGCGAGCACTCCTGGTTGTGGCCGATAGTCATCTTCGTGCTTGCGGTTGGCGCGCTGGCCGTCACCGCCGTTCTGGCTTTCTTGCTGCTTCGCCGGCCGGCAGTTCCGCCGCAGGTGGCCATTGTTTCGCCCCCGAACGGCACCGTGGTCAATTTGGGCAGAGAGGTGGATGTGCAGGTAGTGGCGCAGGATGCGCAGGGGGTCACCCGCATTGACCTGTGGGTGGACAATGCGCTGTACACCTCCCAAAGCTCCCCAGACTCGCGCGGACAAGCTTCCTTCGCTGTCGTGCATCGCTGGACTCCCAACACGCCCGGTTCTCATGCCCTGTTGGCCAAGGCGTACAACGTCAACGGTCAGGAATCGCTCTCGCCGATTGTGCTGGTGACGGTGGCGCAGCCGACTGGCGCGATCTCCGAGCTACCTTCTCCTCAGGCGACAACAGGAGGGGTGGTTCCCCCGGCTGAGACACCGACTTTGCCTCCTGTGCCGACCAACACACCTGCGGCACCCACCCCGACGCCGCCGCCCACTCCCACCACTTGTGTGGACGATGCCGCCTTTGTGGCAGATGTGACGGTGCCTGACGGTACCGTGGTCGTGCCGGGACAGCGCATTGATAAGGTGTGGCGGTTGCGCAACATCGGTTCATGTACATGGGGGCCTGGCTATGCTGCCGTCTTTGTGTCTGGCAGCCAGATGTCCGCTCCGCCTATGGTTAGCTTGCCGAACACGCCCCCGGGAGGCGTTGTGGATGTAGGGGTGACAATGTTTGCCCCTGCTGCGCCGGGCTCATATGCAGGCTATTGGCAACTGCGCAATGCGGCTGGTGTGCTGTTCGGGCGGCGCTTCTTGGTGCAGGTGGTGGTACCATCGCCGGTGACGCCGACCCCGATACCCACGCCCACTGCCCAAGCGTCGATCTCCTTTGTGGCTGACCGCACCGAGCTGGCACCGGGCGAGTGCGCCACATTGCGCTGGGATGTGGAAAACGTCGCAGCCGTCTACCTGAACGACAGCGGTGTGGTGGGGCACGGCAGTCAGTCGGTCTGCCCTACCTCGACTACGACCTATGTGCTCCGTGTGCAATTGCGCGATGGCGGCACCACAGAGCGCAGCATCACCATCACGGTTAATCTGCCAGCTGTGCCCAAGCCCAGCCAGATTGGGCCACCGGATGGCTCCGTCTTCGACTATTACCCGCGCGTCGCCGACTTCTATTGGACGGGGGTGAGCTATCCGGGCGGAGTGACCTACACGATCGAAATTCAATATGGCACCCCGGACGGCAGCGACTGGCAGCCGTGGCAGAAAGTGGAAGGGCTGACCGAAACCCACTATCGTATGGACGGCTTTGTCGGTGCCTACAATATGGGGCGCTGGCGCGTGTGGGCGGTTTCCAACGTCACCGGGCAGCGCAGCGAGCGCACAGGTTGGTGGAAGTTCCACTTCACCATGTAAACGGGTAGTCGTAACGCCCGTAGTGGCGATGGGCAACGCTACGCGCTATGGGGGTCCCCATAGCTCACAGGAATTTGTTGCGCAGATACTCCAGCGCTACCTTGTCGATCATGCGCTCGTGCCAGCGATCTTCCAGGTTTTCCATGTTATAGAGGTCTAGCAGTGCCTGCCGTGTAGCGTCATCAAACTGGCCGGTGACCTGAATGTGCTGCTGGCCGGCATTGCGCAGGATTGTCTGCAGCTCGCGGCAGATGGACTCGCTTAGCTCCATCAGATCCTCGGGCGCGGACTGGCTGTAGAGGTGGTGGAGCGCTAACAATCGCTGCAGCTCGGCGATGGGTTGCGGGTGGTCGTCTACGCGCAGGTCGACGTAGCGATCCGTGCGCGCGGCATAGCCACCTGCGGTCCGTAGCACCACCACCGCCGCCGACTGCTGACCACGTCGGTCGCCGCCCGCGGCCTGTCCGGCTGCCAATGCAGCTACCAAGCGGTTGGCCAGCGGGCCGTTGGTCGTCTCGAAGGTGTGTGCCATCGCCTCCACGGTGTCCCGGCTGACGAGGATATTGCCTGCACAGGCATAGCCCTCACCGACGATGTGACCGGCCCAAGCGTAACACTTGGCGCCGGTGAAAGCGGCAGCACGGCCGGCAGCATCTACCATCAGCACCTGGCGCTGGTCGGCGTCGCTGTCTATGGACACCATATGGTTCAATGCCTCGGGAGCAGTCCAACCGTTGGCCAGCAGGCGCAGACCTTCAATGCCATAGGCAGCGTTCAGAGCTGCCTGGGTGGCAATGGCTCCGACGCCTGCCCTAGCCCATGGCACCAGGCTGCCGACGGCCAGAAACTTGGACTGCACCGCAACGCCCAAATCGCCGTTGCGCGCGTCGCGTGCCACGATCGAGAAAGTGGAAAGTCGCAGAGTTCGGCTGGCAGACATGGCCTTTCTCCTTGGAAGAAGAGTTTTATCAGGTTAAAGAAAGATTCACGACTGTCGTAGTCGCGGGTCCATCGCATCCCGCACGCCGTCGCCCAAAAAGTTGAGCGCCAGCACCACCAGGAAGATCATCAGGCCGGGCAGGATGGAGATGTGAGGGGCATTGCGAATCTGCTGGCGTCCTGCGCTGAGCATCACGCCCCATTCGGCCGTGGGTGGCTGAGCGCCCAGACCCAGGAAGCTCAATCCTGCTGCGGCCATGATCATCCAGCCAACGTCAAGGGTGGCGGCTACAATCAGGGGGGCCAGACTGTTGGAAAAGATGTGATACACGATGATGCGCAAGTCGCTGGCCCCGATCACGCGCGCCGCCTGGACGAACTCCTGATTGCGCAGTGCGAGGACGCTGCCCCGCACAATGCGGGCATAGTAGGGAATGCCTACGATACTCACGGCTAGCATTGCATTGCTCAGGCCGGGTCCCAGCGAGGCAACCACTGCAATGGCCAGCAGCAACGACGGAAATGCCATCAAGATATCGATCAGCCGCATAATCACGCTGTCCACCCGGCCGCCGAAGTATCCGGCCACCAGCCCCACAACGACTCCGGCTGACATGGCGACCAGCACGGCCATGAACCCCACCAGAAGGGACACGCGACCACCCCACATCAGACGGCTGAGCATGTCCCGCCCCAGTTCGTCGGTGCCGAGCAGATGGCCCGGGCTGCCAGGGGGTAACAGGCGATTGGGCAGGTTGGTCACGTTTGGGTCCATGGGAGCAATGAGCGGCGCCAACAACGACACAATGATCATAAACAAGAGGAAGCTCGCACCTGCCACGGCAGCTCGATCACGCCACAGACGGCGCAGAGCATCATACGTGAGGCTGTGCGGACGTTCTCTCCGGCCCAGCTCGACAGAACGAGCCGGTGCCGGTCTCTTGCCGGGACGAAGTTCGATCTCACGTTCCATAGTGGATGCGCGGGTCAATGTAAGCGTAAGCTAAATCGGTAATCAGGTTCACCAGTACATAGGAGGAAGCTACCATCAGGATGCCGCCCTGCACGATGGGAAAATCGCGTGCCAGAATGCCTGTCACCATGGCAAGCCCGATCCCGGGGTAGGAGAAGACCACCTCGACCAGGATGTCGCCACCTAGTAGATACCCTGCCTGTAGCCCGATGACAGTTACCACGGGGATGAGCGCGTTGCGCACCCCGTGGCGCGAGATCACCAGGCGTTCACGCAACCCTTTGGCGCGCGCCGTGCGTATATAATCCTGACGAATCACCTCCAGCATGCTGGAACGCGTCATGCGGGCAATGATCGCTGTAGGCGCCGTGGCAAGAGTTAGAGAAGGCAGGATCAGGTGCAATAGCAGGTCCAGAGTGCCTGTCTGCCCGGGGGACTGGATTCCCGAAACAGGCAGGATGCCCAGCATCAACCCAAACACAATTTGCAGGATGATACCTAACCAGAACACAGGCGTGGAGAATCCCACCAATACCAGCACCATTGCAATGCGATCACCCAGCGAATACTGGCGTATCGCCGAGATGATCCCCGCTGGTACGCCGACCAAGCAGGCGATGCTGAGTGCCAACACCATCAGGTAGGCAGAATTTTGAAAGCGACCTGCCATGTAGGGCAAGACTTCGCGCTTGAGCTGAATGGAGCGTCCCCAGTCGCCACGCACGACACCCCCCAGCCAGCGCAAGTACTGCACATATAGCGGCTGGTCCAATCCCATATCACGCCGCAGCTGCTTCACAGCTTCCTCGCTGGCCCGGGTGCCCAGCATAATCTTGGCCGGATCGCCTGGAGCCAGCTGCATGATCAGGAATACCAGCAGTGTCACACCGATCAGGACCGGTATCAGGCTCAATACACGCTGGACAACATAACGCGTCATACCCATCCACTCATACGATTACATCGTGGCTGCGGGTCACGCGCTACTAACACGTGACCCGCAGCAAACGTCTTCGGGAGCGGGAATGTCAGGCGACTATTGTTCTATCCACACATCGGCAAAGCGGAATGGCCCGGTGGGATGCAGCTTGAAATTCTGGATGCGCTTATCCATCACCACGATTTGCGTTTCGTGGTCAATCACGATCCAGGGAGCATCCGCGACGATCAGCTTCTGAGCCTGTTGATAGATCTCGGTGCGCTTGGCACGGTCGAGGGTGGCACGTCCCTGACGCAACAGCTCATCCACCTGATCGTTCTTGTAGTACCCACAGTTGAACCCGTTCAGTGGCCACTGGTCACCGCTGAGCAGGATGTAGAGGTGGTTGTCCGGGTCGCCGTTGTCGCCGATCCATGAGAGGGCCATCAAATCCCACTCGGGGTTCGCTTCCGGCGGCACCATGATCTGCTCCAGGTAGGCCCCCCACTCGAACGTCTTGATCTGGCAGTCCACACCCACAGCTTTGAGGTCGGCCTGGATGGCAGTGGACATCAGCACAGGCTGCTGCATGCCGGAGCCTGATTCAGGTGTCCAGAAGATACACGAGAAGCCATCGGGATAGCCCGCTTCGGCCAGCAATTGTTTGGCCTTCTCCGGGTTGTAGTCATAGCGCTGCACATCTTCGGTGTAACTCCAGACCACAGGCGGCAGAGGATTGATCGCCAACACGCCGGTGCCTTTGAGCACGTTCTCCACAATGGCCTGCTTGTTCACGGCGTAGTTGAGCGCCTGACGCACACGCACATCCTTAAACGGGGTCTTCATAGTGTTCAGATAGACCCACCAGGTGTGCATACCGGTCTGCTCGACCACCTTGAGGTTGGGATCGTTCCGGAGGCGCCCCAGGTCGTCTGGCGGGATGTTCACCATAAAGTTGATGCCCCCTGCCAGCAGCTCGGTCAGACGGGCCTGATCCTCGATGATGGGGCGGAAGATCAACCTGTCCACATAGGCCGGCTTGCCCCAATAATCGGGATTCTTCTCCAGCACGATTTCGACCCCAGGTGTCCAGCTGACGAAGCGATAGGGGCCGGTGCCCACCGGGTGGATGGAGATATCCCGCCCATACTTCTTGATGGCCTCTGGGCTCACCATGAAGGCGGGATGCATCGCCAGATGGCTGATAAAAGGCGCCAAAACGTACTTGAGTGTGATCTTGACCGTATAGTCATCCACCACGTCCACCTGCTTGACAGCACCCCAAGTGAACTCGGCGTAGGCAAACTCACCCGTATCGTGATAGGGGTGATTCGAGTCAATCTGGCGCTCCAGATTGAACTTGACCGCCTCGGCGTTGAAGTCGGTGCCGTCGTGGAATTTGACCCCCTTGCGCAGGTAGAGTGTGTACTCCAAGCCGTCTTCAGAGATTTCCCACGATTCCGCCAGTCCAGGTTCCACCTCGGTGCTCTCGTCCTTGAAGCGCAGCAGGCCATCGTACAGATTATATGCCGCGCGGATCGTGTTATAGTCGGTCACCTGAGGGGCATCCAGAGTCACAGGTTCTGCCTGGAGACCAACGATGATCGTGCCCCCCTCTTTTGGCTCCTGAGCATATGCCGGTGTGACCATTGGCATGCCGACAAGGGCTATGCAGAGCACCAACATCAGTATGGTGAAAGAAGTTCTCTTCGCAAACATAGCTTCCTCCTGAGCAATTGTTGTTGCACCGCAAAAACAACCCAGTTATACGCTATCGAAAAGGTGAGATTGCTGCTGTGCCGTTTATCACCTCCTTCTTGCTGAATCTCAGGCGGTCAATTCCACCTCGTTGTGTTGGGTGACCGGGTCACCCAACCGCAGCGCTTGCTTTTGGCTGAGTATACTATTGCAGTACTCCAATGTCAATAGATTTTTTAACAAGGGCTGTTAAAAGATCCTCCGCGTCATTTCTTTGGTCTGTTCTTGCCTCAAATTATTGGTGGTGCTCTGGGGGATGGGTTTCTATAGCGCCCTGCTCTGACTCAGACAGATAAGGAGAACCTGGAGCAACCTGTTACGTGTCCCTGTCTGCGTATGACTAGCGGCTTGCCGACCGCTTTGCTTGTGCACGACTGATGAGCTCACCCGACGTGGTCGGTAGCTCTCATGCAGTTGAGAAAGTGATACACAGAGGGGAGCTCATCGTGCCTGGAAGACCACCCAATAGGAGTAGTGCCCTTGACATAGCAGTCCGCTACAGTGATCAACGTCGGGGCAGTAGCCGGCCTCGACCAGCCATTCCTTGGGGATCTCCCAAGTGTTGGTGCTGAGCAGGGGTGTTTGCTCGCTGGTCACTGGCGTGCCGGTTGGGTTCTCGATCACCTTCAGACGGGTGCCACTGTTGTAGAGCACGATCTCAGCCGTCTTGATTCCATAACTGAAGAACGGCTCATTCTTGTCGCCGGAGGTGACGCGGAAGTTGTTTACTGGCGGATCACCGATTACTGGCCCGAAGAGCGGGTTACCCGCGCCGTCAACGACTGAGAGAAAGATATGGTGGTTGCCCGCACAGCCGCCATTCTCTTGAATACTCAGCATGCGCACAGTTGCCAGACGGAAATCACTCGCGACTGGCGGTGGGGATGGTGTCGGGTCGGGCGAAGGGGAAGCGGTTGGCTCAGGCATAGGTGTCGGCTCCGGTGTGGGCGGTGGTGATTGGGCGATTACGGGCAAGAAGAGGCTGTAGCTCCCTGTGCTATCTCCATCCGTGACGCGCACCTGTCCCTCCACCCACACGCTGGGCAATGCCGGGATGGTCGGATCGCCGTTTGGCCTGCGCTGCTGCCACGCGCGCACACGCAAGGTATATGTAGCGTTGGCTTGCAACTGCAGTGTGATGTCCTCCGCCGCCCCACCCGGCTGATTGACCCGCTGGAGTGTCTGCCAGTCCCCGTCGTTCGCGCGCAGCTGTACGTCGTAGCCCCACAGTGACCAGTAATCCGCGTCGGGCAGCGTGGCGTTCCAGCTCACCCACAGCGTGCCCGGGGGTGCTTCGGTGGGCATGTTGAGTGTGACCACGGGGGCCTTCTCGAAGCGGAAGCTGTCCAGGTAGCCTGTGTTGAGATACTGCACACCCACATTGGCTCCGCGGTTGTCTATTTCAATGAAGAGGGTTGCCCGATTCGCCTGGGCAGTCACGGCCAGCGCCGGGCTAAGCCACTCGTTATCGCGACCATCCCAATCGCCCCAGATCACACTGGCCGCTGACGGATCAGCTCCACCGGTAGGATCAACACCAATGCGTTTGTAAATCTTGGTGTGATCAACTTCCCCGCCGGGTCCTTTCCAAAAGGTGACCATCTTGCCACCGAAGGCGTAGTCCATGCCGCTCTCGACCGTCACCGTCTGCGAGAAAACAAAAGAAAAGGGATACTGCGAGGCGAAAGCCTGCGCCTTATCTCCTTCTAGGTGATAGTTTAGGTAGGATACTCCATAGACAGCCTGAAGAAACCGGCCAAAGGTATCACTATCCATGAAGTGCAGCCGGTCGGCACCGCTCTGCACGCGCACCGTCCAGTTGCGTCCTTGCATTTCTGGATAGCCTCGCCATTCCTGCGCCACGCCATTTTCATAGTAGCGGTCAAAGAGCTCAAAGCCCCCGTTGAGAGACAGGTTGACCGCCCATGCCGCCAGCGGCCACACCGACAGGGCGACGAGCGCGAACACTGCGGACAGTAGCACGCAAATGAGCCAATATGGATGGGTGCGCATGGTGCAAGCCTCCGGGATAGACCGCACACGGAGCGCGAGATGTCGGTTTCTCGCCTTCCATCTTAGCACCCGAATATTCCTCCACCAATGGGGGAAACACCGAAATCGGTCTCCCCAGCAGTACAGGGTAGCTTATGCGTGTTAGCCGTGAGCGTTATTCAGGTCTTGAGCGGTGGGCTGGCGACAGTTTAAAAGCAGTGGATGGATCGCCGCTGACAACGCTGATCTAGCCGCTGAGGCCTAAGCTGACAGGCCTGGCTCTTCGTAATCGCTGAAGGCACTTCTCACGCGATGTATGGCGATACTGGCGAAAAAAATAACGCCCGCGCTTGGGATCTTACGCGGGCGTGGCGGTGTGGTGCTCAACTCAGATAGTCGCGCAGCTGGCGACTGCGGCGCGGATGGCGCAACTTGCGCAACGCTTGCCCTTCAATCTGGCGGATGCGCTCGCGCGTGAGGCCAAACTTCTTGCCAACCTCTTCCAGTGTGTAGCTGCGACCGTTCTGAAGACCAAAGCGCAGGCGCAGGATGCGCGCCTCACGCGGCGTCAACGTGGCCAAGACCTCCTCGATCTTCTCTTGAAGCATATGATGATGTGCCACTTCCGGCGGCGTGGGTGCGTCGACATCTTCGATGAAATTGCCCAGCTCGCTATCCTCTTCTTCACCCACCGGTCGCTCGAGGCTGACCGGGTGGCGGCTTACTCGCAGCATCCAGCGCACCTTGGCAGGCTCGAGTTCCATCTCGGCGGCCAGCTCTTCCGGAGTGGGCTTGCGCCCCCATACCTGCTCAAGCTGGCGTGAAACCTGATGCAATTTGCGCAGACGGTCGCTCATATGCACTGGCACGCGGATGGTACGCCCTTGATCGGCCAGCGCACGTGTGATGGCCTGGCGAATCCACCAAGTGGCATAGGTGCTGAATTTATAGCCGCGCCGGTAGTCAAACTTTCCCACTGCCTTCATAAGGCCCAAGTTGCCCTCCTGAATCAAATCAGAGAAGGGGACTCCTTGGCCCATGTACTTCTTGGCAATGCTCACTACCAGGCGTGTGTTAGCGCGAATCAGATGATCACGTGCCTGTTGACCCTGCGCAACCTCGCGGCGCAGACGCGCCGTCTCTTCCTCGGTGTATCCACCTTTAGCGAGCAGGCGCTGTGCACGACGACCGCGCTCAAGGCGTTTGGCCAGAGCGGTCTCTTCCTCAGGTGTTAACAATGGCACCCGCGCCATTTCCTTGAGATAGAGGCTGATCGTGTCGTCAGCCGCGATGCCGTCCAAATCGAAGGGCTCCATTTCCAAGGAGACCTCCATTGGCTCATCCGGCGCAGCGCTCATCTGGCGCAGCTCCCGCTCTTCTTCCGCCTCTTCCAAATCGCTGTAAACTTCAATTCCCATTTCGTGCAATTTTATAAACAGCTCCTCTAGCTGGTCGAGGTTCTCCTCGGGCTCTTGAAAAACGCTAAGCAGGTCATCGGTGGTGAGGTATTCCTGCCTCATCCCCTTGCGGATTAAAATTTCTAGTTGTTGTTCGACGCCAGTCTTTGTCGTTCCTTCCGTCATATCCCTACACACCCCGACACTTATGCGTTATGGTAAACAGAGCCAGGCATGGTCGTAGCGCCGTTGCCTGGCTTCTGGTTTTTTCTGTGATTTACCCACTGATATTGATACTTATAGAAACATATAACATAACATTAATACTCAACCATTATAACACAGAAAAGTCTTCATGTCAACCCCTTTTGCCGCAAAATGTTAAAAAATCGCAATTACCTAAATTATCGGACAAGTTGTGGGAGTTGGACAGGACTTTTGTCAACGGCCTCACCACCACGAGATTGACTTACGCCTATGCAGCTGCTATAATTTTGCTTACTTCGAGATCAAACGGTCTAGTTGCAGAGTCGCTAGGTGGCAGGGTAGCCCTATTTTAGGGAAGAAGCACGGGCGCGTGCCACCGGCACGCGCCCGTTTCGTTTACATCAACAATTATCGGGAGAGACATGGCATGGAACCAAACAAAGCACGTGCACTTGTGGAAAGGGCGTTGGCAGAGGGAAATGGGATTCTCCGCTTGAAACCGGCATGGGTAGCGCGCGACTTTCTGCCCCCCGGTCGTCGCCTCGGTCTCAAAGAGGAAGAATACGACGTAGGCGAACGCGGGTACATCTGCGAGCGATGGCTGGCTTCGGTGACTAAAGCAGATAACCGCATCGGCCCACCGGATGAAGGACTGAGCTATCTGGCGTTGGACAGCGGTGAGCAGATTACCTTGAAAGAAGCTGTGGACGTGGCGGGGGCAGAGATTATGGGTGCCGAGTATGCGCGCACTCATAAAGGATTGGGACGGCTCGCCAAGATTTACGACTTCGCCGCGCGCATCCCCTATCACATCCACCAAAGGAAGGAAGATGTGGCACCGCTGGGACGCAATCCCAAAGAAGAGGCCTACTACTTCCCGGAAGGGTTGGACATGGGCCCGCACCCGGAGACCTTCTTCGGTGTGCATCCCTACATTGTCGAACAAAAGAAGATGGACATACTGTTGCCTTACCTGGTGGAATGGAAGGATGACCTGATCCTGCGTCACTCGCGCGCCTATCTGTTGGTGCCAGGTGAAGGATTCCATCTGCCTTCGGGAGTGCTTCATGCTCCCGGCACAGCAGTGACCATCGAACTGCAAGAGGACTCGGATGTCTTTGCCATGCTCCAGGCGAAAGTAGCCGGGAAGATCATCTCCAAAGATTTACTGTTTAAGGATGTCCCCCCAGACAAGCGCGATCGTCTGGGCGAGCGAGCCGTCTTAGAGCAAATTGACTGGGAAATCAGCGGCGACCCCTACTTCTACGAGAATCGGCACACCGCTCCGGTCTTGATTAAGGAAACACAGCAGGAAGGGGGTGAGGAGTACTGGATCTATTACAACACTACCAAATTCAGCGGTAAGAAGCTGGTAGTGAAGCCGGGCAAGAGCTTCATCAGCGTGGACAAGGGCGTGTACAACATCTTGGTGTGGCAGGGCGAGGGACGCTACGACGGTCATCCCATCAAGGCGCGAGACTTCGATCGGGATGAGTTGCTCGTCTCCTACGCCAAAGCCACCACACCTATCAAGGTGGAGAATACCGGACGTGAAGACCTGGTCATCATCAAGTTCTTCGGGCCAGACATCAACCTGGATGTGCCAATGATCCCGCGTTATCCGGCATCCTGAGTGTGACGCTTACAAACATATCGCTTTCAATGACCTAGACATGAAGAAAAAGGAGGTTCCCAATGGGCAAGAAGAAGATCTCGATTGGTGCATGGGCTTACATCTGGGGAGGGTATCAGGAGGCGCCAATTCCCCTGCCCACCGTGCTCAAAACGCTCAAGGAGCTGAAGTTTGACGGTGTCGAACTGGCAGCGTTTCCTCCGCACCTCGATCCGGCGGAGTACAACACGCGCGCCAAGCGATTAGAAATCAAGAAGATGCTGGATGACCACGGACTGGCCGTCAGCGGCCTAGCAGCCAACTTCGGTGCCGTCCCGCCTGCTCTGGTTAGCCCCACCCAATACATCGAAGTGGTGATGACCAATCTGGACATCTGCCACGATCTGAATATCCCCAAGTTGCGCGTGGACACGATCAGTCCGCCCACCGAAATTCCTGGAGGCATGGACTACGAGACGTGTTTCTGGCGCGTGGCGCAGGTCTTCCATCGTGCCGCCGAAGTGTGTGCGCGCGAGGGGATCAAGCTGGTCTGGGAGTTCGAGCCCGGTTTCCTCTTCAACAAACCGAGCGAAGTGGTGCGCATGGTCTATGCAGTCGACCACCCCAACTTCAGCGTGCTGTTCGATTCGTGCCACGCCTACATGTGTGCCGTGGTCGGCGCGCGCCAGATGGGCGAGAAGGAGACACTACCCGGCGGCGTGGTGCAATTCGCCCACATGCTGACGGGCAAGATCGGCCACGTGCACTTCATCGACTCGGACGGCACCCTGCACGACAATGAGACCAGCACGCATGCACCTTTCGGACAGGGTGTGCTCAACTTCGACGAGATCGTCAAGGCGCTGCTGGAGGCCGGTTACACCGACGAATGGTGGCCAATTGACCTGTGCTTCTGGCCCAAGGCACTGGATGCAACGGCAGGCGCCAAGGCGTTTATGGACAATCTGGCAGCCAAGTATGCATAGAAGATTATCGGGAAGCAGGAGAGACAACCTATGGCTGAGAAAATGAAGGCGCAGGTATTCTACGAAGCAGAAAAAATGGAGCTGGAGGAGATCCCCATTCCCAAGGTCACCGATGTGGACGTTCTGGTGCGGGTGAAGAACTGTGGGATCTGTGGCTCCGACATCTCCTATTACTACGGCCTGAGCCCGCTGGGTACTCCAGATGGCAAGGGGCCGCTGGTGTTAGGGCACGAATTCACCGGTGAGGTGGTCGAGGTTGGAGCAGTTGCCAAGTCGATGAATCTGTTCAAGCCGGGCGACCGTGTGGTGGTGAACCCGGTGCAGAACTGCAACGCGTGCTATGCCTGTGCGGATGGCCGCACCAACCTGTGCACCAACCTGTATGTGCCGGGGGTGTCTGCGAATGGTGGTTTCGCTGAGTACTGCCTGTCGCGTTACACTGGCCTCTTCAAACTGCCCGATAATGTCAGCTATGCCGCCGGTGCCTTTACCGAACCGCTCGCCTGCGCCGTGTACGGCATGAAGAAGCTGGCCATCGAGCCGGGACAGTTTGTCGCCATTTTCGGGCCTGGGCCGATGGGTCTGATGATGGTCCAGATGGCCAAAGCGATGGGCGCCGGCAAGGTGGCACTGATTGGGACGCGCGACTACCGGCTGGAAGATGGCAAAAAGATGGGCGCCGATTACATTTTCAACACGAAGGATGAGAAGTCGCCCTACTATGTGAAGAACCTGAAGGAAGCGATTGCCGACCTGACACACGGTGCCCTGGCGGATCGGGCCATCGTGCCCACCAGCGCCAACGAGGCATTTGAGCAGGCAATTGACATCACCGGCAACGCAGCCATCCTGGTGCACTTCGGCCTCCCCAACACGGACGATGTCATCCATGTGCCTGCCCTGGCCACGCACACGATGGACAAGGAGATTCGCTTCTCTTGGCTGGCACCGCTTTCCTGGCCGACGGCGATCCGAATGATCTCCGAGGGCATGGTTAACCTAGAGGGATTGGTGAGCAGCACGGTGCCGTTGAGTGACACGGGGAAGGCGATTCGCATGCTGCGCGAGCGGGCCAACGATCCTGTCAAGGTGCAGGTAACCCCATAGAAAACTACTTGTGCGGCGCACAGGATTTCGTGCGCCGCACCCATCTATAGAAAAAACTATTCTCAGCAAGCGAGAGGTGTCCTATGGCTATTCAATTTGGCATCAACACATTTACGTTTGTCTCGCCTTTTACTACGAAAGATCTGGTGTTGCTCGACAAGGCCAAGCAGATGGGCTTTGACCTGGTTGAGATCCCCATTGAAGGCATGTCCGATCTCGACTACGAGGAGGCAGCCCGTGCATTCAAACGTGTCGGCCTGGCAGTGAGCACGTGCGCGGCAATGGGCCCCGATCGCGACCCTACGCATGAGGACCCGGCCATCCAACAAGGTGGCATTGATTACCTGAAACACATGGTGGACGCCACGGCGAAGATGGGTGGCACGATCTGTGGTGGCCCGATCTATGCCTCCGTCGGACGCACATGGCAGGCTACTCCCGAGCAGCGCAAGAAGGACCTGGAACGTTGTGCGCGCAACCTCAAGATCGTGGCCGATTACGCTCGCAGCAAAGGGGTGGTCTTTGCCATCGAGCCGCTCAACCGCTTCGAAACCAGCTTCATCAACCTGGCCGAGCAGGCGGTGGAATTGGTGGAGATGATCGACAGTCCGGCAATGCGCATCATGCTGGACACCTTCCATATGAATATCGAAGAAAAGCATCTGGGCAAGGCAATCGAGAAGGCAGCTCCCTACCTGGTGCACATCCACGCCAACGAGAATGATCGCGGTACCCCGGGCAGCGGGCACGTCCCATGGGCCGACGTTGCCGCAGCGCTGAAGAAGATCAACTACAGTGGCGCGATGGTGGTTGAGTCGTTCAGCAGCGAGAACAAGACCATCGCGCGTGCCGCGGCCATCTGGCGGCCGCCGGCGCCCAGCCAGGATGAGCTGGCTTCCGAAGGGCTCAAGTTCCTGAAGCAGCTGATGGCATAGTAGAAGTGGATGGGAAGGGGCAGCGTGACGTTGCTGCCCCTTATTACTTGGACGGAATGGTGGCCTGTTGCCTTGTCCAAACGGTGGTCAGGCTGTCACTCCAGCAATAAACTTCCGGTCTGGCACACACGAGGCGCGCTAGCCACTTGTGTTGTAGGGGGATTGACATGGCCGGCAAAACAATCGCAGTGTTAGCGACGCTGGACACCAAGGGACGTGAGGCACAATACGTGCGGGAACAGATTGAGGCACTGGGCCACCGTGCGCTGGTCATTGACACCGGCGTGGTGGGTGCGCCCATGTGCCGGGCAGACATCACCCGGGAGGAAGTCGCTGCGGCAGGAGGGACACCCCTCGTGCAGCTGCTGGAAAACCCCTTGCGGGAGGTTGCTGCGCCTGTTATGGCAGAAGGCGCCACGCGCATTGTGACGCGCCTGGCCGCTGAGGGTAAGATCCACGGAATCATTTCCATGGGCGGCACGCAGGGCACCACCTTGAGCACGGCGGTGATGCGTGCGCTGCCCTATGGCTTCCCTAAGGTGATGGTCTCCACAATGGCATCCGGCAATGTCGCTCCGTGGGTGGACATTCGTGATATTACCATGATGTTCTCGGTGACCGACATCATGGGGCTTAACCCCATTATGCGCAAGATCTTGGCCAACGCTGCCGGCGCGGTATGCGGTATGGCCGATGTGAAGGTGCAAATTGAGCGCGGCGACAAACCCCTTGTGGGCATCACCACGGTGGGTATTACCACCAAGGGTGCGATGAAGGCAGCGGAGGTGCTGGAGCAGGCGGGGTATGAGACGATCATCTTCCATGCCATCGGCCCGGGCGGGCGAGCTATGGAACAGATGATGCGCGAAGGTATCATTGGTGCAGTGCTCGACTACTCCATCATTGAGGTGTCGAATGAGATGTTCCACGCTTTGCTGGCCGGCGGCGCGGAACGGCTGACAACAGCAGGCCAGCTTGGACTGCCGCAAGTGGTATGTCCGGGTGCGGTGGAGGTCTTGGTGTTCAACGAGCCTGAGACGGTGCCTCCGCCATTCAACACTCGCACCCTGATTCGACACAGCCCCAAGATCACCGATGTGCGACTGAATAAAGAAGAGATGGCTGAAGTCGGGCGTGAGGTGGCACGTCGGTTACAGCACACACACGATGAAGCGATTTTCATGATCCCAACAGGCGGATACGACAGCTATGCGGTGCCCGGTCAGGGCTTCTACGATCCCGAGGCCGACGCTGCGTTCGTGCACGAATTGAAGGCGGGCTTGCCACCCAACTTTCGCGTCATCGAACGCGAGACACACATCGAAGACCCCACCTTTGCCAGCGAGGCAGCGCAATTGCTGATCTCTCTGATCGAGCGACGTCAAAACAGATAGATGCTGTGTGAACCTTCGGAGAAGGCGCTCCTTAGCAGAGACGCAAGAGCACAGAGGACGTGCTAGCTGGAGTGTTTTACTGGGTGCCTGGGGATCTGCCGTGAGGGGTGATCGGCAGTTATGCAGGTCACAACAGGCAGAGCTTGAGTGACTACATGGAGGGAGAAATGGCGAAGCGATACACACGCCAGGAGTTTCTGGATCGGCTGTGGTCCGAGATCAAGCGCGGCCGACCGCTGGTGATGACCGGTGCCGGCAATGGCATCGCCGCCAAGTTCATTGAGCGAGGGGGTGTTGACATTCTCGGCGTATACAACACGGGCTATTTCCGCATGCAGGGCTACGGATCGTTGGCGGGTATGTTACCTATGGCGGACGCCAACGAGATGGTTTATCAGATCGGCCGGCGTGAAGTCTTGCCGCAGGTGAAGGAAGTGCCCGTCGTGGCAGGGGTCAACGGTGTGGACGTTTTGCGCGATATGCGCCTTTTTCTGGAAGACATACGCCGTATTGGCTTTTCAGGGGTGCATAACTTCCCCACTGTTGCCTGGTTTGACGGTGAATTTCGCAAGACTTTGGAAGCTACCGGGCTAGGCTACCAGCATGAGATTGACATGCTCAATATCGCGCACGAGCTGGACATGCTCACCGTGGGTTACGCTTTTAATGAAGAGGACACGGTACGTCTCATCAAGGGAGCAGATCCGGATATCTATATTTTCCATGCCGGCATCACGCGAGGTGGTTCCACCGGCTATGCGGGAGGTAGCTCGTTGGAAGACATGGCCCGTCGCACGCAGGCAATGTATGAAATTGCTAAGAAGCTGAAGCCGGATATCATCTTACTGGCACATGGCGCCGCCTTGGTGAACCCAGAGGATGCCCAGTATCTGCTTGATCATACCGACTGCCACGGCGTGCAACTGGGATCGAGCATCGAACGTATGGCTATCGAGGTGCCATTGCAGGAGCGGGCGGCTGCATTCAAGGCAACCCACTTTCCTGAACAGGGCAGACGGTGGTGACTCTTGGCACTACAGGTGGTATTCTTCGGTAATTCGAGCTCCAGCTACAGCAACTGGTATTTTCAGGCCTTTGTTGAGGCACCATGTCGGCTGGTGGGCGTGGTAGATGCGCCACCAGCTGCGCGTGGCCTGTCCACCGCCCTATCGACGGAGAGCAGTGCCAGCTTCATCGCCCATGCCCGCGCGCTTGCCATTCCTACGTTTGAGCCCCAGACCCCTAACCAGCCAGCGTTTGTGGCAGCGGTGCGTGCACTGCAGCCTGACATATTCGTCGCGGCCGGCTATATGGGCATCTTTCGCGAGGAGATTCTGGCGGTGCCGCGCGTGCTGGCAGTCAATTTTCATGCCTCGCTGTTGCCAGCTTATCGCGGTAAACATCCCGTCTTCTGGGCGCTGCGCAACGGCGAGCGCTGGACGGGTCTGACCGTGCACGTGATAGATCGAGGAGTGGACACAGGTGACATTCTCTATCAAGTGCGGGTGCGCACGCGGCGCGACGACACGGTTGCCACGGTATATGCTCGCGTCTTCGAACGCACGGCGTGGATACCTCGGCAGCTGATCCTGGATGTGGAAAACAACACATTGCGACGACGTCCTCAGCCTCAGGCAGGTGCCACTTACTATTCCTCGGTGCGGGAAGAGGATTTCATACTCGACTGGCATCTGCCGGCAGCCCAGCTGGGCCGTATGATTCGCATCTCGCCCGGTCGATGCTTTGCCAATGTGCGTGGCAGGCGTGTTTTCTTTTGGGATGGCCGGGCGATTGCCGATACCAGCAATGCAGTGCCAGGCAGCTTGCTGCATGTAGGCCGCGGTGCCGGCACCATCAAGACGGGCGAGGGGGCATTGCGTGTGCAAAAAGTGAGTGTGGTGGAAACGGACAAGGTGATACCCTTTGCCCGGTTGTGTCGCCAGTGGGACATTCAGCCAACACAGCAGCTGGTTTGACTTGACCGAGGTATGCCAACAGGTTATCATGTTAGCATAATCATAGCGCAATGGTTTATCACACCAGCCGGAGATAAGCTCTATGCTTTTGAGCTGGGTCATATTCTGTAAGCGGGGACTTGGATAATCCCTTATAGCAAATGCGGGCCGGTGGGATGTGGATTTGCCATTGTGCCGTACTGTGGTATAATTTTGTAGGATAAATTGCTCGGAGTCCCTTAGTGGCGCTTGTGCCATTCAATGAATTAATGGTAGCTGCCGAGGAAGGCCAGTATGCGGTCGGCTACTTTGAGAGCTGGAATCTGGAATCCTTGTTGGCAACTGCCGATGCCGCGGAGGCAACACGCTCACCGGTCATCTTGGGTTTCAGCGGTATCTACTTGCCTCATCCTCGGCGGCAGGTACGAGAGCCACTCAGCGTTTACGCGGCTATGGGACTTGCGGTCTGTCGCAATCTCACGGTGCCATGCTGTTTGCTCTTCAACGAATCTCCTGTGCTTGATTGGGTGTTGGAAGCTATAGACTTGGGTTTCAACTTGGTGATGTTTGCAGATGAGAAGTTGGATCCAGAAAGGCTCGCGGACACGGTGGCTCGGGTGGTTGAGAGAGCCCATGCACGTGGAGTGGCGGTAGAGGCCGAGATGAACGCTCTGCCAGGTATCCACCATGAGTTGAGGGCGACTGATGTCGCACCGCTGGATGATCCACACGCGGCGCGCGCTTTTGTTGAGCGCACCGGTGTGGATGCTCTGGCCGTGAACGTAGGACAAGTGCACGTGCATGGCCGTAATCAGGTGCGTCTCAACCTGGAGCGGCTGGCGGAGCTGCGTCGTGCGGTGCCGGTGCCGTTGGTGCTCCATGGCGCTACATCGATCTATCCACCCGATCTCGCTGAAGCTGTCCGCCTGGGTGTCCGCAAGATTAATGTGGGCAGCATCCTGAAACGCACCTATCTCGAGACGTTGCGGGATGCAAGCAACCGTGTCGGCAGCGCTTACAATCCTTATGATGTGATCGGTTCCGGTTTTCCCGAGGATGTGTTAGCCCAAGCGCGAGTGGCTGTGCAGGAACGTATTGCTGAAATGATGTATCTGTTCGGCAGTGCCGGCAAGGCAGCGTGATAGGGATCTCGGGTAGTCGGCGTGCGTGCGACCTTGCCGTATAAGGTGTGTTGAGCAAGGGGACGCTGCCGTGGTTCTGTAATTGGAGGAGCATGTTCTAGATCTGCGACTGAGATGGCGTGACCACTTTGAAAGGGGGTGATCTGCAGGAAGAAACGAGGGAGTGAATTTCCGTTAAGTGGTCCAATGGTATACGACGAAGTTGCCTATTAATCAATAGTAGAACCAAGGAGGGAAAGGAAAATGTCCAAGAAGTTGCATGTCCTGGTTGTATTGGCCCTATTGGTTGGACTGGTGGGTGCCTTTGCCCAGCCAGCGGCAGCGCAGCAGCCGGTCAAGGAACTGACCATCCTCTGGGCCGAGTGGGACCCGGCGACCTACCTGGCCGAATTGATGAAGGACTACGAGAAGGAAGCTGGCGTCAAGGTCACGGTCAAGCAGGAGCCGTGGGGTTCGTTCCTGGATGTCGTCTCCAAGGAATGGGCCGCCAAGGGTACCGCTTTTGACCTGGTGGTAGGCGACAGCCAGTGGCTGGGTCAAGCCGCCTCGGAAGGCCACTATGTCGAGCTGACCGATTTCCTGACCGAGACCGGTCTGAAGGACACGGTGACCGAGGCAACGCTGAAGTACTATGCTGAGTATCCTACCGGCTCGGGTCGCTACTGGGCCTTCCCCACCGAGGGTGATGCCAATGGTATGGCCTATCGCAAGGATCTGTTTGAGGATCCCGATGAGATGGCCGCCTTCAAGGAGAAATACGGCTACGACCTGGGTGTGCCCAAGACCTGGGCCGAGTTGATGGACATCGCCAAGTTCTTCACCCGCCCGGATGAGAACCTGTATGGCGTGGCAATCTACACGCAGAAGGACTACGATGCCATCACCATGGGCTTCCAGAACGTAATGTGGGGCTTCGGCGGTGAATGGGCCGATGAGAACAACGATCCTCGCGGTGCCATCAACAATGAGGGCGCAGTGCAGGCGCTCGAGTTCTACCGCGAGCTGTGGACCTGCTGTGCTCCTCCCGGCAGCAGCAACATCTTCTTCCCCGAGGTGAACAACTACTTCATCAGCGGTCAGGTGGCGATGGGCATGAACTACTTCGCTTTCTTCCCCGCGCTGGCCAACCCTGCCACCAACCCGTACGCGGAGAGCACAGGCTACTTCGCCATGCCGGCCGGTCCCACTGGCGAGCGCTTTGCAGCGCTGGGAGGCCAGGGCATGAGCATCAACGCCTACCTGCCTCCGGAGCGCATCGAGGCGGCTAAGGGGTTGATCAAGTGGTTCGGGCGCGAGGATGTGCAGGCCAAGTGGGCCCAGCTGGGCGGTTACACCTGCAATAAGAAGGTGCTGGCCTCGCCTGAGTTCCTCGAAGTAGCTCCGTTCAACGCCGCCTTCGCCGAGTCGATGGAGATGGTCAAGGACTTCTGGAACGTACCAGTGTACGCCCAGCTGCTTGAGGTAGCGCAGCGCGAGCTGCATACCTATGTCGTGGGCGGCGAGGGTACAGCCAAGGAGACACTAGACCGCATCGCTGAGGAGCATTACAAGATCCTGAGCGCGGCCGGCTTGATCAAGGAGGCAACCCAGTAAGGGATCGCTCCTGATCGCCTGAAGGCGTCTGGTTATGTACCGACGGGGAGGCAGTGGTAGTGCTGCCTCCCCACTATCATTCTGTTCGGAAGAGGTAGTGTTATGACAGCAACCACGTTGCAAGCGGAGAAGGTGGCCCAGCGGCACCACGTACGCCGTATCAGCGATAAGACTATCCAGACGGCATTTATCTTGCCGACAATGGTGCTACTGATTCTGTGGAACATCTTCCCGCTGTTTTATAGCCTTTACTTGAGTTTCACTGAGTATTCGGTCATTGCGGGGGCCCCACCTAAGTGGATAGGCTTCGAGAACTACCGCAATATCCTGAGCAGCCCGTTGATCTGGAAATACTTTGCCCTGACCGGCCGGTTTGCACTGCTTTCTGTGGGGCTGCAGACGATTATCGGCTTTGCCATGGCTATGATTGTGCGTGCCAAGTTCCGCGGCAGTGGCTTTATCACCACGCTGATTCTTATCCCGATGATGCTTTCACCGGTCGTGGTGGGCAAGTTCTGGGCTATGATCTACAATCCCACATTCGGGCCGCTCAACTACCTTTTGGGGATGCCACCACCCAGGGGGCCCGACTGGCTGGCGAACCCCCAGTTCGCGCTCTGGGCAGTTGTGCTTGTGGATGTCTGGATGTGGAGCCCCTTTGTGATGTTGCTCTGTCTCTCCGGCTTGAAGGCAATTCCGGAGTATCTGTACGAGGCAGCTGCGATCGACCGTGCCAGCGCATGGTTTCAGTTCTGGCGCATTACACTGCCTCAGGTAGCACCGCTGCTGATGATCGCTATCCTGTTCCGCACCATCGAAGCCTTCAAGCAATTCGACGTGGTGATGGGTCTGACGGGAGGTGGCCCAGGCGATGCTACCGAGCTGGTGGCGGTCAACCTGTATCGCATTGCCTTTCTGGGGCGCTTCGATACAGGCATTGCGAGCGCTTTCGCGTACATCGTTCTTATCATTATCATTTCGATCAGCAACCTATATATCCGGTATCTGAACCAGCTGCGTGGGGAGGCGTAGTATATGGCAAAGTTTGAAGAGGTCGGCCCGCGCTCGCCGATCACCGAGAGCACCCGTGTAGACTTGGTGCATCCGCGTGCTCGTCTGGGGGTAACGATTCGCGCTATCGTTGCCATTGTGATCGTGGCGATCATGCTTTTCCCGGTGATCTGGTTGTCGCTTACTACGATTAAGACGCGACCTGATTCGGTAGCTGTGCCACCTAAGTTCATCCCGTATTTTCCCGACGGGTTCCTCAGCGATTGGTGTATGGTGCCACAGCTCAACAAGGATGGCACACCTAAGCTGGATAAGGAGGGGCAGCCTGTCTTGAAGGAAAGACCCATCTGCTTCGACGTGACGCTGGAGGGCATTGTGGGGCTCTTCTTTGAGCGCCGCACGCTGACACCCGCGCAGATGAAGCAGTACATGGATGATCCCAACTTAGATTGGGCGGACCGCATTCTCCTCAAACGCGGGCTGCTTATCACCGGACCCGGCGAGTTTGTCAACCGCTTCCGCAACTCTCTCATTATTGCTGGTACTTCGACTGTGTTGGCGGTGACGTTTGGCCTGCTGGCCGCCTACGCCTTCAGCCGCTGGGACATCAGTGGCAAGAAGGACTTCCTGTTCTTCATCCTGAGCACGCGCATGCTGCCACCGGTCGTAGTGACCATCCCTATCTTTCTGATGTACCGCCAGCTGGGCATCTACGACACGCACATTGGCATGATCCTGCTCTACACTGTGTTCAATCTGTCGCTCTCGGTGTGGTTGCTGAAGGGTTTCCTCGACGAGATCCCTAGGGAGTACGAAGAAGCGGCGTTGGTGGATGGCTACAGCCGACTGCAGGCGTTTCGCAAGGTGGTGTTGCCCCAGGCGGCGACGGGCATTGCAGCGACCACCGTGTTCTGCCTGATCTTTGCCTGGAATGAATATGCCTTCTCCCTGATGTTGACGTCGGACATCGCGCGTACCGCGCCGCCCTCGATCGCCAGCACCCAGGGCGCAGGTGGCTTCGAGTGGGCCATTATTGCCACCGCTTCGATGCTCTTCCTGATCCCTGTGGTAGTCATCACCTTCGCGTTGCGCCAGCACTTGTTGCGCGGCGTCACTTTTGGCGCGATCCGGCAGTAATGAGGACGAAAGATGGCAACTATCGAATTGCGTCAAGTAGAAAAGAAGTTCGGTCAGCTCCATGCTGTCAAGCCGATGGACCTCACCATCCACAGTGGTGAGTTCGTGGTGTTGCTAGGACCATCCGGCTGCGGCAAGACAACTACATTACGTATGATTTCAGGTTTGGAAGCGGTCACAGGGGGCCATATCTATCTGGACGGGCGTGATGTTACCTGGTTACACCCCAGTGAGCGTGATATTGCCTTTGTCTTCCAGTTCTTCGCGCTGTATCCCCATATGACCGTGTTGGATAATATTCGCTTCCCGTTGCAGGCGCAGCGCGTCCCGCGTGACGAGGCGGAGAAACGGGTGTCTGAAATCGTGAAAATGCTTCAGATCGAGCACCTGTTGCATTTGCGCCCCGGCTCGTTGAGCGGTGGGGACCGGCAACGCGTGGCGCTGGCGCGTGCATTGGTGCGCCGCCCTGCAGCCTTCCTGATGGACGAGCCGCTGGGGGCGCTGGATGCTGACCTGCGCGAGTCGATGCGTGCTGAGATCAAACGACTGCACATCGCCAACAATGCCACTACCGTCTATGTGACGCACGACCAGCTAGAGGCGATGGCACTGGGCGATCGGATTGTGGTGATGTCCGCCGCCGAAATCCAACAGGTGGGCAATCCGGCTGAAGTGTACTACAAGCCAGCCAACCTGTTTGTGGCGCGTTTCATCGGCAGTCCTGGCATGAACCTGATCAGCGGCCGCTATGCGGATGGCGTTGTGTATCTGCCGGGTGACAACCGCTACACGGTGCCGGAAAGCTGGCGTGCACCGCTGGCACAGGCCCTCAAGGACGGCGAGGTGATCATTGGCTTCCGGCCGGAATCGGCACGCATCACCGAAGACGGCGCACTGGCGGCACGGGTGTACGCCAGCGATATGCATGGAGCTTTCAACATGATCCACCTGGCGCTGGGGGAGGAATCCAACATTGTCAACGTGCGGGTGGATCGGTGGATCACCTATGCGCTGGACACCCCGGTGCGCTTTGACATCGACCCGGAGGGGGTGCGTTTCTTCGATCCGCGCAGTGAGAAAGCGCTGAGACGAGGTGGAGCACAATGAGCCACGTGGAGTTACAGCATATTACAAAGCGTTTCAAGACCGTCACGGCGTTGCGCGACGTGTCGTTTGACATACAAGATGGCGAGTTCTTCGTATTGTTAGGGCCAACAGGTGCCGGCAAGACCACGACTTTGCGCGTCGTCGCCGGCCTGGAACGGCAGACACAAGGGCACGTTCTCTTCGATGGCGAGGTGGTGGACGACCTGCCACCCCCCGACCGCGACATCGCTTTTGTGTTTCAGCAATACTCGCTGTACCCGAATATGTCGGTGTATGACAACTTGGCCTTCCCGTTGCGCGCGCCGATGCGGCGCATGTCCGAGGATGAGATCCGCCGGCGTGTGTACCAGGCTGCCGAAATCCTGCGCATCACCCATCTCCTGGAGCGCAGGACGTCCCATCTGTCCGGTGGTGAGATGCAGCGTGTCTCATTAGGGCGTGCCATCGTGCGTCAGCCGCGCATCTTCTTGATGGATGAACCCCTTTCCAACCTGGATGCCAAGCTGCGTGAGGCGCTCCGTGTGGAACTGAAGCACATCCAGAAAACCCAAGGTAGCACCACCCTGTTCGTCACTCACGACCAGATCGAGGCCCTCACTATGGCTGACCGCATTGCAGTGTTGAATAAGGGGCGCATCACTCAGATCGGCAGCCCCACTGATATTTATGACCGGCCGGCGACGATCTTCGTGGCGCAGCTGGTGGGTGTGCCGCGCATCAATCTGGTGGATGCACGGTGTGATGATGGGACGATCAGCATCATAGACAGCACGGTGCGCCTGCCGAAGCCGGTGAGCGGCGAGCTGCCAGCGCGTTTCAAGTTGGGAGTGCGTCCGGAGCATGTGCAGCTGCATCCTCAGGGTGAGTACGTCGGAGAGCTGCTTCTGATCGAGCCGCTGGGGGTCGAATCGATCCTGCACATCAAGGTGGGCAAGCAGAGTTTGGTGTGTACGGTGCCGGGTATGACGCATCACAAGCTGGGCGAGGCGTTGCGCTTCAACTTGGTGCGTGAACGGTTGCATTTCTTCCGCGAAGACGGTGTGCGCATACAGGTTTAGTCTCTCACCAGTTATTTAGACACAAGGAGGTATCGCATCAATGGGACGACCAGTCACACTCTTCACCGGTCAATGGGCTGACCTGTCTCTGGAAGTGCTGGCGCAAAAAGCCAGCGCTTGGGGCTTCGACGGCCTGGAGCTCGCCTGCTGGGGTGACCATTTCGAAGTAGACAAAGCACTCAGCCAGGATGGGTACGTCCAGAGCCGTTGGGACATCCTCAACAAGTATAACCTGAAATGCTTCGCCATTAGTAGCCATCTGGTGGGGCAGTGCATCTGTGACCCCATCGACAAGCGGCACCAGCGCATCCTGCCGGCGCGCCTGTGGGGCGAGGGTGATCCAGACAAGGTGCGCGAGCGCTGCATCCAGGAAATGAAGGACACGGCCAAAGCGGCTAAGCTCTTTGGGGTCAACATTGTCAACGGTTTCACCGGCAGCAGTGTGTGGGGCAAGTTCTATTTCTTCCCGCCTACTTCCCAAGCTGACATCGACGAAGGCTACAAGGAATTCGCTGCCCTCTGGCTGCCCATTTTGGACGAGTTCCAGAAACAGGGTGTGCGCTTCGGGCTGGAGGTGCACCCGACGGAGATCGCCTATGATATCTACACCGCACGGCGTGCGCTGGAGGCAGTTAACTGGCATCCCGCCTTCTGCTTCAACTTTGACCCCAGCCACTTCGTACATCAGTTCATCAATCCAGTGTTCTTCCTGGAGGAGTTTCCCGACCGCATCATCCATATGCACGTGAAAGACTCCCGCGTGCAGCTGAACGGACGCAACAGCATTCTCTCCTCCCACCTGGACTTTGGTGATCCACGACGCGGATGGGACTTTGTCTCACCAGGCCGCGGTGATGTTAAGTGGGATCCGATCATCCGCACGCTTAACCGCATCGGCTATCAGGGGCCATTGTCCATCGAATGGGAAGACACCGGCATGGACCGCGAGTGGGGAGCTCCTGAGGCGCTGGCGATGATTCGCAAGCAGGACTTCGCCGCGTCCGCCGTGGCGTTCGATGCCGCCTTCGCGGCCCAGAAGTGAAAGGAGTATCCACAATGGCCAAAGAGTCCTTCACCGCACAGGCAACCGTCACAGCAGTGGGTGAGATCCCGCACATCGGTGTCGGCATGCTAGGCTATGCTTTCATGGGCAAGGCGCACAGCAATGCCTTCAAGAAAATCCCTTACATTATGTATCCGCCGCCTGCCATTCCCGATCTGGTGGCGATTTGCGGTCGTAACGAAGCAGCCACTGCTGAGGCTGCGCGCCGCTATGGGTATGCCACCTACTACACTGATTGGCGGGAGATGATCAAGGACAAGCGCATCCAGCTGTTCGACAATGGGACGCCGCCCAATGCGCACGCCGAGCCATGCATCGCTGCGGCCAAAGAGGGGAAGCACATCCTGTGCGAGAAGCCGCTGGCGCGCAACGGTGATGAGGCACGCCGCATCCGCGATGAGGTAGCCAAGACGGGTGTCAAGCACATGGTGGGCTTCAACTATCGCTTTGTGCCGGCCATCCGACAAATGCGCGATCTCATTCGCAGCGGTGCGCTGGGGCGCATCTACCATTACCGCGCCATCTATCTACAAGAATGGGTGATGCCCCATTACAATTTGCCCAAGATATGGCGACTTGATAAGGAGATCGCCGGCAACGGTGTGCTGGGATGCTTGGGTTCGCACATTATCGACCTCGGGCGGTTCCTGATTGGCGAGATCAAGAGTGTCGGGGCCATCACCCGCACGTTCGTCACCGAGCGCCCACTGCCGGACGGAAGTGGCATGGCCAAGGTGGATGTGGATGATGCCTTCGCCAGCATTGTGGAATTCGAGAATGGCGTGATCGGCACGATCGAAGCGACCCGTTTCGGTGCCGGCCGCAAGAACCACCAGGTCATTGAGGTCAATGGTGAGAAAGGAAGTATCCGCTTCGAGCTGGAGCGCCTGAATGAGCTGCAGGTCTTCTGGGTCCACGAGGAACCCAAGGAAACTCAAGGCTTCCACAACGTGCTGGTGACCGAGGCGCACCATCCATGGATCAGCAACTGGTGGCCACACGGGCACATTATCGGCTGGGAACATACCTTTGTGCACGAGATCACTCACCTGCTGGACTGCATCGTGAACAACAAGGATGTGGCGCCCGATGGTGCCACCTTGGAGGATGGCTACCGAGCTTGCGTGATCTGTGACGCGATGCTCAAATCGGCTGAGACGCGCCGCATGATTGATATCGAATACTGAGGGTGACGATGGGTTAGCGGGAGCGACCTGAAGCGGTCGCTCCCACCGCGACATCATTGAAGGGGTATGAGTGTAGGTATGGAACAAAATTCGAACAAGCGAATTGTTGTGCGACCTCTCATCATTTCCATTGCACTGGTGATCTTCTTCCAGATCCTCAATCGGGTGGTGCCAACAATGGTGAACCCGACGATTGGGGATATTGTGCGCTTCATCACCAACTTCGCCAGCATCCTGTTGGGGGGCGCTTTCTTCCTGGCGTTTGTGGCAGCGAACGTCAACGGCAAGATCCCGCGCAACATTCACAGCAAGGTAGAGCTGGTTATCATCTTTTTCCTTGTGGTGGGCATCCTCTCTATGTTCCAGCCCATCTCCATTGAGATCTATGGCGTCGGGTTCAATGTGTTGATGTTTGCCCTGCTGGCCTTCATCGTGTGGAACCATCTAGTGCCCAAGATGCCGAGCGAGGAAATGGAAGAAGCAGAAGCTGCCAAAGAAGTAAGGCGCAACGTATAGACACAATAAGTGTAAGTGATCGTTCTGGCGCCCGGGTTGGCACAACATCTGGCACACCTGGTTGATGTGGCTGATGTCGGCCTGGGCGTTTTTGTTTGTTATTACCTTTGCGTAAATAAAAATAGGAGGACATTGCAGTGCGCATCGGTGTGTTTGCCACTATCTATCAGAAGCTACCGTTCGAGGAAATGCTCGACCGGGTGGTTGGAGCAGGCGTCACAGCGGTGGAGATTGGTTCGGGGGGTTTCGTGGGCCGTCCGCACTGTCCGGTAGATGAGCTACTCGAGAGCGCGAGTAAGCGCCAGTCGTATAAGGAGGCTGTCACCTCACGGGGGCTGATCATCAGCGCTTTCAGCTGCCATGGCAATCCGCTTCATCCCATTCGGGAGCAAGCGAAGGCATTTGACGAAGACATTCGCAAGTCGGTGCGGCTGGCGCAGCTGATGGAAGTGCCGGTAGTGATCACTTTTTCAGGCTGTCCGGGCGGCGCACCAGGTGACACCGTCAGCAATTGGATCACTTGTCCGTGGCCACCGGAATTCACTCAGGCGCTCAAGTATCAGTGGGAAGAGGTGGCCATTCCATATTGGACTGAAATGAACCGCTTTGCCGAGGAGCATGGCGTGAAAATCGCGTTGGAGATGCATCCGGGGATGTTGGTGTATAACGTGGAAACGATGCTGCGGTTGCATCGGGCTGCTGGGACTGCGATCGGGTGCAACTTCGACCCCAGTCACCTGTTCTGGAATGGGGCTGATCCTGTGGCAGCGATTCGCGCGCTGGGTAAGCTGATTTACCATGTGCACGGCAAGGACACCTACGTGGACAGGCTGAATACAACGGTCAACGGCTGTAACGACAACAAGCCGTACGCTTCAATTGCTGAGCGTTCCTGGAGCTTTCGCACGATCGGTTATGGTCACGACCTCAAAGTGTGGAAGGACATTATGTCAGCGCTGCGGACAGTGGGTTACGATTATGTGGTCTCCATTGAGCATGAAGATATGCTAATGTCCAGCGACGAAGGGCTGGCCAAAGGCATCGCCGCGCTCAAGGAAGTGGCATTGTTCCAGCCGGTCGGGGCGATGTGGTGGGATTGATCCCCACGCTGACAACGAGAGGTCGCTGATCATAGCTCAACGAGTCGATCTCACTGCAGGTGGCAGACAGAGGCGGTAGCATATATCCATGCTGCCGCCTCTGTTGTCTTGGCTGCGGAGTGGTTATGCCATGTGGTAGTACACATCCCAGCCCAGGTAAGTCGTGAGTGCCTCATGCACCGCATCGGCTACCAATGCCTGCGTGGCAGCGAAGTGGTGCTCGAAGCGGTTCTTGCAGATAAAGTGGAGCAGGTCTTGCAGGTCGGGAATATCTACTACCCCGTATGTGCCATAGGTGTCCAACGTCTGTCGGGTGAACTCACCCTCACCCACATATCCTGAGATCGCGCCGTTGAGATCGTCCGTGCTGATGCGTAGATAGGTGAACGGAGCTGCCTTGATCTTGCCATATAGCTGACCGTAGGCATTTTCTTCTCCCAAGCGTTCGGCTAGGCCAGGGTGGCAGCTCATCCACGGGCGTTGTTCCATTACACAGGCCGGCAGGTTCGAGCAGTGGAAGACAATCGCTTTGTCTGGTTCCTCGGCATAATTATTGTTCCAGTCCAGCAGCATAGCCGGCTGGCCGGAGGCCAGTTGTAAGATGTACATGCTGAGCGCGCCGTTCGCATCAGTTTCGCACGCGCTGGGCAGCAATTGGTTGCTCAGCATGCTCATCAACGGGCACGGGAAGACACCGAAGTACTCTTCGAGCGCGGTCCAGCATTGCACTGCTGTGGCATTGAGTTTGTTCTCAGCGATCCAACGGTCCATCACGACGCCAAAGCGTGCCATACGATTGAGCACAATAGTAGGTACATGGCTTGTTTCCGCATACTCGCTGATCGCTTGACGTTTGGCGACGACATCAGGGTCCTCATCCGTCAATTTGTTCGCTCGCCCGAATGCCTCGGACAAATCCAGCGTTTCGATCGACACACCGACGTGCTCAAGTATTTTCTCACTGTAGCGGACAGTGTTGAACGCTGCCGGGCGGGCACCCAACACCCCGATGCGCACCTGTCGCATGCCCTTAACGATGCGGCAAACGGCGGCGAAGCGATGCAAATCCTCGCGGAAGCTCTCCGCCTCAGGCGCCACCGTGTGCATATCCGTGAGCGTAAAGGGAATATTGTACTGTCCCAAATTGTTGCACACAGAGATCTTGCCGCAAAAGCTGTCGCGCCGCTCGGTGAAGCTCAGCTTGTCCATGTCATCTGGGAAGGCATGGACCAAGACTGGCACCCGCAGCCCCGAGGAACGGATGGCATTCGCTACTGCCTTCTCATCGCCAAAGTTGGGCAATGTCACGATGATGCCATCAATCTCGGCGGCGTGGCGTCGAAACAGCTCACCGCACTTGATGGCATCCTCGAGTGTCTCCACAGCGCCAAAACGGGTTTCCTCGGGGTCGAGCGCGATTACATTGAAGTGTTCCTCGTTCAATACCTGAAGCATGGTGCTCCGGGCAGTGGCACACAGGTGGGCAGGGAATCCACCTCGATTGCTTACAATCATCCCAACAGTGATGGCATGCATCTTTCACAACTCCTCAACGCTTGGTGAGATGGTGTGGATACTGGTTGGCGATTCTATACCGCTTTTCCGCCAAATCAAACAGTCGGATGGGGACTGTTTGCGACAGCATAGGCTCATGACATGAGTGGTGCGAGGCAGGGCATAACTCTGCCCAAAGAGACTTTCGACAGCACCGCTTTGGCTAAGAGCTATCGCTGATTGGGGAAGAAGTCAATGTGTACATATTGAGGTGGGGAGGCGGCCATCGTGAAGGTTACCTCATTGGAAGCCTGACCGCCATCCCACGCTTGGATCAGCGTGACGTGGTACTCGCCGGGAACGTAGGGCGCAAATTCGATTTTGCAGTTCATGCGCCGGTTGTCGCCACATTTGGGGCACGTGCTGTCGGCGCCACCCCGGCCCGAAACATCGCTCAGATGCACCTGTCCGTTGGGATCCACCAGCTTCATTTGGTACTCGGGTTCACCGTCAAACTGATTGGTGTTGATGTCGATGATCTTCCAGACCATCCCGGTGATGCGTGTCATTTGCGATGTGCCGGTGTCGAAGGCAACCACATTGCCGGTGAACTTGTACTGCGGTGCCGGTGTGTCGGTGGGAGGTGGGGTAGGTGTGGGTTGCTTTATCGGTTTGGGCCGCGGGGTGGGAGTGGGAGGCGGCGGTGTATCCGTCGGTGTGGGCGCGGGCGTGTAGGTCGCAGTGGGCTCAGGCGTCCAGGTGGGCACCAGCGTGTACGTCGGTGTGGGGGACGGCGTGTAAGTGGGTGTTGGTGTGGGCGAACTCCACGCCAGCGGACTGGCTCCCTCTAGTTCCTCTGGTCGTGTCTGAGCCAGTACCATAGGAGACGCTGCTGTCAGCCGACGCAGCGTGTCGATGACCAGCGCGGTGCCCGTGATGCACAAGGCGGACGCTGTCAATCCTAACACAAAAAGGAACAATTGCTGCCGCCGTGACATACTCTTCCTCCGCCACCCGGGAAGCTGGAGTGAGCGTGTTACTTTATGTCTATTTTACCATAAACAATTCGTTTTTTCAAGAGGGCGACGGGGGATTTTTCGCGAAAACAGCACGATTGCCTTGTTTATTAGATCGCTTCCCCTGCCAGGCTTTGGGTAATCCTTTGGGCTTCGCTCGAAAGGGGCTTGTATTACACGTTAAAGTCAATTATAATGGATACAGAGTATGTGACTGCTTTCACAAGGTGACCTTCTGTTTGGCTTCCTTGTCGGCCAGATGTCAGGATGGGGGAGGGAGAGCAAAGCATATGCCGATGGGTAAAGTGCCCGATATTGTGGTAGGTCGCCTGCCCCTCTATCTTCGCACCCTCAATTACCTGATAGAGGAGGGGCATGAGGTAGTTTCCTCGCAAGAATTAGGTCGTCGTCTGGGCATCAGCCCGGCTCAAATCCGCAAGGACCTCTCCCATTTCGGAGAGTTCGGCAAGCAGGGCGCAGGCTACGATGTCAACTATCTGCGCAAGCAATTGACGCATATTTTACACGTAGAAAGAGTATGGCCAGTGGCGTTGGTGGGATGCGGGGCGCTGGGCCATGCGCTCGCGAATTACAACGGATTTCTCACTAAAGGGTTCGAGATCACTCTCATTTTCGACAACGATCCTGCCAAGATCGGTCAGATGGTTGCCGGCAAAGTGATCCATGATGTAGCCGATATGCCCAGACTGCTTTGCGAGCACGGCATCCGCATTGCCATCGTGGCTGTTCCTTCGTCTGCGGCACAGGCGACAGTGGATATTCTGGTGAAGTGTCGGGTGCGCGCGATTCTCAACTATGCCCCCATCAACATCTCGGTGCCGCCCGGTGTGCAGGTTCAGAACATCGACCCGGCGGTGCACCTGCAACGTATGACCTATTACCTCTGAGCGCTCTGAGTGCGCTGGCGCAGCGGGCGGCGATACCGTCGGAATGGTCGAAATGAAGCTCTGAACGTATCCCCTTGCCGTGAAGAAGGGGTGTACATTTTGGTGACGGATGCACACCCCTTCTTGTTTTCAGTACGCCTTGGCGAGGCCAGATAGGAGATGCTCAACCGTGACGATGCACCCCGCTCAATCCGACAGGGTAAACTCTGGCAAGTACATCCTCTCGCCGCCGCGCATTGCCGACTCGTGTGCCAGGATGCCTGTGCATGTCCAGTTGGCTGCCTGGCGCGCGTTGGGGAAGGGCTCACGATCTTCCACGATGCTCATGATAAACTCATGGGCAAGGTGGGGATGAGAGCCTCCGTGTCCGGCACCTTGAATAAAGGAGAGATGCTGTTGCTCCTCGCCGTACACCCCCTTGGTGGTGAAGCGCTGGATCGGCTCGGGCAGCAGGTGGGCATAATCGAGCACGTCCACCTGATGCGGCACCTCACCGATGTGCACGACAGGCGGTGTGTGCTCAATGAGTGGCCACTCAAATGACATTTTGCTGCCGTAGACATCGAAGCTCTCACGATACTGCCGCGCTGTGTTAAACAGGGAGCGCATTACCTCGGCAACCAGATCAGAGTTGTGCAACTTGATGTGTGCCGTCTCAATGGCGAACGGCGAGTTATACTTGGGTATGAGGTGTTCTTGGATGCGTCCTGAGCCAAGGCACACTACCCACTCAGCGTCCTTTCCTGCCAGCGCCAGGCATGGGCTCACCACGTGTGTGGCATAGAGCATTGGTGGAAAGCCTTCCCAGTAACCTGGCCAACCCAGCATCTCCTGCTGGTGTGTGGCACGCAGAAACTGGATGCGCCCCATCTTACCCGAGGTGTAGAGTTCCTTCACATAGAGGAACTCACGCGAATAGATGGTTGTTTCCATCATCATGTATTTCTTGCCTGAAGCTTTTTGAGCTTCCACAATCTGGCGACACTCCTCGACTGTGGTGGCCATCGGCACGGTGGAAGCTACATGCTTGCCTGCCTTCAGCGCTGCCAAGCTCATGGGCGCGTGGTCTGCGATGGGTGTGTTGATGTGCACAGCGTCTACGTTGGGATCTTTGAGCAATTCGTTGAAGTCAGTGTAGCGCACCGCCACGCCGAACGCGTCTCCAATCTGGTCCAGGCGACTTTTCGTGCGCTGGCAGATGGCGTACATATTGGCATGAGGGTGCTTTTGGTAGATGGGGATAAACTCGGCGCCAAATCCTAATCCCACAATGGCAACGTTGACCTTTTTGTCCATACCTTCACCTCCTTGAGAAGTCAATATGAAAGGGGATTACCCTTAAAGACATCCCGTGGATATGACAGCGTGCAGGCGTTGCCTAATATACTGCAAAAAATGGTCTCGGTCAACTGACGGACACAACAGAATGGGGCTCGCCAGCCCACAAGTTGAGTTTGTCGCTGGGCAGCCCATCCCACTCAAGCCAGTGCCTCGTCACACACTGTGCGATAACCGCATACTAGGCAGCGGCGCGTTTCATTGTGGTCACGGTGTACCTCTATTTGGCTCACCAAATCGGCGCGCATCGCCTCCAAGGTGCTCAGCAACATGTCACGCAGCTTATCGGAGTACTCTATCTGGAATGTCTGCTCGGGATACTTGATGAAGCCATAAGGGGGAGGCTGGCCCTCTGCTTCCTCCACTAAGAAACAATAGGCAGTCAGCTGTAAGATGTGGGACAAATAGGGCTGCGGTGGTGTCCTGCTTGACTTCACCTCCACCGGGATGAGGCCATCGCGTGTGGTGAGTAGGTAGTCAGGCTTGCCTGCCAGCTGGCACCTCGCCGAGAAGAGAAGCCTCTCCGGCACACGCAGTCCCTTCACATCAGCGGAGACGATTCGCCCTGCTGGTAAGCAGGCGGTACGTGTGCGGCGCGCATATGCCAACACCAATCCGCCGCTGACCAGCAAAGTGAGCACCATTACTCCCCCCAGCAGCTGCCACCAAGCAATGTCGCTCATAGCTCAGCCCAGTGTGATCAGTTCTGCGGCGCCTCGCTGGCTGGCTTGATCACCCCATGGTAAGGGGTGATCTCGATGGGCACTCCTACCGGATTCCACGCAGCCAGCCACTGCGCATCCTCTGGCGCAATGCGCACACATCCTTTGGAAGCTGGTTCTACCCCCAACGCCTCGGGTCGGTCATAGATTTTTTCATCACCGTTGGGTACATAGGGTACACTGTGGATCAAAATGGAGCCCGCGGGACCCGGAAACAGGTACCATATGTAGTCGGCCCATAAGTCGCTGTTGCGGAAGCGTGCCTTGCCCCAGAAAGGCCCCACCACACCCCGCCAGGCTGGGGTAAAGGAATTCTCATAGGGTGCACCGGTGCTCACCGGGATCAGGCGGATGACACGACCGTGCTCGTACACAATCATCACCTGCTTGTCCTGATCCACCACCAAGTAGCGACCTTCCGGCGGCGGAGTCAGGGTCAGAGCTCTCCATGCAAGTGGTGTTGGTGGTACGGGATCTCGTCCCGAAAGAACATCGACCGCTTGCGCCGACGGAGTCGGGGTCAGAGTGGCGGTGGCGGTCGGTCGTCGAGTGGCGGTTGCCATCGGAGACGGCGTAGGAGATGGGAACACACGAGCTGCTGATGTCTTCGTCACAGGCATATGGGGATTGCTAGGCGCTGTCATTTCATCGGCTGGGACAGGTGGCGTATCAACCACCCCTGCACGTGTTAACAGACCCCACAGTAATCCGCTGCGAATGCTGAATCCCCACAGGCTGAATGTCACCAGGGCCAGACAGGCAACAACGAGACAACGTTTCCACTTCACATTCATAGCGTTATGTTCCACATGAGCTCAAGAGCAGCAGAATACCTGTGACTAAGCCCAACCCCAGTAGACTGTAGGCAATACTTTGCCAGCGCTGTGCTGTACCCAGTGTATGACCTAGCTGCTCGTGAAATTGTATCCCGGTGGCCATCGCAGCTTGGTTGTCAGGGCGGTAACCGAGCACTCGAGCAAACCACCATGCCCGCCGGCAGAAAGCATAGTAGCCCACCTCACTTGCTCGCAACACGAGGTCACCATGGGAAACCGGCGTTGCGTCACCTGTTTCATCGTGGAGATCAGAGAGTCGGGAAAAGTAGCTCACACCTCACAAAGTCTCCGGTTCCCGGGTTTCGGAAAAGTTATCGGCGAGCGTAGGAGGAGCGCCCAATCCGCTGCGTGTGCTGAACTCGCGCAAGGCTGCTTTCATTTCCTCTTGGCGCACCGCTGTTGTGAGATCGCCGCGAGTGCGTTCCAGAACGGCGCGCACCGCATCTGTGCTGCGTCGCAGCCCACCGGTGATGGCCTCCGAGAAATCCATCGTGATCAGCAACGTATAGACCTCGTCCATGATGTCGAGCAGGCGCTCTCCGGTGGCCACGTCGTCATGGCGCAGTCGGTCGAGCACATAGCGGCGCAGCTCACCCATTGCCTCAGCGAGACCGTTCAGATAAGGAGCTGCCTGTACTCCGAGCGTCTGGGGCGTGGGCACTTCTCGGTTGGTGATCAGCGCATACGTCAGATGGGCTTCGCTCAGCTCTTTCAGGGCATCTTGTGTGTAGCCGGCGTAATACAGATCGGGGTGATCGGCGATTTCTCCCGTCATATCGGCAGCCGCCGCTCGTGCCTCCTCGAGCAGCTGCTCTGCTTCAGGCCACTCGCCCCGATGGATAGCGCGGATGGCATGGGCACAGTAGCGCGTCAGCTGGCGCGCGCGCCGCAGTGTTTCGTCACGCAACTGCTCCTTGAGCTCGAGCTCGTGGCGAATGGAATCAACGATGGCGTGCAGCTGGCTCATCTTGCCTCAGAACGCGAGATCGTCTACATCGGTGGCTGCTATGGACTCGGCGGCATCAATGGGTGGCTCAACCGTTTCGCCCCTGCTTCCCAAGAACTTGGCGGTTTCGACCGTGATTTCGTAGCTGGCACGGGCCTGTCCATCCGCCCCAACCCACACGCGAGGACCACCAGTGTTCCTGTCTGGGGTCAACCTTCCCTCGATATACACTTGTCGACCCTTAGAGAGATACTGATTGATTGTCTCGGCCAGTTTGCGCCAGGCTGTGCAGCGGAACCATACCGTCTCCTCGCCTGCCGAGCCATCTTGATTGGTCCAGCGTCGGTTGGTAGCGACGCTGAACGTGACAACCGGGTCGCCGGTCGGTGTGTAGCGCAATTCTGGATCGTTGCCCAGATTACCAATGATGATCACCTTGTGGTACATAAGAGCTGAGCCCTCCTTTCAGGCGGCAAATACCACTATTATTCTTAAGAAGGCATATTATCCCCATCCGCCGTAATGTGTCAATCTGTGTCCAATCGAGATGATACTTGACATATTCTCTATGCGTGTGTTACGATGAAGCAGGGTAGTCTGGCCGCGATCACAAGGAGAGAACGAAATGAGCGCATCTGACTTGGAAGCTCTGTTCAAGCAAGCGATGGCGGCAGTGAACGCCGGCGATTTGGTCAGGGGGCGTGCCCTGCTCGAACAGATCCTGGAGAAGGACCCTCAAAATGACTGGGCTTGGGTCTGGTTGAGCGGCTGCGTTGAGGATCCGCTCCAACGGCGCATCTGTCTGCAGCAAGCTCTTAAGGTGAACCCAAACAACCCCGCAGCGTTGGACGGAATGAAAGTGCTCGACGGCGAGCTGGTACAGGTGTCGAGCACTACCCCATCCCTGCTGGAAAGCCGTCTCGCCGCGATCGGGGTTGGCGAGTCGGCGGCTCCGGTGCCATCCGCTTCTTCTGCCGAACCCGTGTCGGCAGTGGTATCCGCCGAGGCAATGGGACCCGCCACGCCTGCGATGGAGCCAGCCTCGGAAGGCGTGCCAGCAGCGCCAACCAGACCGCGCCGCCGATGGTGGCTCTGGCTGATTTTGGGGATCTTCTTGCTGGCTGTCTTGGTGTGTGGTCTGGTGGTCTGGCAGGTGGTCTTGCCGCTGGTCGAAGTGTTCCAGATTATGTAATACGCGCGACACCGGCGATGTCGCGGGGAAAGGTCTCAGCCCCCTATTCCTGCCATGGGACGGGAAGTGGGAAAGATGCCCTGCGCCAGCATGCTGCCGTACGGCTTGCATTGGATAGCACGTGAGAACAGATCGGCCAGAGCGTCTACTGGGTCGTCCGCGCGAAGTCTCGGACGTAAGTCCCACTCTTCATCTTGCAGAAGGCACAATCGGATGCGTCCGTCTGCCGTCACACGGATGTGATTGCAACGATGGCAGTATGCGTGACTTATCGGGCTGATGAACTCCAGGCTCCCCTTACCCCCAGCTAACCGGTATCGGTACGTGTCTCTATCAGTCCCTGCTTCCTGTTCTGCCACCAATGGCCCCCATGCCCTTTCGATGCGTGCCCGTGTTTCTTGGTTTGCAACGTAGTGCTCCAGCGCGAACTGTGCCGGCTTGCCCAGTGGCATGAGCTCAATAAACCGGACATGCCACGGGCGCTGCAACGTGAGCTGGGCCATCTCGACCACGTCCGTCTCGTTGTAACCATGGACCACCACGACGTTCAGTTTGATAGGGGACAAACCAACCTGCTCAGCGGCAAGAATGCCCTCCCACACGCGCTCTAGACAATCGCTCCCGCTCAGCGCCTTTATGTGGGCGCCGTTCAAACTGTCCAGATGGATGTTCACACGGCGCAGGCCGGCCTCCCGCAGCGGCGCAGCCAGCTTTGCCAGACGCACCCCGTTGGTCGTCATCACCAGCTCTTCAATGCCTGGGATGTTGCTCAGGCGGCGGACGATCTCGAGGAGATCGGGGCGCAGCGTGGGCTCGCCCCCTGTCAAACGCAGCTTGCAAATCCCTACCCGCACGGCGGCGAGGGCCACCTGTTCGATTTCGTCTGCAGTGAGCAGGCGGGCATGCGCTAACTTCCCGGCTCCCCCATCCGGCATGCAGTAGCGACAGCGCAGATTGCAACGGTTTGTGACAGAAAGACGGAGATAAGTGATGGAGCGGCCGAAGTAGTCCTGCATAGCTCAGTTCCCGGAAAGTCTCGTTAGCATCCTTTTTGCCCGCCGCTTCTGCAAATGGTACAATTATTGTGATGAGCGTGGTGCATAAACAAACTACATTTACATTACGCTATGTCAGTGTAGCATATCGCCTGGAATCCTGTCAACTGGTTTTAGATCTTAAGGTAGGGTTGGAATGAGTGAGAGCGGTGCATGGTTTAGTGGCGTCCCTGGCGCGATTGGAGGAGTAATCACCCTTGCCCTTTGGTAGCCTTCTGAGGAGCACGGTATGACCCCATCATCAGAGCAACGACTGCAGAATGTGACTTTGCCCGATGACTGGCGCAATTTGCTAGCGACGCCGGTTAACCTTGTTTACAACTGGGGACGCATGTATTCGCTCTGGCCCCTGGCATTTGGATTGGCGTGCTGTGCCATTGAAATGATGGCCACGTTTGCCGCCCGCTTTGACTTGGGGCGCTTCGGTGCCGAGTTAATGCGTCCCTCTCCGCGTCAGGCCGATTTGTTGATCGTCTCAGGTACCGTCACCAAGAAGATGGTGCCCCAGATTGTGCGCCTGTACAATCAGATGCCGGAGCCCAAATATGTGATTGCGATGGGTGCCTGTGCGACTGCAGGTGGTCCTTTTAAAGAGGGCTACAACGTCGTCTCCGGCATCGACAAGTTTCTGCCTGTGGACGTGTATATACCGGGCTGTCCCCCAACGCCCCAGGCTTTCCTGGAGGGCTTCCTGCGCTTGCAGGAAAAGATCAAGCGCCAGTCGATTTTCGAGGTACCTTGGTATCGCAAGGATGCGCGCAGTGAGGAAATCCCTGTTCCGCTATATGGCCCTGACTTGATCGATCCACGCCGCATTCCCTTAATCAAAGAAACCCTGACGAAACAACGGGCTACCCGGATGCAGCCAACCCCTGCCGCCGAGCAGGTGGAAGCTGCGCCATGTGAAAAGGCTCTCAAGCTGCCTGTGTGGGATATCACGCCATTGCCAGCTGCCGAGGCACTCGCGCAACGCCTCAATCAGGCGATAGGTGACAGCTGTGTGACGCCGGAAAAGGATGTGCTGGTCGTCCAGCCGGCTCGTCTGGTTGAGGTAGCGACCTACCTGCGCGACACTCCCGAGCTTCACTATGACCTGCTCTCAAACGTGACCGGGGTGGACTATCTGGGTCGCGACCCTCGCTTTGAGGTAGTGTATCATCTGTACTCGACCAGCCGTGGGGGAGGCCCATTGGTGCTCAAGGCACGTGTGCCGGAGCAAAATCCCGAGCTGCCCTCGCTTGTCCCGGTGTGGCCCAGCGCGAATTTTCAGGAACGTGAGGTCTGGGATCTCTTTGGGATCCGCTTCACCGGTCATCCCAATCTGAAACGCATATTGCTCTGGGAAGGCTTCCACGGTCATCCCTTGCGCAAGGATTGGCGGGAGCCCTACTATGAGGAGCCGGTGAAGCCTTTTAGCAGCCGTTGGCCGGCCGGCCACTATCAGGCGGCGGAAGCGCGCAATCCTTACCACGACAATGTCTCCTACCCCTCGCAATATCCACCTGGAGTGGAGTGGGACCCGGAAGTGTGGAGCCCTCTGGAAGAGGAATTGCCCATTGTGGACTATCGCGAGTTGCCCCACCTGCGCATCTCGACCGATAAGATTGTGGTGAATGTGGGGCCACAGCATCCCAGTACCCACGGGGTCTTTCGTATGGTGCTCACATTAGATGGCGAGACCGTTTTGCACGCCGAGCCTGTGGTGGGCTATCTCCATCGCAACCATGAGAAAATCGGCGAGCGCAACAGCTGGCTGATGAATATGCCCTATACCGACCGCCTGGATTACCTCAATGCGATGGGAAACAATCTGGGGTACGCCATCGCAGTGGAGCGTCTGATGGGCATTGAAGTGCCTGAGCGCGCCGAGTATCTGCGCGTCATCATGGCCGAGCTGAACCGTGTTTTCAGCCACATGTCATTTGCTGGCTTTCTCACCAACGAATTAGGATCTGCGTTTACACCTTTCCTGTATGCATTCAAGGAACGCGAGCTAATCCTGGACCTGTTTGAGGAGGCGAGCGGCTCGCGCATGATGTGCAATTATCTGCGCTTTGGCGGTGTGGCCAACGATGTGGATGACGACTGGTTGGAGCGTGCTCGCTATTTGGCGCATGAACGCCTGCCACGCAAGCTCGACGAATTTGAGCAGCTGCTGAATGAGAACGAGATTCTTGTCTCTCGCCTTAAGGGGGTGAGCATCCTCACCCCTGAGAAGGCGGTGGCTTATGGGATCACAGGGCCTATTTTGCGTTCGACCGGCTTGCCTTACGATATCCGACGCGTGGAGCCCTATTCGATTTACCACCGCTTTGACTTCAGGATTCCCTTGTTGCACAATGGCGACCTGTATGATCGGTATCTAATCCGCATTCTGGAAGCGCGCGAGGCGGTGAAGATCCTGAACCAAGCTTTGGATCAGATACCAAAGGGGCCAATTCAAGCGGGAAAGAAGGCATGGCAGACGCGTGTCCCGGCAGGGGAGGTCTATGCGCGCATCGAACATCCTAAGGGCGAATTGGGATACTATCTAGTGAGCAACGGCACCGGCAATCCGTGGCGGTATCGCGTCCGCTCGCCTTCTTTCATCAACCTCACCGCTCTGAGTGAGATGTGCCGAGGGCTTAAAGTCGCCGATGTGATCGTGGCCTTGGGTGCGCTCGATATTGTGCTGGGGGAGGTGGACCGCTGATGTTCGGGATTGGCATTGCGAAGGGTCTGGCAGTAACGTTCAAACATTTCATCGAAACCTACTTGGACGACCTCAAGTACTTTCCTCGCCGCTACAGCGAGGTAGCTCTGGAATCGAGACAGAGCGTGCGCGGACGCGGCTTGTTCACAGTCCAGTATCCTGAGCAGGAACGTCCGGTGCCGGAGGCATTTCGCTTCTTGCCCTTCCTGGTCTACGACATTCACGTGGAGGGAGACACAACGCGACAGGTTGTCCGATGCACCGCCTGCGGCATATGCGCCCGGGTGTGCCCTCCCCAGTGCATCTGGATCGTGCGTGCTCAGGACGAGAAGGGCAAGCCTCTCACTGCACCAGCAGAGTTCTGCATCGACATCGATGTTTGTATGAACTGTGGCTTCTGCGCTGAGTTCTGTCCCTTCGACTCGATCGTGATGGACCACGAATACAAGCTGGCGGATTATGAACGCCATGTTGGCCATATCTACAACCTTCAGAAGCTGCTACGACCTGCCGGTTACTACGCGCGCATCCGTCCCAACCAATATGCCGCCCGTCAGGCAGCGAAAAAGGAGAGCGCAGCGAAAGAGGAATAATGTTCAAAAACGTCCTCGCGACTATTCTGGGTGACCCAAGTCAAAAAGCGATCAGGCGCCTGATCCCGTTGGTGGACGAAGTCAACGCGCTTGAGCCGGAAATGCGCCGCAAGAGCAATGCGGAATTGCGGGATATGATGGTGCGCTTTCGCGCCGACATAGCCGAGCAAACGCGGGCGCTGCGCGAAGAGCTTCAGGCGCGCATCACCGAGCGCGATGTGTCCATCGGCGACACGCGCCGTCAGCTCGAGGTTGAGGTGCAGCGACTGCGGCGCGAACTTTTCAAACTGGAAGAAGAGCTCTTGCAGGCCATTATGCCCCAGGTGTTCGCCGCGGTGCGTGAGGCAAGCGTGCGCACAACTGGCCTGCGCCACTACGACGTTCAGATTATTGGTGGTGCCGTTCTTCATCAAGGCAACGTGATGGAGATGCGTACAGGTGAGGGCAAAACCTTGGTCGCCACCTTGCCAGTTGCTCTCAACGCACTGACCGGACACGGGATGCATGTAGTCACCGTCAACGATTACCTGGCCAAGCGCGATGCCCAGTGGATGGGGCCAATCTACCACTTGCTGGGGTTGACGGTGGGGGTCATTCAATCTGCTGGTGGAGGACACCCCGACGAAGCTTCATTTGAGTTCGATCCGGATTACCAGGCAGTGGATGATCGCTACTTGTACCTGCGACCTACCACGCGCCGTGGTGCTTATCATTGCGATATCACCTATGGTACGAACAACGAGTTCGGCTTCGATTACCTGCGTGATAACATGGTGTTCGACCTGAGCCAGTTGTGCCAGCGCGAGCTGCACTATGCCATCGTCGACGAGGTGGACAACATTCTGATCGACGAGGCGCGCACACCTTTGATCATCTCTGGGCCCTCGGAGGAGAGCAGCAGCCTTTACAACGAATTTGCCGCGATTGTGCGACAACTGAAGCCCAGCAGCCCGGCGAGCGTGGAGGCAAAGCAGCCGGACGGGGACTACGTTGTAGACGAAAAAGCGCGCGTTGTCACTCTCACTGAAGCAGGGTTGGAGAAGGTCGAACGCCTGCTAGGTATCGAGAATCTATACGGACCGGGGCACTGGCAGAAGGTGCCCTATCTGGACAACGCGCTGCGTGCCTATGTGTTGTACCAGCGGGACCGAGATTATATCGTCCGCGACGGCGAAGTTATCATTGTGGACGAGTTCACTGGGCGCCTTATGATCGGCCGACGCTACAGTGAGGGTCTGCACCAGGCGATCGAAGCGAAAGAAGGGGTGACTGTGCAGCGCGAGAGCTTGACGCTCGCCACTATCACCTTCCAGAACTATTTCCGTATGTACCAAAAGCTGGCGGGCATGACAGGTACAGCGGCCACCGAAAAAGAGGAATTCGCCAAAATTTACGACCTCGACGTTGTGGTGTTGCCTACTAATATCGAATATCGAGCTATGCGCGGAGAGCTGCAGACGATCACCCGTCGTCAGAATGGCGTCGAGATAGTCACCTACGAGAATCCTCAAACCAACGAACGCTACTGGAAGCGCATCGATTATCCCGATCAGGTCTACAAGAACCAGCAGGCCAAATTTAGAGCGGTTGTCAACGAGATCGCCGAGAACTATCAAAAGGGTCGTCCGGTTTTGGTGGGTACGGTCGCAATTGAGACGTCAGAGTATCTCTCCAACTTGCTCAAGCGGCGTGGTATCCCGCACCAGGTGCTTAATGCGAAACATCACGAGCGGGAGGCACTCATCATCAGCCAGGCGGGAGTGCCCGGCTCTGTGACCATCGCCACCAATATGGCAGGCCGCGGCGTTGACATCCTGCTGGGTGGCAACCCGGAAGGCATGGCCCGCGAGCAACTGCGCAAGGAGGGGGAAGACCTGACCCAAATCCGCAGCAAGGAATGGAATGAGGCAATTGAGATGCTGCGTCACGGCCAGGACCCCACGACGCGTTATCCGACGCGTTGGGCTCAAGTGCTGGCGGAGAAATTTGCCTTGTGTGAGCAAAATCGCCTCAAGGTTTTGCAACTGGGTGGCCTGCATGTGATCGGCACGGAGCGCCATGAAGCGAGGCGCATCGACAATCAGCTGCGCGGCCGTGCGGGCCGTCAGGGCGACCCGGGCTCGAGCCGCTTCTACCTCTCGCTGCAGGACGACCTCATGCGCCGCTTCGGTGGCCAGACAGTGGCCAACCTGATGAACACCTTGGGCGTTGACGATGATATGCCCATTGAAGCTGGTCTGGTGAGCAAGTCCATCGAGAGCGCGCAAGTGCGGGTTGAGGGGTACAACTTCGACATTCGCAAACACCTGCTTGAATATGACGATGTGGTCAATCAGCAGCGCGAGGTTATCTACGGACAGCGTCGCCGCATTCTCTCCAGCCCCAATCTGCGCGAGATCATCCTGGACATGGTGTTTGAGACGATCCGAGATGCCGTCGCAACGGCTACCGCCTCGGAGGATCCAGCTGAGTGGGACTTGGCGTCGCTGCACGGCGCGATGCGTGCCATTATGCCTTTGCCTGCCACAATGACGTCCACTCGCTGGCAGGGTATGAGCCCTCAGCAAATCGAGGAAGAGCTCCTCGATCTGGCAGAGAGGCTCTACGATGAGAAGACCAAAGCGCTGGGACCGGAGCTGATGCATCAGCTGGAACGGGCGGTGATGTTGCGCGTGGTGGACAATCTCTGGGTACGCCACCTGACCGATTTGGACGCTCTGCGTGAAGGTATCGGCTTGCGTGCTTTTGGACAGCAGGATCCGCTGGTGGCCTTTAAGCGCGAAGCATATGAGATGTACAGCCGTTTGCTTGAATCCATCAAGCACGATATCGTCCATGCGATTTACCACGCCCAGCTGGTTGCTATGCCGCAGCCGCGTCCGATGCAGGCAGTCCATCCGGGCAGCACGCCCGAGCGCCTCGCCCGTCCGGTGCGCACCCGACGCGAGATTGGTCGCAACGATCCATGCTGGTGTGGCAGTGGCAAGAAGTATAAGCACTGCCATCTAGCCCAGGATATGGCTGGTGGCACGACGGCGCCTGCCCCTGTGCCAATGCCGCAGGGTCAAGGTGCCCATGCCGCTGTCGCAACTCCTCAGAAAGCTGCTGTAGCGACCAAACATCGTCGTCGCAGGTGACGGAATAAAAATAGATCGTCCGTTCTAGTTCCTCGTGGTTCAAAACCGTTCAGAAACGGAGCAGACTACTTAATGGTATTCGAGGCCGGCCATTCTTTGCGATCTAAGCTCTCTGCACTGCCCAAAGTCGAGCTCCATCGCCACCTGGAGGGCAGCTTGCGATTGGAGACCTTGGTCGAGATCGCACGCACGCATCATCTCGATTTGCCCAGCTATGATCTCGAGACGTTGCGGCCACTTGTGCAAGTGGTGGGGGGTGATTCGCCAGACTTTTCCACCTATCTAGAGAAATTCAAGCTGTTGCGCCGTTTCTACGCCACTCCGGAGCTGATTGCGCGGATGGTGCATGAGTGCATCGCCGATGCGGCGGCAGACAATATCAAGTACCTAGAATTGCGTTTCAATCCGGTGGCGCTTTCCAAGTTTCGTGGATTTGAATTGGAGCAAGCTATGCTTTGGGTGACCGAGGCCGCCGAGCAAGCACAACGTGACCACCACGTCACCGTGCGGCTTATCGTCCAGATCGGTCGGGATGAGAGCGTATTCACAGCGCGTCGCATTGCCGAGGCCGCGGTGGCAGCACGACATCGTGGAGTGGTGGGACTTGACTTGGCAGGGGATGAGACAGCTTATCCGGCCACGCCGTTTATCGAAGTCTTTCGGTGGGCGAAGGAGCAAGGCCTTCATATCACCATTCATGCCGGTGAGGTCGGCCCATCTGCCAACATTCGCCAAGCAGTCGAGCACATGGGAGCAGAACGCATTGGCCATGGCGTGCGCGCCGGCGAAGATCCTAAGCTGGTACAGTGGTTAGCAGAGCAAGGGGTTACCCTGGAAATGTGCCCGACCAGTAATTTGCACACTGGTGCTGTTGCAGGGCCCTCCGAACATCCCCTGCGTCGTTATCTGGAACGAGGCGTGCGCGTTACCATCAATACGGACGACCCTGGAATCTCTAGTACCACCTTGACGGATGAATATCTCCTCGCTGTTCAGCACATGGGTATGGATCTCCCCGCGATTCAGCAAACGATCCTGTATGCTGCGGCAGCAGCTTTTCTACCCAAGGATGAACGGGGTGCCTTGGTGACCTGGTTTGAGCAGGTGTTTGCCCCTCTTTGAGGAACGAGGACGAGAAGGATTTTCATGAGGTAGACAAATCCGGAGCGCAACGACTCTGTATGCTCCGGTTATTTCCTTGTTCGTTTTACCACTCCGTAATCGCTGCTTCGATGATCTTTCTCAGCTCGGGATCGGGGACTTCATCAGGACGGTCGTAAAATTTGGTGCCCACCCGAATACGTACGCCTCCATCCGGGCGCGCTACAAACTGGGCATCCAGATGGGCGAGCGGCGATGCTTCTAGCTTGCGCTGGAAGATGCGGTCAATCTCCTCCACCAGGTTGAAGGCTGGAACGTCCTGCGCTTTTGTTGGGGTGGGGTGGGTAGATTTACCCGCCCGCCGCGCCAGGGGTCGCTCGGGACCCGTGGACTCGCGCATCAGCTGCTCGAAGAATTGTTCGCTTCTATCGCGCGTCGGCTCCGACGTAGAAACTTGTGGCGTTCCTGCCGCAACAGATAGAGCTCGTGCTACGGGCGCTGCTGGTTTAGCTGATAGCTGAGGTATTGGCACAGAGCGGACACCATCGTTGGCCATCAGCCGGCCATAGCTGAATTGCAGCAAGTAGCTGATGGCCTCGAGAATGCGACGGGCCACCTCTGCATCTGGCACGTCGGTCAGGCGGGCATAGCTGCGCCCGGCTGCCTGAATCCAAAACTCGTTCCGTTGCGTGTCGGCCAGCAGCCGCGCGATCTCGCCGGGCTCGTCTTCATCTGCCAGGCCAGGAAACGGCTCCGGCACCCGCACGGCATCACATTGAGGAAGCTCCAACGTTTTAACCCCATCGTTCTCCGCTACTTTGCCCCCGCTGAAGCGCAATGCCCACGTGATCGCTGCCAGGATGCGCTTGCCCACTGCCCGGTCGCGCACATCTCCCAGACGGGTGTAACGTGTCCCGCCTATGCGCACCACCACCTGACCACTCGATGCATCCCACACAATGCGCAAGACTTCTGGCGCGCAACGTGCCGGGCGCACCCGGCTCACGTCCACGTCCTCGGTCTCCCAGCCGGCGCGGCCGACGTTTATCAACCTCGCTGCTACGTCGGGAGCGGCTGGCTGGGCAAGGGTTTCGTTCACTCCAATTGTTCCTGTGTATCTATCTATCTGCTCTGCAGCACCACTGCGCGCGTGCCGCATCCTTCTGGCAAGCACGATGTACACGGCGGTGACGACGATCATCACAAACGCACAGCTTATCACGCCCAGCAGCAGCTGAAGCAGCTTTTCGGGATCCATGGTTCCGAGCTGTTCCATAGTACACCTCTCCTGCTCCTCCACCTGTTACGTCTGGCACGTGGGACAGAAATACGATGAACGCTGCCCAATCTTGATACGCTCTATAGGGCTGCCACAGGTGGGGCAAGGTTGCCCTTCACGACTGTAGACACAGAAGTCATTCTGGAAACTGCCACCCTGGTACATCCCATCCGCCAAGGTGGCTCCGTTGAGCTCAATAGAGCGGATCAGAACGCGCTGGATCGCGCGATATAATGCACGTTTCTCCTCCTCCGAAAGCGTCTCTGCGCGGCGACGTGGGCGAATGCGCGCCTGGAATAGAGCTTCATCGGCATAGATGTTGCCGACCCCGGCCAGGAAGCTCTGATCCATCAATAACGGTTTGATCATCCCCCGACGACCATTGATGCGCACCAGAAACATTTCCTCGGTGAAATGTTCATCGAGAGGCTCAGGGCCTAGATGTCCCAATACGCGGGAAGCATCCGGAGCCAGATAAACCCGCCCGAACTTGCGTGGATCCCTGAAACGCATTTCCCGGCCATCTTCCAGCCCGAACGTAACCCGAACATAGGGATCGGGTGGAGCATCCGCAGCACATACATACACGCGGCCACTCATCTTGAGGTGGATCAGCAGCACGGCTCCTGTGGACAATGAGAAGACAATGTACTTGCCACGCCGATGAACCTCTTGAATACGCTGACCGGGCAGTTCTGTAAGCACATTCAGTGGGGAGCGCTGCACCATCGGCGGCCATTCCACCACTACCCGCACAATGCGTTGACCGATCACTGTCTTTTGCAGTGAGCGCACGATAGTTTCAACCTCAGGCAACTCGGGCATGTCACTTCCTTGCTTCCATGAGGCTTTGCAAGAAATCATACACCTTTTGGTCATTTTTGGATAGCGAACACATATCCATCCGATCTTCTCGGTGTGAGAGCTATGGCGAGCTGGTGTAGCGCGTTCATCTGTGGTATGATATTATTTAACGAGTCGGCGTAGTATTTATGGCAATGCCACGGCGCGAAGCACCTTCGCGGTCACGCGGTGGAACGCATGTGCTGGGGCCCAAGAATGTGGTAGGTGTAAAGGAGAACACTGTGGAAAAGTTTGCTAAAGCGTTGTATATGGAGCTGGTTGAGTCCAGAGGTCTTGACCTGACGGAAGAGGACGTGCTGGACGCTTTGCGCGAAGCAGATCAGCGCACCTCCCCCAGTCCGTTTGCCAGCTTGGAGGCGGCCCATACATTGCTCGATCAGGTGGGTGTTCCCAAGCTCTTCTCGGATGGCACTGAGGCGCCGTTGGATGCTCGTCTGGTGGCCTTCATTCGCCATGTGCAGGGACGTCTGGCGGCGGCAGAGGGTTGCAGCGGCTGCGCGCGCTGAGATCCGAAAAGACAAGGAGATAGTCGCTGCCGAATCTACCGCAGGGCAGCTGTTCTGAAAGACTGAACCGACCTGTCAGGTATGCCGGCCAATCTCCCTCCAGAATATTTTGAGGTCGAAAGGCGCTATCGTGAGGCAGAGTCGCCGCGCGAGAAGATTGCCCTGCTAGAGGAACTGATCAGCACGGTTCCCAAGCACAAGGGCACCGATCATCTGCGCGCCGACCTGCGTCGCCAGCTTGCCAAGCTGAAAGCTGCTGCGCAGAGCAAGAAGAAACCTTCCCGCCAAGCATCCGCTTTTCACATAACGCGCGAAGGCGCCGGACAAGCTGTGGTCGTCGGCCCGGCCAACGTGGGCAAATCCGCTCTTGTGGCAGTGCTCACCAACGCTGATCCCGAGGTGGCAAATTACCCTTACACGACCTGGGTTCCCACACCCGGGATGATGCCGTTCGAGAATGTTCAGATTCAGCTGGTGGACACGCCTCCACTCGATCTCGAGTTTAACGGGGGCGAACTCTTTGATTTAATCCGGCGGGCCGACCTCATCCTGTTAGTGATCGATCTGCAAGCTGATCCACTCGGCCAGATGGAAGACGCTTTGACCATCTTGGAGTCTCACCGCATCGTCCCTCGGCGGCGCAGCACACCGCCCACGGATCAGGAAGGGCAACCGCCGGCCAAGCCAATGATCGTGGTGGTCAACAAGTGCGACGACGAGGACTTTGATGCTGATTACCAGGCTCTGCGTGAATTGTTGGGTGATGATCTCCCGTTGTTGGCTGTTTCAGCAATCACTGGACGCAACCTGGAGCAACTCAAGCATCTGGTGTTTGAGCACCTGGGAGTGATCCGTGTGTACTCCAAGCCTCCCGGCAAGGAACCCGATCTGACGGCGCCATTCGTGCTGAAAAAGGGTACCACTGTGGAAGAGCTGGCTGGCAAGGTACACAAGGACTTCTTAGAGAAGCTCAAGACGGCGCGCATATGGGGAAGTGGCGCATTCGACGGTCAGCCGGTGGGGCGCGACTATGTGCTCCAGGATGGGGACATTGTCGAATTGCGCATCTGATATCCTATGAGGGTAGCTCGCTTACCCGATGCTGCGTGCCCCTCGGGTTGTGTATCAGAGCTGTTTTTGATTTGCTCGTGAACGCTTTCGACAGGGCATAGTGCCTGTCGTTGCCCTTAAGTGGCCATCCCCAGTAGCCGGCGCAGTTTGCGCCGATATCGCTGTGGGTCGGTGTACTTGTTCCACAGCCGGCGCGCTATGCGTTTCCATTGATTGATCGGTTTGCGACGCTGGCTCTCGGCCAACGCCCACTGCATGAACTTCCAATCGTGCCCCTTGATCTTCAGCTCGGTGGGATTGCGACGGTAAGAGTCGTAGTCCTCAATCAACGAAAGCCCATGCTCCATAGTGTAATCATAGAGATCGGTGCCGGGATGGGGAGTGTAAAAGGCTGGGCTATAATAATCGGGGTCAATTTCCTTGAGCATAGAAACTGTCTCGAGCACTTCTTCCTGGGTCTCGGTGGGCATGCCGAGCATGTAGTTTGCCCAGATGGTCAGGCCATATTTGCGGCAGATCTTCGCCGCTTCCAGGTTGATGCGCCGGGTCGTGCCCTTGCGCAGAAACTTCAGCACGCGATCCGACCCCGATTCGAAGCCGATGAATAACCCTTTCAACCCGTTCGCCGCCATCAAGGCCACTGTTTCTTCATGGCGCACCATCAGGTCAGCGCGCGCCTGACAGAAATAGGGTTGCCAGAAGCCTTCCGCCCGGTATGCCTCCACGAACTCTTTGCACCACTGATAGTCCTCCAGGAGGCAATCATCATGGAACATAAAGCTGTTGAAATGGTAACGCTCGCGCAACTCCTTGAGCTCGCCGATGATGTTAGGCACCGAGCGGCGACGTGTGCCCTTGCCAAACAGGAAGTCCTCGGCCGGCTTGCAGAAGCTGCAATTATACATACAACCACGGCCAGCGATGATGGTGACAAAGGGTGGTGGCAGCTCCTCTACAAATGGCACCTCAGGCGACTCCAGGTCGTAACCGAACTTGCGCCATTCGTCGAGAAATAGGTCGCGGTCGGCATACGGCAACCGGTCAAGATTGGGATGAATGCCGATCAACAAGCGATCTTCGGGCGGCCGTTTCTCCGCGACAGCACGCAACAGGTTGGTGAAAGTGATCTCACCCTCTGCGACGACTACATAATCCACGCGCGGATTGTCGAGCACGCTTTGCGGCTCAAACGAGGGATGTGGTCCTCCCACCACGGTGATCGTATCCGGCTTCGCTTCCTTGATAACCTCCACTGCCTTCATCACCGGGTTGAAATCCACGCTCATCATCGTGAGGCCTACTACGTCTGGCTGGCGTGCCAGAAACTCCTGGCGGAAATGATCCCATCCGCTCAACGCGCGCAGATCGATCAGGTCAACCGCGAAGCCGTGGGCGCGCGCATAAGCGGACAAGCTCGCCAAACCATGGCTGATCCAGCCCGAATCCATACCTTGTTTCAAGCTGTTGAAGCCCTTGCCAGCGATGCCGGCATAAACGAGAGTGGTTCTCATAGCAGCATTACCTCACTGCACGGCCGGAGGTGTGATCTTGACCGGGCGGTCAAAGGCGGATAACGTCAACAGCCACGAGGTCGTCCCCTTGCTCTTAGCATCGTGCTCGCTGACCTTTGCCTGATAGAGCAAAAACGTTTGCATCCCTATCCACACCTCGATTGTGGCTTTGCTTTCGCCACCAAACCCGGTCACGTTGACACCTGGCACGTCATCTGCCTTCAAATGGTAGGCGAGCTCGCCTTGCATAGCGTCGAAGCCGACCATCTGGAATTCCAACATAGGCAACCAAGCGAGCAATCCTTGATCAGGATTGAACAACAGAGAAGGTGAGAAAGATTGACTGGCTTCCCGAGGCAGCTTCTCCCACTTGCCGGTGAGAGGATTGCTGAGATATACATCGCCTTGATAACGTATCAAATCCAGATGCGCCGAGACACCTAAGATGGTCACCTTGATGCGGGCGCGCAGCTGATCGGGTTGCACAATGTCACCTTCAATCCCAGTAAGTAGAACGGGCATCGGCAAGTTAATCAACGAACCGATGTTGACCTCGTTGCCGCTTGGCTGAACTGAGAAGTGAAAAGATTGCACCTCCGCCATGCGCATCGCAGCTTGCCTGGACACGTCGCCTGCAGTCAGCTCTGCTGCCGGGGTTGTGCTTGAGCTGTCCGGCGTGATGGGGGGAATAGGGGGGAGGGGGGGAGGTGTCGGAGTGGGAAATGGTGTCGGCGTGGCAACCCAGGTGATCGGTAAGCTAACGTTACACGCCAGAACAGGCACAGTCAGCGCGGCGGCAATCGCCACGCGCCAAAACACTCGCGTGTTCAGCTTGGTTCTCCTGATCAGTGTGTACATATTGGTGTCCTTTTCATACGGACTCTATTGCCTTTCTTAGGTCCTCCCTCTCCCGGCGCGGGAAAAGGGTGCGATAGGCCAGCCGAAATGTGCGTCGCCAGTTAATCCAAAAGTCCTTGCGCAACAGGGTGCGCAGAATGCGGTGCGGACGCAGGTAGAAACGGCGATATGCCTCGCGCCATTTTCGCTCGACCAGCTCAGCGGTCAAAGCGCCCATTTCATAGCGCGCTCTTCCCTCGAAGAAGACGTACTCATCCCAGTCTTTCACCAGCATGCGACCGTGTTGCTGGACGATCTCGTAGACTTTTGTGCCCGGGTACGGGGTCATCATGGAAAAGTTCGCAATCAGGGGATCGAGCTCACAGGCAAAGCGGATGGTGCGCTCCATCGTTTCTTCTGTCTCGCCGGGCAGGCCGATGATGAAGAAACCAATCGTCTCTAGACCCACCTCTTTGGCATTTTTGAACGCTCGCCGGATGGTGTCCATGTCGATGCGTTTGTTGATCGAGCGCAGAATTTCCGGGTCGCCTGACTCGACTCCGAACGCGGTACGTTTCAATCCGGCCTGTTTCATTCGCGCCAGCAGCTCCTTGGAAGCCAGATCGGCGCGGATGCCGTTCACGAAGATCCACGGCACATGGTTCAGGTGGTGTTCAATGAGCAAGTCGGAAAGGCGCATCAGCCGATCCACTCGGATGTTCGCACTATCGTCCAGCACCCCGATTTCCTGGGCGCCCAGCTCTTCAACCAGATGGCGCCACTCTTGGAGGATGTTTTCCGGGCTACGCGCGCGCCACTTTTGCGGCATGATACTCTGTGAGCAATAGGTACACCGATAAGGACAGCCGCGTGAGGTAAGAATGCTGAAGCTGCGGGCGCCATCCACTGCATCGATGGCCGGCTGCAAGTTGGTGTAGCGCTCCATCTTGAAATAATGATAGGCTGGCCATGGGAGACTGTCCAGGTCGGCGATGGGAGGCCGTGCAGGGTTATGATGCACATTGCCGTCCGCCGTCTGAAAGCTAATGCCCAGAACCTCGTCCAGGAGATGTGCCTGCGGGTCGAGCAGCTCCCTGGCGGTGAGCTGCGGTGCCGTCTGGCGCGCGCTCTCTAGCGTAGCGCTCAGCTCTAGCCAGGTTTCCTCACCCTCACCGCGCACCACGATATCCACCTCGGGGCGGCTGGCACTCTCTTCGGCCAGCACGGATGGGTGGGGTCCACCCAGCACGATCGGAACGTCCAGCACGCTCTTGATCGCCTGTGCTGTGCGCCATGCCTGTTTGACCTGCGGCGTGTTGGCTGTGATGCCAACTAGATGGGGCTCGAAACGGCGTACCACGTCTACGATGCTCTCGTCTTCCACGTCAGCGTCAAAGACCATCACCTCGTCGCCGCGTCGTTCAGACACGGCGGCTAAATAGGCCAGCCCTAGATGTGGGGTGGTGCGGGTGTCAATCGGAAGGCGGAATCGGGGATTGACCAGCAAAACTCGCACGACAGGTCTTCTCCTACGAGAGGTGTGAGGGTGAAAGCCGTGAGCGCTCAGCCAAAAGCACCGACGGCGACGTCGGCTCTGCAGCAAATGGAGGGACAGGCAATCGCACAAGCAGCGTCTGGGCTGTGCCTGCAATTATCGAGAAGGTTTCCATTCTGATTGAGATCCACCAAGCCTTTCCGTTCTCTCTTGCCTCGTGATTTCTATTGACCAACTCAGTCTCATTTTACCTGAATGTTTCGAACAGCGTCAAGAGCCATAGTGCGCTATCGCTGCGGATCAATCGCTCGAAAATCGCTCCATATTGAGGATGGCATACAACACAGACGCTGCAGGGACAAGTCCGGCACAGACCGCGCCCAAATAGTTCGGCTGGGGCACCAAAAGCCCTATCAAGGGTGCGATCAACGTGAGCAGCAGGCCAAACAACAAGCTCCCATATAGGCCACTGATGTGCCTTGCGAATACCAACAAGGCCAGTGCTGAGCTGATCACGCTACAGGCAAACAGGAATACAGCAGCTCCCAACCAGGCCATCTGATGCGCCGCCAGCATCTGCCAGTCCAAGTTCACCCCCACAAGAATCTCCGCAAAGTGAATCGCACTCAACACGCTGCTGATGGCAAAAAAAAGCGCCATGCCTACCCAGAATGCCACCATCGGCCACAGGTGAGGGTAATGCACAGCCGAGCGATGACGTAAAGGTGGGCGGAGACTTGGAATGGGCTGAGTATCGCGATCTGTTGAGGTGTGCATTGGCGCGATAATCATATCATCGGCTAGTAACACTGAAAAATCCTTGGTCTGTGACTCAGGTCGGTCGAAGTCGGGTGCATCAGCGAGCGGCGAGATGGCCGTTCCACAGCAATCGCCTCGGATGGCGTGAGCGAGGGAGGATATGTCGCCGTTGCGGAGGCCGAGGCACTAAGGCAGTCGGCTGCCCAAGAATCCATGCGCACCACGCACAAACTCTGTTGCTGTCATAGGGCGTCGTCCTGCCTGCTGGACTTCCAGCAATTGCACCATGCCGTCGCCGGCAACCACGCATATCCCTTCAGCCGTTGCCACCACGGTGCCGGGTGGGAATGTCGAGGCGTCGGACGCTTCGGGTGATGTTGGTAGTGCGCGCACCCTAAGAATTTTGAGCGGTGTGCCACGCCACTCTGTGAAGGTGCCCGGCCATGGATGAAAGGCGCGCACCTGACGTGCGATGTACTCCGCAGATTCTTCCCAGCGGATACGTCCCTGTTCCTTTTTGAGCGGTGGCGCCCACGTGACCCGCGTTTCATCTTGCGGTTGGGGGATGATGCGTCCGGCCAGCCAGTCGGGCAAAGTCTCACCCAGCAGAGCGGCACCCAGCTGGCTGAGTTTACGGATCAGCGTCTCCTGTGTGTCATCGGGCGCGATGGGCAGCTCTTTCTGGCGGATGATTGGCCCGCTGTCCAGGCCGGCATCCATCTGCATCAAGGTGACTCCTGTATGCTCGTCACCTGCTAAGATAGCTGCGGCGACTGGTGCGGCGCCACGCCAGCGTGGCAATAGCGAGGCGTGCACATTGATACAGCCTCGCGGCGGCAGCTCCAACACGGTGGGAGGCAGCAGCATCCCAAACGCAGCTACCACGATCACCTCTGCCTGCCAGGCGCGCAGCTGCTCCACGACATCATCTTGGCGCAACGACGGGGGGGTGATCACCGGTAGATGATGCTGCAGTGCCAATGCGTGCACCGGCGAAGGGCGTGGCTGAAGACCTCTCCCGCTGGGACGCTCCATCTGGGTCACCACACCGACTACGTGACACGTGTCCAGCAGCACCTGCAAGCTGGGCAGAGCGAAATCGGGTGTTCCCATAAAAATGACACGTGGACGTGCCATTAGGCGCACTCCCTGTTCGAGGGCTCTCTCCGAGCCGGATACCCGGTGGCAGCAATGAGCTGATGCGCGTGCCAGGTGAGGCGCTCGACCGGCCACTCCTGGCCTGTAGAACGCACCAGCAGCGATTGCAGCACATTTGGCGCTCCGGTGACAAAAAAGCGATGTTCTGGTGGATCTCCAGTAGGGCTCGCCCGGCTGCCTGTTCCGCCAAGTGCCTGCACACAACGCTCAACCTGACGTGCTACCGCTTCCGCTGGGTCAATCACTGTCACGTCGGGCGGCAGGATGCGTCGCATAATCGGCAACAGGAAGGGATAGTGCGTGCATCCCAAGACCAGCTGATCGATGCCGGCGCGCACCATTGGTTCTAGGTAATCGTGTAATAGCTGTTCGGTCTCCGGCGCGTCGATCTGGCCGTGTTCCACATACCGTGCCAGGCGATCATCCATCTGGATGTGCAACGTCACCCCACAGGCATAGCGCACAGCTGTGGTGCGGAACAGATCCCCTTTCAGCGTACCCTGCGTTGCCAGCACACCGACGTGGCCGCTGCGCGTCTGTTGTGCCGCTGGTTTCACCGCTGGTTCCAGCCCCACAAAGGGCACAGGGAAATGGGCACGCAGCCATTGCAGCGCTGCTGCTGAAGCTGTATTGCACGCTACCACGATCAATGTGGCGCCTTGTGCCAGCAGAAAGCGTGTGATCGCCGCCGAAAAATGGCGCACTTCACGTGGTGACCGTGGGCCATATGGGCAGTGGGCATTATCTGCCACATAGAGGGTAGGGCAATCTGGCAGACGCCGCTGCACCGCTTGCCAGATAGAAAGTCCTCCCACCCCTGAGTCAAACAGTCCGATGGTGACGGCAGCGTTGGCGTCGCTCATAACTCATATGCTCGATTCGGCTTGGCACTTTTCCTTGCCGCCGTACACACCGCGCAGATCCTCGCGCACCAGAGCAGCAATGCGCTGCATCACCATGTCGCTGAGTTCTTGCAGCTGCTCGCTCTTACGTGGCCCTTGCACCTGTGGCAACATAAAGGGTTCTCCCACACGCACTACAATGTGTGGTCGTCGGAAGCGCTTCCATTCAGCGGTCACCTTCTCTTGACCGGAAATGCCCACTGGCACAATTGGCACATTTGCCTTGGTGGCCAGATATGCGATGCCGGGCTTGGCGCGCTGCATCACCCCAGTGCGACTACGCGTGCCCTCGGGCGCGATCCCTAGCACCCCGCCGTTCTGCAACACAGCTAGACAACGCCGCAGTGCCTCGCGATCCACCTCACCGCGGCGCACATAGATGCCGCCGTCCATCTTCACCAACCAACTCACCGGCCACGAGGTAGCCCATTTCTCCCCAATGAGCACTGCCACGTGGCGTAGCGGGAGCGCCAGCATCACCAGAGGCGGATCGACATAGTGCAGATGATTGACTGCGACAATCAACGGCCCCTTGGTCGGCAGGTTAGGTGGACGGTGAAACTCGCAGCGCGTCAACAGCTTGGCCAATACCCAGAAAATTGCGCGCAACAGCTGATATAAGACGACGTTATACCAACGTGGCATAGATCTCCTTTATCATCTCCTTGTGATATACTTTGTCTCCATATGTTGCTCAGGGCAGCGTCTGTCCCTGAGCGTGAACCGAGTACGTCACCACCGGACTGCCCACCATCGTCAGATCCACCTGAAAAGGGGTGATCGCAGCGGCGCGCAAGATCTCAACATCCAGTGGTGCCTGACGCACAGCCGCTACCCGGCCCTGTTCGTCGTAACCGGTCACCAGCACGCGCACATATGTCGCGTCGCTCTCGCCCGCGTTGTGCAGCTGGCCCCTCACCCGATAGGTTGTTGCACTAAGCACCTCGCCGCGCACGTCGCTGACAGGCAGGTCGAGATGATAGCCCATCGCTGGAGAGTAGGGGATGCCGCTCAACGCCAAAGCTTGATATTGAGCGAACTGGGACGGTGGCGCAGTGAGACGGATGGCGAAAGCGACCGCCTGACGCGGTGGCACCACGTCCAGCTGCAGATATCCCCTCTCAGCCGCTAGTTGCTCCCCTTTTCCATCCAGGAGTGTTACCTGTACCAACACATTGGTCACCGCTATCGTGCCTGGGTTGTAGACCTCGCCCAGCGCCCACAATCCCTCGGCTGGCGTGCGTTGGAAGTTCACCTTCTGCACCTCCAACGGAAGAGGTGTAGGGGTAGGAGAAGGCAACGAGGCCGCCTCATCTTGTGGCGCTGGAATGATCAGCACCTGTCCCAATTGCAGGCGACGCGGATCGACAATGCCATTCGCCTCCTGAATCGATTGTACCGAGACACCGAACTGAGCGGCAATGGCCAGCAGGGTATCGCCTGGTTTTACCGTGTACAAAGTCGGTGTGGGGGTCAGTGTCGGAGTAAGGGTCGGCGCAGGTGTGATGGCTGCCAAGGTGAAAGTGGCCCGCGGTGTAAAGGTCGGGGTCGTTGTAGGACTTGGCGACGTAACCGTCGGAGTGCCCGTTGGTATCGGCGTGATGATCTGACCACAGCTGACCGCTAGTAGAGCGAGTGCAATCACAGAGATACTGGATAGCCTCTTCATATGCTGTCTCCATTATATACCTACTGGAGTGATATAGAAAATCTTGACATAGAACACATGTTCGTGTAAAATAAAGGTTAGATAACACAGATAAGCGACACTGGAGGCAGCAGAGGGAAGGAGATGAGCTATGGCTCTTTCTGAACGACAGCAACGCATTCTGGAATACATCCAGCAGTTTACTCAGCGCAATGGGTATCCCCCTACCATCCGCCAGATCGGGGAAAAAGTGGGCATCTCTTCGACTTCGGTGGTGAATTACAATTTGAACGTCCTGCAGCGGGAGGGATACATCACCCGAGATCGTACGGTGTCGCGGGGCATCAAGCTGGTTGCGAACGCTTCGGCCGCGAGCCTTTGGAATGATCTGGTTGCAGTGCCGTTGCTGGGGGTTATCGTTGCGGGTGAGCCCCTTCCGGTGCCGGGGGAGAGCGTCTCTGGTGAGACGATCGAGGTGCCACGCAGCTTGCTGCCCGCCTCTCCTCTTGTCAAGGTATACGCACTGCGCGTGCGCGGCGACTCGATGATCGACGCCCTGATCGATGAGGACGATGTGGTGCTGATGCAGTACCAGGAGACAGCTGAAAACGGCGATATGGTGGCTGCGTGGTTGATCAATGAAAAAGCTACCACGCTTAAACGCTTCTACCACGAGGGAGATCGTATCCGACTGCAACCCGAAAATCGTCAAATGGCGCCCATCTATGTGGATCCATCCAACCTGTTGATCCAAGGGAAAGTAGTCGCGGTGGTGCGCAAGATAATATGAGGTCCTATCCTCTGCTTCTGCCGGCAATCTTGTGCACCTGTGGAGGCTTAGCCTCGAGACGACGGTAGTCCGCGCAGGGATGTGGTTTGCCCTGCTCCGCGGTTAGTCGAAGTGGAAGGGCCATTGCCCCAGCTTCTCTCGAAATTGACCTCGGCTCGATTCGCTTGTCTGGTTCATTGATCGTTGCAGGCCTTCCCTGAGAAGTGTCAAGTCAGTTTATCCACGTTGTGAAATGGTGTGCGGGACCTAATACGTCCGACGGGTTAGTATCGCGTTCTGGGTTGACGTGGGCCATCTTTCGCCTGTCGGGCTTCCTCCCATTTTTCCCTCGGTAAGAACTTCTTAGAAATTTGCTTTCAGATAGCCATTGACAAAGCACACGAAAGTGGTATAATGTAACCAAATCGCATAACGCAAAAGACTGCGAACGGGAAGAGTACCCAACGGGAAGCTGTTCAGAGAGCTGGCGGAAGGTGTGAGGCCGGTACAGATAGCGTTGGGGAATGGGCCCGGGAGTTGCGCTCCGAACATGACTTTGGTCATTAGTAGGCGGCGCCGGGGACTCCGCCGTTAGCTGGGAGCCGGGTATTGACGTCATCTTTCAGAGCTGGAGATGGCAGCGTACCTGTGAGTGAGGCCAGCCAGATGACCAGTCTGATTTTGGCCTTCTTCGCGCAAGCAGACTGAAAGCGTTGGCCTAAGCGGGGTGGCACCGCGGGAGAGGTTGAGAAAAGCCCTCTCGTCCCTGAGTTTTTACAGGACGAGTGGGCTTTTTTGTTTTCAGTAACGGGAATGGCGAGCAATGGGAGGTGTGTGATGTATCAACCTACACTGGCACGGGTGGAACGACTGTCAGATCAAGGCAATCTTGTGCCTATCTTCTTGGAATTGCCAGCCGATATGGAGACGCCAGTGAGCGTCTATCTCAAGTTGCAGGATGAAGGTCCCAGTTTCCTGCTGGAGTCCATCACAGGTGGCGAGCAGGTTGCACGTTACTCCTTCATTGGTGTGCGTCCACGCGCGTTGTTGAGTGTGCGGGGTGATCGGGTGTTGATGCGCGAGAACGGCCACGAACGCATCAATGCCTTGGGTGAACACGATGCCTTGAGCGCGCTCAAGGCCGCGATGGCCGATGTAGATTTCGTGCCTCTGCCGGGATTGCCGCGTTTTAGTGGTGGAGCGGTGGGTTTTCTCGCTTACGATGCCGTGCGAGGTTTTGAGCGACTGCCCAACACAGCGATTGATGATCTGGGTTTACCTGAAGCCGCTTTCATGCTGGCTGATACCCTGATTGCTTTCGACCATGCGCGTCAGCGTCTGCTGGTTATTTCGTTGGCGCGCCTGGACGGCGACACACGGGCTGCATACCAGAGAGCTACCGCACGCATTGACGAGGTCGTAGCGCGTCTCAATGCGCCCATTCCTGTGAGAAGCTTCTCATCGCCCTCAGCGGCCGCGATTTCATCAGATAGCCAGTTGGTGTCCAATCGTTCGCAATCTGAGTTCGAGGCGATGGTGCTTCGGGCTAAGGAGTACATTGCTGCCGGAGACATCTTCCAGGTCGTTCTTTCCCAGCGGCTTGCTGTGCGCAGCGAGGTCCATCCTTTCACCATCTACCGGGTGTTACGCCGCCTCAATCCATCCCCTTATATGGTGTTTATGCGCTTCCCGGGTGGGTTGGCGACGCCACCGTTGCACATCATCGCTGCCAGTCCTGAGATGCATGTTCGTCTTGAGGGACGCGTCGCCGAGTTGCGACCCATTGCAGGTACACGTCCACGTGGGCTGACCGATCAGGAGGACGCCGAGATAGCCGCGGAGTTGCTGGCCGACGAGAAGGAACGCGCTGAACACGTCATGTTGGTGGACCTGGCGCGTAACGATCTGGGCCGTGTGTGCGAGTACGGCAGCGTGCACGTCGAGGAGATGATGACCATCGAGCGCTACTCGCATGTGATGCACATCGTTTCTGATGTGCGCGGTCAACTGCGAGAGGGAAAGGATGCGTTTGATCTGTTGCGGGCCACCTTCCCCGCTGGTACGGTCAGTGGCGCGCCCAAAGTGCGCGCGATGGAGATTATCGAGGAGCTGGAGCAGGTGCGGCGTGGAATCTATGCCGGTGTGATCGGCTACATCGGCTATGACGGGCGGATGGATTCCTGCATCGCTATCCGCACCATCGTTATGCAGGGTGACACTGCCTATATCCAGGCGGGCGCCGGCATTGTAGCCGACAGCGAGCCGGCGCGTGAGTATCAGGAGACGCTCAACAAGGCGCGCGCGCTGGCCGAGGCGATCCATATCGCTTCATCGGGTGGATCTATTGAGCCTAAGTTCGAGGTATGGAAGCAACAGCTGAGTATCTGAAAGAATTCGTGCGACGGATAGCGCAAATAGGATTATGGGAATCTTCGATTACTGAGGCAAGAGGAGGACGAAATGATCCTGGTTATTGACAACTACGATAGCTTTACCTACAACTTGGCCCAGTACTTGGGTGAACTGGGTGCCTCTGTGCATGTAGCGCGCAACGATGCTATCACTCTGGAAGACATCGCTGCGCTGAGACCCAGTCATATTGTTATCTCGCCTGGGCCGGGCACTCCGGAGCAAGCAGGTATCTCAGTGGATGTCATCAAACGGTTTGCCGCTGAGATCCCGATATTGGGTGTTTGTCTCGGTCACCAGGCAATCGGTTTCGCCTTTGGTGGGCAGGTGGTGCGTGCGGAACGGCTGATGCATGGCAAGGTATCCCTTATCCACCACGATGGCAAGGGCATCTTTGCTGGGCTGCCTTCCCCCTTCAGTGCGACACGTTATCACTCGCTCATACTGAGCGAGCCGCTGCCGGATTGCCTGGAGGTGTGTGCACGTACTGCCGAGGGAGAGATTATGGCTGTGCGTCATCGTTCTTATCCTGTTGTGGGAGTGCAGTTTCACCCTGAATCGATTCTGACCGAGCATGGGCATTATCTGCTACGCAGCTTCCTGGAAATCAGCTCGGCGGAGCGGGCGGCGCCGAGCAGTACCCTTGTGCAACCCCTTACGCAGGCGACCACCATTCGGGAAGCCATCGCGGCGTTGCTGGATGGACGCTCTCTGAGCGAGGAAGAGGCTCAGTCGGTTATGACCCAGATTATGCAGGGGCAGGCTACCCCGGCTCAGATTGGTGCCTTCCTGACCGCTATGCGTATCAAAGGCGAAACGGTGGCTGAGCTAACAGGTTGTGCGCGTGCCATGCGCTACAGTGCTATTCATGTGCGTCCACGGCGTCAGGACATCCTGGTTGACACGTGTGGCACGGGTGGCGATGGATCGGGCACGTTCAACATCAGCACTGCCGCTGCATTCGTGGTAGCTGGAGCCGGTCAGCCGGTGGCCAAGCATGGCAACCGCTCCATTTCCAGTCGCAGTGGGTCGGCTGATGTTATGGAAGCACTGGGAGTGCAATTGGACCTCACCGCGGAGCAGCTTGCTGCGTGCATTGACGAGGTGGGCATCGGCTTCCTGTTTGCTCCTTTGCTCCATCCGGCGATGAAGCATGCGATTGGCCCGCGTCGCGAGCTGGGTGTGCGCACTATTTTCAACGTGCTCGGACCCTTGACAAACCCGGCAGGTGCCGCCGTCCAGGTGCTGGGTGTGTATACAGCAGCTCTCACCGAGATGTTGGCCCAGGTTTTGGCCTCGCTGGGTTGTCGTGCTGCCTTTGTTGTGCATGGGGCAAGTGGAATGGACGAGTTGACCACCTGTGGACCCAATCGCGTCAGTGCATTGCGGGATGGACACATTGAGACCTACACGCTCGACCCAACAGAGCTGGGTTTTGCAGTGGCTTCCCCTGACGATCTGCGTGGGGGAGACGCCCAGGAAAACGCTGCCATCATACGGGGTATTCTCTCTGGTACACTGCATGGCCCGCCACGAGACGTAGTGCTGCTCAACGCAGCCGCAGCATTGGTTGCCGCAGGACGGGTCACCAACTTTGATGAAGGCATCCGGCTGGCCCGGCACAGCATTGACAGTGGCGCTGCCCAGCGTGTGCTGGCGCAGCTGATTGAGTTCACGCACATGGTCTGACACAGGGTGGAGGACGATGAGCTCGATATTGGATCAGATCGCCCAGTACAAACGCACCTGTGAGTTGCCAGAGCGTATGCGTCAGGTGCCGCTCTCGGTCGTTCAGGCGAGGGCAGCGATGGCACCTCTGCCACGTGATCTGACGGCTGCGATACGTAGCCGCTCGCCTGGAGCCTTAATTGCGGAAATCAAACGCGCTTCCCCCAGTCGTGGTCTGCTGAATCCAAACTTTGATCCTGTGCAACTGGCTGCCCTTTACGCAGCGAATGGGGCGGCTGCTATTAGTGTAGTAACCGACGCGCGTTTCTTTCAGGGTGATCTGGCATATCTATCTGCGATCCGTGCCCACTTCGACTCTGGGGCACATGGGGAGCTGGACAGAGGCGATCTCTCTTCAGACGAGACGGACACATCGACGCCACAGGGCGCCCAACACCAATCGGGATCGGCGCAGCCAGTGCCTCTGCTGCGTAAGGATTTTCTCATTCATCCCTATCAGGTGTACGAGTCGCGTGCCGCCGGGGCAGATGCCGTGCTGCTCATCGCTGCTCTCCTGGACGATCAGGCACTGGAGGAGATGTTGGCGCTCACCCTGGAGCTGGGCATGGCCGCTCTGGTCGAAGTACACACAGCTGCTGAGCTAGCCCGTGTGCTCCCCTTGCGGCCACCATTGATCGGGGTCAACAATCGCAACCTGCACACTTTTAAGGTGAGCCTGGAGACATGCCTGCGTCTGCGGCCGCTGGTTCCGCCCGATATCTGCTACGTGGCCGAAAGCGGCATCCACACTTCGGCCGATGTTGTTCGTCTGCGTGAAGCCGGCGTGGACGCTATGCTGATTGGCGAAGCGTTAGTTACCGCTTCGGACGTTGCTGCCAAGGTGCAGGAGTTCTGCCATGCTGCACGTTAAGATTTGTGGATTGACAAACTTGCGCGATGCGCTGGCAGCAGCGGAGGCGGGTGCAGATATGCTAGGATTCATTTTCTATCCAGGCAGCCCTCGATATATCACACCTGCACAAGCGCGCCAGATTGTAACAGCGTTGCATGAGCAGTATCCTGCCGTGCTGACAGTAGGTGTGTTTGTGAACGAGGCACTCGCAACAGTTTATCAGATACTCGAGCAATGTGACATTCATCTGGCCCAGCTGCACGGCGAAGAGCCTGCGGAGTGGCTTAAGGAAGGTTCTGCACTTCTTGGGCGCGCGTATAAAGCATTGCGGCCTTGCTCTATGGGAGAAGCAAATCGTCTGGCAGCTGAATATGCCTTGCCCCCTTCGTTAGCAGAGCGAATGGGCAGTCCCTCCCTGCTGCTGGATGCATATCACGTCACGGCGCGCGGCGGCAGCGGCCGGGTTGCTGATTGGGAGATTGCAGCACAGCTCGCCCGACAGCATCGTCTGCTGCTCGCAGGGGGACTCACTCCCACCAATGTGGCGCAGGCCATCGAGCGAGTGCGCCCGTGGGGCGTTGATGTAGCAAGTGGAGTTGAGTCTGCACCGGGTCGCAAGGACTATGCTGCTATGCGTGCATTCGTCCAAGCGGTCAGGAGCGTTGACCTCCTTGATCCAGATGTTGGCAGTTCTTCTTTGGCACCGGGTTAGCTCGGATCCCGGTCGCATAGTGTTCGGCACAATGGGACGCCCGTCTGTTTTGCTGGGTGACAAGCTCGCAATGCGAACATCGAATGAGGTATGGTATGACTACATCAGCTATCTTTGTTAGCGAAACATCCCGGGGACGCTTTGGTCCTTATGGTGGTCAATTTGTCCCCGAGACCTTGATGGCCCCTTTGCGAGAGCTTGAGCGCGCTTATCTCGATGCTCGTGCTGACCCTGTCTTTGAACGGGAGCTTCAGCACCTTCTGAGCACATATGTGGGGAGGCCCACACCTTTAAGCCTTGCAGCAAGGTTGACCGCCCACCTGGGTGGTGCGCGCATTTATCTCAAGCGCGAGGACCTGGCTCACTCCGGTGCACACAAGATCAACAACACGATTGGTCAAGCCCTGCTTGCCCGGCGTATGGGCAAACAGCGCGTGGTCGCCGAGACCGGCGCAGGCCAGCATGGCGTCGCCACTGCGACGGCGTGTGCCTTACTGGGCTTACAGTGTCTGGTCTACATGGGGAGCGTCGATATGGAGCGTCAGTGTCCCAATGTCTATCGTATGCAGCTGCTTGGAGCAGAGGTGCGCGCTGTGAACAGTGGCAGCTGCACATTGAAAGATGCCATCAATGAGGCGATTCGCGATTGGGTGACTAATGTCGGGGATACCTACTATTTGCTCGGCTCAGCGCTTGGTCCGCATCCTTACCCCACCATTGTGCGCGATTTTCAATGCGTTATTGGGCGGGAGACGCGTGCGCAGATCCTTTCAGCTGAAGGTCGATTGCCCGACTTGCTCATTGCCTGTGTCGGTGGTGGATCGAATGCTATCGGCCTGTTCCATCCGTTTCTCGAAGACCCCGGCGTGCATATGGTGGGGGTCGAGGCGGGAGGGGAAGGCATTGCAAGTGGCCGGCACGCAGCGCGTTTCGCCGATCCCCAGCGTGGTCGTACTGGTGTGTTGCATGGGACATACTCTTTTGTGTTGCAAACGCCCGACGGCCAGATTATGGAGACTCACTCCATCAGTGCCGGTCTGGATTACCCGGCGGTGGGGCCGGAGCATGCGCTGTTGCGCCAGCAGGGACGGGTCGAGTACACCTATGCGACGGACGAGGAGGCATTGGCTGCCTTTCACCTGCTGGCACAGCTGGAAGGGATTATCCCAGCTCTCGAATCGGCGCATGCAGTGGCCGAGGCGGTCAAGCGCGCACCGTTGTTGGGACGCGATGCGTTGATCGTGGTCAACCTGTCTGGCCGCGGCGACAAGGATCTCGACACAGTAATGAAGAGAACCTGTTCTCAACAGGTTGAAATGGAGAGGTGATCCAATGGGACTGGCTCATATCGCGGCTGTCTTTCGCAATGGTCGTACCGCTTTTATGCCCTACGTTATGACAGGATATCCTGATCTGGCAACCTTCCGAAGGGTGATTGAGCATCTGGTGATCAGTGGAGCTGATCTGATTGAGATGGGCGTTCCGTTTTCGGATCCACTAGCTGACGGTCCGGTAATCCAGGCAGCTGCCCAGCGCGCGTTAGAGAATGGCATCACCCTGGCTGACTGCATTACAAGCGTGGCAGATCTGCGTGCCAGAGGACTGCACACGCCTATTGCATTGATGAGCTATGTCAACCCGATTCTGGCGTACGGCGTGGCTCGCTTCGTGGAGGACAGCGCTGCGGCGGGCGTGGATGGTTTTATTGTACCTGACCTACCTCCTGAGGAAGCGGACGAACTGGAAGCAGCCTGTCGGCAACATGATCTGGCAATGGTGTATCTTCTGGCACCCAATAGTCCACCCGAACGCATCGCCCTGATTACGGCGCGTTCGCGAGGATTTGTTTATTTGGTATCCCTGACTGGTGTGACTGGAGCACGTGACGCGCTTCCGCCGCAGCTGCCGCAATTTGTAGCGCGGGTGCGTGCCGCAACGCGCAAACCGCTGGCAGTGGGTTTCGGTGTCAAATCAGGTGAACAGGCCCGTGCGGTAGCTTCCCTGGCCGACGGGGTCATCGTGGGCAGCGCTTTGGTCGAGCTAGCCGGGCGCTCGCTGGAGCAGATGACACAGCTGGCCCGTGAGATCAGCGCTGCGGTGCACGCTGGAGAATCGCCGTTGCCATAAACATCCCAAACAGTGGGAACCGGGCCCCAGTGGTATCCTCGCAATCGTAGTTGTCAGGCCCCATTGTCAAAAATCTCTTGCATGTATTCCTCTGCATCCCTTGCCTGGCCGCCCCCCGACTTTCCTGTTATCCGTGTGAGGACTAGAATCGCCATGATTGAACTTGTGACGGAAAAGTGCAATGAGCAAACATATTTTGCTAGTTGATGATGACGTGCTCTTGCGTCGCAGCCTGGCTTTTAATCTGTCCCAAACCGATTATCGTGTGAGCACGGCTGCCACAGCTGAAGAGGCGATAGAGATTGCCCGTCACAGCCGGCCTGATCTGGTGTTGCTTGACATCGCTCTGCCAGGTATGGACGGTCTGGAGGCATTGCGACGCTTCCGCGAAGAGTGGCATGTGCCAGTGATATTGCTTACTGCGCGCAGGCGTGAGCTCGACCAGGTGGTCGGGCTAGAACTAGGCGCGGATGATTACGTCACCAAACCATTTCACTTAGACGTGTTGCTGGCGCGCATAAAGGCAGTGTTGCGCCGCTCGGTTGTGCCGGCACCCTCACCGACAAAACTTACGCCTTTGACGGTCGGCGACCTCGTTATTGATCCACCAGCACATATTGTCTCAGTGGCTGGTAAAAAGGTGGACCTTTCTCCACGTGAGTTTGATCTGTTGTACACATTGGCCTTAGACGCTGGACGTGTCATTTCGACTGAGGATCTGTTGGAGCGCGTCTGGGGCGCCGAATATGTCGGCGAGCCACAGGTGCTGTATGTTCATATCCGCTGGCTCCGTGAGAAGATCGAGGCAAATCCTGATCAGCCCAGCCGTATTCTCACCGTACGGGGCATTGGCTACAAGTTAGAGCCACATAGGGCTGGATGATGCGCAGTCTGTATACCCGGCTTATCGTCAGCCATGTACTGCCAGTAATGGTCGTTGTGCCCATTATGGCTGCCGTGCTGGTCTATGTGTTGGAGACCCAGGTTGTGCTGACCAGCATTGCCGACGAGCTATCCATGCAGGCGGAATTGCTAGCGCATCTGGCAGCGAGCCAACCTGATATATGGAACGATCAGGCCGAAGCGAACGCGTTTGTGACACGATTTGGCTCGCTAGTGCAGGCACGCATTGCCATTCTGGATGCAAATGGCTATCTAATTGTCTCAAATGCTACAGACGAGCAAGCGCAGGTTGGATCGGCACAAGATATCATTGGACTGGCCCAGGTACTTGACGGTGGGATATACACTCGTATCAGTACAGAAAGCTACCTCTATGCCGAGTATGTGCACTATCAGGAATCGGCAGAGGTAGCTGAAGTAATGGCCCCCGTGTGGGGAGCAAACCAGCGCGTTGTGGGGATCATTCGTCTGACCAGTCAAATCGGCCATGTTCACGAACGTTTCAAGGGGCTGCGCTTACTGATTGTTGGCACGTTGCTGATTGCACTCGTGCTGAGTGTATCATTGGGGTGGGTTCTGGCGCGTGATCTGGCGCGCCAGTTGCACCAGGCGACGCAGATGGTCGAGCTGCTGACGAGTGGTGTTCGGTTGCCTGCGCTTCCCAAAGGAGGGCTGCATGAAATTCGGCGGCTACTACTCTCCGTCGACGCGTTAAGCGCACGGCTAAACGCTGTCGAAGAGGCGCGACGTCAGCTGCTTGCCAACTTGGTGCACGAGCTCGGCCGGCCGTTAGGTGCATTGCGTTCGGCTATCCAGGCCTTGCGTGGTGGTGCGCATAAAGATCCAGTTCTTGGGCAGGAGCTATTGCTTGGCATGGATGAAGAAATCGGCCGCCTGGAACGGTTGCTGGACGATCTGGCGCACCTATATGATCAAGCAGTTGGCAAGGCGGAGCTCAATTATCAACAGATCCCGCTGGCGGAATGGTTGGTTAATCTGCTCGTTCCGTGGCGTGAGGCAGCTCAGGCGCGTGGCCTGCGGTGGCAGACTGAAATCCCTCAAGAACTCCCTATGTTTGTCGCCGATCCAGACCGGCTTGCGCAGGCGCTTGGTAACTTGTTAAGCAATGCGACCAAATATACTCCCTCTGGCGGCAGTATCACGGTTTCAGCAGGCACGGATAACGGTAAAGTGTGGATCGAGGTTCGCGACACTGGCATCGGTATAGACCCCGACGAACTGGAGGCTATATTTGAGCCATTCTATCGAGGACAGCGTACACACCACTTGCCGCGTGGAATGGGCCTCGGCCTGACCATCGCGCGTGACCTGGTCACCGCCCACGGTGGCACGCTGGAAGTTCACAGCACACCTGGCCATGGGAGCAGATTCGTCATTCGCCTCCCTCTCCAAAAATCGCAGCAACTTATTCCCCATCTTTCTGCTTAAGCATATCTTAAGCTTTTCTTGGGATTCCCTTAAGGACTGGTAGCATCAATGGTGGTATAATATTGGGTGATAAAGATGCCCAGACGATGGGCGTCTGTTTGAACAGTAAAGAAGGGAATTGGAGGTTAGCACGTTATGGCAGAGAAAACGATACGTTTGCTGAAACGATCGGGATGGATTTTCATTTTAGTGCTGGTGAGCTTGCTGGTACTGTCCAGCGCAGGTATGTATGGGACATGGGCGCAGTCGGCCTCCCCGCCTGCCACGACCCCGGTGCCTGTGCCCGGCTTGGGAGAAATTGCTGCCTTCCAAGCAGCGATGGAAGCTATTTACGAGCAGGTTAATCCCTCGGTGGTCAGCATCCAAGTGGTGCAGAAGGAGACAATATCTCCACAGGATTTTCCTGATCTGTTCCCCTTCTTTGGGATGCCTGACATGCCCCGCGAGTTCTACAGTCGTGGTGCCGGCTCCGGATTCGTGTGGGATACGCAGGGACATATCGTCACCAACAATCATGTGGTGCAGGGCGCTGACAAGATCACTGTCACCTTCTGGGATGGTACCACCCTCTCGGCCCAGATTGTAGGCACCGACCCGGACAGCGATCTGGCTGTGATCAAAGTGGAGAATGTTCCTGCTGGGCTGCTCAAGCCTGTCACGCTGGCCGATTCAACACAGCTCAAGGTGGGACAGCTGGCAGTCGCCATCGGCAATCCATTCGGTTTGCAGGGAACAATGACAGTGGGGTTCATCAGCTCGCTGGGCCGTCTGCTGCCCACTGGCTCCGACAGCCCCCAAGGAGCAGGCTATAGCATCCCCGACGTGATCCAGACCGATGCGCCCATCAATCCGGGTAACTCGGGTGGCGCGCTGGTGGATTACCAAGGTCGCGTGATCGGTGTGACCACGGCGATCATTTCGCCAGTGCGCGCTTCGGCCAGCATCGGCTTCGCAGTGCCCTCAGTGATTGTGCAGAAGGTGGTGCCGGTGCTGATTACCCAGGGCAAATATGAGCATCCATGGCTGGGCATCAGTGGCACCTCGCTCAATCCCGACCTTGCCCAGGCAATGGGCCTGGAACCCAATCAACGTGGTGCGTTGGTCGTGGACGTGGTGCCCGGCGGCCCGGCGGACAAAGCTGGCCTCAGAGGGAGTGATCGTGAGGTGGAGATTGATGGCGAAACTGCCCGCATCGGAGGTGACGTGATCATTGCTATCAACGGTCAACCGGTGAAGGCGTTCGATGATGTGGTCACCTATCTGGCGCGCTTTACCGAGGTGGGGCAGAGCCTGAATCTGACCGTGTTGCGCGGCGGTGCCCAGCAGACGTTGCAGGTCACCCTCGTCGCACGTCCCACTGAGCGGACTGAGGAGGGCAGAGCACAACGCCCGCCCAGCGGTGCACGCGGCGGCGCCTGGTTGGGCATCACAGGTCAGACGATGACGCCCGATCTGGCAGAAGCAATGAATCTGCCCTCTAACCAGACCGGAGTACTGGTGGTGCGCCTTCAGGCGAATGGTCCGGCGGACCGAGCTGGGCTGCGTGGGAGTTACAAGCCGGTTATCATCAACGGCCAACGAGCTTTGGTGGGTGGCGATGTAATCACCGCTTTCGATGATAAACCGGTTACCAGTATGGAGGATTTACTAGGCTACCTGAATCAGGCGCAGCCGGGTGATCGGGTTGAGCTCACAATCCTCCGGAATGGGGAGCAAATGCGATTGACCGTGACACTGGGAGAGCGCCCTGTTCCTTGATCCCTTGAGCGGTTGAGCTCTTGAGGCTGCTTTGTCCCCTCGTCCTCTATCGCTTAGCAAAAGGGCGAGGGGACAAGCTTTTTACTCGAGGAATCCTCTCAGGCGCTTGATCGCCAGAGGAAGGAAGTTCGGTAGATCGGCAGCGCCTACGCCCACTTCGTACATCATCTCGCGGGCGAGCTCGCCAGCTAACCCGTGGAGATAGCCTCCCACCACGGCGGCTTCAAATGGTGGCAATCCTTGCGCACGCATTGCAACCACTGCGCCTGCCAGCACATCTCCGCTGCCGGCTGTGGCCAGCGCCGGATTCGCAAATGGTAAGACTACCATACGCCCTCCTGGTTCTGCTACCAGGCTGTATGCTCCCTTTAGGAGCACCACGTGACCCCAATGTGCTGTCATCTCAGTAACATATCCGATGCGGTCCGCCACCACTTCCTGGGTCTCACAACCGATCAGGCGCGCCATCTCGCCCGGGTGGGGAGTGAGAATGCTCATGGGTGGCAGGAGACGCCACCACTGATCCATCTTGGCCAATAGATTTAGGCCGTCAGCATCCACCACAAGAGGTGGCAATGAGCTGCCTGGCTCGTTGCTTTCGTTCTCTTCCCTGTGCAAGAACCCGACCCGACGCCTGCTCGCTGCCTGAGCACCCCCTAGTAGATCACCCAAGAATTCTGCAGTGGGCTTCTCCTGGGTCAGCCCTGGCCCGATCAACAATGCGTCGTACCCGCTCATCTTCTCTGTGAGCACACGCACTGCGTCTGGAGCGATCACCCCCATATCGTGGGATAGTAGTATGTAGGTGGCCTCTACGAGGTGGGCAGCCACAGTCGAGTGAATAGCCTCCGGGAGAGCCAGCGTTACCAACCCGGTGCCGGCGCGTACTGCTGCATAGGCTGCCAGCTGGGGAGCACCAGTGTAATTCACCGAGCCGGCGACGATCAGTGCCTTGCCAAAGGTGCCCTTGTTGGCATCGGCAGGACGCTCTGGCAGCAGGGAAGCTACCAGCGCAGGGGTGGCCATCTCCATCCTGATATGGTCGCTGAGCGCGGCAGGGATGCCGATGTCGGCGACGATCAGCTTTCCAATTGCCCTCACCCCTGGCGAAAGGATATGACCGCGCTTGACGGCTGCCATAGTCACAGTCAGGTCAGCATAGAGAGTTGCAGGATCAATTGCTCCTGTGTCGCTGTTCAGCCCAGTGGGCACGTCCACTGCTACTACCACAGGCGCAGAGATCTCAGGTGCTCCTTCCGATGGGGCACACAAGGCGGCATCGCGCGGCCGGCGACGTTCGTCCAGTGCCTCACGCACTGCTCGCAACATGCGTTCCAGCTCACCTTTGATCGGACGTACGTTGCCGGTGCCCAAAAGGGCATCCACAATGACGTCGCTTCGGGCTACCAATTGGCGTAAGGTCGTCAGCTCCTGATCATCGGAGAGCCATGTCACCGGGAGGTTTTTCTGGCGAGCTAGCTCCCAGTTCTTGTCATCTCTTGTTTCGCGTTTCCAGACATATAGATGGACTGCGGCGCCCATATCTGCCAGGTAACGCGCCGCGACCAATCCATCGCCACCGTTGTTGCCGGGTCCTACTAGCACCAGGATGCTGGCATCCTTTGCCCCTATCCACTCCTCGATCGCCTGGGCAACAGCACGGCCAGCGTTTTCCATCATCTGGTCAAATGTGACTCCGCTGGCGTCTGCTGTGGTCTCGATCTGACGCATCTCTTCCGTTGTGACGACCTTGATGCTCATTTTGCCCTCTGTTGTCGCAGTACTCTGTCCAACCACGTTTTGCATTGCTGTGAAGTATCAGGAGGTTGAGCAACATCACTGCTAGCGCGAGTATAGCACGTGCCCTTACCCGGTGCAAAGGATGCAGGGAATCGCTCTTTCTGACCTGTCGTTTAGGAGAGGGAGGTGAATCTCCTTTTTATGCCTGTGAGCGCGTGCAAGAAAACCAGGCGCTGTCAGGGAGACGCAATGGACCATCCGGCAAGCCCGGTGCATGACGAACTTTTACACATTTCTAATACAACACTTGTGTGATTCTAACGGCTTCGTAGTATGGTCAAAAGTGAACAATGAAGTGATAACAAGCAGCGAATAAGAAAGGAGGTGTCTGGCTATGGCAGACCTGGTACGGTGGGATCCCTTCCGCGAGATGATTTCGTTGCGCGAGGCGATGAACCGGCTGTTTGAGGAGAGCTTCGTCTCACCCTTGGGCACCCAGTTGTGGCGCCGCGAGGGGGTCGAGCCGCTCGCGATGGACATCTACGAGACTGACAACGACCTGGTGGTCGAGACTTCGTTGCCCGGCGTCAAACCCGAAGAGGTGGACATCTCCGTGGTGGGCAACACGCTGACCATCAAGGCGGAGAGCAAGAAGGAAGAGGAAAAAGAAGAGAAGGGCAAGTATTACTGCCGCGAGCGTCGCTATGGCCTCTTCCAGCGCAGCGTCTCGCTGCCGGTAGAGGTTGATCCGAACAGGGCCGAGGCTGTGTTCGAGAATGGGGTGCTCAAGCTGACGCTGCCGAAGACCGAAGCTCAGAAGCCGCGCAAGATCGCCATCAAGAAGTCGTAATCGCTCCGTTGCCGCTCAAGTTGGCGGGGAGACCACCAGCGTGGTCTCCCCGTTTTTTTGTGTGTCGCGTTGTCAGCGCGGACTCATGATGAATTTGAGGGTGGATCCTCAGATGGGACTATTCCCTCGTCTCGAAAGAAGATTCACCGCCTAAGAGATGGCGCAGGATAAGCGCATGGATCACCTGCTCCACCGGCGCCAGATCATCAGTGAAGGGCGCCAGACACCCTTCCACCGGCACAGTGGTTGCATTGGCGCTGGCGGGCAACCATGTTACCCCGTTAGCACACCGCACTTCCCATATTGGTGCTGCCAGGGAACGTGCAGCTACCTCGCGCAGCAAAGGGTTGTCCATCAGGGCAACATTGTGGCCCAAATTGGTGGCGTGCGCTGGCTGTACGGTTGCTATTACCAGGCTATTGCCCGTGAAACACCCGAAGCCGGGTTCGTCCAATACAAACACGCTGGGAAAGACTGTCTTCATTGTGCTCGCGAGAGCATTGACCAGAGCATAGTCTGTCTCCGACCGTGCTGCATTCACGGCCACTACTCCATCTGGCGTCAAATGGTCGCGCGCCAGCTGGAAGAACTCCACCGTGGTCAGATGAAACGGGATGTAAGGCGGCCGGTAGGCGTCCACTGCGATCACTGTATAACGCTTTTCGCTCTTGCTCAGGTAGTAGCGCCCATCAGCAGCAATGGCGTTCAGGTTAGGCTGGTTCATCGCGAACCAGCGGCGGCCCACGGCGATGATTGCGGGGTCGATCTCGACACCGTCTATTGGGATGTCCCCGTATACCGCTGTGTACTGCGTCGAGACAGTGCCTGCTGCCAGCCCGATCAGGAGCAGGCTATGCATGCGATCAGCCGAATAAGGGGGTGGATTGAAGTAAGGCGCTATCAGGAAGTAATCCCAGATGCCTCCTGACAGCGCTGCATTGGGGTTGTACACCGAATGGATGCCAAGGCCCTCGTTCAACTGCAGCCAATAACTGTCGCCGCTGCGGGTCACCCGGATGTAGTTGTACATTGACTCGGTCTCAAAAACGGTGTCTTCTTCTGCCCGGATCGGCTGCGCGTTCCAGAAAAGCGCCAGCAGAATGACCAGCACTGGCATCCAGAGATATCGCAGTGTCAATCGACGCGAACGACGCCATAGGCCAGTTAAACTGATCGCCAGCAGAAGCAGGGAGAAGAAAAGGAATGTGCGTCGTGTGCCCAGGTTAGGAATAAGCACCAACACTGGCAGGAAAGTACCCAGAATACTGCCCACCGTGCTCAGCGCATAAATGCTGCCCGCCACGTTTCCACTGTGTTGCACGTCGCGCACCGCCAGGCGGATAGCAAAAGGGGACACGCATCCTAACAGAGTCACGGGCACGCTGAACAGAACAAGCACCCCCACAAAGGAGCCAAGTAGCACACCTATGTCGAGATAGATCAGACCCTGCGCGCTCCAACGCAGAATGGGCCCTGCTGCCAGGGGGATGATCCCCACCCCGAAGGCTGCCCAGGCACAGATCTGATACAGAGTGGTCTCGCGCGGATCGCGGTCGGCCCAACGCCCCCCAATCCAGTAACCGAGTGAAAAATAGATGAGCACCAACCCTATCAGGTTGGCCCATACCACGATCGAGTTGCCAAAAAACGGATCGAGAAGGCGAGCCGCGGCCAGCTCGACACCCAGTCCGGTCATCCCAGCGGTGAAAACGGTCAACAGCAAGCTACCATTACGTCGCAGCAAGAAGCCACCTCATTCGTGGGCGGGATCAGGTATCAGGGAAGGGGTGAGCACAATAGATTTCTCATGGTCCTTGGACAATTGGTAATGCTCACGGGACACGCGCCACGCCAAGTATCTATGTTATGGAAAAACGGTAGCCAATACCCCGTTCGGTGAGAATAAAACGTGGTCTGTGTGGATCTTGTTCGATTTTGCAGCGCAATCTCCAGACATACCATTTGACGTTGTCATCGTTGGCCTTTGACTCATAAGACCAGACATTGTCAAAGACTGTCTGGGTGGGCAGAACGCGTCCGGCGTTCTCCGCCATGAAGAGCAACATACGGTATTCAGTGGGGGTAAGCTTCACGGGCTTGCCGTAGGCGATCACACGACGCCCTGTTGTGTCGATGATGAGGTCGCCTCCACCGAAGCGCATTTGTGCATCTTGGTACACCGGTGCCCGTTGGGAGCGACGCAACACAGCACGGATGCGTGCCAGAAGCTCTGCGGCCTGGAAAGGCTTGACCACGTAGTCATCCGCCCCGGCATTAAGTCCTCGCACAACGTCCGCCTTGTCTCCTAAGCCGGTCAGCATAATGATCGGTACGTTAGAGACCTTTCTGAGATAACGACATATTTCCCAGCCTGAAACACCTGGCATTCTCAGGTCGAGAATTACAAGGTGAGGTTGCACGCGATGAAATTCCTGTTGGGCAGCTGCGCTGTCATCCACTAAGTATGTCTGGAAGCCTTCTGGCTCAAGCACCCGCCGAATGTGCTCGAGGGTCAGAAGGTCATCATCAATCACCATAATCCTTTCCGGCATCAAAAATCCTCCTACAATGCCGGACAACTTACCACCGTCTCCCTATAATGGATTGTATAACTGCCGTTATAGGTGTCAAGTGCAATGTGCTGTCGGTCGCGTTTCGCCTGGATTGATGCTCCTTGCCCCTGCACAAAAGTGCTGGGCTGAAGCTCGCGTGCTGTACGGGCCGGGATCCGACAATCCGGGGTAAATGTGCGGTTGCTGACAGGTGGAACAAGCACCATGTGCCAGCACCCACAAAGGGTGGACACAGGCACCATCGAGGCCAATGCGTGAGGCTACCAGGCTTCTGGACAGCAGAAATTGGTTGCCCAGGCTCACCCTCTATCTGTGAGAAGATCTCGAGGTATGCAAAGGGTCTCTGTGCGGTGGAAAGCGCGTCACCGATCTATGGCAGGCCGGTGACTTTGATCCCGGCCCCATCCGCATTGTAGCGCTTGTTGATGCCGATCAGAATAGCAGTCAGCCCCTCGACCACCACCGCATTCTGCAGTGGCCCGGCGTCGAGGCCTCGCATGCCGGCCGCCTCTGCCAGTGCGATCGCCTCGGCCTTGGCGTCCTTGTCATCGCCGCACACCAACACGTCGCACTCCACTGGATCATCCAGATTACTCAGATGGGTGGCGCTGACATTCTGGAAGGCGCACACGACGCGCACCGCATCGCCTAACAGCGCCTGCGCCTCGGCTGTGGCGCTGCCGCCGGGTGGAATGTGTACCCGGCTGACCTTGGGTGGCTGCAATGGCACGGTAACATCTACCAGGACCTTGCCCGCCAGTTGCGTTCGAATGCTCTCCAGCGTTGCGGAGTGGGCGTTGTAGGGCACCGTGAGCACGACGATGTCAGCTGTTGCCGCCGCCTCCGCGTTGAGCATACCTTCCACCAGAGGCGCTCCCAGACGCGCATTGAGGGATTCGGCGACGGCGTGTGCCTTGGCTGCCTCACGCGAACCAATGATGACTCGATAACGACCCGATTTCGCCCAGCGCAGAGCGAGACCAGGGCCTTGGTGGCCTGTTCCGCCAATGATTGCAACAGTCTTCATTGTTCTTCTCCCAGAATGGTTTGATCGGCAAAGCGATGATGATCAGCCGCCTGGCAGCCCCTGTAACAGTTCATCGCGCCCATGCCCCTTAGTGTTCTTGACGCAGAAGGAACAATCCACCCAGGCCGTCGGCCACGTAAACGAGATCGTTCGCCACGGCCACAGCCCAGGCAGTGCCCGGGGTGTTAATAGCTTCAGTCTCGACCGGCAGCGTCGGGTTGGCTGCGTTGATGACACACAGGCCGTCAGAACCTGTAGCTATGTAGATGGTGTTGTCCACAGCTACTATGTCCTCGATCCCTGCACCGCCGGTCGGGTCAACCATGCCCACCTCACGAGGTGTAGTCGGGTCACTTACGTCCACCACCAGCAAACCGGCATAGCACGTCCCATCGCGGCACACGTTCTGGGCAACGTATGCATGATCTCCGTACACTTTCACCTTTTGGGCAGAGCCGGGGACCTCCATAACGCCAGCCAGAGAGGCATACTCTGGCTGGGCAATGTCGACAATTTGCAGCCTGGTGTCGCCAGCGGTATAGGCATAGTGCCCGGCGATGGCAACACCCAGAGCCGGGGTTTCCAGGAATGTTACGGCACGAGGAGATGTTGGCTGTCTCAAGTCAACCAACCAGAAACCGGCCGATTGAGCTGCTACGCCGGCGTAGGGGCCGTCGGGCGTCAGCGCGATGTCTTGCACCATGTCATGAAACACGATGTAACCAACTCGCATATCTGAGTTCGCGGTGGCCGGATCCAACACTGCAAGTTCGGGGCCACTCCCGAGGTAGAGGTAGCCCGCGTGTGCTACGAGCACGTTTGGGGTGCCCCCCAGATGGCCCGCCACACCGAAACTCTCTGCAAAAGCGACACCAGTCGATATTTGGGCGAGGACGGCGAGTCCCATGACACCGCTAACCAGCAACCTGAGTGCATAAGGAAAGATACGAGATCGCATCATTTTTGTACCGCTCTCTTCCCGTAATCAGCGACGACTATATCTCCATCACGCGTCGCCACACCCCCTTGGCCAGCTCACGGGCGCGTGCCGTGATGGCGGCTTCGTCCAATGTGAGCAGCTGGCGATCACGCATCAGCAGCTGACCACCACAGATGGTGTGCGTCACCTGGCTGCCGTCCATGCCGAACACGATGTGCCAAGAGAAGTTGCCATCGGTCAGCGGTGTAAAGGGGTAGTAGTCCAGCAGGATGATGTCAGCCAGCGCACCTGGCTCGAGCGCGCCCAAAGGCTTGTCCCAGAAGAGGCGCGCCAGTTGTGCGTTGTTGGCAAAAGCCATGCGCATTACCTGGTCGGCCGGCATGGCGCGTGGATCCCGCGCGTGCAACTTGTGCACCAAGTAGGCGACGTGCATTTCGCTAAACATATTGTTGGAGAAACCATCATTGCCGAGTGCCACATTGATGCCGCGATGCAGCATGTCGGTCACATCAGCAACTCCGACCGCATTGTTCATATTACTGCGCGGCTGGTGGGTGACGTGCGTGCGGGTAGCGCGCAGCGTTTCCCGTTCGTAGCCGTCCACGTGGACGCAATGCACTGCAATGGTCTGTGGCCCCAGCACCCCGAATTTCTCCAGGCGTTCCACAACGCGCATGTTGTGTTTCTTCAAGCAGTCGCGCTGGTCGGCCATGTCCTCCGCCACGTGGAGATGCAGCCCCACGCCCAGCGCACGCGCTTCAGCCACACAGGTGGCCAACGTCTCGTCCGACAGGGTCATGCTGGCGTGCATTCCGAACGAAGCACCCAGACGTGGGTGGGGGTTCTGGCGCAGTTGGCGAACGAAGCGCACGTTTTCAGTGATGCCGGCACGCGCGCCAGCAACACCATGGCGGTCGGTTACTTCATAGCACAGACTGGCCCGCACACCGGCCTGTTCGACGGCCTCGGCGATGGCATCCAGTGAGCCTTCGATCGCGTTGGGGCTGGCGTGGTGATCGATCAGTGTGGTGGTGCCATGGCGAATGGCATCGACCAGACACACCAGGGCGCTATAGGTGCAATCCTCAAGTGTCAGCACCCGGTCGATCTTCCACCACAGTTTCTCAAGAATCTCTGGGAAATTGGAGGGAGCCTCGCCCGGGATCGCCATTCCACGCGCGAAGGCGCCGTAGAAGTGGGTATGCCCACAGATCAAGCTGGGCATCACAATTTTGCCTGCAGCGTCCAGCTTTTCGGCATGGGGATAGCGCAAGATCAGTTCAGCGGTGGAGCCGACGTCCAGGATCGTGTCGCCTTCATAGTAAACTGCACCGCTGTGTATGACACGTGGCGTCGTACCAAAGGTGATAAGCGTACCATTGGTGATCAGCATTTGAGGCTTTCCCTCCAAAGTGGTGGGTGTTATTGACAAGTTATACCTGCGAAAACACCTCGATCATTATGCACAGATTGCTCAGCCCCACATTACTGCCCTGCCGCTATTCCGAGACCTCTTCGTTGTTGCCGGGCAAGGTCTCTATCAGTTGCTCAAGGAGGTTACGAATTCCCAATCTGTCGGCAAGGTCGCGCACAGCAGCCACGTTCAACGCCTCCCCCTGTATGAGCAATATTCCTCTCGCATCGCGCAGATGTTTGTCCGATCCAGTCTCACGATAGGCTATGAGTTTGGCAATGACAATATCCTCGGGGGCAATGACATATGCAGAGCGCCCGCTCTCGTCCAGTTCAAGCCGTTGGCGACGCTGGAATGCCAACCTTGTAAACAGGTCATCTGGCAATGGGATTAGATCGACCTTGGCCCCTGTAGATGGCTGAATAACATTAAAGGGGTATCGCCGCTGCAATGAATCGCGTATCGCTTCTTCACTGGCATAGTAATCAGGAATAGGGAAGCGTTCCACAAATGGCGACACATCTGCTGGTTTCATATCTACAACGATATCTATGTCAATCGTTAGCCGCGGCTCGCCGTAAAGTATCGCAGCGAATCCTCCTACGACCATATAGGGAATCCCCAGATGCTCGAGTGTCTCTATCACATACATGAAGAAAGATCGCAGCTCGTTCTCGGTTGCCCGTTGCATGGTGTCATCTGCCTATGTTGGGGTTCCCCTGTATTCGTCGTGTCACCAGCCAGGCAAGCTCCTCATCGGATAGGTCGGGATGCCGTCGCCGTTCGCTTGCGCGTATCATGTCTAACACTATCTGATAAATCTGGCAGGCGATGTCAAACCGGCGTGCTGCGCTCATCGCCCGCCAGATGGAAATTTGCTGCGGGCTGGTCTCCCCCAATTGGCGACGCAATCCACCCACGCGGTTATTACCGACGGGTGAATAAAGCGTTTCAACCGTACTCATGCCTGCGAAAACACCTCGATCATCAGGTATGGATCGCCCAACGGATAGAGCACGGGGCAGGTGCAGCCATGGGCGATGTACTCATTCACTTTGGCCTTGACCTCCTTGGGTGTGCCACTGGCAGTGATGCGCTGCACCAGCTCATCCGGCACGAACCGCATAGCCTCCTTTATCTGTTCCTTTGTCGCTGGCCAGCCCAAGATGTTCTGGATTTGCTTGACCACCTCTTCACTGACGCCACTCGCCTGTGCGATGTGCGGCTGCTGCGCCAGATATTGGGTGAGCAGTGCCCGTGCGCCATCCAACGCCACTGCCTTATTGGTATGCACAGAGCAGACGATCAGCTGGGGTCGATCAATCTCGTCGAACTTGCGACCTGCGCGCTCGGCACCTATCCGCAGGTGTTCCAAGGCTGGATCGTTGTATTCCACCGGCACGCAATAGTTGAGCAGCACCCCATCTGCGATCTCGCCGGCCAGCTCCATCATCTTCATCCCTGTTGCGCCGATCATCAGCGGCACATTCCGCGGCTCGCGTCGCCCGTGCACTACATCCAACTCGATCCCGGTGACATGGATGAATTCGCCGTGGAAGGTGACGTTCTCCATGCGCAGCAGGCGACGCACCACCTCGATCGTTTCGCGCATGGCCACCAACGGTTTCTTGCGCTCGATGCCCACGTTCTTCGCCAGCGGATCCCACCATGCGCCGATGCCGCAAATGATGCGGTTGGGGGCCAGATCGTCCAGTGTCAGCAGCGTGGCAGCTAGCAGGCCCACATTGCGCGTCCAGTTGTTGATCACTCCTGATGCCACCTTAATGCGTTCTGTGACCGCGGCATAGGCGGCCATGGGCACAATCGCGTCGCGCACCAGCCGACTCTCCGCCTGCCAGACAGCTTCGAAGCCGTGTTTCTCAGCAAACTGTGCCAGCTTCATCCCCTCGCGAATGGGGTGAGCGTCTTGCAAATAAAGTGCTACCCGTTGCTTGGCCATGCTTGTCTCCTGAAAGTCTCTAAGCCTAGCGTGTCATCCGCCTTTGGCCATTTGAATCGCCAGCTCATTGTGACGCGCGATAATGCGCTCTACATCGAAGTTGGGGATCTGGCCATTCTCGACGACCACACGCCCGTTGATCACCGACAAGTCCACATTGGGGGGTGCGCACAACACCAGAGTGCCAACCGGATCATGGCAGGCAGCGCCAGCGAAAGACAGACGGTTGAGATTGATGCCGATGAAATCGGCTGCCTTGCCCGGCGCCAGCATACCGATGTCATCACGCCCCAACACACGCGCACCACCCAGCGTGGCCATTTCCAAAGCCTCGTCCACAGTGAGTGCATCCGCACCCTTGAGAACGCGTTGCAACAACAGCGCCATGCGCACTTCGGCCAGCATGTGAGATGAATCGTTGGAAGCGCTGCCATCCACCGCCAAGCTCACCTTTACGCCGGCATCCAACATTGCACGGATGGGTGCAATGCCAGAGCCCAGCCGCATGTTGGAACTGGGACAGTGTGCCACACCGGTGCCTGTCTCGGCCAGCAGACGAATCTCGTCCGCGTTGAGGTGGACAGCATGCGCATACCACACATCCGGTCCCACCCAGTCCACTCGTCGCATGTACTCCACCGGCCGGCAACCGAATTTCTCCAGGCAAAAGCGCTCCTCGTCCTGTGTTTCGGCCACATGGGTGTGCAGCGTCAGGCAGTGTGCGCGTGCCCAGGCAGCTGCGTGTTTCATCGTCTCAGCAGTGACCGAGAAAGGCGAACAGGGCGCCACTACGATGCGCAGCATTGAGTAGGGATTGGGATCGTGGAACATAGTGACCAGACGCTCACAGTCGGCCAAGATCTGCTCTTCCGTTTCCACAATCTCGTCAGGTGGCAAGCCACCCTGGGAACGGCCCAGCGACATGCCACCGCGGCAGGGATGAAAACGCACTCCCAATTCGCGCGCCGCACGAATCTCATCTGCATGGTCGGCGTCGTTGGGCACCAGGTAGAGGTGATCACTTACTGTGGTGCACCCCGAGAGGAGCAGTTCTGCCAAACCCACCAGGGCGCTGTAATAGACTGCCTCGGCGTTCAGACGTGCCCAGATGGGGTAGAGATACACGAGCCAGTCGAACAATTTCGCGTTTTGTACCGCGGGCATGGCGCGTGTCAATGTCTGGTACAGATGATGATGCGTGTTGATCAGACCAGGCAGCACCACCATATCCGAAGCATCGAGGATGCGGTCTGCCTGTGTGGGAAGTTCTGCGGTTGGCCCGACGGCTTCGATGACATTATCCCGCACAAAGATTCCACCATTCGGGATCTTGCGGCGCGCATCATCCATCGTCACCAGCAAGCGGGCGTTTTTCAGGAGCAGAGTACTCATTGCAGCAGTCCATCCATTTGACGGCAGCACATAGCAACAGCCAACGCAGAAAGTATCTCGTAAGCAGCTGAGAAGATTATACACGTATGAAAGTGATCTGCCAATGAGCTTGTGTCATGGCCTGATGCGTGGTATAATTACTATTGTGTTGCAAAACACAGCGGATTAGCGGGGCAGCGGCAAAAGATGCCTTGAGCAAAACTGGTTGCTAAGACAGGCATGTAAGCTCCATCTGTAAGATGGTAGCTGCTAGCGTACAGCCCCCCGTATTACCGAGGGCTTGAGTTGGTAGGAGGGGAACATGATCGAGGTTGTGATCGAGAGCGTGCGGGTTAGTTTAATGTCGCAGGATCGGATGGTTGTGCTCAAGGAAGTTGATCGCAACCGTTATCTACCTATTTGGATCGGTCCCTTCGAAGCTGACGCGATCACCATTCATTTGCAAGGCGTGCAGGTAGCGCGTCCCCTGACCCACGATCTTCTGAAGAATTTCATCGGGGCGCTGGGGGCAAAGGTATCTCATATTGTGGTGAACGATCTGCGCAACAATACCTTCTTCGCGGAGATCACAGTGGACAATCACGGCAAGGAGCTCAAAATTGATGCGCGACCCAGTGACGCCATTGCCCTGGCGGTGCGTGTAGGCGCTCCGATCTTTGTGTCCGAGAAAGTGATGGAACAGGCCGGTATCACCCCCGAGGAGGAGATCAGCGAGAGCGAACAGGCCCCCACTGCCGAGGAAAAGGAAGACCTGGAAGTCTTTCGTGACTTTGTCGAATCCCTCGATTTAGACGACCTAGACGAGTGAGAGCACTTGCTCTGTTCTTTTTGATCCCCTTTCTCAGTGCACGCTATACAGATGGGCGGATGGTTGAGCGATGAGCGAGCCACCGCGAAGCGGACATGAGAGGCAGCCACCAGCTAATGTGGAGGCGGAAGAGGCAGTGCTGGGAGCACTGCTGATTGACCCGGATGCCATCCTACGCGTGGCAACTTTCCTCCAACCACCTGATTTCTATGTACCGCGCCACCGGGCAATCTTCCAGGCAATCCTCGATCTGTATGAGCGCCGTGAGCCAGCTGACCTGGTGACATTGACCGACGAACTCGAGCGACGCGGACAACTGGCATCGGTCGGTGGAGTTGCATATCTCACTGGTTTGATCAACGCCACACCCACCAGTATCCACGTGGAGTACTATGCTCGCATCGTGGAGCGCACTGCTGTGTTGCGCCGACTGATTCACGCGGCCACTGAGATAGCCAAGCTCGCATACCAGGATACTGAAGATGTAGACAGCGTTGTGGATCGGGCGGAAAGTCTTATTTTCTCTGTTTCGGAGAAGCGCATCGCGCGCGATCTGGTGCCCATCCGCCAGGTGCTCGATCAATATTATGACCGCATCGAATACTTGATGCAGCATCAGGGGGAGATGGCAGGCATCCCTACAGGCCTGGTTGACCTGGACAAATTATTGGGAGGCTTGCAGCGTTCTGATCTGATCATCATTGCCGGACGGCCTGGCATGGGCAAGACCAGCTTGGCCCTTTCCATCGCATTACAGGCAGCGCGTCGCTGGCGGAAGCGCATTGCGATTTTCAGCCTGGAGATGAGCAGTGAGCAGGTGGTGCAGCGCCTTATCAGCGCCGAGACAGGCATTGATGCCCAGCGTCTGCGTCTGGGGCAGATTCACGAGGATGAGTTCAACGTCTTCGTGGAAGCGACAGGCATACTCTCAGACATCCCGATCTTCATCGATGACACGCCAGCCCTCTCGGCGATGGAAATGCGCGCCAAAGCGCGCCGCCTGCACGCCGAACATGGCCTGGACCTGATCATCGTGGATTACTTGCAACTGATGCGCGGTGAGCTGGGCAGCGATGGGAATCGCGTTCAGGAGATCAGCTTTATCTCGCGTGCTCTCAAGTCACTGGCGCGCGAGCTCAACGTGCCCGTGGTGGCGCTTAGCCAGCTGTCCCGCGCGGTCGAGTCGCGCCAGGACAAACGTCCCGTGCTCTCCGATCTGCGCGAGAGTGGGAGCATCGAGCAGGACGCCGACGTAGTCATCTTTGTCTATCGTGATGTGGAGCACAACCCTGATACGAAGTTCCCCAACTTGGCTGAGATACGCGTGGCCAAACATCGCAGCGGGCCAACGGGCATCGTGTCTGCCTATTTCAAGAAGGAGCTGGCGAAGTTCGAGAACGCCGAGGTGCACCGCGAGGTGTTGGGGCAGATGGTGGAAGGATAGTCAGGCGTATGAGCATGCGGTTTGAGGGATTTCCTGCGGGAGAGTTGCAGTACATCACGGTGCCCGATCTGTTTTTCACGGGTTTGGTGCCACTGGTGGATGATCTGGGCGAATTGAAAGTGATCTTGCATATGATCTGGCTGCGGCAGCGCCGGGGCAAGCAGGTGGTCACAGAAGAGGAACTGAGTACGGATGAAACTCTCATGGCCGGTCTCAGCGCCCTGGAAGGTGATCCTGCGGAACATCTTCGCGATGCGCTGAGGCGCGCCGTGCAGCGTGGCGCCCTGCTGTGTGAAGTTCTGGAGACACCAGATGGGCAGCACAATGTGTACGCCCTGAACAGTGCCGGTGGACGAGATGCGATGGAACGGGTACGCCAAGGGAAGCTGGGCGTGGAGCGAGTCGTGCTTACGGAGCGTCCTGTAACACGACCGCGCCCCAACATCTTTGAGCTCTACGAAGACAATATCGGTCTCATCTCACCGCTCCTGGCCGATGAGCTGCGTGAGGCGGAGGCAACGTATCCGGCTGACTGGATCGAGGAGGCATTTCGCATCGCGGTTGAAAACAACGTCCGTAAATGGCGTTATATTCAGGCGATCTTGGAGGGCTGGGCGACCCGAGGCAAGGATGATCGTTCGGCAGCGCGCCGTGCCGAATCGGAGAAGCGTTGGTATACGGATGAAGAGTTCGAACGGTTCTTCAAACATTGAGCGCGAGGTAAAACTTTCGGTGGTCACCAGACACCACCAGACTTGTCCCATTTGCGGAGGAGCAGGGTTCCTGCGCAAGGACGTGCCGGTGGGGCATCCCGAGTTTGGCAAGGTGGTTGCCTGTGAGTGCCAACGGCCACGCCTGGAAGCAGCGCGACTGAACGATCTGCGCGCGATGAGCAATTTGGAGGCAATGAGCCGTTTTACTTTCGAGACCTTCAAGCCTGAGGGTGTCGGGCTCACGGAAGAAAAGCGACATAACCTGCGCAGTGCTTATGAGGCAGCTCGTGCTTTCGCGGCAAACCCCCAAGGGTGGCTGGTGTTGCTCGGAGGGTATGGCTGTGGGAAAACACACCTGGCAGCTGCGATTGCCAATGAGCAGCTGATTTTGGGGAGGCCGGTGTTGTTTGTCGTGGTGCCGGATTTGTTGGATCATTTGCGCGCTACTTTCAGCCCTCATAGTACTATCACCTACGATCGACGTTTCGAGAACGTGCGTAATGTGACCGTGTTGGTCCTGGACGATCTGGGCACCCAGAGCAGCACTGAGTGGGCGCGGGAGAAGCTCTTCCAGATATTCAACCATCGTTACAATCTGCGTCTTCCCACCGTGGTCACCTCCAACTGCAAGCTGGAAAGCATCGACGTCCGCATTCGTTCGCGCCTGATGGATCCTGACCTGGTACGCATTTGTCATATTACGGCGCCCGATTACCGGAGCAGCGGGAGTGAGATGCTTGGCTATGAGCTCTCGAGCCTGGAGCTGCACAGCGATCAGACATTCGACACGTTCAGCTTGCGAGAACGTGAGCTCACCCGTGAGCAGGTTGAAAACCTGGAGCAGGTGTTAACCTTCGCGCGGAACTATGCAGCTAACCCCGAGGAATGGCTGGTGTTGACGGGGGGCTATGGCAGCGGCAAGACCCACTTGGCGGCTGCCATTGCCAACGCGCGCCGTGCGATGGGAGATCACAATGTGCTGTTTGTAGTGGTCCCGGACTTGTTAGACCATTTGCGCGCCACATATGCGCCGGACAGTCATGTCTCCTACGATACGCGCCTGGAACAGGTACGCAATGCTCCCTTGCTCGTCTTGGACGACTTGGGCACGCACAGCGCCACGCCGTGGGCGCAAGAGAAGCTCTATCAAATCTTCAACTATCGCTATAATGCTCGTTTGCCCACTGTTATCACCATTGCGGACGGGGTCAACGTGGACGAACGGCTCAAAGCGCGCTTGTTTGACGTGCGACATTGCACTATTTTGCGCTTGAACGTGCCCAGCTACCATGGCCAGACAGCACCCCCAACTGTGTTGCCGCCTCGTCGCAAGCGACGCTAGGCACTTTCTCTGCACCTGAGTGTACGATTCCAGCTATGCCCACGAACATGAAGGCATCTTGAGTCCGCAATGGTAGAAGCGCATTTCGTCTTGCAGGATGGTCAAATCTGAGCAGAGGCGACACTTCAGCATCTGCGAGGAATTATATCTCCACTTCAAACAGGAGATCTACCAGCTCGTCTACCAGTCTCGCAAGCAGCTCCCGGTCACCGTCACGGCGTGCTTGCTCAATTTCATCGATCTTGGACTGGATTTGATCGGCACGGTCGATCTCCAGGCGGCCATTCTGGAGCAGCCGGCGTGCCCGGTTGAGCATTACCTCTACCTCCCCGGTATCAAACGCGTCCGAATCTGACCCTGTCCCCTGTGCAGCCAACAGGGCTGCCATCTGTGCCGTAGCGCGGTTGATCTCCTCCGCGCTCAGGCGTTCTTTAGCAGCCATCACGGTGATCGTCTTGCGCTGACCGCTCTTGCGGTCGGTCGCTTGCACTCGTAATTGTCCGTTGACGTCCATGTCGAAGCGCACCGTCACGCGTGCCGGCTCACCTGGCGTCTCTGGTTGTAGTCCCTCGATGCGAAAGCGACCCAACAGGCGATTGCGCGAAGCGACAGGGTGCTCTCCCTGATACACCACGATCTCGACGGTGTCTTGGCCGGGATAGACGGTGCGAAAGACCTCTTCGTGAGTGCACGGGATCACTGTGTTGCGCCGAATAATAGGACGGTAGATGTCGGGCACAATGGTGTCACCCATCTGGGTGGCGATCTCAATGCCCAACGAAAACGGCGTGACATCCACCAACACAGTGCCGATCGGCTGCCCGGCAATGATTGCTGCTTGAACGGCTGCGCCCAGTGCCACCGCTTCTTCCGGATGGATGGCCATCTGAGGCTCGATGCCGGTGTGCTCGGTCAACATCTGCCACACCAGAGGGATGCGCGTTGAACCGCCTACCAACAGAATCCGGTCGAGATCGCGCGGCGACAGACCAGCATCCTGGAGCACCCGATCCACCGAGTCCAAAGTTCGCTGCAGCAGATCGCGAATGAGTGCCTCGAACTCGCGACGTGAGACCTCATACTCCAGGTGCAGTGGCCGCCCGCCACTCTCGGTCAGGAACTCTTCGCGTATCCATGCGAAGGGATGCTCAGAGAGCTCGATCTTGGCGCGTTCTGCGGCGCGTGTTAGGCGTGCCATGGCGCGGTGGTCACGTCTGAGATCAACGCTGTACCTCTCGGCAAATATGCGTGCCACGTGCTCTGCCAGGCGCAGGTCGAAGTCATCGCCACCCAGCCAGGTATCCCCATGGCTGGCGCGCACTTCCACCACTCCGGCGACCAGTTCTACTAGTGAACAGTCGAAAGTGCCACCTCCGAGATCATATACCAGCACCAGCTGATCTTCCGCGCGATTCAGGCCATAGGCCAACGCAGCGGCAGTCGGCTCATTGATGATGCGCACCACTTCCAGGCCAGCGATCTCGCCGGCATCCCGTGTCGCCTGACGTTGTGCATCCGAGAAATATGCCGGCACCGTGATCACGGCACGGCGCACGGTGCATCTCAGGCTCGCTTCGGCAACGGCCTTGATCTCATGCAGGATAAAGGCAGAAATCTGCTGGGGAGTGAATGTATAGCGGCCTATTGTGATACGTTCCGCCGAGCCCATCATCCGCTTGATGGATCGCACCGTGTTCTCCGGCGCAAACACAAACTGATTGCGCGCGGGCATTCCTACCAACCACTTACCCTGCGGGGACAGTCCTACCACGGAGGGCAGCAGACGCTCTCCACCGCGCGTTAGGAGACGTGGCTGACCATCCTGCACTACGGCAACTGCGGTATATGTGGTGCCCAGGTCAATACCAACGATCGGGTCATCCATACGTCAGTGCTCCTATCCCTTTTGTCACGCTATGCTCCTGCTGTGGTGCCGGCTGGCCTTCGCACCTCCTCAGCCGGTGCCGCAGGCTGTGACTGAAGCGAGGGGACGCGGCGCGAGACAATCACCTCTGAGTAGCGCAGGATGCTATTGCGCGTGCGATAGCCACAGCGTTCCTCTGCTACCACGATGCCCTCTGGAGCGCGGCCGCTGCTGTCCACTCCAACCGCAACGTGCAGGTGAGGGTCAAAGGGCTGACCTACTGCCGGGATAGGCACAACATCTGCCTGGGCCAGTACGTCCATCAGACGCTGGTAAACCAGCCAGAGGCCATCCACCCACGCAGAAAGCATTCGGTGCGCCTCGCCCTCCTCGGCGAGGCGGTTCAGCTGCTGCTTGGCGCTATTGAGTGTGGCTCCCAGTCCATCAATTACTGGCAGAATCGCCAGTATCAGGTCATGTCGCGCCAACTCGATCTCTTTGTGATGGTTACGTTGCAGGAAGGCAATGGTCTCTTCCTGGCGGGTGACAGTTGCGCGCAGGATGTTGATCGCCTCTCGTTGTTGCTCCAATGTCGACTCTTGCAAGGCATTCGCTTTGAATTGCACCCGAGCCAGGCGGCTTAAATGTTCAACCACCTGAGCAACTTCCGGCATCGCTGCGGCGCCGCTATTAGTCAGCTGCGCTGCCAGCTGGCTTATCTCTTCCCAGATGAGGCGTTTGTGGCTCATAGGTCCACCTCGCAAAAATCTTCACTGAAGTCTTCGCGCGCCAGATCACTCCACGCACGCAGTACAGCAATAACGTCCTCGGGGTGGAATCTTGTATCCACCCCCGCCTTCATCTTAATGCGTCTGTACGGCCACTCTTCCGGCTGGCACAGCTGAAACAAGCTGTCCTGCGCTTCTGTGGAAGTCAGCTGTTCATAAGCCGCACGGATCGCTTTGAACGCCTCAGGATCGAGTTCTGGTGGGTGAGCACGCACCTGCTCGAAGTAAGCTCGCCGCACCTCTTCTGGGGATGCGCCGGGTTGGAGCCCTAACACCCGATAGGGATCGCTCATTCTATTTCCCCCATCCGCAATGCCTCAAGCGCTACCCGCGCCTGTGCCATTGTGGCCGTGTCTCGTTTCTGACGAGCCAGGCGTTCCGCCTGTAGCAAGTGCTTTCTAGCCCTTTGTCCGGCCTTCGGATCAGACAAGAGGTGAATGCCCAGTAACAGGTGTGCTTCTGCTATGTCGGGCGCCAGTGAGAGTGCCTGTTCCAGACACTTCACTGCCGGTCCGAATTGCTTCATCGCGTAGAACGCGCGTGCCAAATCTACCAGCCCTCGCGCATCTGTGGCAGCACGTTGTCGTGCTATCTCCAACAGCTGGCTTGCCCACTGGTGATGCCCTGTTTTGGCGCACCATTTCCCCAATTGTAGGTAAAAGCTAAGCGGTGGAGGAGGGTGCACCATTTCGGCGCGCCGCAGATATTCCCGGGCGGACTCTTCCTTGCCTAAGCTCAGCCATGTGAGAATGAGCCAGTAATACGCTTCCAGGTCCTCCGGATGTTCGGCGAGCACGCGTTCTGCTTCTTCTTGAGCTCTTATCGTGTCACCCAACAGTCCATAGCAGCGAGCCAAGGAAGCGCGCAGGCGTGTATCCCCAGGCATTTGTTCCAGCCCGTCGCGATATGCAAGGAGAGCGCGACGCAGATTGCCTTTTTCAAGGTGATAGTCGCCTATCTGGCAGTCCAAACGGGCGATATGCTGGCGCGCCGTGGGATGTTCCGGATGGACGGCCAGCACGCGCTGCCACGAATGCAGCGCAGCGTACGGATAGCCCATCTGATCCAGAATCTGAGCTTGCCACGCCAGTGCCTCTTCATGCTCGGGATGCTCCATCAGGATTTTCATCACGGCGGAATGGGCAGCACTGTAACGTCCATCCTTGACCATAGCTGCCACCCATTCTAGTTGCAACGTCACATCTCCGGGAGCGTATCGGAGGGCATTCCGATACGCACGCACGGCGTCCTCGTAGTTGCCAGCACGGCTGAAACATTGCGCTGCCCGCTGCCACAAACGTGCTACCTGCTCATCGGACAGAACGTCGTGTGCCCTAGAAGGAGCTTTGCGAGGTCGAGAACGCACAATTTGTTGCCACAGCTCTGCTGCATGGGCAAAATGGCCCAACGCTTCCGCTGCGAGGGCTGCGTTGGTCATCAATGTTCTGCCTCTTTGGCCTGCCTGATAGGCAGCCCAAAGATACTTCCACGCCTTGTCCCAATCACCTTCCAGCGCGGCACGATAGCCCAAATGCTGTCGCACATGATTCGCGATAAGGTTCAGCTCCTCGATGTCCGGTGCATAGCGCAGTCCCTGCTCTGCCAATTGCAATGCTTCAGATAGCCCTGAAGCTTTATCCTGGGTTTCCAGAGGGAGGGCTTCATTCGAGTTGAGCAGCGTAATGGCAGACTGCGCACACGCCCATGCCAGATTGCGGGTCAGCCATGGGGTTTGCATCCCAACGCCCGTTGCAGCTTGCCAGTGTTCTAGCGCTTCTGTGTAGCGGCCGCGCTTCCACGCCAGCACGCCTATGTAGTAGTGCGCTGTGCCGATCGCACAGAGTGGCAAAGTGGCATCTTGCAGAGCGGCAGTTAGAAATGTTTTTGCTTCCGGTCTCTTAGAGCGTACGGCTGCCAGCCCAGCCCATAACGCATCAGCTCCCTGATGGGAGGCAGGATGCACATTCACCCTCCTTCTTCCACGTAGGAGTGCAAAAGCTTCCGAGAGGTAACCCTGTTCTTCGGGTGACAGAAATTGCCATACCATGTCCTCCTGTGGGCGGCAGCCTGTCTCCACCAGTGCAACTGCCAGCGGGAACGCGGCACGCGCATAAGGAGGCGTCCGTTCCAGCAAAGCTCGGTATAGGGGTATGGCAGATTGCCAGACATTTCGCCGATGGTATGCCAGTGCTAGATGATACTGGTAGCGTGGGTCGTCCGGGGCAAGGCGAAGTGCTTCTACGAGATCATATATCGAGTCTTGGGCAGCGCTGAGCGCACGGCGAAAAAATGCTTCCCCTGTTGCTCTCTCCAGCCGGTGCCGCAACGCATCATCGTGTGGCAACATCGCGGATGCCCGACGCCAGGCTCGGATTGCTGCAGTGTAATCCCCTTGCGCGAAAGATGTTTTGCCTTGTTCGATCAGAACTTCAGGCGGCAACGGTTGGACGCTCAGGTATTCATCCATGCACCCGGCGCGCCTTGGGCGTGCATTCATTAGGAGTGGCTCAACCTCCTGAAAATACCCAGCTTCGCTCAGCTGGTCTTTTGGTTATTCTCGGACGTTTGTGCAACGAGCTCGTCTGTTGCTCTTGGCAATGCAAAGCTGAACTTGCTGCCCTTGCCCAGCTCCGATTCGGCCCATACGCGACCGCCATAACTTTCTACGGTCCGTTTCACGATCGCCAGGCCCACCCCTGTGCCGCGTTGTACCATCGCCTTCGCTTGCTCGCCGCGGAAGAATTCCTCGAACAAACGCGGCATGTCTTCGCGCGCGATGCCGATGCCGGTGTCCTCCACCGAACCTACCACCTGATCGCCATCGTGGGTCAGGGAGATCGCGATGCGTCCACCTGGCCGATTGTACTTAATAGCATTGCTGATCAGGTTGGTCCAGACAGAACGCAACTGGTCTTCTGTGGCGAGCACGGGCGGTAGATCGGGAGCAACTTTCACCTCTATAGATAAACCTTTGCTCTCTGCTTCTACCCGTAGTAGCCCCAATACACTTTCCAACACTTTTTCTGCCCGCACTGGCACACCCTGAGCGGGGCCTTCGATGCGACGTGCTCGTACCAGTTCCAAGAGGTCGCGTATGAGGTCCAGCAGCTCATACGCACGTGTCTGAGCGCGTTCCAACACCTCGCGTTGCTTTTCCGGCGGGGCGTAGCCGCCCAGGACGAGATTCAGCGCACTGATGATAGCACCCATCGGTGCCCGCAGCTCATGCGCGACCATCACGATGAACTGTGTACGGGCAGCATCCAGCTGGCGTAGGCGCTCGTTCATCTCGGTGAGCTCGCTGCGGTTGATCTCGCATATCTGGCTGGCTTGCAGCAGCTCCTGAGTGCGCCGTCGCAACCGCTCGGCAACCGATGAGGCCATAGCGGCGGCCAGTAGCAGCGTTAGGGTGACAGCTGTGACGTGTGCAGCTGTATAAACTGGGTTCGCGTAGTGCAAAGGGTCGGCCAGCTGGGGCAAATGGACATGGGGCAACCAGCCGCTCATTTCAGAAAGAGCCATGCCCGCATACAAGCTCGATGCCAGCAGCGCCACGCCGAAACTGGCCAAACGCGAGAGCAGAATACTGGCTATTATTACGTGAAAGAGCAAGAAAACCCCAAAGGGGTTTTCGATTCCTCCGCTAAAGTGCAGCAGAGCTGTCAGAGCGAGCAGATCGAACACAATCTGCACCGCCGCAAAAATCGGAGAGCGGCGGCGTCGGATGCCTGTACCACGTCGTCGCCACAGATAACGGGCATAGAGCAGAAATAGGAGGTTGTAGAGAGCGATAACCGCTGTCACGGTTACCAGCGGCAATACGGGCAAGGCTGGCTCCACCAGACGCGCAATGGCAATCCCGGCCAGGGTGCTTACCACTGCTACCCAACGCAGTCGGATCAGCCAGCCAATACGCTCTACAAGCTCCAGTTTCAGCGGGTGCAGATCGATCAACTCTTCGTGCCGACAATCTCATTGGCAATGCGCAATACCTCTGCCATTGGTACCGGTTTGGTCAGAAATTGATCAACTGACAGAGGCTTATCGGTTGGAAAATGTCCAATGTACTCGGTGTCCATGATAGAAGTGAGCATGATGATCGGGATATCCCACAACTCGGGATCTTCCTTAATTGTCGCTGTCACGTCAACACCCTCGGTGGGGTGTGCCATTACCACGTCTAAAAAGACCAGGTCAGGCTTCTCGCGTCGCATGGTCTCCAAACCGAGCCTGCCGCTGGCAGCGGTCAGCACCTCAAAGCCATCACTCTCCAGCCCGATCCGCATAAACTCACAAAAGTCGGGATCATCATCAATAATCAGCACTTTGCCCTTGGATGCCATCGGGGGTCCTCCTTGCATTGTAGCCTGCTGAAATGTACATCAGACCTATGTCAATTATAACGTGCCCGATGGGGGTGTCAAATGCATTTCAGAAGAGCACGTTCTCTCCCGCTCTCATGGTCGCGTAATCGCATTCCCCTTCGGGCATCTGATCGTATGAGAACGTCGCACAATGGAGATCTCAGCCGTTCAATACTCTTATGCGCCTTCGAGTGCAGGCAACACGCGCATGGGCCACTTGCCCTGCTTACTGCGCAGATAAGCCGCCCGCCGCGCGCCATAGGTGGGATCAATTTGGGACAGCGGCAACAATTGACCGTCCCGCAGTACATGAGGATCCACAGTGCGCAGCTTGGTGCTCACGTGGAAGGTAGGATGATCATCGTCCCATATGAAGCGCGTTTTGGGGGAGATCAGCGCCAGCAATTCCTGCAAATGGGCATCCGGACAGAGGTGCAGCTTGTGCCAGACCTGTGCATCCGTGCTCCACAGATCACTCTGGCTGATGGCACCCAGTTCCAGTCCGCGTCGGATTGCCTGTGCGCACAGTTCATAAAGCCCCACCTCACGAAAGCTCGACCAGCTGGCATGGTCAGCAGCTATATAGGTATCGGCAATCCAACGCGCTGTCGCTTCATCGGCAACGGCAATGTATCCCTTGCAGACCACCAATCCCTCCAGGACACGCTGGATGTCTTCCTGACGGGCCAGGCCCAGATCGAGGCTGTCACGCAGGAAGTAGTCCAGACGGTCAGCGCATAGGGCGGGCGCCGGTTGTTCCAGCAAGGAGAATTGGTCCTCGTCCAGTAGCTCTCGCCAATCGTATCCATAGCGTGCCAGCAGAGCCGGCAGGTCGCTGTGCTCTACATATTTCTCCTTCATCGTTTCGTGGTAACACTGGCTGTCGTGCCCGCCGTAAACATAGTCGATTACATGGCTGAAGGCAGTATGGCTGACGTCGTGCAACAGGGCAGCCAGCTGTTCCTGCAGTGAAGCGCCCAGACGACGCACCAGCAGCATGACCCCCACGCTATGTTCGAAGCGCGTTGTCGCACGGGTTATCCCTACCAGGCCACTGATGCCGTGTTGCAACACACCGTGTAACCTTTGCACTGCACGCGTGTGCAGCACATCCAGCAACACGGGCTCGTCGATCTCAACATGTCCGTAGATGCGATCGTGGTAGTGCAATGTTGTCCCTTACCCTTTGAGCTCTTTGGCTTTGTCTGCGAATACTGGGGTGGAATCGCAGGCGTCATAGCTGTGCAGCGCGTATCCATTATGGAGGCTGCGCAGTACACGTCAAGTTCGAGCTTCGATACACCATCGTGATCGCTTCCTTTTCTCGGCCTTGATTTCTTAATGCTCTCGTTGCGGATGGGTCGGAAGCAGCAGGGCGAGCCACTTGCTCCTGTAGGTTCACCAAGCCTATAATGAGTATACTCCTATTGAGTATACTATTGATCCTCACCCTGGAAAGATACTATGCGTCTGCTCCGCAACCGTTCTCTCATCATCCTTTCGTTGGGCCACCTGTTTTTGGACTTTTTCAGCAGTGTGATACCGGTGCTGCTTGCCTTCTTCAGTGTCCCCATGGGGCTGAGCAATGCCCAGCTGGCCACGGCAGCCAGCCTGTATAATTTTGCTTCTTCACTGTTGCAGCCTGCCTTTGGCTGGCTCACCGATCGTCTGGGGAGCCGGTGGATCGGCACAATCAGTCTCTTGTGGACAATGGTCTTTATCTCTGGCGTGGTATTGATTGCTCAGCAAGGAGATTATCTGCTTCTGCTCGGTGCGCTGAGCATGGCAGCGCTGGGTTCAGCCGCTTTTCACCCGCAGGATGCAATGAATGCCACGCAGGTTGAAGAGAGACTGCGCACCACCAGCGCCTCCATTTTCTTTTTCTTCGGCAACTTGGGTCTGATGACTGGGCCGCTGGCAGCCGGCTTCGTATTGAAGAGCTTCGGGCCTGGCACTTTTCCGTTGTTGATCCTTGCCGGTTTGCCAGCCGTCTTGTTGATGGCTACCAGTGTGCCCATGGCAGAACAGAAATACCCAGGCTCTGAGCGACCGTCTAGGAGAGACAGTGCGTCTGTGCGAGCACCGCTGAGATTAGGGATACTCATCCCTCTGGTTGGGTTGATTGCCCTACGTTCGTGGGCCAATTTTGGCACCACAACCTTTCTCCCGAAGTTCTATCAGGACTTGGGGTGGGATCCGGCAGCCTATGGTATCGTCGCTTCATTGTGGATGTTGGGCACGGCAGTGGGCAACGTAGCAGGTGGCCCGCTCGCTGACCGTTATGGTCGTCGTCTGGTAGTTTCGCTCAGCCTGATCTTAATGGCTCCGCTGATGTTTGTGTTACCTATGGTGCGGGACGTCTCGCCACTTCCGTTGATTGTGGCCGGCGGACTGACGTCTGGGCTCTCCTTTAGTGTTGTCATGGTGCTGGCGCAATCTCTATTGCCTGGCGGTAAGGGGTTGGCTTCGGGTTTCACGATGGGGTTTATGTTCGCCAGTGGTGCGGTGGGCAACGTCATCAATGGATGGTTGGCAGACTGGTTCGGTCTCTCCATCTCGCTCCAATCCGTGGCACTGGTGGCACTCGGTGCAGCTGTCTGTGCGCGCTTCCTGCCTCGTACCCGGCCGTCCGAGGCGACATCCAGTGCGCGAGCTTAAGCCAGTAACATCTCACTTGGCGCAGTGGATACCTCCGTGGAGCGGACTCGGGCGCGAGCTTTGGGGACACGGAGAGAAGATGGACTTTGTCCGACGGTCCGACGCTTTTCACCGTCCGCTTGCCACTTCCATCCAATCCACGGCGGCAGCCAACGGACGCGAGTCAGAGACATCTAGTACGGTCGCAGGAGGGACCGCGTGCGCGAAGTGGAGCGTGAGCGTGTTCAATCCTTGCCGCAACATTGACTCAGGCAAGCGGACGCTTGTGATCTGCCAGCCTCCGTCCAACGTGATGCGACCTCTGAGTGATTGGCCGTTGAGCGTCAGGGTGAGCGCTTGTTGTGCTGCATCTGGGTAATCGAAAGGTGCTATGCGCAACGCGATCCTCCGTTCGCCTTTTCCGCGCACCGGGAAGAAGAGTTGTGCCTGCGTTCCGATCACCCAGTTGGCTGTCGCGCCAAATACCTCCTCATCCTCTCCCCAGCCTTCACCGCGGTAGGGCGCAGAACGCCAGTCCCCCAGATCTATACGCAGCAGGTTCGGCAGTGGCGGCTGAAGCAAACGATAGACCAGCACCCCGTCGGCTGACGCCAAGGGCGTAGGGACATGCGGCAGCAAGGCGAGCACCAGCTCACGCGTCGCGTGCAGCGTGTCCACGTAGGGATAGCGCAAGGGGATGGCATCGTGCACGATCAGATAGCGCAAGTCGTAGAGCGTCAGCAGATCACCAGCCTGCTTTCGCGCCCGCGCCAGAGTGGTCTCATCCGGGGTGCGATACATCTCGGTTTCGGTGATGGCGTAGAAGAGCGGGATACGCTTGAAATAATCGAACTTAAAGGCAGGTGCGCGTGAGATATTACCTGCCAGCAAACGTTTATGATGGTGTGTTTGATAATACTGCAGGCGTGTTTCCTCCGCGCCGACCGTGCCAAAGCTGTTGCGCCACCCCAGAGGTAACTCCAGGATGGCGAAATCGTCCTCTTGGGCGGCAATTTCCTGGTAGGCCTCCGGGATGTGCGCATCACTCAGTGGCATTGGGACAGATATCTGATCAAACAGCACCACAAGCAGTAGCAATATTGTGCCTATGGTGACAACTTGCCGTGACCAGCGTGCTGCTCGGCGCAACAATAGTGCTGCTCCATAACCGACCAACACAGCTAGCGCCAAGACGAGCACCACACTGAAACGATTGGGCACCCGATTGGCGCGCACGATCGGGATGTAATGCAACAGGGCAAATGGCAGCGGGACCGTGACATCTTGCGCCAGACCCTGTTCGCGCAGCAGATTGTCCAGTGAGAAGAGATACCGACCGTTGATCTGCAACAGGGGTCCCAATGTCAAAATAGCAAACAGAAACGCCCCCCATGCCCACGTACACACCTGACGCCAGGCGAAGATGCAGCCCAGCAGTGCCAATGCCAACACGCCATAGCCGAGGAAGACAGTGTTCACATCGTTCGTAGGAGCATGCCCTTCGACCACAGCGCGCAAGTACGCCGGCCAATCGGAGGCGCCGAAAAGGGGATGGAGTGCTGTGGGAGTAAACCAGCCTACCAGGTCTGCCGAGAGCTTCAGTCCATCGCCCCAGCCTTGCAACGCAAAGTCACCATGCGCGAAAGCATCTAACACGGGCAGCATCACTGGCGACCACACCACCCCTGCGGTCAGCACCAGCACCAGCAGACGCGCCAGAGCGGCATACAACCTGATGGCGCGTCTCACCCGCGTGGACACCTGTCCTCCCGATGATGTCTGTCTTCTGTCGTGTTTGGTGGCCGTTGCATGGGTCTCTGGTGCATGTCTGGAGGCCGCCAGCTCTCCAACGATGAGGATGAGCGACAGAAAGAGCAGGAACACGCCGAAGATCATCTCGGCAAATAGCGCAAAAGCGGCAAACAATCCTGCCAGCACAGCATTCTTGTAGCTCGGTTCGCGCAACGTCTTCAGGAAGAAGAGAGCGTAGAAAGGAAAGCACTGCGCGGTGACCATGTCATAATGGCCTAGTGCAGCATAGATCATACGGCTGGCGGCAAATGCGTAGGCTGCACCCGCAACGAAGGCAGCCCCAGCCAATGGCCAACTGTCCACGGGAACGTCACGTTGTGATACCAGCAAGTAGCGTAGCAACAGATAGCTCCCGTAACCGCTTAACACATACGCCGCCAGGATGACCAAGTTGGAGGCCAGTGGCAGCGGAAAGACCAGCTGAAGGGGCAACCCGAGGGCAGCGTTGAAGAAGTTGAACGTATACAGCACCAGGTCGATACCGAGTGGATAGAAGATGTAGTCGCTGTAGAGTGGGGACTGGTGCAAATCGAGCAGGCTGAACTTAAACCACCACATATTCCAGACAAAGGTGAATTCGTCAAACGCCCAGACCGGGCTGCCTGGGATGTGGGTCGTGATCTGGGTCACCAGTGGCCAGGTGAGCGCCAACGCCAGCATCAGGTAGAGCAATAGGATCACACAGTGGGTTCGGTAGCGTCTCAAGTGTCCCTCCATATATTCTTCATCATACCATAACCTCGGGCAGGCAGTTAAATAGGGAAGCCTGGTGTGGACATCAGGGGGCAATTGCTATGTCCTCTTGAGGAAGGTGACCAGAAACACCCATTACTATAGCCTCGGAAGTGGAGCAATACTGGTGTTGGTCTGTCTGTTCGCATCATGTTCGCTTGCTCATTTGCCACGGACCGACACACGGGTACAATTGTTAAACCTGTAATCACTACGTAGGGGGCTATCATACTACGCTGTGGATTGCTTCCCACCCTTGTTCATCGGCGAGGTATTTTATGCTGTCTTATAAAGTGAGCTTGAATGGAAGGATTGTCTCACCGGGTCAGGCCAAGATCTCTTTGTACAGTCCGGCAGTGCTGTATGGTCTTGGAGTGTATGAGAGCATCGAGGTGATTGAGGGAATACCGTTCTGCCTGGATGAGCACCTGAAGCGTCTGTTCGATTCAGCGAAGATGATCGATCTCGAGCTGCCTTGTACGATCGAAGAGGCTACGAGGTGGGCATACGAACTGTTACAACAGGTTTCAGGGGATTGCCTTTTACGCGTGATAGCACTGGACGTTTCAGAGGAGGAAGAGGACAAACTGGTGGCGATGTTACCCCAGCTCCTGCCACGTTATCCGGCACAGTACTACCAACGTGGTACTCAGTTGGTGAGCTACGAGGGGGCTCGTCATATGCCGGCATGCAAATCGCTGAACACCCTGGTCAATCTACTGGCGCGTCGCCGGGCGGCGCGTGCCGGAGTGCACGAAGCGGTGTTGTGCTCGAATGGCAAGCTCACCGAAGGATCACGCAGTAACATCTTTGCGGTCTATAAAGGGGAATTGCTGACTCCACCCACCAACCAGGTTCTTCCGGGTATTACCCGGGATATCGTCATGCGGCTGGCGATGGAAGCGGGTTATCCAGTCCGAGAACGCAATCTGTGGCTGGCAGAAGTGGAACGATATGACGAATTCTTCATCACAAGCACCAGCATGCACGTTATGCCGGTTGTGGCGATTGACGGCATCCAGATAGGGAATGGTCAGGTAGGGAGAATAACGAGCGATCTGATGCAGCGTTTCGAGGCCTATCATCGTGACTGTTTGGAAACGTTGAGGCAGCGCGCATCTGTCACGACTGTGACAGTGCTTCCAGGCGAGTGAGGATATTGGCGTCCGTTAGCAAGGGATCGCCATCCCGGCCAACCATCTCGAGGTGTCGGCGCATCCGGAGACATCTTGCGCGGATAGGTCATACAGGTATAATAGCATTTTAATCTTTGCGAAAGCATATAATTTCTGGAGAGCGCATGGAAAAGAAAGGCAGGGTCTTTTCGGGTGCGCGACCAACTGGCCGGCAGCACCTCGGCAATTACCTGGGTGCCATTAGGAATTATGTGGCACTTCAGGATGAATATGACTGCATCTACTGTGTCGTGGATCTACACGCACTGACAACACTGCAAGACACGCAACGTCTGCGCGAATGGACGTATGAGATGGTGCTGGACTGGTTAGCAGCTGGCATTGATCCCGAGCGGGGCACCATCGTGTTTGTCCAGTCGCACGTACCGCAGGTCACCGAATTGCACACGATACTGAGCATGATCGCCCCCCTTGGCAAGCTGTTGCGCCTGCCAACATACAAGGAAAAAGTGCGCCAGCAACCTGAGAACGTCAACTATGGCCTGCTCGGTTATCCAGTGCTCATGGCAGCCGATATCGCGCTTTACAAGGCCACTGTTGTCCCAGTGGGTGAGGACCAGGCCAGCCATCTGGAATTCACCCGCGAGATTGTCCGAACATTTAACTACCATTTCGGCCCTGTGCTGGTGGAACCGCAGGCCAAATATACCGAAACGCCCCGCGTATTAGGTATCGACGGGGTCAACAAGATGAGTAAGTCGCTCAACAACCATATTGAGCTCGCCAGCAGCCCGGAGGAAATTTACGCCCGGGTGCATATGATGGTCACCGACCCGCAGCGACAGCGACGCAGCGATCCTGGTCGGCCTGAGGTGTGCAACGTTTTCTCAATGCACAAGATCTTCACACCACCCGAACAGGTGAAGCAAATTGATCATGACTGCCGCACAGCCGGCATCGGTTGTGTAGAGTGTAAGCGCATCTTTGCCGGGCATTTGATCGAACACCTGGCACCTTTCCGGGAGCGACGTGCCCGTTTGTCACAGGACCCCGATTATGTTTGGAACGTTTTGCGCGAGGGAGCCCGACGTGCCAGCGTCATCGCCAGTCAGGTGATCGAAGAAGTAAAAGACGCAGTCGGACTGCCTAAGCGTCGCTGATGGCGCACCAAATGAGCATATGTGATCTCCTGGCCATCCATGTGACAATGGCGTGGCGGCTAGGAGGTGGATAGCGAAGATTAGCTAACTAGTTTTGGGAGTGGGGGGTGAAGCTGCTTGCGGTTGCTGATCAAGTGGTGGAGATGTTGTATAGTCCGCTTATCCTGAAGCGCTGTGCTGACGTGGAACTGGTGTTGAGCTGTGGTGATCTGCCCTATTACTATTTGGAATACATCGTTAGTATGCTCAATGTGCCGCTTTTCTATGTGCATGGCAACCACGACTCGGTGGAATACTCCTACACCGGCGTGGTGTACTCCGAGCCGGGTGGTGGCACCAATGTGCACGGTCGCGTGGTGGTTTATCGCGATTTCGCCATAGCAGGTTTGGAGGGTAGCATCCGTTATCGGCCATGGGGCGATTACCAGTACACCGACTCGGAGATGTGGGCCAACGCGTTATGGTTGGCGCCTGCTTTGCTGAGGTATCGCGTGGTGGCAGGCCGTCCCATTGATGTGTTGTTGACCCATGCGCCACCCTTTATGATCCATGATGCTCGTGATCCTTCGCACGTAGGCTTCAAAGCATTTCTGTGGTTAATGCGTGTCTTCAAGCCGCGGCTGTTGGTCCATGGCCATCGCCACGTGTATAACCCCTTCGAGGTGACTGTCACCCAATACGAATCCACGACGGTTATCAATGCGTATCCTTATAAATTGCTTGACACAAGCGCTGATGGAGTTGTGATATCGTGTTGACCGTTGCATTCCAAGGCGAGCGTGGCGCTTTTAGCGAAGCTGCTGCGGTGGAATATTTTGGCGACTCGATTCAGCCTCTACCGTGTGCGACTTTTGAAGCAGTCTTTGAAGCAGTGGAGCGCGATGTGGCCCAGCGGGGCATCGTTCCGGTGGAAAATTCACTGGCCGGAAGCATCCATCGCAACTATGACCTGTTGTTGCAGCACGATCTTCATATCGTGGGCGAGGTGCAGCTTCGAATAGCGCACAACCTGATCGCCCTTCCTGGGGTCACACTGGCGCAGGTGCGTCGGGTGTATTCCCATCCCCAGGCGCTGGCTCAGTGTGAGGAACGTCTGAAGCAGCTGCTGCCCACAGCGGAGTTGGTGCCGACCTACGATACTGCAGGCAGTGTGAAGATGTTGCGCGATGAGAACGTTCGGGATGGCGCCGCTATTGCCAGCCGACGCGCTGCCGATATCTACGGAATGGACATCTTGCAAGAGGGGATGGAGGACAGCAGCGAAAACTACACGCGCTTCCTGCTGCTCGCCCGCGAACCGGTGGTGCCCGAACATCCAGCTAAGACCTCGATCGTTTTCTCGGTGAAGAACGTTCCGGGTTCTTTATTCAAGTGTCTGGCTGTATTTGCTTTGCGCGATATAGACCTTACCAAGATCGAGTCGCGTCCGTTGCGGGACAAGCGCTGGGAATATCTCTTCTATGTTGATTTTGCGGGCAGCATTCACGAGGAGCGCTGCCGCAACGCGCTCAATCATTTGCAAGAGATCACCAGCTTCTTCCGCGTGCTGGGCTCTTACCCGCGTGGCGTTTGATCATGGGATACGTCATTTCGGTGTTCGGTGCTAGCTTGTCGCCACCCGGATCCGCCGACTACGAGGCGGCACGCGATCTGGGCCGTAGGCTGGCAAGATTGGGCATGACCGTGCAGACGGGCGGTTACGGTGGGGTGATGGAAGCTGCCAGCCGTGGCGCCAGCGAGGCGGGTGGACATGTGATCGGGGTCACCTGTGCCTTGTTCGAGAACTCGCTGGCACTGAAGGCGAACCGTTGGGTACGGGAAGAGATCAAACAACCCTCGCTGCGCGCACGGGTGGTATATCTGGTGGAACAGTGTGATGGGATTGTAGTGATGCCCGGAGGCATCGGCACGCTGTCCGAATTGGCGTTGGCGTGGAGCTTCATGCAAGTGGGTGAGATCAGGCGTAAACCTTTTGTCGCAGTGGGCGGCCAATGGCAGCGTACTCTTGCTGCCTTCGTGGATCCGCATTATATTGCCGCGAGGGATATGGATCTTCTCACCATGGTGCGTACGCCGGTCGAGGCAGTGCGATTGCTGCAACAGCAATTGGCAAGCCCTTCCCTTATAAAATGAACATCACTCTGCTTGGGTAATAAGGAGAGAACCACAGCTCGTATGGCTGAGAAAATTACTCCTCGCTCTCAAGATTATTCGCGCTGGTACACCGATGTGGTGCAGCAGGCCCAGCTGGCCGACTATGCACCGGTGCGCGGCTGCATGGTAATCCGTCCCTACGGCTATGCGCTGTGGGAAAACATCCGGGCTGCTCTGGATCGACGTTTTAAGGAGACGGGACACGAAAATGCTTACTTCCCGCTCTTCATCCCGATGAGCTTCATTCAGAAAGAGAAGGAGCATGTGGAGGGATTCTCGCCAGAGTTAGCAGTGGTGACTCACGGCGGTGGCAAGGAGCTGGAGGAGCCCCTGGTCGTGCGTCCTACCTCGGAAACCATCATTGGACACATGTACGCCCAGTGGATCCAGTCCTATCGCGACCTTCCCATCCTGATCAATCAGTGGGCGAATGTAGTGCGATGGGAGTTGCGCACGCGCCTCTTTCTGCGCACGATGGAATTCCTCTGGCAGGAGGGCCACACTGCCCACGCCACTTACGAGGAGGCACAGGAAGAGACACTGCGGATGCTGGATGTATATGCCGACTTTGCCATTAACGAAGCTGCTGTGCCAGTCATTAAAGGTCGCAAGAGCGAGAGCGAGAAGTTTGCAGGAGCAGAGGCCTCCTACAGCATCGAGGCAATGATGGGCGACAAGCGTGCCCTGCAAGCGGGTACCTCGCACAACCTGGGGCAGAATTTTGCCAAAGCGTTCAACATTCGCTACCTCGATCGCAACAACGAGCTGCAATACTGCTGGACCTCCAGCTGGGGTATGAGCACCCGTATGGTCGGTTGCATCATTATGGTGCACGGAGACGATCAGGGATTGATCTTGCCGCCTCGCCTGGCACCTATTCAGGTGGTCATCGTGCCCATCCCGGGGAGCGACGCCGAACGCGGCGCGATACTGGGTGCCTGTGAGGCGGTTCGTAAGGCGCTGAGCGATAATGGCATCCGTGTCAAGCTGGACGACCGGGACGAATATTCACCCGGCTGGAAATTCAACGAGTGGGAGCTGCGCGGTGTGCCGCTGCGCATCGAAATAGGTCCGCGCGATGTGGCGAGGGAGCAGGTGGTAGTGGCACGGCGCGACAAACCTGGGCGCGAGGGGAAATCTTTTCTGCCTATGGCAGGTCTGCACCAGACGGTGGCCGATCTGCTGGTGCAGGTACAGCAAGATATGCTGAAGCGTGCCATCGAGTTTCGTGATGAGAACACCTTTGAGCCACAGGACTACGAGTCATTCAAGGAGGTAGTGGCAAATGGCTTTGCGCGTGCGTGGTGGTGTGGTGCAACGGCCTGCGAGGATCGGGTGAAGGAAGAAACCAAAGCCACCACGCGCAATATTCCACTCGAGCAACCCGGCGGCAGTGGTCGCTGCATCGTGTGCGGTGCGCCGGCAAGCGAGATAGCCATCTTCGCGCGCGCCTATTAGTGTGCGTGGTGTGCCACGGAGAAAACGCCCTGGAGAGGCCGGACAGCTCGTCAGAGCGGCGGGTTCCCTTTCACCGCCGTTCACCTACTCCAAACAACATCGCGGCAGCTTGACGGGCATAATAGGGTAGGCGCCGCCATGTGTCGCGCCGGGCAACAATGCGCATAATGCGGTGGGGGCGCAAGTAAAAGCGTCGATGGGCCTCGTGCCATTTGCGCTCGATAACCTCTCGGCTCAGCCCCTCGACCTCAAAATGGGCATGGTCGTCCTGGATGGCCATCTGGCTCCAGTCCACGTCGTGATAAGAGATCTGCCCTTGTGCTTCCAGCATTTCCCATAGCTCGGTGCCGGGATACGGGGTGGCGAACATAAAATGGGCGAGATCGGGATCGAGTTCCAGCGCCAAGCGAATCGTTTCCTCCATCGTCTCCTCGGTCTCGCCGGGCATTCCGAAGATGAAGAAACCCATAGTTTGCAGGCCGGCCTCTTTGGCCCAACGCACTGCTTGACGCGCCATCTCCACCGTCTGACCTTTGCGGATCACCTGGAGCAGGATTCGGTCATCGCCGCTCTCAAAGCCAAAGCCGACCCGCTTGCATCCGGCTGCCTTCATCAGGCGGAAGAGCTCGGGATCGGTGTTGTTGACCTTCATCCCGTGGATGGTTATCCATGGCACATGATTCAGCCCGTTGTCAATCAGTGCCCGGCAAAGCGCCTTGGCCCGTTCACGATCGAGATTCCACACGTCATCGGTTACCCCGATCTCGGTAGCGTGCAGGTCTTCTACCAGCCAACGCCATTCGGCAATGACATTTTCCACGCTGCGTGCTCGCCATGTGTGGCCTGTGATCGGCTTGGAACAATAAATGCACTTGTAAGGGCAGCCGCGTGACGTGACGATGGTGTAAGCTCGGGCGTGGGGATCCAGTCCATCCGTGAGTGGGTTTAGGTTGGTATAGCGTTC
>CAKZLO010000034.1 GCA_937127125.1 uncultured Ardenticatenia bacterium
TTGGAAGCAGGCAGCCGCTTTGCCATCCGCGAGGGCGGACGCACCGTGGGCGCCGGCGTTATCACCAAGATCCTGGAGTAGACAACAGGGTGGATTGTGGTACCTTCCGGGGGCAGTTCGCAAGTGAAGCACTACATTGGTAGGTGAAGGGCGGAGGTATGGCCAAGCAAAAAATACGCATTCGTCTGAAGGCATACGATCACCGCGTCTTGGATCAATCAGTGCGGCAGATTGTAGATGCTGCGGAGCGCACAGGCGCCATTGTCGTCGGGCCGGTGCCTTTGCCAACGCGAATTGAACGATTCACTGTCATTCGTTCACCTTTCATCGACAAAGATTCGCGTGAGCAATTTGAGATTCGCACCCATAAGCGCTTGATCGACGTGGTGGAACCTAGCTCGAAAACCATCGATGCATTAGTGCGCCTGAACTTGCCTGCCGGTGTCGATGTTGAAATAAAATGACCTCTGGCTCTCTTGAGATCGCAGTGGGGTCACGTGTCTCGGTGTGGCAGAGCACTCAGATAGGCGCGCTTGAGCGCGGATAGAGAAAGGAGGCCAAGGGTGAGGGATGATGCAGCGATCTGGCAGCTGACAGTCCCTTCCCCGTAGAAGGAGATCAATGAGAGGGATTCTTGGCAAAAAGCTGGGAATGGGCCAGATTTTCAATGAGAAAGGTGAGGCTGTCCCTGTAACCGTTATTCAGGCGGGCCCCTGCTATGTGACCCAGGTAAGGACCCCAGAGCGGGACGGCTATGCAGCGATCCAGTTGGGCTTCGAGGAGGTCAAACCAAGTCGTTTGACCAAGCCGCAGCGCGTCCATTTGAGCAAGCGGAATGTTCCTGCCCTGCGCTATCTGCGTGAGATTCGCGCGGGTGATATTGATCAGTATCAAGAAGGTCAGAAGATCGATGTAAGCATCTTTCAGGTGGGTACGTTTGTGGATGTGACAGGCAGATCAAAGGGACGTGGCTTTGCTGGTGTCGTGAAGCGTCATAGATTCGGCGGAGGGCCTAAGACGCACGGTCAATCTGACCGTTGGCGCGCTCCTGGGGCCATCAGCGCTGGTTCCACTCCTGGTCGCGTATTCAAAGGATTGCGCATGGCAGGGCGTATGGGCAATGAGCGCGTGACGGTGCAAAATCTTGAGGTGGTTATGGTTGATCCGGCGCGCAATCTGTTGGTGGTAAAAGGCGCTGTGCCTGGTGCGCGTAATGAGTTGCTCATCATTCGTGAAGCGCGCAAGACTACGGTTTCGAAGAAGCGGAGATAGGCGATGCAAGCGGTAGTCAGGAATATGGCGGGCGAACAGGTTGGAGAGGTGGTGCTGCGGGACGATGTTTTTGGCATTGAGCCGAACATCCCTGTTATGCATCAGGCACTGGTACGCCAGCTGGCCAATCGGCGCTTGGGCACTCACGATACCAAGACACGGGGTGAAGTTAATCGCACTAAGGCCAAGTGGTATCGACAGAAGGGCACCGGTCGTGCACGTCATGGCAGTCGCAACGCACCCATCTTTGTCGGCGGAGGCATTGCACACGGGCCCCATCCGCGGAGCTATGAGCAGAGGATGCCACGCAAGATGCGTCGCCTGGCGTTGCGTTCGGCATTGTCCGCCAAGGCAGCAGCGGATCGCATCATTGTACTGGACAAGTTAGAGCTGGACTCCCCTAGGACGCGCGCAATGGTGGAGACACTTGAAAAGCTGAATGTGGATGGCAGCGCTGTGGTTCTTCTGGCTGAGCGTAACACAAATGTGGAGATGGCTATACGTAATTTGCCAGATGTACTAGCTCTGCGGGCTCATTATCTCAACGTGCGTGACTTGTTGCAGTACGATTATCTGATTATGCCGACAGACGCGCTGGCAACCGTGGAACAGCTGCTGGGATGAGGTGCGAGGATGGCTGAGTTGAGTCCTTATGAGGTAATCAAACGTCCGTTGAACACCGAGAAGAGCACTCTCGCAGCGGAAATGAATCAGTACATTTTTGAGGTGGATCCGCGGGCAAATAAAGTGCAGGTTCGTGAAGCGGTCGAGCAGGTGTTCAAGGTTGACGTGACGAAAGTGCGAGTGATCAATATGCCGCCGCGCTTTGGGCGTTGGGGACGTAAACGTGTCAAGCGCAGCCCAGCATGGAAGAAGGCTATTGTGACGTTAGCACCAGGGCAGAAGATCGAGATATTTGAGGGCGTCTGATTTAGGTTTGGGTCGAGGAAATACAATAGGCGACAAGGTGGAGGGCCGTTATGCCTATTCGAACGTATAAACCGACCTCGCCTGGCCGGCGAGGGATGACGGTTGCAACCTTTGATGAGATTACAAAGCTCGAGCCGGAGCGACGGCTGGTCACCCGTCTTAAGGTGCATGCTGGACGTAACTCGGCCGGCAAGATTACGGTGCGTCACCGTGGAGGTGGGCACAAGCGGCAGTATCGCATAATTGATTTCAAGCGCGACAAATTGGGTGTGCCGGCACGTGTCTTGAGCATCGAGTACGATCCTAATCGTTCGGCACGCATCGCGTTACTGGCTTATGCTGACGGCGAGAAGCGCTACATCATCGCGCCGCTGGGCCTGATGGTGGGGGATGTGCTGGTGTCTGGGCCAGATGCGGAGATAAAGGTAGGTAATGCATTGCCCATCCAGCGCATTCCATTGGGTACGCTCATCCATAACATTGAGCTTTCCCCGGGACGGGGTGGTCAGCTGGTGCGTTCAGCGGGCACTTCGGCGCAGCTGATCGCCAAAGAGGGTACTTATGCCCAGGTGCGGCTGCCCAGCGGAGAGGTGCGCCTGATCGACCAACGCTGTATGGCGACCATTGGTCAGGTAGGCAATGTGGAACATAGTCATATCGTTTTGGGCAAGGCAGGACGGAGTCGCTGGTTAGGTCGCCGACCGACAGTTCGAGGCTCGGCGATGGATCCAGCGTCGCACCCTCATGGTGGTGGTGAAGGACGAGCACCCATCGGTATGCCTGGTCCCAAGACCCCGTGGGGCAAGCCAGCGTTGGGGTACAAGACGCGGCGTACCAAGCGTAGCGACAAGTTCATAGTCCATCGGCGTGAGAAGAAGCGGAGGTAGTAGCGGTGACGCGTTCAGCTAAGAAGGGACCGTGGGTTGATCCCAAGTTGTTAAAAAAGATACAGGCGTTGAACGCTGCGGGCGAAAAGCGTGTGATCAAAACTTGGGCGCGCGATAGCACCATTTCCCCTGAGATGGTGGGACATACCATCGCAGTGCACAACGGGCGACAACACGTGCCGATCTACATTCAAGAGAGCATGGTCAACCATAAGCTGGGTGAGTTTGCTGTGACGCGTTTCTTCCGTGGGCATGTGGTGAAAGAGAAAGGGTCTCGAGTGCGCTAGGGGATGAGGAAAGGATAGTACCAAAATGGCTGATATCCGATTTCAGGTGCGTGCGGAGAGCAAGTATGTGCCCGGGTCGCCCATCAAGGCTAGACGTATTGTTAATCTAGTGCGTGGGATGCGTGCGACGAAGGCGTTAGAATTGTTACGTTTGATGCCTCATGCGGCTGCGGTGCCCATCGCGAAAACGATCAAGAGTGCCATAGCGAATGCTGAGGAAAACTATGGCTTGTCTCAAGAAGATTTGGTAATAGCTGAGATTGTCGCCAATCCCGGGCCAATGCGTGCGTGGCGTCGTTTCGGCGCGCGTGGACGATTCAAGCCGATTCGCAAGCGCACATCGCATATCCGGGTCGTGTTGCAAGAAGTCGAGGAGGAATAGAGTCTGCAGCGCTCATTCTTTGAGGTGGTATACACCAAAATAAGGAGGTTTTGCTTTGGGGCGTAAATCACATCCCATAGGACTTCGACTGGGCATTATTAAAGATCATCGGGCACATTGGTATGCCGAAGGCGCCGAGTACACCGAACTCTTGAAAGAGGACCTGATGGTGCGCGATTTATTGAGGCACAATAATGAGCGAGGCAGTGTCTCAGCAGTGGATGTTGAGCGACTTCCAGCGGCAAAGCAGCTTTCGGTGCGCATTTGGACGGCGAAGCCGGGCATCATTATCGGTCGCAAAGGTGCCAATGTAAATCAGCTGCGCAAGCAACTAGAGGATTTGACTGGCAAGAAGGTGCACATTGATGTGCAGGAGATCGAGGAGCCTGACTTGGACGCGTACTTGGTTGCAGACTCGATTGCACAGCAAATTGAGCGTCGCATCTCGCATAAGCGTGCGATGAAGCAAGCGATACGGCGCGCGATGCGCGCAGGAGCTCATGGCATTATGATCACATGCGCAGGCCGTCTTTCTAATGCTGAGATGGCACGCCTCGAGACACAACGCGAAGGCCGGGTACCACGTCATACACTGAGAGCGGATATCGACTATGCTCGTGCAGAAGCACTTACGACTTTTGGACGCATCGGGGTGAAGGTGTGGATTTATAAAGGTGACGTGATACCCAAGCCCGGCGAGGAGATGGCGCTGGAATACTAGATCTTAGGGAGAACGTGTTGCTATGTTGATGCCGAAGCGTGTCAAGTATCGCAAACAAATGCGAGGTCGATTGAAAGGAAAGGCCACTCGAGGAGCCGAGGTGTCCTTCGGCGAGTTCGGGCTGCAGGCGCTCGAGCCTTGCTGGATGACGAGCCGTCAGATTGAAGCGGCGCGACGGGCGATTGTGCGGTATGTGCGTCGTGGTGGCAAGGTGTGGATTCGGGTCTTTCCCGACAAGCCGGTGACGGCGAAGCCGGCCGAGACGCGCATGGGCAGCGGTAAAGGCAATGTGGATCACTGGGTAGCTGTGGTAAAACCAGGCCACGTTATTTTCGAGATAAGTGGCGTTTCGGAGGAAGCTGCGCGCGAAGCAATGCGTCTCGCAGCGCACAAGCTTCCGATCAAGACCCAGTTTGTAACGCGTCATAGCTTGGAGGAGGCGTAGCAATGCGTCCTCAAGAGATACGTGCGTTGTCGGATGTGGAACTTCAGGCGCGTCTGCGCAGCGTTCAGGAAGAATTGTTCAACTTGCGCTTCCAAATGGCAATTGGTCAGTTGCAGAACTACAACCGTCTGACCCAACTGAAGCGAGATATCGCACGTCTAAAAACTGAGATGCGTATGCGCGAGTTGGGCAGAGAGTCCGCCTAAGTGCTGGGTCGTTGGATTGCGCGATTGAAATGCGAGGGTAAATCTTCCTATGGTCAGAGAAAGACGAAAAGTCCTGATAGGGCGTGTTGTCAGCAATAAGATGGACAAGACTGTTGTCGTTAGCGTGGAAAGCCTGAAGCGACATCCATTGTATGGCAAGGTGGTGCGACAGCGTAAGCGCTACAAAGCTCATGATGAAAACAACGCTTGTCAGATCGGTGACCTGGTGCGCATGATTGAGTCGCGACCGCTTAGCAAGGAGAAGCGGTGGGTGGTCACCGAGATTCTGGAGCGAGCCAGTATTTGATACTAATGACGACTTCTGGGAGTGCAGCTAGGTTCGCGGTGATCAGTAGCTGCCTGTTGAAAAGCAAGGCGTTGAGATTATGTCGGTCGAGGAGTCCTGTCAATGATTCAGCAAGAGAGTCGGCTTAAGGTGGCAGACAATACCGGAGCCAAGGAGATCCTGTGCATTCGGGTCATGGGTGGTTCCAAGAGAAGATATGCCACAGTGGGGGATATCATCATCGGCACAGTTAAGCAGGCTACACCTCAGGGCTCAGTGAAGAAGGGTGAGGTGGTGCGAGCGGTGGTGGTCCGCACTACCAAGGAGTATGGCCGCAGCGACGGTTCTTATATCAGATTTGATGATAACGCGGCTGTGATACTGGACCCTACCACCCGCAATCCCAAGGGCACTCGCATTTTTGGTCCAGTGGCACGCGAGCTGCGTGAAAAAGGTTTTATGAAAATTGTGTCGCTAGCTCCTGAGGTGCTCTGAGAGTTCGCTCCTCGTTTGGGAAGATCGGCGACGAGAGGATTGTGCGAAAATGATGCGGATCAAAGCAGGTGACACAGTTGAGATTATTTCCGGGGATGAGCGCGGCCAGCGTGGTACCGTGCGGCAGGTGTTGCGCGGTTGGAAAGTGGACCGGTTTCGTCGGCGCCTCGCTCGAGATCCCAACAAGGATCGGGTCGTTGTTGGGGGGCATAATATCATCAAGAAGCATCAGCGCCGCGTAAGCCAGACACGCACTCAGACAGGCATCATTGAACGCGAGGCTCCGCTGGCGATCTCGAAAGTAGCGCTAATCTGTCCGCAGTGTAGTCAACGAACGCGTGTGGGCTTCGCCGTGGTTGATGGCCGCAAGATGCGGAGATGCAAGAAGTGCGGCGAGACGTTTAATTAGTAGCGGGAGTATGGTATTAGTAGCGGGAGTATGGTATGCCAGGAGTACCCAGACTGAAGGAACGTTATCAGAAAGAGGTGGTGCCGACTCTGATGAAGGAGTTCGGATACCATAATGTTATGCAAGTGCCGCGCATTGAGAAGGTGGTCGTGAATGTAGGTGCTGGTGAGGCATTGCAGAATGTTAAAGCTTTGGATGCTATCTCTCAGGACCTCATGACCATCACCGGGCAGAAGCCCATTATCACCCGCGCGAAGAAGTCTATCGCTGCTTTTAAGTTGCGGGCCGGCAATCCTATTGGAGTTAAGGTGACCCTGCGCGGAAGGCGCATGTACGATTTCCTTGATCGTTTGATGAACATTGCCTTAGCGCGTCAACGCGACTTCCAAGGCGTTTCACCTGACAAATTCGACGGACGGGGCAACTATTCTATTGGGCTGACAGAGCAGCTGGTCTGGCCTGAGATCATTTACGATAAGATAGATAGAATCCGCGGTATGTCTATCACGATCGTCACGACTGCCCGGAGCGATGAGGAAGCGCGTCGTTTGCTGGCGCTCCTGGGAATGCCATTCAAGAGGAGATAGCCGTGGCCAAGAAGTGTATGATGATACGAGAGACCAGACGCAAGTATGCGGTGCGGGTGCGCAATCGGTGTTCGCGCTGCGGGCGTCCGCGCGGGTATATGCGACGCTTTGGGTTGTGTCGCATTTGCTTCCGTGAACTGGCTAATGAAGGGGTTATCCCGGGTGTCATCAAGTCCAGCTGGTAGATGTGAGCAAGGGGAGAACATACTGATGAGCGTTTCCGACTCGATTGCGGATATGCTGACCCGGATTCGTAATGCAGCGATGGCGCGGCATGCGCAGGTGACAATGCCGAGCTCTCGGATGCGTGAAGCGATTGCACGCATCCTGAAAGAGGAAGGCTTTATCGAAGGGTACGAGGTGATCCCTTCACATCCTCGGCCTGTGCTTCGTTTGGACCTAAAATATGCGCCAAGTAAGCCACCGGTTTCAGTGATTAATGGCTTGAAACGAGTGAGTAAACCGGGGCGGAGAGTCTATGTCGATCACGACAACTTGCCCTGGGTGCGCGCTGGTCTTGGTATCGCGATCATTTCCACTTCGAAAGGCGTTGTTACTGATCGACAGGCGCGCCGCTTGAGAGTCGGTGGTGAGGTTCTGTGTTACGTGTGGTGATCAGTTCTACTAATCGCTGTGTTCTGTGAGGTTGTGCTATGTCTCGTGTGGGGCGTATGCCAGTAGCAATTCCAGCGGGTGTCAGCGTTGATATTCAAGGCAACCAGGTGCTCGTAAAAGGAGCAAAGGGGCAGCTCGTTCGCAGCTTCGATCCTGACATGCAGATCACTGTGGATGGCACCCAGCTGATAGTACAGCGACCTACTGATCAGCGCCGTCATCGCGCGTTGCATGGGCTAACGCGGGCGCTGCTGAACAATATGGTGCTGGGCGTCAGTCAAGGTTTTAGTCGCACGCTGGAGATCGAAGGTGTTGGATACCGTGCCGAGCTCCAGGGTAATAAACTGGTGTTGTATGTGGGGTACTCACATCCAGTGGTCTTCGAGCCACCAGCGGGGATTTCGTTTACCGTGGATAGAAGCGGTCGCACCATCATTATCTCTGGGGCTGACAAAGAGCTGGTTGGCGAGATCGCGGCTCGCATTCGCCGTGTCCGCCCGCCCGAGCCTTACAAGGGTAAAGGAATTCGCTATTTGAATGAGCAGATAAGGCGCAAGGCCGGCAAGGGTGGCAAAGGCGGCAAGGGCGGTAAGAAGTAATAATTGAAGGTAGGATTCACTGGAGAAACGTGAATGAGTAAGGCAAACGAGTCCTATATTGCACGTATCAGGCGACATCGTAGGGTGCGCAAGAAGGTTGTAGGCACCCCAGAGCGCCCACGTCTTAACGTTTTTCGTAGTCTGAGCCATATTTATGCCCAGATTATAGATGATAGTCGGGGGCATACCCTAGTGGCGGCGTCCAGTATTGATCCCGCGTTGCGTGATCAGCTGAAGGGCCTGACCAAGACCCAGCAGGCCGCGCAAGTAGGGCGGTTGCTAGCGGAGCGCGCTATGCGAGCTGGCATTCAGCAGGTGGTGTTCGACCGGGGTGGCTACAAGTATCATGGGCGGGTGAAAGCTTTGGCTGAGGCGTCCCGGGAAGGTGGTCTAAAATTCTAGCCTGTGGCCAGAGTCGCCACGCATAATCTGCCCGATGGGAGGAACTAAGGTGGAACTAGATCAGGAGCGCGAGTTCGAAGAAGTTGAAGCGTTAGACGAACGTGTAGTGCATATCGCGCGTACTGCTAAGGTAGTCAAAGGAGGCCGCCACTTCAGCTTCCGCGCTGTTGTGGTTGTAGGCGACAACAAGGGAAGCGTAGGCGTTGGAGTTGGCAAAGCACGTGAAGTGCCAGACGCCATCCGAAAAGGTGCGGAACGGGCACGACGCAATATGCGTCCTGTCGCGATGGTGGGTACCACCATCCCGCATGAGATCACCTCGCGCTACAGTGCAGCCAAGGTCTTCTTGAAACCAGCCTCGCCTGGCACCGGGGTGATCGCCGGAGGTGGAGTGCGCGCAGTGGTGGAAGCTGCTGGTATTCGTGACATCCTGACCAAGAGCCAAGGCAGCTCCAATATTCTCAACGTAGTCAAGGCGACCGTTAAGGCCTTGTACGAGCTGCAGGATCCGGCCATAGCTGCTAGCCTGCGGGGTGTGCCGTTGAATCGAGTACAACCGTTTTGGAGTGGAAAAAATGAACGGTAACGGCAAGGGCAGACGGTTGCGCATAACCTGGACAAAGAGCGCGATTGGCTATTCGGAGCGTCAGAAAAGAACGATCCGAGCATTGGGACTGCGCCAGCTGGGTCACACAGTAGAACATGAAGATACACCAGTCATCAGGGGGATGATCGATAAGGTGCGTCACCTGGTGCAGGTACAAGAGGTGTAGGCTATGAAGTTACACGATTTGCGTCCCGCTCCTGGAAGTAGGAAGAATAAGAAACGGGTTGGTCGTGGTATTGCTGCCGGCCAAGGTAAGACGGCTGGACGGGGCACCAAAGGGCAAGGGGCACGCGCCGGCGGACTCAAAGGGCCATATTTCGAAGGTGGTCAGCTTCCGCTTGTGCGTCGTCTGCCATTCAAGCGTGGATTCACCAATATCTGGCGAGTGGAGTACGCTGAGGTGAACTTGGAGCGCTTAGCTCGCTTTGCTCCTGGGTCGGAGGTATCACCGGAGACGTTGGCGGCTGCAGGTATCATCAAGTCTGCCCGGCAACCGGTGGTGATCCTGGGCAGAGGAAAGATTGAGCATCCGTTGACGGTGAAAGCGCATCGCTTCTCGGCGAGTGCACGTGCAGGCATCGAAGCCGCTGGCGGCACAGTTGAGCTCTTGCCTCTATAGTACTTGTATGTAGCAGCAGGCTACGGGAGACCGCTCTATGTTTAAGGCGATCAAAAGCGCGTTTAGCTTACCTGATCTTCGACGTAAGATTCTCTACACGTTCCTGATACTTTTCATCTATCGGGCTGCGTCACATATACCAGTGGCGGGTGTGGATCAGGAAGCGTTGCGCAACTTTCTGGCGCGGGGTGAGGCAGGCAGCCAGCTGATAAGCTTTCTTGACTTGCTGTCAGGGGGTGCTCTGTCCAACTTTTCTGTAATGGCGATGGGAGTGTATCCCTACATCACTGCCTCGATCATATTGCAGTTGTTGACACCGATCATTCCGCAGCTGGAGCAGATCGCCAAGGACCCTGGGGGACGCGAGAAGCTGAACCAATATACATATTGGCTGACAGTGCCGCTGGCTGCCTTGCAAGGGTATGGTCAAGCAGTGTTTCTGCAGCGTTCGGTGGGAATCAATGTGCTGCCGAATTTCGGTTTTGATGTAGATCCCTTGGGGACAATCGCGACAATCGCGACTATGACTGCTGGCACGATTTTCGCGGTGTGGTTAGGTGGGCTGATTACTGAGCAGGGAATTGGCAATGGCGTGTCGTTGATCATTTTTGGGGGCATTGTGGCACATCTGCCGCAGAACGTGGCACAGTTTATCATTGGTCAGGATTACGTGGGATTAATTATCTTCTCTCTCATCACAGCTGCTACAATCGCAGTTATCGTGATTGTGCAAGAGGGTCAGCGACGCATCCCGGTGCAATACGGTAAGCGCGTGCGGGGTATGCGTGTATATGGTGGGCAGAGCGCTCATATTCCATTGCGTGTCAATAGTGCTGGCATGATCCCGTTGATTTTTGCTCAGTCCATCATGATTTTTCCTAGCACCATTGCCAGTTACTTCTATCGGCCAGAAGCAACGGGCTTCTTGCAGCAGATTGTGAACGGAATCTATGAGACGTTGCAGCCATCGGGAAGTGCGTGGATGTACTGGATTTTGTATTTTTTGATGGTAATTGGTTTCACATATTTCTACACGGATGTCATCTTCCGCCAGCAGAATCTGGCTGAGTCTTTACAGCGTCAAGGTGGATTCATCCCTGGTATGCGTCCTGGCAAGCGCACCGAGGAGTATCTTAACCGTGTAGTGCAACGTATCACGTTTGTCGGCGCGGTTTTCTTAGGTGCTGTGGCGATCTTGCCTTGGTTAGTACAGCTGGTTCCAGGGTTGGAACGCACTGGTGGTCAGACTCAGGCACTGTTGATCACCAGCACAGGCTTGCTGATTGTAGTGGGTGTTGTGCTGGATACAGTGAAACAGCTAGAAGCTCAACTCCTGATGCGCCACTATGAGGGGTTCATCAAGTGAGAGGCGAGAGGTAGCATCGATGTCATCCGAGCCCAAATTTATCGTGTTGCTTGGTCCGCCCGGGGCAGGCAAGGGTACTCAAGCTGCTCTGTTACAGGAGACTTTGGGGGTGCCCCATGTTGCCAGCGGAGATCTCTTCCGCGAGCATCTGCTAAATAAGACGAAATTCGGCCGCCAGGTGGTTACCTATATTGAGCGAGGAGAGTTGGTGCCGGATGATCTCACCACAGCGATGGTGATGGAGCGCCTTTCGCAGTCGGATTGCCAACACGGCGCGCTGTTGGATGGCTTCCCTAGGACCATCGGGCAGGCGATGGCGTTGGATCAGGCGCTATCAGAAAGGGGACAACGTATTTGTAGAGTTTTGAGCATTGTCGTGCCGGATGAGGTACTGGTGGAGAGACTTAGTGGGCGTAGGGTGTGCCGCAGTTGTGGGGCGGTGTATCATGTCATATTCAATCCTCCGCATCAGGATGGAAGGTGTGATCGCTGCGGTGGGGAGCTTTATCAGCGTGACGACGACCGGCCTGGTACGGTTCGCTATCGCCTGAAAGTTTACTGGGAACAGACGAGCCCACTAATAGAGTATTACAAACAGCGGGGTATGCTCACGGAGATCAACGGGGACCAGCCGATCGAGAAGGTAGAGGAAGAACTGAAGGCGGCTGTCACGTGTGATGGTCGAGGATGAAAGATAAAAGACCGCCAGTCGAACGCAAGACTAAAGAGCAAGTGGCACTGATGTGTCAGGCTGGCCGGATTGTAGCTGAAGTGCTGGAGGCGATGCGCCATAAAGCGCGTCCAGGCGTCACAACCGCTGAATTAGATCGCTTGGCGGAAGAAATTATTCGGAAACGGGATGGTATTCCCTCTTTCAAGGGATATCCTGGGAACGGAAGGAACGATTTTCCAGCTTCCATATGCACTTCTGTCAATGAGGAGATTGTGCATGGCATACCAAGTCCGGACCGGGTGCTTAGAGAGGGTGACATTTTGAGTATTGATGTGGGTGCCATTTACAGGGGGTACCACGGAGATGCGGCGATTACTTTGGCTATCGGCGAGGTGGATGAGACATCGCGGCGTCTGATTCAAGTGACTGAAGAAGCACTGAACGCAGGTGTTGCCCAAGCACGTCAGGGTAATCATCTGTGGAATTTGATCCGGGCGATACAAACACATGTAGAACGAAATGGCTTCAACGTGTTGCGTGAGTATCAAGGCCATGGCATTGGGCGCCAGATGCACGAAAAGCCAGATATACCCAACTACTTGGGCGAACGGGGCCAGCGTCCTAAGAACTATCCGTTATTGAGTGGTATGACTCTGGCGCTGGAACCGATGGTAGTGGCAGGCGATTGGCGTACTAAGGTCTTGGAGGATGGCTGGACGGTTGTGACTTTGGATGGCTCGCGTTCGGCCCATTTCGAGCATACTATATTGGTGACCGAAAATGATCCGGAGATTTTGACACGAGAATAGTCACGGGCTCAATAAAGTTCTAGAGGGGTGTTCAGTTATGAAAGTACGGCCGTCTGTTAAGCGTCGTTGTGAGAAGTGCAAGATCATTAAGCGTAGGGGCATTATACGCGTCATCTGCACTAATCCAAAGCACAAGCAGCGCCAGGGTTAGCTGGTGCGTTGGATCCTGCCAGTTAGTTGAGTTTGTCTGTAAGTGAGAAGGAGGCTCGTGAATGGCACGTATTGCAGGTGTTGACCTGCCGCGCGACAAGCGTGTGGAGGTTGCCTTGACTTACATCTATGGGATTGGGCGCCATAACAGCAAAGAGGTGCTACGCTTGGCCCAGGTGAGTCCTGATACACGCGTCAGGGACCTGACTGAAGATGAAGTTGCCAGGCTGCGCGAGGTTATTGACAAAAACTATGTGGTTGAAGGTGACCTGCGACGCGAAGTGCAGATGAATATTAAGCGTCTTCAAGAAATTCAGTGTTACCGGGGGCTGCGGCATCGACGCAATCTGCCAGTGCGGGGTCAGCGCACACGCACTAATGCGCGCACCAAGCGCGGGCCGCGCAAGACTGTGCCTGGACGCAAACGTGCACGCGCTAAGAAGTAATCAGGTTAGATTGATCCCTCATCACGGAGGAAGTATTGCATGAGCAATGGAAGAACATCTGCACGCCGGAGCAGTGGGCGCAAAGAGCGCAAGAATGTGCCGGTAGGGCGCGCCTATATTCACGCCACCTTTAATAATACGATCATTACGATCACAGATCCACAGGGAAATACCCTGTCATGGGCGAGCGCTGGTTCTTCAGGTTTCAAAGGCTCTCGGAAGAGCACACCATACGCTGCCCAGATGGCTGCCCAACAGGTGGCGCGTGTCGCACAGGGACAGGGGGTGCGGGAACTGGATGTATTTGTGAAGGGGCCCGGACCAGGCCGTGAAGCAGCTATTCGGTCGCTGCAGGGGGCAGGCTTCAAGCTGCGCTCTATCACGGATGTCACACCTATCCCGCACAATGGGTGTCGCCCTCCCAAGAAGCGGCGTGTATAGTGACCAATTGGAGTGTGTTTTACTAGAGAGATCGGGAGGATTACCTTGGCACGTTATTCGAAACCAGTTTGTAAGTTGTGTCGTCGCGAGGGCGAGAAGCTGTTTCTGAAAGGCGAACGCTGTTTTTCGTCGAAGTGTGCTTTTGAGCGGCGTTCCTATCCTGCTGGTATGCATGGCAAGCAGGCCCAGTTTCGTCGCAAGGAATCAGACTATGCACTCCAATTGCGGGCTAAGCAGAAAGCACGACGTGTGTATGGCATCCTGGAGCGTCAGTTCCGTCGCTACTTTGAGCACGCGCAACGACAGCCAGGCCTTACAGGCGTTAATTTGCTTATCATGTTGGAGAGAAGGCTGGACAACGTCATATATCGGCTGGGGTTCGCGGATTCGCGCGCCCAAGCGCGGCAGCTCGTGCGACACGGACACTTCGCAGTTAACAATGCAAAGGTTGATATTCCCTCTTTCTTGGTGAAAGTCGGCGATGTGATCTCCGTTCGGGATTCAAGTCGTAGCACTACCTATTTCAAGGAGCTGGCGCAGCGTTTAGATGGAACACGCATTCCCGGCTGGCTCAGCCTGGATGCAGCCAATCTGGCAGGCACAGTGATCAGTGCACCCTCACGCGATGATGTCGATGTAACTTTAAACGAACAGCTGATAGTTGAGTACTACAGCCGTTGAGTCCATTTATGGTGGATATGCCCTGATCTTGATATCTCGAGATCGGGGACATCTGCTGGGCTCAGGGTACGTCTGGAGGGGGTGTCATAGCGGAAATGAAAGATTTGGTCTTGCCTAAAATTGAAACTGAAGCGGTGACCCGTAACTATGGCCGATTCAGCATTGGCCCGTTGGAGAGTGGTTACGGTATTACGTTGGGAAATGCGTTGCGTCGTATGTTGCTCTCTTCCATACCAGGCGCTGCAGTAACCTCTGTGCGTGTCAGCGGAGTGCATCACGAGTTTTCGGTGATCCCCCACGTGCGTGAGGATATGATCGCTTTCATCTTGAACTTGAAAAAACTGCGCGTCAAGATGTTTAGCGATGAACCAGCTCGGCTGCATGCAGAGTTGAAGGGTGAGGGGATGCTCGCTGCCGGCGATCTTGAATGTCCTCCCCACGTGGAGATCGTTAATCCTGATTTGGCTTTGCTCACGGCTGACTCCAACGAAGCCTCGCTGGACATTGAAATAGTGGTAGAACGCGGGCGGGGATATTCGCCCTCGGAAGAGCGTGGCAATTTGCCCATCGGTGAGATACCTGTGGATGCAGTCTTCAGCCCTGTCGTGTCGGCGAATTATATCGTGGAGCGCGCACGTGTGGCCAAGATGACAAATTATGACCGGCTAATCCTTGAGGTGAAGACGGATGGCACCGTCTCGCCACACGATGCACTGCGGGAGGCGGCGCGCATTCTAGTGGAACACTTCACATTGATTGCCGGCGTGATGGAAGTTCAGCCAGTTGAAGAGGTCGAGGTGGGAACCGGCATCCCGGCTCACTTATATGAGGTACCAATCGAGGAGCTCGAACTGAGTGTTCGTGCCTACAATTGTTTGAAGCGTGCGGGAATCACCCAAGTGGGCGAGATATTAGAGAGGTTGCGCAAGGGCGAGAGTGAGATTTTGGCAATCCGCAACTTTGGACAGAAGTCGCTGGATGAGCTGCTCGCCAAGCTGCAGGAAAAGGGTTTCTTAGAAGTACTGGAAGGGTTGGTGGGCGCTAAGCATCCTGAAGCTGTGGAGATTTCGGCGGAAGTTTCCGATGAGTTTGAGAAGTCTGAACCGGTAGAATTGGCGACCAAAGAGGAACCTGTATCATGAGACACCAGATAGCAGGAAGACATCTAGGCCGCGATTCCGGCCATCGCAAAGCCTTGTTTCGCAATTTAGTTACCGAGTTGCTGCGCCATGGGAAGATTCGTACTACTGAGGCTAAGGCAAAAGCAGTCCGGGCACAGACGGAGCGGCTGATCACATTGGCCAAGCGAGGAGATCTTCATGCACGCCGATTGGCAGCGCGCGAGATCCACGATGCGGCAGTGTTACGCAAATTGTTTGATGAGCTGGCTGGCCGGTACGGAAACCGAGCTGGCGGTTATACCCGCATTTACAAGCTCGGTCCGCGTAAAGGAGATGCTGCCCCAATGGTGCAGATCTCATTGTTGGACTAGCGACTGATGCTGGGAAGACGCCTACGCTGCGAATGGAGCTGCGGTACCGGGCTACAGTTGAGTATGACGGCAGTGAGTTCTTAGGCTTTCAATATCAGGCATGCGGGCGTACTGTGCAGGGTGAGATAGAGAAGGCACTTGAGAAAGTCACCCAGCAGAGAGTCCGCATTGTGGGCGCCGGACGAACGGATGCCGGCGTGCATGCGGTTGGACAGGTGGTGGCGTTTAACGTAGTGTGGCGGCATTCTGCTGAGGAGTTACAGCGGGCACTTAACGCTGTATTGCCGATGGATATCGCTCTGCGGGATTGCAAAGTCACACACTTTGGCTTCCATCCTCGGTATGATGCATTGTGGCGGCAGTATCGTTATACAGTGTGGAATGGGCCGGTGCGCTCGCCGTTGTGGCAGCGGTATGCGTATCACGTTCCCGAGCCGCTGGACGTACCGGCTATGCAAAAGGCGAGTCAATACCTGCTAGGGAGCCACGACTTTGCCGCTTTCGGGAAGGCTCCTCAGGGCAGTAATACTGTTCGCAGGATATTGCAAGCTGAATGGCTGATCGAGGGTAAGCGTTTAATGTTTGATATCACTGCAGATGCATTCTTGCGTCATATGGTGCGCGCTATCGTTGGTACTCTGTTGCAGATCGGGCGTGGGCAACGTGCTCCTGAAGAGATGGCTGTGCTCGTCCAAAGCGGTGCCAGACGATTGGCCGCGCCTCCTGCGCCGGCGCGAGGGCTGTGTCTGATGAGCATTGGGTATGCTGATTGATAGTCGGTATACTAGAAGGAGTAATAGCGAAGTGAGGACTTATTCGGCGAAACCGCATGAGATTCAGCGCGAATGGTTGGTGGTCGATGCTCAAGGGCAGACTTTAGGACGCTTAGCGACACGAATCGCGGCAGTACTGCGAGGTAAACACAAACCCTTCTATACCCCGCATCTAGATTGCGGTGATTTCGTGATCGTTGTCAATGCGGAGAAAGTACGAGTTACTGGCAGAAAGTTGGACCAGAAGATATACTATCGCCACAGCGGCTATCCCGGAGGGCTCAAACAGATAGATCTTCGTCGGCAGCTGGCGCTCTATCCGGAGCGTGTCATTGAGGCAGCAGTCCGGGGGATGCTGCCGAAGAATCGACTGGGCCGTAAGCTGTTCAAGAAGCTCAAAGTATACGCTGGCCCCACTCATCCGCATCAAGCTCAGAAACCCAAAGCACTGAACATTGTATAGGAGTAAGAGGGGTGGCTGAATCAGAGTTCACGTACTATGAAGGCGTCGGTCGGAGAAAGGCGGCTACTGCGCGTGTGCGCATTTACCCTGGTGGCGATGGCACAATCGTTGTAAATGACAGGCCTGTGGATCAGTATTTCACGCGTGAGTGGGATATCAAGAACCTGAGCGAGCCTCTAATCGCCACCAACAATGTGGGGCGTTTCAACGTAACGGTGCGCGTTAAAGGGGGCGGCATCACTGGTCAGGCGGACGCCATTCGTTTGGGATTGGCGCGCGCTTTGTTGCAGGTCGATCCCGAAAACCGACCTGTGTTACGTAAGCTGGGAATGCTGACGCGCGATCCGCGGGCCAAAGAGCGCAAGAAACCAGGCCTGAAGCGCGCACGCAAAGCCCCGCAATATACAAAGCGTTAGCGGGTTTCGGTCCGAGAACGAGAACATTGGAGAAGGGTGCGCAAGGGAGCGTAAAAACTTGTAGTATCCCAGCTAGCCCCAAAAGGAGAAGTGCTCTTTGCATAGCCGCAGAGTTGCGTGGAGAACGTGAGTAACTAGAGGGATTGCTTTAACTGTTTTCCGCGCAGCTATGCGGCTTTCCATTATGCTAAGTCAGCTGCTCTGATTTGCACGCCTTTGAGTTGCCAGATCCTGGGGATGGGGAGGCGCTGTTTTGAAACACATTTGGACGCCCTGGAGAAAACCCTATGTAGCGGGTCAGGTTAGGCATGAAGGTTGTGTCTTCTGCCGCATGGTGGCCCAGGAGGAAACGCACGATCCTGCCAACTATGTTTTGTATCGCGGGCGGCGTGTCTTCGCCGTGCTTAATCTCTACCCCTATAACAATGGACATCTGATGGTGTTACCTTATGATCATATTGCTAACATCGATGACCTTGTACCCGAGACTCAGGCCGATTTAATGCATCTGGTGTGTTATTTTGTGAGCATTATGCGCCGCGGCATGTCCCCCGCTGGCTTCAATATTGGAGTCAATATGGGTCGTGCCGCAGGTGCGGGTATCGATGATCACGTGCATATCCATGTAGTGCCACGCTGGTCAGGTGACACCAATTTTATGCCGGTTATTGCTGAGACTCGTGTCATTCCCGAGCTACTCGACGAGACCTATTGCAACTTGCGTGCACTTGTGGAGCAGAATCCTCCTCCGTGTTGATATCGGGAGTCCGTGTACTATACTAAGCGCTCATCGTTAAGGTATTCATCGTGCTTGAAACGTTTTTCACCCCCCGTGGCATTGCTGTGATCGGAGCATCGCGTGACCCTTACAAGCCGGGCTATGGGGTCGTGCGCAACCTCCATGATATAGGATTTCAGGGCGGCATTTATCCGGTCAACCCAGCAGCTAGTGAAGTCCTTGGGTATCGATGTTATCGCTCGGTCACTGAAGTTCCGGATCCAGTAGATCTCGCGGTGATCATTGTGGCAGCCGAGCGTGTTCTCGAGGTAATCGAGCAGTGTGCGGCACGAGGCATTCAGCATGTTGTCGTCTCAAGTGGTGGCTTCAGCGAGACAGGAGGGGAAGGTCGTGCGCGCGAGCAGGTATTGTTGGAGACAGCCAGACGGCTAGGGATCCGCATCGTCGGGCCGAATTGCATTGGCACGATCGATACCCACCATCCAGTTAATGTGACTTTTACTATTGGCAAGCCTCTTCAGGGTCCTATTGGCTTCGTATCTCAGTCGGGAGCGCTCTGTGTGGCGTTGCTCATGTGGGCCCAGAATGAGGAGATCGGTTTCTCACGCATTGCCAGCTTGGGCAATCAAGCCGATGTTAACGAGACCGAGATGCTTGAAGTATTGGCCGAGGATCCCCACACTCGGGTAATTGCCGCTTATGTTGAGGGCGTCACCAACGGTCGATCATTCATCGAGGTGGCGGGGAACATCAGTCGCAAGAAACCTTTGATTGTGCTGAAGGGCGGACGAGGCACTGGAGGTGCCCGGGCGGTCAGGTCTCACACCGGGGCGTTGGCGGGCAGCTTGGAAGCTTATCAAGCTGCTTTTCGCCGCTGTGGAGCCATACAGGCAAACACGCTCCTCGATTTGGCCGAGTGGGCCCGTGTGGCTGCTTGGCAGCCATTGCCGCTAGGTGACCGGGTGGCCATACTGACCAATGCTGGTGGAGCTGGTGTTCTGGCTGCAGATGCGTTAGAGACGTACGGATTAAGGCTGGCTGATCTGGGCGAAGATACACGTGCAAGATTGTGTGCGGTGGCACCTCCGCCATGTATCACTGAGAACCCTGTAGATCTCTTGGCTGGCTCTGGTCCAGCGGTGTACAGTGTAGCACTTGACGCATTGTTGACTGATCCAGCAGTTGACGCTGTGATTGTGATTGTGGGACCCCAAGATTGGTTCTTGCCGACCAGCCTGGCAGAGGTGATCGGCGAGGCTTTCTCACGACATAACAAGCCAGTGCTGGCGTCGATGATGGGCTTGGAAGCGAGTCATCAAGCAGTGACGTTGCTGCGACGATACCGTGTTCCGAATTTTGGTTTCCCGGACCGGGCGGCAAGCGCGCTGGCGGCACTACTGACACGGCGGCGCTGGTTGGATGCGCCTCCTGGTAAGTCACTCGCACTCTTAGACCCCGAGGCGGTACGGCAAGCTGCGAGTAGTGCTTTACAGCGTAGGGATTTGAAAGCCTTGCTGGCAGCATGGGGTATCAGCTTGCCTGAGGAAGGCATTGCCCACACCGCAGAGGAGGCAGTACAGCTCGCGGAACGCATCGGTTATCCGGTGGTGCTCAAGGCGGTTTCTGAGCAGATTACGCACAAATCAGAAGCGGGTTGCGTCGCTGTGAATCTCGCTGACGCGAGAGCAGTGCGGGGTGCCTTCGCACGCATTGTGTCGGCGGTGCGAACACATTCATCCGATGCGACACTCGAGGGTGTACTCGTGCAGCCGATGCTGAGTGGTGGTCATGAGGTGATTGTCGGGGTACGCCGTGACCCGCAATTCGGCCCGCTTGTGTTGGTGGGCAGTGGCGGGGTAGAAGTGGAGCTGGTGCGTGATGTAGCAGTTGGGATCGCACCATTAAGCTATGCACAGGCTGAAGAGCTGTTGGATGCAACAAAGGTGGGAATACGGCTGCGAGGTTGGCGTGGCACACCTCCGGCGGATCGCGCGGCCGTTCTTGAGGCTGTAGTCCGTTTGGGTCAGATGGCCTATGAGTTTCCCCAAATCAGCGAATTAGAGATAAATCCCCTCTATGTATTGTCGCAAGGGCATGGTGCACTAGCGGTGGACATACGTGGCGTTCTTGAATGAGATTATCGATGTGAAATCTGGGTGCTGGTGGACTTATGGGGGAACGTTATTTTGCCGGTGTGCGCCTCGACCTGAGGCAACGTATATTGATTACAGCGATGCTCCTGTTCGTGAGCCTTGGGTATTTGCCACTAAATCGCCTGATGACGGGTGGTACAACGGTTGAGATATGGCTAGATCGCTTTGTGCCATTCTCTCCTGTATGGATTGTACCGTACCTGCTAGCTATTGTCTGGTGGGTTGTGGCCGGTCTATGGGCGTTTTGGTCTATGGAGGATGGGCTGTATTTGGCATTTGTTTCCTCATGGGTACTAGCGTGTCTGATCGGCTTTGGGATCTTCATTTGTTATCCTACTTATATGGTACGTCCTGCTATCAGCGGTGACAGCTGGGCTGAGGTGATCGTCCGTTATATATACGAGCATGACAGAACGTATAACGCCTTCCCTAGTATGCATCTTTGGGTTACAGTTACTATCGCCTTGTACTGGAGCTATTGGAAGCCAAAATGGCGTGCTTGGATATGGATTGCCACAATTATTGTGGCATCATCGACGGTTTTGTCTGGTCAACACTGGATCATGGATGTAGTTGGAGGCACACTTCTGGCGGTGGTATGTTACTATTTGGGGCCAATGACAGCTGCTTTGGTTCTGCCTGCGATTCGACGATCATCCGTGAGACCTCCATCGGTTGATCTTTAGTTCCAGTATGTTCCTGTTTGCAGGCAGAGGGTCAAAGGTATGATGGAGACCTTCATATCGCTCACCTGGTCGCAGGATGTCGAAGAAGGTGAGGCACACGTTCTGGTCTATACAGTCACCTATCTGGTGGCTCAGCTAGGAAAGCGCTTGCCATTCTGGTTCCAGTTTCAAGCCATGCCACCAATTCGGCCGTTTGGGGATTGGGTGATTCTGATGATGCCACAAGGCTCCGCATATTCGAGCATGGACTGGTACATAAAGCATAGCGTCACCCCTGATGGCAGGGCAGTGGATGGTCTTGCTTATCTGCGTTTGGTGGAAATGGAGCCATGGCAGAGTTCAACTCCTCACTTCGATCTTGCACTTGTGGGGAGAGACTTGAACGATGCGCAAGGTCGCTCTGTCCTTAGCGTCGTGCGTAGTGGGATGGCAGCTGTTGTTTCCGTTCACCAGTTACGTCGTTCTTTTGAGAAAGAGGAACGCATTGTGAAGCTCAGTCACTTGGTAGCGCACAACTTCGGCCGCGTGGTGGGCATCCCATTGCCTGGGCGCAAGACAGGCTTGCAATATGTGGACGAGCACTCCTACTGCACCCACTTGTGTGCTATGCGCCCAATGATGACCCTGGATGACCTGGTCGAGTTGTCAGAGCAGATCAGGGGGAGGTGGGGTTTCTATTGCGATGTATGTCAGAGCGAAATGGAGGCCGTGTTTATTAGCAAGTACTACGGCATGAATTGAATCGCTTAGTCCTGACCTGTGCTCAATGATCGTATCACTTCCGGCCGCCTTTACAAGGCGCATGCGCATGCTGCTCGGCGGAGAGTCAGAAGCCTTTCTAAACAGTTTCAATCAGCCACCATCCGTAGGATTACGCGTTAATACACTTAAGATCACTCCCGAAGCGTTCCTCTCAGTGAGTCCTTTTCCACTTAAGCCAGTGCCATGGTGTCCTGAAGGATTTGTTGTCACAAGCAATGATCACGTGCGTCCAAGTCGTCATCCGTATTATGCGGCTGGTTTATATTATCTCCAGGATCCGAGTGCGATGGCGGCGGTGGTGTTGCTTGATCCTCAACCGGGTGAATTCGTGTTGGATCTGTGCGCCGCGCCTGGTGGGAAAGCTACCCACATACTGACGCGCATGCGCAATGCTGGACTCTTAGCAGCCAACGAAGCGGTACGTAGTCGAGCAAATGTGTTGCTGGCCAACATGGAACTATTTGGGGCAAAACCCATCCTAGTGATCAATGAGACACCTAAAGTGCTGGTGGACCGCTGGAGAGGAACCTTCGATCGAGTGCTGGTTGACGCCCCGTGCTCGGGCGAAAGCTTGTTTCGCAAGAACCCGGCTGCCTGCCGTGAGTGGTCACCCGCTGTGGTGGAAGGATGCGCGGCACGTCAAGGCATGTTGCTGGCAATGGCTGCAGATCTGGTGCGGGAGGGAGGACGACTGGTGTACTCCACCTGTACTTTCGCACCTGAAGAAAATGAAGCCGTTATTGCTCGCTTCTTACGCACACGGAGGGATTACCACTTGGTTGAACCACCACGTCTTCCAGGCTTTAGCTGTGGTCGACTGGACTGGATTGCGCCTGAACTGGCGCGCGGATTACCCCTTGAACGCTGCGTGCGCCTGTGGCCACACCTCAGCATAGGTGAGGGCCACTTTGTTGCAGTTTTGGAGAGAGAGGGCTCTGCGACACATTCGCATTTTGTAACTTATGCTGCTTCTTTGCCTAGCAAGGTCAAACGTGTGGTTGAGATGTTTTGGAACGAGATGCTCTCGACAGATGTAATGCCCGATTCAGGCTGGTACATGATCGATAGAACGCTTCATTGGACGCCTGTGTCCCCCACGGTATGGGCAGGATTGCGCGTCGTGCGGGCAGGCTGGCAAGTGGGTAGTCTCTCGGGTGGTCAATTTGTCCCTGCCTATGCATTGGGGATGGCACTATGTGGTTCAGATGTGCGGAGCACCTTTGATCTGGGCAACGACATGCCTGCAACAGTGTCGTATCTATGTGGCGAGCCTCTTCAGAGCATAGGGCCTGAAGGTTGGGTGTTAATCACTTATGAAGGTTATCCGTTGGGGTGGGGTAAACGGGTGAGGGGGGTGATCAAGAATCATTATCCGCGGCATAGGCGATGGCCGCGACCGCTTTTCTAAGCGGGAATGCCCGATTTTTGCGCAACAGCGGGTTTTGCTCGGCGGTTATCACCATACTATAATCCTGTGAAGACAATATCCTAAGCGGGGGACGGTATTGAGTAGTTTTTCGGAAGAACCAGGGAGGGAAGATCTGTCGTTAGGTCCATATCTGACCACAACGCAAGCAGAGATGAGCGATGTGGCTTCTGCGCAGGAGGCTCAGGCGGGCAGCGCGAAAAGCGTGCGCAGCGTTGTAGGTGAGATTCTAGAGACCATTGTCCTTACCCTGATCATCTTCTTCGTGATCCAGACGCTGGTGCGCAACTTCCGGGTAGTGGGCACCAGCATGGAACCCAACCTGTACAATGGGCAGTATCTTATCATCGATAAAGTTAGCTACCGTTTTAGCGAGCCTCAAGTGGGTGACGTAGTGGTGTTTGAGCCTCCTAACCGACCCGGTGAGGATTATGTGAAGCGCATCATCGGGTTGCCGGGACAATTGGTTGAGATCCGCGACGGTCAGGTCTTCATTGATAACAAGCCGTTGGAAGAACCTTATATGGTACGTCGTGGTTCCTATTCAATGGAACCTCGGCGAGTAGGGCCAGATGAGTATTTTGTGTTGGGTGATAATCGCGACAGCTCAAGCGATTCGCATATGTGGGGTATGTTGCCACGCGCTAACATTGTAGGTAGGGCATGGATCTCCTATTGGCCACCCAGCTCGTGGGGATTGATCACTCGAGATGCACCTACCTCGACTACTACCTTGTCCTATTGGCTTAGAACGTTGCTTAACCTCGACAATCAATCTGGCAAGGAATAGCAGGGCCCATGGGACCGATATGCCCAACCTGTCACACAGGTCGTTTACAGCCGCGTGCGGTGAGCTACGTTCAGTGGCTGGGCGAAAGCCTTTTAGTGGTTCATCGGGTGCCAGCAGTTGTGTGTGATGTGTGTGGTGAGCGTGTCTACGACGATCGAGCTATGCGGCATCTGCAGCGCTTGTTGATGATGTCCAACTTGGATGTCGTTGTGACTTCACGTCCGTATTATCTGGCTTAATACCTGTCATACAACCACCATATGAGGATTGTTTCCATTCGTGTATAGCGATTACCCCGATTGGAACCGCGAGTACGCCTTGCGGGAGGAGATTGTACGTATTGGCCGCCTTATGTACGAGCGCGGCTACGTCGTGTCAAACGATGGCAACCTCTCTGTGCGGCTGGATGAGAGGCATGTTCTGTGTACCCCCAGTGGGCTCTGCAAGGGGATGATGTCCCCTGATCAGATGATCGTGGTAGATATGGAGGGTCGCAAGGTGGGACGGGTAACGGCTGCCAACCGCAACCTGGTGCCTACCAGCGAGGTATTTATGCATTTGGAAGCTTATCGCCAACGCGCTGATATACGGGCGGTAGTGCATGCGCATCCCCCGGTCACGGTCGCATTGAGTATTGCTGGCATTTCTTTGGCAGACTGCATGCTTCCAGAAGTAATTGTGAACTTGGGCTTGGTGCCCACTACACAATATGCAACGCCAGCTAGCCTGGAAAATGTCTCTGCAATCCGCGAATTGATCGTCGGCCACGACGGGATCGTTCTACAGCGACACGGCGTTCTCACTGTAGGTAGATGCCTGCTCGAGGCATATATGCGACTGGAGGCCATCGAGCAGATTGCCAAGATTACCGCTATTCTGGAGCAACTTGGCCGGGGTGAACCGTTATCGCCAGCTCAGGTGGAGAAGCTTTTGGAGCAGCGGCGCAAGATGGGATTGGCACGCCCAGGTGAAGAGGCAGAGTTCTGTCATATCTGTGGCGTGTGTCCGACCCAAAATATGGCGATGGAACTCTCTAGGCCACTAGAAAGTCTCCCTCAAGGTGATGCAGAAGATCAAGCAGAGCTAGTTCGCCTCGTAACACAAGCGGTTTTGCGCGAGCTGGGTTACACGAGTTGATCTATCCTTATAAATCCCATGTCCCATTTCAATTGGAGTACGGTGCCAGCGCATTTGGCAGACCGTCGCTGGTGGCCCATTTGGCTATGGTGTGCCTCGCTGATCTTGGTGATGAGCGATCATCTCGTCGTACGTACCCTTGGGATGTTCCTGTTGCTTTAGTCTCCGCCTAGATGGGTTTGTCTTGAAGCATTATCCGGAAGTCCTTCTGAAGTGGTCTGGCGCATCACCTTAGCGTGCGGGCTTAGCTTCAGGCTGTTTGGCATTGGTTTGCTGTAAAGGTATGTGCTCGGAGAGCTCTCATCTAAGTATGATGAAATGGCCACTTTAGAGCATTTCAGTGTGCTTAGCAGTGATGCGATTCGGACAAACTACCGTCTTGGTAGGTTTGTAGATTTGATCGGTTATCGTGTGCGTCCGCTCTCCGCTTCAGGAACAATAAGAGTGTCTCCGGGTGACACGATAATATTATGGGTGTACTGGCGTAACATTCAGCCATCTACGACTGCTTACCGTGCGTTTATCCATCTGGGTGAAAACCCTATCTGGGCGCAGCAGGATGATGATCCAGCGTGTCGCTTGCCTACCTCGGTTTGGCGCGCAGGGCAATTGACACGTGGGCAATTTCGGCTTGTAGTTCCGCGTGGGATACCGATTGGACGGTATCCGTTGAGTCTAGGTCTATATGACCCGGTGACTATGGAGCGCTTGATCGTTATAGATGAGCATGGACAGCCTATTGGAGATTCTGTGTCACTGCTCACGGTCGAGGTATCGAGCTTATCTGGTGAGTAACAGTAGGATCACCTGTCTGGGCAGGTATTTACGTAAAGCTTCCCTTGCTGTACTCCTCTCCCTGTCTGCATCTTGCTCGCCGTTCAGCTTAGTGTTACAATCGTCTACCTTAGAAGCGTTCTCACGCCCCAATATGGCGTAAGGCCACCGATGAGTCAGCTTATGTCCTCTGCGCCTTGGCATGTCCCAGACACATCTCAGTTGTCCCACCTGCAAAAGTGGTTATTAGGGCTGATCCTGTTGTGTGGTGCAGCGCTGCGTTTCTACGACTTGTCTTGGGATCACGGCACCTTGCCGCATCCGGACGAACGGTCTACGGTTGCGTTCTATGCGCCCTCATTGCGCTGGCCAGACAACTTTGAGCAGGCCCTGGATCCTCGGCGTTCACCTCTCAATCCCTTTTGGGACGCACAAGCTGGTCATCGGCGCAGCTACACCTATGGCCACTTCCCCTTGTATACGCTTGCGCTGACGGCTGCAGCGGTGCACAGCTTAGTGCCAGTGGCTCAAACGTTTGGCTTGCCCGCTGATATTGTTGCCTTTATGGAAGAGGCACGTTCTCCGGTGGGCTTCGCCATCATTGGCCGCTTTCTGATAGCGCTGGCTGACATAGCAAGTGTGTATTTGCTCTTCTTGTTGGGGCGACGTCTGTATGGTGCATGGGCAGGGTTGCTGGCAGCCGCTCTCTCTGCATTCACAGTGTTGCAAATTCAGCTGGCACATTTCTTCGCAGTGGATCCTATTTCGGCCACTTTTGTGTTCATGGCTTTATATACCTCCATCCTCTTAGCCGAACGACGCAGCACAGGCGCGGCCTTATTGACCGGCTTGGCCATTGGCCTGGCCATCGCTTGCAAGTTCAGTGCACTGCCGATCGTAGCTGCGCCCGTTGTCGCTCTCATGCTCCACCATAATGACAGGGGGGAGGCGGAAACATCCTCCTCTCACACCTCGAAGTGGGCCCTTCTGACCCTGGTGTTTTGTGTCGCTGCCGCGATATTCACACTCACTTCCCCATTTGTGCTGCTCGACTTTCCAAACTTCTGGCAGGCTGTGGTGCAAGAGCAGGGTGACATGGTCTCCGGAGTGGCAGACCTTCCCTTCACGCGACAGTATCGTGGAACAGTGCCTTATCTCTATTTCTTAGAGCAGCAGGTACTGTGGGGTATGGGGCCTCCGTTGGGTGTTTTAGCCCTTTTGGGACTCTTGTGGGTGATGTGGCGCGTGGTGCGTCGCCAAGCGATCATTGGCGAATATGTTATTTTGGCTTGGCTGGTCTTGTATTTCGGTCCGACAGGGCTTTTCTTGGCCAAATTTATGCGCTATATGGCTCCGGTGACACCCTTGTTGGTGCTCTTGGGAGCGGGGATGGTGGCCCATCGGGATTTTGCAGGGCGCTCAAAGGGCGAGATGACAGAGGCGGCGGGGAAACGCTTTGCCGCTTTACGTGGTATTGCTGGCGGTCTTGCGTTGCTGGGTGCTGTGATTTGGTCCCTGGCATTTGTGAACGGCGTCTATGGCTCGGAGCATCCGTGGGTAACCGCTTCGCGTTGGGTGTATCAGAATATCCCAGATGGAGCTTGTATTGCTGCTGAACACTGGGAAGAAGGGTTTCCCCAGTCTTTGCCAGAACCAGGTATGAACCCTGCCGCGCATGGATATCGTCAGCCTCTGCTTCCTATGTACGAGGAAGATACTCCTGAAAAGTTTCAGATTATCAAAGAGACCCTGAAGCATTGTGACTACCTGGTGCTAGCTTCGAATCGACTCTGGCGTACCATTCCACGTCTGCCTCAGCGCTATCCCATGAGTGTGCGTTACTACGAGGCGCTGTTCAGCGGAGAGCTAGGCTTTGAGCAGATCTACTCCCTGTCGGTATCGCCACGCTTGGGTCCACTGGTCATTGATGATCAGGCGGCGGATGAGAGCTTTACAGTCTATGATCATCCGCGTCCTATTATCTTTCACAAGGCGCGCCAGCTGGACGACGCTGAGTGGGAACAGATATTGGGAGGCCTATGGATAAAAGCAGTGCCAGGTTATGTGGGCCCGCCACCAGTATTGGCTTGGCTGCGCGCTGCATTTCGAAGAGAACACAGGGCACAGTTGCCCGAAGAGAAAGACGTAGAGAGACCAAAATCGCTGCTGTTAGACACCCCAGTGGATGAACTACCCATCGTAAATGATTTCCGTTGGAATGCTCTGGCAAACAGCTCGGCCGTTATAGCCATCGTGTGCTGGTGGTTGGTCGCACAGCTTCTGGGTTGGCTGGTTTGGCCAATGGCGCGCAGATTGCTGAGACCTCTGGCTGATCAGGGTTTCCTGCTGGCGAAGAGTCTGGGTTGGTTGCTGGTTGGCTATGGAGTATGGTTGCTTTCAAGCCTGCGCGTGTTGCCCAATACGCTATCCACTATTGGAATATGGGGATTGGTGCTCATAGTGGTGTCGGCAGGATTGTTGTGGCGAGATCGTTGCGCAGTGCGCGAGTTCTTAGAGCGTAAATGGCGTCTTGTCTTGGTGGGGGAGAGCATCTTTACAGGGGTGTTTCTCTACTTTGTTGGGTTGAGATTGCTGAACCCTGATCTATGGCAGCCATGGAACGGTGGTGAGAAGATGCTAGAGATAGGCTTTCTCAACGCCATTGTCAAGAGCGCCTATATGCCACCGTACGATCCATATTTCGCGGGGGGATACATTAATTATTACTACTATGGTCTGTTTCTGGTTGGCATTCTTGTCAAATTAACCGGCATCCAGCCCACCGTGGCGTTCAACTTGGCTGTGCCTTTGCTGGCGGGGCTGACGGCGGGTAATGTTTTCTGTCTTGCCTCTCATTTAACACTCTCACTCAGCCAGCATCGGATCGATTCGCGTGGCCACGGAGACGAGCACCTTTTAGGCCGCCCAGTGTTAGTCGGCTTGTTGGCAGTAGCACTGGTGATGTTCATCGGAAATCTAGCCGGTTTCCGCCAGCTGGTGCGCTATCTTGAGGAGGCTAGTGGCAGCAGTTTTACCACAGGGTTGCCATTGATAGGCGAAGCAGTGCGAGCACTGTCAGGGCTGTGGCATGTGATATTTGATGGTGTGCGACTGCCACCTTACAGTTTCTGGGATCCCACCCGTGTGATTCCTGACACCATTAATGAATTTCCCTATTTCAGCTTCTTGTTTGCTGATTTGCATCCCCATCTTATCGCAATGCCATTTACAGTTCTGGCATTGTCATTGATTTATATGTTGATGGTAAACCGCTCTGCGGACGGACCCATGCCTGTATACGTGAATGGCACGGGAGGAAACATAGGGCAGAGCTTAAGTGAACGTGTCTGTCGCGTTGGTGTAAGCATGTTCCGTGCTTTGTTGGGCGGCAAAATGGTGAACTGGTTGGCGCTTGCGTTCTGCTTGGGAGCGCTGGCGGCAATTAACACCTGGGACCTACCAACCTATACAGGTCTGGCAACCCTTGCCTTCTGGCTGGCGCTTTATCGTTCTGATCGCAGAAGGAAAGCTTCCAGCGAGCAGAATATCGCAATAGCATGGCCCGCCCGGCCAATACAGCGGGTGATACAAGCGATCGGTTTTGGCATCGCCACGCTGGCAACGGGTTATCTGTTGTATTTGCCGTTTTTCGCTTTCTACCAGCCGCTTGATGTCGGGCTGGGTCTGGTGAGGGATAAGACCAGACTGGAACAGTTCCTATGGATTTGGGGGTTGTTCCTATTTGTGGGGTTCAGCTACTTGGTTGTTGCTGCGATACATCCACACTCGCGTCTGTGGGCAGCGCGCTGGCTCAGCTTGTGGTTGCGAAATTGGAAAGTTGTACACCGTTTGCCGCAGCTGATGAGCCAATTGAATGTGGCGTCGACGTCAGACAAGAAGGTTTTCAGCTGGATAGCGGTGGCTGTATTAGTCGTGACGGTCTCATTGTGGATAGCGGGTTATCACGTTATTGCGTTGTTATTACCTGCTGTGTTTCTGGCGCTGGTATTGTTGTTACGACCAGAACTGTCGGATGGCCAAAGCTTCGCGGGTTTGTTGCTCTTCGCCACTCTGCTGATCCTTGTAGGGGTAGAGGTATTGTACCTGCGAGACTTCTTGGGTGGAAGCAGCTATTATCGTATGAACACCCTATTCAAGTTTTATATCCAGGCTTGGGTATTAGCGGGAGTGGCAACAGGTACACTACTGTTGGAACTATGGGAGCGCGTTAAGAGTTGGCCACGTGCTCACTGGACCTCAGCCTGGAAAGTGCTGTTAGCTGGTTTGCTAGTTGCTGCACTCGTGTATCCATTGTTTGGTACACGTACGCGTGTCCTTGACCGTTTTGATGATCCACCGCCAGTGGACACTCTCGACGGTATGGCTTATATGACCACCGGCAAATTGCACTGGCCGCAAGGCAACGTAATTGATCTGAAATATGATTACGAAGCGATTCGATGGCTGCAGGAGCACGTTGTAGGCACTCCGGTAATCGCCGAGGCGAAGATCGGCTATTATCGGGAAGGGGGCATGCGCGTGTCCAGTTACACAGGCCTGCCTATGCCGTTGGGGGGATTGCATCAGAATGAGCAGCGCTGGCCAGAGCAAATTGGAGAGCGTGATGGGCTGTATATGGAGTTCTGGAACACAGCGGATCCTGAGAGAGCGTGGCAGCTGATTCAACAATTGCGCATCTCTTATATCTACATTGGTCAGCTGGAGCGAACGCTGTATGATCCAGAGATCGCGCGCTTGGTGCAAGGCTGGGGGGTAAGCTTCCTGGATCCAGCCGGCTACGACAAATTTGACATACTGCGCGCGCAAGGGCGGCTAGAGCTCGTTTATGAAAATGCACGCACGCGCATTTATCGAGTGATCAGAGAGGTAAGTAAAACGTGATTGTTGCGACGGCAGCGTTGTGGTGGGGGTTATTGCAGCTGGTCGGCATAGCAGCTCTTCCACTGGCTTTCCGTTTATTTACCCGTCTGCCAGATCGCGGATACACCCTGGCGCGGCCCTTGGGACTCTTGCTGACCGGCTACGTGCTGTGGTTGGGTAGCAGTCTGGGTTTCTTAAAGAACACTGTTAGTGCGACAGTGTTGGCTATCGTTCTGATCGGCGCCGTTGGCATGTGGCTTTACGTGAAGCGTCTCAGGCAGGGTGACAATGTTCCGCTGAGCGTATGGATACGTGACCACGCAATGTATATAGCGTGCGTAGAGATACTGTTTGGTCTGGTTCTGCTCGGGTGGACGATCTTCAAAGCGTACAATCCGAACATTGAAACGACAGGCGGCGAGAAGTGGATGGAGATCGCTTTCATCAACGCCACGCTGCGTAGTGAGCGTTTCCCGCCGCAAGATCCATGGCTGTCTGGCTATGGCATCAGCTATTATTACTTTGGTTATGTATTGATGGCGATGTTAACACGCCTGTCTGGTTTGCCTTCGACTGTGGCGTACAACTTGTTTGTGCCCACTTTGTTTGCTCTGACGGTTAGTGGTGCTTTTGGCTTGGTATACAATCTCGTAACTGCTCGACGGCAGGAGGATGGATACAATCCGCTAAGTCGGGCTATCCGGTGGGTAGGAATATTTTACGGTTTGGTGGGTGCTATTTTCGTAGGGGTGATTGGCAATCTGGAAGGTCTGTTGGAGGTGGTGCACAGTCGGGGGTTGCTACCCGCCGGTTTCTGGCAGTGGCTTGACATAAAGGACATCAATATGCCGCCATCAACGGTAGGCAGCTGGATTCCCACTCGATTTATGTGGTGGTGGAGGGCATCACGTGTGATCCACGACTGCTCATTGCAGGGGTTGGCAACAGGTAACTGTAATCCGCCGGGTGGGGACTGGGAGGTGATTGACGAGTTCCCCTTTTTCAGCTTCTTGCTGGGCGATGTCCATCCACATGTGTTGGCGCTGCCGTTTGCATTGTTGAGCCTGGGGTTGATCCTGAACGTTTTCATCATGGCGGTGTGTGCTCGGGAAGATGGTGCATGGAGGACCTCTGTTACGTCTGGTTCGGGGGACAAGGTGTCAGCTGGGGTGCAAGATTCAGAAGGGCTTGCAAGAGCGCTCATCCCGCATCTATCGCATTTGATAAGAGGGACCTTCGGCGGTTGGTCGGAGTTTATTCTGATTGCTATCTGCCTGGGGGGACTCGGTTTTCTCAATACTTGGGACTTCCCTATTTACCTGGCCATTATGACCGTGGCGATTGCGGCGGGGCGTGCCCAACACAGTGGGGTGAATTGGGCAGGCGAAGCTATCGGAATGGGGGCTGGGTTGGGATTGTTAGGTGCCGGCCTCTATGCACCTTTCTATATCGGGTTTCAGTCTCAGGCAGGTGGGTTGTTACCAAATCTGTTCAATCCCACAAAGGTGCAGCAGTTTCTTGTCTTTTGGGGACCTCTTCTGTTTGCTGTTGTCAGCTATCTGGTTGTGGTTTCCAGTCGACTGGGATGGCATTTTCATTGGGCGCGCCTGTCGACGTTGTTGCCAGTTGTCCTCGTGGTGCCCCTGATAGCTATGTTAACTCTCGTTGTAGTCGCTGCTGTATCACCAGCCTTGCGCCCTTATGTGGATGGAATTCTACACGATCCCCATATGCAATCTTTAATTGGCCAGCCCTCTGTTTGGTCGGTGGTGCTCCTGGCGTTACGCCTTCACCTGGGCAACCCGCTTACATGGCTGATGCTGAGCGGTCTGTTGGTTTGGATATTACTGCTTTGGCCTCCGCGTTTTGGCCTTCCAGATTATGGACAAAGGAAGAGCAGCTCGCTCAGTCCTCCGGATCGTTTTGCGTTGATCTTAATTGGTGCAGGAGTACTGTTGCCACTAATTGTCGAATTTGTGTATTTGCGGGACAACTTTGGTATCCGCATGAACACTGTGTTCAAGTTTTACTACCAGGCGTGGGTCTTGCTAGCCGTCTCGGGTGCTTACGGATTGTGGGCTGCCGATGTGCATTTCACCTGGAAAAGTAGCTCAAGTGCAAACGGGTCGCGTAGGATATTGAGTCGGCAGGCCTTGCATGGGTTATGGCGATTGGTAGCTATAAGCTTGGTGTTGGCTGGACTGGTCTATCCTGTTTTAGCTGTTCCCAGCAAACTGTCAGGCTACGAGGGCGACCCGCGTCTAGACGGTATGGAATGGCTGAGCCAAATGCATCCGGGCGATTATGCTGCCATTAGATGGCTGCAGACTAATGTGCATGGCGAAGCCGTGATCCTGGAGGCGCCGGGGGACCGTTACGCGGCCTATGACTATGTTGGGCGTGTATCTGCATTAACCGGACTGGCGACGTTGCTCGGTTGGGGCAATCACGAACACCAGTGGCGTGGAAGTTATGAAGTGCCTGCCCGCCGAGAGCCAGATATCGAGGTGCTCTTCAATGGGCTAGATCTATCGCGTACTGCGGCATTGCTGGATCAGTATGATATTACTTATGTCTATGTGGGAGAGCTGGAACGGAGACGTTATCATGCCAGTGGACTAGCTAAGTTTGAGCAGCTGATGGATGTCGTCTATAAGCAAGATGACATTGTTATTTATCAGCGCCGCTGAAGAGGCGCTATAATGTCTTGACTGCAGGCAGCGGCTCTCTCGCGGGCGTGGCAGGAATGCGTGAATGCTTTCACAAGGATGCAGTAATTTTTGACAAACCAGGTCAAGCCTGCTAATCTAAGTAAAGTCGGGGTGGTCGGACTTGAACCGACGACCTCTGCGTCCCAAACGCAGCGCGCTCGCCGACTGCGCCACACCCCGCTATATGGTGAGGATAGTATAATCTAACCTGGAGATTTGATCAAATCGCCGGCTATGTCCGGGACGTAAGTGGAAACAAGAGTTCAATCTGATTGTAGGCTGGATGTTGTTGTCACTTTGAGACTGGTTGCCGGGCGTGCCGTCTCCCCTTTTTCAGGCATAGGGTTAGGGGGCTGAGCACGTCCGAGAGAGGGTCGTATGGATGGAATGATGTTGGTGTATGGAGTTTGTGAAGTGTATCACTTTTCCTCAGATCGTGGCATCGTAATGCTCACCCTGCGGAGTATCTCTCATAGAATTCTTGCCTTATTCTGTGCGTGATATCACTTACCCAAGGAGGTATCTACCCATGACAGCAACTGCTATCGCTGCGCGAGCGCCCACGTTTCTTGAAGAGGTGATCGCGCGCACTCCTGGTGAGTCCCACCTGGAACGGTGTATCCAGTGTGGTACTTGTGGTGGTTCTTGTCCTTCCGGGGCAGATATGGAACACACCCCGCGTGGACTGTTCGCTCTGATCAATGCCGGCTTGAGGGAACTGGTCCTGCGTAGCAATGCCCCGTGGTATTGCGTGTCGTGCTATTACTGTACGGTGCGATGTCCCCAGCAGATCCATATCACCGACGTAATGTATACACTGAAACGCATGGCAATTGATGAAGGCTACTACACGGAGTCGACAGCGCGTGATGCACCAGAGTTTTCCAAGACCTTCATCGATTTTGTGGAAAGCAATGGTCGCAGTTTTGAGCTCGGCTTGGCCACTGCTTACCACTTGCGCCATCGCCCGCTCAATGCTGTTGGTATGGTGCCAATGGCGGTGGGGATGCTTCGTCGTGGACGTATGGACCTCGTACCGACGAGGATCAAAGGCATCAAACAGCTCCAAGCGATTCTTAAGAGGGCCAAGGAATTGGGAGGTGCAAAATGAGGTACGGGTATTATCCCGGCTGTTCCCTCGAGCGCAGTGCGGCCGCTTATCACCAGTCGGCAATGGCTGTAGTGCAAACGTTGGGGATTGATCTGGTCGAGATTGACGATTGGAACTGTTGCGGGGCGACCGAGTACTTCTCAATCAACTTACTGCCTGCTTACGCCCTTGTGGCGCGCAACTTAGCGTTGGCGCAGGATCAGGGAATCAGCAATCAACTGGTGGCTCCATGTAGTGCCTGCTTCCTGAACCTTACCAAGACCGATCGGTATATGATGGAGTCTTCTAAACTGGCTGCTGACGTCAATGAGGCGCTGGCAGCTGGTGGGTTGCATTACACCCCTGGCACCGTACGGGTACGTCATCTGCTAGAGGTGATTGTGAATGACGTAGGCTACGATGCAGTAGCTGCACGGGTGAGCAAGCCGCTAACCGGATTGCGCGTAGCAGCTTACTATGGCTGCCTCATTGTGAGGCCAGGGTATGGAGGGATATTCGATGACCCGGAGCATCCTACTGCCTTGGACAAGCTAATGCGTGTATTAGGTGCAGAGGTGGTGGATTTCCCGTTGCGAGCGCAGTGCTGTGGTGGTCATATGACACAGATCAGCCAGGAGGTGGCATTCGAGATGATCCGCCGTCTCCTGAAGAATGCCGCCGACTACGAGGCAGACGTGATCGTGACAGTGTGTCCTATGTGCCAGCTCAACTTGGATGCCTATCAACCCAACGTGAACCAGTTTTTCGGGACTGATTACACGATACCTGTGCTGTACTTTACCCAACTGATGGGGCTGGCCTTTGGTGCTTCCCCGATCGAATTAGGCATCGGCAAGGAGTTTGTGGATGCTCGGCCTGCTCTGGATAAGATTGGGGTAGCGCTGCCGTTGACCGAAGCGCCACGTAGGCCGGAGAGACCAAAGGAGGCTCTTCCGATGCCGCGTATGGAGGAGGAATAAACATGAACGAAGAACGCATTGGGGTATACGTATGCCATTGTGGCAGTAATATTGCTGGCACAGTGGCTGTGGAGGAGGTAGCTCAATGGGCTGCCAAGTTGCCAAATGTGGTGGTGTCGCGTGATTACAAATTTATGTGCTCCAGCTTGGGCCAGGAGCTGGTAGAAAAGGACATCAAGGAGCTCGGTCTGACACGCGTCGTGGTGGCAGCATGCTCCCCCCATATGCATGAGCGTACGTTCCGCGCGACATGCGAACGTGCAGGGCTGAATCCCTTCTTGTTCGAGATGGCCAATATCCGTGAGCTCGACTCGTGGGCGACGGATGATCGCGCGGCTGCGACCCAGAAAGCGAAGGCGATGGTGAGCGCGGCGGTGCGGCGTGTTGTTTACCATCAGCCTCTCCAATTGCTGCCGGTTAAGATCAATCCCAACACATTGATCGTCGGGGGAGGGGTAGCCGGCATTACTGCCGCTTTGGAGATCGCTAACGCTGGTTATCACGTGTATCTAGTTGAGCGCGAACCCTCGATCGGTGGACATATGGCCCAGCTGGACAAGACGTTCCCTACGCTGGATTGCTCGGCATGCATTCTAACGCCTAAGATGGTGGACGTGGCTCAGAACAAGAATATTACTCTGCTCAGCTGGAGCCAGGTTGAGGCTGTTGAAGGATATGTGGGCAATTTCACTGTCACAGTGCGCAAGAAGGCGCGCTACGTGAACGAGGAGAAGTGCACGGGCTGCGGCATCTGTATCGAGAAGTGCCCCAAGAAGGTGATAGATGAAGTCTTTGAGGCAGGCTTGGGTTACCGCAAGGCAATCTATCGCCCCTTCCCGCAGGCGGTGCCCAAGTATCCGGTGATCGATACGTCCAATTGTATTTTCTTCCAACGCGGTAAGTGCAAGGCTTGCCAGATGTTCTGCCCCACCGATGCGATAGACTTCGAGCAGCAGGACCAGATCCTCAAGCTCGAAGTGGGCAACATCATCTTGGCGATCGGGTACGACACTTTTGACCCGCGGCGTATCCCACAATACGGGTATGGCCGGCTAGCCAATGTGTTCACCAGTCTTGAGTTTGAACGTATGGTCAATGCAGCTGGCCCCACAGGCGGTCGCATTGTATTGCGGGATGGGGTAACAACGCCTAAGAGTGTGGCGATCATCCACTGTGTGGGATCGCGCGATAAGAACTACAACGAGCACTGTTCGCGCATTTGTTGCATGTACTCGCTGAAGTTCTCCCATCTCTTGCACGAGCGGTTGCCTGATGCCCAGGTGTATGAGTTCTACATTGATATTCGCGCCACGGCTAAGCGCTATGAGGAATTCTACCATCGCGTCTTGGAGGAAGGAACTCGCTTCATCCGTGGTCGCGTGGCGGAGGTGACCGACGCGGCGCGTATGCCCGGTGAGGAAGGCAAACTAATCGTGCAGTATGAAGACACATTAATCGGCAAGCAGCGTCGCCTACCAGTGGACATGGTGATTCTGAGCCTTGGCATGGAAGCGCGCCGTGACTCGCGTGAGGTGGCCCAAATCTTTGGTCTAGGATGCGAGTACAATGGCTTCTTCATCGAACGGCATCCCAAGCTCGATCCAGTTAACACAATGACCGAAGGCATCCAAATCGCTGGAGCGTGTCAGGGACCAATGGCCATTCCTGAGGCAGTAGCACAGGGGGCTGCTGCAGCCGCTCGTGTGCTCTCGTTGATCAGCCAGGGCACTGTGATGATGGAGCCGGTGCGGGCACACATCGATGCCGACAAATGTTCCGGTTGTCGTATCTGCAACAACCTGTGCCCTTACAATGCGATAGTTTTCCACGAGGATCGCAAGGTTTCGGAGGTGATCACGGCGCTCTGCCAGGGGTGTGGCGCTTGTGTGGCGGCCTGCCCAAGTGCTGCGATTACTGGTGCTCATTTCACAGACGAGCAGGTAATGGCACAGATCGAGGGTATGCTGTGGGATGTGCAACCACAGTTTGCTATGACCTCTATGGAGACAAGGTGAAACAATGAACGACTCGTATGAACCCGTTATCGTCGGTTTCCTGTGCAACTGGTGTTCTTACCGTGCTGCTGACCTGGCTGGCACATCCCGTCTCCATTACGCACCAAATATGCGGCCTATTCGTGTGATGTGCAGCGCTCGAGTGGAGCCGCAGTTTGTCTTGAAAGCTCTGCGCGAGGGCGCTGATGGTGTGTTGATCGCAGGTTGCCACCCCGGTGAATGTCACTATGTGGATGGCAACATCAAAGCGCTAAGACGCTATGAACTGCTCAAGCGGATGTTGCGTCAACTGGGTATAGAAGAGGAGCGTGTCCAGCTCGTCTGGGCAGCAGCTTCCGAAGGTAATGTGCTGGCCGATGCAGTGAATCGTATGACCGAACAGCTGCGCCGCCTAGGGCCCTTGCGCTGGCGTGAGACAGTCTTGGGTGGCGATGCTCAGCCCGAAGAACGCGCTGGTGAAATGATGGCCAAGGAGGTTTGACGTTATGATGGCCAAGAAAAAACCGAGATTTGCCATGTACTGGGCGGCTTCTTGCGGTGGCTGTGAGATCTCGACACTCAACATCGGGGACAAGATTCTGGCGGTGGATGAAGCGTTTGACATCGCCTTCTGGCCGTGTGTGGCTGATTTCAAGGTGAAAGATGTTGAGAGGTATCCGGATGGCTATATTGACTTGTGTCTTTTCAATGGAGCTATCCGCAATTCCGAAAACGAGGAAATGGCCCACCTGCTGCGCGAGAAGTCGAAGGTGCTAGTCGCGTTTGGTTCGTGCGCCAGCGAGGGGTGTATTCCCGGCTTATCTAACCTGACCACTGCGCAGGCGACCTTGCGCGCGGTGTATCTGGATAACCCTTCTACGGACAATCCTAAGAAGGTGCTGCCACAACCATTTACCAAGGTCCCAGAGGGCACAATCCGAATCCCAGAATTCTACGAGCGCGTGAAGTCGCTTGACCAGGTGGTGCCAGTGGATTACGTGATGCCGGGTTGTCCACCAGAGGCGAAACAAATTGCGGCGGTAATGGATGCTGTTATCACAGGTGTCGCACTGCCCCCGCCTGGCCGGACTGTCATTGGTGCAGGTAATGTGGCGGTTTGTGAGGAATGTCCCCGTCAGAAGAACGTCAAACAGATCAAACGCTTTTACCGTCTCCATGAAATCACCCCGGATCCCGAGATCTGTCTGCTCGAGCAGGGCATCGTGTGTATGGGGATTGCCACGCGTGCTGGTTGTGGGGCGCTGTGCCCAAGGGTGAATATGCGCTGTGAGGGGTGTTACGGGCCGCTGAACGGCATAGAGGACCAAGGGGCCAACATGGTTGCGGCAATTGCCTCAGTAATTGAGGAGGGATCGGGTCCGCTGGCTGGCGTTGATGAAGCTGAGCTGCAGCGCCGCATTGGCGAGATAATGGAAACCTTAGTCGACCCAGCGGGTACCTTCTATCGCTTCAACATGGCTCACTCGCTGCTGATGCGTGCCCGTTTCAAAGGGGATGTTGTCTAGAAAGGAGCAGCTTAGATGAAGCAGATTATGATAGATCCAATCACGCGCTTGGAAGGCCACGGGAGGATTGACATCTTCCTGGATGACAAGGGTGAAGTAGCAAATACTTACTTTGTCATTCCTGAGCTGCGTGGTTTTGAACAGTTCTGCGTGGGACGACCGGTGGAGGAAATGCCCCGTATTACTAACCGCATTTGTGGCGTCTGTCCTGAAGCACACCACATGGCGGCCACTAAAGCATTAGATGCACTCTACCATGTGGAACCCACGCCGGCGGCCAAGAAGATACGTGAAATGTTCTATTCGGCCTTCTATGTGGCGGATCATACCACGCATTTCTACGCGTTGGGTGGTCCTGATTTTGTGGTAGGCCCGGACGCTCCGCCAGCGGAACGAAATATCCTCGGTGTGGTGCACAAGGTGGGGTTGGAGATCGGCAAGCAGGTGATTGATGCACGTGTCCGCAACCATCATGTCATTCAAATGGTGGGAGGACGAGGTGTCCATCCGGTGGCTGGTCTGCCTGGAGGCTGGAGTAAGTCTATAACGAAGGAGGAACGGGACGAGATTGAGCAGATCGCCCGCCAGAACGTCGACTTTGGTCTGTTCAGCTTGAAGGTGTTCGAAGACATCGTGCTCAGCAACCAAGAATATGTAGACCTCATAACCTCTGATGTCTATACACATCGCACCTATTACATGGGTACAGTGGACGCCAGCAATCGCGTCAACTTCTACGATGGCATGGTGCGTGTGGTGGACCCAGACGGGAATGAATTCGTCAAGTATCATCCCAAGGACTACTTACAGCACATCGCGGAACACGTTGAGCCATGGACCTACCTTAAGTTTCCCTTCCTTAAGGCAGTTGGTTGGAAGGGATTCGTGGATGGGGTGGATAGTGGTGTCTATGTCGCTACACCCCTGTCACGATTGAATGCCGCGGACGGCATGGCGACGCCGCGGGCGCAAGAAGCGTTTGAAAAGATGTACGAGACGCTGGGCAGCAAGAAGGTGAATGGGCGTTATGAGCCAGTGCACTTCCGACTGGCGACCCATTGGGCACGGTTAATTGAGCTTTTGTATGCCGCCGAACGCATGTTGGAACTAATCGGTGATCCAGAGATCACTGACCCGAACACACGAGCACCCATAACAGCCACTCCGGATGAAGGTGTAGGCTGTGTTGAAGCTCCCCGCGGCACACTAACACATCACTATTGGACAGACGAGCGAGGGATTCTGACGAAGGTGAACCTGATCGTGGGTACCACCAACAATTATGCACCCATCGCGATGTCTGTCAGGAAGGCGGCGCAATCTCTGATTAAGAAGGGCACTGTGATCACGGATGGGCTGCTCAATCGTATCGAGATGGCTTTCCGGGCGTACGATCCTTGCTTGGGCTGTGCCACGCATTCGCTGCCGGGCCAAATGCCCTTGGAGGTGACCATTTACGCGCCGGATGGCAGCGTGATCGAGCATCTGAAGCGGTGAGAAACAAGACTCTGGTATTAGGGTTGGGCAATCCCATCCTGAGCGATGATGGCGTGGGGGTGCGGGTGGCGGAGGCAGTACGAACGTCTCTGCCACCCAACGTGCCTGTTGACGTATGCGAGCTCAGTGTGGGCGGGCTGCGACTTATGGAACAGATGCTCGGGTATGAGCGTGTCATTCTGATCGATGCGATGCAACCCGGCCACGGAGAGCCTGGCACCTTTCAACGTCTCTCCTACGACCAACTGGTATCCCTTTGTCCAACCCAACATATGACGTGTGTGCATGATGCCAGTTTAGTGACCGCCTTGGAGACCGCACGGCGTATGGGACTTCCGGTGCCCCGTGAGATTGTCATCTATGCAATTGCCGTGCAAGACGTCTGTAGTTTCAGCGAAGAGCTGACGCCTGCCGTAGCGCGCACACTACCAGCCGTGCTGACCGCTGTATTGGAAGAGCTTGATATTCCTGTCCGAGAGGAGGAATCCCATGGTCTCAACTGAGCTATTGCGTCGTTATCCATTCTTTAGCGGTTTGGACGAGGAACGTTTGGTTTTCTTGGCTAAGGTGGCACAGCAAGACTCGGTGGCAGCAGGCGAGTATTTCTTTCGCGACGGTGACACACTTGACAGTCTCTATATTCTTATGGATGGAGAAGTGGCGATTACTGCAACCCTACCCAAAGGACGCGAGATCGTGCTCAGCACGGTCAGTCCTGGGGAGGTATTTGCTTGGTCCGCATTAGTGCCACCCTACCAAGCCACCTCCGCCGCCAAGGCGGTCACACCGTGTCAGGTGCTTGCACTGAATTGTGTTCCGTTGCGTGCGCGGTGCGAGGAGGATCATACACTAGGATATGCGATCATGGCGCAACTGGCACAGGTTATGCGTGATCGCATACGAAGTATGCGCATGGAGACGATCGCCTGTCTAGCGGAGTAGGTGAACGGCCCGCCTATTAAGCTCATCTGACCAAGGCACCTACCCTGTCGCTAGGTTGCTGGGCACTGGGCATCCCCGTTGTAATAGGTCTCTTGCCTTGCTCCAGCACGTGTCGTAGCCACTGGCCAGTGTAGCTTTCTGGCACTTTGGCTACATCTTCTGGTGTTCCAGCGGCTACGACGTAACCACCACGGTCCCCGCCCTCTGGACCAAGGTCAATGATCCAGTCGGCGCATTTGATTACATCCAGGTTGTGTTCAATAACGATGACAGTATTCCCGCTGCTCACCAGGCGCATCAGCACGGCGAGCAACTTCTCAATGTCAGCAAAATGCAGCCCCGTGGTGGGCTCGTCGAGGATGTAAAGTGTGCGCCCAGTAGAGCGACGGCTCAGCTCGCGGCTCAGCTTAACACGTTGTGCTTCACCACCGGAAAGAGTTGTCGCTGGTTGGCCCAGGCGAATATAGCCCAGGCCGACATCATACAGCGTCTGCAACTTGTTGCGAATGACCGGGATATTGGCAAAAAAGTCGAGCGCCTCTTCGACTGTCATATCGAGCACTTCGGCGATGTTCTTTCCTTTGTACCGAATCTGGAGAGTCTCGCGGTTGTAGCGTAGACCACGGCACACTTCACAAGGAACATATACATCGGGCAGGAACTGCATCTCGATGCGGATGATACCGTCACCCTGACATGCCTCACAACGTCCGCCGCGCACGTTGAAGCTGAAACGGCCTGGCCCATAACCACGCATCTTGGCCTCAGGCAAGGAAGCGAAGAGATCTCGAATCGGTGTAAAGACGCCGGTGTAGGTGGCTGGATTGCTGCGGGGCGTGCGACCGATGGGCGACTGGTTGATATCAATGACCTTATCAATTGCATCCAGCCCCTCGATGCTGTCGTGAGCTCCTGGTCGTTCCTTAGCCTGGTAGAAATGTTGTGCGAGTCGCTTGTAGAGCACTTCGATTACCAAGGTGCTCTTGCCGCTACCGCTTACGCCAGTAATGCAGATGAACTTGCCAAGAGGAAATGCGACATCGATGTTCTTTAAGTTGTTTTCACGCGCACCGCGCACAATCAGGTACCGACCATTACCCGGCTGACGCCTAGTAGGCACAGGTATAGACCGTTCGCCGCGTAAGTATTGCGCTGTTAACGACTCACGACATTGCAGGAATTCTGGCAACGGTGCTGAGCACACTACATAGCCACCATGCTCGCCCGCGCCAGGCCCCATATCGAGCACCCAATCTGCATTACGAATAGTTTCTTCGTCATGCTCGACTACCAGCACGGTATTGCCCAAGTCGCGCAGCTGTTTCAGAGTAGCCAGCAATCGTGCGTTGTCGCGTTGATGAAGGCCGATGGACGGCTCGTCCAGTATATAGAGACAGCCCATCAGTTGGGAACCAATCTGCGTGGCCAAGCGGATGCGCTGTGCCTCGCCCCCGGAAAGCGTGCCTGTGGCGCGATCCAAGGTCAAATAATCAAGCCCCACGCTCACCATAAAATTGAGTCGGTTGTAGATTTCCTTAAGTACCTGGTGAGCGATAGCTTGCTGGCGTTCAGAGAGTGGCGAAGGACGTCCCTCGCCGCGCAACCAGCGAACCCATTCCAGTGCTTCGGCGACTGACATCGCAGTCACTTTGTCGATCGAGAGGCCAGTGATAGTTACAGCCAGTGCTTCTGGGCGCAACCTCTTTCCGTTGCACACGGGGCAAGGGCGCGCTGACATATAGCTCTCAATCTCACTGCGCACATATTCGCTAGTGCTCTCTTTATAGCGACGTTGCAGGTTTGGGATAACGCCCTCGAAGCTTGTCTCATAGATGCGTTCCATTCCATTTTGGTTGTGCCAACGCAGTCGGATGCGCTCTCCAGGCTTGCCTCCGTAGAGGATGATGTCGCGCTGCCGGGGCGAGAGATCCTTAACCGGCACATCCATAGGAATGCCATAATGCTTAGCGACGGCGCGTAGCAGTTGCTGATAGTAGCCGTCATAAACTGCGCCATGTTCGCGGCGTGCCCATGGCAGCACAGCACCCTGTTCGAGCGACAGCTGTGGGTTCGCGAAGACGAGATCTGGGTCAATCTCCATCTTCACTCCCAGGCCGCTGCATGCCGGGCATGCACCGTGAGGACTATTAAAGCTAAAAGTGCGCGGCTCAATCTCTGGCAGATTAATACCACAGTAGACGCATGCGAAGCGCTCGCTGAATAGCTGGTCGACAGGGTGTTCTGGATCGGTCACGTCGGTGACGATGAGTACCCCATTGCCCAGCTTGAGTGCAGTTTCCACCGAATCGGTCAAACGAGCCACGTCGGTTGCTTCACCCTCATCCCCTCCATGGCGTACAATGATCCGATCCACGATCGCTTCAATGGTATGCGCTTTATAGCGCTCCAGTTCGATCTCCTCGTCGACGTCGCGTACCTGGCCATCCACACGCACGCGCACATATCCACGTTTGCGGATGTCCTCGAACACAGCTTTGTGTTCACCTTTGCGATCTTTAATCAGCGGTGCGAGGATCATCAGGCGAGTGCCAGACGGTTTGGCCAGTAGAGCATCGACGATTTGTTGAGCGGATTGTTGATTTACCTCGCGGCCGCATTGAGGACAGTGTGGCTGGCCAATTCGCGCGTAGAGCAAACGCAAATAATCATATACCTCAGTAGTAGTGCCCACAGTCGAACGTGGATTCTGGCTGGCTCCACGCTGATCAATCGAAATAGCTGGGCTGAGTCCTTCAATCTGATCGACGTCGGGTTTGTCCATCTGGCCGAGGAATTGACGCGCGTATGAAGAGAGAGATTCTACATAACGACGTTGTCCTTCGGCGTAGATGGTGTCAAACGCCAAGCTCGACTTTCCACTGCCCGATAGGCCGGTGATCACGATCAGTCGATCGCGTGGGAGTTCGACTGTAATGTTTTTCAAGTTGTGAGCACGCGCTCCGCGCACGATCAACTTCTTTTCTTCCATAGTTCTATCCACCAATTTCACCCTACCCAGCTTTTATCATATACGCGATACATTGTTTGCCTAATTGCAGATAACATAATGGAGTTCTGAGCGTAAGTTTGACTTTTTATAGTAGCACGGAGAAGCAAATAAATGCAAAAAGAAACTTGTTACGCCCAGAGCCATTTCTCAGGCCAGGAAGCATCTGGGGTCTGGATTGCGACGCCGGGACATACAGGATAGAATAGGGGCGAGAGACCAAGATGTGGTTTTGTCATGGTCCAAGCGACTTTTTGCCAACACAAGAGCACTTCCAGTTAATTACTCTTATATACTTATAGCTCCTGTCACGAGCGTTGTGTTGAAGATGTGGTAGACAGAAGGTTAATCTCTTTCTCCTAGAGGGTTGTTGTGATGTTGCGCATTGACGCTCACGTGCACTATATGCCTCCGCTGACTCCAGACGAACTCGATGTATTCTGCCGTGAGGAACCCTATTGGGGACTGTTGTTTCGGCCACCCACGGGCGCTCGTTCTCTCCAAGGCTGGGCGTCTGCTGAGCGTATGCTTCAGGATATGGATGCTGCAGGTGTAGATTACGTAGTAATTCAGGGCCAGTACAGGCGCACTCATGAAGCATGTGTCGAACAAAACAACCAGTTATTAGATCTCGTGCGTCGTTGGCCGCAGCGGGTGATCGCTTTTGCGGTTGTCCAACCCGCTGCGGGCACCAAGGCACTCGATGAGCTGAAAAGGTGCCTCGACAATGGTATGCGCGGCGTGGGTGAGCTGAATCCATACGCACAAGGGTTCGCGCTTAACCACCCTGATTTTCTACACCTAGTGGAGGCCTGCATCCTGAACGATGTGCCTATGAACCTGCATGTGAGTGAAGAAGTAGGTCGCTACTATCTGGGAAAGAGCACTACGCCGCTGCGGCACTATTACTGGTTGGCATGTCAGTATCCGGAGCTGATACTGATTCTGGCGCACTGGGGAGGTGGCCTGTTCATCTATGAACTGATGCCCAGTGTGCGCAAGACATTGCGTAACGTCTGGTATGACACTGCTGCCTCACCACTGCTGTATCCCACCAATGAGATTTTTGATGTGGCGCTACGTTGCGTCGACTATCGCAAGGTGCTCTTTGGATCGGATTATCCGTTGATCCTCTTTCCGGGTCAGCAGAGTGGACCTGACTTGCACTCTTTTCGTGGACAGGTAGCGCGGTTGTCATTACCGTCCGAAGTTCGAGAGGCTTTGTTAGGGGGTAACGCTGCCCGCGTGTTAAAGTTAGACACTGGGCTGTCCGAGAAGCCCATCCCCACGCGTGAACAGAGTGTAGCGAGGGAGAGACAGCTGTCAACTGGTGAATCTTTAGAGGCACCAATAAATGGCTTTATGGCGGTAACAATGGTGGCAGAGCATTGGCCGCAGACACGTGCTGTATTTGAGCGATATGGCATCCCTTGGCAGGATAGCCCAGTGCCATTCTGGGAGCCGATTGTGCAGGCAGCTGCAGCACACGGCTACGGTCCGATTGAGCAGCAGCGGCTGCTGGAGGAGCTGAATTCTGTCATTGCATAAGTCCCTCCCCTATATAAAGGACACTTTTATTACCATGGAAGATTGGGAGGAAATCACGGAACTAATGGAACAGTTGGCACTACTCGGTGGGAATCCAGTCCGCACGGCACCATGGCCTCGTTGGCCTGTCTTCGATGAACGGGAAGAACAGGCCATCTTGGAAGTATTGCACTCTGGCCATTGGTGGCGCCATTCCTACGGCCAAGGAGTAGAGCTAGCCGAAGGTGATGAACAGCCCCAAAGTATGGTAGCTCGGTTTCAGCGTGCCTTTGCCCGCGCGCATGATTGTCAATATGGGATCTGTGCTGCGAATGGGACGGTTACGCTGGAAATTGCGTTGCGCGCTGCGGGTGTCAAACCGGGCGACGAGGTGATTGTTCCAGCTTATACCTATGTGGCTACAGCTACAGCGCCTCTAATGGTGGGTGCCATTCCCGTGTTTGTGGACATACATCCCGGCACATATACGGTCGATGTGCAGCGCATTGCTGAAGCGATCACGGAGCACACCCGCGCAATCATACCGGTGCATTTTGGTGGGCAACCTTGTGATATGGATGCCATCAATGCCTTGGCGCAGCGTTACAATCTTGTGGTTGTTGAGGACGCTGCGCACGCTCATGGTGCTTCCTACTATGGACGCAAATGTGGTTCCCTGGGTGCGTTGGGCTCATTTAGCTTCCAGGCATCCAAGAATCTTACTGCAGGCGAAGGTGGTATCATCACGACAAACAATTTCGATTACGCGGAAATGTGTGAGTCGCTGGTGTGGGCTGGACGCAGGAGGGGAGAACCATGGTACCGCCACTATGTGCTTGCCTCCAATGCACGAATGACAGAGTTCCAGGGTGCCATTTTGTTGGTGCAGCTCGAGCGCCTTGCGGAACAGATGGAGAAGCGTACGGCCAATGCTTTATTGCTCAACAGCCTGTTGAGTGAGATCGAGGGCGTTGAACCTCTAAGCATCCTCCCGTCTACTACTGCCCATTCTTTTCATCTATACATCTTCCGTTATCGGCCTGAGGCGTTTGGTGGACTTGATAAGCAGCGCTTCGTGCAAGCGTTGCAGGCGGAGGGTATCACTGGCGCGTTCGCCGGGTATGCTACACCCTTGTACGCGAACCCAATGTTCCTCGAGAAATGGTTCATGGGCGGTCCATGGCCAGTGGACGCCTTTGCCCATGGGCAACGTATCAACTATGGTGACTTTGCTGAACTTTGTCCCATCGCCGAGCGCGCTTGCGCGATAGAGGCGGTCTGGTTGCCGCAAACTATGTTGCTGGCCGATACGCAAGCGATGTACGACATTGTTGCGGCGATCAAGAAGGTACAAGCTCACGCGCATCGGCTCCTTTAGCTTGATGCGTTAAGCGGTGTGGCCGAACAGAGCACATCTGACATCTGCGACGGAGACGTTTCGAATGGGTCTTCGCAGAGGAGATCCCTTTATGCGTTAGGGGTATGCTTGACCATCTCTTAGCTCTGCGATATAGTGGCAGATGTCAAGTGGGAGGCATGTATGCAGCTACGTGTGCGGTTTTCTTCCCCTTTGCGCGGGGAAGCTGTCGCACCAGGTGACAAATCCATTTCGCATCGTGCTCTGCTGCTGGGCGCTATTGCACAGGGCACCAGTGAGGTGCACGGCTGGCTTCCGGCGGCAGACTGTCAAGCGACGTTGAAAGCTGTGCGTGCGCTGGGTGCTACAGTGGAGCAACATACGCCTGTAAACTTGGTCGTTCATGGGTGTGGTCTTCGCGGGCTGCGGCCGCCTGGTACCCAGGCAGTGTTAGATTGTCAGGGTTCCGGCACCACTATGCGCTTACTGGCAGGCATTCTGGCAGGTTATCCGTCGACGAGTGTGCTGGATGGTCATGCTGGCCTGCGGCGTCGACCAATGGAACGGGTCGCTGTGCCATTGCGTTTGATGGGTGCCCATGTGGAGACCACCGATGGGCGCCCACCAATCGCTGTGCGGGGAGGAATGCTGCGCGCTATCGATTATACATTGCCTGTCGCTAGCGCGCAGGTGAAGAGTGCCATTCTACTCGCAGCTCTGTATGCCACTGGAGAAACGATCGTGCACCAGCCGGGCCCGGCACGCGACCATACCGAACGCATGTTACGCGCGCAAGGCGTGAACATATTTCAATGTGACAACAGTGTCCATCTGATATCAAGTGAACAACCACTTGCGCCGCTGCAAATAGTAGTACCTGCTGACTTTTCTTCGGCTGCTTTCATACTGGTCGCCGGCCTGCTGGTGCCAGGTTCGGAGATCCTCTTACGCCGGGTTAACGTGAACCCCACGCGCACTGGGCTTTTAGACGTGTTGCAAGCGATGGGTGCCCGCATCCAGATTGGAGAAGTGAGCGAACAAGGTGGCGAACCGGTCGCTGATCTTCTTGTCCGTCCGGCCGAAATCGAGGCTGGCCAAGTGACAGGCGAGCTGGTAGTCCGTATGATCGACGAGTTCCCTGTCTTCGCAGTGGCTGCCACTCAGGCACACGGCACCACAGTAGTGCGCGATGCCCAAGAGCTGCGCGTGAAGGAAAGTGATCGTATTGCTGCTGTCGCGACCGAACTCCGTAAGATGGGCGCCCGCATAGAGGAGCAACCTGATGGTTTCGTGGTGGAGGGTCCTACAACTCTACAGGGTGCGCACGTGGATAGCCATGGTGATCATCGGTTGGCTATGGCCTTAGTGGTGGCGGGTCTAATTGCCCGAGGAGAGACGGTGATCCATGGTAGTGAAGTGATCGGCGATAGCTTTCCGGACTTTGTGCCGGTGATGCGCCAGTTAGGCGCAGACATTGAGCAGGCTTAACAAGAGTGGCCAGATGTTATGCGGTTTTGACCGGGATGGATGGGATGAGGAGTGGTCTCAGATGAGCCATGCACAGACGGGTGTGTCGGCTTTGCGCGTTTCGGGGCGCACCAAGTTGGTTGGTCTGTTGGGCTTGCCTGTGGAGCATAGCCTCAGCCCAGTGATGCATAACGCGGCCTTCGCTGCACTGGGCCTGGATTGGGTATACGTTCCCTTGCCAGTCTATCCGGATCACCTCGGTGAGGCAGTGCGTGGTCTGCGTGCTATGGGCTTTGCTGGTGCAAACGTAACCGTGCCACATAAGCAAGCGGTGCTGCGTCATCTTGATGACATTGCCGAGGATGCACTGGTGATTGGTGCCGTCAACACCATTGTGGTGCGTGACAATGATCTCTACGGTGACAACACCGATGCCAGCGGGTTCATAGCTGCCTTGGTGGAAGCAGGATTCGATCCGCGCGGTGTCTATGCGGCGGTGTTGGGGGCGGGAGGTGCAGCGCGTGCTGTGGTGCATGCCCTGGCCAACGCTGGTGCACGCCAGATATGTGTCTATAATCGACACGTGCAACGCGCTCAGGATCTATGCCGCGATATGGCACGCTTCCACACGGATGTGCGTTTTGAGGCTCATTCGCTGGATGCTGTGTGCAACATTGATGAGGATACCAGTCTGTTGGTGAATGCCACTTCGCTGGGAATGTGGCCGGACACTGAAAGCTCCCCATGGCCCACGGATCTGCCGATTCCTGCCCATTTGACGGTGTGCGATTTGGTTTACCGTCCGCTGGAAACATTATTTCTCACTCAGGCGCGTGCCGTGGGAGCAGAGACCATTGGTGGCTTAGGAATGTTGGTTTATCAGGGCGCGGCAGCTTTCGAGATGTGGACTGGCCATTCGGCACCGGTGCATGTGATGCGGCAAGCTTGTCGTGAGTTCTTAGCTATAGCGGATCGAGCAGAAGCTAACGTGACGGAACAACAATGGGTCAGCTGAGAGGGCTGCAATAGACCGTTTGTCATTCGTGAGAAAGTGGTTAGACGAAAGTGTTACGTTTTCTGACTGCGGGTGAGTCGCACGGATCGGAACTGACCGCTATCTTGGAAGGTATTCCGGCCGGTCTACCTCTCTCGCCTGAGCATATTCAAGGGGATCTGCGTCGCCGCCAGAAGGGGTACGGCTCGGGCGGGCGTATGGGTATAGAGAAGGACACGGTGCGTCTCAGTGCTGGTGTGTTGGGTGGGTACACAACCGGTGCGCCAATTGCTTTGCACATCGCGAATCTGGATCATACACATTGGTGCGGACGTGAAATTGCTCCGATGACTATCCCGCGCCCCGGTCATGCTGACTTGACCGGAGCGATCAAGTATGGACTACGCGATCTGCGTCTGGCGTTGGAGCGTGCCAGTGCACGTGAAACCGCTGCGCGTGTGGCGGTAGGAGCAGTGTGCCGTCATCTGTTGAGCCAGTTTGACATCATCATCGGCAGCTATGTTGTCAGCATTGGAGATGTCACAGCTGCCTTGCCGATGCCAGACAACGAGGTTGCCCATACCACCTATCTTGCGCGTTTTCAAGCTGCTGAGGCAAGTGAAGTGCGCTGTCCTGATCCAGAAGCAGCAAAGCGTATGCACCAGGCAATCTGGGATGCTATGCAGGCCAAGGACACTTTGGGGGGGATCTTTGAGGTAGTTGCACTGGGTGTGCCCCCCGGACTTGGCTCTTATGTTCAGTGGGACCGTCGACTCAGCGCGCGGTTGCTGGCTGCCGTAGGAAGCATTCAGGCAGTGAAAGGAGCGGAAATCGGGCCCGCTTTCGAAAATGCCCGCTTGCCAGGCACGCAGGTGCATGATGAGATCTTGCTAAAAGCTGGGGATGGATCCTCCCAGCCAAATGAGCTAACTCGGCGTACAAACCGTGCTGGCGGGTTGGAGGGGGGCATCTCGACGGGGCTGCCCATTGTGGTGCGTGCTGCGATGAAACCTATTTCCACGACGCTCAAACCTTTGCGCTCAGTGGATTTGGCGACTGGACAGCCAGCGGCTACACGATATGAACGTTCTGATTTTTGTGCTGTGCCTCGTGCAGCAGTAGTGGCTGAAGCTATGGTGGCTTTCGTTCTGGCGGATGCCTTGATCGAGAAACTCGGCGGCGATAGTTTGGACGAGATGCGCACACGCTACGCCACTTTGCGCCGCGCGCGCCTCTCCGATCTTCCTATGGACAATGTTCCTTGGCAAATGTTCTGAGCTCTCCTATGGTTTCCTCTGATCGTCGTAATCTCGTGCTCACCGGTTTTATGGGTTGCGGCAAGTCTGCCATTGGCCAGGAAGTGGCGCGTCGCTTAGGGCGTGAGTTCGTGGATACTGATCAACTTATCGAGATGCGCGCCGGTCGTTCTATTCCTGAGATCTTTGCACGTGATGGTGAGACGGTGTTCCGTGCTCTGGAGGCGGAAGTCTGTCGTGAACTGAGCACAGGACGTGGCTGGGTCATCGCCACCGGTGGATGGACATTAGGTACACCGGAAAATCGCGCCGCGATTGCAGCGGGCGGGACAGTGATCTGCCTGCGTGCCGATCCGGTGGCTTTGATCGAACGGTTGGGAAGTGCACAAGGTCGCCCTATGTTGGATGGTCCTGATTGGCAGTTGCGTCTGAAAGGGTTGTTGGCTCGACGGCTGCCAGTCTATTTGAGCTTTCCACTGCAGGTAAACACGACAAACATGAGTGTCGGCCAAGCTGCTGATCGCGTTCTGGCATTGTGGGAGGCTTTCTCCAACGATTCGGCGGATGAGCTGCCCGCCAGCTTACCGATGACCCATGGTGAGGAAGGTTACAGTGTGCTGATCGGTAATGGGCTTTTGGAACGAGCAGGTGTCTTGCTCGCTGCAGCTGGTCGCTGGAGTAGTGTGGCAGTGATCACCGACCAAGTAGTGCAGCCGCTCTATGCCTCCCGGCTCATCGATGCTTTGCGACGTGCCGCACAACCGCCATGTTCAGCTGAGGAAATGGCGCGTCCGCTGTGCGTCGCGATGCCGGCTGGAGAAGCGCATAAGACCTTGGAAACGGTGAATCGGCTTTATGCAGCATTGCTCACAGGAGGGCTGGACCGCGGTGGATTGGTGCTTGCCTTGGGTGGCGGTGTGGTAGGAGATGTCGCCGGTTTCACCGCCGCTACCTATATGCGCGGTGTGGCGTTTGCCCAGCTCCCTACAACCTTGCTCGCAATGGTTGATGCAAGTGTGGGAGGTAAGACAGGCGTTGATCTCCCGCAAGGCAAAAACCTTGTCGGTGCCTTCAAACAACCCATGCTAGTGCTCATTGACCCCCTCGTCTTGAAGACTCTGCCAGAAGTGGAGTGGCGTGCCGGCATGGCAGAGGTGGTCAAAGCAGGTATCATCGGTGACCCGACATTGTTCGAGCGTCTGGAACGCGGTATGACCGACGATATGATCTGGATCATTCATCGGGCGGTGGCTGTGAAGATCGCAGTGGTTGAAGCGGACCCTTATGAGCGCGGTCGCCGTGCTGTGCTCAACTTGGGCCATACCTTCGGACATGCGTTCGAGCTACTTTCTGATTATCGCTTGCGTCATGGAGAGGCTGTTGCCATCGGTATGGCGATTGCTGCCAGATTGGCTGTAAAATTGGGGGTCTGTTGTGCAGAGACGGCCGGACGCATTATCGCCACGCTGCAACGACTGGGTCTGCCCACAACTGTGCCTTTATATCCCATCGAGGCGATCTGGGAAGCCATGACCCGCGACAAGAAGAAGCAGGGTGCTCGCTTACGTTTTGTGCTTCCTCATGACGTCGGTCGGGCCGAACTCCACGATGATGTACCGCGTGAACAAGTGTTACAAGTGTTGGGGGAAAGCCAGGGAGAGGTCGCTTGAGAAGTTTCAGCTGCAATTCGATCATCCTCTTTATCCAATCGTAAGGACACGATTCCTGTGCTGAAACGCTGGCGTGTCTGGCTGGGCATTTGTATCAGTCTTCTCTTTTTGTACCTAGCGTTGCGCAACCTTCACTTGGCAGATGTCTGGGATGTAGCACGCACTGCACGGTACGGTTGGATTATTCCCGGTGTGGCGGTTTATTTTGTAGCGGTTTGGGCGCGGACTTGGCGCTGGGACTATCTCCTTCGTCCTCTAAAACGCATACCGTTAGCTCATTTGTTTCCCATTGTGGTTATCGGTTACATGGGCAACAACGTCTATCCAGCGCGCGCAGGTGAGTTGATTCGTGCCTATGTATTGCGCCGGCGTGAAGGGATCAGCATGAGTGCCTCCCTCGCCACTGTGATTATCGAGCGCGTCTTCGATGGACTGGTGATGCTGATGTTTGTTTTTGTTGGATTGCCATTCGTCCCTATGCCTGCTTGGTTGCAATGGATGGTTATTATCGCCTCATCCCTTTTCTTTAGCGCGTTGGCCATCTTCATTTGGTTAGCGATAGATGTGCGACGTACTGAAACTGTCTACAGATGGTTGATTGGGCGGCTGGTACCGGTGCGTTTTCGCGCCAGCGTTCTTGGCTTTGCAGAACGTTTCGTCACCGGTTTACGGGCACTGCGCAGCGGTCGAGCGGTGTTGATGCTGTTTGTCACTTCCATTGTTATCTGGCTTGCCGAGACAGTTAAGTATTGGTTTGTGATGCATGCTTTCAACTTTGCCGTGCCCTTCTATGTGCTAATGCTGATGAACGGCGTGGTCAATTTGGCCACCACGATCCCGTCCTCGCCCGGCTACGTGGGCACCTTTGACGCACCAGGAATTGAGATTCTGAGCATATGGGGTGTGCTGCGTAGTGTGGCTGCCGGTTATACTCTGGTTTTGCACGCTGCCTTGTGGTTGCCCATAACCTTGCTAGGGTTCTATTATATGGCGCGCGAAAGCATCAGCTGGCGCGACTTTCGTCAGGCAGTGGAAACTAAGAACGAGCAACAAGGGGTGGTTAGGTGAAAGTAGCGATTGTAGGTGCTGGTGTAGCTGGACTGACGGCTGCCTATCACCTCAGTGGATTGGGACACCAGGTGATAGTATATGAAGCGTCAGGGTATACAGGTGGGCTGGCGTCGGGCTTCCGCGACACGGGATGGGAGTGGTCGCTGGAACGCTTCTATCACCATTGGTTCACCTCTGATAACGCGATTATTGGACTAATCTGTGAATTGGGGCTGGCAGATAAACTCTTCTTTGAACGTCCTGTTACTTCGATCTGGTACAAAGGACGCGTCTATCCCTTCGACAGCTATTTGCGTGCTATGCTCTTTCCCCATCTTTCCATCTTGGACAAGCTGCGCGCGGCGCCCGTGGCTGTCTACCTGCGTTTTCTGCGCGATTGGCCGCGTCTAGAACGCTACACGGCACATGAATGGCTGACGCGGTGGATGGGGCGACGAGGTTATCAGATCTTATGGGAACCGCTGCTGGTAGGTAAATTCGGCGAGTACTATCAAGAAGTCAATATGGCCTGGTTCTGGGCACGCATTCATAAGCGCTCACCGCGTCTAGGCTACTTTGTCGGAGGCTTTCAAGCATTTCTGGACGCTCTGACAGAGCGGGTGCGGGTGCAAGGAAGTGAGATTCGTCTTCACGCGCCAGTGGATCGGATCGAGTCCGAGACGTCCTCCATAGCGCCTGGGCGGGTGGTCAGCCGCCTGACAGTATACTCGAAAGGAGAGGCTGAGACGTATGATCGTGTGATTGTCACCTTGTCACCAGGACTTTTGGCGCGTCTGGTGCTTGAACTGCCGGAACAGTATCTGTCCGGCTTGCGCGCGCTGAGGTCACTGGGCGCGGTTGTGCTGATCCTGGCGCTCCGGCAGCGTCTGACCGATGGTCATTACTGGATCAACCTGCCCAAGGGAGAGGGTTTCCCATTCCTTGCGCTTGTGGAGCACACTAATTTTATCGATCGGGTACACTATGGCGGTGATCATTTAGTATATTGTGGTGACTATCTCAAGCCGGATCACGAGTACTTCAGCTTGTCGCACGATGAGATGCTAGCACGCTTCTTGCCCTCTCTGAAGCGGTTCAACCCTAAGTTCACTCCGGAATGGGTGCGCAACAGCTGGTTGTTTCGAGAGAAATACGCTCAGCCAGTGCCCGGCGTTAATCACTCGTACAATATCCCTGACTTGGCGACGCCGATTAAGGGGCTCTTTTGGGCAAGTATGAGTCAGGTGTATCCTTGGGATCGTGGCACCAATTACGCTGTCGAGATGGGCCGCGAGGTGGCGCGTCGGGCACTAGAAGTGTAGTAGCTTCCTTACATCGCCGACCTTCAGTGCATACTGTGGTGGAATGCATGTGTGAACAGCAAGAGATCTGCCAATCCTATTCCATTGGCAGATCACATACACAATTGTCGAGAGGTCGGAGCCCAAGTATAATCTGCAGCGCACTCTCGTGGGGAGCAATGTCTTATGCATAATATCACAGTTATTGGCGCTGGATACGTGGGCCTGGTGACTGGCACGTGCTTCGCTGATCTGGGGAACCAGGTTTGTATCCTGGATGTGGACCAGCAGAAGATCGAAATTCTGCGTTCGGGGGGGATCCCGATTTATGAACCTGGGTTGCAGGAGATGGTGAGGCGCAACGTCGAGGCGGGGCGCTTGTCTTTTACCACGGATTATACGGAAGCGATTGCCGATGCCGAGTTTGTCTTCATTGCCGTTGGTACACCTGAGGGAGTAGACGGCGACGCTGACCTGCGGTATGTTCAGGCGGCAGCGGAGTCCATTGCCCGTCATATGAGACATCCTCTCATCATTGTCAATAAGAGCACAGTGCCAGTGGGCACGGGTGACTGGGTAGCAGACATTGTACGTGCACATCAACCAGAACCAATCGAGTTCGCTGTGGTCTCCAATCCAGAATTTCTGCGCGAGGGGAACGCCATCGCCGATTTCATGAGTCCAGACCGTGTGGTGCTTGGTTCACTGAATCGTGAAGCAGCTGAAAAAGTCGCGCGGTTGTACCTCAGTCTGCGTACACCCATTATCATCACCGATCTGCGCACAGCTGAAATGATCAAGTACGCCTCGAATGCCTTCCTGGCAACGCGCATCTCCTTTATTAACGAGATTGCCAATATCTGTGAACATCTGGGCGCCAATGTGAAGGAAGTAGCCATCGGCATGGGTTATGACAAGCGCATTGGTCATCACTTTCTGGATGCTGGTATTGGCTATGGGGGTAGCTGTTTCCCCAAGGACGTGAAGGCGCTGGCACATATGGCTGCCACGCACGGCACCCATCCACAGCTGCTCAAGTCTGTTATGGACATTAACCAGCATCAGCGTCTCCAGGTAATCATCAAGCTGCGTGAAGTTCTGGGCAGCCAGTTGCGTGGTAAGACAATCGGCTTGCTGGGTCTGGCTTTTAAGCCCAACACAGATGACATTCGTGATGCACCAGCCATCGAAATCGCGCGCTTGCTTTTGAATCAGGGTGCCCATGTCAGGGGGTACGACCCGGTGGCAATGCGCAATGCCAGTGAGGCGCTGCCTGGCTTACAGCTGGCGAAGGACCCTTATGATCTGGTTACTGGCTGTCATGCCCTGGTAGTGTGCACCGAGTGGAATGAGTTCAAACACTTAGATATGGCGCGTATCCGGGATCTGATGGCACAGCCTTTCATCGTGGATGGCCGCAACCTGTACGATCCTGATGAAATGCGTCGTCTGGGCTTTACCTACCGTGGCATGGGGCAGGGTTATGGGGCAGAGATGGAAGCGTACCGTTAGAAGCTCCAGTTAGGTCCTGTGCAGATCCGTGAAAAAGGTTTTCCCTTCTCTTCTAGTGCTTGCCCTGTTGTTGCCCCTGCCGGCTTGTCAACAAGCTCCTGCTGCTTCTTTACCTGCCGAGCCGCCGCTGCCTGGCTCTTTGATGACTGCTATTATCCCCATTCCCAGGGATCCGCCTGGCTTCAATGCTTATCTCAGCGATACAGGCTATGAAGAGCTGTTTGGTGAGTTGGTGTACGAAGGGTTGGCGGAGCAAGCTCCCGATGGAACTTTCTACCCGAAGCTGGCTAGGGAGCTGCCGACGTATGAAAACGGTGGTATTTCTCCTGATGGCCTCACAGTTATATGGAAGTTGCGCGATCACATTGTATGGTCTGATGGGCGTCCTTTTACCAGTGATGATGTTCTGTTCACGTATGAAGCGCTGCACCACCCCAATAACCGATTGGCACGTGACACCGGGATTGATCTAATTGACAGCGTTGAGACCCCTGATGATTTCACGGTGATTCTACATTATCGGGAGCCATATCCCAACATATGGGGACAATTCGGCGGGCGTGGTGTAGGTATCTTTCCACGTCATGCCTGTGGTGATCTTGGTTGGATGCTTGGATGGGACTGCAACACCCAACCAGTGGGGACGGGGCCTTTCGTGTTGCAAAGCTGGGAAAAAGGGAAAAGCATTGTCTTAGAGCGCAATCCGCGTTATTGGCAGACCGGGCGTCCCTTCTTAGATCGCTTGGTCTTCCCGATCGTACCAGATGATCTAGTACGCAGCGATATGTTAGCTGATGGCGATGCCCATGTTAACCTGTGGCTGACCCCGGAACAGCTCAAGTACTTGGCGAGCACGCCCGACCTGCGGTTTCTGACCTTGCCGAGCCGCTGGCTGTTGCGTATTGCCTTCAACTTGGGGGAGCCATTACCAATCTCTCCTAATCCTACTCCAACTGGTCGACGTCGTGCCACGCCGACCCCATCTCCTCCTGGTCCCAATCCAGCTCTGGCCAATGTGCTAGTGCGTCAGGCGCTCGATCTGGCTATAGACCGTCAACGGCTGGCTGACGAGGTTTTCGGTGGACGTGCTCAGCCTGCAGCGAGCGAGTTCTTCCGCGGCTGGGCTATCTGTCCAGAACTAACTCCCCCGGCTTATGACCCCGATGGAGCCAGGATGCTTTTGTCCCAGGTGGGTTGGCTTGATCTGGATGGCAATGGTGTTGTGGAGGCCCATGGGGTGGCAGCTGTGCCCGATGGTACTCCCCTGACGGTGCGTTTCACTGCACCAGACAGCTGGGACGCCCTGGTCAAAGCTCAGAAGCTAGTTTCTCAGATGTGGAAAGAGATTGGCATCAAAGTGCAGACCGAGATCGTCGGGCCACGCGATTTGCAAGGGGGTTGGGAGGAGAAAGGGCTAGAGGTCATGGGTCAGTTTCAGGTGGATTTATGGGACGATGGTTACCCTGGCAACGATCCTACTGACTATCTGATCTGGCGCTACGCCTCGTGGTCGGCGCCTGATAAGAGCAATGGCGGTCAGGGAGGCAATGTGATGCGTTTTGCCAATCCAGAAGTGGACCGTCTGTTGTTGCAGTCACTGACGCAAGTAGACCCATCTCAGCGGCGCACGACGTTCTGTCAGATCGGGCGACTCCTGGCCGAGCAACGCCCTATGCTCTATCTGGTCTATTTTACTGAGACGCATGCCGTTTCACCTAAGGTGCAGAATATGGTGGTTAATCCTAATGATGCTTTCACCTGGGATGTGCTCAATTGGCAGACATCGAAATAATTTAGTAAGTTAAGTGTTGATGAGAACTGTGTGCTAGATAGAATGGTTTGCCCGATTGCCCTGAATAGGGCTACTATGATATAGTCATACGACGATTGCACAAAGGTTCATCAGGATGAGAGCGTTTTGGCGGAGGTTTCTCGGGTCGATGGGAACAGGCTATGATCTTGTGCGAACAGGATTTTGGTTGCGGCTCGCAAATATGGGTGAATGGCTGGCAGTGTCAGCCCTGGTTGTGCTGATAGTGTGTGCGCTGCCTGTTGCAAGTGCGACAGCACAGAATGCGGTCGATAGCCACTTGGTCATCCAGACAGTCAGTGGCGGGGCAATTTATGCAGTGGATCTGGACATTACAGGTGACAACCCACGTAATCTGCGTTATCTGACGGATGGGATAGATGCTGCCCTCTCACCGGATGGGAGTCGAGTGGCATTTACCCGTTGGGATAACCCTTCTCTCGGTGCGTTGGGAAGCCTGTGGGCTGTCAGCGTAGATGGTACCAACGAGCGATTGATCGCCGATCAGCTGCGGCAGCCAAAGGCACCGATCTGGTCGCCTGATGGCAATCGCATTGTTCTTAATGTGCAGACGGGCGATCGGCTCAGGCCAGAGCGTAAGTGCAGTAGCGAGCTACCGAGTGCTCCCCTTCTGGCAGACGAGGACGGTGACTACATCCGCGTAGTGGTCGAGGTAGAAGAAGACGGTGAGGTTAAAGTAAAGTATTGTTATACTTTGTTGCCGCGTCCCTACTGGGGATTGGGTACTATTGACGTGAACACCGGGGACTTCGCTGGTCTGCCGCACAGTCTCTTTTCGTATGTGGGAGACTGGGATCCTATCAATGCATGGCGATTAGTCTATCGCGGAGAGCGTGGGCTGGTGAATCTGGATGTCAATCGTGGAGCTTCTTGGCCGCTCACGGACGACGCCGCGGATCACACCCCTGTTTTTTCACCGGACGGTGCGTACATTGCTGTGACTTACTGGCAACACGACCATTGGGAAGTCCATCGGATCAATGCTGACGGCAGTGGACGTGTGCGTCTCACCGAGACTTCGCTGCGCGAACTGGCTGATCAGCGTCTCGGTGGCAAGGAGCCGCGTTCTTGGAACAATGCTGCGCCGGCTTGGTCGCCGGATGGCCGTTATATAGCTTTCATAACAGATCGCGCCGGGCGTTGGGAGGTCTGGATAATGAATGCTGACGGCAGTAACCAGCGTCCTCTCCTGCCGCCGGAGATGCAATCTCAGCTTAACATCCGATACTTTGGTGTGGACGAACGCGTGCTCAGTTGGCGGCAGCGGCACTGATGACCAAAAGAGGGCACGCCCACTTCTCCAATCTCAGCTGTGTGTCGAGCAGTGCTAAGTGAGCTTAGTCGCCGGACCTTTTTCGTCTCTAGCGAGGCTGCTCAGCTGCCGAAGAGGGTCTTACCGTCGCACTGCTTCAGCGATTTGTGCCAGCCGTTCGAAGAGTGGGCCCTCGATGGAAATGTGCAATACTTGTGCAATGACCTGCGTCCAGCCGTGCAGGAAATATAGCCAGCCGTCCTCCACGCGCACGTTGCGGCTTTCTCTCTGGGCGAGTGCTTGGTGCATAAAATCAAGTGTGCCGCGATAGTTCAGCTCCCAAGCAATCCCATTGCGCGGAAAGAGCCCTGCTTCTGTGATAGGCGATCCAGGCCGATCCTTACCCATACCAGTAGCGTTAATCACGATGCTACCATCCGGCATTGTAGCCATAATGGCGTCGTTCACACGTGGATCCTCATTGTGCACATACTCAAAGGCGATGTCAGTGTTGTGTCGGTTTACCATCTCGCGCAGATGATCCAGACGTGGGGTGGACCGATTGACCACCACAATTCGTCTGGGTCGGTCGTCTGCTTCCTGTTTATTGAGAAAATGCAGTACGATGGCGACAGCTGAGCCACCTGCGCCGAAACACAATACCTCTCCACCAGTACGTGCGAAATAATTTTTACCCAGCATCGTGTCCAGACTCATCCCGGCGGTAATGGGATCCTTGGCGTGCCCTTCCAGCGCACCGTTACGCTTGGAAATGCACGAAACCTCGCTGCATATCTGGGCGTAGGGGTCCAGATAGTCGAACATATCATACGCCGCATTGAGTAGGTCGATCTTGTGGGTAGTGACCAGCGCTCCCAGTGAGAGGGGATCGTACTTGATCTGGGCTACTGCTTGACGGTAGGCTTCGCGTGTATCGTGGATCTGCAAATCGACCCCCTCAATAACGATCTCCGGCCGGCCCAATTCCTTCATCCAGAGAGGAAAAACCTTCATGATAGAGGATTGCTTGGTGGTGACACCGATGAAATAGAAGGTTGGTACCTGTTTGGTAACCACCTCGTATTCGATCTGGGTAGCGTGTACCATCTTCTGCAGCTCCTTGAAAGAGAATAATACCCTGATTGTGTGTTGAGGCTCTATTATGGAAGAACGACAAGCTGGCAATTCGTAGCGACTACAGTGACTGTTTAATAAGCAATGTGTCTGCCTTTTGGCCTTTGGGTCATGTCTCCATCCGGAAGAAATGCACAAGCTGTTTTAGTATAATGCGTAGGTCACTTCGGAAGGGGTGGATACGTCGGCCAATCATATATCCCTTGAAAAGTTTGTAAATTAATCGATAGAGAGTGTCGCTAATTGGATTGTGGGGAACTTTAATGAGCAAGCGAATGAATGGTTCCAGCCATGGAAACTCGACACCCAACGCAAACCAACGCTGCAGGTTTTCCATTTGCAAGCGCTCGAATGGATCACGCTTGATCAGTGATCTGTCCCAGGCAATTGCACTAATATCCTCCAAGCTACCATCCATTAGGTCATATTCTTGCACAAAGCTACCCAATTCTGTGCCAGGATACGGCTGGAAGAGAAAGGCGTGGGCATATTTGATCTTCGCCTCGCGGTTCAGCTGCATAGTAGCAAAGTCATCCTCCAGCGTAGCTGTGGGCAGTGCCAGCATATTGGTTGAGCTAACTGCGATGCCAAACTCATGCAATAGCCGACCAGCCTCCACGATAGCCTGCTGCGACATACGGCGTAACAGTAAGCCGTTGCGCAGCTGATCGTTAGCCGTTTCAATACCCATGCTGACCGACGTAGCTCCTGCTTTCTTGAGGAGTGCCACCTTTTCGCGTGTCACCAAGTTGGCACGCACATTGCAGAAAAATGCCACACCCACAGCGCTCGGCCATTTATCGGCAAACTCCTCCAGCCAGTCCTCAAACATAATGAAGAGATCATCCACAAAGATGATCTGCTCCAGTGGATAACGCGCTTTAACCCACAACGCTTCCTCGATAATGGCATCCACTGGACGCATATAGCCTCGTTTTTCCCTTGGGTAATAATTCTTGTACCAAGCATGATTGAAGCAGTAAGTGCACCGGTATGGGCACCCGCGCCCGGCGATGAAAGCCTTAATAGGACGCAGCCGGGTGACTTCATCCTTGTTATAGATGAGCGCCCGATCAGGCATAGGCAGGCTGCCCAGATCACGAATCAACGGACGCACCGGATTTCGGACAACCTCGCCGTTGACTTTAAACCACCAGTTGGCAATGTGAGGATTGAATCCTGGTCCATCCAACGCGTTTGCCAGATCGACGATGGCACCTTCTCCCTCGCCGATGCAAATTCCGTCCAGTCCATCCTCCATTAACACTTCTGGGAAGAACGTAGCATGTGGTCCCCCGAAGACAGAAATGGGTTCGCGGTCACCCAATGCGCGCTTGATTTTTCTGTTCAGCTCCAGATAGTAGCGCTGTGAGCCAGTCAGCACCGTGTAGGCCAAAATGTCAGGGCGAAAGGTCTGCGCAGCCCGAACAGCATCCTCCTGCGTAGCAATCGTCAATGCCACCTCATGACCGGCCTGTTTGAGCACCGATGAGAGGGACATCATGCCCTGTGGCTCGTAGTCGATCTGTTTTTCCACCCACAGAATGCGTGCCATCTGGTCGCCTCTTTGTGGTGACCCCAATGATGCAGGGCATTGTAGTGCAGGCAAAGCAGAGTTGTCAACGCAACGAGACAGGGGTGCTGAGCGAGGCCTGGACGAGCGAAGAGAGGCCAAAGAAGCCAGAGGTTTAGTCTCTACTACTCAGAAGGCGGTGACGGAAGAGCAACAAGCTGACTGAACACCTCGCCCAGCTCCTCTAACAGCGATGCGTACAGCTTCACAAAAGGTTGATAGAAGGCATGGTATTCTGAACGCGGTTCGATGCGTGCTGTCTCCTGCACAAATTGACGTGCGGTCGCCTTCAAGTCAGTGAAAACGCCGACCGCATAACCAGCCAGTATCGCTGCTCCTTGTACGGCGTACTCCTGACGATTTAGTTGCACGTATGGCACACCTAGCACATCTGCCTTGATTTGATTCCATAGCTGGCTGGCAGCGCCGCCACCAATGACACGCACTTCCTTGAAGTGCAACTCTGGCAACAGAGATTTCTCAATCGCCATATAGGTAGCGTACTCAAAAGCGACCGCCTCAAGCATCGCGCGATAGAGGTGTGCCTTGGTATGACTCCAGGTAAAGCCCAGCCACAGGCCTCGCAGGTCAGGACGACTCGGACATACACTTCCCCCAAGATGGGGCAAAAAAACGAGCGAGTCGCAGCCAGCAGGCACACGAGATGCTGCTTCATTCAGCAACTCGTAAACGCTGCGTCCTTGTGCGGCTGCTTGCTCTTTCTCCTCGCGTGCCATCTCATCGCGAAACCAGCGCAAATTGAGACCACCCCCGTTGATGTAGCCCAAAGCATACCAGAGGTCAGGAGGAACCAGATGTGCTGTGAACAACGTTTTATGCTGCACGTCTGGCACATAGCGGTCTGTGCATATTGAAAAGACAGAGGCAGTGCCAGCTACATCCAGGGCGATGCCCGGTTCCACCATTGCAGCTCCTAACAATCCAGCAGCTTGGTCGCCGCATCCAGCGGCGATAGGCGTACCCGCAAGCAAGCCACAATCGCGTGCAGCATCCTTGGTAACCCGACCGACGAGCTCCCAAGGAGAGACGATGCGCGGCAGCTTTTCTGGTGATACGTCAAATAGGGAGACCAGCTCAGCATCCCATGTACACCTGACCGTGTCGCAGAACGAGGCAAAGTTAAGATGGGTGTAATCGATATAAGCTTCATCGCCTTTGAGGCCAGCCATCCGCCCAGCCACATAACATACCGGCACCACGAATTTGTGTATACGGGCAAACACCTCCGGTCGCTCGTGTTTCCACCACAAGATTTTGGGTCCGTGGCAGTAACTGGGCGGCCCCCCGGTACGTTCTATTATGAGGTCAGCGTGGGGTTTCATTAATTCGATGTAAGGCTTGCAGCGCGTGTCCAACCATGAGTCGTAGGGCGTGGGAGTGTTCCAATCAGCATCCACGGTGCCAATGCCGGCCATCTGTCCGTCAAAAGCAATTGCTGCTACATCGCGTGGTTGGATACCACTCCTTCCCAAACATTCCCGGATGGTGCGCACGGAGGCAGCGTAGAAGTCATTTGGATCCTGTTCCACCCACCCTGGACGTGGATAGTATAGAGTGGATTCTTCATAGGCGCTGGCAATCAGGTTGCCAGACACGTCGAAAATGGCTGCCTTGGTGCCGGCTGTGCCCAGGTCTACTCCAATGAGATATGGTGCACCCATTGCATGAATCCTCCGTGATTTTGGCTGTACCTTGTCCTTATGCCAGCTTCCTTGGGCAACTGCTTGTTGAGAGGCTGAAGGAGAGCTCGCTCAGGATCAGGATGTTCACTGAAACATTACCTCTCCATGAACTGTTCGATGTCCTTACTGGGCAAGCCGTAGTGTGATACTAGAGCATCCAGTACTGCACGCAAATCAGCAGGGAGTGGTGCCTCCAGCGAAAGCTGTACTCCCGAAGGGTGTTCAAAGGAAATCTGCCATGCGTGCAGAAACTGGCGTGGCATGGGCACCTGCTCGCGCCGGCGACCGTACACCCGATCACCTGCCACTGGTATGCCTAACCATGCCAGGTGCACACGAATCTGATGTGTACGCCCTGTCTCCGGCGTCACGCAGAGCAGAGTATACTCGCCCAGTGTGGTTAGCTGCTGATAAGCGGTACGCGCTGCACGGCCTCCTGGGATGACCGCCATGCGCTGGCGCCGGCGCGGATCACGCCCTACTGGCGCCTCGATAATCCCATATGGTGTTGGTGGACGCCCGTGAACCAAGGCTAGGTAGCGCTTCTGAACTCGGTGTTGCTTAAACTGTGCACGTAGGTGTTCCAACGTTCGCTCTGTCTTGGCGACAATAAGCAGGCCAGAGGTATCGCGGTCGAGACGGTGGACGATCCCAGGACGGTTCGTATCATCTGTCGCCAGAGCGGGACAGTGAGCCAACAGTGCGTTAACTAGGGTATTATGGGTGTGACCAGCTCCGGGATGCACCACCACCCCGGCTGGTTTGGCAACCACCAACAGGTCAGAGTCTTCATAGATAATTTCCAGGGGGGATGGTCGGGCAATGGGTGGTGCCTCGGGAGAAGTCTGAGGAATGCGCAGCGTGACATGCATACCCGCCTCGACCAGCATACCCGGCTTGCTCGGTCGTCCATCAACTGTGACCAGACCGGCGCGGATAAGTTGCTGAATACGTGAGCGCGAAAGCTGGGATAGCATGCGCGTCAGATACCGATCGAGCCGTTCACCCGAGTGTTCAATTGTCAACTGCATGACCTGATGGCCCTGCACGAAAAGACGTCACCCAATCCAGACGAGTTAGCTAAGATTATTTATTTGTGTCTTTCCCAGAATCACCCACCCCGGCGACACGTGCCAACATGTGACGCATCACACCGGATTGAGAGCCTCCAGCATTGCGATAAGCTCGCTGGCGCTGCAGGAGATGGTGAGTCCTGAGCAAACGGCGCAAACGAGAAAGGCCAGATGCTGGCTGTGCGCGCAACCAGCGGCCGAGAAGGGCAGCATGAACCCCGGGACGTGTCCAACTGCGACGTGCTAGCTCTGCAATTTTCTCCAAGGTGTTCAAGACGGTGGGATCACCTATGTCCTGTTCGTTCATGATTGTGCCTCCCCATCCACCCGACTGCGCTCGCTGCTGGCCTTCCCTCGTTCCATATGTTCTATACGCCACAGTCGGTATACGATCAGAAGTATCCCGATTGTAATCGAAGCGTCCGCGAGGTTGAAGATAGGCCAGAAACTGATGTCAATGAAGTCGATTACATACCCCAGACGTAGACGGTCGAGCAGATTGCCAATTGCTCCACCCAGCTGCAATCCCAAGCTGATTCGGATGAGCCAGTCTCCGGCGGGCAGCTGACGATAGTAGACCACAATAGCTATTACGACGGCCACTGCGATCAGAATGAAAAGATTGCCCTGATTAGGCAATATACCAAATGCTGCACCGCTGTTGGTGGTATGAGTAATGCGGAAGAGGTCTCCCAGCTCGCCCGGCAAAGGGCTCCACCAATGTCCTTCAGGCAGCGATGCCACTACCCAGGATTTACTGAGCTGATCTAGGCCGACAACGGTGACCGCAAGCAAGGCTAACAGCAAGAAAGGCAAACTTCCCTTCCAACTTGTTGTGCGAGCAAGTGGGTTTGCCATATCTCTGTCCTCCAAATATCGCTTATGGATTGTAATGCACGTGCAAGGAGGGTGCAAGGATGGTCGAAGTCGGATGGTAAGTGCACATTCTAGCGCTTCTTTAGCTAGCGTTTGGGGCAGGCTCCTTCGCCTACAGGCATTCGGTCCGTTTCAATGTCAAGGTTTCACATTCAGCCTGAAAAGACAACTGACTACAAAAAGATTGCCAATCCTCAGGGGTGTCTAGGTCGAATGCCAGAGTCGGGGTTCGCAGAACGGTAGGCCGAACACCAATCAAGCGCGCAGAGGCCAGATGGCGGGGAAAGCTCGCTGGTCCGAATGCGAACGGAATAAGCAACGGCGGTCGCATCAGCAGTGCATTTGTCCCTATGCTTCGTCGACACGGAGCGATAACCACGGCAGGCGCATCAGTTGCTAGGCGTAGCAACGTTTGTACATCCCTATCCGTAAGAAAGGGCAGATCGGTTGGCAGTACCAGAATTCCATCGGCACCACAAGCAGATGCAAAGTGACTTGCTTGTGTGAGCGCAGCGTTCAGATCACTACCCTCTTCTTTCAATGGCAAGCCTCCTCCCATTTGTGTGTCCTTGAGCACCCGCGGATCACGGCTGATCACCACTACGCGGGCAAAGTGACGTCGCGTCAGACGTAGCACGCGGCTGAGCAACCAACGGCTCAGCCACATGCGTTGGGTAACATTGAGACAGGCCGCTAGGCGCGTTTTTGCCTCTTGGTAAGGCTTGCATGGCACAATGCACACAATGGAGACAGATCCACTGGGCATATGCTGATCAACCTTGCAGGGCAAATTGGAGGATTTCGCGTGCTAGGCGCGCACGATCTGGTTCGTCGCGCATTATGATGTCAGTTGCCAGGGTACGGATACCCATCTGCTCAGCAATCACAGCAGCGCACGGAACATCCTGACGGTCAAGCACAAAGCCGGTGAGTAGATCACGATAGTGTGCCGCGACTGTCACAGGTGAAGCTTCCATGTTCAGCTCGTTCATCATCTTGGCAGCAGGTCCTTTAAGGGCCCGTCCTGCCACAATGGGAGAGATGGCGATGCGTGGCGCACGCACAGTGCTCAGGATACGTCGCATTGCTGGCAACGCGAGAATAGGGTCCAAGCTGACGAACGGGTTGGAGGGTCCAAACAAGATCACATCGGCGTTGCGCAGCGCACTGACTACCTCTCGTGTAGGCTGTGCTTGCTCAATCCCCTCAAAGCGGACACCCTTTATCCTTGGCTGCCATGCGTAGCGCACGAAATACTCTTGGAAGGCTATTTCCCCATTTTCTGTAAGTACTCGTGTATGGACTGGATCGTCGCTCATCGGCAGTATCGTCTGAGGCACACCCAGCAGCCAACACAATTGACGGGTGACCCAAGTGAGCGGAAATCCCTCGCGCAACCATTGGCTACGCAACAAATGGGTGGCCAGATCGCGATCGCCCAAGCGAAACCAAGTGGGTGCTTCGTAACAAGCCAGCATGGCGAGCGTATTCCACGTGTCATCTTTTATACCCCAGCCGGTCTCAGGGTTCACCAGGCCGGCGAGCGTGTACATCACTGTATCCAGGTCCGGCGAGATATGCAGTCCCAGATGTTCAAAGTCATCGGCGGTGTTGACCACGAATGTCAAACGTTCCGGAGGCAACAACTGTGCTAATCCGGAGGCCAGCTTGGCGCCACCTACTCCTCCGAGCAATGCCACAATATTAACTTCAGGGAGCTCGGAGTTAACAACTTGCGCAATTGAAGTGTCTTGTCTCTCTTCTTCGTGGTGTACTGCTGCATCCATGGCCTTTTGAGGGCTCCATCTTTTACGGTTGGTTTAGTGCAAAGTATATACTTCGCCTGCAGAACATCTCAAATGATAGACAAGCCTAACATCAACAGCTGTTTGCTATGCTATGTACCGGCGCCATATGCTTGCATTGCAGCTCAGCTCATTCCCGCTTGATGTAGCAACTTGAGCGCGTACAGTGCTCGCAATGTTACCCATTTGTTGGCGCAGCCGAGTTCACCGAAACTGGCCCACATTTTGCTGGGCGTACGTTCCAGAGGCCATTTACCCTCAGTAAGCTGCTTGTTTAACAACCAAGGAAGACACTCTTGCACATACGGATGTTTTGCATAGCCTGCCAACGCCAGCACAGTCATTGCCTCGAGCAGGTCAGCTTGGCAAGTCAGAGGAAATGCCAGAGCAAACCACAATGGGCTGACCGAGCTGCTGGTCGGATATGCTGCTTCGAGCAATGGCTTGGAAAGGAGTAGCTCTATTCCACACTCAATTGCGGCGTTGATATCTGCTGTCCGCCGTTTTGTGTCCAGATCCAAGAAAGCGTGAAGCATTTTCACTGCGCCCCAAGCACACGGCAAATATTGATTGTTTGTACACGCGAATGCGTGCTTAACGGCCTCTCGCGCTGTGGCTTCACGGGCTTGAATCACTCGCGGATCATCCGTATAGCTGAGCCGCTGGAACGCCCACAAGAGTGCACCGTCGAGGCAGTTGAGCCTAACGCGAGACGCGTGACCAGCAACGAAACGTCCTGTAGAAGGACATCGGCCTCTTTTCAGTATGTGCTCGCAAGCACGCTGTAGTGGTGGGATGAGCGGGGTACCCAGCTGAGCTAGAAACAGAACTTGCCACATTGTGGCACGATGTCGGGGGCTGTACATCGCCTCTGGTCTGATCCAGTAACCACCGTGCACCTGCGTACCGTTGGATGAGACCGGGTACTGAGCTTCCAATATGTGCAGAGCAGGTGACACGCTGGGGATATCGTTTCGTGCTGCATGCACCTCTAGTGCATTAGATGGTAGCTCCAGCAATTGCGTCAACGCCAGATAGCGCGCCGAGGGATTCTCCTCTTGCAGCAACCAATCAAGCGCCCGATCGCGTAACACGAAGTAACATTCCGCTCGCTTCATCCGTCGCCTGTGATGTTCCAAGATTATGGGGAGGTAATGAAATCCTCGGCTTTTTTTCGTTCTTAGTTTGCATCCAACAGTGCACGCGCCGTGCATAGTACTGTGTCCAACATGCGAGGGGAAAGTCGTCCGGTTTGCGTGTTCTGTCGGCTGGGGTGATAGGAAGATATCAGATGTATGGACGTGCCCCAATTGCGATGTACCACGCGGTAGTGCTGTCCGTGGGCGAAATGGATTCGAGGGACATCATAGCCATGTTCTGTGAGTAATTGTCGACACCCCTCAAAAGCTAATTGGCCCAAAGCGATCATTACGCGTATCCTGCGCAATAACTGCCATTCTCGGGCCAGAAATTGGCCGCAGGCTTCGATCTCATCCTTCGCTGGTCGATTGGCGGGTGGCACACAACGCACGATTGCCGTGAGGAAAGCATTGCGAAGTACGAGGCCATCATCACGATGAGTGGCCTGCGGCTGACTGGCGAAGCCGGCGCGATACAATGTAGCATACAGTGTATCACCGGAACTGTCGCCGGTGAACATACGACCAGTGCGGTTGGAGCCGTGAGCTCCTGGTGCCAATCCCACAATTAGCAGGCGAGCATCATAATCCCCAAAGCCGGGCACCGGTTGACCCCAATATTCCCAGTCCTTGTAAGCGCGCCGTTTCTCGCGGGCTACTTGCTCACGCCAGTGCACCAGACGTGGACAGCGGCGACATTGTACGATCTCAGTGACCAATCGTTGCCACTCGGACAACATCCCGTGATCGCATTTGTCCGTAGTGGAGTTATCGCTGGGATGTTGCATGACCGGCGAGCAAACAGGCAACTCAGGATCTCTCATTTCCTCTCGCCGGCGAATTGTAGCGGAGGCGGAAACTCAAGCAAGCGGTGATTGTCCGAGTCGACGACGAGAAGGTTGCCATTGGCCTCGAATGCCATTCCCAAGGGCAAAGCGAAAGAGACCATGTCTGCTCCGTACTGGCCAAAACTCAGTAAGAAGTTGCCTTGAGAGTCAAACACTAGAATGCGGTAGCGCTCTGGGTCGCTGCAATACACATTCCCTTGGCTGTCCACGCGCACGTAGGGCTTGTTTACCACCGATTGACTCTCCCAGCTCTCAATCGACCACTGACGCAGAGGCACCATCTCTGCCGAGAACGCTTGGATGCGGCGATTCCAAGTGTCCGCCACGTAAATAGTTCCATCTGGCGCAAAAGCTAGACTGGTTGGTTCATCGAAGCGTCCAGGTAGGATGCCAGCACCACCCCATTGGGCAATGAACTCACCATCCGCTGTGAATTTTTGGATGCGCTTGTTGCCGGTATCGGCTACATAGACGTTACCCTCAGCATCGATGGCGAGGTCACGTGGTCCCCAGAAGCCGCCTGGGTCGCGGTCAGCCTCTCCTCTTGTGTCGGCAAAGTAACCCCAAGCGAAGAGGAACTTACCTTCCAGATCAAAGACCTGGATGCGATGATTCCATGTATCTGATACGTACACGCGACCGTCACGCGTATTGACAGCGATGCCCCATGGTTCCTGGAACTCACCTGGCCCGCTACCGCTGCTACCCCACCGGAGTACCACATTGCCGTCAGCGTCAAACACCTGAATGCGGTTGTTACCGCTATCTGCAACATACCAGAGACCGTCTGCACCTACGGCGACAGTCCGCGGCGTAGTGAGTTGCCCTGCACCGGCGCCGTGGCTGCCGATGGCGCGCTTCGCTTGTATTTCGCGGTGTTTCGTCGCGTATGGCTCGGTGGGCATTTCGGCTGGCACCGGGCCGGTATGATAGTCCCACAGTTGATTCAGCACATCTTTGCGCACGTACATGTAAAAGCGATGCACATATGGCCACTGGTTCTTAGGTGTCCTATGACGATGGTAGAAAAAGATCTCCCACAATTCTTTGCGATTCTCAAACACTTGGTTCCAAGCTGCCTGCCGTCCGACAGGATCCTCGGGCAGTGTCTCAGGCACAAAATAGGTGTGCCATATTTTGGCCGGGGTCTGATTCTTGTAAGTCTCTAGCGGCCACCACACCAACCGATAGTTAAAGCGCACATAGTTATCACCCAGGTAGGGGGTCACTTTGCTCTCGTTGGATAGCCCTACAATGACAATGGGTGCCTCCAAGTGTTGTCGTGAAGGTGTGTCTCCGTAATAAGTGCGATTGGGGTACTCGCGAAAATACCACTCCAGCGGCCATGTTGATTCATTGTCATAAGCGACCTTAATCAGCTTGTCGCCTACTGTGCGCCGGGATATCTCCTCAATTTGCTGCATCGCTAATGTGACATCAGGCGCCCCGTGGGCATAGAAGAGATATTCGCTTACGTTGTCGTAGTTGATAAACGAAACCAGCCAGGAAGAACGTGCGGTAAATATTGCCAGTACAGCCAACAGTGTGAGGAAAACAACCCTTATGACCAGGAACCCTCCCAGCTGGCGCCCATAGTGGACTAATGCGTAGACGAGCAAGGCGATCACTACCACACTACCCAACCATTGGCCAGTGTCGCGCAGGTCCAGGAGTGAGTACCCGCGGAAAGGTTGTATACTGAACAGAGCCACTAATGCCAGTGCTGTCAGGGGCAGGAGTACAGCGAAAAGCACCCCTCCACGCTCCCAGAGCGCTTGCCATCGTCCTTGTAATCCGGTCAATACGCGCTCGCTGGTCCAGGCGGCCAGGAATATGAGCGGCAAACTCATGTGGGTAGTCAACCACGGCATCTTCTCACCAGCCCAGCTGTAAATTAGGACAGCTGTGACCGTCCAATAGAGGAGAAAGGCGGGGAAGTATACGTGCAGTACGCTCTTCGCATCCAGTGACGCTCCATCAGTGGGTGTCTTCGCTTCATCTAAGTTGCGTTTTGTCAGCATCTGACGTGTGACGCGCAATCGGTGGGCCAGATACCATATTCCGCCGGCAGCCCCCACGAAGAAGGGCAAGAATTCGTACAGGGGCAGCAGCATCAGATAGTAATACCAAGGTTGGTTGCCTCGTTGTACATCCTGCTGGCTCAGCCAGTAGGAGAGCCCTCCCCATGTGCCAGAAATCAAGCCATATGGGTTGGTAAAGAAGGTGGTATACAGTACCACAAAAATTGCTAAACCTATCACTAAAGCGATACCGACCTCACGCAGAGGGAGAGAACGCAGCGCCTCGGTCATTGCACGAACGGGGAGAAGCTGTACTCGTCTTTCTGTGGAAACGATCCCATCGGTGATGCTCAACGTCAGTGTCGTGGCAGCGAAGAAAAGACCAGTCACCAATACCAGCAGATGGATGATCTTCCAGACAGCTCGCGCACTCTCTTGGGGTATAGCATTTGTGTCAGCAGCAAGGCCGCCCACGAGTTGTTGCAGACCGCTTATCACTTGACGTGCCAGGTGGGGTGATCGATCTGCCCCAACGGGATCGGCATTGCCAAAGGTAAGCCAAAGGACCACTATACCTATTACTGCCGACACGGCCAAGCCAATCCAAAAGAGACGACGACGCTGTGCCAGCGGGAGGTTTTCTAGCAAGGAAATCACCACTATGAAGGTGAAACCGATAAAGCCATGGATGTAGGCAATTTCCATAACTGTCAACGACAATGCCACAGCAGCTGCTCCAATGTACAACCAGCGCTTCATCCGCTGGAAGTCGTTTTGCTGCCGAGCAGCCAGGTAGTGAAACAGGCTGAAGTACATGATCAATGTAAAGAACTCATTGAAGATGTCATGGCGCAAGTGACGGCTGTAATGGGTGATAACCGGCGAGATAAGAATCATTGTGGAAGCAATCAGTGCACCCAAGCGCCCTAACCAAGGTCGAAACCAATAGGGCAACATCACCAGCCCCACGCCGAACAACGCTACACCAACACGCCCTACGTAGTTGTTGTCTCCAAACAAGAAGAACAAGAGGGCATTGAATTCAAATAGGAAGGGCCCGTGCATCATGGGGTCGTGGCGATATCCTTCCCCGTTGAAGAGCTTGTAGGAGTATAGCATGTGCAAGCTCTCGTCGTGGCTGATAGCACGTGATCCCAAGTCATAGAAGCGCGTGAAGACAGCTAAGGCGAGCAACAACCCATATGCAATGGTCTCGCGATGCCTAATAATCCAGTGCCATAATGAATTACCTGTTACGTCTGCAGAGGGTGCGACATCTTGAGCATTTGGTACGACCTTGGAGATCATAACCACCTCATCTCAGCAGCTTGGTCAGATACTGACTGCTACTTTTCTAATGTGCTTGCAGCGGGTGGCTGTTTCACCCACAGCACCACTTTGTTGGAGAACGTTGGCTGCATCTCACGCAGCAAATACCAGCGAATGAACGCTCGAAATGGCATCGATGTGGGCTGCCAATAGTTGTGCACTATGAAGTCCTGGCCAGCATAAGGCTCATCTGTTAACAATGTGTCTTCAGGGGCAAGGATGACGTCGGGAAGGTGGAAGGATGAACCTGGCTGCTCATATTCCATCGGCAAACGTTCTAAAGAGTTTACCCAACGCACATTTGGGAAAGAACGCAATTGCCACTCCACCGCTGCACCCACAGCACGACTTGCCAAGAGGTCCACTAGGTAGGGGTCGTTTGCCTTCTTGGTGGAAACGAACTGTAGTACAGCTACCAGATCTCGCATGCCTTCACCTGCTGACGTGCGGACCAAAGGTTGGGAGGCATCCGCGACTGGAACATAGTTAAGCCGCACCGCACTAGCTATCTGGAATAGGAATAATACAGCGATAATGGTAAATGCTGCACCTCTTAGAGCAGAGATTTTGTCATACCATTGCCAGTACACGACGACCAATGCCACGAACATTCCAATAGCTGCCAGTGGCTGCCAGACAACACCGTAACCGCTTGTATATATCATCAGTGTGACATAAGCGAAAGCAGCGACGGTTAGTCCGGTCAACACAACTGTCTTGTCGCGCTTCCAATCCTCTCGACTCTGTGCTGTTCCCGCCAGCTGCCCTATTGCCAGACCGGCCAGTAACGCTGCTGGCCACAGAGTCAGCAACACCTCGCCTGAGGAACGACTGGGACGCAGTGCATCCAGCAACACTCCACTACAGAACCACCATGCTAGGAATATATGAAAGAACCGACGCCTTGTCAGAGCAATCCCCAAACCAAACAAGGCACTCAGCAGAGTGAGCGGCTCGTAAAGGCCGAGCAACCATAAAGATGGATAAACGGGATCAATCACAGGTGGTGTCGCAAGACGTACTCCTCCTGCCTCTGGGGGCATAAAACCACGTGCCCACTCACCTATTTGATCCACTGTGGTCGCCAGGCCATTCAGATTGAGGAACAGACCGCTGGCTGCCGCGGCAGCTAGAATGAGAATCATCACCAGCGTCCTTCTTCGAGTGAGCAAAGCGGTGCGCAAGCAAGTGATTACTTCGCTCAACCACACGACACGCTTTCCACGGCTTGCCAATGATAAAGCTACAACGAACATTAGTAGCAGTCCCAGCCCTGAGCCAGCTAGGGGTGAGGAGATCACCATTAATGCTAACCCAGCAGCTGCCATCACTGCTCCAATACCCTGCCGACTGGCTACCTCGCCCTCCATGCGAACGAGGCCCAGAAGCACCAGTGCAGTACCCACGGTGGCAACGACATCGCCGTTTACCGTACGGGACAGATGCAATGCTGCTGGAGAAATACACAAGAGAACCCCAGCACTTATGGCGCCGACCCTGCCCACATAGCGACGCAATCCCAGCGGTAGGATAACCAACAATGCACCCGACACAGCGGGTGTGACCCGGGCAGTGAACTCGGTGGCACCCCACAATGCAAAAGTGATGAAGTTGACCGTTGCCAGTAATGGGCTGTAATGGCTGTAGCTGACCTCCTTGCCCTGATAGAGCTGCCAGCTTACCAGCGCTTGAGTTGCTTCGGCATCCGAGAGTGGTCGGGTCCCCAAATCGGCCAGCCGCGTCACCAACGCCAACAGTGCAAGCATAATCCATATGACAATCTCAATCTTGTCAAACGATTTTGCGCGAATTGGGGAGTCCGGCTCCACAGTATGGTCCGTGGTCATACGCTGAGAAGAGTGCGAGCGGATCGGGTCGGCAGATTGATCTGGTAGTGACATCATAGGCAGGGATGTCATTCTGTATGTCAGTGACTGATGAGAGCCCTATACATCATCTTCTTGACAATGCATCTCACGCTGGCTGCTGGTAACGCTGGGAATATAATCCTGGGTCGTATTCAGCTCGTCGACTGGGACATCCCTCCAGCGGACACAGCTGACAGCTTTCGAAAGAGGTTTCAGTCGGAAACACAATTCCAGAGACAGACTTGGTAGGTATCATGAGCATGTGTTCGGTGAGCTGCACCCCGATGCTCTGAGGCCCATCACCTAGTATTCGGAATAAGGGCCTCTGCTGACCCAACGGCCAGTCCGCCAGCGATCCCGGGTTCATTTGGGCAATGCGGCCGGGGCGATAGTATGTCATGAGATGGTCGCGCATAAATTCGAGGGCACTGCGCAGGGCAGCTTCCTTGAGTTGATCAGCCCAAAAACGATGTAGGACACGATCTGCGATTGTCTCGCTCCAAGCTTCTAATTCCACACCGCACGTTGCTACAAAGGGGAAGACACGGTGTACCTGTTCAAGATTGACGCGAAGCACGCGACTGCGCAGCTCAACACCATTGATGATGACACTCCGCTCATGTCGCGACTCGACGCGTGCCAGAGCATAAAATGCTTTTGGGCGGGCAACCGCCAGCGCTTCTTCTGCTAGCCGCTCAAAATCCTTTAGCTCGTCCTTGCGCTCCGTAAGGTGCAGCCTCTGCGCCAACTGAGCAGTGTCGATCTGCCATGGGATGTTATCGAAGATATGATAATCCACGGGCGCCTCGCCTGAAGGAACCTGAATTGACCGTCATCTTCCCCTTACTATAATGAGCCTATGTACAGCTGGCAAATCAACCGCGGCAAAGGAATAGAGCCGAAAGATCACATGGTCACTCCTTCCTATCAGGTGACCTTGCCTCAATTCCAAGGTCCACTCGATCTATTGCTGCACCTGATCGAACAGCAGCAGCTCGATATTACCAAGGTGGCACTGGCCCAAGTGACCGATCAGTATCTGCAATACATCACCACTTTGAAGGAGATCGATGCAGATCTTCTCAGCGACTTTCTAGTGATAGCAGCCAAATTGCTGTTCATCAAGTCCCAAGCTCTACTGCCCAAGCCAGCGACCGACATCTCACGCGAGGAAGAGGAGGACGTCGGTGACCAGTTGGTGCACCAGCTGCGAGCATATCAGCAGCTCAAGCAAGCGACCCGGATGTTGATGGCTCGTGAAACTTTGCACATGCGCAGCTATGTGCGTGTGGTCGCACCTGTCACTCTGCAATCGCACCTCTCGCCGGGTGAAGTTGCCCTGAACGACCTGATCGTCGCCGCACGCAATGCTTTAGCTATTCGTCCACCAGATCCAGCCGTCGATCAGGTGGTATCTCCTCTTGTGATAACCATCGAAGAACGTGCGACGTTCATCCAGCAGATCTTAGAACAGACTCCTCAGGTTACGTTCAGCTCTTTGATCCATACGTGTGCAAGACGGCTTGAGATCATTATAACGTTTATGGCTGTTCTGGAATTGATCAGGCAGAATGTAGTAGATGTCCAACAAGAGACTCTGTTCGGGGAAATTGTCATTTGTCGCAAAAGCGCTATTCCCCCCACTTCCACGGAGGAGCCTGCCAAATCCACCTCCAATTCGACCGCCTCTTGGGATATACACAGGCATTCGGGGTAGAGAGAGAACTTGAACTCAACACTATTGGATTCGGCGCAACAAGGCAAGAGAATGGCACACGTGGTAGAGGAACGTTGTCACCTCTGCCGCCGATGTCTGGCTCAGCGCGTCTGTAGGATTCGCGCCATTATGCGCATTGATGAAGATGAGACGCCAGTAGTGGATGTCCACCGTTGTCGTGGATGTTTACTATGTGCAACCGAATGTCCCTACGACGCTATTGTGAGCGTTTGACCCCGCTGCCCGTGATAAACAAAACGTCTGTGTGTTTTCCATATAGCACTTGAGCGTCTGCTTGTACATATGGGCGCTGATAGGAACCTCGTTAGCTTGTTTTCTTCCAAGTTTTATCTCCTACAAAGAATCGAGTGGTTAAAGGCTTCTGGGGTCATCGTCTGGGGCTTGACAAAAGACACTAAACATTGTATAATTATACTAAACACAATTGGATCTGGCGAAGATGGAATTCAAAGGGCTGGGTCAAGCTATTCGCGCCCTGCGGCTGCAACGTAACGTCACCGGCAGCGAGCTGGCACGACGATGCAACGTCACGAGAGGGCTTATCTCACAGATTGAGCGGGGCACTACGGTACCCTCACTGGACGTGCTGGTACGCATTGCCAATGCGCTGGGGGTGCCGGTCGGACAGCTGCTCGATTCGTCCAGCGCAAACCTTACTCAGCAAGTTTCCAGTGTGACTGAGCTAAGCTACTACCCCGTTGTGCGGCGTAAGGAGCGGAGGCGGATCACTTTTCCACGCGAGAATCAGGTCTACGAGAGCTTGACCCCGACTATTTCAGGTCAGCTTGAGTTCAGTATTCTGCGTATCGGCCCCCTTGAACTGGAAAACAGTCCTGTCTATAGTCATCCTGGTGAAGAAGCGCTGCTGGTGTTGGAAGGTAGCTTGACGGTCTATCTCAATGAGACACCCTATCATCTTGAGAAGGGGGATAGCATGCGTTATCCTGCAGCCATCCCCCACCGGTATGTGTGCAGGGGGGACAAGCCGGCCGTAGTGGTGATGGCCGAGACACCCGTGGCGTTTTTCAATGTGCTCACGCGACATCTCAGCACAGGCAATAATTCATCTAATCATAAAAGGGTACAGGAAAGGAGAATGGAGAATGACTCAGAGGTTAGCAATTGATGGAGGTCCACGTGCCGTTCCGGAGAATGCCATCAAGCCATGGCCACCCATCGACGACTCTGACCGTGAAGCACTGTTGCGTGTCTTCGACAATCAGATCCTATGCGGCGCCGGGGGACCCGAAACGGTAGCGCTTCAGAAAGAGTGGGCGGAGTACATTGGTCGTAAACATTGCCTAGCCACCAACAGCGGCACCGCCGCGTTGCATATGTCGCTAGCCGCCGGTGGCATTGGGCCGGGCGATGAGGTTATCGTGCCGGCGTACACATTCCTGGCCTCTGCATCGTGCGTATTGCACGCCAATGCTATCCCTGTCTTCGTAGATATTGACGAGCGCACGTACACCATTGACCCCAAACTGATTGAGGAGAAGATCACTGAACGCACCAAGGCGATCATCCCGGTCCATTTGCATGGCTTGCCCGCCGATATGGATGAAATTATGGCGATCGCGCGCAAGCATAACCTGTTGGTGATCGAGGATGCCTGCCAGGCGCACGGCGCCACATATAAGGGCAGGAAGGTCGGTTCAATCGGAGATTTTGCCGCCTTCAGCTTGAACAGCTCCAAGAACCTGTGTGGAGCCGAGGGTGGTTTCTTCATGACTGACGATGACCGTTGGGCAATGCGTGGTGACATGCTGCGCATGTTTGGTGATGAAATAGATGATGAGACCAAGCTGCGCGTGTACAATGCCTCGATACTTGGTTATATGTATCGTATGCAAGAGTTCACCGCTGCCTTCACACGCGCCCAGCTCAAGCGACTCGATGCCAACAATGCCATTCGGCAGAAGAATTGTGCCTACCTGACCGAAATCCTCAAGGAATACGAGTGGGAATACGAGTGGGTGACCACACCCTACGTACCGCCTGACCGCACTCATGTCTATTGGATGTATGTGGTGCGCTTCGATCCCAAGAAGGCAGGTGTCAACCTGTCGCCGCGTGAGTTCCGCATCGCGTTGGAGAAAGCCTTGCATATGGAAGGTGTCGGTGTGGGACAGTGGCAGATTATGCCGGTGCCAGCACAGGATCTCTTCCAGACCAAGATGGGCTACGGCTCGCGTGGTTGTCCGTGGACGTGCCACTTCTACGGCAAGGAGATCACCTATCGCGGTGAAGACTATCCGGTCGCCTCGCGGATCTGTGAGGATTACACAGTGATCGTGGGCACCAACCCACCTAATGACACCAAGCTGCTCGATATGTATGCTGAAGCTTTCCGTAAGGTATTTAACAACTTAGACGTAGTGGTGAAACATAAGGACGATGACATTGTAGCTCACTATCGGGGCTCCATCTTCATGGCTGCCTGATCCGGGCAGCTCGTCGACACACTTCCCGGAGTGATGGGGATCCTGCCGCCGTTGCCGCCGTGTAGTCCTCTTGGCAGGATCCTGTCCACATTTCTGCAGGAAAGGACGGTGCAAACGTGAAAGCTATATTTGCCAAGAAGCCGTTTAATTTCGACATCCGCGAGCTGGACATCCCCAAACCCGATGAGGGGGAGGTCCTGGTCAAGATACATGCCTGTGGCCTATGCGGCACCGATATGCATTTCGCTCAGGACTGGGAAGAGGATTTTATGCCACTGGGCCATGAGATTGCTGCTGAGGTGGTTGAGCTTGGCAGGGGGGTCACCAGCTATAGAGTCGGTGACAAAGTCATCGTGGAAGACGTGGGAATGTGTGGCGTCTGTGAGCATTGCAAGAACGGCGAGTCCTACCGCTGCCGTAACAACTACAACCTGAAGGGCCAGCCCGGTATGGCCGAGTATATGGCGGTGAGCGAGCATCTGCTGAACCGCTTCGATGGGATGGATTACGTGACCGCCTCGTTGACGGAGCCGCTGGCCGTGGCGCTCAACACAGTGCTGCACAGCGAGATACCCTTGGGGGGCAATGTGGTGGTGTATGGCCCCGGTCCTATCGGACTGATGTGTGTGCGCGTTGCTCGTCTGCAAGGTGCCGCCAAAGTAGCTCTGGTCGGGTACTCGGCCCAAAGCCCGCGCGAGGTAGCACGTATGAACGCGGGTGCTGCACTCGGAGCCGACTATCTGATCTATGCGGCGGACAATGACCCGGTGGAGAAGGTGCGTTCGATATTCCCGGGTGGTGCGGATCGCGTGATCGTCACCTCGCCGCCCAAGACGTTACCTTCTGCTGTGAAGATGACCGCTTTCGGGGGCATTGTCTCATTCATCGGCATTAATCTGGGTGGGCAGAGCACTGTCGAACTGGACGTAAATGAGCTGATTTTCAACAAGGTGACCTTGCGACCCACTTTTGCTGAGCCAGGCATCAAGTTTCCGGTTTCCATTCGTCTGCTCCGAGAAGGCCTGGTGGATGCCTCGAAGCTGATCACCCATACATTCGGCTTCGCCGATGCCGAGCGCATCTTCCGCATGAACGCTGACGGCAACGAGAAGGTCATCAAGGCTGTGTTGGTGCCCGGCGCATAGCGGAGCAGTCAGGAGAGTATCCCCTGCTATGTTCGGAACAAACGGCGGGGGATACTCTCCAGGACCACATGTCTGCCAGGGTGTTCTGCTCTCGAGTAGGTGTGCGTCAGATGTTTGTTCACGGTGGCATGGTATTGCATGGTGGCAGCCTGGAGGAATACTCCCTGCGGGTTGAGAATGGCAGAGTAGCAGCAATCGGTCCTGACTTGATTGCCTGTTCCTCTGAGCCAACTCTCAATGCAACCGGTTGTTACGTCCTACCTGGTTTCGTCGACCTGCATACCCATGGCCTCCAGGACGCAATGCCGCAGCGCGGCGACTGGCTGCGTTATGCGCGTCTACAGCTGGAACAAGGTGTTACTGCCTGTGTGCCCACGCTTTTTGCTGCCCCTGAAACCCTCATCCGCAGCATGCGCACCGGTCTTGAAGAAACTGATAGCTTTCGTCGCACACCCAACCTACTGGGTTTTCGCCTGGAGTTTCCCTATGTAGCCAAGGCGGGAGCAGGTCTGGCTTCCGCGTTAGCACCCATCACACAGGCAACCACGCGTGCTCTCTTCGAAGCAGGCGGGGGGTTTATCCGAATTTGGGATGTTTCACCAGAACTGGAGGGCGCGGAAGCGTTCATACGCTGGGCTACCGAACGCGGTATTGTCACCAGCTTGGCGCACACCTCCGCCACCATCGAGCAGACGCGACGCGCAGTGGACGCAGGGCTCAGCTTGGTGACCCACTTCTATGACACGTTTGATGTGCCCGTGATAACCGATCCGGGCGTTTACCCTGCCGGGCTGACCGACTACATCCTGGTTGAGGATCGTCTGACGGTGGAAATCATCCCGGATGGCGTGCACGTGCATCCCCTGTTGGTGGAGAAGACGTTGCGTTGTAAGGGTGTGGAGCGTGTGGCGTTTGTCACGGACAGCGTTCTAGGCGCCGGCAGCCCGCCGGGCATCTATGAGGGGCTGTATGAGGGTGTGCAGGTCGAGGTGACATATGATAGAGGGGTGCGGCGCATTCCCGATGATGGGCTGTCGGGCAGCGCATTGACCCAGCTGCGTTCCTTTCAGCAGGCCGTGCGTACATTTGGCCTTTCTATCCCAGAGGCATCTGCGCTGTGTTCACGTACGCCAGCGAGGGTGCTTGGCCTGCACAATTTGGGTTATCTGGATGTGGGCATGGACGCTGACATCATCCTGTTAGACCAGGAGCTCAACCTCAGAATGACAATTCTAAAAGGAGAGATCGTTTATCGGGCAGACAGGCCCTCTGTCGAGGAGAACCGTGTATGAAAGAGCGCATGGCGTCACCTGAGCGCGTCTATTGCGTGCTGGCAGGCGAGCTACCGGATCGCGTGCCGGTGATGGCGCAGAACTTCCAGAACACTGCCTATCTAGCTGGTTTCGCGCTAGACGAGTTTTGCCGTAACCCCCGACTGATTGCAGAAGCTCAGATTGCTGCGTGGGAACGCTTCCGGTACGACATCGTGGACGTCGAGAACGGCACCGTGGCAGCCGCCGGTGCACTGGGTTGTCAGGTCGATTATCCCAAAGACCAGCCACCCCGCTTGGTGGGACCAGCCATTGAAAAGCTGGAGGATGTGAGCAAACTTGAGCCTATTGACCCCACCCGCGATGGGACATTGCCAGCATTGGTAGAGGCAACGCGCCTAATCGCAAAGGCGCTCAAGGGGCGAGCCTGCGTGCTGGGGGAGGCAGATCAGGGGCCGTTCAATCTGGCTGCCATGCTGGTGGGTATGGAGACTTTCCTGCTGGCTACGGTGGACCCTGAACAGTGGGATGCAGTGCATCGGCTGTTGGAATTCACCACCGAGCAGTGTCGACGGCTGGCGTTGGCGCAGATTGATGCCGGCGCCGACTTCACTCAGATTGGTGAGCCGCTGGCCGGGCCAGACCTTTCCTCACCTCGGGTGTACCGCCAATTTGCCTTTCCCTACGAAAAGCGCCTGGTAGAGGAGCTGAAGAAACGAGGCGCTCCTCTTTGCATTCATGTGTGTGGCAACGCTACACGTATCATGGGAGATCTGGCTGATACGGGTGCTGCCATGTTGCAGACGGATTCGAAAGTGGACATGGTGCGTTGCCGTGAGGTTACCCAAGGACGCAGCGTGCTGGTTGGCAATGTAGACACTACCCTAATGGCAACGGGCACTCCGGAGGAAGTTATGCACGCTGCGCGCGCTGCTATTCAGGCGATGGGACGTCACGGCTGGTTCATTCTCAGTTCTGGTTGCACCCTCGGGGCCACGACACCTGCTGCGAGCACTGAGGCGTTGGTGGCAGCGGCAAAACTCTATGGGCGTTATGACCAGCACGGCCTGGTGGATGCACCGGAGGAGAGAGCGGACGCCACCGATCAGGCAGATGGGAACAGCGTTTAGTAAAATCCAGCGATCCGAGGAGGTGAGGAAGGATGAACGACGGTTCAGCGTTTCGGGCGGGTGCAGCTAAAATCGATATTACCCCCCCAGTGGGGTGTTGGCTGGAAGGGATCCCACGGGCGCAACCCTCGAATGCTATTCATGACCCTCTATACGCCCGGGCGTTAGTGGTGGAGCAGAACAATGAGCGCGTCTGCCTAGTGACGTGCGATCTGATCGGCATGACGAACGAGTATGCGCGCGAATTGCGCGTGCGCATCGCGGAAGCGATCGGCAGCAGTTTCGATCGGGTGATCATCGCGTGTAGTCACAACCACTCCGGTCCCACAATGCTTGGCTTGTTTGATCCGGTGGACCGGGTGGATAGGAACTACTTACGCGAGCTGTCCGGCAAACTCGTTCAGATCAGCCGGGAGGCCGCTGGCCGTTTGCAGCCAGCGCTACTAGGTGTTGGCCGCGGTGAGGAAAAGACAATCAGTCAGTACCGTCGCCTCTGGACACGCGATGGACGCATCGTGATGAACTGGGAGGAGTTTCCGGCGGACCGGATCGTGGGACCGGCAGAGGAAGGTGATCCCGAAGTGGGTGTGGTGCGGATTGACGCTGTGGCAGGCGGCACGATTGCTGTTCTCTTTAACTATGCTTGTCACCCTAATTCGCTGCCTGGCGACAATTTCACCATTACTGCCGATTTTCCCGGCTATGCTGCCGATATGATCGAGCGAACGCTGGGCGGTGTAGCTTTGTTCACCAATGGAGCTCAGGGAAGTGTGGATATCGAAGGCTTCCAGGATCGTGACTTTGTCGGTGTGGAGCGACGTGGACGAGCGTTGGGCAGTGCCGTGTTGCAGGTTTGCGAGAGCATCACTGAAAGGGATTCGCAGCCCGTTATCCGTGTTGCCCGCCACCTTTTCTTCATGCCATACCGCAAGGTAGCGCCAGAGGTATTGACCTGGGCGCAGGAGATCGTTGCCCGTGGGCCACGTGAGGCGGTTACGCTGCGCGACGGCATCTCTGATGAGCTGAAAGCAGAGCTCATTTTGAAACATGTGTGCCGCAGCGAAGTAGGTGTCGATTTCGAGCTAGTAGGCCTGCGGTTGGGCAAGGCAGTCTTTGTTACCATTCCGGGCGAGCCGTTTACAGAGATTGGACGCCGGATGAAGGCGCTTGCGCCCGATTTGCAGCTCTATGTCATCGCACTGGCAAATGGCTACCTCGGCTATATCGCGACAGCCAAGGCAAGCGCGGAAGGTGGTTACGCCACTGACGTTGCAACTGGATCGGTCTTCACTGAAGAGGCTGAGGACCTGATCTGCGAAAATACAAATGTTCTGTTGACACGATTGCGGTAAGCTGTTATACTGGGAGCAAAATATTTCTTGCAGGGTGAAAGGAGGTGTTGTCCGCGCTCGTCACATATCTCGTCCTTCTGTAGTTTAGCAATTGAGTGAGTGTTCACTGCGTGTCCAAGGAAGGAGGAAGGGATAATGAAAACAACAAAAAAGATGAATCGGCGTGAGATGTTGCGCCTGATGGCATTCACAGGTGCTGGGTTGGCTGCCGCCACCTATGTTGCCCCCGCTGCCGCCTCGCAAACGTTCGCCTTTGAGGCGCCTAATGCAGTTCCGCCAGCTGCCGAGAAGGTCAGCCTGCGTTTGATGGTGATGGACTACGATGAGAATATGAAGCCGGATACGCAGGCCGTGGTAGATGCTTTTAATGCCAGCCAGGATGAGATCGAGCTGAAGTTGGACGTGGTAAGCTGGGGTCAGGGTCATGACATTCTGGTGACCCAGATCAGTGGTGGCCAACCACCGGATCTGTGCAACGTCAGTGCGCAGTGGTTGGGCGAATGGGATGCCATTGGCGAGGTGCTGCCGCTAGATGATCTTCTGTCCAAGGAATTTCTGGCCAATTTCCAGCCCTCCAGCATTAAGGCGTTCACCAACAAGAAAGGACAGCTGGTAGGCATGCCCTATTTCCTTGACCCACGGGCAATGTACTATCGTAAGGACCTGTTCGACGAAAAGGGCTTGAAGGCGCCAGAGACATGGGATGAGGTGATTGCCGCCGGCAAGGCACTTCACAACCCGCCTGATATGATTGGCTATGGGCAGACGTTCTCGCTCAAGTCGGATAGCCTGGACTACTGGTGGTACGCCTGGTTCGGTGTGATTGGCGGAGATGGCAACCTAAGTATCTGGAAGGAGGATGGCCGCTCGCGTCTGGCCGAGCCGGAGGCAATCGAAGCAACCCAATGGTGTGTGGATCTCACGCAGAAATACAAGATCACCAATGAGGACTACACCACAGCTGGCCGTGATGAGGAGCTGCAGCCGCTCTTCTATGCTGGTAAGCTCTCGATGCTCATCACCGGCTCCTGGTTCCCCACGCTGCTGAAGAACAATGCGCCGGACATGGTCTATGGACTTACTATGCCACCAGTGAAGACGGCTGGCATGAAACCTGCAACCGGTTTCTGGCCGGATGCTTTGATCATCTTCAAGCAGACGAAGTATCCCAAGCACGCTGCCAAAGTGCTTGAGTTTCTGTTCAGCAAGGAGAATCGCCTGGCCTTTGCCAAGCAGCGTGGCGTGATCCCCGAGCGCATCGATGTGGGTATGGATCCGGAATACGCGGTGAGCGACGTGGAGAAGTTCTTTGTCAAGTCGCTGGAGACGGCACACAATGTCTACGAGACGCCATGGCCAGAGAACTACTACCAGACGCTGAACCTAGGCTTCGAGGTCGAGGTTGCGCGCGCCGTAGCAGGCGAAATCACGGCAGAAGAGGCCTGTAAGACCAGCGCAGCCATGATCGATGCGGCTAACGGCTTCTAGGGACCAACGATTCAGGATTGTCTGCCGGGATGAGCGCGGGGACTATTCGTCTCCGCGCTCATGTACTTGGTGCCTTTGGAACTGGAAGGAGCTCGGATTGTTTCAATGACGGCAGTAACAGACATTCTGGCATCTGGTAGAAAGGAATCATCACCAGAGACAATCTGGCGACGGCTCACGCGTGAGCTGCGTGAGAACCATTTTCCCTACCTTCTCCTTATTCCCAGCATCTTATGCTTTGCCGCGCTTGTCATCTATCCGTTGGCGAACACAATCATCGGCGCTTTCGCCAAGACAGACACGGTGGGGCGTGCGGTGGATTTCGGTGGGTTGATCAATTTCCGTGACCTGATCCGCGACAAGTATATCCTGAGCATCACCATACAAACAGTTATTTTCGTCTTCGGTTCAGTGGCGCTCACAGTGGTGCTGTCGCTTCCTCTAGCGTTGATTCTCAACCAGCGCTTTCCGGGAGCAGCGCTTGCCCGTGCGCTCTTGTTGATGCCATGGGCTGCACCACTTGCTATTTCCTCGATGACTTGGCGTTGGATCTTTCACGATCAGCTGGGTGCGTTAAACTATGTATTGAACTCGCTAAACATCACTCAGGCGCGCACTGCCTGGCTCAGCGATCCTGTGCTGGCCTTTGCCTGCGTCATATTTGTTGAAGTGTGGTCTTCCATTCCGTTTATGACCATTATGTTCCTGGCCGGATTGCAGTCCATTCCACCACATATTTATGATGCTGCCAAAATGGACGGTGCCAACAGCTGGCACGAGTTTTGGGACATGACGCTCCCGCAGCTGAAGCGAATCATTATCATTGTAACGCTCCTCTCAGTCATCTGGGCGTTTCGCTCTTTTAATGTGATCTGGCCGATGACGCAGGGCAACCCCTTCTTCCGTACTGATAACTCGGTCACCTATCTATACAAGCTGGCCTTCAGGTCGCTGACCTTCGGCAAGGGATATGCGCTGGCGTTTGCCACGTTCGTATTCTTGCTAATCTTCAGCGTGGTATACACTAAGGTGCTGCGCAGCGAGGAGGGGTGATCGTGCAACGCATCCAGTGGTTTAAATGGTTGTCCTTGGTTCTCTATGGCATCCCCATGCTGTTTGTTCTGGTGTTTCCGTTCATTGTGATGGTTTCTACCTCGTTCAAGACGTTAGAGGAAGTCAGTCAGATACCGCCCACCTTTATCCCACGCAATTTCACCCTGGAGAACTATCGAGCAGTATGGAACATTATCCCTCTTGCAGCTCATTTTCGTAACAGCTTTCTCTTGGGTGTAGGGGAGACGTTCTTAATTATGGTGCTAGGCGTCCCGGCGGCCTATGCGCTGGCACGTTTTCGCTTTGCTGGCCGGCAACCTTATCTGATATTCTTACTGGTGACTCAGATGTTCCCCGCGATCGTGGTAGTACTGGGAGTGTTCCGCGTGGTAGTGGCTCTGGGGCTGCTCAACAACCTGGCCATAGTAGCGGTGACTACGGCATCGTTCAGCCTGGCCTTTTGCATCTGGCTGCTGGTAGGCTATTTCTCGGCGATTCCGCCTGAGATCGAGGAAGCGGCTATGATGGACGGTGACTCGCGCCTGGGTGCTATGATCAAGATGACATTGCCCCTCTCGTGGCCAGGACTGGTTGCGGTAGGTGTCTTTGCCTTTATGGATGGCTGGAACGAGTTCCTGTTCTCGCTCACCTTCATCAGCAATGACGAAATGATGCCGCTCACGGTGGGTTTGTTCCGTTTCATCTCGCGCTTCCAAATTCAGTGGCACCATCTGATGGCTGGTTCCCTATTGGCCACCGTTGTGGCCGTGGCGCTTTTTATGGCGGTGCAGGACAAGCTCACACGGGGCATGTTGGCAATCTCCGAAAAGTGACGTAGGAGGGAAGGTCGCGTTTTATGAGCATTGTCGTGTGCAGAGATTTGGTTAAACGCTTTGGCACAATGGTTGCAGTCGACCACGTCAATGTGGAAATTCAGGATGGCGAGTTCATGGTGTTCGTCGGCCCATCGGGTTGTGGCAAAACCACCACATTGCGCATGATCGGCGGGCTTGAGACGGTCACTACAGGTGACATTCTAATAGATGGGGTGCGCGTGAACAATCTGGCGCCGCGTCAGCGCGACATCGCCATGGTGTTCCAAAATTATGCTTTATATCCGCATTATAAAGTGTTTGATAATATCGCCTATCCATTGCGACTGCGCAAGACACCCAAAGCGGAGATTGAAGAACGGGTCAACGCCGTGGCGCGAATGTTGGGTGTGCAACACTTGCTGGATCGCTGGCCACGTCAGCTTTCGGGCGGTGAACGACAGCGGGTAGCTCTGGGGCGTGCTATTGTGCGCAATCCCAAGCTATACCTGATGGACGAGCCACTGAGCAATCTGGATGCCAAGCTGCGGGTGCAGATGCGTCGCGAGATTATCCACCTGCAGCGGAACCTGGGCACGACGACTATCTATGTGACTCATGATCAGGTCGAAGCGATGACAATGGGCGATCGCATTATGGTGATGCGCGCGGGCAAGGTGCAACAAATTGGTGCGCCGGAGGTGTTGTACAATCACCCTGCTAATCTATTCGTCGCCCAGTTCATCGGCAGTCCAGCAATGAATGCTTTTAAGGGTCGTCTTGAGACAGACGACGGCAAAATTGTGGTGGCTACCGAATTTGGTCGTTTGCCGATTAGTGACCAGCTGCTGGCGCGTTTGAAGCCCGACAGGTCGCCGACGCTAGGAGCTCGCGAAGTTATCTGTGGAGTGCGTCCGGAGGATATTGCGTTGGACGATGCCCCAGTCACGCCAGCGAGCCCGGAGGCACAGGTAGATCTGGTAGAGGGGTTGGGTGCTGATGCCTATGTCAGCCTTACAGTGGGTAGCATTACCCTGATCGCCAGGACACCAGCTGACTGCCCCCCTGCCGAAAACCAGCGCGTCACGATGCATCTGAATCCTAACAAACTCCATTTGTTCGATCCGGTTACTGAGGAGACTCTTCTCGAGCTCCCCAAATAGGCAGGAGTTGCTTGTGCGTTCCGTCTGGATCGGCATGAACGCAATGGACATAGATACCCCAGCGCTATGCCTGGACATCGAGGCCGTGGAAAGCAATGTTATGCGCATGGCCGAATTCGCCCGGCGGACGGGTGTGAATCTGCGTCCGCATGCGAAGACGCATAAGAGTCCTATGTTGGCCCATATGCAGCTGGCAGCGGGCGCCATCGGGATCACTTGTGCCAAGCTGAGCGAAGCGGAGGTGCTGGCGGCCAGTGGCATCAAGGACATCTTGATTGCCAATCAGATCGTTGGGGCCCACAAAATTGCACGGCTGGTCAACCTCGCGGCGCACAGTGAGGTCATGGTCGCGGTAGACGATGTGGACAATGTGGCTGAGCTGAATGCTGCTGCTCAGACGAAGGGTGTCCAGCTGCGTGTGGTGATCGAGATTGACATCGGTATGGGACGGTGCGGGGTCGCGCCGGGTCAGGCGGTACTGGATCTGGCACGGCAGATTATTGTCTCCCCGGGACTGCGTTTCGAAGGCGTGATGGGCTACGAGGGACACGTCATTTTCACACCCGATCCTGAAGAACGAAAAGCCAAGACGGAAGCCAGCCTCAAACCAATGATGGAAAGCGTTGATCTGCTGCGCCGATCTGGCATCCCGGTTAATATTGTCAGCAGTGGTGGCACTGGCACTTACTTTATTACTGGCTGCTATCCCGGCATCACCGAGCTGCAGGTCGGATCGTACATCACAATGGACAGTCAGTATCGCGAGGTGGTGGGCATAGATTTCGCCTACGCTCTGACCGTGCTGGCAACCGTGATCCGCGTCCACGGAGAAAAGCGAGCCATTGTGGACGCTGGGCTGAAGGCTATGACGCGCGATTTTGGCATGCCGTATGTCCTGGATCCGCCCGGGTGGAAGGTGACGGCACTGGCCGAAGAACACGGTTTTCTGGAACGTGTGGATGGCGCGCCACTCAAGCGTGGTGACAAGGTGAAAATCGTTCCCAATCACGGCTGCACGACGATCAATTTGCACGACTACTACTACGTCGTTCGGCGCGGTGTGCTGGAAGCGATCTGGCCCATTGCCGCGCGTGGCAAGACGTACTAAATCTCAAGATGACCTCTCTTGACAGTTTCGTATCCGGTCTGAGCAATCTGATCTTCCTGTCAGATATCGAGTCGCGCGCGATAAGCGCTGAGAATCCTTCTGGCGCTAGAGGGCAAGGTGGAATGGCAATAGACGGTACCGCGGCCTACCTGGCGCGTGATCTCGGAAGAGGGTGGAAGATCTCCCCTTCTCTGCGTGTGCCACCACGAGCGAGCGTCACACTGGCGGACATCGAGGGTGCAGGAGTCATTCGACATATGTGGATAACGGTTGAGAACCCGCTCACCTGGCGTCAGCTCGTGTTGCGCTGTTACTGGGATGATGAGAGTACACCCTCCGTGGAGGTGCCGTTAGGGGATTTCTTCTGCAACGGCTGGTGCGTACCCTGTCTCGTCAACTCGCTGCCCGTCGTGGTTAATCCGCGGGGTGGCTTTAATTGTTATTGGCCTATGCCCTTCTATCGGCGTGCCTTTGTTATGATTGAGAATTTGGCTCCTCTTGAGGTGGAGAAGGGTATCTACTACCAGATTGACTATGCGCTCTTGGATTTGCCAGACGGGATTGCGTGTTTCCACGCCCAATGGCGGCGCAGCAACCCTGTTCCATATGGACGGGTACACACACTGCTGGATAATGTGTGCGGAGAGGGCCAGTATGTTGGCACGTACTTCGCTTGGGGCGTGCATAACGACTTGTGGTGGAGCGAAGGTGAGGTCAAGTTTTATCTGGATGGTGATCAGGAGTGGCCTACAATTTGCGGCACTGGTCTGGAGGATTACGTCGGTGGCGCATGGACATTCGAGCAACCTGGTGGTGAGTATGGTACCTATTCCACCCCTTTTATGGGAATGCCGCAAGCACTGCGTGCGACGGGCACACCGCTGGCGCGCCGGCGGTTTGGAATGTATCGCTGGCACGTTCTAGATCCGATCCGTTTCCGGTGTGATATTCGCGTGACGGTACAGTCGCTCGGTTTGCTGGAGAACAACTCACCACGTTATCTGCCGACGCAGGATGTGGCGACCACCGCCTTCTGGTATCAGCGAGAACCGCACGTATCATTTCCGGCGCTTCCTGATCCGTCCGAACTCGCGCCGGGGTGATTTCTAAGAAAACCAAAGCCTGACTCGTAGGAGGGTTCTATGCGACGCTTTGAGAACAAGAGAGTCTTAATCACGGGAGGAAGTCTGGGAATTGGGAAGGCGACGGCTGAGCGCTTTGCCTCTGAAGGGGCACGCGTGCTCATTACAGCGCGACGCGCTGAACCCTTGGAAGCCACCGCACGCGAGCTCAGAGAGAAATATGGGGGTGAGGTGTTGACATTTCAGATGGACGTCTCCAAGAAAGCCGATGTAGACAGGATGATGGCCTTCGTGATGGAAAAGTGGGGTGGGGTCGATGTGCTGATCAATAACGCTGGCATCGCCTATACAGAACCGTTCCTGGAAATCACCGAAGAACGCTGGGACGAGGTTATCAACATCAATCTCAAGGGGCAGTTCCTGGTGGGTCAGGCAGTGGCGCGGGAGATGGCCAAGGCCAAGTCAGGGGTCATCGTCAATATGGGTGCTACCAATGGCCTGGTCGGCGAGCTGGGTTATGCGCATTATAACGCTAGCAAGGGTGGCATCACGTTGTTGACCAAGTCTATGGCGTTAGACCTAGCACCCTACGGGATCCGTGTCAACTGCGTCGCACCCGGTTACATTGTCACGCCGCTCTCATCAGGTATGGATTCTGAAGAGTTTGTGAAAGAATATATTGAGAAGTTCATTCCCCTTGGACGCACGGGCGACCCAGAAGAGGTGGCCTCGGTCTATGCATTCTTGGCCAGCGACGATGCCTCATTCATTACGGGTGAAGTGATCGTGGTGGATGGCGGACAGCTCGCTTTCTGAGATATTGGCTCTCTTAACGTATTAGTGTACCTTATTGATGAGAGTTCGACATATCCTGATCTAGGTGGCACAAGCATGTCAGAGTCCTCGGCTGATCGCAGGGATGGCTTGCAGCAGATCGCTCCCGGAATCTACATTCATACAGGCTACGAAGGCGCGAACGTTGGGTGTATCGTTACAGACGTGGGTGCCATTGTGGTAGATACTCCGCTGATCCCAACAGAGGGAAAGGCGTGGGCAGCAGAGGTTCTGCGCCTGGCAAGACGGGTGCTTTACGTGTTTAATACTGACCATCACCGCGCGCACATTATGGGCAATCAGTACTTTGATGCGCCCGTGGTCGCCCATGAATTGGCGTGGAAGGAGATGTCCAGCTACAAAGACGCCTTCATTGAACGTACCAAGAACCTTTTCAAGCGTCAGCCAGAGATTGCTGCCCAGTTCGATGAGGTGGTTATCAAGAAACCTGAGATCACTTTCACTGGGCGACTCGTCATCAAAAAGGGAGGGCGTGAGATACATTTTATCCGCTTGGGAGGTCATACAGCGGCTACCTCTGGTGTTTGGTTGCCTCGGGAGAGAATCCTTTTCACGGGGGATGTTGTAGTTGTCGGTGAACACCCTTCTTTAGGACAAAGCAATAGTAAGGAGTGGCTGGAAACGTTAGCCCGATTGCGTAGAATGTCGTTGGTCGCTATCGTACCCGGCCACGGACCGCTCTGCAACGTCGAAGCGACACAACCCATCTCGGACTATATCCGCCTGATGCGTTTAAAAGTGCGCCACCAGATCAAAGCGGGGCGTAGCAAGTCAGAGGCAGCCACTGTGGTCACTCAAATGATCGATTTCTTCCCGTATCGACCCGGCGACAGGTCGTTCATAGAAAAGCGCATTCGTGCAGGTGTCAACCGAATCTACGACGAAATAAAAGCGAGCTACGGTGAGGAAAAGGAAGGCGTCAGCGAAGAGGAGACACTTTCGTAGACAGTCGTGGTGAACTATGCAGCAATATTTGGCGCTACTGCGTCACGTGATCACTAACGGCAAGCGCAAAGCTGACCGTACTGGCGTGGGTACGTTGAGCGTCTTTGGCACTCAACTGCGCTTCGATCTGGCAGCTGGTTTTCCCCTAGTGACCACTAAGCAGATGTTTTGGCGAGGCATTGTCTACGAGCTGCTGTGGTTTCTGCGCGGTGACACCAACATCCGCTGGCTGAATGAGCACGGTGTACATATCTGGGACGAATGGGCTGACCATGAAGGTAATCTGGGCCCTGTGTATGGTTATCAGTGGCGTTCGTGGCCGACTCCGGATGGTCGACACATTGACCAGATCAGCTGGGTGGTTGAGGAGATCAAACGTAATCCGGACTCGCGCCGGCTGGTGGTCAGTGCCTGGAACGTGGCTGATTTGGAGAAAATGGCGCTGCAGCCCTGTCACGTGTTGTTCCAATTCTACGTCGCAGAGGGTCGTCTCTCGTGCCAGCTGTATCAGCGTAGCGCGGATTTGTTCCTCGGTGTACCTTTTAACATTGCTTCTTACGCACTGCTAACAATAATGGTAGCGCACGTGACCGGCCTTCAACCGGGTGAATTCATCCATGTGCTAGGTGATGCCCATGTATATTTGAACCACCTCGAACAGGTGCGGCTGCAACTGACGCGCACACCGTATCCCTTGCCGCGTGTAACGCTAAATCCAGCGGTTTCTTCTTTATTCGATTTTAAGTATGAGGACATTCATCTGACAAATTATCGTTGTCATCCCCCAATCAAAGCACCCGTCGCAGTTTAGATCGCTTGCGAAGCTTCCTCGGGTCTGTAAATCGGGTCTCCAGAAGTAACCCTGGCTCGAGATGATCTCATCCCATCAGTTCTAGTGCCAGCCGCCGTTTGAGAGCGCTCATACGGGTCGAGGCACGCTGTTCTAGGCTGACGCCGAAGATCTCAATCACGCTATCCAAACTGTACCCGACCAGGAACATGCTGAAAGGTGTCACCTTTTCCGCACCAGTGGTAAATGCCAGTGCGAAGAAACCCATCAAAGCCATCAGCAGCTTAAAGAGGATGTAGCCGAAGCGTGCATTAATCCAGAGTAGAGCATCCTCTACGGCGATGATGGGCGGGCGCCCCCCTTGCAGCTGGACTTGCTTAGTGGTGCTGATTCCAATGTGAACTACCACACCGATTAATACAGCGGCCCAGCCCACCAGCAGGGTGCCAATGCGCGTCGGGGGCAATGGCCAGTCCGGGAGCGACAGGTGACAAGCGGCTACGATTAATGCTGAGGCGACCACAAAAGCTATGGCCACGCCCGCGGCAGTAAGATAGCGATGTACCGCGTTGTGCGAATAACGGTAGATTAATCCCAGCTCGACGTTTACCAAACCTTCGGTGAGGACTCTGGGTGCCCAAGCTAGATAGTTGAGCACTTTGACTCGCTCATCAAAGTCTGGCAGTTCATCTGCAAAGACATCGTGGAAGGGTAGATAGTAACCCGGGCGTGCCAATCGGAGCCATTCGTTGACGCGCTCCGGTATAGTGATCAAGCCGATCTGAAACACGAGTTTTCGGCACAGCACCTCTACCACGTTCAGCTGACGCAAGTATTCCTGTATATTGAGCGTGTCATAAGGGTTATGTACCAAAGGGGTAGCTTCGATTTGCGCCCATAAGCCGGCCACCCGACGAACTGGTTCTGCGCCGGGAATGATGCGCAACAGGTTGCCGACCTCATCGCGGGTTCGCTCCACATAGCTGGCGAGCTCGGCAGGAGTGATGTCACCAGTACGCGCGCTGGACAAGACGGCGCGCAAGTCTAGCACCCTGTCTCGCACTTCGCGCAGCCGCTGATTACGTTCTTCTCCGTCACCCTTCTGCTCATCACGTGCTCCGCCGGGTGGAGCCATCTGGGTGTTAAGTGGCGACGCACAGGCGAGTTGTGGCGCTGCTGCAACCTCAGTGCCAAACGACGCGTCTGTCATATGCAGAGTACCTCCCGTGCAAAGCTTATGGTCTGGCCTTCTACGAAAGGATTGACGTCAGGACGCCAGATAAGAATGCATTCATGACATAAGTATATGACATAATAATACAAACGTCAAGATACAAAGGTGGTTATGATCGGCAGACTTTTCTAACATCCCATAATTGTCATTTAATAAGGTTCGACAAGTGTGGTATAATTGGTCAGGAGTTAAAGATCTTTTTGAGGTGTGAGCTATGGTTACTCTATATCAGCTGAAGTGTACTGCTTGCCGAGGTGATGAGCCACCTGTCAGCGATGAGGAGATCCCGCCATTGCATCAGCAGGTGCCAGATTGGCGGATAGTTGAGCGTGATGGTATCAAACGTCTGGAACGTGTGTTCAAATTCAAGAATTTTGCCCAAGCGCTCCATTTTACTAATCAGGTGGGCAGCCTTGCAGAGGAGGAAGGACATCATCCGACAATCTTAACCGAGTGGGGACGTGTCACGGTGACCTGGTGGACCCATAAGATCAAGGGTCTCCATCAGAATGACTTTATTATGGCGGCAAAAACCGACCGTTTGTACCAAGCAGGGTAGAACGCGTTTCTTCTCCGGCATAGCTTTTGTTGGCCTGGCGGACACTGCCGGCTCGAATTAAGACATAGGTACCACTAAAATATTGGCACTTTGCTTACGTGAAAGGGGGCAGCTATGCGGGTCATCATTACAGGGGGTAGTGGCTTGATCGGGCGCAAGCTAACTTCCGAGCTGGCAGAAGCCGGATATGAGGTGATTGTGCTGAGTCGTCGTCCCCAAGAGGCGCTATCCGCGTTACCTGCAGGGGTGCAGGTAGTTACATGGGATGGTCGTTCCGCTGAAGGTTGGGCTGCGTTTGCAGATGGCGCACATGCCATCGTCAACTTGGCAGGATCTAACATTGCGGAAGGTCGCTGGACCCCTGAGCGCAAGCAGATTATTCTTCAGAGTCGCCTGAGCGCTGGCTATGCCGTGGCACAGGCAGTGCAACAGGCTGTGCACAAGCCCCACGTTGTGATTCAGGCATCCGCTACTGGCTACTATGGCTCGCGTGGGGATGAGCTCGTTTCGGAAGAGACCCCAGCAGGCTCCGATTTTCTCGCGCGGGTGTGTGTTGAGTGGGAACGTTCTTCAGCCAAAGTGGGTGAGATGGGCGTGCGGTATGTGATAATTCGCACCGGAATGGTATTGAGCAAGGAGGGAGGGGCTTTTCCTAAAATCGTGGCACCATTCCGGTTCTTCGTCGGTGGGCCGCTGGGAGATGGCCGACAGTGGTTCCCGTGGATCCATATAGCAGACGAAGTGAGCGCCGTACGCTACTTGCTCGAGTCTGAGCAGTCAATTGGTGCTTTCAATCTTGTTGCGCCTTCGCCCGTCACAGCGCGCGACTTCGCCCGTGCCATTGGACAGGTGATGAAGCGGCCAGCCTCAATGCCTGTGCCCTCCGTCCTGATGTGGTTGGTGTTTGGTGAGATGGCCACAATTTTGTTGCACGGTCAGCGTGCCATCCCACAACGCTTGCTTGATCTGGGCTTTCGTTTTCGCTACTCGCAGCTGGAGGATGCACTTCGGGACTTGTTGGCGTAGAGCTCATTATCAATTCTTACGTGATAGAATGCGAATTGACAATCGCTGCGTCTCCCAGTATACTGCACATTGCAGACGGCCTGCCAGCCATGCACATCACGTGACGTGTGGGTGGCGTGGTGTGGAGGGATGGCAGAGTGGACGATTGCGGCGGTCTTGAAAACCGCTGAGGCCGTAAGGTCTCCGGGGGTTCGAATCCCTCTCCCTCCGCCTCCGCCGGTGGTGTTAGGGCAGCTGCTTTTGGGGAGGTGCCAGAGTGGACGATTGGGGCCGCCTGCTAAGTGGTTGTGGGGTGAATAACTCCACCGAGGGTTCGAATCCCTCCCTCCCCGCTTAGTGCCGGGTCATCATGAAGTGCGATGGCTCGGCTCTATGTTTTCTGCGCATCTTTCGCGAGCATATGGCGAGAACGCTGCAGTGACGCATTCTTACGACGCTCATCCCGCTCTGCCTGAAACAAGTTCCCCTGATCACGCCATTGGCTGGCGCATCACTTTTCACCTGCGCAGCGTGTGGTGGGGTTACATTGCTGTGTTAACGCTCTACATGGCTGTGGCAGTGTTGCTTACTTGGCCCACTGCGGTTCATCTAAATACCCATCTACCCGGGGATGGTGGAGATGATCCCGCTATCGCTTGGAATCTTTGGTGGGTTAAGCACGCATTGCTCACGCTGAAAACTTCGCCGCTTTACAGCGATTTCCTGTTCTACCCCATCGGGATCAATCTGGCTTTTTATACCCTTACTGTGCTCAATGCGCTTACCGCTTTGCCTCTGACGCTAAACGTAGGCGTGGTGGCGGCCAGTAATTTGCATACGTGGTTCACGATGGTTGTTGGTGGCTTCGGTGTCTTCCTATTGGTGCGTCAGCTGCAAGCGAGAATTGCGGTTACTCCTGCCGTAGGAGTTGCATCTCGGGGCGTTGATCGTTCATGGGGTCCGGCTATCTTTGCTGGCATCTGTTATGCTTTCTGCAGTAGTCAGCTGTTTTACCTGGCATTGGGTCAGTTCAACATTGCCAGCAGTCACTGGGTGCCCTTCGTTGTGCTGTGTGTCTATCGGTCGCACTGGGCGCTGCGCTCGTTGCGCTGGCCACTTATGGCGGCAATCTTTCTCATCATGCAGCTTTGGGCTGAAATGACTTACGCCTCATTCAGTGTGGTGTTCATTGCGTTGTATCTGTTTTATGAGGTGGGAGTGACTCTGGTCAGCGCTGTGTCCTCGGGACGTCAACGCGTACGCAAGGGTAAATGGTGGGGAGACGTTTATCTTGCCCTCCGCAACGTGCTGGTAGCTGGCTTGCTATTTATCGTTGGTGCCGCACCACTGCTAGCTGCTATGTTGCCTGATCTGATGGAAGAGGGCGACTTCTGGGTTCAGGGCAGCGGCTTCGCCGAGACTTTCTCGGCCGATCTGCTGGGATTTCTAGTGCCCACCGTGCATCATCCCTTGTTCGGAGAGCTAATTCATCGTACGACAATTGCTGCCTTCGACAAAGGACAACACGTTTATGTGGGGCTGACACTACTTGCACTGGCAATAGTGGGCATCTTGTGGGGAGGTCAGCGACGCACCGTTCTATTCTGGGCAATTGCAACATTCTTCTTTGCCTGGCTGACACTAGGGGCCGTGGTCCACATCAACGGCATATCCACTGGTATCAGTGGCCCGTTTGCCGTTTTGCAGACGCTCCCCTTTTTCAAGGGCAATCGTTATCCGAGCCGTTACAGCGTGCTATTGATGTTGTCGCTGTCGGTGTTGGCAGCGTTAGGTGTCAGCGCCGTATCCAGATGGTGGGCGCGCCGAGGCCGCTATACAACCGGTGCAAGAAGCAGCAACGTGGTCAGCTTGATCGTGGTGTGTATGTTTCTAATCGAACACCTTTCGCTGCCGTTACCCCAGTCAGATATGCGTGTGCCAGAGATCTATCGATCGTTGAGTCACACGGGAACAGGAACTCTGTTGGACATTCCATTCGCCTGGCGCAATGGTTTTCGCATCACTGGCCCTATTGATCCTGGCTTTATGTTTGGCCAGTTCTATCAGACGGTGCACAATCGGCGGCTGCTTCAGGGTAACACCAGTCGTAACCCTGCCTTCAAGTTTCAGTATTTCACCGAAGCCCCTGTTCTCAATTCGTTATTAGCGCTTGAGACCGGCCACACGTTACCACCGGAGCGGTGGGAAGCTGATCGTGTTCTGGCCAGTGATGTGTTACGTTTCTTTGGCGTTCAGCACATTGTGATTCGACGTGCGTACGCTGGTACGGACAACCCGTCAGTCACTCCTGAAGCCACCATACCCTATATCGAAGCTGTACTTCCTGTCGAGCGCATCCACGCTGGAGATGGTTTGCACGTGTACCGTGTGCTTCTGTCCCCCCTGCCGCAGACGATCGAAGTGATAGCTTCCGAGCCGCTGGCACGTTTGTATCTAGGGGAAGGTTGGGGACCGTTGCCTGACCGGCAGATCGGCAGTGAAGATCTACTATGGGCACAGCGGACACAGGTGCGCTTGCTGATCCCTCTCCGAGGCGGCGATGCTCGCTTGACAATGCGTCTTTACGTGCCGGGCGAGGGGCAACGTGTCGCTGTGCAAGCAGGCAACTGGTGTTCTGAGTGGCTCGCTCTCACACCGGGCTGGAACGAACATATGATGCAGCTGCCAGCGGAGCACGTCCAAGCTGGACTCAATGAAATATGGCTGCGCTTTGAGCGGTTGTACACCGTGGAGAACCTTGTTGCATTGGAACAGCTGTCGAGTTCAGAGCTCCATCGCTTGTGGTATGCCCGCTACGGTATCCCGATTGTCGTGCAAAGCGCTGGAGAGGAAGTGGGCGATTTTGCGCACATCTACATTGGTGGTCGTGACGTGGCCGTAAACGAGCGCGGGTATAACGTGGCTGTGTTGGAGCAGACGGGCAATGTGACCAGCGTTGCTTTTGACACCCATCTGGATGCCACAGCTGCATATCGACTGGCGCAATTCCTAGCTGGCGTGCCTGAGGACGCGTTGGTAGCGGTAGCAGTAGCGGATGAGGCTTCGATGCGCCTGGATGAGGCAGGTGTGGCTGCATTGCGTGCTCTGGGTGCGACAGGTGATTTGCGCAACCGCTTTCGTTGGAGTCATGCTATGATTGGAGTGAAAGGAGGCGCGGCAGGCTCTGCGCTGGAAGCGTTTGATGGCCTGCGCCCGGTGACGATAGCACTGGGCGCAGCTGTCTCCCGAACGACAGTGGCAGCAGGTGTTGCTTGGTTGCGATTTGAAAGTGACTGAGATTGCTCAAAGCCTCACGAGGGGGTTGAAACAACTTTCTGCATGTCTGAGGATGTACATCTGACCCGCATATCCACCCTGCATTTTATATTGGGAGTGCTTAATTTTGCCGCTTTTCCACTGATCTTTCTATTGTCTCTCTATATCTCGCCCGACGAGCTTTGGGGAGGCACAGTGACTCTAGCTGGTTTCCTCTTCCTCTTCGTTCTATCTGTCGCTCTAATGGCATCCAGTCGGGCCGTTGAGACGCGCAAATGGCGCGTCTTTTCACTGATCTGCGGAGCACTAGCATTATTGCTTTTCCCAGTGGGTACTATAATTGGGATATACACCCTTGTCGTGCTCATGCGTCGCGAGGTAGGCGCCATCTACGCGCAGGGTGGGCGGTACTGGCACGGATAAGTCAAGTGGGAGTTGAAGGCTACACGTGGGAATACGGTCTGGCGGCAACAGCTGCCATTACCATGTCGCCAAGCTACGACGGATGGCATCGTAGAAATCAATCGCACGGCCGGCGCCCAGTGCTACGCACGCGATGGGGTTGTCAGCCACGTAGCATGGTACGTTGGTGTGTTGTGCCAAAAGGCGATCTATGTTGCGCAGCAATGCGCCTCCTCCAGTTAACATAATACCACGATCAATAATGTCAGAAGCCAATTCTGGAGGAGTTTGCTCCAACACGTTCTTGACCACTCCAACAACTGCGCTGAGGGGTTCAGTTAACGCTTCGGTGATCTCGTGCGATGTGATGCGAATCGTGCGTGGCAGACCCGCTACTTGGTCGCGCCCACGTACTTCCATCTTAGGATTATCATCCAACGGCAACGCGCTGCCAATGGAGATCTTGATTTCCTCAGCTGTCTGTTCTCCAATGACCAGATTATATTTGCGTCGCAGGTAGGAGCTGATTGCTTCGTCGAACTTCAAGCCACCTACACGCACCGAGCTGGATACTACGATACCATACATAGATACGACAGCCGCTTCGCTGGTACCACCGCCGATGTCCACCACCATGCTGCCGATTGGTGTATCGATGGGCAGGCCAGCGCCGATGGCCGCTGCCAATGGCTCGGGAATTACAAAAGCTTCCCGACCGGCGGCCTGGCGTGCTGCGTCGCGCACGGCACGTTCCTCTACGCTAGTTACCCCAACGGGCACACTAACCATAACGATGGGACGAACTAGTCGGAGTCGACCGGCAATACGCTCGATAAAGTACCGTAGCAGTGCTTCGGTGACGACGTAATCAGCAATTACGCCCTCCCGTAACGGGTGTAACACTTCGATCGCCTCAGGCACACGACCCAGCATCGTGCGTGCTTCTTCACCCACTGCCACGATCTTGTTGTCGTTGATCGAGACTGCTACGATGGATGGCTCCTGAATGACGATGCCGCGCCCTTTCACATACACGAGCACGTTTGAAGTGCCCAGGTCGATGCCAATCTTTTTCTCAAACATGGATGATATTTTACCACTATTCCGTAGATTGGGGATATTGCGAGGATGGACCAGATTTCTGCCGTCTTCTTTGCGCCTGCGCAACCTTGATGCGCACCATAGAGCGGCGCAAAGCCGCCTGGGCTCTAGCGAGTTCCTCGGCACCCTTTGAACGGTCGCGCAATCGCTCCTCGGCGCGCCGCCGTGCTGCCTCGGCACGTTCCAGGTCGATTTCTTCGGCACGTTCTGCACTGTCGGCCATCACAGTCACCTGGTAGGGTAGCACTTCCATGAAGCCGCCGCCAATGGCGAAATACATTATCTCGTCGCCGCGCCTTACATGCAGCTCACCGTAGGAGAGCGTGGTCATAAGTGGAGCGTGGCGTGGTAGGATGCCTAATTCGCCATCGCTCCCCGGCGCGACTACCATGTCGACATCCCCGGAGAATACTACCCCTTCCGCGGTCACAATATCCAATCTCAGCGGCATAGCAATGCACTTACCCCCTGTTCGATCGCCAGAGCTCTCACAGATTGATTTCGCGACCTTCTTTGATCACCTCGTCAATGCCACCCTTCATGTAGAACGCTTGCTCAGGGATATCATCCAACTCGCCGTCCAGGATCATTTTGAATCCACGTACTGTCTCACGCACTGGTACATAGCGTCCCTCGCGTCCTGTGAACTGGGCCGCGACGAACATTGGCTGGGAGAAGAACCGTTGAATCTTGCGCGCGCGGGCCACGGTGAGCTTGTCCTCCTCGCTTAGCTCATCGATGCCTAAGATGGCGATGATGTCCTGTAAATCTCGATAACGCTGTAACACCTGTTGCACGCCGCGTGCGACGCGATAATGTTCTTCTCCCACAATACGCGGATCCAATATGCGGCTGGTGGAAGCCAGCGGATCCACGGCCGGGTAAAGTCCCTGCTCAGCGATGGAACGCTCCAAGGAGATGGTTGCGTCCAAGTGCGCGAAAGTGGTTACAGGCGCAGGATCTGTATAGTCATCTGCAGGGACGTATACCGCTTGCATTGATGTGATGGATCCACGTTGGGTAGAAGTGATGCGCTCTTGCAAGGCACCCATCTCGGTGCCCAGTGTTGGCTGGTAGCCTACCGCACTAGGCATACGACCCAACAAGGCCGACACTTCCGAGCCACTCATCACAAATCGGAAGATATTGTCAATGAACAGCAACACGTCACGGCCCTGGTCGCGGAAATATTCTGCCATCGTCAGACCAGTGAGGCCCACGCGCAATCGCACTCCGGGTGGCTCGTTCATCTGACCAAATACCATCACCGTTTTGTCGATGACACCCGATTCCCTCATTTCGTTCCAGAGCTGAGTCCCCTCACGTGTGCGCTCGCCCACACCTGCAAACACGGAATAACCGCCATGCTCCGCGGCCAAGGTGTAGATCAGCTCCATGATGATCACTGTTTTGCCCACACCAGCGCCGCCGAAGACTCCCGTCTTGCCCCCCTTTGTAAACGGTGCCACCAAGTCTATTACCTTTAGACCGGTCTCGAAGACTTCCACATGGGTGACCTGTTCTTCAAAAGGAGGTGCCGGCTGATGGATGGGACGATACTCTTTTGCCTCTACAGGCCCCTTATTATCAATGGGGCGTCCCAGCACGTTGAAAATGCGTCCCAAAGTGCACTCACCTACTGGCACAGTGATCGGCCCACCTGTATCCACCACTTTCATACCTCGTTTAAGTCCTTCGGTGGAGTCCATCGCGACGCAACGCAGCCATTCGTTGCCCAGATGTTGCTGCACTTCGAGCACCAGAGTTTCCCGCGTACCTGTTCCGTCACCATCGCGTATGACTTCTAGAGCGTTGTAAATTTCTGGCAGCTCACCGGGTGGAAAAGCCACGTCTACCACTGCACCGGTGATCTGGACGATCTGGCCAACGCTACCTTTTGCCATTAGCTATTTTCCCTCCTACATGCCTGGGGCTTTCCATCATCCTACCGCAGCAGATTGCATACTTTTGCGCAGTGCTTCAGCCCCACCGGCAATGTCCAACATTTCCTTGGTGATCGCTTCCTGGCGTGCACGATTGTAACTGAGCGTCAGGTGCTCCAGTAATGCGTTCGCGTTGTCGGTAGCATTACGCATTGCTACCATACGGGCGCTATGTTCGCTGGCAAGCGCCTCGAGAATAGCCTGGTAGATTTGCAGCTCGGTGAAACGGGGCAACATTTGTCCCAGGATCGCTGCAGCATCCGGCTCGTAAATATATTCACCGGTAATGCGGGTGACCTCCGGTGAAAGGTATTTCGCCATCACCGAGTCCATCTCGAGCTCAAACGGGCGGATGGGCAACAGGGGACGCACGATCGGCCGCTGGCTCAGCGTGTTAAGGAACTCAGTGTAGATCAAATACACCTCATCATATCGGCCACTCTGGAAATCGTCCATAACAGTTCGTGCGATGGGCGCTACATCCAGGGGGGTAGGGCGCGGAGGCAAGGTCTCTGAAAAGTCAGCTACGAGGTGTCCACCGTGACGCAGCATAAAATCCCTGCCGCGACGTCCGACCGTGATCAGCATCGCCGGATGACCCAGCCCAGACATAAAATGCACGGCGGTGCGCAAGATGTTAGTGTTATAAGCGCCACACAATCCCTTGTCCGAGGTGATAAGAAGGATGCCAGTATGACGTATCGGCGTGCGACGTGCTAACAATGGATGGAGCAGCTCAATATTGATACTCTGGGATGCCAAGTGAGTCAGAATTTGCCACGACTTGGCGGCATAAGGGCGTGTGGCAAGTGCTTGCTCCTGAGCACGTCGCATCTTGCTGGTTGCAACCATCTGCATCGCACGTGTCACCTGAGCGATGTTCTTAACGCTTCTGATGCGACGTTTCAGCTCACGAACTCGTGCCATAGCGTCCCAAGTCCTAGGAGGGGCATAGATACACAGAGATTTTTGAGATCAAAGAGATCCCAAGGATATCGCCATTTCATTTAGAAATGCACCGTTTGTTTGTACTCCTGAATGGCGGTCTTGAGTTGCTCGACCAGGGGCTCGGTGAGATCTTTCAGGGTCATGATAGACTGCCCAATCTCTGGGTGAGCCGTGCGCATGTATTGCAGCAGACCTGCCTCGAAATCATGCATCTTGGTTACCGGCACATCGTCGGCAAAACCGTTCGTGACGGCAAAGATAATAATCACTTGTTCATCAAGCGGTACCGGAGCGTATTGGGGTTGCTTCAATATCTCAGTCAGGCGCTGACCGCGTTCCAGCTGAGCACGGGTCGCCTTGTCGAGATCGGAACCGAACTGGGCAAAAGCAGCTAGTTCGCGGTAAGAAGCCAGCTCCAATCGCAGCTTACCAGCAACTTTCTTCATTGCCTTGGTCTGAGCGTCACCACCGACGCGTGACACTGACAGACCAGCATTAACCGCCGGACGTATACCAGCGTAGAAAAGATCGCTTTCCAAGTAGATCTGACCATCCGTGATGGAGATCACGTTGGTGGGAATGTATGCGCTTACGTCTCCAGCTTGTGTCTCGATAATTGGCAAGGCGGTTAGCGAGCCACCCCCGTGGTCGTTGTGCATACGCGCAGCGCGTTCTAGTAAACGCGAATGGAGGTAAAAGATGTCGCCCGGATAGGCTTCACGACCGGGTGGCCGTCGTAGCAGCAACGAGATCTGTCGGTAGGCCCAAGCGTGTTTAGAAAGATCGTCGTATACCACCAAGGCATCTCGTCCTTGGTGCATGAAATACTCTCCCATCGCACAACCGGCATAGGGGGCAATATATTGCAGCGCAGCGGGCTCGGAGGCACTTGCCACAACTATGATGGTGTGCTGCATGGCACCGTAACGCTCCAGCGTTGCCACGACTTGCGCTACTTGCGAGAGCTTTTGTCCAATCGCGACGTAAATACAAACGAGATCTTTGTCCTTCTGATTGATAATGGTGTCAATGGCCAACGCGGTTTTGCCTGTCTGGCGGTCGCCAATGATCAGCTCGCGCTGGCCACGTCCGATCGGGATCATTGAGTCGATAGCTTTGATCCCAGTCTGCACCGGGGTGTCTACGTTTTGGCGATAGATTACACCTGGAGCGATATGTTCAATCGGATAATACTGATCTGCTTGTAATGGCCCTTTGCCATCCACTGGTTGCCCGAGTGCATTAAGCACTCGCCCGATCAGCTGCTCTCCTACTGGGACAGAGGCGATGCGACCCGTGCCGCGTACGATATCGCCTTCTTGGATATGAGAGTATTCCCCCATGATTATGGCGCCCACGTTATCCTTCTCAAGGTTGAGCGCCATTCCCATCACTCCGCCGGGAAACTCGAGCAACTCGTTTGCCATTACACCAGCAAGGCCACTCAAACGTGCAATTCCATCACCTACCTCTAGCACGTAACCGATGTCAACCGCTTCGACAGGAGCTTCGAAGGCCTCGATTTCGCGCCGAATGCGTGCGGTTATCTCTTCCAGCTCCAATGCCATACTTCTGACTCCTCGTCACTGACTACACGTGAAAAACCAAGGGTGCACACGCGAGATGTGTTGGACACTCACCGGGCTGCCACCAACCGGTCGCGGAGTGCCTGGAGTTTCCCAACAATACTGCCATCTATGACCTTATCGCCTACTTGCACCACCACGCCTCCTAGGATGCTCGTGTCTACACGAAATTCAATGTCCACGCGGTCGCCATATGCTGCGCGGATGCGCTCCCGAAAGGCCTCTTGTTCCTCCACAGTAAGCGGAACTGTGGTGGTGACGCGTGCGACCAGCACTTCCGGTCCGTATTCGCTTATACGTGCCAGCTCGGTGACGATCCCTTCCATCAGGTTCAGGTGACCGTCTTTGAGCAGTGCGTAGAGGAAGTTGCGCACATCATCTCGGATGTCAGGTGGCAGCAGCTTGTCCAACTGTGCTTTGCGGGTGGAGAAAGGATTGCTGGTGTCACACAATGTAGTCAGCACACCTGGTTCAGCTAATCGTTCTGATACTTGGCGCAGATTGTCCAGCCATCCTTCGGTGATGTGCTGATAAGCTGCACGCGCATACTGACGTGCGAGATTCTCAACCTTGGGCACCACCATTATGAAAACTTCCCCGCTTCTTGCAGGAATTGTCGAATCAATTGACGCTGCGCTTGTTCATCCAGCGTAACCGTCTGTCCGATCACCTTGCGCGCAACTTCGATCGCCAGTTCCGCCACCTGACGTTGCAGCTCGGAGGCCGCCTGTTGGCGTTCCAGCTCGATCTGCTGGCGCGCTTGTGCCTTGATCATCTCAGCTTCACGTTGGGCTGCTTCGATAATGGAAGCGCGCATCTTCTCCGTCTCCTGAGCGATACGGTTAGCTACCTCTTGGGAGCTGCGACGCGCCTCTTCCAGCTCGCGCTGAAACTCAGCACGCTGGATTTCGGCTTCCTGGCGCACTTTGTCTGCCTGAGCTAAGGACTCCTGAATCTTGCGTCGGCGTTCCTCCAGCATAGTCAATACAGGCTTGTAAAGGAATAGCCGCAGCAGGAACAGTAGTAGGATGAAGTTGATAAGGTAAGCGGCTAACAAAGCAGGATCAATGCCCAAAGGTCGCAAGGCATCCAATCTCTAATCCTCCCCTGGGTAGGGAAACCCTAGTGTGATACACTCAGACCACAAAGAGCAGGATAAGCGCTACCACCAGCGCATAGATGGCTACTGCTTCGGCGAAGGCGATGCCGATAAACATATTGGTCTGAACTTGGCTGGCGGCTTCGGGGTTGCGTCCAATCGCCGATAGTGCACCCAAAGCAACAATCCCGATGCCAATGCCTGGGCCGAGCGCGCCCAAACCAATCGCCAGTCCAGCCGCTAACAGCTTAAAGGTTGTAGGCTCCATATCTGAGTCCTCCTTGAGAAGTATAACTATTTCGTGCGTGTTGAAACGCAGTACGACCTTCTTCAGCGCGTTCCCAGCACAGGGTAGAGATCTGAATGTTAGCTGTGGGAACTCTGATTCTCATGGCTCACCGTGGCAATAGTGAAAAAGGCCAGCGTCAACACATAGAAGATGAAAGCCTGAATCAGGCCCACGAAGAGCTCCAATCCTATGAAAGGCAACGTCAACACGAGAGGCATTAGCGAGGCTAGCACTAACAACATAACCTCGCCTGCAAAGATGTTGCCGAAAAGTCGGAAGGAGAATGAGAGCAGCTTTGCCACTTCGGTGACAGCTTCCAGGATGCTCACAAAGAACTCAATGCCACCGAACATAAAGGTGCCCAGCATGCCGGCGCAACCGCGCCTTTGGCCTCCTTCGTCTGGCCTAAAGGCGCGTAACATGCCTGCTATGTTGAAGAACTTGGTGAAGTACCGTGCGCCTAACGCTGTAACCCCAAAGACCTGGGTCATGCCCACCGAGACCAACGCCAATGCCAGATTGCTGCTCAGATCCGTGCTGGGTGAACGAAAAAGTGGGACGATGATCTCGCCGGGCTGACAACCCCAGTAGGTGTGCGTGCCGGATGTGCTCTCCTTGCCTCCTTTGGCAGGCAATGGTGCTGCCAGACGCGCTGTTGCGTGCTCACTTATGCGATCCCAGATTGTGGGTTGGTGCAAGGTCGCCAGCTCGGCATGTGATTCGCAAAAACCTACCGCTGCCAGCCCCGGGAGCAACCCAAACCAGTTGGATACCAGCACATAGAAGAAGATGGTGGCAACTATCGCAAAGAAACGTGGCGTCCATCTGCTGCCAGCGATCGAATGGGTCAAGTTGTAAAGGGTTTCAACCAGAAACTCCATAAAGTTCTGGAGACCAGAAGGTACCAGCTGCATGCGTCGCGTGGCGGCGATGGCCAGGACAACCAGAATAACATCCACTAGTAAAGCGGTAACCAAGGAATTGGTGACGCGTACATTGCCAATAGTGAGACCTGGCAATGGCTCTGCTCTGACCGTCACTGGGGGCAGATGAAAACGTAAGAACATGTTGCCGAGCATCATCAAAGCCAACGCACCAATGGCGGCCAGAAGGAACTTTAGCTTACGCGACATCGTATTGGTTTGCTCCCTCTCCTGCTGACGATCTGGCTGTATCGCTATGCTGAGACCCCCATCACCGACTTACCCTGACGGGATGGGATGGTGGCCACTTGATCTTTTAACATTATAGCACGAGCTGCTCGGGTCGACCAAAACATGGCGAGTGCAACCGAGAAGCACTCCATTGGTGCCTGTTATACTGTTCTGACGGCTGATCATCCCTCGTAACGTCTCATCGCCACAACCACGTTTTGTCCGCCAAACCCGAAGGCATTGATGATCGCCACCTTGACGTTCGCCTGTCGTGCTCGATTCGGCACATAATCTAGATCACACTCTGGATCCGGAGTCTCGTAGTTAATGGTGGGAGGAATGATCCCGTGTTTCAGGCACAAAGCAGCAGCTACCGCCGATATGCTGCCTGCCCCTCCCATAATGTGACCGACCATAGATTTGGTGGCGGTGACAGCCAGTTTGTAAGCGTGTTCGCCGAAAACTTGCTTGATCGCCTTTGTCTCCGTCACATCGTTCAAGGGGGTACTGGTGCCGTGGGCAAACACCACGTCCACATCAGTAGGTTGCAATCCACTAACGTCGAGTGCTCCGCGCATTGCACGCACAGCACCATCCCCATTGGGATCAGGCGCCGTGACATGATAGGCATCGCCGGTCAGTCGTCCTCCGAGCACCTCGGCATAGATGTTTTTTGCGCCTCGTGCGCGCGCGTGTTCTTCACTCTCCAGAATCAACACTGTGGCCCCTTCGCCGTAGACAAACCCGTCGCGGTTCTTGTCAAAGGGTCGGCTGGCATGTTGAGGATCATCATTTCGGCACGATAGAGCCCCCATGCGTGCCAACGAAGCAAAAGCTAGCTTGGTGTTCACCGATTCACATCCACCAGCGATCACAAAATCTGCTTCGCCACGCTGGATGAAATGGTATGCCTCGATCAGAGCGTAGCTGCCACTGGCACAGGCCAGCGTACTGGTCAGAACAGGGCCTCGGGCACCTGTCTCAATCGAAACCAAGCAAGAAACTGCATTGGGCATAATGATGGGAAGCAATAGGGGATTAATAGCCCGGGGACCTTTCTCCATGAGCGTGAGAGTTGCTTCTTCCATCATCCCGATACCGCCGCCGCCAGTCGCGATGACCACTCCTACTCGTTCGGCATTGTTCCCGTCCACGCTCAGACCGGCATCCTCCAAAGCTTGCCGACTGGCAGCGATGGCATATTGCGTCACCGTAGCAGTACGCTTGATAGTTTTAAAATCCATCCACCTAGATGGATCAAAGCCCTTTACTTCGCAAGCAATGCGCACTGGAAAATCGCTGGCGTCGAATGCGGTAATATAATCCGCTCCTGACACCCCATTCACCAAGTTATTCCAGAAGGTGGGTACATCATTGCCAATGGGCGTGATTGCTCCCAGGCCGGTGACAAAGACTCGAGCCACGTGCGAAACCTCCTGAATCGGGAGAATAGGCGTTAATGTAACACGCCAGTATATTCACAATTAATGAGATGGCAAGTTATTCGGGAGAGGAGAGTCAAGGTACAGGGCCAGTCTGGGATGGGCATCGGTCGCTTGAACAATGCTCAGCTCTGGCGATACCGCGTTTGCCACACCAAACGTAAGAAATGTACTACATGACGGAGAGCTCGTATGTGGCTTGGCTGGCCTGCATATATGGTGCGCACTGGTACCCACTCCAGACGGTAGCCTTTGCGCACAGCGATTACGATCATATCCACTTCAAACTCAAAGCCGCGCTCTGGGCTGGCCAGCATAGCTTCCATTAGCCGTGAGGTCACAAGGCGATAACCAGACTGATTGTCAACCACATAGCAACCCAGCGCCCAAGAAAAGAGCGCGCGTCCCAACGTATTGGACATGCGACGTACAAGCGGCATTTTGGCGAAGTCGCGCGCACCAATGATTAGATCGGCACCGGTGGCTGCATAGCAGCTTAGAAAACGGGGAATCTCGAGAGGATCGTGCTGACCATCCCCGTCCAGCGTTATCACCAATCTATAGCCCTGTTGCAATGCCCAGCGGAAACCGGTTTGCAAGGCAGCCCCCTTGCCTTGATTAGGTGATTGTTGGAGCACCAGCGCACCGTGTTTCAGAGCCTCGTTTGCAGTAGCATCTGTTGAGCCATCATCGACCACCAACACAGGCACACTGAGCCGTGCACCTGCAACCACTGGCCCAATGCGTCCCACCTCGTTATGGGCAGGTATGAGTGCCAGGACCCCTGTTGTCTCGATTGGGGACTCTCTCATTAGATAGAATCTCGCACACCAATTCGCCGCTGAACCGCTGCACTACGCAGTTCCCGCAATGCATCCGCCGCAATCCACCTAGCTGGCGGGGAGTCCATCTGGCGCAACTGCGAAGCAGTCTGACTAGCTGCAACGTTGAGCGCTTGGCTGCGTTTGCCGATCTGCCGCAGAGCCCAACTAATTGCTTTCTTGACCATTTTACGGCCATCCGTTGCCTCACGCTGAATGACAGGCAGAAATTCCAGGAAGCGCGCATCAGAGCTCGTTTTGTCGCCAACTGCCAGGGATGCCATCAACACAAAACCTGCTCGTTTCACGTATTCCTCTGCGCGGGCGCTCCATTCGATTGCCTTCTGCCACGCGTAAACCGTCTTGCGGAAGAGGTTGTTGCAGCATTGATCACACAGATCCCATGAGTTGAAATCTCTGACCCATTGTTCCATTTGTTCCTCGGTCAATAGGTGTGGATCGGCTACTATGCTGGCAAGGATACGTGCCTCGTGGATGCGCGAGCTCCACAGCTGTAATGCCATGTTGTGGTCCCGGCCGACACGTCTGGCAATGGCACGCAGCGTTGGGATGGAAATGCCATAAGCGTGCACAGTGGTAATCCCAAAGCGTGCCATACCATCTAGCGCCTCAGGATTGCGCAACTGTTCCAATGTCTGTAACACCTCTTCATAGGTCATTTCTGGATCTCCTTCGTCTCATAGCTGTAGGAAACCCTCAGGGGTAGACTCCTCTGACCTGCCTTGTGAAATAAGATAGGTAATCACAATATAATAACATGCCTTGGTTGCTGTAGCAACATGTTTTTCGAAAGGGGGCGCGCTAAAATTTTAAGACTTTTGACCCCTTTAACCCCTTGACATCTCAGTTGTTTCATGTTAAACTGTTTACGGTAACGGGAACGATAACGGTAACGCTAACGCTATTACAGCTAAAGCAAGCGATAACCTCTTTTCCCTCTGCTTGGCTTAAAGAAGGTGGTCCGGTCACAGGCAAGTGAACAGGAGGTCCTGAAAAAGCCGAAATTTGACAGGGTCTCGGCGCAGCACCTTCTCTCTTTGTAGTCTCCATCGTGTCTCCGCTCTGCTGCTCTGTGAAAGAACATCATGTCCACCAAACGCGTGCGGCGACCTACCAGTTATAACCGGAAGTAGGTAAGTAGGCGAGTAGATAGCATTGTAGAAGCCAGGTTCAAATCGGAACGTCAGATGGCCCTTTGCCCGTAGGAGGGCGCTGTCCTGCCGGGCGCTGATTGCCGCGGCAATAACCCAATCGTAGTTCAGTATCTAAGGAGGGATAACAAATGAAAGGGGTCAGTCTCATCGTTTCAGTAGCTGTTCTGGTGGCTCTGGCGTTGAGCATGGTGCTACCTGCACCAATGGCTGTCAGGGCGGAGGGTAAGATTGAGAAGAAGCCATACGGCACCACAGCCGACGGTCTCGCCGTGGATGAGTATACGCTCACCAACGCCAACGGTATGGAGGTTAAGGTCATCACCTACGGCGGCATCATCACCTCGATCATGGTTCCGGACCGCTTCGGCAACATGGCAAATGTCGCGCTGGGGTTCAACAACCTCAAGGACTATGAAACCAAGAACCCCTATTTCGGCTGCATCACAGGGCGCTATGCCAACCGCATTGCCAAGGGCAAGTTTACGCTGGACGGTGTGGAATACACCCTGGCCATCAACAACCCGCCTAATGCATTGCATGGTGGCCTAAAGGGGTTCGATAAGCAGGTCTGGAAGGCCAAGGAGATCACCGGCCCGGAGGGTGTCGGTCTGGAGCTCAGTTACCTGAGCCCGGATGGCGAAGAGGGATACCCAGGCAACCTGGATGTGAAGGTGGTGTACTTACTAACCGACAAGAACGAGATCCGCATGGACTACACGGCAACCACCGACAAGCCGACCGTGGTGAACCTGACGAACCACACCTACTTCAACCTGAGCGGTGAAGGCACTGGCACCATTTACGACCATATCCTGATGATCAACGCTGACAGGTACACGCCGGATGACGAGACGCTGATCCCCACTGGCGAACTGGCACCTGTCGAGGGCACACCCTTTGACTTCCGCATGCCCAAGGCTATTGGTCCTGGCCAGCGCTCGAATCATCCGCAGATCGTCATCGGTCGCGGTTATGATCACAACTGGGTACTGAGTCGGCCCTCTTTCGAGGACAAGTCAATGATGATGGCCGCACGCCTTTACGACCCAGCCTCCGGCCGCGTGCTCGAGGTGTGGACCACTGAGCCAGGCATCCAGTTCTATGCTGGCAACTTCCTGGACGGCACATTGTATGGGACGTCTGGACGCGCCTATCGCCAGAGCGATGGGCTCTGCCTGGAGACTCAGCACTTCCCCGACTCGCCTAACAAGCCCGATTTCCCGTCCACCGTGTTGCGGCCGGGCGAGACCTATCAAACGACCACTATCTTCAAGTTCGCCACAGAGTGACCTGCTGCTCCTATGACGCGACAGGGGGTGCACCATCAGTGCACCCCCTGTTCTTTGTGATTATACAGCAAATATCTCAATAGAGTGGACGTTGTAGTTGATTAAGACACATCTGGTTGGCGTTCAACTGGACACTTCCACAACGCTATCCCCATGGCGATCGCTGAGCCTGCTGCATCGATTGCAAGATCGAGTAAACTTGCATCCCGTCCTGGGACCGAGCTTTGGTGTATTTCATCAAACGCAGCATAGAGAAAGGCGCCGAAAAATGCCAGCGCTGCAGCCGCTCGTCTGTCCTGAATGTTCCGCCTGGTGACACGCCACCACAACAACGCCAAGATGGCATATCCGCCAAAGTGGCCAGCATGCTTGAGCATCCAATCCAGCCAAGTAATAGTCAGTCCAGGTAATTGCGATTGTGCAGATAGCCAGTAGATGAGAGCCATCCACAACAGCGGTGGCAGCCACAGCGTGCTAAATCCTTGGAAGGAAAACGTTCTCTTTTGATGGAGATGGCTGATCCTGGTGTTCCTGTGGAGCGCGGGAGGCTTCAGCATTTTATTTTCCTTCCATATTACTTGCGACGAGATCTGCTCTTCACCGTTTGCTGACGTCTGTCGTGTAGGCGCGCTCGACGGCAGTAACAAGGTGAGGCCACTCAAAGTGTTCATGCATGTATTGTGCTGCCGCTTCTCCAATTCGCGCACGCAAAGGCTCATTTTGCAACAGGGACAACACAGCATCCCCAAACGCGTGATCATCCTCTGGTTGCACCAACAGCCCAGTCTTCCCATCCAAGATGTACTCAGAGTTCTGTCCCACTGCGTCTGCTACGACGGGGACTCCTGCTGCTAGCAATTCCGCGAGCTTCACCGAACACTTTGTGCGGTTCACAAGTGTGTTATCGAAGGGAAACAGTGCTACATCTGCGGCGACGAAATAATTCACCAAGTTATCATGCGGTACCCAGCCAGCGAAAGTCACCCGATCGATCAAGCCAGCTCCTCGAAGCAAACCCGCCAGCTCATTCTCCTCCCCGCGCAAGCCTTTGCCTACCACGAGGAGGTGGACTGCGGGATGATGCGCGAGGACGTGCTGAAAGATTCTCACGATGCGTTCTAGCCGAAATTCCAAGAAGCGACTGTATAATAGCAAGGTTCGAATGCCTTTTGTCTGCCTCTCACGTGCGGTGGCACGTCGCATAACAGCCTCTGAAAACGCACCCGGCCACACGCCGTTGGGTACGTAAAACATGCGAATTCCTGGGACACCTGTTTGCGCAACCATGTGAATCAGCTCTCGGCTAGCTACTGTCACAGCATCTGCGTGACGCAGTCCCCATACTTCTTGCCAGGCGAAAAAGCGCTTCTGGATGAGTGAGTAAGGCTCAATTTGGTTCCACGCCTGCTCCCAATCATCTTCGTCCACGACCAACCGCAGGCCTCGATATGTCAGGCCAGTAAGCCGCAACCACCAAAGCGTAAAGTGGGTCAGCCCTGCATATGCTTTTGGTTTAAAACAGTGCACGACATCCACTGGCAACGCCATAGCTTGCTGCACCAGACGGATGGTCAGCCAGATGTGAAAAAAGCCAGGCATTCGAGGCGGAAGATTCACATTGACAACTTGCACCCCATTTTCCGTCCACGTGCGGCCAGAGTCGTGCGCGCTGTCCCACGGTGGGATTAGCAGGCGCACTGTGTGTCCGCGTGCTGCCAACGCACGGGCAAGTGGCAAAGCACGTGCTCGCATAGTGCCCTTGCGGTGCAAGCCGAACGCGCCAACTAGTGCTACCCTCATGAAAGTCCCTCTATTTTACGGGATCTCTCTTCTAACGAATGTAGAGGTAGTGGAAGGCTTCGCGATAGACTTGACGACCATACGAGTCGGTGTCCAGTGCGCGTTGACGTACTCGATCCAATACCTCCAAGTCGCTAATCTGGCTGGCGTGCGCCTTAATCGCTTCAATCTTGAGATCGATTGTGTCGCTGATGTCCACCCAGCGGTTGGGCTGTGCGCTGCCGGCCAGGTAGATTTCGTGCACCGCATGAGGCTCGAGCCCTTCTTCCAACAACTCCGGATGATACATTCGGTTGCGCGCTGCTGGAAATATTGCTTCCAACGCCACCACACCCGCCATACGATGATCAGGGTGATTGATGTAACTGGTGTCGAAATAGTAAACAGCTGGGTCCGGGCATATTACGATGTCAGGCCGGTAGCGGCGAATCTCGCGCACCACCCGCTGGCGCAGCTGCAAGCTGGCCTGTAATTCCCCATCTGGCTCGTCTAAGAAGACGACCTCCTTGACACCGAGAATACGAGCTGCCGTCTGTTGCTCTATTCTGCGTATGGATGCCAGATGCTCCGGCGTTACCGTTGGGTCACTGCTGCCTTTGTTGCCGTTGGTCAGGATGAGGTAGCCAACTTCCATCCCTTCGCGCGACCAACGCGCCACTGTCCCGCCGCAATAGAATTCTGGATCATCTGGATGAGCCACAATGACCATAACGCGCTTTTTTTGTTCCATAATTCCTTGCATTCAACCCTTTGCGTTTGTAGTACATTCGAGTAGGCAAAATAATGGGCGGCGTCGCTGTGCCTGACACCGCCCCTCCCGGACACTCGTTCTATTATACGTTGGTGCTGGAGCAAGATCGGTAGCTTTAACGTGGACGTCGCTGCTCCTCTAAGTTGAAGTCCCAGTAGCCTGGCCCTTCTCGGAAGTACCTGGCGTTCATCTCTGCATCTGCTTCGTGACCGGGAGGCAGCTCCTCCAGTGGGAAGATCGCTTGAGGTGGGCAAACTGGTACGCAAGCACCACAGTCTATACAAGTGTCCGGATCAATGTAGAAGTACTTTCCCCAGACTGGGTCGTTCTTGTCCCCTGGCACGATACAGTCAACCGGACAAACTTCGACACAGTCACCTTCACGAGTGCAGAGCGTAGAAATAACGTGTGGCATACGGACTTCCTCCTCTCAATGCTCACCTATACCGGAAATGTAAACCATCGATGAAACTACCTGCAACGAGACTGCTTGAAAGAGTATTTTCATTATTTATTCTAGCACAATAGATGCCCTGTGACAAGGAGATTCTTGACTAAATCTCGTAAAATAACCTCCTCGATGTTGGCTTGATCAGCCACTTTTGTCAACGACCCGATGATGTGAAAGGTTGTCCAACACCTTCACAGGCGCATCCGTTGCGTGCACACCCGCCCTGTACTATACTCGCGCTATGGGGTTTGCGGCTAAAAACAGGGACTGGAGAGAGAGTCTAGAGGTATTATTATCCGTCTGACTGTGCGCGGCGCCAGAAATGCCTCAAGAGGAGAACGGCATGCAGGTCAGAGCGAATGTATGGATCGAGCGTGACGGACAAGTCGTGCTGAGCCGTTGGCGTGTTGCGCTGTTATTGGCAGTACAAGAGACAGGCTCTATCTCCGCTGCCGCTCAACACTTGGGTATCCCTTATCATCGTGCCTGGGACAAGATCCGCGAGTGCGAAAAGCGGCTTGGGGTCACTTTGCTGACTACGCAAACGGGCGGCGTAGGAGGCGGTGGCGCACATCTTACGCCAGCCGCAGTGGATTACATCCAGCGCTTTAAACAGCTCGAGTGTGGCTTGGATGAGCTGATCCAGGAACGCTTTCAGGTCACTTTCGGCGACCTGGTCGAGAAATCCGGCCAGTAACCTGTTTCCAGGAGGCGTGTGTGTGTGAATCATCCTACCCCATGATCTCGGTGGAAAAAGCTATTGAGATCATTTTGCACCACGTGCGTCCCCTTGCACCAGTAGCACTGGACTTTATGAATGCTTTGGGCTTTGTACTGGCCGAAGACATATATGCTTCAGAGCCGATGCCCCCTTTTGCGGCCTCTGCTGTAGACGGCTATGCTGTGATTGCTGCCGATGAGGAGCCTACGCGTCATCTCATCGGTGAGCAGCCAGCCGGCACGATGGGCCCGTTCACCGTTGTCCCCGGCAGCGCCGTGCGGGTGATGACCGGCGCACCGATCCCAACTGGTGCTGATGCAGTGGTGATGGTGGAGCACACAAGCCTGGAAGACAATGGTCGCGTGCGTTTGCACATCCAGCCGGTTGCGGGTGATAACATCCGACCGGTGGGCCAGGACCTCGCTGCCGGTCAGTTGGTGCTTCCGCGCGGTATATCGTTGGGCGCCCCAGAAATCGGGTTGCTAGCGACTATCGGCCGGACGTGCGTCTCTGTGTATCCGCGTCCACGGGTAGCCGTCCTTTCCACCGGTGATGAGCTGGTGGATCCTCGCGACCAACCTGGGCCGGGACAGATCCGTGATGCCAACCGTTATAGCTTGTTGAGCGCTGTGCGTGAAGCGGGTGGACAGCCGCTCGACTGGGGACGCATCCCTGATCGCCCGGAAGCAGTGCGAGAGGCGTTGGAAAGCGCGCTGCGCCAAGCTGACGCCGTGCTGACGTCAGGCGGGGTCAGTATGGGAGATCTAGATCTGATCAAGCCCTATCTGGCCGCACGGGGCACCGTTCACTTTGGTCGTGTACGCGCCCGACCGGGCAAACCGGTTACATTTGCTACTGTGGATGGCGTCCCTGTATTTGCCATGCCAGGCTTTCCGGTCAGTGCGCTGGTGAGCTTCGAGATCTATGTGCGACCGGCATTGCTCAAGATGGCTGGGCATACACATCTGCACCGTCCGCGCCGGCGAGTCATCATCGAGCATACCATCCGGCACGAACCCGACCGTACCGAGTTTCAACGCGCCGTGGTAACGCGACGCGTCGATGGACGTTACACTGCACGCACCACCGGCTATCAGGGCTCTGGCCGACTCCTGTCCATGGTGGGGGCCAATGCATTAATTGTGTTGCCGGCCGAACAAGAGACATTCCTTGCCGGTAGCGAGCTGGAAGCTTGGCTTATCGCGCCTGTGTATGACGAGACAACTCCCGCGGGTAGCTAAGGGGCTCGTTAGGAAGCGGAAAAAAACTGCGGTGGACTACTTGCTTGGCATCGACGTCGGGACATCCAACACCAAGGCAGTGCTGATTGACGAAGCAGGTCATATCATCGCCAGCGCGACACAGAGCCATCCTACTATAGCTCCTGCGCCAGGTTACCAAGAACAAAACCCCGAGGATTGGTGGCGCGGGGTGTGCCACACAGTGCGCCGAAGCCTGGAGGAGGGAGGCGTCCATCCTGCGCAGGTGGCAGGTATTAGCTTCAGTGCCCAGGGCTGTGCGTGCCAACCTGTGGATGTGCATGGAGGGCTGCTTGGTAACGCGCTTATCTGGACTGACACCCGTGCTACAATGCAACAGGCGCATATTCGTCAGCTGTTTGGTGAGGATCTTGGTCGCATAACCGGCAACAACATTTATGATCAGCCGGAACCACGTATGATGTGGATCCGTGATCACGAGCCTGAACGTTATGCGCGCACGCATAAGTTTCTCACGACGTTGAGCTATCTGATCTATCGTTTTGCTGGGACCTTCGCGGCTACCACGTCTGACTGGGGTTTTCATCTCTCGTTCGACCGGAGAAGACGTTCGTGGAATAGCGAGTTTGTGCGCGCCATTGGCCTTGACGAGGAGAAGTTTCCTGCCTTATGCGAGTCACACGAGGTTGTTGGGCGGGTGACCAAGCTCACAGCGCAGGACACGGGTCTGCTTGAGGGTACTCCAGTTGTTGCAGGTGCTCAGGACTCGGTGGTGGTAGCGCTGGCGGTAGGTGCACTCGATGTGGAGCAGTCGGTAGTGATGCGTGGCACAACCGAGCTGCTCTGTTTTTCTACCGCTGAGGGTGAGTATCATCCCGACCTCTACACCACATGCTCGGTCATACCGGGCATGTTTGTGCGTTATGATATGCGCGAAGTCGTTGCTTCTGGCGGTAGCTATCGCTGGCTGGCGATAATGCTTTTCGGTAAGGCGAGCAGTGCAGAATTCACGCAAATGAACGAGCTAGCTGCCACTTCTCCAGCTGGGTCAAATGGCTTGCTGTACCTTCCCTATTTACTCATCTCCACCAATCCTGATCCCGATCAGCGACGCGCTGGATGTTATTTCGGCCTTTCCGTTACTACAGCGCGTGGCGATCTGTGTCGTGCCGTGATGGAGGGCACCGCATATGCATTGCGCGAGACGATCGCGCGCTTGAACCAGATAGGGATAACCATCCAAGAGTTGCGTCTGACTGGCGGTCCAGCAGAGAGTGCGCTATGGAACCAAATTACAGCAGATGTGACTGGTCTGCCGGTGTTGGTGCCGGAGGTGGGCAGTGCAGCAGCAGCTTATGGCGCTGCGCTCCTGGCTGGGGTGGGATGCGGATTGATCCCAATGGACGACAATTGCGCGACCTTGCGCCGCATGATCCAGCTGCGCCAGCGCTATGAGCCGCAGCCAGCGCACCGAGCAGTGTACGAGCGTTTCTATGTGGAATTTTGCCGCCTAACCACTAGAACGCTCGGTATCGCGGCACGACTAAGGCTACAAGAAACGGAATGAGCAAGCGCTTCTGTTCTAAGGCCATAAGCCTAATGGATGCACTTCAGAAGGGGCTCGGCAACTGGCCGCTACGTCGCTGGGATCCACACCCGCATGCTGCCAATGCCGCGGTTGGCCCATGCATAGTAAGGGACAGCTCTCAGACGCAGCGCCCGGCGGGTAGTGTGGGGAGCGTTCCCAAGTGGCTGATACAGTGTGCCCTGCCAAGGTTGCGGGTCGGCCAAATATCCTGCGGCTTCCACGATCATCAGACCGCCCAGCAGATCATCGCGCCAAACTGTATGCAGCGGTTGGTTCACGTCAATCTGCACGTCGAGCAGATTGTCTGGCGTTTCCTGGTCACAACTTTCCAAACAATAAACAATGGGGCCGCGCTGGATCGCTACACAGCCCCGAATCGCATCCACGCGTGGATGCGGTGTGACCAGGAAGGGTGCCATCGCCATGTTCAGCTCTACTGTGTCTCCTGGCTGCCAGTTTCGCTTTAGCAGAAGATAACCTTTTTCGACTCTAGGATTCTGCACGCGGTGGCCATTCAAATCCAAGTCGAAAGATTTGCACCATTCTGGCAAGCGTAGACTCAACTCCCAAGCGTTTGATCCAGTTTCCTGCGCTGTGATTTGGATGTATCCCTGCCATGGATAGTCCGTCTTGACAGACAGGACTATCTTCTGACCATCAGATATCTGTGCACTGATCTTGAGTGTCCCATATAGGTGAATTTGCAGTCCGGCAACGCTGGCGGTGACGAAGTAGTGCCCCAGTGAGGAGAGCAAGCGCATCACATTTGGGGGGCAGCAGGCCACACTATGCCATGCCGGGCGCCCTGCGAGGGTCTCCCCTTGAGGAGAATTGCTGGAGAGTCGCACGTAACGGCCACTGCGTAGCATAAGCGGATTGACGTAGAAGTAATGCCTGCCGTCCAGGCTCGGACTACTCAGAATACCATTATACAATGTACGTTCGATCAAGTCGGCATAGCAGCTTTCCCCACTCAGGAGCAACAGACGCCAGTTCCACATCAGGCTTCCAATACTGGCGCACGTTTCACAGTAACACTGGTCAGGGGGCAGCTCATAGGCTTCGCCGAATGCCTCGCCGTCGTAGCGCGAACCTATCCCGCCGGTAATGTACATCTTGGTCGTGGTCATATCATGCCACAGCCGCTGAATAGCTTCTAGCAATGCCCTCTCACCAGTTTCCAAATAGAGATCTGTTGCGCCAGCAAGCAGGTACATCTGGCGCACGGCGTGGCCAGCCACTTCTTGGGCCTCTCGCACTGGCACGTGGTCCTGATGGTACTCTGGCCCGTTGGCACCCAGCCCACGCATCCTCCTTTTTCCACGCTGGTCTATGAAAAACTGGGCGAGTTTCAGGCACGTTTCGTTCCTCGTCGCGCGATAGAGCTCTACCAGCGCCATCTCGACTTCTGGATGCCCACATGCCCCTTCTCTCTTTCCCGGTCCGAAAATAGAGGCGATGTGGTCGACCAGCCGTTGGGAAGTTCGCAATAGGCGGTGGTCACCCAATGCTCGTTTGAAGGCTATAGCTGCCTGAAAAAGGTGACCAGCACAGTACAGTTCGTGGCCAAAGTCCAAATCAGTCCATTTTCGATGCGGTTCAACGACCTGATAGTAGCTGTTCAGATATCCATCTGGTTGTTGAGCAGAGCTGACTAAGTCGATCACCTCATCAGCCAGCTGTTGTAGTTCGTCATCTGGCGCATTACCTAGCTCCCAGGCAATTGCTTCAAGCCACTTATACACATTTTCGTCAGCAAAATGCATGCCCCTATAGAGCCCAGTTGCCCTTCCGGCGGCCAGTCTGAGATTGTGGAAGTTACCAGCCTTTTCGAGCATCTCATAGCCATGTCTCAGGCTCTCTTTGCGATTTGTCTCCTGGCGTACAGCCCAGAATCCACCCGTGATCCGTACCGAACCAAAGGGCAGGGTTCTGAGTATGGCATAGGGGCTACGAGAGTTGTCGACAGGTCCTGCCTCAGGTTGTGATGATCTTTCCACAAGAGGTCTTCCCTTCTACTTGATTGCTCCGCCGGTGAGACCGCGCACAATCGCCCTCTGGGAGAAGAGAACTAGAATAACTACCGGAATAGTCATGGTCACGCCAACGGCCATGATCAGTTCCCACGGCTTTCCCCACGGCGAGTAGCCGGCGAACACCTCAGTGATGGACACGCTAAGGGTCTTGGAGGAGGGTGATGTGGTGAAGGACAACGGATACAGCAAGTTGTTCCAGGCGTTGATAAAATTGATCAACCCCATAGTCACCAAAGCAGGCCTGGTGACCGGTACCAAAATGCGCACGAAGATCTGCAGCAATGAGGCTCCATCAATGATGGCTGCTTCCTCAATCTCATAGGGCACTTGCTTGATGAAAGAGACCAACACCCAAACCGTGAAAGGCGCGAGAGCACTGCTCAACACCAATGTGATGCCGGCAATCGTGTCCAGCAAGCGCAAGCTGGAGAGGATGCGGTATAATGGTACGATGGTGCCAACATCTGGCAAGGCCATCGACAATACCAACGTCCACATAATAATGCCACTGCCTGGAAACCGGATACGGGCAAAGGCATATGCGGCCAGAAAACTGACGACCAGCGTCACAAGTGTGGTCGCCAATGCGAAGACAACTGAATTGCGCACGTAATCCAAGAAGGGCACCTGTTCGATCAGTGTAACGAAGTTGCGCAGAGTAGGCGCGGGGAAATAGACCAGTGGGACCTTGATCAGATCAGCTGCAGGGGCTAGCGACGACCGAACCATCCAGTAAACCGGCAACAACACAACAAAGGTGAAGAATAAGAAACTGACATATACAGCGCCACTGCTCCACCTGCGATTCCAGGGTCTGACTACGCGTGCATCGTTCACCATTCGTCTCTCCGTTACCAATATCAGTAAGAAACCTCGGATCTTCGGAATAGCCACAGCCCGATGGCGCCGACGATAGCTACCACCAGGAGCAAGACCACACTAATGGCAGAAGCAAAGCCAAACTTGAAGAACATGATACCCTCTCGAAACACTTGCAAAGCTAGTACTGAGGTCGCCACTCCTGGTCCACCTTGAGTCAGGCCGTACACCAGATCGAAACTCCCCAGCGACCACACCACCCGGAACAAACCCATAGTAATTGTAAGCGGCATCACCAGTGGCAGGGTGATATGCCAAAACCGATGCCAGGCATTCGCCCCATCGACTCTAGCCGCTTCATACAGGTCGAGCGGGACGCCCTGCAGACCAGCCAGGAAAATGAAAGCCATGAACGGTGCATCTTTCCATACATGCACTAAGATCACAGCTATCCGGGCGGAAACAGGGTCAATAAAGGCCACCATACGAGCGCCACTTATCAAGTTCACCCAGTAAGGGATTAGTCCGAACTGGTCGTCCAGCAGCCAGCGAAAGGCGTAACCAGCCACGATCGTGGGAATAGCCCATGGGATCAGGTTGATCGTGCGTGCAAAGCCCCTCCCAAAAAATGCAGCGTTAAGCAACAGTGCAACCAGCATCCCCACGATTAGCTCGAGTACGGTGGAGCTCACTACCAGCATAATCGTGAAGGATAACGCCTCTCGGACGCCGTAATCGTTGAATACTGCCGGATAGTTTTGCAGGCCAATGAAGTCATTGGTGTTCCTGAGGAGATTAAGATTGGTGAAGCTCAGGTAAATGGTTTGCAGGATCGGATACGCAGCAGTGGTGATCCGCAGCAGGAATGCCGGCGCGATCAGTAACAGGAAGAGCACATACCGCCGTTGGATGGCTTTCGATAAGGCTAAGAGGATGGGTTGGCCCTTTGCGCGGACAACACCTGATGCATAGGCCTGGTGCACAGTCTACCTCCTCTCCTGTTCTGCAGAGAACTCCTGGACCGTTACTTTGCTCGGAACGTTAGCTGCAGCGCACGGCTTCAGGCTGAAGCGGCAAGTGTCGCCTGAGACTATAGCGCTTGGGTCTTGCCTGGGCGGGTCAAGTACCTCGCCCAGGCAAGCAGATAGTACTGCTCGATGGCATCTATGCAAGTTGCGCCAGCCGATCTTTGGCTTGTTTCAGCGACTCGTCGAGGCTGATCTGATTGGTGAGATACGCCGCTGCCGTATCCTCGAGAATAGTGAGTGCTTCCACAAACCTGGGATGGAAGGGGCGCACGCCGATGACGCCTGCGTCGGTGTACATTTTCAGCTGCTTTACCAGCCAGTTGTCCTGTGGAGCAGCTGCCAGGACAGACTTGCGAGCACTCAGGAACCAGAAGCCGACCTTCATGGCCTCCACTGCTATCTCTTTGGAGATGAGGAACTTCAAAAGCTCCTTGGCTTCTGCCAAGTTGGGGGAGGTCTTCACGATACCAAACCCCCAAGCTGCCGCATAGGTGGAGCCCGCTTTGCCGCCCGGTCCGGCTGGTGGCAAGGCGACTGCCACTTTGTCCTCACTGAACCAGTCCTTGTTATCGGGACTACGGGCAACGTCGCCGAAGAAGGGCCACTGGCGCATGAAAGCCACTTTGTCGGCAATATAGTCTGCATTCTGCTGGTTGTAGTCCTTCTGGAGCGAGGCAGGGTTGAGCACCTTGCTAGTGTACATGAGGTCGTAGATGTATTCAAGGGCCATCTTGTACTCGGGGCCGACGTCGAACGGGTTGCCGCCGGCCTGCAGTGTGATCCAGGCCAGATAGACGTTCAGGAAAGCCCCTTTGATCAACCCATCCTCAGAGGCCCACACGCCCTTGCTCTCGTCCGTGAAGACCTTGCCCAGAGGCTTAACCTCCTCCCATGTCGTGGGCACGGGAATTCCTCTGGCATCAAACCAGTCCTTGCGGTACCACCAGTAGGGCATCTCCCAGTTGTGGATGATCCGGAAGGTCTCGCCTTTATAGGTGCTCCATGTCTTACTATAGGCGATCATCTCTGGCGGAAAGTCATCCCAGAAGTCGGCGGGCAAGAGATCATCCAGACCAATCACATAGCCGGCCTGCGAGAATGAGGTAGTCAGCTCGTCTTCAAAGTCGATTACGTCGTAGGGGCTGGTGCCGGCCTGAACAGCACTGGCCAGGCGGGTGAGCTCGGTCTCCTTGGTGTCCGTTCGCAGCACCACCTCGACCTCAATACCAGTGTCCTTGGTGAAGTTAGTCTTTGCCAGCAGGTCTTTCATGTTCTGCTCGGCCCAACCGCCTACTGCTATGCGAACTTTACGCGGCGTGAGCACTGCCGGGGCCTTTTTGCGTGCTGTCGGGGCTGCCTTTGCGGCCAGTGGTATTGCCGGAGTGCTTGCTGCCAACACACTACCAGCCGCGGCGGCGCCAGCCAGCTGCAGGAACTCACGTCTTGAGTAAGTCTTTTTCATTTTGCACCTCCTTCACTGTGGGAAAAACTGGGATCAAGTGTCCAAATCTCATGCGATCGAGTTAGCGGTCGACAAGATTATGCGGGAGCACCAACCTCCTTTCATGCTGAAATGGGCTATGGTCCAGCAATAGAGCCCTAATAGAGGGGGTTATTCATCCTTCTGGCTGCTTGTTCAACAACACCCTTCTGAAGGCTGTTCGAGGATTGATCTCCTCTCTGGCCTTAGAAGCATCATCCGCGCCGCAGGTGTCACGGATGATCAGCTCACCTCGCACTTTGATCTCTTCCGTCTCACCACCTCCTTCCGCGATCTGTGCCAACAGCGATTCCGTGGCGACCCGTCCCATCTCATAGACAGGCATCACCACTGTGGTCAGCCGCGGGCGCACGATTTTAGCGAAGTCACGGTTGTCATAGCCGACGATAGCGATATCCCCAGGCACATGGAGACCAGAGTCCTGAATGGCGTAGATTGCGCCCAGGGCCATTAGATCGTTGGCAGCGAAGATCGCTGTGGGTCGATCCTGAAGCCTAAGCAGATTCTGAGCCGCTTTGTATCCGCTCTCTATCTCCCAGTCACCGGGCTGAACCAGTTCGGGATCAAACTGGATGTTATGGTTCTCCAGTTCGTCTTTATAACCAACATACCGCGCCCGCGAGTTATGCCAGTTCTCCGGCCCGTTGATGTACCCAGTGCGCCGATGTCCCAACGAGATAAGATGCCGAACGGCCAGCGTGGCTCCGTAATGATCATCCGGCACGACAGAGTTCCTTATCGGCGATCCGAAGATGCGATGGACGAACATGTGTGGCTTGTTGGATTGCTCTAGAATCTCGCTGCGCACGCGGTGGGAGTATTCTACGAAGATGATGCCGTCGACAGGGCGGCTGATCAGTGTTCTGATGGCTTCCTGTTCCTGATCGGGGTCCCAGTCGGAGTTGACAATGAGGCTTAGGAACCCATTCTCGTGCAGACAGTCCTGAATGCCTCGCACGATAGGAGGCACAAAGGGGCTCATAATGTCATCGACAATGATCCCTATCGTGTTTGTCCGGCTGCTGCGCAGGCTGCGCGCAGCGATGTTGGGCTTATAGCCCATTGACTGTGCAACTTGCAACACCTTCTCACGCACGGACGGGCTGACTGGATAGTCACTTCCGGCCAAAACGCGAGACACGGTGGCAATGGAAAAACCTGTCGCCTTGGCAATGTCCTCCAGCTTTACCGACATACACCCTATCACTCAAGAGAATGTGGTAATGAAGATTCCACCCTTGCTTATCTAAGAATATTCTCTCTCAGAAAACGTTTTCTAAACCTAGTATATCAGAAAACGTTTTCTATGTCAATAGGGTTTTCATTAAATTTTATCCAGCTAGGAGAAACGTCTCATTGGCAAGGTAGCTGGGCAGTGGGCTGAAGCAGGGCAGGCGGCTGGTGCTGCATCAGCTTACATATCCCCTGCCTGAATGAGACAGAAAAGAGAGGGGGTCACCCTCTCTTGGTTCGAAGGCATATGGCGTGTTTGGGTACATCGCTTGCCAAGCCCTCGCGGGCGTTGGCTATGTCAGTTGCAAAGGGGGAACGAAATATAGAAGGGCTACAAATGCGTTCTGCCAACCTTCTCAGGTGTACTCTCAGACAAAGATGCTCAAAGGCAAGTAGGCCGACACCATCCAGTTCGGGGTGTCCACAATCTGGCTGATCTTGAGATCCAACACCACCCCGCACAAGCAGTAAGCTTCCTCGCGCGTCAGACCATACTCCTTCGTCATATACTCGATCATGTAACGAGTAGCCTGCTGTGCATTCTTGAAAAGGTCGGGGCCTGCCGCTGTCGTGACGTAGTACCCTCCTTCGCCAACCCTAGTGAGATTCTTGCCCGGTGGTGTTTTGAAGCGCAACTCAGGCAGGTTATCCCCCTTGTGCAGCTGGAAACGTAATGTCACCGTCGCTGGCATCTCGATGGCAGTCCCATTGACCTCGCCGTCACCCTGGGCAGCGTGGCAGTCGCCGCAGGAGAAGAGAGCTCCAGGCACCAATACCGGAAGGAACACGCGTGTGCCAGGTGTGAGATGGCGGATGTCCAGGTTGCCGCCATTGCGACGCGGTGGCAACGTGCCGAAACGGCCCGGCTCGGCCGGCGCTACCCCCATTGTGCCGCAGAAGGGTTCATAAGGGATGCGGATGTGCGGGTTGAACCAGCACCAATCCCCTTCCAGTCGGAAGAGGTGGAGGTAGGGTTCCTTAAAGTCTTCTGCCAGAAGGCCGAAGTCGGGTATCACCGCTCCCCACCCCCAACCTTTGTGCTCCAGACTAATGACCTCAACCTCCAGCGTATCACCAGGCTCAGCACCCTCTACATACACTGGCCCGGTCAACGGGGCGATTGGGTCGAAACTGAGCGTCTTGAGTGCTTCAACAGTAGAGTTAGGACCGATCTGGTTGGCCGAGGCTTCCAGCACTTCGAACACCACAGTGTCGCCTGGCTTGATCCTCAGCCGCGGCGGGTGTGAGTTGTCCCAGAAAGCGTGGGGTTGGCTGTCATCCAAGTGGTAGGTGGCCATAGTGCTGTGTATCCTCCATCAGTGAGCAGTCTCGGAACGTACGAAATGGCGAATACGCGGGTCGACAATGCTTTGCACAACATCGATCAGGATGCCGCTGATCACCACCATAACTGCTGTGAAGATGACCGTGCCCAAGATGAGGGGCACATCCACCGTTTCGATCGCCTCCACAGCCATGCGTCCCACCCCGGGCCAGTTGAACACACGCTCCACCAGCACCACACCCCCAATAAACCATGGGATGTCCATACCAGCCATCGTGATGATCGGGTTAAGAGCATTAGGAAGCACATGGCGTACGATCACCAGGCGTTCACGCGCTCCCTTGCCACGCGCTGTACGCACATAGTCGTTGGCCAGGACATCAAGCATGCTAGAGCGCATCATACGCGCGTACCAGGCTGCTCCGCCCAGTCCGGCTGCCAACGCCGGCAGCACCAGGTGGGCTGGGCTGGCTGCGCCCCCCAGCGGGAAGATAGGGATCAGGTAGCCAAACCAGTACAGCAGAAGCAATCCCAGCCAGAATGGCGGTGTCGAGACACCTAACAGAGCGATGAACATGCCCAGCCGATCCATCCAGCGGCCGCGTCCGACGGCCGAGGCGATACCCACTGTGAGGCCGATCACCAGCTCAACCAAGATGCCGGCACCGATGAGCGCCAGTGTGTAGGGGAGACGATTTAAGATAAGCGTGGTCACAGCGATCTGCTTGCGGTAAGAAAACCCTAGATCACCTTGCAGCAGGCGTCCCACATAGCGGAAATACTGCACCCAAAAAGGTTGATCCAGGCCAAGTTCGTGGCGGATGCGTTCCACCGTCTCAGCGCGGGCGCTCGGCCCAGCGTACATGCGCGCTGGGTCCGCAGGCAGATAGTAGATCAACACAAATGTGAGCAGAGAGATGCCAATCAGAACAGGGATGGCCTGGATCAAACGGCGTGCTATGAAAGCACCCATCGCTCACAGCCTCCCTTTCTGGCTGGGATCCAGTGCATCGCGCAGCCCGTCGCCCAACAGGTTGAAGGCAAAGATGGTCACCATGATGGCTAGGCCGGGGAAGATCACCAGCCATGGCGCGGTGCGATAGAACGATTGGCCCTGCTGGATGATGCCGCCCCAGCTGGGTGTAGGCGGCTGCACACCGATGCCCAGATAGCTCAGGCTGGCTTCGAGCATGACATTGGTGGCAATACCCAGTGTGCCCCACACAATAATGGTGGGCACCAGCTGGGGCAGGATGTGACGCGTCAGGGTGTAGCTGCGTGGCGAACCGAGTGCGCGCGAGGCCACCACGAAATCGCGCTCACGCAATGCAACTACCTGGCCGTAAATCACCCGCGCGATCCATGTCCAGTACACCAACCCGATGACGAGGATGATAATCCACATGCTGGGCTTCAGGATAGCCACCAGAGTCATCGCCAGCAGCAGCGTGGGGAAAGCCATCATAATATCGGTAAAACGCATCAGGATCGTTTCTAGCGGATTGCCGAAAAAGCCGGCTACGGAGCCAATGAAGGTACCAATAGCAACAGCCAGCGCGTTAGCCAACACACCTACTATCAGGCTGACGCGCGCGCCGTATAAGATGCGACTGAGGAGATCGCGTCCATTGGGATCGGTGCCGAGCGGGAAGCGCAAGCTCCCATCTGTTACGAGGGTACTTGGCACTGGCTGCCCCCCCTTGGTCAGGCCGTCACGATATTGCTTGGTGGGGTCGTGCGGTGACAGCACCGGCGCAAAGATAGCTGCCAGCACGATCAAACCAATCAACACGGCGCCCAACATTGCGGCACGGTCGCGACGCAACCGTCGCCATGTCATTGTCAGGTAGCTGTCGCTGACGACGATGTGTTCAGCAACGCGTGCATCGATCGCGCACGTTGTCGGCTTAGCCGATTCTCGTTCCTGCAAGTCCGATGAAGCGACTGCCAAGTGCTCTTAAACCTCCGACCTGCCCTGGGGTATCCTCACCCTCCTCTCACCAGATACAGGAGGAGGGCGAGGATGAACAGTTCTACCAGAGAGCGCATTCGGGAAAGAAGCTTATCCTTGCCTGATCAGCTCACTGTTCCAGCCACATTGTTTCGTACCGCAGCGAGTGCTCCGGGTGAGTAAGTGTCGCCTCGCCACGCAGTTTCTCAGAGTGCGCCACTGTGTACACGCCGTTGAAGATGGGTACCCAAACGGCATCATCCATAAGCGCCCGGAACAGCTCTTTGTACCCCTGCAGGCGCTTCTCGCGGTCAGTGATGGTCAACAGCTCCATCGCCTTGGCATGCAGTTCCTTATTGCAATAACGCGACCAGTTCCAGCCGCCGGGCACATTGGAGTCACAACCCAGTATCGGGCCATAGAAATCGTCCGGATCGGGGTAGTCCTGGATCCAGGCCAACCCGCCCGACCAAGTGAGCGGTGTACGACCGTTGCCTGCATCATCAATCACGTTGGGCGCAGCCAGCGTGTTGATCGTGAGCTTGATCCCAATCTGCGCCAGATCTTCCTGGAACGACTCGCACAATTTGGGCTGCGGCTCGACAGCGATGCATTCGATGCTGGTCTCAAAGCCATCGGGGTAGCCAGCTTCGGCCAGCAACGCCTTGGCCTTCTCCGGGTTGTAGTCATAGCCCTTGTAATCTGGGTCGTATCCTGGCATCAGCGGAGGCAGTATCTGGTTAGCCACCGTGCCACGGCCATTCAGCAGCTGGATAATACGCTCTTTGTCGATGGCGTGGTTGAGGGCACGGCGCACCAACACATTGTCGAAAGGAGGCCACGTCACGTTGATGGCGATATAGATGGTGCTGACTTGCGGCTGGATCTCGATGCGGTCTTGCCACGCCGGGTCATTAGAGATGCGTGTCCACTCAGCACCGGGTGGAGGATCGCCCATCAAGTGGATCTCGCCCGTCTCCAGGCGCAGCAGTGCCACATCCGGTTCGACGCCTACCTCAATCTTGACCTGATCCAGGTAAGGGAGACCTTCATAAGAAGTACTCGGGATTACGCTCAAAGATTAGGTACTGACCGGGCTGCCACTCCTTGAAGAAGAAGGGGCCGGTTCCCACCGGATTGTGCCCGAAGTTGGCAGGGTCTTTTTCCACTTCTTCCTTGGGCACAACGTAGGCGAAGTTGAGAGCAATCTTGTTCAGGAAGGTAACATCCGGCTGGGTCAGTGTGAACTGAACGGTGTACTTATCCAATGCCTTGATGCCTTCCACTGTGGTCGCCTTGCCGTCAATGAACTCCTGCGCCCCCTTAATACCCAGGTAGAAACCAGCACCAGGGCTGGTGGTCTTGGGGTCCAGGACACGGGTGAGGGTGTATACCACATCATCGGCGGTGAGCTCGCGACCATTGTGGAACTTGACACCTTGGCGCAGTTTGAAGGTGTACACTGTGCCATCGGCGCTCACTTCGGGCATCGCTTCGGCCAGCCGTGGCAGCAGGTTGGTGGTATCGTCGTAGTCGAGCAGGCCATCAAAGACCATTTTGACTGCTGGCCAGTTGGTCCAGTCATATGCAATCGCTGGGTCAAGCGTGGCCAAGTCGTCCTTGTACGCCACCACGATCGCGCCGCCGCGCTGTGGCTCAGCCGCTTGGGCCGGGCCCGGCCAGGCGGTGATCAGCAAGGCCAGAATGATCAGCAGACTGAAGAAAGATAGCTTGCGCATAGTGCATTCCCTTCCTGTGAGTGTAGTTGAAATGAATATTGGGATCAGTCTCAGCTATTGCAGCTGCTACCTGCCACGATGTTGCGCTTTCCTGCAGCTTCACGACCCGGGCACTCGCGTCACGCAAGATGCAATTACGTTGAACTTCGCCAGTCAAGCGGTAACCTTCGCCGTACAAACCTGTGCGATGCCGACCCAATTGGTGCGCCACGACGCACATTGTTCCACCGCGTCTGGCATACGGATTATAAAAAGCTATTATAGTCTGGAATGATTGGACGGCAAATCTATTGTTTTCTCCAATGACTGTTCAGTGTTGTGCAGAAGTACAACCCTGTAGCACACCGATCAAACCAGCTCGGGACCATCCCAGCCAACGGCGGCGAAGTCCACACGTCCTTCGTGATCGAACTGGATGCCCTCCTCTTGTAGCAGCTGACGCTGCAGAGCGCTGCCTGCGCCACCGCTGCGAGGGCTTACCTTGCCATGTCGGTTGATCACGCGCTGCCATGGGACGTCACTGTCGAATGGCAAGGCAGCCAAGGCGTAGCCAACCATACGTGCTGTGCATCCTCCCACGAGGGCGGCTATCTGGCCATAAGTAGCCACCTTACCCGGCGGAATCTGGCGCACTATGGCATAGATACGTTCGTAAAGCGGGGTGTCCTGCACCGCGATAGCTCAGTGCCTCCCAAGGAGAGGTCTGCCAGAGAATTTCCACTCCTGCACACTGTTTGCGAGAACGCCCTGCAGATGCACAGGCTTTCTATCGTCCGCTCGCTCAGTCAGCCGGTTCCAGGCCTGCAAATCTCATTTGCGGATGATCGGCAGGTAGATCGTGGCGCCGACATGGCTACTATACCATGTGCCGATGATGCTGTCCAGCTCCAATACACCTTGGACCTCGTGTCCACCGCCTCCGGCCAGCACGCTCCAGTCGACTGTCAGCGGCCCGGCAGCCACGCCTGCTCCGGCTAATACCAGCCCGACCAAGGTCGCGGTGATCACACTCGTCAAAGCCAGTTGTTTCATTGCGTTGTCCTCTCAGCGCAACATGACCAGCATGGTGATGTCACCCTTTCCTGCCTCCAGGCTGCCCAGTGCCTTGCCGATTATCGTGCCGACGGGCGGGGCGTCGCCGGCACGCATAGCGTGACCAGGGGTATTGGACGCCACCAGCAGGTCGCCCGGCTGGATAGCACCATTTTCGGCGCTGGCCTTGACCGGCACCATGCCGACCAGCGCCAGCAGCGGGCGCGTGTCAGAGCGCTCACCGTCGTCGTTGTCGGCCAAGTCGTTATTGTTCATAGTAATCGCAGGGTTTGTGGAAATAACACCCGCCACCAGTGGCGAGAACGCCTCGCGGCTCAACCGGAAGGCACCCGGATCGTCTGGGTCGATGATCACTACGTCGCCCGGCTCGAGTGCGTCGCGGCTGTCGATGCGCTCAGCGACATCCGCGCCGGCCCCCGTGTTGAAACAGCTTGCACCCAAGCCACAGTTGTACGAGCCGTCGGCATACACGTAGCCATCATTGGTGATGTGGAAACGCCGATTGCTGGAAGGGGCAGTATCGTACAGCTCCATCAGTGTGCTCTGGCCTTCCCCGCGAAAGGCGGTGCCGGTAGTCACAGAGGCAAATACTCCAACCGTGCCACCTTCGCCACGCACTCCGTAATTGCCCTGAGACCTGCCATACACGCCCACGTTGTCGCGGCTGGAGCCCCACACACCAGCACGGGTTGTGCTCAGGCCGACCACACCCACCGGTCCACTCGGTGTGGATGTGCCGGTGCTGCTGCCGCCGACGGCGCGGATGGCATTGTTGTTCGTGCTGGTGGCGTAAATACCATAACCCCAGTTGGCACTGAAGTTACCGCCGTGATGATAGTGGGTGCTGCTGCTCGTCGTCGCCCAGATGCCGTGACCACCTTCGCTGGTGAAGTAGCCTCCGGTGCCTTGGATCGAGCTGCCGCGCACGGCGTAGGTGGTATCGCTGGTGGCGTAGACACCCATGCCCATGCTTGAGGCACGCACTGCGCTGCTGGTAGCAGTGTGCACATAGATGCCGTTCGTTGTGCCCAACCAGGACCCGGCCGTATTCTCGACATTGACGATAGCGTTGCCCAACGTCGTGCCAGAGGTGGCGCCGCGCACATAAGCTTGCGGCCGCAGGCTCAGCGCGTAAGGCACTGGCAGTATCTCCTGACATGCCATCGGCGTGCCCTCTACGTCCAATCGGAGCCATACGCCATCACCCATGAACATGTGGAGTGGCACACTGATCGCAACGCTGAAGCGGCCGTCTGTCACCGGCACCGAACCGAGTGGGATGCTGTCCAGCGGTGCACTACAGCTGACATCTGAGTACAGACGCACTGTCATAACTCGGCTGCCGGTGACGGGTACGCCACCCTCGCGCAATTCACCTTGATAGTTGATCTTGCTGGCAACTGCGGCGGCGCCAGAGATATCAGCTTCGCCTTCGGGTGCCTGCGCCAGCGCCATCCTGACTGCCCACGTGACCAATAACAGCACAAGAGTGGCAATCATTGAGGCTGACCATGCACGTAATGCTGCGAGTCCCATCTTGTCCCTCCTTATTCTGTATGTGGGCACCTATTCTGCCAAGATCATGACCCGACATCGCTCCCCATCGGGAGCCGATAGTGAACAGAGACTAACCTGCATCAGTTGGACTCACGATTCATAATGCTGCTGCACCGAGCTGGCCAGAAGAGACTGTTTTATCCCTCACCCCCTATCAGTATCCCCAGCGCAGCGCCTGGCGCCACGCCCATGCCGCACCATCCTCGTTGCCTTGCGCCTCGTACGCCCGAGCTAGGTGGTAGAAGGCCACACCGTCGGTGGCATCAAGGTCAACTGCTCGCTCAAGGGCCACAATGCCCTCCGCCAAACGACCCTGCCGGAGCAATACGATCCCCAGTGCGCGATGTGTAAGACCAATCGTGGGTGCCAGTTCCAGTGCGCGCCGGTAAGCTGCCTCGGCAGGTGCAAGGTAACCGTGATGTGCAAGAAGGTCGCCTTGCAGTGCCCAGACCACGGCATCTGTCGGCTCCAGTGCGGCTGCGGTTGCCAGCTGCCGTTCGGCAGCAGCTACATCCCCCAGCGCCAGGAGCTGGCCGGCGAGCAGTCGACGGTATTCACCCGACACCGGCCACAGAGCGACCGCACGCTCGGCTGCCGCCGGTCGTTCGTTCGCTGCCAAGCTGCCATTCAAAGCCTGCCAGGCAGCCACGTCGGCCAGCAGTGGACGAGCGCAGAGCAGACCGATCAGCACAACCGTGACCGATGCTGGCACAACCACTGGCAGCCACCCTTTGATACGACCAGTTAGCTCGTGTCCGGTTTCCCCGGCATCTGGTATTGGGGCATCTTGGCAGCTCTGCATGTAAGTCCCCCAAGCTGGCAGCAATCCGCGCCCAAGCGCTGCCACCAGGCCGAGCAACAACCAGGCTACCGTCGTGCTCGTAACCGTCTCCACTCCGGCCTGCATATCGACGAAATGGCCGCTCAGCGCGGCCGCTAGCGTTGCCCAAGTCAGCTGCACAGTTTGATCGCCTGTGCGCACGTTGCGCCACACCAGCCAACCGCTCGTGACCCATAACCCACCCAAGGCCATTACGCCCGCAATGCCTGATGTCAGCGCTGTGTCGAGCCACATGTTGTGTAACCGGTCGACGACCACGCCACGCCCTTGATAATAGACCAGTTGGGGTGGATAGGCAGGGGCGAAGACGGCACGCGTGGTCTCCGGACCGTAGCCCAGCCAAGGACGCCGCAAGATCAGGGGCAAGCTGGCGCGCCATATAGTCCAGCGTGCGCTGACGGATCCCTCATCGGCACGCGCCAGCACGACCCCGGTGGCAACGGCCGTCGCTGCCACGGTCGTCGCGGCAATGCCCAGCGCCAGGGACGTGCGGTTTGCGCTAATTAGCCGGATGACAATGAAAACCAACCCTGCAATGACCAGACCGGCCCAGGCACTGCGCACACCCGTGAGAGCCAGACAAGCCAGCTGACCGCTCAAAAGCAGCCCATATTGCCAGTGCCAGGCTGTCCTCAGCAGGCATCTCAGTGTCACCGGAATGATTATCACCAGGTAAGAGGCCAGAAAGTTGGGGCGCCCCAATGTCGAGAGGACGGACGAGATGGCGTCGGATTGCCATTGCAGCGGGTCCGGGCCCACCGCCTGCCATAGGCCGTAGAGCGTGACGGGTGCGCCGCCCCAGGCCAGCACGTTCAGCAGTCGCTCAGCCTGCGTATGGGTGTGCAGTCCAAATGCCACCGCCATGAACAGTCCCAAGACGGCCAGCTGGATGAGCAATCCCTGTTGGCGCGCGTGACCGCCCCAGAAACTGAGCGTTGGGTTGATGGAGAAGAAGGTGGCTAGAACGAGCGTCGCACCAAAACCCAGCACAGGCCAGATAAGCGGCGAGGGCACACTGGACGGAGCGATAGGAGTGGAAGGCCTGCTGGTTCGCCTCAGCGCCATAGGTCCTGCCAGCAGCGCCAGCATTAGTACAAGTGCTGCCTTGGGCAAATCAAAGGCACTGCTCCCCCACGGATTGAGAACCAACGGCACCAGAAACGCAGCCAACAACCAGACAAGCTCCACAGCGTCACTCCTATGGACTGGTAATGAGCGACTGGGTTGGATACAGCCTGTGGCCGCCTTTGGCTGGGAGGGGGCAATTGTGGGGGCGGTCAGATGGTAATTTTAATTATTATATCACAGATTGGGAGTAAAGGTTACCCCTTTTTCCGAGAATGGCAGTGGGCCGTGTATGACCAGAGGACATACTATCGGACGGCTTTGCCGACAAGGCATAGTCCAACCGCACGCACAATACGTTTTCCCGCGGTGGCAGCTCTCTGGCTATTCATGGGCACCCTGCTAAGTGGAATTTGGTAGGTCTCGCGATGAATGCGTTCGTCAGACGAGGGGTGGGCAGCGGAATCGGTTCAGCCGGATGGGAACAAATTGCCTGTCACCAGCGTCTGTAATAAGATAAGGTATGTATCTGGGTAACAGGTCTAATGTCCCTGAGATCGGGGCGATGGAACTTGTTTGTATAAGCATCCTGTCTTCCCACGCGGTCTGCAGCGGGGAAGAAAACCGAGTTTAAGCGCTATTCTGGTTGAGGAGGATCTCTTACCATGGCACAGCGTACCGTCATAACGCGGAGTGGACGATTCGGGGTAGTATTTGGGCTGCTGGTCTGCGTTGCTCTTTTATTTGGGTTGTTGCCCGGTGCGGGGGTTTCACTCCCGGCCTGGGCGCAGGAATCGGATGTCTCGGCAAGTGCAATCACGCAGAATGTGTCCGCCAGCGTGAGCATAGACAACTCCTACACTTTCACGGGTACCCGAACTTTCACCATTATTTCTCGGAATGTCACTGTCTCGCTTAATGTGATAGTCAGGTGTTGGAATCCGTTCACCATTAATGCGACAAGCAATCTCTCCGGAAACGTCCCGGTTACAGTCACCTATGCTTTCCCCCGCCGAGAGGTGTCCATGAGCATAGCTATGTCAGGAAGTGGTGGTGGATCACAGTCGCTTGGATGTCCTCTTGGAGGAGGTACGTTCATCTGGCCTGTTTCGTTCACCGTGCCAGTCAGTGGTCAGATTACGCTCACCACTCAGGGCACTGAAACTGGTGCCTTTGTGCGGGGGAGCGGCACGCTGTCGGGCCAAGCTGTTATTTGGGTGACAGGAAGCGCTATCTTGGTTACATTCACCTACCTCCCGGCGATTGCCAAGGACGCCGGAGCGGCTGGTGTCTACTGGTCCGACGACTTCAGCAGTGATAAAGGGTGGGTGAACTACAAGTGCACGGACCCAGAGAACGATCTGGTGGATTGTGACTGTAAAATGGAGCGCACAGATGGGCGGCTGCGGATCACCTTGAGAGATGAGAACATGCGATGTTTTGTTGCCCCGCCTGCAAGTGTGCAGCTCAAAGAGGGCACCTTTAGTGTCGAAGCGCGCAGGCGCACTGACAACAACAAGGTGTGGTATGGTCTGTTGTTCAACGTCAGCACTCAGCTGCACAAGCAGCGCTGGGCGCTGGAAGTGCGACCGCGCGGTGGCAGCGGATGCGACAGCGACAAAGGGTTGGTATGGCTCAGCTATATCACCAACGGTCCAGGTACAGGTGAGCTGTGGGCGAAGTGTTCCGATTCTGTGGAGCTGGGCAAAGAGGAGTGGAACAAACTGACAGCCACACGTCGTGGTGATAATGTGAAGGTATTCATCAACAATAAGGGCCCCATTATCGAGAAAGACAGGAGCCGCCTGAAGGACAATCCTTTCTTCAACCTGGAAGTGATGTCAGAGGATCAAGTGCCGGTAGTGGTGGAGTTCGACAACTTTGTTATCCAGTACTGAGGTGGACTGGCAAAAGGGTGACCATAAGTTGCTGCTGCTTCGACATCTTTTCAGAAGCCGGGTACACAACCCGGCTTCTGGGTAAGGTGCGGATGGTGTGGGTAAAGCAGGGGTGTGAGCCGAGGAGCTGAGGATGTATTGGGGACAGCTGTTAAGCTTCCGTACATGCGGAGCGTGTGCTGTCGCGGTAGGGGTTTTACTATTGTGGCTGACTGCGGGTGCGGCACCTGCCGTTCGCAGCGCCCCTGTCGCTATGGCGCTGCAGCCCGCAATGGAGAGCCCACTGCCCACGCCTGCACGCATCACCCCAACTACGCCCCCTGTCGCGTCGCCTGTGGCCACTGTCACACCAACGCGTGCCACACCCGCCGCAGTGGACGTTTGCGAACTGTGCCAGCCGCCAATCGCGACGGCTATGTTGGACCTGAACGTGCGTAGCGGGCCTGGCATCGGCTATCCTATCTTGGGTGCCCTGCGCGCTGGCCAATCCGCTGAGGTGAGCGGCATCAGCGCCGATGGCAACTGGCTGCAGATCGCCTATGCGCGCGTTCCACAGGGCAGCGGTTGGGTGGCGCGCCGTTATGTCCTCGTCAGTGGCGATCTGAGCGTCGTGCCGGTGTTGCCTGCGCCACCTCTTCCCACGGCCACGCCGACGCCCACAGCGACTATCACGCCGACTCCGCTGCCCACACCCCAAGTTGTTACGGCATGGCGTGGCGAGTACTTCGATAACTTCTCCCTCCAGGGGCCGCCAGTGCTGGTGCGCGATGATGAGGAGGTGGATTTCAACTGGGCCGACCGCGCGCCGGCGCCCGGCCTGCCTGCCGACGATTTCTCGGTGCGCTGGACGCGCACAGTGGAGCTGCGCGGTGGGAAATACATCTTCACCCTTGAGGCGGATGATGGCGTGCGCCTGTGGGTGGACGACCGCTTGGTCATCGACGAATGGCATGACACGCGTCCCACTACCTACCGTGCCGAGATTGAGCTGGGTGCTGGGCCGCACCAGCTGCGCGTCGAGTATTATGAGCATCTGGCCAACGCGATGATACATCTCACTTGGCATCGGCCGGAGGACTGGAAGGCTCGTTACTACGACAATCGCAGACTAAGGGGCGACCCAGTCTTGGAGCGCTGGGAGGAGGAGCTCAACCACGACTGGGGCACCAGTGCGCCGCATCCGGTCGTGCCGGCGGACAACTTCTCAGCACGCTACACTTGCCAAGTCAACTTTGAAGACGATCTCTACGTGTTCACCGTTGAGATGGATGACGGGGCACGCCTGTGGGTGGATGGTGAGCTGCTCATTGACAGCTGGCAGGACGGTGTGCGCACGCGGCGCGCGGAGAAACGATTCAGCTCCGAAGGAGAACGCCAGGTGCGCGTCGAATATTACGAGCGTTGGGGTAATGCGCGCATCCGGGTGTACTGGGAGCGGCGCTGAGCAGGAAGCAATCTATACCACCCGTGCTGCGACCGTCAGGGAAAGTCTCTCACGTTTGAGCTCGCGTTAACGCCACCAGTTGACGCGAGGCCCGCATGGGTTGGCGAGGGCATCCCTTCTGCGTCCCACACCTGTGTGTCCTTACGAGTTTCATTCACTCTGTCCAACCGTCAGAGGATTGGGACGGCAGGCACCTGGGTGAGCACTTCCGCGCCCTCCTCCCACAGCACTACCATGTCCTCGATGCGCACACCGCCCCAGCCAGGCAGGTAAATGCCTGGTTCGACGCTCACTACGGCGCCGCGAGGCAGGCTGTGTGGCCAGTTGTCGCGCAGGCGAGGCTCTTCGTGTGCGGCGAGCCCGATGCCGTGGCCCAGTCCATGGCCGAAGTGTTCGCCGTAACCGGCCGCGGCGATCACGTCGCGCGCCAGCTTGTCCGCCTCAGCGCCACTGATGCCGGCTTTCAGGCCGCGTAGTGCGGTCTCCTGCGCGCGTCGCACCAGCTGCCAAAGCTGCAGGTATCGCTCGTCCAACGGCCGACCCAGGCAAATGGTGCGCGTGATATCGCTGCAGTAGCCATCTACGATGCAGCCGAAGTCGATCACAATCGGCTCGCCAGACTGGATGGGTCGGCTGGAGGCGGCCGCGTGCGGTAATGCGCCATTGGGGCCGGCAGCTACGATGGGCGGGAAGGCAACGGCTTCGGCACCCAGCGCGCGCATGCTGCTCTCCAGCTGCCAGGCGACCTCATGTTCATTCAAGCCGGGGCGCAACTTTTCCAGCAGCTGCGACCATGCCGCTTCAGCAACTGCTATGGCACGACGTATAGCCTGCAGTTCCCCATCATCCTTGACCTGTCGCAGCTGTTCCACCAGTCCCAATGTCTCGACCAGTGTGATATTGCTGCCCAACACAGCACTCCAGCGTCGCCACGTCTCCACCGATACGTGGGCTGCCTCAAAACCCACTGCACCATCATGCACGTCTAACGCGCGCAACACCTCGGCCAGATGACCTGCGAAGTCATAACCTACCTGGAACAGTTCCCACTCAGGGCATTGCCTGCGCACTTGTTCGTAGTAGCGGAAGTCGGTGGCGATGCCTTGTCGCTCTGGAGTGATCAGCAACACACCGGCCGAGCCAGTGAAGCCGGACAGGTAACGTTGATTGTGCGCCTCAGAAATCAAGAGCGCTGCCAGCCCGTGTTGTTGCATCAGCTGGCGCAGGTGTTGTAATCGGATTGCTGTGCTCATCTCAGTTTGTGCTCACACCGATTTACGAACACAACCAACATTCAGAGGGCCCATCTCAGATAGTGGTTGGGTGTGGCTCATAGCCATCGGCCCAAAAACGCTATCACCTTGGCGCGCATGGCTGCGGTCTCGAAGTGGCCGATGTCGTAGCGGTGCAGTTGCCATGCCTCGGCCGCACCCAGCTCGGCATACACCTGCTTCAGCTCGGCGTCGATGCGTTCCAACCCGGCCGGCGGGGTGAGCGGATCATAGTTGCCTGCCAGGCTTAGATGTGGCCGAGGGGCAATCAAGGCGTTGATCTGCGCAGTGGTGAAGTGTTTGAGCAGTCCGGGCACGTAATAGTAGATGCCGTGACCATCCAGCCCGCGTGTTTCAATCAGGGCCTGATAATCGGTGAGGCAACATATGTCCACGCACACCTTAACGCGTTCATCCAATGCGGCAACCCACCATGCCATGGTGCTCCCCATCGATATGCCGAGCGTGGCAATGCGGTGTGCGTCCACGTCCGCGCGAGAGGTCATATAGTCGAGCGCGCGCAAGCTGTCGTAAACCATCATGCCCCACATCACCTGTCCGTGCCAGAGCATCTGTTTGAAGATCTCCGATTCGGTGCGTCCACGCCGTTCTCCAAAGGCCCAGTGATCGATGCACAGCGCGGCGTAGCCGTGCCGCGTCAGTTCCACGGCGTAAGGCGGCGTGTACAGGAAAGTGCGACCTGTTAGCAGTTCCTCCTTGCCGATGTGGTACTCGCCCCCATGGGCGTGGTTGTAGAGCACGGCTGGCCATGGACTTTCTCCTCGCAACGGTCGCACAAAATAAGCCGGCACCGCCTCGATGCCGTTCAAGTTGAGCACCAGGCGCTCCAGAACATAGCCTGGTTGTTCTTCGACACCAATACATGTTGCACGGATGGGGCGCTGGCGGTCAGGCAGGTCGCCTAAGATCTTGTAGAGATCTTCTCGCTGTGCATCTGGGTTCGTGCTTCTGCTGGTCAACCTCGGAACCTCCTGTAGAACTGTGAAACGAATACCGCCAGGCGTGCATGCGCTTGGCAGAGAAAGGGATCTGCCCATATGGACCGGAGAAAGGTTTATTTCACCCAGGGGTCCAGCGCATCCCGCAGGCCGTCACCGATGAGATAGATCGACAGAGTGGTCAGAAAAATGAACAGTCCGGGCGCCAGTACGAGCCATGGCGCATCAGTGAAATTGCCCAACGATCCTTGCATCATGTTGCCCCAGCTGGGCAGAGGTGGGCCGATGCCCACACCCAGGTAGCTTAATCCAGCTTCTGCGATAATAGCACCCGCGACATTAAACACCCCCACAACAATCACGATGGAAGAAACATTTGGCAATATGTGGCGGAACATGATGCGCCAGATGGAAGCTCCGATCGCGCGGCTGGCAAGGATGTACTCGCGCTCGCGAATGGAGAATATCTGGCCACGTATCAGACGTGAGACACCCATCCACCCGAAAATGCCGATCAGGAAAGAGAGACCTTCTGGGCCGGGTTGAAAAATGCGCGAGAGGATGATCAGCAGAAATAGGAGCGGAATGCTGCCCAGCGTCTGAATCACTGCATTAATGATGTCGTCTATGAAGGTGGCGGCGTAGTAACCGCTGATCAAACCTAGCACCACGCCCAAGGTCATAGAGATACTGGCCACGTAGAGGCCAATGCGCAAGGAGATGCGCCCTCCGTATAGACCACGGCTCAGCACATCGCGGCCGGCTTGATCGGTGCCCATCCAGTGGCAGGTACCACGCGGGGCAGCCAGGCATTCCCGCAAACCGGCCCATGAGGCGGAGAGAATGCGACCCCACAACGACCAGCGACACGTGCTCACCCCACCCTCCTGACACGTTTGGGTGAACTCCTGAAAAATGGGCCAAGCAGTCGCTGCCCATGTAGGGGGTGCGTTGCGATTGATGAGATTGGTTGAGGTCGGGTCGAACCCGAGCACCTGATCGCTAATCCAGGCCGCGGCGACTGAGAGGGTCACTATCACAGCCAGGCCGAACATTGCCGCCAGAGTCAGCTTGTCGCGGATCAGCTTGGCAAGCACAGCTTGCCAGTAGGTCTGCTCTCTTATGCCGCGGATGCGAGGGATTGAAGTGCGCCTAATCGCTTGTGCGTCCAATGCGAAGCCTCAGCTGATGCCTACTAACGAGCTGTTGTTGGTGTTTTCACAGCTCGTACTTGACCCGTGGATCCACGAAGCTGTACAGGATGTCCACCATAAGGACGCCCATAATGCCCAGGAAGGAGCTGATGACGAACAAGCCCATCATCACTGGATAGTCGCGACTGTTGATGGCAATTACAGCCAGTCTGCCCATTCCGGGCCACGAGAAGACCAGCTCAAAGAGGATTGAGCCGGAGAGGAATAACAGGAAGATGCCACTCAAGCCCGTGACGAAGGGCAGGATGGCATTGCGCAGCACATGGCGCAGGATAACTAGATGCTCTGGAAGACCCTTGGCGCGCGCAGTGCGCACGTAGTCCTGATTGAGCACTTCGAGCATCTCGAAGCGCATAATGCGTGAGATGCTGATCCACCCGCTGATGGCGCTTACCACGGCTGGCAGGGCGAGGTGGTGCAGCCGGTCTGGCAGCGAGCCATCACCGATGGTTTCCATTCCGCCCAGCGGCACAATGCGCAGATAGCCTCCCAAGATGATCAATAGCAGTAGTCCAATCCACCATTCGGGCACCGTGTTAACCAACACTGTAGTAACCCGAATGATGTGGTCAGGCAGTCGTCCACGATTCAACGCTGCATAAATGCCAGAGGGAATACCCACCGCCACGCTGATGACTAGGCTGGAAAACCCCAAGATGAATGTAGCCGGGATGCGCTCGACAATCAGATCGATAACGTTTGAGCCTTTGAAGTAAAAAGAGCGACCAAAGTCGAAGCGCAGGATACCACGCCCGCACCGCTCGGCATTGTTGCGACACTGCCCGCTTTGCCATGCTGTACCGCCGGGGAGCAAAACAAGCCAGTCCTCTCCAGTCAACCATACCAAATACTGGACCAATATTGGACGGTCCAATCCATACAATGCGCTCAGACGATTGAAATCCGCCGCGGTACGTTTGGGGTCATCGTCCAGAAATTGTAGGGGGCCTCCTGGTGCCAGCTGGTAGATGGTGAAGCCGATCAGCGTGGCGATCCACACCAGAAAGAGTGACTGGAGCCCGCGGCGGATAATATAGCGAGCAAGCCCCTGCCTCACGGCGTTGGCGCCTCCTCGATATACCAGTCCTCCATATTCCAGCCAATGCCCAGCGCGGTGGGAATGATCCCCTTAATGCGCTTGTTTTGACCGCTCCACGACTTGTTGTAGAAGAGGAAGATGTACGGTGCATCCTCCGCGATAATTTTTTGAATCTGCTGGTATTTCTGTTTGCGAAACTCGAAATCGCAGTTTGCACCCGCTTCTTCGAACAGCTTCTCCACTTCCTTGTTGATGTAGGCGACGGAGTTGAGCTCTGGGATGTTCTCCTCAGCCCAGATCGTGTACATGATGTGCGGCTCGATGGTAGCCTGCCATGCGCCGATGTACACATCCCAGTCCGGTTCCTTGGAGTGGAGCGCTTCCAGGAAGGTGGACCACTCCATGGCCTGAATATTGGCTTCTACTCCGATGCGGCGCCAGTAGTCCTGGAGCGTCACAGCAATCAGTTCACGCGTCTTGCTGGTATTTGGGCCAAAGACCAGCTTCAGCCGCAGCTGCTTGCCATTTTGATCCAGCATCTTGCCGTCCTGGAATGAATAACCTGCTTGCTTGAACTCCTCGATAGCCTTCTCTGGATTGTAATCGTAGCAGGGTACATCCGGATTGTAGACCCACGAGGTCTCCGGATAAACGGAGCACAAGCGTTTGGCCTGCCCTTGCATTACCTGCTCTGTCAACAGGTCTTTATCAATGGCGTAAGCGAGCCCGCGACGCACGTGGAGGTCGTGTGTCGGGAATCCCGGGCGCATATTGAGGCCGACATAGCTCCACAGCGCTGCTGCCGGCCACCACTCGTAGACGGTGATGTTGGGCAGTTGGCGTGCCTCCTTCAGCTTGTCGGGGGTGATGGGGCCTGTGTCAGTTTCACCTGTTTTCATCTTCTGGTAGGCAACGTCCTGATCGGGTACGATCTCAATCACATAGCGGCTAATATTCGGGGCGCCGTGATACCAGTAGTTTTCGTTGGCCTCGAAGATGGCATACTGATCCCGCTTCCATTCCACCAGCTTGTATGGTCCTGAGACAACCGAAGGCTTATTCATCTCCGGGTTCTTCTCCGGATCATTCCATGGCAGCTTCTCCCAGACGTGTTTCGGCAGGGGTGTGATCAATCCGGACATCTGGCCCAGACTCGGGCAATACACCTTCTCAATCTTGATTTCCAGAGTGTAATCGTCCAGCGCTTTATAGGACTTTATGAACTCAAGTTGTGACAGATAGGGAAACTCGTTCGCTGGATTCGTGACTTGCTGGTAAGTCCACTCAAAGTCTCGCGCAGTGATAGGCTGACCATCGCTCCAGAGCATACCTTTGCGCAGCCGAAACGTAAAGGTAAGCCCGTCCTCCGATATAGAATAGCTCTCTGCCATATTGGGGATGTACTGCAACGTGTTCTCGTCAAGACGCAGCAATCCTCCCGTGTAGACCATCCCTTGGTAGCTGCTCGACGCGGTATCGGTGGTTAGATAGGGGTGGAGGCTGACCGCGTCGGAGGTGGCGACGTCCTTATATTCGCCACCGCGCTTGGTACGCGGGCTGGTGACCTCTTCATCGCTCACGACAGTGATTCCCTTCTTGGGTTCACGAGCTTTGGCCGCTTCGGACTCCTCAACCACTTGAGTGATGACCTGCTGTGACACCTCCAGAGTGGCGGCAACAGTTGGTACCTCTCCTGTGGCCGGTGCGACTATCTCAGTGGGAGAAGGCGCAGTGGTCGCTGTGGCTGGCGGCGTAATCTGCGCTTCAGGAGAGGGTGTTGCAGGCGGTGCACATTGTGTCGTGCCCAACGTAAACGCCACAATAATCATCAACCAATACAATGGATTCTTGCCTCTTTTCATAGTACATCCCCCTGACATAACAGATCAGATGTATTTTCAACCGGCAGGTCGTAACGATGTCACCTTAAGATATAGTATAGCATACTTTATCTATGCTCACAACGGGGGAGGTCCCAGGAGCCTTGATAAGAATCGGCATGCGGTGGCTGATCTTCTCAGCCTCTCCCGATCGGTGCGCTCTAGGCGAGCTGCCATTTGACCGGTTGTGGTTAACCGGTTATCATCCCGACTGTGGACAGATTGCTGCGTACAGAAGGGGCAATTGACCTCGTATGAGCAGTTGTTGCTCATCTGACCACAATAATGTTGTAGGAAAACGGTGTTTTCTTTTGTCGAGCACAGGTATGATTGGATTTGGGAAGCTCCTGGCTTCATGCGCGATGGGGTTGCTTGCATTGGTCATCTTCTCCGGTTGTAGTGGGGCTCCTCTGCTTTACGATGTATCGGTGCGACCGGCCTTGATTACACCCAACGCCGATGGGGTAAACGATGTGGCACGCATTGCCTACAAGCTAGGGGACAATGCCAATCTTTCCATCTATTTGGTGGACGGGGAAGGTCAAAGGCATTACTTCCGCCAGGAACGTCGTCGTTCATCTGGCGCTTATCAGGTGGATTTCAGCGGTGTGATAGGTGGCCGCATGTTGCCCGACGGTACCTACACGTGGGTCGTCGAAGCGATCACGGATGCAGGGGTGATTCAGCGGGCACAGGGAGAAATGGTGATCCAGGATGCTGACACCGAGCTGCCCCAGCTCCAAGGTTTCAGCGTTTATCCCAAGGTTTTCACACCCAACCAAGACGGTAAGCATGATCGTGTGACTATCAATTATTATCTAAACAAGCCAGCAGAGGTGACCGTTTATCTTATTGGAGCAGACGGCACCAAATATCCGGTTGCTGAAAAGGAACGCGACGTGAAACCGGGTTCGCCCGGACTGCATATGTACGACTACGACGGAGGTGTCGATTTGGGCGCCGATCCACCGCCGGATGGCGATTACATCGTGCGCGCTGAGGCGGTGGACCGCGTTGGTAATCGCACTACGGTGACCTCCACATTAACTATTCAGGATGGCGGTCGCCCGCGCGCTGACATTGTGCAGGCTCATGTGGACTTCTACAACCCTGTCACGGGTGATAAGGTGGTGCCCCTGGGTGGCACGCTCGCGTTCACATTGACAGTAGAGAATTTTGGACAGGTGCCGATCCGCACGATCGGGCCGGACTCTGGAACGCACTACCGCAGTGATGAGAACTTCAATACCAAAGGTTTCTACCAGTCGCCGGGCGCGTGGCGGGTAGGGATTGACTACGAGGGTAATCCGGGCTATGCATATCCTTTCCGTTGGGCACTAGGCCGTCTTGATCAGTTGCAACCGCGCGTCATAGACGGTCAGACGTTCTATTACCTGATGCCCGGCCAGCGTGCTGTGGTCACTGGAAGCATTCAGATTGTAGATGTGCCGGCTAAGAAAGATGTGATCTACTTCTGGGCTGGGCTTATTCACGAGGAGGTGAGCATAGAACCCTTTAATCATTACGTGGATCCTCAGCAAATTGCCATCGGATTCTAGGCAGTATATAAAAATGCTCCTGTTAATTGACGGACACAATCTTATTGGCCAGATGCCCGATCTCAGGCTTGACGACCCCAATGACGAGGAAGAATTGCTGAGTCGTTTGCGTGCCTACCATGCCTCTACAGGTTTTGAACTTGCAGTGTATTTTGATCCTGGACTATCCTACCGTCCGCCAGTGCGCCGATCTGAGGCGGGCATCACAGTGTATTGTGCTCCTCAAGGTCACCAGGCGGATGAACTCATCCTTCACGAGATTCAACATCGACAGGATCCACGCCAGCTGACTGTGGTGACTTCAGATCGTGTCGTGCAACAGGCTGCTCGTGCACGTGGTTGTCGCGTGATCGACTCACGAGCTTTTGCGGCAGAGCTGGCTCACCCTGTACGACGCCGGCGTCCGCGCACGCGGGTCAGGCCGCAAGTACTCGATGTGCCACCGCTGCCAGAAAAGGAAATTGACGAGTGGTTACGCATTTTTGAACAGGGAGGCAGCCAACCCAATCCTCGCTTGCGGCAACGACGTTAAGGCCTAACCTGTTAGTATGCCACACCCGACTTGATTACACTCTCATTTTTGCGGAGGAACGCTGAACTCGTGACGCAGACCCGAACAAACCGATTTCTTTACGTTGGCGTCTTTATGATCAGCATGGCGGTGCTGACCTTGGAGATCGCCCTTACTCGTATTTTTTCTGTAACGATGTGGTATCATCTGGCCTTTATGGTGATCAGCACAGCACTGCTTGGGTTCGGTGCTAGCGGAGCATACCTGACTGTACGGCGTGCTGAGCGAGATGAACGCCTGGAACATAATCTCCCCACGTTTGCTGGCCTCACCGCTTTGAGCATTGTGATCTCCTTTGCGCTAATAACCCGCCTGCCTCTGGACCCGTTGGCGCCGTTGTTGCCTGGCCTTACCTCGAGCGAACGGGTTTGGCAGACAATCCTTCTCATCGTATTACTACTGGCTGAGTATGTGCTGGTCGTAGTGCCCTTCTTCTTCGCCGGATTGACGTTGGGTGGGGCATTTGCAGCGTTTTCGAAGCGCATCAGCACTCTGTATTTCGCCGATCTTGTCGGTGGCGGATTGGGCTGCTTGTTGGTGGTCACGCTCTTATGGGTGTTGTCTGGACAAGGTGTTGTGTTGGTCGCTGCCGGGCTTGCCGGGGTGGCAACCTTTTTCTTTAGCTTGCAATCGAACATAGGGATGCTCATACCTGTCCGTCGGCAAGGCGCCCTTGCATATAGTGCTCTGGTAGGGGCCGTTATCCTGTTTAGTTTGTCGTTTCTTGCTGACCGGCTTCTCCCTTTGCACATACCGCCGAGCAAACCTCTTTATCAGGCCTACGCTGATCCAACCATCAAGCTTGTTTATACTGGTCACACACCTTTCGCGCGCGTAGACGTCATGTATCGTGAAGGTGCTAGCTTGGGTGCGTGGGGGCTTAGCTCGCGATGTCCTGCGGCACCTCCGCCTGAGCAGATGTTCGTTACCATCGATGCTGCGGCTATCACGGCGATCACGCGCTTCAACGGCGATCAGGAGAGCGTCGCATTTGTGAACTGTGCGCCGAGTGGTTTGGCTTTCCAGGTGGGGGCGAAGCCACCCCAAAGCGCCTTGATTATAGGGCCAGGCGGTGGTATTGATGTCCTCACTGCACTATACAATCGGGTGCCTCGTATTGTGGGAGTGGAAATTAACCCTCTTATTGTCAACTTAGTCACCGATAAGGCATTGTATCGCGACTTTGCGGGGGGCATCTATACAGACTACCCCAACGTAGAAATCCACCTGGCCGAAGGTCGTAATTTTATTGCACGCACCCAAGAGAAATTCGACCTGATCCAGTTCTCGCAGGTTGACACATGGGCAGCTGCAGCTTCAGGGGCATACAGTCTGAGCGAGAACTTTCTTTACACGGTGGAAGCGTTCCTGGACTATTACGACCATCTGACCGAGGATGGAGTACTCACGGTAGGTCGTTGGTATTTCGATCCACCACAGCAAGCCTTCCGTCTGGTCACCATCGGTACAGCTGCACTGGAAGCACGTGGTGTTGCCAACCCTGCACAGCATTTCGTCGTCGTACGTGCTGGTGACACCTCGACCTTTATTATGAAAAAGTCTCCCTTCACTTCGGAGGAGATCGCGCGTCTGCGACATCTCGTGGGTCAGCTTGAGTTCGCCATCCTGTACGCGCCTGATGAAACCGATCCAAGCAATTGGTTTGTCCGTTTCTTCAATGCACCTGACCGGTCTCGTTTCTTCCGTGAGTATCCGCTTGATGTCACTCCGACTACAGATGATCGACCTTTCTTCTTTGAATACTACGGTTGGAGCAACCTGGGTGACTTTAGATCCGGAAAGGTGACATTGATTATCCTACTAGCACAAGCTCTGCTGTTAGCGACGTGGTTCATCCTGTGGCCGCTGTGGCGTTTTCAACGGCATGGTTTGGCGACGCGGGGAGCGGGATATTTTCTGGTTTACTTTGCTGCGCTGGGGATGGGGTTCATTCTGATTGAGATAGGCCTGATGCAACGTTTTGTGTTGTTCCTTGGACATCCTGTCTATGCTACTTCGGTGGTGCTGTTTGCAATTCTGTTCTTCTCGGGCATAGGTAGCTTCTTGTCGGGTCGTTTGCTCAACGAAGGAGATCCTCGCTCTGTGCAGGTGAGAGTGATACCCGCATTGGCATTGATTGCCCTATTGTATATCTTTCTTTTACCTTCTCTATTTCAAACGTTTATTGGGTTTGATCTCGCTTATCGGGTGGCTGTTTCCATTTTGCTGTTAGCTCCCTTGGGGATGTTGATGGGTATGCCGTTTCCATTGGGCATTCGGCTGGTTGATCGCGTGAATCCGGCCTTAGTGGCGTGGGCGTGGGGAGTCAACGGTTTTAGCTCGGTTGTCGGTTCGATCCTCACAATCATGATTGCTCAAAGCTATGGCTTTTCGCTGGCAATCGGTGTTGCCATAGTTATATATATGCTCGGTTTGGCGGCTATCCGGGCGGTCAGTATGCAAACTGTGGAGGCGCCACTGCTGTCACCTGTTGGGGTTACCTCCATCTCCAACCCAACAGAGAGGATCAGCTCGGATGGATGATCGTAGGGAAACTAGTGGAAATAAGAGACTGGTATGCTCAGCTAGGTGAACCCAGACGGACGGTCTACACGCTGCTGTTTGCAGTCATTTTGCTCACTATGCCCTGTTATTGTGTCGGCTTGATTGCATTGAGCCGGGCACCGGTTGCTCCATTGCTGACGGTAACGCCTTTGGCTATCCCGCCACCAAGACCATCACCACTTTTCACCGAATCCGTCCCTACAACGGTAATAGTGACAACGGTGCCGTTGCGTTTGCCTACGACTGTACTTGAGCCAACACCGACACAGTCTTTCCCAACTGTAGTTGTGCCGTTTGCTCCTGAGACTTCGCTACCGTTGGTACAAACACTACCTGTTTCTCCGTCGCCAACGTTTGTCTTGTCTATACCGAGTACAACACCACTGCCTCCTAGCAGCTTGCCTGCCTCTATGCCGACAGCCACAACAATGCGCAAGCCGGAGCATCCAGTTCCAGCTCCCACCTATAGCCCTACTCCGATGGAGGAGGTGCTACCTCCGGCGACGATCCCAGTGATTGTGCTGACACCTATTGAGTTGCCAAATGTGCCATCCGACACTCCTGTGTCCACCTCTGTCCCAGAGGATACTGCTCCACCCACGCCTATCCCAACCGCAATACCAGGCTCTGCCTCGCCTGTTGTCACAGAGGCGGTTCCCATCGCGACCTCAATGGAGCAGCCGACAGCACCTACAGGTGGGGAAGGCGTGTCACCTGAGGCTATTCCCTCTGCAGAACCGTCGGAATCACTGGGGGGATTTTCGCAGCAGAACAGCTAGCAGGAGAGTGTGCTCATGGGGGCAATACTTCAGGCCATTCACGTCAGCAAGGAATACTTCACCAATCGGGGTGTGTTGTCAGCAGTCGAAGACATCACTTTTGATGTGGCGTCAGGTGAGTTCGTGTGCATTGTGGGGCCCTCCGGTTGCGGCAAGTCCACATTACTGCGTCTGCTGGCTGGGCTCCTACTGCCGGATCGTGGTCAAGTATGTCTCCATGGCCATCCGTTGACTGGCCCATCGCGCAAGATCGGTCTTGTGTTTCAGAAAGCGAACCTCATGCCTTGGCGTACTGTGTTTGACAACGTGCTGCTACCCCTAGAGATACAGCGCGTGAACCATTTGGAAGCACAGCAGCGTGTTGAGGAAGTGCTTCGCCTCGTAGATTTGACTGCATTTGCGAATTGCTATCCACGTGAGCTTTCGGGCGGTATGGAGCAACGTGTCGCAATCGCACGTGCGTTGGCATATGAGCCGGAGATCCTGCTCCTTGATGAACCATTCGGAGCTCTGGATGCCTTGACGCGTGAGAGGTTAAACCTGGAGCTGATGCGCATTTGGGAAGCCAGTCACAGGACGATAGTGATGGTCACCCACGACATTCGAGAAGCAGTGTTCCTGGCCGATCGTGTATTGGTGATCAGTCAACGGCCTGGTCGCATCACGGTTGAGGTACCTGTCACACTGCCACGACCGCGCTCAACCGATTTGTTCTACAGTGACGCCTTCAACTCCTTGGCCCATCGTGTGCGCCTGGCCATCCGATGACGTTACTTAGCACACAGAGATTGTTCCTCGCATCAACGAGTGATTTCCACTTTAATCTCTGCAACTTACACCGATGTCACAAGATTACGGACAGCTGCGACGCGGGGAAGAATCACTTGATCTTAGCGGATAGTGAACGGAGAAATGCGGTGGTGGTGCGTAAGTGAGCTGTAGCGCGTTTTTGATAGCTGCTGGCAAGCTCAGTTTGACCTAGCATAGCGTATACCTGCCCCAGAGTCTGATAGCTGGCAGCCAAGCTGACGTGCTCAGGAGTGCCTTCCAAAATGGCAGCAGCTTCTCTCGCCCAGAGCTCAGCGCGCTGACGATTACCCATGCGCCATTCAATCTGGGCGCAATCGGCAAAGACACGACCACGCAAAGGAGATGTAGCAGGTACCTCGCCTTCAGATAGCTCCTCGAGTGCTGCCTCGAGGCTTTCCCAAGCCTTTGGGAGGTCATTCCGAGCCAGGTAAGCGTGAGCAATAGCTTGACGCAACGTTATGCGTTTTCCCAGGTCATTGCACAGCTCTAATGCACTCTGGTAGTGAGAGATAGCTTCGGCGTATTCTTGGGCTTGCAAATAAGCATCGGCCAAACCTATTTCTATTTCCAGGCGTTCCTCGTGGTAGCGTGGGCTGTACTCTACGGCCATCAAAGCGGCAGTGTAATGTTCAATAGCCAGTTTGCTAGCAGCCTGTCTCAGTGCTCGCTGACCAGCTTGCATCAAGTAGCGCAAAGATCTAGCTGGCAGTCCCGCCTGGATAAAATGTTCAGCGACTAGTTCAACATTGGCAGTGGGTTCCTCCTCTAGAGCTTTTTCCATCTCCTCGGCAATCACTTCGTGCAACATTTGGCGTTGATAGGATGAAAGACGGGTGTAGACACTTTCATGCACAATGGGGTAACGGAAAACGAGCATATTAGGATCTTGTGTCGACACTTCCAGGAGGCCGTACCGCTTAAGCTCCTGGATGCGGTTGTCCAGGTTGGCAGATTTGTTCTGGCGGGCTAGCACACGGCGCAACAGACTCAGTGGAAAAGTAGAGCCGATTACGGCGGCACAATATAGAACTTCCCGCAACTCTTCCGGCAGGCGATCAAGGTTTGCTGTGGTCATGTCTAAAAGGTTGGGCGGGAAACGTAGTGAGGAAAATGGATATGCTTCCCTTAGCTTCCACCATTTCCCAACGCGCTCGATTATTTTTTGGGTAGCCAAAGATGACATAATCTCCCTAAGGAAGTATGGATTGCCTTGAGTCCAACCGAGGATCACGGAAAGTGCCGTTTGGTCCAGCTCACCCTCTGCAAATATGGAGGTGATCAGTTGCTCTACTTCTTTGTCTGTAAGTGGGGCCAGCCTGATGTGGTGGTAGTTCTGAATCGCTCGAAATTTCACCTCGCGGGATATGTCGTGTTCCTGTCCAGTCACAGGGCGTGATAGGATGCAAAACAGGATCGGGTGCTGGTCGGCCAAAGGCAGAAGTGATAATAGAAGGTGGCGAGATAAATCGTCAGCCCACTGCCAATTGTCAATAGCGAGCACCAAAGGGGTTGTCTCGATCTGGGTGATCAGCACTTGCCGTATTGCTTGAAATATCTGGAGGCGAGTCTCTTCAGCTTCTCCTTTTGTGGTCAGTTGTTCCAGCTGGCTCAAGGCAAGCGTTAGCAGTGTAGAAGGGAGCGGGATAGAGCGAGCAGAGGTGGGAGCAGCGCCTCTTGATTCTACCGGGTCGCCAGAGACGCTTGTACTCCATTGGGAAAGATTACGCCACACGCTGTAGCCTGTGCGACTCTGTACCATGTGTGCAGTGCTGGTCCATACCTTGACGGCGGGGGGGGTATGCCTGGCGAGCCATTCGCGCACAAGGCGAGTCTTGCCTGTGCCAGGCTCACCCTCGACAAGTACAACACTACCTTCGCCCAGGGTAAGGCGTTCCATCAGCTGTCTGAGCTGTTCCATTTCGCGCTGACGGCCTGTCCACGGGAAGTGTTCCTCGAAGTAGGGCTCTGGCGCTGTCCGCTGCTGGAGGCGATTTTCCAGAATAAACACGGGGACTTTGCCCTGAAAACCTTTGATCTCCAGATCTCTGTAGTAACGATACCGGAAGAGGTGCTGTGTGGCTTGCTGCACAGACTGGCTCACCAGAATCATCCCTGGTTCAGCCACCTCTTGCAGCCGGAATGCGAGATTGACTGTCTTGCCCACAACCGTATAGGATTGCTGCTCATCCACACCCACATTGCCGGCGATCACTTCTCCGCAGCTAATGCCGATGTGGAGCTGAAGGGTTTCACCCAGCCGGGGGCGCAAACGACAGCTTAGCTCTCGCATTTCTACGTCCATATCCAGAGCAGCTTGCACGGCACGCACGGGGTCATCCTCATGGGCTTCTGGTGCTCCGAACACAGCCATAATGCCGTCGCCGAGGAATTTATCCACCTCGCCCCCATATTTATAGATGTGAGCGACCAGTTGTCGGAAGCAGGTGTTCAAAAGATCAAAAATGTCCTCAGGATCTAGACGCGAGGAGATGAGAGTGAAGTCCGCCAAGTCAGCAAACAGCACGGTCACATAACGTCTTTGGCCACCGGTTAAACTGCCCCCTTCGCCCACCCGGATGCGCTCGCGCAAACCACCCGGCAGATATTTCGCCATACGTTTTTGTACAGCATAAACTCTGGCCAGATCGCGCGCATACTCCATCAACTGGGCCTGTGCGAGCGCCATGCCTTCGCTCACAGGCTCTGGGAAGACCTGAGTTGTTAGTGGTCCGGTAGACTCGGTAATGGGACGTCCGCAATGAGGGCAGAGTATCTGAGACATCGGCGGATCTCACGTGCCTTTATGAGGTTTAATCGCCACATGTACCGCGACGGAATCAAACATAAAGGAATAATGGTACAATTCACCTAACCCTATACTTTTCATAATACTTTGCAACTGGCCGACCGTCAAGAAGGTTTCCGCGGATGCGGGTAAGTACTTGTACGCATTTTTGTCACCTGTGATAAGCCATCCAAGCACAGGCACGATCCAATGAAAATAGAGGCGAAACAGACGATTACCGAATGTTCTGCCGTCGGGTCTTGGCACCTCGAGAATCAGCACGCGCCCACCGGGACGTGTGACGCGCACTTGCTCGCGCAATGCTGCGACCACATCGGTTACGTTGCGCATCAGAAAGGCGGAGGCTACAGCATCAAACGTGTCCGAAGCGAAAGGCAGACACATGGTGTCACCAATCATCCACACAGGTTCACGGTGGCACACTCTTTTCTTGGCACGTTTGTGTGCCAGATGTACCATCTTAGGGACAAGGTCGATGCCTACGATAAGATCGGGCTGATCAGTGCCCTCCGCTGCGATGAAAGCGACATCTCCCGTGCCTGTGGCGACGTCGAGAAACCGTCCAGCACGAGGCAGGTTGGCTTCTCGCACCAGCACGCGTCGCCAACGCAGGTCTTGGCCAAAGGTCATGAGGCGGTTCATCAGGTCATAACGCAGAGCGATGCGCTCGAACATTTTCTGTACGTATTGGCGTTTCTGTCCCCCGCTGGCTATTCTCATAGCTCAAACTCTACCTTGTGGCCTAGCTGAACCGAGTTATCGATCCAACGTAACCAGTGTGGGGTAATAGAGTAGATCTGCACCCCCTTCAGAGCTTCTCGCAGTTGTGCATCCTTCAGCACGAAGGGGAAGCGAATGGTGTAGCGTGCCCACGCCTTCATTCCTTCTAGATGGGTTAATGGGGCACAAGTCCCTTCTATCTGGACACCGCGAATATCACGCCACTCTATTGCGACAGTATGAACGGTACAGGCCACGCGTGGGTTACGCTGGATATTGGCAATGTGGCGGCTGGAGGTAGTGGAGATGAAGCATATTCTCAGGTCATCCAGAACTACATAATACAGATCGGCCGCTTGGGGTTCACCATGGATACCAATTGTGGCTAGCGTCAGGATATGGTGTGCATTCAGGAAGTCGCGCACCTGTCTCAGCTCGGCCTTTTTCATGCGCTGGGCTGTGAATCTCCTCCTGTAATACCCTTCCAAGGGGTGTAGAGCTCGTTAGGAAAGCCCAAGTGTGCCAGCACACGTCCTACAATGTTGTCCACAATGTCCTCTATCGAGCGAGGGCATGTGTAAAAAGCCGGCACTGGTGGGTATATGGTGGCGCCCAGCTTCGCCGCTTGAACCATCAGGCGTAGATGACCAAGGTGCAACGGGCTCTCGCGTACGACTAACACGAGTGGACGTTTTTCCTTTAGCGTGACGTCCGCAGCGCGTGAGACGAGGTTATCTGCATAGGAGTGTGCTACAGCACTAAGTGTCTTGATGCTGCACGGGATGATCACCATACCACGTGTGTGAAAGGATCCGCTGGCGATGGAAGCACCGATATCATTTGGGGCATAGACGACGTCGGCCAGCCCTTCAATTTCTGGGACAGTGTATTTTGTTTCGGATCGAATGGTAAGCTGAGCTGCTTTACTAATGATCAAATGGGTTTCCACACCCCCTTGCTGCGCCAGCACTTCTAGCAGGCGCACACCCAGAATGGCGCCACTTGCGCCAGTGATGCCGACAACCAGTCGATCAGGGAGTTTCATATAGTGGTTTCCCGCCATGGGCAAAGTCGGCGGTCCAACCAATCCACTAGGAAGTACAACGCCAAACCAAGCAGGCTCATCGCGAGTACCCCAGCATACATATCTGCGTAGCGCAACGCTCCCCAGCTCTCGACCACAATATAATATCCCAACCCTGTATTGGTCGCATAGGTTTCCGCAATAAACAACACTGCAATCGCAGTGCCAATGCTGACGCGCAGGGCGGTAATCACGGCAGGCACGCACGCTGGCAGATATACGAAACGGAATAATGCGCGTCGTCCAGCTCCCATGGATCGCACTGAAGCGATGGTCTCAGGTCGCAACTGGGCGGCTTGATCACGCACTACCACCAGCATCTGGAAAAAAAGGATGAGCCCCACAAGTAATACCTTACTGCCATCACCAGAACCAATCAGTACCAGAATGACGGGTAGAAAGACGATTTTGGGGATGGGATAGACGATGTAGATTAAAGGAGAGAAGAAACGATCGAGAGTGCGGATCTGTCCTAGGCCCAGACCAGCAGGTACCGCGATCAACATTGAAACAACGATAGCCGCTATCACACGCACAGTGCTGATCAGCAAATGAACACCCAGCTCACTGCTGAGCTTTTGGAAAAAGACAGGCAACACGTGCACAGGCGAAGGAAAGACTGGTCGGTTGACCAACCATGCGAGAATTTGCCAGATGATCATAGCGGCAAGTGTGCCAATCCCAATGTCACGCCATTTCACGCGTATTCTCTCCCATCAACTGTTGTAGTTGACGACATAGATCCAAAAACGTCTCATCGGAGCGACAGGAAGGGTTGCCGAAATAAGGATTGGGCACAATGGTGGGCATCCGATGCGCTGGTTTATCGAGGACGAGAACGTACTCCCCCAGGAACAGAGCTTCTTCGATATTGTGGGTCACAATCACCATGGTCAATCTGTGCTCTCGGCGCAATTGTATAGTGAGCTGCATTAAATCTTGGCGTGTGACCGCATCCAATGCACCGAATGGCTCATCCATAAGCAGCAGATCAGGTTTGAGAGCCAGCGTACGGGCAATAGCTGTGCGCTGACGTTGTCCACCGCTGACCTGATGTGGGTAGTGATTTGCCAGGTGATGGATACCCAGCCGCTTGAGCCAGTACTCAATTCGTTCTTCCTTGTCACTCAGTGTCTCGTCTGATGGGGAATGGATGCCATCCGGCCCGTAGAAAGCACGAATCTCTAGACCCAAGGCAACATTGGCTCGAATAGTGGCCCACGGCAGCAGCCCGTAATCCTGCAGGATCAAGCCAGTGCGGGGACGTGGACGCTGCAAAAGATGTCCGTCGATCAGTATTCGGCCGCTAAGCGGATGGGATAACCCGGCCAGCAAGTTCAACAGCGTGGTCTTGCCACAGCCACTGGGTCCGATAACCGACCAAGCTTCACCGCGTTCAACGTGCCAAGAAAAGTGGTCGAATATTTGAGTACCATCTGGATAAGCGAATGTCAGATCTTGAACAAGGATCATCGATTCTCAACCCAGCACAACGCTATCCTATCCACAGAGCCATCCAAGTAGCAAAGCACATAATAAGTGCAATATACCCGTTTACGTTGAAGAAGGCAACGTTTATGCGTGAGAGATCATCGGGTGACACCAGCAAGTGTTCGTACACTAACAGTGCTCCGACTGTGGCCAGACCAGCCCAATACATCCATGAGAACTTCATGAGTAGACCGAGAGCTACCAAAAGCCCCCACATGGAGATATGGTTGATCTGTGCCAGCAGCAAGGCGATTCTGTTCCCAAAACGGGCTGGCACCGAGTACAAACCCTCAGCGCGATCGAACGCAGTATCTTGGCATGCATAAATCAAATCGAAACCGGCGATCCATAGGGTAATGGCAAGCCATAGCAGCCATGCTGGCGGATCAATATGAGCGCGCACTGCCACCCAGGCGCCGGCGGGCGCCAGTCCGTCGGTGGCTCCTAGCACCCAATGGCTCAGCCAAGTGAAGCGCTTAGTGTACGAGTAGCCGACCAGTAGAATAAGCGCGCCCGGCAACAGCAGCAAGGTTAGCTCGTTGAGTTGCCACGCTGCGATCACGAGAACGATCAACGCGATGCCGGCATAAGCTAGTGTCGCTTTCGCAGACAATCTACCGCTGGGAATTGGTCGCCCTGCAGTGCGAGGATTACGAGCATCATAAACACGATCAGCGTACCGATTGATGGCGAATCCGATGGTTCGGGCTGCCACCATGGCTATAGTTATCCAAAATACCTGGGCGAGCGTTGGCAACATCATGGTGCTTCCAGGCGAGCGAGGCCAGTTAGCAGCCAGGAGCATACCTAAGTAAGCGAAGGGGAGTGCGAAGATGGTGTGCTCGAAGCGCACTGTTTCCAGGAAGAGGCGCAGATGGCTCGCTCGCATCATACCGTCTCTCGTCAATGTTCTTCGTAACCACGAAGGAGATCGCTCATTGGATGGAGTGGATGAACTCATCTATCTCGGATGAATCCCAATTATTCTCCACGCCAGTGACAAATAAGAAGACAGGGCCATTGGGGCCGGAGAACACTCCGCTGATCTGACGCAACGTCTGCCCTCCCGAGACGGTACCTCTGCGCACAGTCAATGTGACCTCCTGTCCGCGGATAACGGTCCGTTGCGTGTTTACCACCTGCATATCTGCATTTCCCGTTCCTGCTTGCTGAACAAGGGCCCTTTCCAGCTGCTTGCGTAACTCTTCCTCATCCATGTCCACCACATCGGGCAACTGTAGAAGCACAATAACAGGGAGCTCTGCTCTCGGGTCAGTCGGGCCAATAGCCACCATCTTAAACCCCAGCAGGTCGGAGGCGAACATCTCCTTGAACCCCTTAGGTAGCTGGTAGCGGACAATCTGCTGGCCTATCGCTGCCACGCGCGTAGGATTTGTGATAATCGTTCTGCCCACTAAACGTGCACCTAGCAGCGTGGCTCCCAATGTAGCCACACAGCATAGGAACAGAATGGCAGCAAATATGCTTAGTAAAATGCGGACTGGCCGGCTGATACCCACCCTTCCGACCGACAAATCTATACACCCTTTCTCACAAACCGAGTTGTTGCCACAAGGTGTCAATGCGCATCTTGACCTCGGGAACCATTTCAACACGCTTCGGCCACGGACGCGTATACCCTTCCTCTGGCCATTTACGCGTCGCATCTATACCGATTTTGCCCCCGAAGGCGGGACGGTAGCTGGCGTGGTCCAAAGCGTCCGTAGGGCCCTGCTGGATAATCACATCCTGTGCCCAGTCGGCATTGCTCAACGCGTAGAACATCGCTCTAGAGGTGTCTTGTACGTCTACGTCTGCATCAAAGACGATAATGCAACGGGTCAATGCCATTAGCCCCAATCCCCACAAACCGTTAATAACCTTTCGGGCATGTCCGGGATATCTCTTGCGTATGCTCACCAGGACCAGATTGTGAAAGACTCCCTCTGGTGGCATAGCGATATCTACCACTTCGCTCATAAACAACCGGATGAGAGGAAGGAAAAGCCGTTCCGTGGCCTTACCCATCCAGTAGTCTTCCATGGGGGGAAGACCTACTACAGTGGTCGGATAGATTGGGCGGGCGCGATGAGTAATGGCAGTGACGTGCAGCACGGGGTAGTTCTCTATTGGTGTATAGTGACCTGTGTGATCTCCGAAAGGACCTTCTGGAGCCAGCTCATTTGGATTGACATAACCTTCGATGACGATCTCGGCATTGGCGGGTACCTCCAGTGGTTGGCTGACGCAAGGAACTAGCTCGACCGGCTTGCCTCTTAACCAGCCCGCAAGCAGGAATTCATCTATGCCAGGGGGTAGTGGCGCCGAGCCACACCACATGATTGCCGGGTCACCGCCCAGGCTCACTGCTACTGGGATGAGGTCGCTACCTGACTCGATCGCCACACGGGCGTGTTCGGCACCACCCTTGTGCAGCTGCCAGTGTACGCTTAGGGTGCGTCGGTCGCGCACTTGCAATCGGTACATGCCCACATTGCGCGACCGAGTGACCGGATCACGTGTGATAACTGTCGGCAATGTGATAAAACGTCCGCCATCTTCGGGCCAGCACTTGAGAATAGGCAGAATAGTCAGATCGACTTCGTCGCCCGTGTATATCACCTCCTGCACAGGTGCCTTCTTGACGATGCTGGGTCTCAGACCGATAGCATGAAGAGATCTCGCCAGCTGTCCAACACGGGTCAAGGTGCCACCCAGACCTTGTGGAAGTCGCAAGTCAAGCAAGGTGGTGAGTTTCTCAGTGAGATCGTCCAAGCTGTCAACGCCCAATGCCCAGGCCATGCGCTGCGGATGTCCCAAAGTGTTGATCAGCACCGGGAAGTTCGACCCGGAAACGTTCTCAAATAGCAGGGCAACATTTTTGTCGAGCGGCCCCTTGCTGACACGATCGACTATCTCTGTGATCTCCAGCTCGGGGCTGACCTCGATGCGGGTGCGTCTAAGGTGGCCTCGCTGCTCAAGGAAGGTGATGAACTCGGACAGGCTACTATAGGCCATTGAGTGCCTCAAACAAGAGAGTTGGTTACTCAGATCTTATTCTATCTGACGCTGTAGAGCGTGCAAACCGTGTTCGAAGAGGGGAAAAGAATTTTGATATTAGGATATTTGGGCCTATTTTTATCATATTCACATGAGAGACAGCTCTTATCATCTCGGCTGGAGACAACACGTTCTCCTCTTATGGGCTCCGGCGACGACGGGAAAACGCAAAGAGGGGCAGATGCTCAGTCCAGCAGCAGGTATGGTTCTTCGATCAATCGGGCTAGGCTCTCCAGAAAACGAGCCCCTTGGGCGCCATCCACTAGGCGATGGTCCAGCGATAGAGTGAGATAAAGGGTTGGGCGTATCAGCACGGTTCCGCTGACGGCTACCGGTCGCTCGCGCACACGTCCTACTGCCAGGATAGCGGCCTGGGGCGAGTTGATGATCGCCTGAAAGTGATCCACGCCGAACATTCCCAGATTGGTGAGAGTGAAGGTACCCCCTTCCAGATCAGACAGGTTCAACTTTCCCACACGTGCTCGTTCAACTACCTCTGCGCGTTTTGAAGCGATTTCTGCCAGAGTCAGACAGTCTGCTTGACGGATGACTGGGACCACCAAGCCATCATCGAGTGCTACAGCAATGCCTACGTTCACCTCCGTTTGACGGATCAATCCGGGGCCATCTGGAGTTTCGGCATATGTGACGTTCACTTCGGGGTGTTCGCGGAGTGCCCGCGCGCACACTTTTACCAGAATGTCTGTGATGGTCAAACGTGTGCCGGTGGTCGCTTCGATCCTGGGCAACAACCCGTCGCGCATGCGGGTTAGCGCGCTGGCATCCACTTCTGCAGTGAGATAGAAGTGGGGCGTACTGGTAAAGTTGCGCGTCATACGCTCTGCTACAAGCCGACGCACACCACTTAGCACTTCGATCGGACCGGCTGGTGTGAGAACAGGAGGTGTGACCGGCGGTGCCGCAGCGGCTTTGCGGGCGGCAGCAGCCCGCTCGATGTCCTCTCTTCGAATGCGACCACCTTCGCCTGTGCCTTGTACCGTGCTCAGATCAACTCCCAGCTCGGCGGCGAGACGTCTTGCAACAGGAGACACCCGCGGCATCTCTTTTGATTGAGCGCTCATTTGATCGGCAAACCATCGCACATCCGCTTCTACGATACGTCCACCAGGACCACTGGCTGGCACCTGTGTCAGATCTACTCCTAGCTCGTGAGCTTTACGGCGTGCACGTGGTGTGGCAAAGATCTCCTCTCCGGTTCGGGGAGGGGCTTGTACTTGCTCGGCGGCTCCGGGTACAGGTTGCGAAGTCACAGGGGCGACAGTTCTGGATATTTGGGCTTCCTCGAGGGTTTCGCCCTCAGCCAACACATAACTCAGTGTGCCTCCGATGGGTGCCTTCTCCCCTTCTTTTACCAATATAGGGCCCAGCACTCCATCGGCGGGTGCCTCAATTTCAGTGGTGACCTTGTCCGTCTCAATTTCGACGACTGGTTCGCCACGTTTCACTTTCTCCCCTGTAGTCTTGAGCCAACGCGTGACAGTACCCTCTGTCATGGTGAGGCCCAGCTGAGGCAAGTAAATCTCAGTCGCCATAGAATCAATACCTCCGCCCGAAGAGACTCCGTGCCGTTGTCACCAGTTGCTCCGCATTAGGTACGGTGGCTTGCTCGAGCACAGGCACCATTGGTACAGGCACATCCATCGCTCCCAGACGCTTTACCGGTGCGTCCAGATAGTCGAAAGCCTCGTCGGCAATGATAGCGGCAATCTCGGCGGTGACGCCATAGCTCAGATACCCCTCGTCGATTATCACCACACGTCCGGTTTTTTTCACCGACTCCAAGATGGTCTCCTTGTCGAGTGGCTTGAGAGTACGAGGATCTACTACCTCTGCACTAATACCCTCCTGAGCCAACATCTCCGCTGCCGCCAGTGCTACCTGAACCATACTGGAGGTCGCTATGAAAGTCACATCTCCGCCAACTCGTTTGACATCAGCAACACCAAGGGGGATGGTATACTCCCCGACAGGGACCAAGCCCTTAACCTGATAACTCATTTTGTCCTCGAAGAACACTACTGGGTTGTCATCGCGGATGGCTGACTTGAGCAACCCCTTGGCGTCATAGGGCGTAGAGGGCATCACGACCTTCAGACCAGGAATGTGCGCAACCCAAGCGTGCAAGCTCTGGGAATGTTGGGCAGCAGCACCACGCCCCGCTCCCATCAGTGTGCGAATAACCAGGGGGACTTTGGCTTGTCCACCCGTCATGTAATGTAGCTTGGCTGCCTGGTTGACGATCTGATCCATTGCCAAGGTCATGAAGTCACAGAACAGAATCTCTATGACGGGGCGCATCCCAGTCAGTGCAGCACCAACACCCATGCCTGTGAAGCCTGCCTCGGATATAGGGGTATCGATCACTCGTTCCTTGCCGAACTCGTCCTGCAGGCCGGCAGTGACGTTGAAAACCCCATTTGCGCGTCCGATGTCCTCGCCCATCAAGAAGACTGTCGGGTCCCGACTCATCTCCTCAGCAAGCGCCTCGCGCAGTGCCTCGACAATGGTAATCTCTCGCATCTCAGGCATAGATGTGCTCCATTATCTCGCTGACGTCTGGTACGGGTGAACTGTTGACGAACTCGATTGCTTCTTGCAACTCTGTCTCTATGCGCGCTTCTAATTCTTCTATCTCCGCTTCGGTGAGCAGCTGCTGTTCAAGCAGCCAGCGGTGGAAACGACCGACTGGTTCCTGTTTTAAGTGTTCTTCTAATTCCTCTTTGGTGCGGTAGCGACGCGCGAAACCGACATCGCCCATGTGGTGACCGCGCAAGCGGTAGGTGCGTGCTTCGATAAAGCTAGGTCCTTCGCCGGCACGGGCGCTTTGCACTGCTTGAATAGCGGCTTGGTAGACAGCAATGACATCGTTGCCGTCCACCTGAGCTGTGGGCAAGCCGAATGCTGCAGCCCGTGCACCAATTGGTTGATCGGTGACTGTCGCCTCCTCGTAACGCGTATACTGTCCGAAGCCGTTGTTCTCGCAGACATAGATGACTGGCAGTTTCCAAATAGCTGCCATATTCAACACTTCCATGAAGAGACCTTGGTTCGCTGCACCATCTCCAAAGAAGCAGGCGACGACTTGCCCCGAACGGCGCATCTTGGCAGACAAAGCGGCGCCAGTGGCAATGCCAAAACCGCCACCTACAACACCATTGGCACCCAGGATGCCCAGGCTCAAGTCTGCGGCGTGCATGCTTCCACCTTTGCCGCGACAATAACCGCCCACGCGTCCACATAGCTCAGCCAGTAAGCGCTTAGGGTCACCACCCTTTGCCAGCAGGTGGCCATGGCCACGATGTGTGCTGGTGATGTAATCGTCATCACGTAGTGCCAGACAAACCCCTGTCGCGACTGCCTCCTCGCCTATGTATAAGTGAAGCAACCCGACCACCGTGCCCCGCTTGTACAATTCTTCTGCAGTCTCCTCGAAGCGCCGAATGCGGCGCATATGATAGTACATCTCACGCAGCAATTGCCTATCTATCTCCATCGTGTTCATATTCCTCCATTGAGCTTTACCGTACCGCAATCTTTCTTGGTTTTGTGGAGGGGTGTGAAATCGAGAATGCCTCACCCTATCCAAAGAGGTCATCATACCTGTAAGACCATTATAGCACAAGGGGTCTATTCCGTCAAGGAATCTCAGTTTATCGTTGGTGGTCGTGTGGCCTTGCCAACATTGTGCCTCGGTGGTGTGTCCAGGTGATGCACATGACACGCCCGCATGCTTTCTTTCCTTAAATCTCTTCGCCCATGCTATAATAGCATACCTTATCATGGGATAAACGGAAATACGGGCTGAGCGTGACTGCCTTTAGCTTCGAACTCATCAAAGAGGACGCGCAGTGCGCTGCACGCGCTGGCATTATTCATACTCCTCACGGTGATATCCCCACTCCGGTCTTCGCCCCGGTGGGTACGCAGGCGGCGGTTAAGACAATGACACCACGCGATCTCCGCGCGCTTGGTGCCACGCTTATCCTGAGCAATACCTATCACCTTTACCTGCGGCCGGGTGCTGAATTGATAGCACAGTTGGGCGGTTTGCATCGCTTTATGGGGTGGGAGGGTCCTATTTTGACCGACTCGGGGGGGTATCAGATTTTCAGCTTGCAAACATTGCGTCGCGTTAGGGACGATGGGGTGACCTTTCGATCACATGTCGACGGTTCGACTCACTTTTTCACCCCAGAGAAAGTGATCACCATTCAAGAGCAGCTGGGGGCTGACATTATTATGCCGCTTGATGAATGCGCCACCCCTCATGACTACACCTACAATGTGCAAGCGCTGGCACGTACCCATCGTTGGGCAGAGCGTTGCCTGGCGGTGAAACGGCGTACCGACCAAGCTTTGTATGGTATTGTGCAGGGAGGTATCTTCCAGGACCTGCGTGTTCAGAGCGCGCAATTTCTCCGAGCACTCGATTTGCCCGGTTATGCCATCGGCGGGCTCAGCGTTGGAGAGACCAAGGCGGAAATGCATCAAGTGTTGGAGTGGTTGCATCTCGAGCTGCCGCGTGACCGGCCACGTTACCTGATGGGGGTAGGCAGCCCGGACGATCTGTTTGAGTGTGTGGCACGTGGTGTGGATCAGTTTGACTGTGTGCTGCCAACCCGTATGGCGCGCAATGGTGCAGTGTTGACGCATTGCGGGCGGCTCAATCTGCGCAACGCTCGGTATGCCGCTGACCCCAACCCAATTGAAGAGGATTGTACATGTTATGCATGCCAGACTTTCAGCCGTGCCTACCTGCGCCACCTCATAATGGCGGACGAGATCACAGGCCTGTATCTGACCACGTTGCACAACTTGCACTTTGTGCTCAACCTGATGCGGCGCATCCGGCAATCCATTTTGGAGGGCACCTTTATGGAGTTCAAGCGTGAGTTCTTGTCCCATTATCGCATTGCTGAGGATGGACAAGGGATTGCAAGTGAGGAGCTCAAAGACGAGGCGAATGATAGCCGTTACGAGAGTCGGAAGGCAACAATATGTCGTTGATACAGGCGCTTGTTTTGGGTCTTCTTCAGGGAGCCACCGAGTACGTACCAGTATCCAGCTCAGCACATTTGGTTTTATTTCCATGGCTGCTGGGCTGGTCGGATCCCCCTTTCACCTTTGACGTGTTGGTGCAGTGGGGGACGTTGGTGGGAGTGGTCATCTATTTCTGGCGCGACTTGTGGATGATTGCGCGCGCCGTTTTACAAGGGCTTTTTCAGTGGCGCCCGTTCGAGTCCCTTGAAGCACGTCTGGGTTGGTACATTGTTGTAGCTACTTTGCCAGCGGTGGTATTCGGTTTCTGGCTCAAGCGCACATTTGAGGTGGTATATGGTCAGCCCATTGCCGCAGCTGCTCTCCTGTTCGGCACTGCCCTGATGTTGTTGCTGGCAGAGTATCGTGGGCGACAACGACGCAGCTTGAGTCAGATGACCTGGTGGGATGCGCTGGATGTGGGGTTGTGGCAGGTTGCTGCACTGCTGCCTGGTATCAGTCGTAGTGGGGCTACCATCAGCGGTGCCATGTTGCGCGATCTTGAGCGTCGTTCTGCAGCGCGTTTCAGTTTTCTGTTGTCCATCCCTGCTTTGCTGGGCGCCGGTTTAGTAGCTACCATAGACCTGGTTAAGACAGGGACGCTGGGCAGCGAGCTGCCCACCTTGGCGCTTGGGTTTGGCGCGGCAACGATAAGCGGTTATCTCTGCATCAGGTGGCTGTTGCGTTACCTGCAAAGCCATCGGTTGACCGTCTTCGCTGCTTACTGCATGCTTCTAGGCGGTTTGTGCTTGGCGATTGCATTGTGGCGGAGTGGGTGATATCGATGACCCATCGTGGACATGCTCAGCGCTCATGGGTGGTTCGCTTACTGAGAGCTTGGGGCACGCTAGCACTGTGGGACTTTGCGCTCACGATAATACTGTGGAATCTAGCACGGATATATCCCGGAGACCGCTGGCTACCAGTACGTGTAGGGAACTATTTTGCGCCCTGGCTGATGATTGGCACGTTCGTCGCACTAGCGATTGCCCTACTAGGGCACTGGCGCTGGCTCGGGCGTGTGCTGACCGTGTTGTGCCTGATCTTCTTGGTGCGTTTCTGGCCTGTGTTAACGCCTCACTTGGATCAGAGCAGTGCTGCAGCCGATGCGCCAGAAGTTCAGCTGCGAGTTATGACTTTCAATGTGCACTATGCCAATGACGACGTAACAGGAGTGGCGCGTGTAGTTCGTGCTGAGAGGCCTGACATAATCGCCTTCCAGGAGTTCACTGAACCTTTTGCTGGAAAACTGCTTTCTGAGCTGAGGTTCGAGTATCGCTATGTGTTGCTAGACGATGCCAAGTGGCCGCGATTAGCTCTGCTCAGTCGCTATCCACTTACCATGCTACCCACACCATCGGGTGCATGGCGCACTCAGGTGGCTGGCTTGAGCACACCAGAGGGGACAATTGTGGTATGGAACGTGCATTCCTCTCCCTCGGTTAGCCAGCGTGGCTGGGAACGACAGCGTCAGACATTCTTGGCGATTGCGCGTTCTGTGGCAACGCACCCAGGGCCGGTCATTGTGCTGGGAGACTTTAACACTACCGATCAGGCACAGAACTATCAGCTGTTGGCTGAACACTTGACAGATGTGCACCGCGCGGTGGGGTGGGGTTTTGGTTTCACTTTTCCGGGTCGCTGGCGGGATGAGTTACCTCTCCATGGTGTTCCGCTTCTGCCGATGTTGCGCATCGATTACGTTTTCGTTAACCAGTACTGGACGCCCGAAGAGATTCGCGTGCTACCTGAAGGTCCTGGCTCGGATCATCTACCAGTTGTTGCCACTTTGCGCCGTGCCTGGTAACAATCTCATCACGCGCCTAGGAAACGACTGACCGCGGCAGCTACCTCTGCCGGTTTCTCGACAATTACTAGATGGCCAGCACCTTGAATTATCTCCAACTGAGCGCTGGGAATGCGTTGCGCCAAAGAACAGCTCTCTTCTGGCGGGGTCAGGCGATCTTCGCTGGCGCAAATAATCAGTGCTGGCAGCGTAATGTTTCCAACCGTGTTGGAAATGTCGAATTGTGCACACGCCAAATAGTCGGCATACATCACAGATGATGGCACCGTGCGCAGCAGCTGACGTCCTCGCCGCACCATCTCGCGACTCACCCTCGGGCCATATGCCTGCTGGCAGATTAGATCAAGCGCTTTTTCGAACCCATCTGTGCCCGCCTGTGGATTCAAGTATTCCAGGATAAGTGGTTGCACATGCAGCCGAGCACTACTGCCCACAATGATAACCTTTTCGAGCCACCTGGGTTGCCGCAGTGCCAACAATTGTGCAATGGCCCCACCCATAGAGTGGCCCAACACTGAAGCGCGTTGCAACCCTATTGTCAACACAAAAAGGTGCACTGTGTCGGCATATGATTGTAGTGAGGTACGCGCTCGTCCTCTGGAGCGTCCGTGGGCAGGTAAATCCAACGCGTATACGTTAACGCCAGCAAGGCGACGCAGTTCGGCTGGCCAATGAATGTGACTGCCACCTGCTCCATGCACCAGCACAAGGTTGTACTGACCGGTGATATCACCAGAATATAGGGAGTAAAAGAGGGGTTCGCCAGCAACATTCACCGTGGGCATAGAGATCCCGCACGATCAGCGAGGCAACTGGGGTGGTGTAAAGGCATTGGGAAACAGCTCGTGCAACGTTAGGGTATGGTGGTTGCCCTCTAGGTCGGCAATAATGACAGTGATGTTGGGCGCGAACTCCATCATAACTTGCCGACAGACGCCACAAGGCGGTATGCCGTTCGAGGTAACAATAGCGATGGCCAGGAAGTCACGCTCGCCCTCGGAGACCGCCTTGAAGATAGCAGTGCGCTCGGCACATACTGAGGGGGAGAAAGCCACATTCTCAATGTTGCAGCCGGTGTAGACACGACCCGAGGCTGTCAACAGGGCTGCCCCTACTTTGAAGTGAGAGTATGGAGCGTAAGCCTTCTCACGCGCTTGGGCGGCAAGATCGATCAGCTGGGTGTAGTTCATCCGGCGATGCTCTGGCTTTCTGATGGCAAGGGTCCCACTGGCGTTACCTTGCCAGTAGCAACACCTTTATCATCGCACGACGTCTCTGTGTCTGGGACACGGCCCGGTGGAATTCGCCGCACTCTAACCTTCTTGATACGTCGTCCCACTACTGTGAGCACACTCAACTCCAAGTCGCCAAAGCGCACTTGATCTCCTGCTGCTGCGACACGTCCTAGGCAGCTGTAGATCAGCCCGCCCAACGTATCGCTTATGTCGGTGGGCAGATTGGCGTGCATCGCTTCGTTGATCTCATCCAGATTGGTCCTTCCTTCACAGATTACCTCGTCTGGACCGAGGACAACCAATGAAGGTTCCTCCCAGTCGTATTCATCTTGAATCTCGCCTACGATTTCCTCGAGGATATCCTCGATGGTGACCAAACCTGCCACCCCACCATATTCGTCCACGACGATAGCCATATGTACCTTGCGTTGCTGTAGCTCCTGGAGGAGCTCATCCACCGGCTTGGTTTCAGGGATGAAGTAGGCATCGCGTAGAATGTCGCGCAGACGTAACGTTTCGAAATGGGGCCAGCTTTTCAATATGTCTTTGGCATAGAGGATGCCCACAATGTTGTCAACAGTTTCTTCGTAGACCGGGATACGCGAGTGCCCAGCCTGTACGATGACGTGCAACGCTTCCTCAATGCTTGTGTTGACCTCGAGTGCTACCATGTCGATGCGCGGCACCATCACTTCACGTACTAATGTGTCGCCCAGCTCGAAGATGGAGTAGATCATCTCCTTCTCTTCTTCCTCGATCACGCCACCTTCCTCGCCGGCATCCACTAAGGTTTTGATCTGCTCTTCAGTGATCGGCGGGAGGCAAGCTCCTCTGAAGCCGGCAGGGCTGCCGGTCAACCACATGCTAAGGGCGGTTACACTGCGCGCTATAGGCGCCGCGATGAATGACAGCAACGTCAGGGGATAGATTGTCAACATTGCCACCGATTCCGGGTATCGCGCCGCGAGGGCACGTGGCACTAGCTCGCCCAACACCAATAGCACCAGGACCAATGCCAATGTGATGAGACCGATGGCTATGGATTGGAGTGTGACAGCAGGCCAGTCCGGGACAAGCAGCGCCAGCCAGCTAGACAGAGGAGCACTATACTGCGTGATCGCTGACACCACGGCTAGAAAGCTTAGCGACTTGGTGGCCAATTGCGTGGTTGCCAGCAGCCGCATCGTATCACGTGAAAGACGTTCGACTAGATGCGCCGAACGACGTCCTTGCTCCGCTAGTGAATTGAGGCGAGATTTGTCCGCAGAGACAACGGCGACTTCCGCCGACGCGAAGAAGGCATGCAACACTATTAGCAAAGCGAGAACCAACAGCGACACTCCCGCGTCCGACTCCACTGAATGGACCTCATTCTTTCAGGTTGGACGGCCGTTCCGTCCTCACTACTTCTACTTCTATCCCGCTGCTGGGCCGGATGATACTGCCTGGTGGGTAGTAGCCACGCGGTGATGTTAGGGCGTACACACGGCAATCCGGTCCTAACAGAGTGCCCGGGTTCGTCACCGTGTTGCAACCGGTCTGCACTCGATCGCCTAGAATGGCACCCAACTTGCGCATACCGGTATCCAATATTTCGTTGTTGATGCGTATACGGACGTTTGAGCCGTCTAGCTTCAGGTTCGCCAGTCGAGTGCCAGCGCCCAGATTAACATGGTTGCCTACAATGCTGTCGCCGAGATAGGCAAAGTGTGCTGCATGGGCATTATCCAGCAAAATTGTGTCTTTGATCTCTGTGGCATGTCCGATTACGCAATTATCCCCGACTAAGACGCGCTCTCGTACATAGGCGCCGTGGCGCACCTGAGTGTTGCGGCCGATGTAAGCTGGCCCTTTGATCAGTGCTCCTGGTTCTACCACTGAGCCGGGGCCGATGAAGATTTGTTCACCCACAATATATGCTCCTGGCATAACCTCTCCGTGGATTTCTGGTCGAATAATGTGTTCCAGATACTCTTTGAGCAGCTTGAGCACATCCCAGACATATGTAACACGCCTGTCCCGAAACAACTCGTGATGAGCGTAACGTGAAAGATCGAAAAAATCTTCTGGTGCAAGCATTTGTGGGTGCTTAAGCCTCCCTCTCTTTGAGACGGCGTACCAGGATAGCCTCTGCCTCGACCAAATGTTCTGGCGTGTTGATGCCGATTGCCTCCGAGGGATCCAAAATAAGAGTATCGCGCACTATGTGTCCTTCTGCAACAGCGGTGGAGACCAAGTCGGTAAGGAAGTACTCTCCGTCGTCTCCTTTTCCACGGTGCAACGGGAGCTGAGGCAGGTGAGACCACAGCCAGTCGGCGTCGAAGCAGTAGACACCTGGGTTAAACTCCTGGATCGTCAGTTGATCAGGTGTGCATTCTGCTTCCTCAATAATTGCGCTCACTCGACCCATACCATCGCGAACGATGCGGCCGAAGCCGCGTGAGACGTTCCCGCGCACCACCAACATCGCTAACGGCCCCTTGCCACTACGGTAGGACTGATAGAGTGTGGATAGTGTTTCTGCACGCAGCAGTGGCATGTCCCCATATAGTACCAGCACTGTTTTGCAATTGTTCGTGGCCTCACGCGCTTGTAACACTGCGTGCCCGGTGCCGAGGCGTTCGCGTTGCTCAGCGTAGAGAACCCCATCGCCGAGCGCGGCACGCACTTGATCGCCTTTATGTCCTACCACTACTACCAGGCGCTCTGGCTCCAAGGCGCGCGCGGCATCTAACACGTATGCGATCATCGGTCGCCCACACAGTGGATGCAACACCTTAGGCAGATCCGAGCGCATGCGTTTGCCCTCGCCGGCTGCCAGAATCACAACTGCCAACGCTTCTCCGGACAATACTACACCTCTACCATAGCAGACTCTACCTGTTTCATCACCAGATTCGTGATCTTGGCCAAACGCTCCTCCGAACACGCCTCAAAGCGCAATACCAACGCTGGCTGTGTGTTGGAAGCGCGTACCAACGCCCAGCCATCTCGAAAGTCGATATGCACACCATCCAGTTCGTCCACTGGCCAGTAATGTGCGAAATAATCCCGCACCCGCGCCACTACTTGTGCCTTAACAGCGTCCGGGCAGGCGATCCGCACTGGTGGCGAAGAATAATAGGCTGGCAATGCCTGTACCATCTCCGAGAGTGGCTCTGTGGCCCGGGACAGGATGCTGAGCAATCGTAGCGCTCCCAGTATAGCATCATCGAACCGGAAATCTGGCAGGTTGAAGAAAAGATGACCGGACATCTCTCCCCCAAGTGCTGCTCCATTGGATTGCACAGCATGGTGTACATAGGCGTACCCGGTAGGTGTGACCACGGGTGTGCCTCCATGCGCAAGCACGTCATCGCGCAAAGCGCGGGTGCAGAGGACTTCGAACACAATGGAGGCCCCCTGCTGTTGGCGCAGAATATCACGTGCCAGTAACATCATAATCTGGTCACCTAGGATGCGTCTCCCTCTTTCGTCCACTATTACCAATCGGTCGCCATCCCCATCGAACGCCAGGCCTACATCCGCTGCCTCACGGCGTACTGTTGCCGCTAATGTGTCCAACGCGCCGGGTGTAGTTGGATCAGGGTCGCGGTCGGGAAAGTGTCCATCCGGCATGCAATTGAGCTCGACCACTTGGCAGCCCAATGAACGCAACAGCGGAGCAACCACTGGTCCGTTGGTGCCGTGTCCACCGTCGAGCACCACTCTGAGCGGGCGGCGTAGGTTACAGTGATCGCGCACGCGTTCCAGATAGACAGGCAGTATGTCCACGCGGGTCAGACGCGTGGATGCATTAGACGGCGGTAAAGCGGCACCAAGCCTTGGTTTGAAGGAAGATGCGAGGGTGGCGATTTCGTGTAGCTCCTGAGCGTTCAGGGTTCGCTCGTGGCGCAACTTGAGGCCGTTGTACTCCGGTGGATTGTGGCTGGCAGTTACCATAATACCGACGGCTGAGCTGTACAGATCGGTGGCAAAATTGTGCACCGGCGTTGGTACCAGCCCTACGTCGATCACCCGAATACCTGCACTGAGCAGACCGGAGACGAGCGCTATGGTGAGACGTGGAGAACTGAGACGGGCATCTCGTCCAACGACTACTGCATCCTTGTGCAAGCGCGAAAAATAAATACCCGCTGCATAGCCGATACGGGTAACCACTTCGTCGAGCAGGTCCCGATCGGCCAGTCCGCGGATGCTGTAGCCGCGGAACAGATGCGGGTTGATGCAAAGTTTGTCAGATGAATCCGTATCAGACATTAAGCCAGGTGATGGTCCTCCAGAGGTCGCACGCTTTGCATTCGCATTAATCCGCAAAACCCGTTTGTCTTACGATCTGCTACCTCAGCCGACCCATCCACCTTTATCTATTGTAATACACCCTAGGCTGTCAAGCAAAGGAGGTAGGAATCAGAAACACCAATTGTCAACCTGCATGGGTTTGGATGTCCCTAAGAGCGATTCCTCGTGGTGACTCTGATAGAAGCTCTCTGAGGCTTTTTGTCGGCCACCACGTGACATAGCCTCGCGCTGAGGCTGCAGTAGTTGACATCTCCGAAACAACAATGTACTGGTTGCCAGACTAAACGACTTGCTGTCAGCTCTCGGTGACTCAAGAGCGTCAAGAGAGGGTGTTTTTCCGAACATCTATGTACAGGACAGCACGGCCGTGCGCCAGTTTCGCATGGCGAGTCTTGTATAATGGATCGGTTGCCTGCAGTGGTGACTCTACGGCAGCCTCTTCAGGACCGCCGCGAACTCGTCCCTAGTAAAGGCTCTCAATGTGTTCGTTCTGACGTTACCTTGCATTCCGAGGGCTAACAATTGCGCCAGAGCAACTTCCTCGCTGGGTGCTTCCACAACGGCCACATAGTCGTAAGCGCCCATCACTGTGTAGAATGCCAGCATTCTACCTCCTGCTGCCTCGAGGGCTTTGGCGGCCATCTCGATTCGCGCAGGAGCTTCCTTGATTTCCCTGACACCATGGTCGGTCAGGTTCATGAGAATTACATATGTTGCCATTGCATTTCTCCTTTTGTGGGCACTCAGAACGTACTTGAAGCATTTGGGACCTTTCACTACACAAGAGAGGCAATGTGCCTCCTGCGAGGGCAGAATACCACCCTCAGCACTATGATTCCTTATTCCTTGTGTCACCTGGGAACCAAGACAAAGATGTTAGGCCTGAGATCGTAGGCGAGGTTCGCGGTGATTTAGAGATACACCTGCTTTACTTCTACTATAAAAGTATATCACGTATTTAATAAATATGCAAGCTAGAAATTCTAAAAAAGCTTTTTAAATTCTCTTTGATAGGCCTGGCGTATTACAGTATCCTCTTGGGAAGATTTCACACATAAAATGACTTTTCCATAAGGATAACACAAGTGCAGGTGCTGAGGCAGCGATGCACACGGAGCCCGCAGCATGGGAATCAGTGCCAGGTGTAGGCAGCTTTGACAAACAAGCCCTTCTAGCACTATAATAAAGTCGAAGACATGCCCCGGTGGCGGAATTGGCATACGCGGCAGGTTGAGGGCCTGTGCCCGAACGGGCGTGGTGGTTCGAGTCCACTCCGGGGCATGATTTGTTTCAACGATCGACAAAGCTACGCTTTGTGCGTAGCTTTTTCTCTATAATGCCACACAAGGAGGATCAATCTTATGAGGACTGATAGCTTCAAAGGTAAGGACTTCATCACGTTGCTCGAGTGGAGCAAAGAAGAGGTTGAGACAATCCTCGATTGCGCACGCGATCTCAAGAGACGCTATGCGATGGGCGAGCTGCATGATCACCTCTTGCGTGCTAAAACCCTATTTATGATTTTCTACAACCAGAGCTTGCGCACGCGCAACAGCTTCGAGGCTGGCATGACCCAGCTGGGTGGTCACGCACATTATCTCGATCCTGAGAAAATTTACACACCAGCGCTGGAGGGTAAGGAAGTAGCCTATTCCACTGAACGTGTCTCGGATGTAGCCCGCGTGTTGAGCCGCATGGGAGACGGTATCGCGATTCGTTGTTATGGCGATCCGGTGGATTGGGTCTATGGCGCTGCCAACATGCTGATTCGTGAGTTTGCCCGCTGGGCTGACATTCCGGTTTTGAACATGGAGGATGACAAGTATCATCCCTTCCAGGCATTGGCTGACATCTTGACCACGTGGGAGCGCTTTGGCACTTTTAGAGGTGTTAAGTTCGTGATGAGCTGGGCTTATTCCCCCAGCATTCATAAGCCGCGCGCTGTGCCACAGAGTGCTATCATTGCCGCTTCGATGATGGGCTGTGAGACAGTACTATGCCACCCTCCCGAGTTTGAGCTCGACCCAGAGGTAATTGCGGCGTGCCAAGCCAATGCAAGGATGAACAATGCCTCCTTCACAATCACGCATGACTTCGAGAGTGCCTTCAAGGACGCGCATGTGGTCTACCCCAAGGCCTGGGCGCCCAAGTGCTTCTTTAAACCGCCAGTGGGCGAAGGGGACGAGCAAAAGGCAAAAACGATCAACGAACGTTATAAGGGCTGGAAGATGACGCGTCGTTTAATGGAGACCGCTGATCACGAGGCAATCTACCTCCATTGCCTACCTGCTGACCGCGGCTGGGAGGTCGATAACGAGGTTATTGACAATACTGATGTACAGCGCGGGTGGCGTTCCGCGGTGTATGAGCAGGCTGAGAATCGGCTGCACGTGCAAAAAGCGGTGATGACCTTGACAATGGGAGGGCGACTCTAGTATGGACCTCTATGGACGCGACCTGATTACCACTCAGGAATGGAGCAAGCAAGAGCTGGATGAGGTGCTTGAGCTGGCTGCACGGATGAAGCGTGATCGCTTCTCCGAGCGCTGGACGAAGGTGCTGGCGCATAAGACGTTTTTCATGTTCTTCTATAATCCTTCCGTGCGTACGCGGCAATCCTTCGAGTGCGCTGCGACCGAGCTGGGCGGTCATGCTCAATTCCTGGTGCCAGAGAGCATGCGCCTCAAGACGGCAACCACAGCTGGTGAAACGGTAGAGGATGCTGCCAAAGTAATGTCGCGCTATGCATGTGGCATTGGTATCCGCATTCTAGAAGACAAGGTTCCCTATTACGGTGCCGGCAACGAGCTCCTGCGCGAATATGCCTGTTGGGCGGATGTGCCCGTCGTTAATATGGCTGACGATCGCTTCCATCCCTTTCAAGGATTGGCGGATGTAATGGGGTGGGCAGAATGGTTTGGCGGCGGGCCAGGCCGACCAGACTATACACGGCTGGAGGGTAAGAAATTTGTGCTGACTTGGGCACAAGGTGCTCTGGCGCGCAGCTGGTGCAGTGTGCAGGAAGCAATCCTGGTCGCCAGCCGTTTCGGTATGCATGTCACTATTGCGCGGCCGGATGGTTATGATCTTGATCCTGAGGTGTTCGCATGGGTCAAGAAGAACTGTGAGGCTTGGAACACTTCACTCGAGGTCACCAATGATCCGGTGCGCTGCATGGATGGAGCCCACGTTGTCTATGCACGCAACTGGATGAGCCCAAATGCTTACCAGGATGGTCAGTTCAGGAAGCAAGAGGAAATCGCCAAAGCGCTCTCCTATCAAGGCTGGACGTTAGACGCTGCGAAGATGGCGCGCACAGATAACGCCATTTTCACGCATCCTATGCCAGTGGATCGAGGCAACGAGGTGACCGATGAAGTGGCCAGTGGGCCCAATTCCGTTATTTACACAGTGGCTGAGAATCGTCTCCACGTGCAAAAGGCGGTGATGGCACTGACTATGGGCAGCCTGTGACTCGGTTGAGCCAGCGAACTTCTGCGACTGAGGACCCCGTCGCCCAAGTGCACGCCCAAAGCGTGCAGGAGAGAAAGCTATGAGTATTGCAGGACGCAAAGTTGCGGTTGTGGCGATTGGCGGCAACTCTCTCATCAAGAATTCGGCGCATCAAACGGTAGAGGACCAATATGCAGCCGCCAGTGAAACGACCTATCACATCGCGCAGATGATCAGAATGGGGTGGGAAATTGCCCTCACCCATGGAAATGGCCCTCAGGTAGGCTTCATTCTGCGACGTTCCGAGCTGGCGCGGCATGAATTGCACGAAGTTCCTCTCGATGTGTGTGGCGCCGATACACAGGGTGCCATCGGATACGCCTTGCAACAAACCCTCCGCAATCATCTCCTGGACATGCGCATCACTAAACCGGTGGTGACAGTCGTGACTCAAGTGGAAGTAGGCCGTGACGATCCTGCTTGGCAGAATCCCTCGAAACCTATTGGCTCCTTTATGACCGAAGCTCTGGCCAAGGAACGGCGGGAGAAAGATGGCTGGAACGTGATTGAAGATGCTGGTCGTGGGTGGCGTCGTGTCATTGCGTCCCCGTTGCCCAAACGTGTGATCGAGCTGGACGCTGTGAAGCTGCTGTTGGACGCCGGCGTAGTGGTTATCACCGTAGGAGGGGGTGGCATCCCAGTGGTGGCTGATGAGCAGGGCCATCTCAAGGGAGTAGCTGCCGTTATTGACAAAGATTACGCCTCGGGACTGCTTGCTTCATCTCTCGACGCTGATCTACTGCTCATCAGCACTGCGGTTGAAAAGGTTGCTCTCTATTTCGGTACACCTGAGCAACGTTGGTTGGACCGTATCACTCTGAGCGAAGCAAAAAGGTATCTGGCTGAGGGGATACATTTCAAAAAGGGTAGTATGGCGCCCAAGATAGAAGCAATCATAGGTTTCTTGGAGCGGGGCGGTCGCTACGCTATCATCACCAATCCGGAAAACATCGAGCGTGCCCTAAACGGCGAAACAGGCACACACATTGTTCCTGACTGAGGGAGTCCAACTCGGTCGCATCTTCCTATCTGCTCGGTTATCTCTCAGCTGATAGCTTTGTGCGTCTAAGAGGGAACAGGATAGGCCATCTTCATTCTCGGACTTGCGGAGGAAATCATGGTCAGGTATCTAGTGTATATCGAGACTCGAGGCGACCCTATCACCTTGGAAGGTCCAGTAGCGCATGTGCCGGCACTCCCCGGTGCCTCTGCTCGTGGACAGACCATCGAGGAAGCTAAAGAGAACATTCGTGTCGCGATCGAACAATACCTCTCGCTGCTACGCAATGTAGGCGAGCCAGTTCCAAAGGCGAGCGAACCCATCCAGCTGGATTTCGAAGAGACAGAGGAAACTACCTTCGTGACTGACTATGATCCAGTATTGCCCAATGAACTGGAAGTCCTTCTTCGCTGGATGGCTGTCTCGCGTCAGGAACTGATGGATTTGCTGCGCTGTATGCCGCAAGAGATGTGGGACTGGAAACCCTCTGAGGATGCATGGTCGGTTGCTCAGATCGTATGCCACATGGCCGAGTCCGACCTGTGGTATACCGATCGCCTTAAGCAATGGCCGGATGCGCCACTCTATCGTTTAGTGGCAACGCGTGGGGTTGCGCTCGAGCGATTGCGTGCTGTGCCCGAAACGGGGCGAGGGCGCGTTGTCCGTTACCAAGGCGAAGACTGGACGATGCGCAAGGTGATCCGACGTATGCTGGAACATGAGCGTGAACATATTGCTCAGTTGCGCACCATGATCGATGAGTATCATCGGCAGTCTCAGCCGAATACCAACACCTTGGCATAACTCGACGTCAGCCAGATGTTACGTGCTTCTCTTCGATCCAATTGCTTCCCCACTTGCACGGGTGATCTTTTTCAGCTCGGTTCCCGCGTTCCATTTAGGTCAGATCGGTTTCATACATGCAAAGGAAGGATGTGATGGGGCTGCAAAAGGCAAGCTATGAACATGTTCTCAGCTTAAAATGCCTTGTCTGTGGCAAAGAATATCGGCCTGATGACGTGGACTATGTTTGCCCATATCATGGTAGTGAAGGCATACTCGACGTCCAGTATGACTATGAGCTAATTGGTCGTCGTCTTAGTCAAGGAGACTTGTTGCATTGCACGGATTACTCGATGTGGCGTTACAGAGCGTTGTTGCCTCTACGTGCTGATGCATCGTTGCCCCCATTAACCGTAGGGTGGACACCGCTTATGCGGGCAAATCGCCTTGCGGCGGATTGGGGGCTCAAACATCTGTGGGTTAAGGATGATAGCAGACAGCCCACTGGCTCGCTCAAAGATCGTGCGAGCGCTCTCGCCGTCGTCAAAGCTTGGGAGAAGGGAGCTAACGTCATCACAACAGCCAGCACAGGCAATGCTGCAGCTGCCCTTGCTGGCCTGTGTGCCAGCGTACGACAGCCCAACGTGATCTTTGTGCCACAGAGTGCGCCGTCTGCCAAGATTGCCCAGCTGCTTGTGTTCGGATCACAAGTTCTACTGGTGCAGGGCAGTTACGATGACGCCTTTGAGCTATGTCTCCTTGCTGCGCGAGAGTACGGATGGTACAATCGCAACACAGCCTATAATCCTTATATGACTGAGGGCAAGAAAACTGTTGCTCTCGAGATATGCGAGCAGATGGGGTGGCAGGCACCTGATGCTATCTTCGTCAGCGTGGGAGACGGTTGCATCATTGGTGGACTGCACAAGGGATTGAAGGATCTCCACACCCTAGGCTGGATTGAGCACATGCCACGCTTAATAGGTGTGCAGGCTCAAGGCTCCGCTTACCTCTATGAGGCATGGATCAACCACGAAGACGTGTTAACTAAACCACCTATTGAAGCTCATACCATCGCCGATAGCATCCGTGCTGGTCTGCCGCGTGATCGCTTGAAAGCAATGGCGGCGGTGCGCGAGACGAAAGGTGCTTTTGTATGTGTGAGCGACGAGGAGATCCTGGAGGCGATACCGGCATTGGCGCGCGGCTGTGGTATCTTCGCTGAGCCGGCTGGCGCTGCTGCTTATGCTGGGTTGCTGAAAGCGTTGCACAATGGGCTGGTGCACGCTGACGAACGTATTGTCATATTAATTACTGGCACAGGGCTTAAGGATGTGCCTAGCGCAATGAAAGCGATCGAACAGGCTGGTACACGCGCGCAAGTAGTGGAGAAGACAATCGAAGATGTTAGGAGAGCAGTAGGACAAATGAATTCTGCGTTGCGGAGATCATCCCCTTCTCCACCCTGACACATCCGGAAGAGACTACACAGCTTTTGGTAGCAAGTGTAAGAGTACGGAGAAATACAGCGATGGAGCGACCACGTTATTCGATTGTTGCCCCTTGCTACAATGAGGAAGGGGTGCTGCATGAGCTCTACAGGCGCATCAGCGCTGTAATGGACAGCATCGGCGAGCCATGGGAGCTGGTGTTAGTAAATGATGGCAGCCACGACCGCACTCCTGAGATCATGCGCGAGCTCCATCGGCGTGATCCACGAGTCAAGGTGGTGGATTTCGCACGGAATTTTGGTCACCAGATTGCCGTGACAGCTGGTCTGGACTTTGCCCAAGGTGATGCAGTGGTGATCATCGATGCCGATTTACAGGACCCTCCGCAAGTGATCTCAGACATGGTCAACAAGTGGAAGGAGGGTTATGAAGTGGTTTACGCTGTGCGCACCCATCGCAAGGGAGAAACATGGTTTAAGAGGTTTACTGCCTCCCTCTTCTACCGCCTGATCTATCGGATCACCGACGTGAAGATCCCTCTAGATACAGGTGACTTTCGCCTGATGGATCGCAAAGTAGTGGATGCTCTCAAACAGATGCGTGAGCGCCACCGTTTTATTCGCGGCATGACCAGCTGGGTGGGGTTTCGTCAGACAGGTGTTTACTACGTACGCGAGGAACGTTTTGCTGGCCAGACTCATTACCCCTTCCGCAAGATGTTCAAATTTGCTCTGGACGCCATCACTGGTTTCAGTTATCTCCCTTTGCAACTAGCTACTTATCTTGGCTTTGCCATCGCTGGGTTGAGTGCCCTTGCCGCAGTGATTGTTATCATCGCACGTCTCTTTATAGGGGCAGCTCCCTTCTATGGACAGGCAACTACCCTTGTGTGCGTGTTGTTCATCGGGGGAGTGCAGCTGATCACCTTGGGAATTATCGGTGAGTACCTCGGGCGCATCTACGATGAGGTAAAAGGGCGTCCGTTGTACGTGCTACGCGAAGCGATTGGTTTTGGGGGATCAGAAGCGCTGTCGACGAGGCGAGAAGTTGAGTAGAAGATACAGCTATTCCGTGGAGAGACTTCATGATTGACTTGACCATCTACGAAGATCGCCTGGCTAGGGCGGTGCAGCGTGCGCGTGAGCGCGGCATAATCATCCCAACCTTCGCTCAACAGCGCGATCCGACCACTGTACCAGATGCGATCAAGTATAAGTTGGCGCACATTGGGCTGTGGGATATCAATCCTCTTAACCTGTTTCGCATCACGTGGAAGAATGAACCGGTGGTCAGTGGGGGTGGCTTTGGCGGGGTGAACTATCTTGAATTCCCCCCCTCCTTGACTGGCGTCGAGGCGCGCATTATTGCGCTGGTGGGTAAATGGTTTCCGACCGGCGCGCACAAGGTGGGTGCAGCGTTTGGATGCCTGGTACCACGTCTTGTCACTGGCCAGTTCGACCCGACTACCCAGAAGGCGGTGTGGCCGTCGACGGGCAATTATTGTCGAGGTGGTGCATATGATTCTGCCCTGTTGGGATGTGAATCTATCGCTATTCTGCCGGAGGGAATGAGTCAAGAGCGCTTTGCATGGCTCTCCTCTGTGGCTGGAGAGGTGATTAAAACACCTGGCACAGAGAGCAATGTCAAGGAAATCTTCGATAAGTGTTGGGAGCTGCGTCGTTCTGGTGAGGATGTGGTCATTTTCAACCAGTTCGACGAAATGGGCAACTACCTGTGGCATTATTATATCACCGGTCACGCAATGGAAGAGGTGCTCCAGCAGGAGCTGCGACCGAATGATGTCTTCCGCGGTGTCGTGTTGACTACTGGTTCAGCAGGCACGATTGGGTGTGGCGATTACATGAAACAGCTGTTCCCTGCCAGCAAAGTTGCAGCCAGTGAGGCGCTGCAATGCCCTACATTGATGTATAACGGCTTCGGCGCCCATCGCATCGAGGGCATCGGTGACAAGCACGTGCCGTGGATTCACAACATCAAGAACACTGACCTTGTTATGGCTATCGACGATGAAGCTACTATGCAGCTCATCCGCCTGTTCAACGAACCAGCTGGACGGGCGTATCTGGCTTCGCGCGGGGTCCCTATGCGGACGATCACCGACTTGCCTTTGCTTGGCATCTCTGGGGTTGCTAATTTGCTCTCTTGTATCAAGTTTTCTCGCTACTATGAGCTAGGTGCCTCTGATGTGGTGCTGACAGTGCTCACTGACTCGATGGAAATGTATGTCAGTCGTCTGCGCGAACTGAATGAGGAACGCGGGGAGTTCACGCAGGAAGATGCCGTTGTAGCGTTTCATCGCTACCTGCTTGGTCAGGGGATTGAAAATGTGGAAGAGTTGAACTACTACGGTCGCAAGCGCATCCATAATCTGAAGTATTACACATGGGTTGAACAGCAAGGCAAGTCCGCTGAGGAGCTGGAAAAGCAGTGGTATGATCCCAACTACTGGACAGACATCCAAAATCAAGTCGATCAGATTGACGAATTGATCAAACTCTTCAACGAGCGTACTGGGCTGCTAAAAACACTTTGATGGCTTGGTTGCTATAACGCGTTTCAGTCCTCTGGTGTGCAGAGTATGCAACACCGATAATCCCTGAGCTTTTTTCGGAGTTGTTGTAGATGAATGGGCTTCCAGAAATCAGGATCGGTCTGATTGGCTATGGCTTTATCGGTAAGGTGCACACGTTGGCCTATCGATCGTTGCCGCTCATATACGATCCGATGCCGGCCTATGTGAAACTGGTGGGTGTTAGCGCAGCCAGCCGCGAGTCAGTGCAGAAAGCCGTCGATCAGGCAGGTTATGAGTTTGGTACTACGGATTGGCGGGAGTTGATCGCACGCGAGGATATCGAGGTAATCGACTGCTGTGTACCCAATCATCTACACTATGAGGTGGTAATGGCCGCGCTGCGGGCGGGCAAGCATGTCTATTGCGACAAACCGCTTGCAGCGAACCTGACTCAGGCACGAGAAATGTTGATAGAGGCACAGCGCTCCGGTGTGCAACATCGTATGACCTTCCATTTGCGGTTTGTGCCTGCATTGATGCGCGCTAAGCAGCTGGTCGAGGAGGGTTTCTTGGGGCGCGTTTTTAGCTTCCGCGCCTGCTATCTGCACTCGGGGTATATCGATCCCAACCGGCCGATGTCTTGGCGTCTAGAGGCAGCTGCTGGCGGTGGTGCACTAGTTGATATGGGCTCTCACGTACTCGATTTGTTGCGCTACTTGCTGGGCGAGTTCGCAGAGGTCTTTGCCGTTACTGAGACCTTCATCAAGGAGCGTCCACTCCCCGGACAACCCAATCAACGTGCCAGGGTGATGGTGGATGATTTGGCTGTGCTAACCTTGCGCACCGTGAGTGGTGCGTTCGGTACAGTGGAAGCTAGTCGGTTGGCGACGGGCACAAACGATGAGATGCGTATTGAGATCCATGGTGAGCTGGGGGCGTTGCGTTTTAACCTGATGGATCCTAACTGGCTATATGTTTTTGACGCACGCGAGCCAGAAGCACCACTAGGGGGCAACCGCGGATTCAAGGCGATCGAGAGTGTGCAGCGCTATCCAGCACCAGCAGTGCTGCCCGGGCCTAAATTTGCGGTTGGCTGGCTGCGCTACCATATTGCCAGTCAGTTCGATTTCATCGCGAGCTTGGCGAAGGGGCAACCTAGTCCACCTGATTTCGAGGACGGCGTACGGGTGCAAGAGGTGATGGAAGCTGCTTACATCTCCGCGCGCGAAAGGCGCTGGGTCTCGCTGCCATTGCCGACATAGGCAAGCTACCCAGCAGTGACCTTGGGGGTCAGTTGCGTTTCACACACTTCCTCTACTAGCGACAGCCTCCCGCACCATTGCAATCAGCTCATCTATTGGTTTAGGTCCGAGGTCCTGTCCGCTGCGCAAACGGACGGCAACAGCGCCTGCCTGTACTTCTCTGTCGCCTACTACCAACATATAGGGGATCTTCTGCTCTTGGGCTTTGCGAATTTTGTTAGCCATACGGTCGCTGCCATCGTCCACCAGGGCGCGCAGGCCAGCAGCTTTCATTTGCGCGGCAACCTCGCGGGCATACGTAACATGTCGGTCGGCAATGGGGATAAGAATCGCCTGAACGGGTGCCAGCCAGACGGGAAATGCTCCACCATAGTGCTCAATCAGGATGCCAAAGAAGCGTTCCATACTGCCCAAAAGTGCACGATGCACCATATACGGGCGGTGTGGTTGCCCGTCTTCGCCCATGTAGGTCAAGTCAAAGCGCTCCGGCAGATTAAAGTCGAACTGAATGGTGGTCAGCTGCCACTCACGATTGATCGCATCCTTTACCTTTAGGTCGATCTTAGGACCGTAGAAAGCGCCGCCGCCTTCGTCTATCTCGTAGGGAATGCCAGTGCGCTTGAGAGCCTCTTCCAGTGCTCCCTCGGCAGCACGCCACTGCTGTACATCACCCACTGCCTTACGTTCCCCCGGACGGGTGCTCAAATAGGCGCTGAACTCATCAAAGCCGAAAGAGCGCAGCAGGTGGAGTGAAAAGTTGAGCACAAAGTCGATTTCCGAGGGCATTTGATCGGGCCGGCAAAAGTGGTGTGCATCATCTTGGGTGAACCCGCGCACGCGCAGCAACCCATGTAGCACGCCACTCCGCTCGTAACGGTACACGGTACCCCACTCGGCGAAACGCAAAGGCAGATCCCGATAGCTGCGTAATGCACTCTTGTAGATAAGGATGTGGAACGGGCAATTCATCGGTTTCAGGTAATATTGTTGCCCTTCGATCTCCATAGGCGCGTACATATTCTCACGATAGTAGCCCAGATGCCCACTCGTTTCCCAGAGAGCACTGCGGCCGATATGGGGGGAGTAGACCAGCTCATATCCATTTGCCAAGTGTTCACGTTTACAAAAGTCTTCGACTAGATGACGGATCAGAGCCCCTTTTGGATGCCACAGGATCAACCCGCCTCCTAGCTGGTCCGGGTGAATGCTGAATAGGTCCAGCTGGGTCCCCAGACGACGGTGATCACGCTTCTCCGCTTCAGCTAGGCGCTTGAGATAATCCTCCAGGTCTTCAGCTGTCTCCCAAGCGGTGCCATAAATGCGCTGCAACATCGGGTTGCGCTCGTCGCCGCGCCAGTAGGCACCAGCAATTCTCAGCAGCTTGACGCCATCTGGGTTGATTTGCCCCGTGCTATCCAGGTGGGGACCGCGGCATAGGTCTTCGAAATTGTCGTGGCGATAAGTGGTCAGCGTCGGCTGAGCTTCACCAGCGGACGACTCGCCATCCTCATCCAGACTGCCAGACACCAATCCCTCTATCAGCTCTAACTTATAGGGTTGATCGGCGAAAATCCGACATGCCTCCTCGGCTGTGACCTCACGGCGCATGAACTTATGATCAGCGGCAATGATCTCGCGCATACGTTTCTCAATGGCCACTAGGTCATCCGGAGTCAGTGACCGAGGGAGGTCAAAGTCATAGTAGAAGCCATCCTCAATTGCGGGTCCGATGGCCAGCTTGCCTCCCGGGAACATCTCCAAAACTGCCTGAGCCATCACATGAGCTGCCGAGTGGCGCAGGCGATACAAGTGACTTTCTGCGTAGTCAGAACGACTCATAACAAATCTCCTGGCAACAAAGGTGTCTTGGTGTCATCATCCACCTGGAATTGCGACGTGAACACCCCCTAATGATATAGACCGTATTATATAGTCCGTTCGACCGCTTCGGCCACGCGCTCCAGTTGTTTCATCAGTTCACTGAAACGTGTCGCTCGCAAAGACTGACCACCGTCCGAGAGGGCTTTCTCCGGGTGTGGATGCACTTCAATGATCAGACCATCTGCACCGGCCGCTATTGAGGCGCGCGAGACAGCACTGACCAGATTCCACTTGCCAGTGGCATGGCTGGGGTCCACAATGATGGGCAAGTGGGTTAACTCCTTAATCACTGGTACAGCATTAATGTCCAACGTGTTGCGAGTGTAAGTCTCAAATGTACGAATACCTCGTTCGCACAGAATCACTCTCCGGTTGCCGTGCGATAGGATGTACTCAGCGCTCATCAACAGCTCCTCAATGGTGGACATCATACCCCGCTTGAGCAGCACAGGGAACCCTGCCTCGCCGATAGCATGTAACAACGCATAGTTCTGCATATTGCGTGTGCCGATCTGAAGCACGTCGGCATATTTGGCGACCAATGGTACCTGGTCCGGTGACATCACTTCGGTTACGATGGGCAGGCCGGTGAGCTCTCTGGCTTCGGCTAAATAAACAAGTGCCTCCTCACCTAGTCCCTGAAAACTATAGGGAGAAGTACGTGGCTTGAAAGCACCACCGCGGAGCATGTGGGCGCCTGCTTCTTTGACAAGATGGGCTGTTTCCAGGATCTGTTCGCGACTTTCCACAGCGCATGGACCGGCTATGATGGTGAGACGTTTACCGCCCACAGGATGGCCAGCAATTTCAATAACGGTATCGTGCGGCTGGAAATCGCGGCTGGCCAGCTTGAATGGCCGCAAGATGGGCACAATGCGCTCTACACCTTGCATACGCGCCAAGCTGTCTTTGTCCACTGGCCGCTCATCGCCAATAACCCCAATGATAGTTCGCTCCTCGCCTCGCGACAGGTGGGTGCGAAACCCCAATTCGTTCACACGCGCAACAACATTATCGATCTCTTCTTGGGTCGCGCCCATGCGCATTACGATGATCATTTTCTCACCTCTTTATCGTCACTCTCGGCCGCTGGTTCAAGCGCAACATTGTCCATATCTCGCCACAGACGCATCGCTTTGCCCTCTTCCAACCAGTCGGGGCGCAAATGTACCGCTCCGTGCAGGTAGACATGGTGAATTTCTTCAGGTCGTTTCTCTGTATTCCAGTGTATCATGACCCGGATACAGTAGCGCAGTCCGTGGGGTACGTCCATCTCATGGGCGCACAACATCGCCACATGGTTCCACCCCAACTCACGAGCTGCCACTGCTGGAAATTCTGCTGTGAGGTCAGAGCTGGTAGTAAAGAACACGCTGGCAATGTCATCTATGACGATCCCATTGCGCTCAATTATCTGTGTTAGCAACTCACGCGTCGCTGTTAGGATAGCTTCACGAGTATTCCCCTCACATGTGGTGGCACCTCGTACGCCTCGACAAGCTACCATTGTGCCTCTTCTCTCCCGTCAGCTGGTTTCTTGCGCTCCACTTGGTTACTTGAAACAGGTCTCCGAGTACACTACAAGCTCGATAAAACATAAAGGCGTGGATTCTGCTGCTCCACGCCCTCAAATTCTCTTCCCAGTGAAAAACGGGTTTGATGCTATTTGGGTGGAAGCAGCACCTGAGCACTCACTCGGCAAAAGTGGTAATAGGTGCTGCTATACCCTTCGGTGATTCGTAGTGTCCATATTGTGAGAACACGCATATGTGCACTCCACGAGGGAATCCCGAGCGATCAACAACCCAGTAATAAGGTCGCACGTTGGCTAAACTATTTCTTATATAGCATATGAGTTGTCGAATGTCAAAATACCTTCGCGAGGGACATCAAGACCCGCTGAGTCTATGACATTATCAGTTCATTTTCCTAGGTAAATCTATGTGGATGGGGAATTTCTCAATACCTTAACAACGGCGTGGTTTGGCCCCTGTGGTCAAAGGTGGTAAAATGGATAAGATGACACATCTCTTGTTTTATGACTTGTAACCTATGGCTAGCAACAAAAACCTACCCCGCTACGAAGCTGAAGACATTCAAGTCTTGGAAGGGCTGGAGGCAGTCCGCCGACGTCCCGGTATGTATGTCGGTGGCACTGACCTCAAGGCGCTCCATCACTTGATTTACGAAGTGGTGGATAATTCGATTGACGAGGCACTTGCCGGAGCTTGTACACATATTAACGTGACGATCCACGCGGATCAGAGTGTCACAGTCGAGGATAATGGACGCGGCATCCCGGTTGCACCACACCCCGTCAAACGCATTTCTACTCTTCAGCTGGTGATGACCACTTTGCATGCTGGGGGTAAGTTTAATGGAGGTGGATATAAGGTCTCTGGTGGTCTGCACGGTGTAGGGGTCTCGGCTGTCAATGCCCTTAGCGAGTGGATGGAAGTTGTAGTCAAGCGTGAGGGCAAGATCTTTCGCCAGCGATACGAGCAGGGTGTGCCTTGCGGTCCGGTGGAAGTAATCGCGGAGCTGCCACCTGAGCGTGCTACAGAGACCGGCACGCGCACTACCTTCCGGTATGATCCCACTATATTCAAGGAGGTGGAGGGATATCGTTTTGACACTCTGGTGCAACGCTTCCGCGAGATGGCCTTTGTCACGAGAGGTATCACGATCTATTGTCGCGATGAGCGCGAGATACCTGTGCGCGAGATGACCTTTTACTTCGAAGGGGGTATTGTCTCCTTTGTCCGTTACCTCAACCGCAATCGCAATGTGTTACACCCTGTCTTCTATATTGCCAGAGATGTGGATGGGGTGGGTATCGAGGTGGCAGTGCAATACAGTGATGCCTATGCGGAGAGTGTATACAGCTTTGCTAACACCATTCACACCGTGGATGGTGGTACCCATCTGACTGGCTTGCGCGCTGCGCTCACTCGTACCATAAATGACTATGCGCGTAAGCAGGGCTTCTTAAAAGAAAATGAGCCCAATTTCAGCGGTGATGACACACGCGAGGGCCTTACCGCGATTGTTGCGATCAAGCATCCGGACCCACAGTTTGAAAGCCAGACCAAAGTGAAGCTGATGAATGCTGAGATCAAAGGCTTGGTCGAGTCAATTGTCGCGGAGCACTTCAGTATCTATCTGGAAGAGAACCCACGTGAGGCACGCGCTATTGTGGAGAAATGTCTGACTGCTTCGCGTGCCCGTGAAGCTGCACGGCGTGCCCGCGAGCTGGTCATTCGTAAGAGCGCTCTGGAGTCGACGGCGCTGCCCGGCAAGCTCGCTGACTGTGCGGAGCGCAATCCAAGCCTTGCCGAGCTGTATATCGTTGAGGGTGATAGTGCTGGTGGCAGCGCCAAGCAGGGTCGCGATCGTCGTTTCCAAGCTATCTTACCGCTGCGGGGCAAGATCCTAAACACTGAACGTGCTCGCTTGGACAAAATTCTTAGCAATGAAGAGGTCAAGGCCATCATCACGGCTTTGGGCACAGGTGTGGGTGAGGACTTCAATCTGGGAAACCTGCGTTATCATCGCATCATCATTATGTGCGATGCGGATGTCGATGGATCGCACATTCGCACACTGTTGCTCACCTTTTTCTTTCGTTATATGCAGCCACTTATCGAAGCAGGTCATCTTTACATCGCACAGCCACCTCTTTATCGGCTCGAGTATAAGAAGCAAGTGTACTACTTCTACACTGAGGAGCAGAAGGATGATTTCCTGCGTTCGCTGGGGGAGGGCGAGCACATCACTCTACAACGCTACAAGGGGTTAGGAGAGATGAACCCGGAGCAGCTGTGGGAAACCACCATGGACCCCCAACGGCGCACACTATTGCAGGTGACGATAGAGGACGCGGCCGCAGCCGATAAGATGTTCGATATGCTGATGGGCAGTGTGGTGGCGCCGCGTCGTCGCTTTATTCAAACCCATGCTCGTCAGGTAAGAAACTTAGACGTGTGATGATGCTTGAATGAGCGACAAAAATTGGTCCTTTGTGTTAGGGAGCAGCCTATCGCAAATGGAACGGGGTTCTATCAGTTCTCTTGAGTTACATGGTTGAGCATCCCCCCTGCCGTGCACGCCAGGGGGGATTATCATTCTGCTCGAGTGCTACGCCAGGCCTGCGGCGCGACGCAACATGTCTGCTTTGTCTGTCAATTCCCAAGGCGCATCAATATCATCACGCCCAAAGTGTCCGTATGCTGCAGTGGCTTTGTAGATGGGCCGTCGCAGGCGCAGATCTCGAATGATTGCTGCCGGGCGCATGTCAAAGTGCTCGCGGACTAGCGCTACAATGCATTCGTCAGGAATCCTTCCCGTGCCATAGGTTTCTACCATCAAGGACAACGGACGTGCTACTCCGATGGCATAGCTCACCTGAAGCTCAAGTCGGTCGGCAATACCTGCAGCCACCAGATTCTTAGCGATGTAGCGAGCCATATAAGCTGCAGAGCGATCCACCTTGGTCGGGTCCTTGCCCGAAAAGGCGCCTCCACCGTGACGCGCGGCGCCACCATAGGTATCCACAATGATCTTCCGTCCGGTGAGCCCGGCGTCTCCCATCGGACCACCGGTCACAAAACGGCCGGTAGGGTTGATGAAGACTTTCGTTTTGGCATCCAGCATAGCATCCGGCACAACTGGTTTGATGACATGTTCACGCACATCGGCATAGATGGTGGACTGATCCACCTCGGGTGCGTGTTGTGTCGAGACAACAATGGTGTCTACGCGTTTGGGCTTGCCGTAAGCATATTCTACTGTCACCTGACTCTTTCCGTCGGGGCGCAAGTAAGGCAGGACGCCTGCCTTACGTACATAAGCAAGGCGCTTGGTCAGCTTATGTGCCAGCACGATAGGCATTGGCATCAGTTCGGGTGTCTCGTTGCATGCAAAGCCGATCATCATGCCTTGGTCACCCGCGCCGATTGTTTCTATTTCATCCTCTGACATCTCACCCATTCGTGCCTCGTAGGCACAATCTACGCCCATCGCGATGTCGGCACTTTGCTCTTTTATGGAGACGATGACACCGCAGGTCTTATAGTCAAAACCATATGTTGCCTCTGTATAACCTATGTCACGCACCGTGTCGCGCACGACAGTGGTAATGTCCACATAAGCATTGGTGGTAATCTCTCCCATCACCACGATCAAACCTGTTGTGGTGGCACACTCGCATGCCACACGAGCACAGACGTCCTGAGCGATGATGGCGTCCAGCACGGCATCGCTGATTTGATCGCACATCTTGTCCGGATGCCCCTCTGTCACTGACTCGGAAGTCAGGAAGACCTGAGGCGAGCTCATAAATGTAAGATTGCTCATCCGCGTGATGTCTCCTTAGTCTATGATATGAAATGATATCTCTTTCTCGCTTTCGCAGGAAAAAAGATGAAAGAGGAAATATGGTACGCCTGTTTCGATCGGACTGTTCGCCGGCTGAGATTTTGCGACCATTTATCTCTTAATTATTATGTACCTTCCTCCCAGGAAGCCAAGTATTGTTCTTGTTCCTCAGTGAGCGTGTCGATTTGCACTCCCATTGCTTCCAGTTTCATACGTGCGATCTCCTGATCTATCTCTTCGGGGATCACATAGACCTTCTTCTCGAGCCGTTCGGCATTGCGCAGCATGTACACGGCACCTAGTGCCTGATTGGCGAAGGACATGTCCATCACACTGGCTGGATGACCCTCCGCTGCTGCCAAGTTGACCAGGCGCCCCTCAGCAAGCAAGTTCAGGCGACGCCCATCAGACATAACGTATTGCTCCACGAATGGGCGTGGCTGGCGTTTTTCCACAGCCATCTCCTCCAGAGCGGGGATGTTGATCTCGACGTTGAAATGCCCTGAGTTGGCCATCACTGCTCCGTCCTTCATCACCTCAAAATGGTGCTGATCGAGCACATTGATGTCGCCGGTAGCAGTGATAAAGATGTCCCCGATGGGAGCGGCTTCCATCATGGGCATGACACGGTATCCATCCATAACTGCTTCGAGCGCCTTGAGCGGGTTCACTTCAGTGATGATGACGTCAGCACCTAGACCTTTTGCACGCATAGCAATTCCCCGGCTGCACCAGCCATAACCCGCTACTACCACCGTCTTGCCGGCGATAAGCAGGTTCGTCGCCCGGATCACGCCATCCAAAGTGGATTGTCCGGTGCCATACCGATTGTCAAAAAGATGCTTAGTCATCGCGTCATTGACGGCGAGCACGGGGAAACGCAACGTGCCTTGTCGTGCCATCGCCTTGAGACGGATCACACCTGTTGTTGTCTCTTCGGTGCCAGCAATAACCTCGCTGAGTTGTGCCGCGCGTTCCTTGTGCAATGTGCTAACCAGGTCAGCTCCATCATCCATTGTAATGTGTGGATGATGGTCTAAGGCTGCGCGCACGTGAGCATAGTAAGTGGCATGATCTTCGCCCTTGATAGCGAAGGTTGGAACCTCGAAGAATTGCACTAATGCTGCCGCAACATCGTCTTGAGTGCTGAGCGGATTGCTGGCACATAACACCAGATCTGCTCCACCTGCAACCAAGACACGGGCGAGATTGGCCGTCTCGGTAGTAATATGCAAGCAGCCGGCCATGCGAATCCCCTTGAGTGGCTTGCTGGATTCGAAGCGTTCCTTGATGATGCGTAGCACAGGCATTTCCTGTGCTGCCCACTCGATCCGATCAAGACCCTGTTTAGCTAGTGTCAAATCTCTTACATCATAACCCTTGCTCACCAATTTCAGCTCCTCGGCAAAGTTGTGGATGGTAGCTTTGATGTGGGAGTGTAGCCGGCATCGGATTTCCCGCATAATACACTCAAGGGTGTACTATCCCCAAAATACTCGGCATAGCGTCGAACAAAGCTTTCCAGCGTGTAACGATGACGCTGTGTACCATGCTCCTCTAAAACATATGTGGCTGCTAAGCTGCCCATTCGGCCTGCTACCTCCCACGGCAGGCCGTGGCGCATGCCAGTGATTAGGCCAGCACGGTACCCGTCACCCACACCGGTTGGGTCAACCAGACGGCGCGGCGGCACAGCTGGGATGTCCCATACTCCTTGGCAGATGCGAATTTGCGAGCCACGTTCACCACATGTGATTACTAATACCTTTACCATACACTGGATTTCATCTTCACTCAAACCGGTACGACGGCGGATCATGCCGAACTCATAGTCATTCACGATAAGCATCTCTGCGCCGCGTATCCCTTCAACGAGCTGCTCAGGGCTAAGTCGCGGAATTTGCTGGCTGGGATCATACACGTAAGGGATGCCCAACTCCTGACACTCACGCACATACTTCGCCATAGCGGCGGGGTCGTTGGGAGAAATGATAACTAACTCGATGGCCTCGGGATGATGATCATGCAAGGAAAGCTGTGCTGCTCCAGCCATCGCGCCTGTGTAGAAGCTGGCGATCTGGTTGTTGTCGCGGTCGGTACTCACGAAGAATGAGGCAGTAAACTCATCCGGCATAATCACTACCCCGGAGGTATCCACCCCTTCCTCGCGCAGCCAGGCAATGTATTCGGGCGCATCCTGTCCCACCGTGGCAATCAACAACGGTCGCTGACCAAGCAATGCTAAGTTGTGGGCAATGTTGCCTCCACATCCGCCACGCTCACGCCGCATCGAATCAACCAAGAAGCTGATCGATAACACATGGAGCTGATCGGGCAAGATATGTTCGACAAAGCGCCCGGGGAACGACATAATATAGTCATAGGCCATCGAACCAGTCACTGCAATGGTCACAGGAAAACCTCTATTCAGCCTATTTCAGATAGCATGCTATGCATCCATAAACGAATGTACAATACAAAATGGAAAGGTAGTGACAGATACCCATACTATGTCGGATGGGAAAGTGGAGCAGACTCAGCTGGCGCTGCAAGATTGGGCGCCAGTGGTAATCGCAGCTTCACCTCGGTGCCTCCCCCGGGACGCGAGTGGATGGTCAAGTTGCCCTGCAAGCTGAGCGCGCGCTCTTGCATCGTCAGGATCCCTAGACTCGCTCTTTCCTCCCAAGCTTTGGAGATAGTACTGGGGTCAAAACCCACGCCGTCGTCTCTGACGACGACCTCCAGGTAACCATCTTCTGTAACCGTCAAACGGATCACCGCGTTGCTGGCATCTGCATGTTTTCTTATGTTGCTCAATGCCTCCTGGATCACAGCGAAGACGGCCAATTCGGCTTCGCGGTTCAGCCTGCCGATTTCACCCTCGATCTGCAGCGCCACCGAGAAGCGTTCGTTCTGCTGCAGCATATTTGCGTAAATTTCTAGTGCAGGAATGAGCCCTTTCATCTCCAGTGTTACTGGCCGCAAATTGAAGAGGAGGGTGCGGATTTGACGCAAAGCTTTCTCTGCCAGTGATAACACTTCATCCATCTCTCGCAGCGCCATATTGATGTCCTCATGAGCCAGTGCTTCACGCACAAAGTAGGCGTTCATAATCGCGGAAGCCAATATTTGCGCGGGGCCATCATGAATATCGCGCGCCAAACGATGCCGCACCTCTTCTTCAACGGCCATCAGGCGGTTATGTTCCTCACGCAGATTCTGGTAAAGCCGGGCATTCTCAATGGCAACTGCAGACTGCGCGGCCAGAATCGTCAACAGGTCGCGATCCTCTGTGGTGAACCGGGCGTTGTCCACCTTATTTAACACCTCTAATACGCCGATGACGCGGCCGCGCACGAGCAATGGCACACATAAGATTGAATAAGCAGGAAAGCTGAACTCTAGCGAAATGCGCGGGTAGAAGCGTTTATCCTGGGTGACATCGTGGACAATCAGTGGCTTGCCATGCGTGGCCACCCATCCCGCGATACCCTTGTCTGCTGGCATTCTGGCTTTCTCCAGAGGCGGGCCTGCCCCTCCCTCGATGACCTCAAATATGAGCTCGTTGGTAGTTCGGTCCAGCAACAGGAGTGCTCCGGCTGAAGCACTGACTACTTGCACCCCGGAACGGAGAATCTCTTTGAGCAGCTCGTCCAGACTGACATCGGAGACCAATGAATGCGCGATTCGCTGGACTACTTCCAAATGTAGAAAGGCGATGGTTGGCGCTCAGATTCTCCTGCTGCAAGCGCTCCATCTCACGCCGCAGAGCATCGATGTCATGACCCTTGCAAGGGGGAATCATAGTTTCACCCTCACCCTTTGGACTTGGGGAGACAACTGTGCTCTGATCGTCGGGAGAGCGCGTTCGGTCGCCTCTTCACCCAAACGGATCAGCTCGGCGGCACGTCGATAGTCTGTGGGACGATACGCTGCAACTCGTGGGGTAATCATCACGTTCACGCAGTCTTGCCGATGCTGGATAATCTCGCGCTCCATGATGCTCTGAAAATTGCTCACCAAAGCGATCAAAGCCATCTGGCCACTGCCGCGCGAGCCACGTCGGTATTCCTTCTCTTCTTCCATAGTGGGAATGACCCGTGAGGCGATAATCACATTAGCACCTCGTTCTGCCAACACGCTGGCTGGCAGCGGGTTCACGGCGCCTCCGTCTATCAGGTAGCGGTTGCCGATCTGATGGGGTATCAGCACACCCACCATGGAGGTACTGGCCCGCACTGCGTCGGCCAGTGACCCCGAGTCAAGCACAATTTCTTCGCCGGTCAGTACGTCGGCGGCTACAGCGTAGAAAGGTATGTCCATCTGCTCTATTGTGACGCCTTCATACAAGTCCTGTAAATACCTCAGGAAACGTTGGCCGCGTATTAGTCCGGTCCGTGGTGGCACTGCTAGGTCCAACAGATTCCATATGCTCAGCTGTTTGTGAAAGTTTAGCGCAAAGTCTACAATCGCTTCAATGGGGCGTCCCGCGGCGAACATACCGCCAAACAAAGCGCCTGCACTGGTGCCAGCGAGCATGTCGACCGGGATGCCTTCACGGTGTAACACTTTGAGCACACCGACGTGAGCAAGTCCGCGCGCACCACCACTCGAGAGCGCAAGCCCCACCACTCGGCGCGCAAGACGCCGCGCAATTCGCTCAATCTCGGGTAGAGTCTGCGTGACATACCACACTGGCTTGGGGGCAAGCTGACTAATCCATCCATATGCTTGGGTGTCGATCAGGACGATAGCTTCGCACAGCTGAGCAGCTTTCACACAAGCTTCAAACCCCTCGGGCGGTAACCAGACAAACACCCGATCGTGGGCATCTGCCAGCTGGCCCATTTTTTCTGTAACCTCCTGCGCGGTTGCTCGAGGCGACACCGACTCGATCGTCAGCTTGACCGGCAAGTACTTGTCCTGCTGAGCCAGATTAGCACCAGAGATATCCAACAAGGCGATGCGCTCACCCGTTAGACGCGTCAGCGCTTCAGCCAGTACCCAAGGTTCATCTCCGAAGACGCCGACAGGAGTGTATGTGTCTTCTTTGACCGGTTCCTGGATCGTATCGGTGAGACGACGCGAGAGCTCTTCCGTGATCTGAAGTGCTATGGCAGGATATTTGTCTAATAACAGTTCCAAATCCGCTTTGCGTAGTGCCCACAGGTCGGCATCGATCACCACCGTCACCGTGGCCATACGACGCTGGTTTAGCAGTACGGCCATCTCGCCGAAGAAATTGCCCGGTCCTAGGTAGTTGAGTATTCGTTCACTGCTGCCCCTTCCGGTTGAGATCTTGACCTGACCTGACTCGATAAAATACAGAGAGTCGCCCAAGCTTCCTTCGACGAAGACTACCTCGCCCTGACAGTAATGCTCATATCGCAGGCGCGTAGCCAGTTCGGCCACAACGGCAAATGGTAGGTTTCTGAAGAAAGGAATGCGTCTCAGCCGCTTCAGTTGTGCAGGCAGTGGTGCACCGCTCATAGAAGATTTCCCTAAAGAGGTAACAATAAACCTTGGTCCGCGAAGGGCCCTCGTGGCAAGATTATACCACAGCACGTTGAGAACACAATAGAATGCAACAAGTCTCGCCGCATATCACTAAGCATCTGCTGCCTGTAGCCTAGTTGTAGCAGAGTCTCCGGGATTGGAACCAGCTATAAAGAATGCCAGCGTGAAAACTGCCAGTAGGAAGCCCAAGTAGTTCTCATTAAGGAAACGTGAACCATAGAAAAACCCCATTAGCAAGATTGCATACCCCTGGAGCATTGTGGGAATGGCAGGATTGTGCCACAATCGCCACAGGCCCACTGTTAGCAAAGGTCCAGCAATTACCGACTCAACCACCCAGAAAGGCCAGTAGGCCAGACGGTTGGGCACCAGCCCAAGGGCCAAGACGAAGTTGCTGAATCCCCAACCACGAATCTGATAGGGTGTCTCTGCTGTACCTGCACTCCAGTGCCACACATCGTCTATCATCGCTCCGGGGTGCCAAGCAAACCATGGCCCTGTTACCGCGAGAAATGTGAGCGCGAGGGGCCATACACACTTAACCGACCTGGCCAGGCCGACGATACCTTGTCTGACGGGATGCACTGTACTCATAGGGTAGGGGAGTGCAGTACGCCATTGGTAACCTATCAAGAAGGGCACTAAAAACCATGCAGTGGGCTTGCTGGCACACGCAAGTCCAAGCGATGTCATTGACAACGCGTGTAACACTTGTCTTCCGCGAACATTACCTATGCGTTCCTCTGATCGTTGCAGCAGCCAGATTCCTAGCACGATCCAGAAAAGCACGAAGGGGTCATTCTGGCCGAAGATCACATCGCTGGCCAGAATGGGATTAAGACCCAGTACAATCAGGGCGCTCAATTGGTGGCCAGACGATCGGGTCAGATGGCAGGCTAACATCAATGTGATGGCAAACAGGAGAAGATAGACTATCCGCTGATCAAACCAGCCGATAGCAGCAGAACTTAAGAGATAAAATGGGGCGGAAAAGAGGAAAGTCCACGGCAGGTAGGGATAGTGATCCAAAGCGGTACGATATTCAGTGCCCCACTCGGCCATCGGTGTCTCGCGATAGTCTGCCACATAAGGATTGACACCTGCTAACAAGTAACCGATGGTAGCTTCCGTCTGAACTACTCCACCGTCATGTGCATAGGCGGCGGGAGCAGAGATGTGACGCAACCCGATGAAAAGCACAGTTTGTCCAAACACAAGAGTGCCAATGATAGCACCCACGAGGAAAAGCTTTATCCAGAAAGTCGTCGAAGGCTGTAGGCGATCGCAAAGCAGGTCTACAGCCAAGTAGACGACAAACAGGCCAAAGGCGACGCTGATAAGCAACAACGTAATCGGGTCTGTCGTTTGCCGATCAGACAGAAGGGCCAGGCTGTGTCCGGGTATGACACCACTTAATAGGGTTGCCACATCGCGGTGCAACATGGATGTGGGAATAGCTGCCCATTCCGCCAAGGTATCGATGCGTACACGCGCCACCAGCAAGATGAATAACAACAGGGCATCGCCGGATGGCCGATACCCAGAAGCATGTTTCTGGCTCATCATAACATCAGTCTAGCACACAGCAATGGTAGGGTCAACCGCTATTTCCTCAGTAAAGTATGGTTTTTTGGGTTGCTTGTTCCCAGCTTAATGGCCTACAACTCATCCAGAGATAATATACCAGCTTCTCATATAAATTTGCAGGCGTTGATCTGTCTGGCCGTGTGGCAAGTGAATCTGGGGGGAGCAAGACTGTGGCTTTGGGAAGGGTTTGCGAGCACTGTTTTTAATGGATAGATGACTTGACAAAGGGTGCAAAAGTAGTATTATAGAAAATGAATTGTTATGCGTGGTGCATAGCGTTCGAGTGGAAGAGACTCTGAATAATCTTCCTGTGAAAGCTTGACATCTGATCATTTCGCCGCTTGGTGTAAGTCACCGAAGACCGAGGACACTAATGCAGCCGTTACAAGCGACGTACAATGGCCGGGTCAGGGTTAGACAGCACGTCGTGCTGTCTGTTCTCTTCTCCTTCCCAATCCTGTTTTCTAGCATCCATTATCGCCCAGTATCATGCTTGCGACGTTCCTCACCGTTATCTAGATGTCGCAGGTAGTTTGTCCTTGTGTGTTTGCGGAAAGGGGGTGATGATTGCCAGATTATTGAGAAATGATGAAGAAAGGTTTGAGCATTCTGTTGGGCAGGGTTGGTCACCCGATTGTTCTTCACGCAACACGTAAAAGGGGCAGGAGGGACTAGCTCTGCTCCGCAGGGGTTCAGGTTCCTAAGGTCTCGCGCTGATTGTATCCAATATCACACAAAGGAGGTGTGACCATGAGCAGCAAGCTACGAAATCTTTTGGGTGTGCTCGCTATGCTTTCGATGCTGTTGGCGCTCGCCGCGCCGGCACTGGCGCAGGAGCCGACCGAGGAAGCCGGGATGATCAGTGGTTTCCCAACTACTGACCCCAACGAGGCCAAGACTGCGTTGGCGGCATTTGAGAAGGCGGACAAGGGGCAGCCGGACCCAGCCTGGAAGGGCAAGAAGCTGACGATCGCCGTCTACTCTGGTGGTCAGCGCGGCCCCATCTCCGGTCCGCTTTACTTCTGGCGCAACAAGTTCGAGGAGCTGACGGGAGCGACCTACGACATCGTTGAAATCCCATTTGCCGAGTTGCGCGAGAAGATCTTCACCGACTTGCAGACCGGCGCTGGCACTTACGATATCCTTATCAACTGCTCCAACTACTACGGTGACTACATCCTTAATGACTGGATCGTCCCGATCGACCAGTACTTCGATGATCCGCGCTTCCCCAAGTGGGATCGTGCGTCAATCGCTCCCGCCGTGGCCCGGTTGATGCAATGGGGTGATCGCTGGTACGGTGGCAACAATGACCATGATGCCCAGGTGCTCTACTATCGCCGGGACATTATCGAGGATCCCAAGTGGCAGGCTGCTTTCAAAGAGGAAATGGGCTACGATATGCCGGTGAAGATGGAGACTTGGGAAGAGGTGTTGGACATCGCCAAGTTCTTCAACAAGAAGGACTGGAATGGCGATGGTGACCCGGATGATGGCATCACGCTGCACCTGAAGGTTGGTGGGCAGGGCTTCTTCCACTTTATGGCTCTGTCGGCGCCTTACGTGGTCATCCCTTACCCGGGTGATCCGCCCACCAAGGTCACCAAGTATCACAACGTGTACTGGTTCGACCCCGAAACGATGGAGCCACTGATCAACTCACCTGGCCATGTGAGGGCGCTCGAGATGCTGCTCGCACTGTCCAAGGCGGGCCCTCCGGCCATGTGGGGCTGGAGCCTAGGTGAGGCGTGGGCCGACTTCCTGTCCGGCAATGCCGTGATGACCTTCTCCTGGGGTGATGTTGGCTCACTGTCGCAGGATCCGACCCAATCGGTCATCCAGGGCAAGCTGGGTGCGCGTGGTATTCCCGGCACCAAGTCTCCTTACGACCGTGAGAAGGGTCAGTTCCTGAATCTGGAGAAGCCCAATATGGTGGGCAACCAGGTGGGTTGCTCATGGCATCCTGTCATCTCCAAGTTCAGCAAGGAGCCTGAGCTGGCCTACTACTTCATCGCCTGGCAGTCCACGCCGGAGATCAACCACTGGAACGTAGCCTACGGCTGGACTGGAGTAGATCCGGGCACCACCTATGACTGGTTCCCGCCCTACGGCACAGCCACGATTGAGGAGTATGTAGCTGGTGGCTACCATCCAGACGATGCCAAGGCCTTCATTGGCGCGTACCAGGACAACTTCTACAACTACCCGATCTTCCAGAACTATATGCGTATCCCTGGCACGCCGGAGATGCAGGAGATCTGGGATGTGCACCTGTCCGAGGCCGTCACTGGTCAGGTCTCCCCGCAGGAAGCGCTGGATCGCACTTACCAGGACTGGGTACGCATCGTGGAGGACTACGGCAAGGACACGCTGCTGAAGCTCTATCAAGAGTCGATCGGCTACCAGCCGTAATCCTGTTGTGCGGATGAATCGTGGGGAGGAACCTCTGCAAACGGGGGTTCCTCCCCATAATAATTTACGAAGAAAACGGGTGAACCATGCCAGAACGAAGTCGTGTGAAGTATGTGTTTGTATTACCCGGCATCATTTGGGTATTGTGTTTCACCATTTTCCCCTTGTTGTATTCATTGCGTTTGGCCTTTTTTCAGGCGCGACTGGGCAAGCCTGAAACCTTTATCTGGCTGGAGAACTTTCGGCGCGCCCTCTTCGATGATTATCGCTTTTGGAACTCCATGAGTGTGACCGTCTTCTTTGTAGCATGCAGCGTCGTCTGTACGGTGTCATTAGGGCTTGCCTTAGCGCTTCTGTTCAACCGACCATTACGTGGTCAGCGTCTTTTTCGTGCGTTGTTCACCACGCCACTTTTCACCGCGCCGATTGCCTTGGGATACTTAGGATTGACCATCTTCCATGAACAGGTCGGTGCCGTCAATACTGTCTTGCTGGCGCTGGGGGTGGAAAATCCTCCGGCGTGGTTCTCCTCCATTTGGCCAGCACGCATTGCCATCGTCTTGGTAGATATCTGGCAATGGACACCTTTCTGCTTCTTGGTCTTACTGGCCGGGTTGCAATCACTCCCCGACGAGATCTACGAGGCTGCCTGGCTGGATACGTCGTCGAGCTGGGACATCTTTCGTCATATCACGTTGCCGTTACTCACTCCGGTGCTTTTCACTGTCAGCATCCTGCGCATGGTCGAAGCGTTCAAGGTGCTGGACATCCCATTCAGCATGACGAGCGGCGGCCCGGGTGCCGCAACGCAGACGTACTCCTTCTACATTTACCTGACTGGCCTGCGCAATTTCAACGCTGGCTACGCGTCAGCATTGGCATATATCCTGCTTATTGTTATGCTGCTTATCAGTCTGTCGTTCTTCAATCGGCTGCGCCAGATCTACGAATAACGGGAAGGCAAGAGGATTATGTATCAAGGCAAGAGCACACTTGGTGGCAAGATCGCCCTGTGGATTGTTATTCTGATCGCCGTCGCGTGGGCAATCTTCCCATTCTATTGGGCGATTGTTACTTCTTTCAAGCAACCTGGTGTCATTATGACCACGCCATCGTTGTTCCCATGGCTGCAATTTACCCCAACTTTGGCCAACTGGAAGGATGAATTCACCCAGCGTTGGCCAGAGATCAGCCGCGCACTCGGCAATAGCCTGATTGTCTCAGTGGGTGCGACACTTGTCGCTATTACATTGGGAACGATGGCTGGTTACGGGCTGGCGCGTTTTCGCTTTCGGCGCTGGAAGAACAAAGATATGACTATGTGGTTTCTCTCACAACGCTTTCTGCCGCCGATGGCCACTGTTATTCCGTTCTTCATGGTGATGAAATTCTTGAACTTATTGGATACCCAGCTGGCGCTCATTCTCGTAAATGCTACCTTTACTATGCCTTTTGCTGTGCTCACATTGCGCGATGTATTCAAAGAGCTGCCTAAGGAGATGGAAGAATCCGCCTGGGTAGATGGTGCCTCCCACTTCCAGGCATTTTTCCGGATCGCCTTGCCATTGGCTGCCCCAGCGATTGCAGCGGCGGCAGTGATCTGTTTTGCGTTCTCTTGGAACGAATTTCTCTTCGCTTTGATCCTCACTTACCGCAATGCTCAGCCGATTACAGTGGTGATTGCAGGCGTGGAACACACCCAGGGCGTACAATTTTGGTTTGTCGCGACGCGACTGCTTATTGCTATCCTGCCGCCGGCGTTGCTGGCGCTTACTGCCCAACGTTATATTGTGCGGGGTCTAACCTTCGGCGCGGTCAAAGGATAATATCGCTGCGTACCGTGGGTGACCTGCTTTGGCTTGATGGCCGGCTTCGGGTGGCTCAGTACATGCTTGCCGAGGCCGGCCACTTTTTCTTGGTAGAATGTCTCTGCCTTCCTTGCTGTGTTGACATGGTCTGTAGGGTGAGCATCTCTATAATACAAGACTGCTAAACCTGGATTTCAGCTGCTCCCCAGGCAGATATGAGCGTGAGAGCTCCTTTGATCGTAATCGTGGGGCCGACTGCGGTTGGCAAGACGGCTCTCGCTATACAGTTGTGTCAGCGCTATAACGGTGAAATTGTCTCGGCCGATTCGCGTCAGGTCTACCGCGGAATGGACATCGGCACCGCCAAGCCGACACCCGCCGAACAATCTGCTGTGCGTCACCACTTGATTGATATCATTGAGCCGGATCGGACACTTGGGATAGCTGAGTATCAATTGTTAGCTTACGCTGCTATCGAGGATGTGTTGCGTCGTGGACTGCTTCCCTTCCTGGTCGGTGGGAGTGGCCAGTACGTGCGCGCTGTAATTGAAGGCTGGCGTGTGCCGCGCGTGCCCCCTGATTACCAATTGCGTGCCGAGCTTCAGGTCGAAGCACAGCGCATTGGCGCTCACGGGTTACATGCCAGACTGGCGGTTTTAGATCCGGTAGCGGCTGCCCGAATCGACCCGCGCAACGTGCGGCGTGTGATTCGCGCTCTCGAAGTATGCCTCAAGACTGGCAAGCCCATTAGTGTGCAGCAGGGCGCCCAGCCGCCTCCCTATCGTATCCTCCAGATCGGCCTGACGATGCCCCGTCAACAGCTGTACGCGCGTGTTGACGCGAGAGTGGATCGCATGATGGCAGAGGGACTATTGGATGAGGTGCGCAAACTGGTGGCACAGGGTTATAATCTCACCCTGCCGGCAATGTCCGGGCTGGGCTATCGCCAGCTGGGGCAGTATCTGACCGGCCACATCAGTCTTGAGGAAGCGGTACGAATGATCAAGAAAGAGACGCGCCGCTTCATTCGTCAGCAGTATAACTGGTTTCGGCTGGACGATCCTGCCATCCATTGGGTGGATGTCAGCCGGGATGATGCATTTGAAACAGCTTGCCAGCTAGTTGGGGATTTCCTTGGTGGGCTCTCCAGAAGTTCTCTTACGCCGTTGAGGTGAACGACGGCGTGATGAGTTATCCATTGCTTCCTCGCCTGGGGTGGACATCTCAGCCTGAGTAGTTAGTGTCGATGCGACCGTCACGGAAGGCACGTTTTCAGATTGCACTACTGGCTGTATAATGGCTGGCGACGAGGTCGGATACTGCCGTGTTCCAAGACGGCTGAGCACTATTGCGCCCAATCCAGTTGCAGCTGCGATCAACCATACTACTACTCCGATCAACCAGAAGAAAAAGCCCAAACAAGGCGTCCTGCCGAGCGCTATCAATATTTGTTGCCCGGCTGTCAGCACCAGTGTGCCTACTAGTGCGGTGACCATTGGTTCCGGGGAGGCTCTTTTGTTCAGGAGTGGCATCAAATGCTGCCCGAGCCAATAGCCGACCATTGTCCAGCCTAACAGGGTGGCAAGCACGAGAGGAAGGGTAAGAATCATACCCAGCGGGCTCAAACATACGGTAAGCATCAGCACGGCGATGACGAAGAGACTGATAGACCCGATCAGCAAGCCGACGCCGAAGCTGGCCGCTGTGGCGTTGCGGATCGAGTGTACAATCGTGGCAGAATGGTGGGGTAGCAGCCGCACTGCCAACAACCCTATGATCGCTACTACCATCGCAGTCACTCCCACCCAGAAGAGTCGCCATACTCCAGCCACTACACTTGAACCACTCCACCCAAACATCATCGTTACCGGCAATCCCCATCCGGCAAAGCGCCATACAGACTGGCCAAGGTTGAGCCCTCCGATCTCTCTTGTCGCTCCCGCTACATGCGCACCCGCTTCTCTTTGTATACGTCCCCCTACAGCAGAGACATTCCCTGTGACTTGCGCGGTGGAAGCCAGATAAATGTTGCCTCCCACGACGAATACATTGCCTTGCACTGAGCCATTGAGCACAGCGGATCCCGCCAAAATAGTCAGGTTGCCAGCAATGCGGCTACCTGCTGCCATGGTGACGTGTCCGCCCAGAACAATCAGATCGCCTTCGAATGTCTGTCCAGATTCTAGCTTCACGTCACGTCCAAAAACAATCTGTCCTGCCCTGCCAGCTCCTTGGGCATAGGCAGGCATCGCCGTCGCTGCTAGGAGCAGTGCCAGCGTCATCAGTACGCTTATATTCACTAGGTTCTTCATAGGTGTTCACCTTTGGCCTTTCGTATGATTGGACATTGGGTTTGGACCTTCTCGTTCCGCCTCGATTTGCTATCTTGGAACGAATCCCCTGCCGATTTCGGTCGTGTAAGTCTGCCATGAGTTATGATGGTGCTACTTCGCTCAATGGCCTGTCCTTCGTTTCACGTCCAAGGATCAGTGCAGTGGCTCCGGCTACAGCAAATGCCACTGCATAGGTGGTGAGCGCCAGCGTCAGGGCTACATCTAACAGCCATGCACCCAACAGCGGCGCCATGATGCCAGCGATGCGTGCGACACCTCCTGCCCATCCCATGCCGGTGCCGCGCGCGGAAGTAGGATAAAGTTCGGGTGTGTATGCGTATAGTACTCCCCATGCCCCCAAGGCAAAGAAGCTCATTAAGGCAGAGGCAAGCACAATATCGGTTGCGTTGGATACGACGGCGAAGACATAGGTGGCCGCTGCGCTCCCCAGAAGGTAGAGCCCCAGTGTCCGTGGTCGTCCCACCACTTCGATCAGCCAAGCTGCACTGAAATAGCCCGGCAGCTGTGCCAGCGCCAAGAGAAATGTATTTTGGTAGACGGGCAGAAGCGCAAAACCCTGAGCACGGAAGATGCTTGGCAACCACGTGAAGACGCCATAGTAAGCCAGGCTGAGCGAAAACCAGACAAGGGTGGTCATCAGTGTCTGACTGAGGTACTGTCTCGTGAAGATAGTGCGCAGGGGCACTTGGGTGTGGGCCGCTTCAACTGCTAGCGTACCAATGTAAAGATTGACACCGTTCTCCTGGGCGACGCGCTGAAGCACCTGACGTGCGCCGTCTGCGTCTCCCTTGATTAATAGGTAGCGTGGCGACTCTGGCATAGCGCGACGAATCCAAAAAACGATGAGCCCGGGCAGTGCACTGGCTGCCAACAAGTAGCGCCAACCGATCTCAGGGAACTGGGGTATAATGAGCCATGCCAAGGCTGCCGCGGCCACGGTGCCCAGAGCCCAGAAGCTTTCCAGATAGACCAGATGGCGGCCACGGTGACGCGTTGGCAGGTACTCGCTAAACATCGCGTAATCCACCGGGAGAGTGCCACCCACTCCAAAACCGGTGAAGAATCGCAGTACCAACAATACGGGAAAACTGGGGGCCAGTGCACTCAGGAAACCAAAGAAGCTATCAATGCCGATGGTGGTAACGAAGCTGAAGCGGCGACCGGTGTAATCGCTGAACTGACCCCAAAACCAAGCTCCAAGGAGCATCCCAGCAAACAGCAGCGAGGTGAGCAGTCCACCCTGCTCGCGGCTGAGGCCCCAGTCAGCCATCAAGCTTGGCACCGCGAAACCGATGAGTAGCACTTCCATCGCATCCGCGGCCCAGCTCGCGCCACAGATCCACATCAGCCGACGCTGAAAGCGACCAAAACCGATGCGGTCAATCACCTCTCCTACAGTTTCAGAAGCAGCTTGCTGTTTGGTGGATATGTTGTTTTCCGGATACGTGTGCAACAATGCTACCCCCTCGAAGGCAACGATCAAAGTCTCTGCTCTATTATAGTGCAATCTGCTGAAATAAGATGCAACCGGCTGGGATGATCTGACTCTAACAAAACTTTAATTTTGATCTTATCCGACTCCAATACGAGTTGTATATCGTAGGGAAGGCTGTTATGATGTTTTAGGTTTCCCTATGGAGATGATAGTATGATTCGATATCAGGTAAATCCACCCGGGCGTCGGATACCTGTGCGTGCTATGGACGATAACCATGAGGACCAGAGCTTCGCTTCACCTGTTGTGGATACCGAGCTGGGCTCAGCAGAGTCTGCTGAGAAGATTGACTGGAAGACGTTGGCTCTTCGTTTGCAGACGGAGATGAGCAATTTCCGTAAGCGTCAAGAACAACGGGCCGAGGAGGCGAGTGGACTTGAAAAGGAACGTTTGTTGCGACGTATCCTGCCTGTCGCCGACAATCTTCATCGTGCGCTTGTTGCCGATTTGTCGAGCCAAGAAAGGGGTGGTCACGTCGCGTTGCGAGAAGGGTTGCAGCTCACATATCATGAATTGAGGCGATTGTTGGAAAGCGAAGGTGTCAGGGAGATCGAAGCGCTTGGCCATCCTTTTACACCTGAGCTGCACGAGGCAGTTGCGACGGTGGCCGACCCTGTTCGAAGTGGTCTGGTTGTGGAGGTGGTGGAGCCTGGCTACGTGCTCAATGGTAAGCTTCTGCGACCGGCGCGCGTGGTGGTGGCAGCCTGACCGAGAGGTTGGGGAGAGTTATGGAGTACAAGGACTATTACAAGATCTTGGGCGTTGACAAGAACGCGACAGAGAAACAGATCAAGGCGGCCTATCGCAAGCTAGCGCGGCAGTATCATCCGGATATGAACCCCAACAATCCGGAGGCAGAGGCGCGTTTCAAGGAGATCAACGAAGCATACGAGGTGCTCAGCGATCCGGAGAAGCGGGCTAAGTATGATCAGCTGGGAGCTGATTGGCAGCGCTGGCAGCGAGCAGGTGGCCATCCCAGTGATTTCGACTGGAGCCGCTGGACCACAACGCCTGGTGGCCAGCGTGTCCACGTGCAATATGGCACGCCGGAGGACTTTGCCGATCTGTTCAATGATGGCAGCTTGTTCTCCGAGTTTTTCAACAGCATCTTTGGCGGAATGGGTACCCGCACAAGCCGTACAGGGGGCTTTGGCACCTATGAGTATCAGGCACGGCCACGGACAGGCCGTGATGTAGAATATGAAGTCGAGATCAGCTTGAGTGAAGCGTATCACGGCACCACGCGGGTGCTGAGCAGGGATGGGCGTCGGCTAGAGGTGCGCATTCCACCTGGTGCGAAAACTGGCACACGGGTGCGTGTTCGGGGCGAGGGTCAACCAGGTATTGCAGGAGGCAGTGCCGGCGACCTATACTTGCGTATCAGGGTCGCTCCTGATCCACGATTTGAACGGACAGGGGATGACTTGCGGGTGACGGTGCCTGTAGATCTTTACACAGCCGTGCTGGGCGGCGAGGTAGTCGTACCTACTTTGTCCGGCGAAGTCAAGCTCAAAATCCCAGCCGGCACCCAAAATGGACAGGTTTTTCGGTTGCGTGGCAAGGGAATGCCTAAGATCAAGTCCCCAAGTGAGTATGGGGATCTTTACGTGCGCATTGACGTGCGCCTGCCTACGCAGCTCTCGGCCAAACAGCGCGCACTGTTTGAGGAACTGCGTCGCATTTCGTAATTTGCCGGTTAATTAGGTTGCCCTGTGTGGTAGGATCACAATGACGACTCGGGTGTTCAATCCTCCTCTGAGAAGACCTCAGCCGTGAAGGTGAAGAGTTCAGCCCTCCGCCATGCATCGGCAGGTAATCCTGCTTTCATGCACACGGCACGTAAGAACTCTTCTCGACTCCACCCTCGCTCACTGGCCACCTGTGGTAAGAGTAGTCCACTGTTGTATCCCTCACGGATTAGTAGACCATGCTTACCCACTTCAATCTCATTGACGTCGTGAACGCGGTGGAAGGGGGACAACGCAGAGATCTCAATGACCAAATCGTCCAGTTCTGCGACGTTGCGCACTGGCTGGAAACGGTAATCGCGTGTGGCAGCCGAGATGGCACATTCCTGCACTGTACGATACAAGGGATCGGCCACATCAATGCGTCCGATACAGCCGCGCAGCTCTCCGTTACGGCGTCGCAAAGTTACAAAAGCGGCCACTTTCTGCAAAAGCCCAGGTTCGCTAAAAGAGTAGTGCGGGATCTTGCTGCCCTGCAAGTAGCTTATTAGCGTCTCACGGGCGATCCGGAGGAGGGCCTTTTTTTCCGACGCGGTCAACACAGGGGTATCCGCTGTCCGTTCCGATGTGCTCATACCTCACCTCGCTGTGCGGGCACTTGGGGGAGTGTTCGTCACTCGGATCTGAATGTCAATGCTATGTTACTTTACTATCATAATACTTAATGTTCTTCGGCGCAATCTCCCTGCGGAGGCTTGCCCACGACCCATGTGCTGTACAGGTCACCGATGCATTGTCCAGAGGCATCCTCCAGGGCTGCGATCAAATCCTCCGGATAGGCGACACCATAACGATGCCGTTCCAGATAGAGGCGCAGGCCTGCGAAGAACGCGGTGTCACCCAAGCGTTCACGTACCGCATCAAAGAACAAAGGCCCCTTGCCGTAGATAACTGCCACATAGTCCGACTGAGTACCAAAACCAGCCACTGGCCCGCCAATGGCACGATCCAAATGATTTTGCTGCAGCTCGCGATAAGGATCCTCGAAGGCCACCTTCTTAATGTGCTGTGCCTTCTCGGGAGGAGCAGTGCGCTCGAAATAGACATATGCGCAGTAATTTGTCAACGCCTCATCCATCCATGGAGCATCTACCTGGTCGCTACCTACCAGTCCGTACCACCATTGATGAGCTACCTCGTGAGCAACGACTAGTTCGAGGTACTCGCTTTTCTCGGGATACAGAGATTGGGCGGTCACGATGGCGCCCGGGTACTCGATGCCTCCTGCGTTTGTAGGTGTAGGTACAATATCCAGCTCAGTGTATGGGTAAGGGCCAAACAGTTGGTTGAATATATGCACTGCATCACGCGCATAACGCAATGCCAGTTGGCCACCTTCTGCCTGACCAGATCGGTAGTAACTGTTGATCCGTATACCGTCCACGAAGTCGTACAATAGCTGATAGTCCTGGCTCATGGCAATGTAGAAATCGCGCATCGGTCCTGCCACTGCAGTCCAGGAACGTGTTCCATCACCTTTGCCTGTCACTTCTACCGTCTGGCCTGAAGATACTACAACCAGGTCGACCGGGACAGTGATTTGTACGCGGTAAAATGAGGTATCAGTGAACGTCACATCTCCGTAGGGAGAGGCTACCTCTGCGTTCCATCCTTGCGCGTCATAGACGGGAATGGTGGGATAGAATCCAGCCAGCGCATAGACGCCATCCGCATAGGTGAAAACTGCATAACCAGAACGCGTGTCAGTAGGCAAAATAGCCTGGAATTCCATGGTTACGTGGACTGTCTCACCTGGTGCAAGGGCAGGCCGCAAAGGTACATACATAGCCGATCGATTGGCAGTGTACAACGGTTTCACAGGCACCGCGTTCACCGTGACGGTATACACGTTCATCTCTCCCCCGAAGTCGGGCAGGTTGGGATAAAGACGGAAGACCAGGTATTCCAGCGGCAGGTGCTCTTCATTGGTATAGTGCACAGATTGAACACCTTTCAGTGCAGGCTTCTCGCCGACTTGCAGCGAAAGTGTTATATCGTACCGAGTGGCGTTAGGTCGCAAGGTGACCTCGGTAGCAAAATCTGGCAACAATGCAGGCTGATATACATCAAGGCCGGCGGGGGGCGGGTAGTCTGTAGGGAACGGTACAGGGGTTGACTGCACCTCTACTTGGGGATAGATATCAGGATCCCTCGAAATGTCGTAGGAAGCGACGAACGCTGCGCCAGCGATCTGTGGCGCGAGGATACCCCTGCACAGAGTTAGAAGCAACACCAGTAGTGCCAGCAACACACTGGCGGTTAGCTTGCTCATTGTTTCCAATTGTAGCACCCCGTGGCGGGAATAACAACACCATAAGCGAGGTCGATAAGAAACTTGTATTGCTGCTCTTTTGATAGTAAGATTTGGATATCTATGTCTTGGTAGTGAGGAGAGCAATGGCAGCCATTCGCAACTTTGCAGGAAGACATCCACAAATTGTCGCTTGGATTGCTTTGGCGATTGGCATGGTGATCATTCTGATTTGGTCAGCCAAGGATGTAGGTTTCACTCCTACCCAATGGGCTGCGCTCATTGTGACCACGATCTTGCTAGCAGGAGCGTGTGTGTGGATTATCGGCTGGGACGACGAAGAAGAACAGAACGAAATGTCTCTCTCATCCTCCGAAGAAGCCATGTCCCAGAACAAGACACCTCAGCAATAAGACTCTCGAGGCTTTTCTATATCGGATCAAGTTAGTGTCGTAAAGTGCGCTAGGTGTTCTGCCAGCGGACTGCTGTGCGTTCCCAATCGATCAGTGATCGCCTGATGATAAGCGTTCAGGTATTGGTGTATCATTTCGCTTGTGGGAGATGGCTGATCAAGTTGGATTTCTTGCCACACAGCCCTTATCTCCAGTAGTGTGATGTCCTCCAATTCCAATGCTGCCTCGATATGGCGGGCCAGTGCTGCGTTCCACTCAGGCAATCGCTCTGGCAGTCCTTTAACGTGCTGCAGAGCATGCCAGACGTCTGCTTCGATCAGTGTACGGTATGCGCGGTAGAGTTTCAACGTTTCACTGTATGCCTCGGAGGGCTGAGGGGATTCGGGCACTGGCAGCGCAAGAGATGGTGATGCGAGAAGACTCTCGATGGTCTCCACGGCCTGATCCAAATCTTCACCTAAGAAGTGGCCGGCTATATGCCTTTTTGCAGAAGGGAGGCGGTTGAACACACCGCCACCATAACCTACTCGGATCCCTTTAGTATGCAGCTGGTACGCCGCTGCGGCCAATGTAACGACAGTGGGTAGTCTCTGAGCGGCAAGCACTACTAGGTCAGGGTGCACCGTTTGCACTGTTTTTTCTAGCTGGTAAATTGGCACGTTTGCTCCCAGATAGATGACGTCTAGGCCCCTGCGCCGCAATAGAAAGGTGAGCAGTAATGTACCGAAGGCATGTTCTTCCTCCGGTGCGCAAGCCACCAGAACCCGTGCCGATCTTGTGGGTGGTGGCACCGCCAAAAGCAGCGCCTCGATCCGTCTCGTGGCCAACTCAGTGACAAAATGCTCTTGTTGAACTGTGTATTCACCACGTGACCAGCCAATACCTGCTTCGCGTACAGCGCCTTGAAGAAGCACTGTGCATACTATCTCTGTAGGATAAAGAGCAAAAGCTTGCGTGAGTATTTGTTCGGCCGTTTCTTCATCAAATATTAGCGCAGCGGATAGCCACGCCTGACGCAGATCGGCCGGCGATTGCGTTGGCGACGTTGACAGGTCTATGGTGGTGGTGGGATGAACCGCGCCACGAGATGGTATTCGGCTATCTAACTGCAGGGGATCGTGACCTTCTGCTTCCAAGCGTTGCCATAGCGCCACTGCACGTTTGATGCTCATTCCTTCAGCATTGCGCGCTATCAGCCATTTCAGAATCGCGATATCCCTTGAGGAGTACAGACGATGACCGCCGCTGCTGCGAAATGGCTTGGGCAAGCCGTAACGGCGTTCCCAAGCGCGCAGTCGGTCTGGCTGTACCCCTGTTTCCTGCACTACAAACTTCAGGTTATAAAGAGGTGTTTCATCTGTTGCTACCATCTTGTCTCTGCTTATCTTCTCTTGTTATTATACGTCTCATGTCTATTATAACACATTTGTCAAGGAAAATTTTATATTTTGGCAAAATCATCTTGGGTCGAAGGTAGAAGACGTAGGCCAACGCTTTGTGTGCCCAAGATGTACTGGACATATGGGCTACCCCAGCTTTACCATTTGGTTGGAATGATTGATGCTCGCAGGAAAGCCATGTGGGTGGCACGAGAGATTACGGTTTATGTCTCACCGAGGGATTTTGTAGGGGAACAGGGATGAAGCTGTGAAGGATATGTTCGAGCGTTTGAGTGAAGAGCGCATTGAGCGCGAAGCACCTCTGGCAGCCCGCATGCGGCCGCGCACGCTCGACGAATTTATCGGTCAAGAGCATATTGTGGGGCCGGGGCGTCTTCTCCGGCGTGCCATTCAGGCCGATCAGCTCTCATCTCTAATCTTCTATGGGCCTCCAGGCAGCGGTAAGACTACCCTGGCACGCATCATCGCGAACACGACGCGTGCGCACTTTATCACGATTAATGCTGTGTTGGCGGGTGTTTCAGATATTCGCGACGCCATCCGGGTAGCACAAGAACGGCGCGGTATGTACAACCAACGTACCATCCTTTTCGTGGACGAGGTACACCGTTTTAACAAAGCCCAGCAGGACGCCTTGCTGCCTCATGTCGAGAATGGCACCATTATCTTGATCGGAGCCACTACTGAGAATCCTTACTTCGAAGTGATCAAGCCATTGGTCAGCCGTTCGCGCGTTTTCGAACTGAAACCTTTATCGCCGGATGAACTGCGTCGAGTCGCGATGCAGGCTCTCAACGATCCGGAACGAGGTTATGGAAGGATGGCTGTGCGTGTAGACGAGGACGCGTTGGAACACCTGATAAATGTAGCCAATGGTGATGCACGTGCGCTGTTGAACGCGTTGGAGCTCGCAGTGGAGACTACACCGCCCGGGGCCGACGGGGTCATTCACGTCGATCTGGGTGTAGCCGAGGAGTCGATCCAGCGCAGGGCAGTATTATACGATCGGGATGGCGATGTCCATTTTGATACCATTAGTGCTTTCATCAAGAGCTTGCGCGGTTCCGATCCTGACGCAGCGTTGTATTGGATGGCACGGATGCTGTACGCCGGCGAAGATCCACGTTTCATCCTGCGTCGAATGCTCATCTTTGCTGGAGAGGATGTTGGCATGGCTGACCCGCATGCAATTCAAGTAGTGGCGGCCTGTGCGCAAGCGTTCGACTACGTTGGACTCCCGGAAGGTCGTTTCCATCTAGCTCTGGCCTGTCTCTACCTGGCAACTGCTCCTAAGAGCAACAGTGCTTTTGCCCTGTGGGATGCCATTAGTACGGTCGAGCAAGAGCGCGAAGGAGAGGTGCCATTGCATCTAAAGGATGCTAGTCGCGACGCTGAAGGTCTAGGACATGGAGCTGGATACCTTTACCCGCACGCCTATCGCGATCACTGGGTGGCGCAGCAGTATTTGCCTGACAATCTGGTGGGCCGGGTCTTCTACCAGCCTACCGAACAGGGTTATGAGAAGCTTATTCGTGAGCAGGTCGCACGACGACGTGAAGCACATCTGGCTGCTATGCTGGAAGATGATCTGGCGATGATCGCCTCACGCGTAGCACACGAGACTGCCCATCGGACGGGAGAACGACGTGTGGACGTATGGCTGCAGCGCACGCTGAGCAATGTGGGGGAGCACTTGGCAGCGCTGCGGGATCGGGTAATAACTGCTGCAGCGATTGAACGCCATAGCTTGGTGCTAGATCTGAACGGAGGCACCGGATTGCTCACGTGGGAAGCTTTGCGACGAACACCCGCTGGTGGGGTATGGGTATTAGCAGCCGACGAGCGCACTGCCCAAGCGCTCCGACAACAGGCATACCATTTGGATGAGATGGGACGGCCTGTGATTCTGTGTGGTACGTTGAACGATTCGCCCACCTTGATCGACCGAGAGTGGGAACGCCAGGCTGCCTCTGGGGAGACCCGGACAAACGAAAAGGTGCGTTTTGATGTGATTGTTGGGCGCAATGTGTTCGCTCAATTGGTAGACAAAGTTTCTGGAGCTCGCATAATTGCCGCGCTATTGGCATCGGGTGGGCGGGTGTCGCTGGCAGAGACAGTGCCACGTCGTGGACAACGCCTGTACCAGCTGCTTTCGCCGGCTGAGCTGGGCGAAGCCTTGTATCAACGATTGGTTGCTGCCGAAGAAGCTATCTATAGTGACTCAGAGAATACCTCGCTGTGCTGGGATGCCAGCGACTTGGTTGATGCTTTTCGCGCGGCAGGTTTCGCAGAAGTACAGGTGGAGATGGAAACTTATCACATCCAACAGCAAATCCATGATGCGCTGTTGGCACGTTGGTTTGGCGACCAAGGGAGAAACGGCCGACCAACCTATGCACAGCGTTTGCGCAGGGGCCTCTCATCGGAAGAAGTGGAGCGGATCCGAACCCTCTTTCAGCAGCTGCGAGGTCAGACAGTGGAATGGCGAACTTGTGTAGCTTATCTGGTGGCACGATTACCCCACCCTTAACACTTGGAAGCCCACATAGACCCTCTCGATAGGAGGTGCTACCTGTGATCTTGCTGCGCTTTTTTTGGAATCCTCGTGAACGTCGTCTGCGTGCGCCTTGGCGCTTGTTAGGTCAGCTGGTTATTTTCCTATTGTTGACTTTGCTGCTGACATTGTTAGTGGCGATGCTAAGCAGTTTGTTATCTTCCGCCCACTGGGTTGTGCAGCTTGAGAATAACCCGTTCTCTCCGTCCTCTCTGTTGCTCAGCACAGTTATTGCGACTGTAGCTGCATTGGCCAGTGTGTGGGTGGCTGGGCGGCTGCTGGACAGGCGACCTTTCAAGAGCTTTGGTTTCCACCTGAGGTGGACGTGGTGGGAGGACTTTGCCTTTGGCCTGACGCTAGGTGCGTTCCTGATGACTGGGATATTTCTCGTTGAATTGGCGATGGGCTGGATCACCATCACTGAAGTCCTCCGCACTGGTGCACGAGATGAACCTTTTGTGTTCGCCTTCCTCAAGCCTGTGTTGCTATTTGCCTGCGTGGGCATCTACGAGGAGACACTGTCTCGTGGCTACCTGTTGCGCAACCTGAGTGAGGGCTTTCATCTGCCTTGGGTGGGCAGACGCATGGCGATTTTGGCTGCCTGGGTTATCTCATCTTTCGTCTTCGGCGTTCTGCACACTGTTAATCCCAACGCCAGCTTGGTGAGCACTTTCAATTTGGTGGTGGCTGGGCTGTTCCTCGGGTTGGCCTACGTGCTTACCGGCGAGCTGGCAATACCAATTGGGCTGCACATCACTTGGAATCTCTTCCAAGGTCACGTATATGGCTTTCCGGTAAGTGGTGTTACATTCGATCAGACGACAGTCTTTGCTATCATACAACACGGACCTGACTGGGCAACAGGTGGCGCGTTTGGCCCGGAAGCGGGGATAATTGGGCTGCTAGCGACTGTAGTGGGTATGCTACTAAGTGCTGCATGGGTGCGTCGGCGCAACGGGAAGTTGATGTTCGACGCTTCGCTGGCACAGGCACCCTCAGAGTAGCCCCATCCATAAGAAGATCTACGTCAGCGTGTCTCAGTGGAGAGCAGAATCTTAAGCACACCAGGCCTCGCCGCGTGTTCAAAAGCAATCAACCCCTCGTCGAGCGGGTAGATTTTCTCAATTAAGGATGCTACATCCACCCATCGTTGCTCCAGCAGTCGCAGAGCCGGGGCAAATGGCCCACAACGTGAGCCAATCAATGTGACTTCATTGACTACTAGTGTGCTGGCGTCCAAGTTCATATCGCCGTGAAAGGTGCTTTTAAGTACCAGCGTACCACGTGGTCGGAGCAGACGACGTGCCAGGGCAAAGCCTTCTGCATGACCGGTAGCTTCTACGACTATGTCGGCGCCAGGAGTCAATGGACCATCCATCAAATAAGTGCGGATGCCCCGTCTTGTCAGGATGGCCAGCTTATGAGGATAACGTCCTACCACTTCTATATTACATCCCGTGAGCTGCAACACTTGAGCAATAAGCAGCCCCAGCTTTCCATCGCCCAGCACTACCACACGCTGACTTGGGCGAATATGCAACTGTTCCGTGATCTCCAACGCTGCAGCGAGTGGTTCGACAAAAACTGCCCATTCATCGGGGATGCTGTTGGGCACCACGTGCAACAAATGGGGCGGTAGCGTGAAGAAGTCGGCCATTGAGCCGTCCCGCCCATGGATGCCCAGCGTGGTGCGCTGAGGACAATGGGTGGGATTGCCGCTGCGACAGATTGAGCAGACACCGCAAGACGCGTTGATCTCTCCCACAACACGTTGTCCTACCAGCTGGGGTGCGCTTTCAGCTTGTACCACGTGGCCCACGAACTCGTGTCCCAACACTCCGCGAAAGTTCCCATAGCCGCGTGTGATCTCCAAATCTGTGTTGCAGATTCCTGCCATTCGAGTATGCACCAGCGCCTCGTCTGGAGGTACACTGGGAAGTGGAAAATCTGCGAGCAATCGCAGTTGGCCATCAAAGAACAGAGCACGCATATCGTTTTTACCCGATCAAGAGGTTTACTTCTGCCCTCGTCCAAGGGGTTCAGAAATCAAATTTGTACGTGCGTTTTGCTAGACGATAGGCCGAGTCCTGAATCATCTCGCTGGCATCCTCTATGTCGATGATTCCACGCACCACTAATCCAGCTAACCAGTTCGCCTCAACCCGGCGCCACAGGTCGTGTCGCGATGGGATAGAAGGAAAAGAACGCGTGTCATCGTTGAAGCCCACAGTGTTGTAGAACCCTGCAGCGTCTGTCGTTAATTGACGGTACCGTATCATGCCGTTGATACTGTCTTGGAACCACCATGGCGGCCCCAGCTTCAGTGCCGGATAGTGTCCTGCCAGCGGAGCCAGCTCGCGCGAGTAGGTGGATTCGTCCAGTGTGAAGACGATTAGCGTCAGACGTGAATCGTTGCCATACTTGTTCAGCAGCGTGTGTAGTGCTCTTGTAAACTCGATCTGCACAGGAATGTCACCACCACTGTCAGGACCGAAAGTGTCGTACACCCACCGATTGTGATTACGGTATGAGCCGGGATGCAATTGCATGACTAGACCGTCCTCGATGCTCATCCGTGCCGATTCAAGGATCATGTGTCCGGTGAAGAGAAATGCTTCCTCAGTGCTTGCCACACCCTTGAGGCCACGCTGGAAGATGCGCTCTACCTCTTGCTCTGTAAGGTCCGGGACGTGCACCATAATGGGGCTGTGATCGGTGGCGCGGGCGCCCATTTCTTTAAAATAAGTGCGCCTATCTTCAATGGCTTGAATGAAAGCTTTATAGCTGCTGATTTCTCGTCCGCTCACCTCGGCCAATGCTGCAATGTGTTGTCTCCAATCCGTTGCGTACATGTTGGCCAGGCCATCCAATCTGAAGGTAGGGAGGATGCGTCCGTGCCAACCAGATGCACGAATGGTACGATGGTGCTCTAGTTGGTCGGTGGCAGCATCTGTGGTGCATAGTACCTCGATGTTAAAGCGTTCGTACAGGTGCCGCGGACGGAACTCAGGCAAGGCCAGCTTGGCCATAATCTGGTCGTAGATATCTTGGGCCGATTCACCCGTGAGCTTTTGTGTCACCCCGAAGACTGAGTAAAGCGTGTGTGATAGCCATATTCCGGTCGGCGTGGCGCGGAACAAATAGAAGTTCTCAGCAAAAAGCTGCCAAATCCTGCGCGGATCACGTTCTACTTCCTTACCATCGCGACGGGCAATGCCTAGCCGTTCCAGCGGGATACCTTGTGAATACAGCATGCGAAAAACATAGTGATCTGGGATGACAAGCATCTCGGCTGGATTGCTGAATGAATAGTCAGGGTCGGCGAATATGCGTGCGTCTATGTGACCATGAGGACAAACCAACGGCAGGTTTTTTACCAGTCCGTACAGCTGGAGAGCGATGGCTCTCTGGCGAGGATCAGGATCAAAGTAACGGTCTTCGGGAAAGATTACCCGGGAAAGTTGAGGCATTAGATGATCCTCCTGTACGTATCGTGTTACCATCGTAGCGCATGGTTACAGGCACGTCAAGTGTTTTTCCGTTTTGTCAGAATAATGGGGCTGCATCGGCTCAAATAATAATACTGATGAGGTGAGAAGGTTCCTCACGAGATGGATAAGATAATGTTATCGAGATGTCTCTTCCTTACTGGTGCATCCCTTGTAGGTGCTTCCGCCACTCATCCACCGTCGTTCTTTCTTCGTTGGACATTGTTTCTCTGGTAAAACGCCTCGTGTGATAAAAGAGCGCTTGCGCAGCAGACCTCGCGATAGTATAATATATTAGGTGAAGGTTGAGCAGGTGCGGATCAACCAGAGAGTGGATTTGATACACACTGCGTACCGTCGCCGGTGAGCTGGTCGTTTGGTGATGCCTACAGCCGTTGTCTACAGATAAGCGGCGGGCATATGTGCGGGCATAGCTTAATGGTAAAGCGCTAGCCTTCCAAGCTAGTCATGCGGGTTCGATTCCCGCTGCCCGCTCTAAGACTGGGCCCTTAGCTCAGCGGTAGAGCGGCCGGCTCATAACCGGTTGGTCGCAGGTTCGATCCCTGCAGGGCCCATACGGTTTGGGGTGGGCACCGGTCTGTGATGGGCCGGTGCGTCGCTTTTGGAGGGTTTGTAGCGATTGACATATGGATATACATCATCGTGTGATCATCACCAAGCGCGCCCGGGCGCGTCGCAATAGCCATCGCCCCACATTGTGGGCCTGGTTGTTGCGCATATTTATCTTCGTCACGATGGTCACTGTGGCGCTAGGCGGTGGGTTGACACTTCTTGTGGCTGGCACCGCCTTTAGTGTCTATGCTTATTACGCTAAAGATCTGCCAGATCCACGTGCCATTGAGACGGAGCAGCAAAACTTCGAGACCACCAAGATCTACGACCGCACCGGTCGACATCTCCTGTACGAAATCTTCGATCCCCGTTTGGGTGATCGCCAGTATGTCACACTTGATCAAATACCTCAGTATTGCATCAACGCGACTGTGGCGTTGGAGGACAAAAACTTTTGGGAGAATCCCGGCTTCGATCCGCTGGGTATGTTGCGTGCCCTGATTCAGAACTTGCGCGGTGGTGCCATCCAGGGCGGTAGCTCGATTACTCAACAGCTCATTAAGAATATTATCATTGATCCTGAGGAACGTGTGCGCCGTTCCTATGCACGTAAGATTAAAGAGGTGATCCTGGCTGCTGAGATCACCCGTCGCTACGAGAAGAAACAAATCCTGGAGTGGTATCTGAACACCAACCATTACGGCAACCTGGCTTATGGCATCCAAGCTGCCGCGATGGTGTACTTTCAGAAGCCGGTGAGTGAGCTGAACCTGGCCGAATGTGCTATGCTCGCGCCTATTCCTCAGTTCCCCTCGCTTAATCCAATTGACAATCCGGAAGAGGCCAAGAAACGCCAGGAGCTAGCACTGGAGGCGATGGTGCGTGCCGGTTATATCACGCAGGAAGAGGCAAACGCAGCTTTTGCCCAGCAGCTGGTGGTCAAGCCGGTGCAGGAACGTTTTGACATCAAGGCGCCTCACTTCTCCATTTACGTGCGTAAGCGGCTAGAGCAAATGTTCGGCACAGATTTAGTGTATCGCGGTGGGCTGCGCGTGTACACCACACTGGACTTCGACCTGAACAACGAAGCAGAGCGCATCGCGCGTGAACATATCAAGAAGCTTACCGAGGGCGGTCATAATGCCTCAAACGCGTGTGTGGTAGCCGTGCGACCCAAGACGGGTGAAATCTTGGCTATGGTGGGCAGTGTGGACTACTGGAATAAGGAGATCGACGGCAACGTTAACGTCTGTGTGGCCGATCCAGGACGCCAACCCGGATCCTCCTTTAAGCCGTTCAACTACATTACTGCCTTTGCTCAGCGTGTGCTCACGCCAGCAACGATGGTGATGGACGTGCGACGTTCTTTCCCTGACCCGCCCAATCCCCCCTACGTACCAGAAAACTACGACCGTAAATACCACGGCCCGGTGCGATTGCGCCAGGCGCTGGCGTGTAGCTATAACATCCCAGCAGTCTGGGTGCTGCAACAAGCAGGTGTTCGCAACGTGATTAACACGGCCCACCGGATGGGCATTACTACCTTGAATGGTGATTTCTACGGATTGGCATTGACATTGGGTGGTGGCGAGGTAAAACCACTCGATATGGCCTATGCCTATGGTGTGATCGCTAATATGGGGGTGATGGCTGGGCAGCCAGTGCCACCCGAGCGTCAGCGTGCTGGCCATCGCACACTCGACCCTGTAGCGATCTTGCGAGTTGAGGACGCTGCGGGCAACATCCTTTGGCAATACACTCAACCACAGACACAACAGGTATTGGAGCCGGCGGTAGCTTATTTGATGGCCGATATTCTCTCAGACAACAATGCGCGGGCGCCTGCATTCGGGCGCAACAGCCCGCTCTACTTCAAAGATCGCCGCGTGGCGGCCAAGACAGGCACGACCAACGATTTCCGTGACAACTGGACGATTGGTTTCACTCCCCAGATTGCGGTGGCAGTGTGGGTGGGCAATAATAACAATGACCCAATGAAAGATGTCACCGGTCTCACTGGTGCCGCACCTATCTGGCACGATGTGATGGCCTTTGCACTGCGCGATCAGCCGGAGGAGTGGTACTTGCGTCCGCCTGGTCTGGTGGATGTGAAGGTGGATGCTGTCTCCGGTCTGTTGCCAACACCTTACAGCCCGCGCACGGTCACTGAGATGTTTCTGGAGGGTTCTCGACCAACCACCTACGACACGGTTCACCAGGTGTTCCGCATCAACCGTGAGACAGGCAAGCTCGCCACCGTCTATACTCCGCCTGAACTGGTGGAAGAGAGAGTTTACGAAGTGTATCCCCCCGAGGCGGCTGATTGGGTGCGCGAAAACAACATACCTCAACCGCCAACCGAGTATGATGAAGCATATGGCCCTGCGGTGGCAAGCGGACCGGTGGCCATCATCAGTCCAGCACCCTATCAGTATGTCAGCGGTGGTGTGGTTATCAATGGCAATGCTAACATCGACAATTTTGCGTTCTACCGGGTCGAGTACGGCCAAGGCCTTAATCCTGAGGCGTGGACGCAACTGGGAGGTGACCACGGCAGTCCAGTACAAAACGGCCCGCTGGAGTTCTGGGATACCAGCAGCTTGCCAGAGGGTCTCTATACTTTGCAGCTCACTGTTGTGCGCCATGACCAGAGCTTCGAGCGTGCTGTGGTACAAGTGACGGTAGACAACACACCTCCTGAAGTCGCTCTGCTCAATCCGCCGGATGGCAAAGTCTACAAAATGGAGGCCGACGAGTACGTCAACATCCAGGTGGAGGCAGTGGACAATTTCTCGATGGACCGTGTGGAATACTATCTGGATGGCCAGAAGATTGGTGAGTCGACCGTGGCACCTTATAACATGCGTTGGACCATTGTAATGTCCGATGTCAAGGTGCCCCAGTGGCCCCAAGTGGTTACCGCAACTGTTCCGGTTACAGCTCCCGACGGCACTATTGTCGGAGAGGAAGTAGTGACGGTAACAGAGGTCAGTGCGATCACCGACCCACTTATGCCCGAGGTGCCGATCGCCTACATGCAAGTTTTCTCGGGTGGTCTGACCATTATGCAGAGCACGACGGTCATTACACCCGGGATGGGTTACACAGAGACACATTCACTGAAATTCATTGCTTACGACGCTGCGGGCAACAAGACTGAAAGCGATCCAAGCACCTTCTCCGTTATTCACGACCCCAAAGTATTGGAGGAAAAGATAAAGGGGAAAAAGAAACGCGAAGCCTGGTTGTCGCGACGTCGTGACATGGAAATTTGAGCATGTACGTACTGATCACCAACGATGACGGCATTGACTCGCCCGCTTTGATACCTCTCAAGCGTGCTATTGACGCAATTGCCGAGACGATTGTCTTTGCTCCGGACCATAACTGGTCCGCTTCTGGCCATCCCAAGACTATGCACAAACCCTTGCGCGCCGACTTGGTCCAGCTCGCAGATGGTTCGCAAGGATTTGCCTGCAGTGGCGCGCCCTCGGACTGTGTGGCATTAGCCTGGCTGGGTGTGAGCACGCGCAAGCCTGATTTGGTCGTTTCGGGCATCAATTTGGGCTCCAACCTGGGGTATGACATTTTCTACTCAGGCACGGTGGCGGCGGCAGTGGAGGGAGTGGTGAACGGCATCCCAGGTATCGCACTATCCGCTGTTGCTGGGCAGAATGATTTTGACGGACCGGCGCGCTTTGCCGCACAGCTTGTGGAGATAGTGGCGCAGCGCGGGCTACCTGGCGACATGTTTCTCAACGTCAACTTCCCCGGTGTGCCATGGGAAGAGGTCAAAGGAGTCGCTATCACCCGCCTGGGGCGTCGTGTGTATCGCGATGAGCTGGTGTCGCGAGTTGATCCACGCGGTCGACCCTACTATTGGATCGGGGGCGAACCGCCGGGCGGCGTGCTGGATCATGGCACTGATATCTGGGCAGTATCTAACGGCTACATCTCCATCACACCAGTACACCTGGATATGACCGCTTACCACTTTCAAGAAGAGCTGCGACGGTGGAACATTAGATGGGTACCGTAGCACATCTCAAGTGAAAGCCTTGGGGGTCATACTTCCCGCGTGGGTGAAACCTTGTGCTACTTCACGACGATCGCGAGTCTGGTTAGCATATACGAGAGCGGATGGGTATGCAGAATCCCTGCGGAATTATTTCATAGAAGCTGGAAGGATTGGATACCTTGGGGTTGAGCATGGCTCGAGGTAGTAATAATCATACGGGGGAGGCAGCCGAGCATGGCAGCAACAGTGGATTTGTTGATCAGATCTACGCTCACTCGTGCGAGCATATGATTGAGCTGCCGGATGACGTGGTGACATTGACAGTTACCTCGCCACCCTACTGGAATGCGATCGACTATGACATCCATGCCGTGGACAACCGTCAGTACTACCGCACGCGCCGATATTCTAAAGGTTATCGGGACTATGCCAATTACTTGGATTGGCTGGCCCATATTTTCGGTAGGGAGGTGTTACGTGTCACTCGGCCGGGTGGGTACTGTGCTGTGGTGATCGGTACCGTGTTGTTGAACGGCACCCATTATCCTGCGCCGTTTGACCTGGTAGCGCGATTGAGCGCGGCCGGGTGGGAGTTCCACCAGGACATCATTTGGCACAAGTGCACCGCAGGGGTGAAACGCGCCGGGGTTGCCATCCAGAAGCCCTATCCAGGCTATTATTACCCCAATATCATGACCGAGTACATCCTGATCTTTCGTAAGCCGGGCCCGCCTATCTATCGTAAGCGTAGCGAGGTGGAAAAGAAAGCAGCTGCCTACTCTATCGATCGTCTCTTCACAATGGAGGTTGCCAATAACATATGGCATATCGCTCCGGTGCCGCCGGATTATCTAGATCATCCTTGTCCTTTCCCGGAGGAAATACCTTACCGCTTAATTCAGATGTACTCCTATCCCAATGAGCTAGTGCTGGATCCATTTGCTGGTTCCGGTCAGACGACGAAAGTGGCTAGGCACTTGGGCAGGCGCTTTATTGGCTATGAGGTGGTCGATAAATACGTTGCACTGGCGCGCCAGCGCCTTTCAGAGCCACTCAACCTGCGTTCCGAGCAGCTGATAGCTGTATTTGAGAAGATCGCGTTACACGAATCCGGTGAAGATGGCACTCGCGTCGTCCGCCCTAAAGACCAGCCTGAGCGTTGAGGATTCAGTGGCTCTTTGTATGTTCTCTTGTTTGGACTTAACAACGCTGCGATCTCGCAAAACAACCCCTGTATTATCATTCCGTAATCCAGTGTTGTCTTCTAGTTGCTTATGCTTTCCCTGATCCCCCTAGTGGGCATCCCGATTGTGCAGCCAGGCGACGATCTAGCCCATCTCATCGTCGAGGCACTGATGCGCACTACTGAAGAGGACATTAGGTTATGTGATGAGGACATCCTCGTTGTGACGCAGAAAATCGTCTCACGTGCTGAGAATCGTTTCGTAGCGTTGCGGTCCGTGCGACCTTCGGCGCGTGCTCGCGAGCTCGCCGAGCGTACAGGGAAAGATGCACGGGTGATCGAGGTCATGCTGTGGGACACGGCTGAAGTGCTGCGTGTGGCCCCCCGAGTCATTGTTGTGCGCCACCGGTTGGGATTTGTATGTGCCAATGCCGGCGTGGATGCTTCTAATGTGGCTGATCCAGGTGCTGAAATGGTTCTACGTCTGCCTGCCGATCCTGACCACTCTGCTCGGATCCTGCGTGCGCGTATAGGGGAGCTCACCGGTGCCACGCCGGCAGTGATTATCAGCGACAGTCACGGTCGTCCTTGGCGTGAGGGCACTGTTGGGGTTGCGATTGGTGTGGCGGGCTTGGCGCCGGTACAGGATTTGCGTGGGGTTCCTGACCTGTTTGGCCGTCTTCTGCAGATCACTACGGTGGGCTTTGCTGATCAGATCGCCGCTGCAGCCAGTCTGGTCTCGGGGCAGGCAAATGAAGGGCTGCCTGTGGTGTTGGTGCGCGGCCTGCCCTACCAACGTAGCGAGACAACCAGTGCCCGCGCGCTGCTGCGTCCTCCAGAACTCGATCTATTTCGCTGAGGAAATATCCCGGATAGTTGTTATGCCTGGTATGCGCGCACTAGCTCCATGCAGCGATTTGCTGTATCCGCATCTGGCACATTAGTCACGTTGTAAAAGACACCACCGGTCAGCTGGTGCGCATTGAGCGCCTCGAGAAAGCGAGGATACTCTACGCCAGCAATAATAAGTGGCATATCTCCTACTTGCTTGCGCGCTTCGGGAAGGATGTCAAAAGCGAGCGGATAACCGCGGTCATCGGCTAACAGAAGTGCGCGTAGTCCTTTGACCGTGGCGACAGCGGGCAGTAGATGACGACCGTTGCCGTGGATGTGGATCACACCACCGTCGAAAACGCTCAGGATGCGCTCGACCGGTTCGCGTCCCCATGTTTCAAAATGGTCTATAGAAGTCATATGGAACGGATCCACACTCTCGGAGACTACACGTCCGGGCAGCCATTGAGCAAAATTACTGCACGTGCCTCCTTCGACTAATGGCACATGCTCGAAAAATAGGCTCTGTACTTTCACGTTGAGATCAAAAGCGTAGTCAATCACACGTCGGATTACGTCAGGGCGTTCAACGAGAGCCAAGTAGGTCTCTGTGGCTCCCATCAGCTCAAAGCCGAAGTTGAGACCGTCGATCAGGATGAAGTGACTGATGCCCCATTTGCCTTGCGAAACCTGTTTGAACACCTCAATCTGATGCAAATAACGGCGTAGCCACCCGTTCGTCATGTCCTTTGGATCGAACGGCTTGAGGTTGTCGAACTCGTCCCAATCCTTTAGGATTGGTTCAACCATCGAGGAGATCCAACCCATTTCAGGGTCGCTCAGGAAGCGGGCCGTGCCACCTACCAATCCCCCGTAAAGTCCTTGATCCATCTCGCTGAGATAACCACAAGGGATCGAGTCGTCGTGGATGCCCACTCTTTCGCGCAGGTAGGCATCCCAATACAGGGCGCGTTCGACAGGATCGGGGTATTCGCAGAAACCGGTGGGATGACGGTGTGCCATCTCTTGTTTGGCTGCACTGGGGATATCCATCGCGGCCAGTACGATGGACATATCGCGTTGGACATAGAGGCGCCTGAGACGCTCTAACACAACGTAGCCATCGGTACAGTAGCTAAGAGGAAAGGCCATGGGCGATGTGTACTCCTTTTGTCAGGGGTGACTGGGATGTACTCCAAGACAAAATTATACCTGTGTGCGCGAAAGGATAGAAATTATCCTGCCCGCGGTGCATGTTAACTCTTCGGGGAAACTTATGAGTAAGAGAAATGGCGACTTGCACGTGGAAGGGTGCGTGCATATCATATGGTGGTTGACTCCAATGGGAGATCAGGAGAGTTCGCTGCGAAGCGGAACTGTGAATGCTGCCCTGGTCGGCAGTGGAACCAGCTAGTTTCTTCATAGCCACCATGACGTAAAACAAGGAGGTTTATTATGAACTACCGCGATTTTGGCCGCACTGGCTGGAAGGTTTCTGAGATCGGCTTTGGTGCTTGGGCGATCGGGGGTGATTGGGGGCAGGTAAGCGACGAAGATGCACGCGCAGCATTGCATGCCGCTCTTGACCAGGGGATCAACTTAATCGATACGGCGGACGTCTATGGAGACGGACGTAGTGAGCGCCTGATCGCTCAGGTGTTGAAAGAACGCGGGCCGGGAGAACGGGTGTACGTTCTCACCAAGGCAGGACGGCGACTCAGACCCCATGTGGCAGATGGGTACAACCGTGAGAACCTCAATGCCTTCGTTGATCGCAGTCTGAAAAACCTTGGGGTCGACACGATCGACTTGCTACAGTTGCATTGTCCGCCGACTGAGGTGTACTATCGGCCGGAAGTTTTCGATATCCTTGATGATATGGTAAAGGTGGGTAAAATTCGGCATTATGGAGTCAGTGTCGAGAAGGTCGAAGAAGCGATCAAGGCCATTGAGTACCCCAACCTACAAAGCGTACAGATCATTTTCAACATATTTCGCCAGCGCCCGGCGGAGGTGTTCTTTGAGCTGGCGAAGCAACGTAAAGTCGGCATTGTGGCTCGTGTCCCGCTGGCTAGCGGTCTGCTCACGGGTAAGATGACCCCGCAGACCACTTTCCCCCCAGACGACCATCGTAATTACAACCGTTATGGTGCCAAGTTTGACGTCGGCGAGACCTTTGCCGGGGTGGATTTCGAGATTGGTCTGCAAGCTGTAGAGCTATTGCGGCCACTTGTCCCACCGGGTGCTACGATGGCGCAATTTGCATTACGCTGGATCCTGATGTTCGATGCGGTAAGCTGTACGATCCCGAGTGCTAAGAATCGTGCGCAAGCTATACAAAATGCTCAGGCAGCCGATTTGCCACCGCTAAGCCCAGAAGCAATGGCTCGGGTGCGTGAAATCTACGACCAACACATTCGCAATCTGGTCCATCACCGCTGGTAGCGAGGGCGGCTCCTCAAATGAATGCGTACGAAAGGGTTATGAAGCGAGTGCGCGGGGAGGCGGTGGACCGTCCACCCAACTTTGATATTATGATGACATTCGCCGTGCATTTCATCGGACAACCCCTCTCTCGTTATTACCAAGACTATCGTGTGTTGGCGGAAGCTAATCTGGCTGTTCAGGAAGCTTTTGATTTGGACTTGGTGCAGACAATTTCTGACCCTTATCGTGAGGCGGCGGATTTCGGCGCGGAGATCATATTCCCTGAGGATGACCTGCCAGTATGCCTTCGGCCGTTGCTAGCGGAGCCATCGGACCTGTTACGTCTCAAACCCCCTGATCCGCTCGCTGGGCGTCGCATGAGTGACCGGATCGCTGCCACGCGTTACCTGCGCGAGCGAGTGGGCGGCGAGGTGCCGATTATGGGTTGGGTGGAGGGCGCGCTGGCGGAGGCAGCAGACCTGCGCGGCGTAAACACTCTATTGCTTGACTTGTACGACCGACCTGAGTGGGTGCATGAGCTCCTCGAGGTTTGTGTGCAGGTAGAGATAGCCTTTGCGCGGGCGCAGATCGAGGCCGGCGCTGACATTATTGGGCTGGGTGATGCGATTGCCTCGCAGATTGCCCCTGAAATGTACTGTGAATTTGCGCTGCCATACGAGCAGCGCATTTTTGCCGCGGTACACGAAATGGGGGCGCTCACACGTTTACACATTTGCGGCAACACTACACGTATCCTTCCCTACATGGCCCAGAGTGGAGCGGACATCATTGACATCGAATGGATGGTGAACCTAGAGAAGGCGGCGCAGATCTTCGGTGACCATCCAGTGACATGTGGCAACTTTGATCCAGTGGCGGTTATGTTGCAAGGTACTCCCGAGCAAGTGCGTGCGGCTGTGCTGCGATGCCTAGAGATTGGTGGACCACGCGCTTTCAGCGCGGCAAGCTGCGAAATCCCAATGGCCACACCTCATGAAAACCTGCACGCCCAAAGGATAGCGCTCATTGAGTACGGACAACAAATGCAACAAGTGATATGAGGAGCGATGGAATATGCGTGTGGTAGTGATCGGAGCCACCGGTCACGTAGGTGGCTACTTGGTGCCGCGTCTCGTGGAGGCAGGCCACGAGGTGATTGCGCTGAGCCGTGGTCGGCACAAGTTGTATCGTGAGCATAAAGCGTGGCAGTTTGTGCGCTGCCTAACGGTGGATCGAGACGCTGAGGAGCAAGCAGGTACATTTGGCCTCTATGTGCAGGAGTTACGGCCGGATGCCGTCATCGATATGATTTGTTTCACTGTGGCCAGCGCCCGCCAGCTAGTTTCGGCTCTACGCGGGCGTGTTCAACATCTCCTGTCGTGTGGCACGATTTGGGTGCATGGCCATAGCGTTCAGGTGCCGACTACAGAGGACCAACCACGCCGTCCTTTTGGCGACTATGGCATTCAGAAGGCGGAGATAGAGGCATATCTCTTGCAGGAAGCCCGGCTAAACGGGTTCCCAGCGACAGTGTTGCATCCAGGTCACATCGTGGGAACCGGCTGGGCGCCGCTCAACCCCGCTGGCCATTTCAACCCGCAGGTATTTGTGAAGTTGGCACGTGGGGAGGAGCTGGCTTTGCCCAACTTAGGATTGGAAACGGTGCATCACGTCCACGCTGATGACGTAGCACAAGCGTTTATGCTAGCGTTGCATAGTTGGAATGCCTCGGTGGGCGAGAGTTTCCATGTAGTGTCACCAGCTGCTCTGACGTTACGCGGTTATGCGGAGGCGGTGGCAAACTGGTTCGGTCAGGAAGCTAACTTGCGTTTTCTACCCTGGGAAGAGTGGCGTAAACAAGCCACACCAGAAGATGCCGAACAAACGTGGGATCATATCGCCCACAGCCCCAACTGTAGCATCGAGAAGGCTCGTCGCCGTCTAGGCTATGAACCGCGTTATAGTTCACTGCAGGCAGTCCACGAGGCGGTTGCGTGGCTCATTGAACGAAAGGTTATCAGCATTGCGTGAGGAACTTATATTTGTTTGATAGGATAAAGCTTAAAAAGGAGTATAGAAAATGAATAAACAGCTGAGCAAACCAGTGCTGGGTGTCATTGTCGGAAATCGAGGCTTCTTCCCTGACCATCTTTGTGAGAGCGGGCGACGTACTATACTCAAGGTCTTCGCTGAGGAGGGTATCGAGCCTGTGATCCTAGGTACGGAGGATACCCCATTTGGAAGTGTGGAAAGCTTGAGTGACGCGCGTAAGTGTGCTGATTTGTTCAAGCAGCATCGCGAACGCATCGATGGGGTGTTGGTGACCCTACCCAACTTTGGCGATGAACGTGCGGTGGCTAACGTTTTGCGTTGGTCTGGCCTGGACGTGCCTGTCTTGGTGCATGCGTTTCCAGACGACGCGGAGAAGATGACCGTGGCGGACCGACGCGATTCGTTCTGTGGCAAGATGTCAGTGTGCAACAATCTGCGTCAGTATGGGATCAAGTATAGCTTGACCCAGTTGCACACGGTGGATCCAGAAAGCGAAAGCTTTCGCGTCGATTTGCGCCGCTTTGTGAGTGTGTGTCGTGTGGTGCGCGGATTACGCAACATCCGAGTTGGGGTGGTCGGTGCACGCCCGGCCGCTTTCAACACAGTGCGTTTCAGCGAGAAGCTTCTTGAGAGGGCGGGTATTTCTGTGGAAACCATTGACCTTTCGGAGATTATCGGCCGAGCGGAGCGCGTGAGACCAGGGGATCCGCGTCTGAAAGCAAAAATCGATGAGATCCGCAACTATGTCTCAACCAAGGGCGTCCCGGATGCAGCGATCGTCAAGATGGGACAATTCGGTGTGGTGTTCGACGAGTGGGTGACAGAGCAACAGCTCGTGGCGACAGCTATTCAATGCTGGACAGCCTTGGAAGAGTTCTATGGTGTGGTACCCTGTACACTGATGAGCATTATGAGCAACGCGCTGAAACCTTCCGCGTGTGAGACAGACATCGCTGGTGTGATCGGCATGTATGCCTTGGTGCTGGCAAGCGGAAAACCCAGCGCTCTGATCGACTGGAACAACAACTATGGTGATGATCCTGACAAAGGAGTGATCTTCCACTGCTCGAACCTGCCGATCGATGTGTTCGTAAATCCTTCGTCTGGCAAAGAAATTCCTCCTGAGGATATCCCTACGATGGACTACCAAGCGATCATTGGGGGCGCGGTTGGCAATGAAAACACCTATGGCACCATTGTAGGGCGCATCAAGGCGGAACCCTTTACCTTCTGTCGGGTTTCGACGGACGACTTCAATGGCAAAATTCTGGCCTATGTGGGTGAGGGTGAAGTGACAGAAGACCCCCTCCGTACATTTGGTGGTGTGGGTGTAGTGTACGTGAGGAACTTCCAGAAGTTGTTGCGTTACATCTGTGACAAAGGCTTTGAACATCATGCAGCAATCAACTTGTCGCGGGTAGCTTGGTCAGTCTATGAGGCATTCAGTAAGTATCTGGAGTGGGACGTGTATTATCACAATGCCGAGGTTGACTGAGGTGGAAGAATTCGAGCGCAAGCAACAACTAATCCGGGAGATGCTGACAGCGACTGGCTTGGAAGCGCTGGTGCTGCGTCGGGTAAGCAGCTTTGCCTGGGCGACATGCGGTGCCGCTTCCTATGTCAACACGGCTGCCAGTGAGGGTGAAGCAACATTGGTAATCACCCCGACAGCCCGTTATCTGGTCACCAACAACATCGAGGCTCCCCGCTTGGAGCAAGAAGAACATCTGGCTGATCAAGGCTGGGAATTTCGCATCACCCCATGGCATGAGACCTATAACGTGATCTCAGAGCTGACGCGTGGACTGAAGGTAGGCGCTGATGTACCGCTGCCGGGAGCGACCAACCTGGCTGTCCAAATGGCTCGTCTTCGTATGAACCTGCTGCCGGAGGAGCGAGAACATTTTCGTTCGCTGGCTCGTCTACAGGCGGAAGCCATGGATCAGGCGATTCGAGCAGCGCGACCAGGACAGACCGAGTATGAGATCGCCGCGCTACTCGCGTATGAAACCGAGCGACGAGGCGTACAGTGCATCGTCAATCTGATTGCTACCGATGAGCGAATTTTTAGTTTCCGCCACCCTCTGCCCACACCACGGCGGCTGGAGCGTTACGCGATGTTAGTCGCGTGTGGGCGACAGCGTGGCTTGGTGTGTTCATGTACACGCCTGGTGTACTTCGGTCGTCTGCCGGAGGAACTGCGTCGTAAGATGGAGGCCGTTGCGCGAATAGATGCCACGTTCATTGCTGCCACGCGACCGGGCCGGACCATAGGTGAAGTGTTCGAGCGAGGCTGTGCTGCTTACGTTGAGACTGGGTTCCCCAACGAATGGCGACTCCATCATCAAGGAGGTCCCGCAGGCTATGAGGGGCGCGAGGCAATTGGAGTACCTGGTCTCGCTGATGCCGTTGAGGTGGGGCAAGTATACGCCTGGAATCCGTCCATCACTGGGACAAAATCCGAAGATACTATTCTGGTAGGTCAGGATAGGAATGAGGTTCTGACTGAAATACCTGGCTGGCCGGTCATCTCGGTCACGCTGCCGGGTGAGGAAGAACCGATTCTTAGGCCTGCGATTCTCGAGATGGCCTGAATAATGTGCGCCGCACCACTTGCATCAATGGAACGGTAGGGCTGCTTAGCTACCAGGCAAAATCAATTCGCACGGATGGTGTTTCATGAGGTTGCATTGTGGACACCATCCGTGCGGATTGTTGTGGGGAAGATCATGAACAGTGCATTTGAGGCCCAGTTATATGCGCGGTCGCATCGTCGTTACAATCCGCTTACTAACGAGTGGGTACTGGTATCTCCTCAACGCACACAACGTCCCTGGATGGGGCAAGTGGAACATGTCGGCGAAGCAGGACGTCCGCGCTATGATCCGAACTGCTATCTCTGTCCGGGCAATGTGCGAGCGGGGGGTGTGCGCAATCCTGACTACACAGGCACCTTTGTCTTCACCAACGACTTTCCAGCTCTGCTCCCCGATGTTTCGCCTCAGCGTGTTGTTTCCCATCCGTTGATGATCGCTGAAGGAGAACGTGGGACGTGCCGTGTTGTGTGCTTCTCACCTCGCCACGATCTGACGTTGGCCGAGATGAGCCTCTCAGAGATTCGGGCAGTGGTAGACGTATGGGCGTCACAGGTGGCCGAGCTGGGGCAGTCATATCGTTGGGTGCAAGTTTTCGAAAACAAGGGTGAGATGATGGGATGTTCCAATCCCCATCCGCACGGACAGATCTGGGCGGGTAGTGCCTTGCCCAATGAGCCGGCCAAGGAGGATCGCCAACAGTCCATTTACTTTATGGAGCACAGGGTGCCTCTTCTGATAGACTATCTGGCATTGGAGATGGATCTAGGTGTGCGAGTAGTAGTAGAGAATCTCTGCTGGCTGGCCATAGTTCCCTTTTGGGCGGTGTGGCCTTTTGAGGTGTTACTGTTACCTAAACGTCATGTGCGGCAGTTGTCCCTGCTTAATGAGACGGAACGGGACGCTCTGGCGGATGTGCTTAAACGTCTGCTGACCCGCTATGACAACCTATTTCGGACTTCCTTCCCCTACTCGATGGGATGGCATGGTGCCCCATACGATGAGGAAGACAGCTCGCATTGGCAGCTGCACGCACATTTTTACCCTCCTCTGCTGCGTTCGGCTACGGTCAGGAAGTTTATGGTTGGGTATGAAATGCTGGCGGAGGCACAGCGCGATCTGACCCCCGAGCAGGCTGCGGAACGTTTGCGTGCTCTGCCAGATATGCACTATGAGGGGAGTACTTGAAGCCGTGGATCTCTTATCCCGGGTAACGGAGGAGTTCGGCCGTCGTTTTGGGGTGCCACCATGGTTTGTGGTGTGCGCACCGGGTCGGGTGAACCTGATCGGTGAGCATACGGACTACAATGAGGGCTTTGTGCTACCGATGGCAATAGACCGAGCGGTTTGGATTGCGCTGAGCCCGCTCAGTGGCCAGCACATATTGGCATATTCTCTCGACTTCAATAGCACAACCGAGTTCCAGCTGGGTGATTTGCGCCGCACGACAAGTGGGTGGACGGAATATCTTAAGGGTGTGGCGTGGGCTTTGCAGGAAGCGGGGTATCCGCTGCGTGGGTGGCGAGGTGTGCTCAGCGGCGATGTGCCCATTGGAGCAGGGCTCTCTTCCTCTGCAGCATTGGAGATGGCAGTGGCACGCGCCTTCTCCGCTGTATCGGGCTGGGAATGGAAACCGAAAGAGATGGCGCTCCTGTGCCAGCGCGCGGAGAACCAGTGGGTAGGCGTCAATTGTGGCATCATGGATCAGATGATCTCGGCATGTGGCAAGGCCGATTATGCCTTGTTGATCGACTGTCGTTCGCTAGACAGCACATTGGTGCCTCTACCACCAGCAACTGCAGTGGTGATCCTAGACACGGCGACACGTCGTGGATTGGCCGACTCGGCCTACAACGAGCGACGTGCTCAGTGCGAAGCTGCGGCAGGCTATTTTGGCGTTCCCGCGTTGCGCGATATCATGTGGGAGCGGTTTGAGGCAGGAGCGAAAGGCTTGGATGAGGTAACACGGCGGCGTGCCCGCCACGTTCTAACTGAGAACGCGCGCACACAGCAGGCCTGCGAAGCGATGCAACACGGTGATGCCGTCCAGCTGGGTGAGCTTATGAAGGCGAGTCATAACAGTTTGCGCGATGATTTCGAGGTCTCTAGCGTGGAGCTCGACGTGATGGTACAGTGTGCTCTGGAACACCCAGCCTGTTATGGCGCGCGGATGACGGGGGCAGGTTTTGGAGGCTGTGCCGTGGCACTTGTGCAGGCCGATGCGGCATACCAATTCGCTGATGAGGTTGCTGCCGCCTACCGCTCGCGTACGAACATTGTACCTAAAGCTTACATCTGCCACGCCGCCGATGGCGCTGACATAGTAGCGATGCCAGCGTAACGTGTCTCATCTCATCCAATAGAGGTGAACGAAAATGGTCATCTTCTCTTTCTTGCTTTTCACGAGCAGGTCTGTTGAAGAGCGAGAGATGTTTCTTGCCTTGTTAAAGGTTTGCTCTTATCATAATATAACGCAACGGTTAGGCCCCTTAGGTGTTTTTATTTTATGAAGTATCGGGGCCGTCTGCTAAGAGCACCCCATGGCAACGGATGAATATGCTCTCATCGAGCGCGCCAGAAGTGACCCTGAAGCGTTCGGCCTCTTGTATGAGCGCTACGTCGGTAAGATTTACAGTTATATATACTATCGGGTGGGCAACCATTACGATGCCGAAGACTTGACGGCGCGCACGTTCTATCGTGCCTTGAACCATATTGCGGAATACACGCCGCGTGGTGCGCCTTTCTCAGCCTGGTTGTATCGTATTGCCCATAATTTGGTGGTCAACTGGCATCGCGATCGACAGCGTCATCGGCTTGTCTCATTAGAAGAGGCAATGCTGCACACACCGCTTGGGCATCCAGAAGAGCTGCAGCAATTGAGCGAACGTGAAGAGGAAAAGGAACGGTTGCTTGCAGCGGTGCGTAGTCTGCCCGAAGATCGCCAGCAGTTGCTCATTCTTAAGTTCGTCGAAGGTTTATCAAACGTTGAAATAGGACAAATTATGGGACGTAGCGAGGGTGCGATCAAATCGTTGTACTATCGTACCTTACTTTCGTTACGCGAGATGCTTGAGAAGGAATGATGCAGCCGGAGATCGGTGACATTGAGTGCATCTAAGAAGTCCTTCGAAAAAGCGCTTTTAGGACGCAGAAAGGATAGCAAATAAACATCACCATGCGAGATCTAGCAGGAAAGATCAAAGCTCGCATTGATAGCTTGACCTTTGTTCTCTTTGAGGACGACAAAGAGGCAAGATATCTTCCGCCCGCCGAGAGAATTGATGTCGCCAGATTGAGAAGCCTGACAGAACACTTGCAGAAGACATTGGTTCCTGTACCTCCGCGGGCGGAATTCCGGTCGCGCCTCAAGGAGAGTCTGATAGCAGCAGCAAGTCAGCGTATGGCAGCGGAAAGGGAAAGTCGTGTAGCAGCGTTGCGCCGTCGCTGGATGTTGATTGGAGCGGCGGCCGGGTCGCTTTCGATGCTCTCCGTTGCTGGTATTATAGCTGCGGTGTTGCTGCATCAGCGGACTATCCGCCTCTAAGTCTTCACTGATCTGGCCTGATGGAATTATGTCCGGACTTAGAATGTTACGTCTCCGTGGACGTCGAGACGTCCGGTCCTTTTCCCTCAACATACTCTCTTCTTGCCATTGGTGCCTGCCTGGTCTACGAGCCCACACAGTACTTCTATGTTGAGCTGCGCCCCCTGAGCACTGCTTCCGCACCTGAGGCAGCCAGAATACACAGATTGTCCTTGGATCGTTTGGCCGTTGAGGGCCTGCCCCCAGCTGAGGCGATGCTGCGCTTTGCGGATTGGCTGAAATCCGTAATGACAGAGGGGAGGAGGCCCTTGTTCGTTGGATTCAATGCTGCGTTCGACTGGATGTTCGTCAACGACTACTTTCACCGTTTCCTTGGGTACAACCCTTTTGGCCACGCTGCGTTAGACATCAAGTCGTTCTACATGGGAATGAGCGGTCGGCGATGGTGCGAAACTTCTATGCGCCAACTGACACGACGTTATCTGGGCGGTCGGCAGCTGGCTCATCATGCTCTCGATGATGCACTACTGCAGGCAGAGCTATTCCGTCTACTGTTGGCTGAGGCAAGAGCGCAGCACAACAAATGAATGAATAAGAAGTATCGACCTGAGAGGAGGATACCTTATGACAGAACAGGGCAACAGTACGCCAGCAGCCGATTTGCGCCGCATAATCGAGTCAGCGCAGCGCTTAGGTGTCGAGATGGACGAGGAAGAGGCTCTGCAGTGGTTAGCTGCTATTGCATCTTCGCAGTCGTCGGCCAAACAGCTAGTGGTTGATCCCACCAGTGGGATCTTTGGTCATCATTTGAGCATGCTGGATTTCGATCCTGCTGAGCTGGCCTATTTTCGTCAAGTAGGCCAGTTGGTCGAATTCGCTAATGATCCCCCACAAGTTGAGACCGCACTGGCACTGTCCGGTTCGGCCGCTCAATCTCGCATTCAGACTTATCCCGGTGACCTTGACTATTTTGAAAGGGTGAACATAAGGGCGGTGACACGCGAGGAGGCGTGTCAGATACTCTCCCGGTTAATGCGCGATAAGGCACTGAGCACAATGGCGGGGGAAACCTATCGCTTGATTGAGGTAAAATTTGGTAACTATCCCTGCGATGTTGTACGGGATGGGCGCCTTGCGAAAAAGGGCACACCGATTGCGTGGAAACCGGATGAAATTCGCAGTGGGGTGATTGTGGCATCTCGGCCAGATGATTCAACCGTTAATATTACATGGGATGAGGTGTCGTTCGATCCGGGTTGGTGCAAGCTCGACTGGGTGGTTGCAGATCCAGTCCGTGCCACTGTTTCCAATGCAAGCAACATGTTGGATGTAACGTGGGAGTCGCCTGATGGCACGATTACACCTCTGGATGGTTATCTTGATCCCTATTTCCAAGAGGTCTATCTCGAGGCTGAATCAATCCCTATCTTCTCTAAGCTGGTACGCCATATGAGCACCAGTGCTCTCGATGATTACGTTGCTCAGTTGGAGAGAGAAGTGACCAAATATCTTGTCAAGGATGTCAATTACGGGAAGGCTGCCAAGCGCATGTACAATATCTTTCGGCTGACCGGACGCTATGATGAGGCTGCTTATTTGCGGGAGCTCTTTGACGAACCGGCGGCGATGCTGTATCAGGTCTGGGCACTGATCCGCACCGTGGAGGAAGCTTGCGCGCCCCATTCTACCATCCCTGCCAAAACGGTGGTATCTCAGGCTGATGAGCTCATACTTGCTGTGACTCGTGCCTTGGAAGGTGAGAAAGAGGTCGAGATTGTGCGCTATTTGCTGCGTTTGCGAGATAGTATCGCTGGGTGCGAAAAAAGCGCCCTGGCATCCTCTCAGGTGGAAGCAGCACGCAATGAGGTTATTAACCTGGTCAACAATTTCTTCTATGAAAAGCTCACAGCTATTCCTACGATTCGAGCCTATATGGAAGATAGGATACATTTGTCATCGGGAGGATAGGGGAGTCTTCAAAAGGGTTGCTCGATCTTAGCTCAGATGCTTCAGGGAGCTGGCTTGCAGTGCGGGAACACGCATAGAGGGCGTGTCGTCCTGAAAATAGAATGCATAAGGCGTGGTAGCCTTGTACCCCGAAAGGGAGGAGATGCTAATGAGACTCCGAGTAACCGCCTTCTTATTGTTGAGCCTGCTTGCGGTCGGTTTCTCTGCACAGGAAGCTCATCTATATCCAGCAAGACCGCCTATTCACTCTGGTTTCTCCAATACTGAGAATCCAATAAGATCTCTGCCTCTCCCGAAAACGTTTCCGGAGTACATGTATGTGGAGGAGATATTGATTCCACCTAGGGTGATCCAGAGCACACCTGAAGCTGGCGAAGAGATACCTCTGGACGCTTTCATTGAGGTCATCTTCGATCAACCAATGGATCAGAGATCAGTCGAGGGAGCTTTTCAGCTCTTTCCCACAGTCAATGGTCGCTTCGAATGGATCGACGCGCGCACGTTGCGCTTTCAGCCGGATTCTCTGTGGGATCGCGGCCAATCATATGAGGTAATCATCTCCTCGGATGCGCGCTCGCTCGAGAAGGTACCACTGCGCGAACCGTTCCGCCTGCATTTTGCAGCGGTTGGATTCCTCGAGGTGACACAGGTTATCCCGGCCAATGGATCTCAGGATGTTGATCCAACAAATCTAGCGATCACAGTGATGTTCAACCGTCCTGTGGTGCCGCTCGCAGCGCTGGCCGAGCAGGAGAATTTTCCCCAACCTTTGCAAGTGCAACCCCCCGTCACCGGGAAGGGTGAGTGGATCAACACTTCAGTGTACGTGTTTCGTCCAGCTGAACCCTTAGCGGGCGGAAGCACTTACACTGTTAGGGTGCAGCGCGGCCTCACTGATACAACTGGTGGATTACTGGCCGCAGATTACGAATGGTCGTTCAGCACGTCACCTCCCGTCGTGGTGGCGACACAGCCGGCCGATGGCGCCGAGATGGTAAGTGTCAAACCCCAGATTCAGGTGCAGTTTAGCATGCCTGTCGATCCTGTCTCAGCTGCTGACTCATTTCGCCTGTCGCGGGATTCTGAGGAGGTACCAGGCGATTTGCATGTGGTGAGGAATACGCTGTATTTCACCCCAACCCGCCAGCTGGAATTCGCAGCGCTTTATCGGGCCGAACTTGCGCGCGGTTTGCGCGCGGCTGCAGGCGGTGTCCATGGTATGAGGCAGGATTACTCTTTCACTTTCAGAACGGTGCCTCTGCCCGAAATTGTGAGCACACACCCACGTGACGGAGAGCAGGCCGCTGATCCCTATACCAGTTTTGTCATCCGTTTCAATACTGAGATTGACCCCTCCTCCGTGTTGCCACGTCTGGCGTTTAGTCCGAACATAACTGCATCTCAGGTGATGACCTATTACAACAAGTGGGATCACGCTTTTGTCGTCCAGTTCGGTGCGCAACCTTCGACAGAGTATTGGATCACCATCTCGCCAGGTATTCGCGACCCTTATGGCAATGAGACAACCCAAGAATTCACCGTGTATTTTCGCACGGCAGCGTTGTTGCCCGATTTTCGCCTCCTCACACCTGCGTTGGTAAGCAGTTACGATGCCGGAGCGCCCGCCCGTGTTCTTGTGGCTTTCGTGAACATTTCCCGGCTCGATCTGGCCCTTTATCGTCTTACTCCGGATATGATCACTTACCCAGAATGGCAGTGGGATGAATATCGTCCTCCTCGTTCCGCATTGGTGAGGCGCTGGCACGAGCACCTCGAGGCACCGCTCAATAAGCAGAGCTATGCACGCATTGATCTAGTTGAAGGTGGTGGGTTGCTGGAGCCTGGCTTGTATTTGTTGCGCGTCGATTCTCCTCAACTGCCCGAGGAACGTCGCTATCGTTGGAATCGCCTGCACGTGCTGGTGGTCTCGGCATTCAATCTGACGTTGAAGTATGGCCCGTATGATGCTCTTGTATGGGCAACCGACCTAGCTGGCGGGGCACCAGTCGAGGCATTGGATGTACAACTCTATGATGTCAGCAGCGAAAGGCGATTGGGGACGCAAACGACAGATGGTCAGGGCATTGCGAAGTTCGCTTTAGACGGGGAAGGATATCGTGAGTTAATTGCCTACACTGAACAGCCCTTCGCTGCTGTTTCCAGCCGTTGGGCACGTGGTACCAGTGCATGGGATTTCGGCTTACCCACCGCCTATGATTGGAGCAAGGCGCGCGTGGTGCTCTACACCGATCGTCCCATTTATCGACCCGGCCAGACGGTATATTTGAAAGGCGCATTGCGTTCCGAGGACGATGCAGTATATGCTCTCTCTGACGCTGACCAGCTCAAGTTGGCTGTGACCGACCCCAATTACGAGGTGGTGTTCGAGGGATATGTGTCCTTGAATGAGAATGATACTTTTGAGACCAGCTTGCAGCTGGAAGAAGGAGCGTTTCTTGGTCCTTACACCATCAGTGCCGAATTCGCCGGACGCAACTTTCAGAGTACCTTCCAGGTGGCCGCTTATCGCCCACCCGAGTTTCAAGTGACGGTGACCCCATCCGTCTCAGAAACGGTTTTGGGTACCCCTTCGGAAGCTACTGTGGAAGTAAGCTATTTCTTTGGGGGCGCGGTGAGGCAGGCGCCGGTGCAGTGGAACCTCTTGGCAGAGCGTTATATATTCAGCCCACCTTGGGGTGGTGGCTATACTTTCACGGAGACGGACGATCCTTGGCAGTGCCTCGACTGTTGGTGGCGTCCGCCACGTCCTCCTACGCCTATCCTGAGAGGTGATGGCACAACCGATGACACTGGTCGCTTCCGAATCTCGATCCCAGCTCAGCTTGTGGATCAGGATGGCAAGCCCATCCAACGCAGTACACGATTGATCATTGAAGCGTCGGTGACTGGTCGGGACAATCAGGTTATTGCAGGTCGTTCCGACTTGGTCTTACACCAAGGTGACTTCTACGCTGGTTTGCGCACGCGTCGGTATGTCGGCCGAGCTGGTGAACCGTTCTCTGTTGATCTGATGGCGGTGGACTGGCAGAGCGAGAGACTACCGGGGAAACAACTGCAGCTACAAGTCTATCAGCGAGAGTGGGACAATGTCTATGTTGAAGATTCACGGTGGGGTGGCCGCTGGGAGTATCAGGAGAAAGATAGCTGGATCGACACCGTAGAGGTGGTCACCGACGAGCGGGGAGAGGCAGTAGCTACCTTCACTCCACCTCAAGCTGGTACATATCGTCTGGTAGTTCTGGGCAAAGACGACGCTGGACGTGAGGTCCGCGCCAGTGTGTTCATCTGGGCGACTGGCAAGGAGAGCGTCACGTGGCGTCGCGAGAACAATGATCGCATCAACTTGGTCTCTGACAAGTCTTCTTACAAACCGGGTGAGGTCGCCGAGGTACTTATTCCTTCGCCCTATGAACAACCGCATTACGCACTGGTTACTGTGGAGCGCAATCGCATCCGACGTTATGAAGTGATCTATCTGGAAACAAACAGCTATGTCTACCAGTTACCCATCGAGCCATCAGATGCGCCCAATATTTACATTTCCGTTGCGCTGGTCAAAGGAACCCAGCTGGATGGTCGTCCGGCTGATTACAAGGTGGGACTGTTACCTCTGAATGTATCTACTGAGCGGCAAGAGCTCCGAGTGACCATTACGCCAGTGCAGGGCAGAGTTATGCCTGGGGACACACTAGATTGTGCTATCAAAGTCACCGACTGGCGCGGGGAACCGCTCCAAGCAGAACTTTCGCTCGATGTGGTGGATAAGTCTGTGCTCAGTCTGATGCCACGTCCCCTCAATGCATTGCGGGAGGGGTTCTATTTTCGCCGTGGGGTGGGTATTAGCACTGCTGCCACGGTGGCAATCGCAGCAAACCGCCAGCTGGAGGAAATGGAGCTGCAGTTGGGATATATGGCACCTAGGGCTGAAATGGCAGAAGAGGGCGTGCCTTCCCCAGTTCCCACCGCAATGGTTGCGCTCGCGCCCTCGGAAAAGGCAGACCAGGCAAAGGCAGCCGTGCCCTTTGGAGTGACGTTACGGGAAGAGTTCGCCGATACAGCTTATTGGAACCCAGTGGTGATGACCGATCAGCGCGGCGAGGCGAGGATAAGCATCAGTCTGCCAGACAACATCACTACGTGGGTGATACGGGGTCTGGCTATCAATGCGGCGACTCAAGTTGGCGAGGGGTTGACAGAAGTGATCGCTACCAAGCCCTTGCTCATTCGACCTGTTACGCCACGTTTCATGGTCGCAGAAGATCGCGTTGTCCTAGGTGCAGCAGTGAGCAACAACGCGGAAAGTGCCTTGGATGTTGTGGTAAGCCTCTCGGCAACCGGTATCACGCTACAAGATGCAGCAACACAGACGGTGCGCATTGAAGCTGGCCGTGAGGAAACTGTCACCTGGAATGCTCGAATCACCGATGCCCCCTACGCTGATTTGGTTTTTGCTGTCCTTGATCGGAGTGGCGTCTACAGCGATGCCAGTAAACCTAGGTTAGCAACTGGCCCGGAAGGCGCACTGGCCATTTATCGTTACTCAGCACCCGACGTTGTGGGTACTGCTGGTAGCTTAGCCGGGGAGGGCAAAATCACCGAACTGATTGTGCTGCCGCCTAAGTATGATGGTCGACGCGGATCGCTTCAGGTGCGCATCGACCCCTCTCTGGCGGCCAGCATCCGCGAAGGCCTGACCTATCTCGAGCACTATCCTTATGAGTGCACTGAGCAGACCGTCAGCCGTTTCTTACCCAATGTGCTAACCTATCGCGCGCTGCAGCAACTGGGCATCGCTCGACCCGATCTGGCCGACAAGCTGACACGTCTGGTTGAGCAAGCGCTGGGTAAGTTGTACACTCATCAGAATGGCGATGGTGGTTGGGGATGGTGGCCTAATCGTGAAAGCAACCCCCATGTCAGCGCTTATGTCGTTTTTGGTCTGCTGATGGCGCGCCAGACCGGCTTCTCGGTAAGCGAGGATGTGTTACAGAGAGGCCTGGAGTTTCTGCACACTCGCTTGGTACCTTTGCAGGAGCTGGAACGAGAGTATCAAGCTAACCAGCAAGCTTGGATACTGTATGTGCTGGCCGAGGCAGGTCAAGCTCCCTTCGGATACCTTGAGGAGTTGTACACATACCGAGCTCGCCTTAGCCTGTACGCACGTGCCTATTTGGCAATGGCACTACAGCTGCAAGGATATGGCTCAGGCTGGGTCAACACGCTGTTGTCCGATTTTAACAACGCTGTCATTCTAAGTGCTACTGGTGCCCATTGGAGGGAAGCGGAGACCGACTGGTGGGCGATGAACTCAGACACACGGACAACTGCAATCGTGCTCGATGCGTTGGTGCGCCTCAATCCTGACAACGCGCTGATCCCTAACGTCGTGCGATGGCTAATGGTCGCGCGCAAGGGCGACGTGTGGTCCACTACCCAGGAGACCGCATGGGCATTAATTGCGCTCACCGACTGGATGCGCTACACGGGTGAGCTGAAAGCTGCTTATCATTACACTGTGCAGCTTAACGAACAGCAGCTGGCTGATGCTGAGGTCACCGAGCAGACAGTGGAACGTGGTCAGCAAATCCGTGTGGATGTTGCTGAGTTGTTGCAACAGGCTGCCAATCAACTCATTATCACACGCAACGCCGGCCCGGGTCAGTTGTACTATACGGCACATTTGCAGGTGTACCTGCCGGTCGAGGAGCTGCCTCCTGTAAATCGTGGCATCATAGTACAGCGACGTTTCTCACTCGCATCGTGCAATCAGGGAGCCCGTTGCCCGGATATCAAAGAGGCAAAGGTTGGCGATTTGATCCGGGTTAACCTCACGATTATCGCCCCAAACGATCTACATTATCTGGTGGTAGAGGACATGCTACCCGCCGGTGCAGAGGCAATTGACCTTGGTTTGGCTACTACCAGCTTACTTGCTGCACGACCACAGCTGTACCGCGCTGTACCAGAGGCAGAGTATTCGCTCCCTTGGCATTGGTGGAACTGGTATAGTCGCAGCGAGCTACGCGACGAGAAGGTCGTGCTGTTCGCCGATTACCTGCCCGAGGGGACATACGAGTACAGCTATGTGATGCGAGCCACTACACCGGGCGACTTTCATGTTATTCCTACCTTGGCCTGGGAGTTCTACTTCCCAGAAGTGTTTGGACGTAGTGCTGGTCGTATGCTATATATTGGGCAGGCGCAGTGATGAGGAAAGTTGTTAGTCCTCTGGTTTGTCCATCCGCGAAGCGCTGTGAGGGCGTGGTCTCGATTGCATCCACTGATATAAGAAGTTAGCCACGCCTTCGGCGTCGTTCAAGTCGAAGCGAGGTGCCAGAACGTTGAGTGGACAATCGCTGACCACAGCCAGCAACTCCTCGGGCTGTGAGATCAGACGGGGCAAGCCATTGTCGTCAAGCGTTGTATGCGCTGCCCGACATACTTCGATTTTGGGGTGCCGGCTTTGTCCATAGCCCTCTACTAGGATCAGGTCAACGTGGCACAGATGCTGGTCTATCAGTGCCTCTAAATCAGGTGATCCATTTGCTGGGTAGAACACTGCCACCTGGGCTGCGCAAGCACCCACCACAACATCGGCGCCAGCCTGAGCCATCCGGTAGCTGTCCTTTCCGGGCACGTCGAACGCGGTCGCGTGCGCGTGGTGCTTAAGTACCCCGATGCGCAGTCCGTGCGCCTTGAGGCGTGGGATCAACTTTTCTAAAAACGTGGTCTTGCCTGTACCACTGCGGGCTACGAAGCATACCACAGCGGGTCTTTTAGAAGGACTAGACACCATCCAGCTCAATAACCTTGGAAAGATTGTGCGGTCTGTCCGGATCCAGTCCCTTACTGAGCGCTCTGTAGTACGCCATCAGTTGGAGCACAGGCAGGTATAGTACGCCACGCATCGGCTCGGGCACTCCAGAGTCAAATGAGACATCCGCGTGACTTTCCGCAAGGGACAATGTGTGCGCGCCCATCCCTGCCATCTGCTTGAGCACTGCCTCCTCGTGAGCACGCGCCGCATCGGAAAGCAGTCCTACTATAAGCGTTTGCGACGTTACCATAGACATGGGGCCATGGCGAAACTCGAGGAAGTGGAAAGGTTCCACCACAGTAAGGGACATCTCTTTCATCTTCAGTGCTGCCTCACATGCCAGTCCATAGCGTGGTCCTGACCCCAAGAAGAAGATCTGGTTTAGCGCAGTGTTCTCGCCCCATTGCTTTGCCAATACTTCGTTGTCACGCAGTAGCCGCTCTCCGACGGCAGGCAGCTGGTCAAGGCTATCGAGCGCAGCATTCTTCTCACCCCACACAGTAGCCATCGCAACACAAGCAACATACATAGAGGCGAACGATCGCGTCTGAGCCACACTTTCCTCGCGGCCGGCGGGAATGAGGATAGCTACATCTCCCATCGCTGCCAGAGGAGAATCAGGATAGTTGCAGACCACCACTACACTTCCACGCCTCTCTTGTTTGAAGCGTTCCACCGCACGCAACGTCTCAGTAGTGGTACCTGATCTTGATACTGCAACCAACAGTGTTTGAGTACCATTGCCCGGGTAGGCGGAATCCGGGTAAAGCAATAGTTCTGAGGCCGGTAACGCGCGACATATCACCCCAGTGAAGGCCTGAGCCAGCGCCGCGGCGGCCAAGGACAGGTAATAGGTGCTGCCGCAACCGGTGAATAGGAGTTGGGAATATGAAGATGGGGTGAACCTCCTCAGCTGGGGGGAATGGGACTTTACTTCACGGAGGGCCTCAGCCCAAGCGACCGGCTGCGAGGTGATCTCGGTGTATGTGTAGGTTCCTCGGGAATCCATGTCGATTACGCCTTTCGGGTCGAAGTTGGGTTGGTAAGTAGCGTCATGTTTGGGAGAGTATATGTGTCCCTTACCTGTGTCCCAGTGTACCATCTGGCAGGTGGCCTGTCAACAGGAAATACGAAAAAGAGAGCGCTCAAAAGACCTTCTTAGTTTTACATAAAGTGAACAGTGATATTGTTGCTGACCCCAATTGCAATGTATTTTGGAAAAACTATTGTCAAATTGCCCAATTTGGTTTATAATATTTTATGAATTTCATCGCCTCTGCCAGCTGCATATTCTGTAGTCCACAACCAGATATCTGAATTGGTTTCCCCAAGGAGGGTAAGTGCCCATGAGCGAACAACCGGGAGTAAATAGACAGCGAGCAGCTTGGTGGCAATCGGCCATTCTGGCAGTTGTTGGTGTATTGGTATTTGTGGGTATCGTGATCGGGCTGGAAAGTGCTTTTAAACCGGCTCTCAGTGGGACAGGGTTGCTGGTTGTAGGTGTGCTGCTGGCACTTGTTCCGGCGGCATTGTGGTTAATCTTTTTCTACGTGCAAGATCGCTTGGAGCCAGAACCGAAGAAGGAGGTGTTCAAGATCTTTCTGGTAGGGCTGGCATTGGCAGGCGCGATCGGTATCCCAGTGAGCGATCAACTGTTCCGTGTGTCGGATTGGTTGTATCGCAGTTCCGTTTCTCTGGTACTGGGCTCGATCTTTGTAGTAGGGGCGATCGAGATTTTTCTCATCTATGTGGCCGTGCGTCTCTTCATCTATGACACGGACGAGTTCGATGAGCGCAGCGATGGAATGGTATATGGCACAGCGGCAGGTCTGGGCTATGCCACAGCGCTGAACATTCAGTTTATTCTGGCAAGTGGAGGTGCAGCACTGGGCGATGCCGAAGTAACAGTAGCAGAAGTGGCATTGGCGCATGCCGCCTTTGCTGGTGTGTTGGGCTACTTCCTGGGACGCGCTAAGCTAGAGCGCGAACGTGTTCTATGGTTGCCACTCGGGTTCGTTGTCGCCACGTTGCTGAACGGGCTGTTTACCATTCTGCGCAGTCGGTTGGAGACAGGCGATATTATTATGGGACAAGTCGCGCCCACATTGCCGACCGTCAGCGGGCTATTCTTGGCTGGCGCACTGGCTTTAATTGTGGCCATCGTCGTGGCGTTGCTCATTCAGCGTGACATTGCGCGCACGCAAGCGCAGGGGCAGCGTGTGGCGGTGGACGCAAAGTTGGGTGATCGCCAGTCTAACTTTGCCACCATCGCCCTGTTCGTCGTCTTCATCATCGTAGGGATCGTCGCATGGCTTTCTATCACTGGTGGTGTCAAGACCTTCGAAGTAGCAGAGTTCAAGGGGATCTACCCGGACCATTACGGCGTGGCGACACGTGAGGGTGACGTGTTCCGTGTCGCGGACGTGCTGGGTAGTGGCGCTGAATTTGCCATCCAGACAATGGATTTACAGGCTGGCGAGGGAGCTCAGCAGGTAGTAGCTGCATTGGCAGTACAGCGTGGTAGTGACTTTGCCGCTTACAAAGTTCTGGAATCGAAAGAGACCACCCTCAAAGGCAAACCGGCGCTGTGGCAACGTTTTGCTTATGTTGATCCAATGACCTTGGTGAAAACCCCACCGCGTTTGGTGGAAGGCGAGGACTACATCGTGGTGGACGGCAATCGTGCCATCGTGATCACATTGCTCACCACACCGGATGATCTCCCTGATGTGGAGCCGTTGTTTCAACAGTTTGTGGAACGGCTGACATTTTGAGGAAAGGACGTAAATCATGATGAAAACTCAAACAAAGGTTTTCCTCTCTATTCTGAGTACTCTCATCTTGGTATCGGTCTCTGTGTTGGGCGCATTCGCCAGCACGCCGCGCTGGTATACTGTGGCAAGTAGAACCACACTGATAGGGGATGATGCACTGCCGGCAGCTGCTGGGTGTACCAAAATGCAGATCAGCGACCCTGCCTTGTGGTTTGCAACTGACAAGAAGGGTAATGTCTATGAGGACAAGGTTGTGAAGCGATACCCTACTGGCACGACTGTGATCGCCTCCGGTTTTGAATACAACTGCATTCCCAAGAATACCACCATCGGCGTGGTGTACTACTACGGTGGCTTCGATACCGAGCCCATATTCAGTGACAGCCAGAAGGAGTCACCGACCAATAAACCTGGTCTCTTTTGGTGGTATATCGGTTACGAAGATCGTTCGCCGCTGCCGGAGGGAGCTTATCAAGTCAAATGGTTCATAAACAAGAAGCTGGCTAGCAAGGGTGAGATCACTGTAGGCGGTGGTACCAAGGAGGATATTGAGGATCTGGAGGAGCCCACCGAAGAAGAGCCCACGGAAGAGGAAGTGACCGAAGAGCCCACAGAAGAGGTAGCCGAAGAGGAGGGCACGGACGTTGAGGATATTTGGGACTTCGGAGAGGAAGAGGAGGAGCAGGCTGTCGAGACAGTGACAGTGCAAGGCAAAGTCATTGATGGCAAGACTAAGAAGCCCATTGCCAAAGCAGGGTTTATTGTGCTCAATCCTGGTGTAGGAGTCCGAGAGTGGGCCGAAAATGAGTTCCCTGAGGAAGACGTCTATACCGCAGCCATGACAGACGCCCGTGGGCAATTTACATGCCCTAAGAAGCTGGAACGCAATGTCACTTACGCCGTGGTTGTGGCGGCAAAAGGATATCAGCCGGTCATCGCGGAAGAATTTGTGATCGACGAAGAGCAGGAAGATCCTGTCAGTCTCACGATCAAGATGTACAAGTAACCTATGTAGGTATTAAGGGTTGTTTCGCACACCGTGGAGTTCTCCAGGAGGCTGATCACGCGTATCCGGCCTCCTGGAGAGGTTGTTCTTACTCTGGAATGGAGAAAATAGAACATTGTGGCTGACATGGAACCGATTTTATCAGTTCTCAGCGCATGGGGCAGGTTATGTCGGAATACTTAGCAAGGCTGTCGACTGTCATATGACAGTGCATCCGATCAGATAGTGTTTTTTGTGTCAATGTCTGTGACTATCGTAGTGCCCCAATGGATTCTGCGCGGTGAAGCATCTGGTGATACCTTGCGCGGCACAGCTGAAGTTATGAATCCCTTCACATCATATCCTGGTTGGAATGCCCCATTCGTAACAGGTATTCTCGTAACGATGATACCAGTTTGCCAGTAGTGTTGGCTTGTCGGCGGCCACTTTGAGACACAACGGACTGTCCATCCCCTCGGTACCTGTGTACAATTGTAAAATCTTGGTGCCAGTGGTGTTGCCGCTGCGTCCCAATGTGTTGTGGGCCTGCTGTTTTTTGCCTCCGCGGCGCGGGCACATAGTAGCACGATCGTATTGCAGAGGGCTGGTTTTTCGTATTCGATTTCTCGATAAAGCGTGCCAGCACCTTTTCCCAGAAGGCTTGTTCGTGCTGTAAAGAATCCTTTGCTGAAAACGGGTCGGAGTGGTACACTAGGCAATGCATAACAGTCCGTTTTGAGCGGAGATGGTATGGCAACGCTGGCTCTCTATCGTAAATGGCGTCCCCGCACCTTCGATGAGGTCATCGGGCAAGAACATGTGACACGTACGCTGCGCAACGCTCTTGCCAGCGGTCGTATCAGCCATGCCTACCTGTTTGCTGGCGTGCGTGGCACTGGCAAGACCACTATGGCGCGGCTGCTGGCAAAAGCGGTGAATTGCGAAGGTGAAGGTGTGGAAAAACCTTGTGGCGAGTGTCGCATTTGCCGTGCCGTGGATGAGGGCAGCTTAATCGATCTAATCGAGATCGACGCGGCTAGCAACCGTGGCATAGATGAGATTCGTGATCTGCGCGACAAGGTGGGCTTCCGACCAAATGAAGCGCGTTACAAGTTCTACATCATTGATGAAGTGCATATGCTGACTGAGCCAGCTTTTAACGCGTTGCTCAAAACTTTGGAGGAGCCGCCCGCCCACGTGATATTCGTGCTGGCGACCACCGAGCCACACAAGATCCCTGCCACTATCATTTCACGCTGTCAGCGCTTCGACTTCCGGCGCATCCCTTTGGCCGACATCACACGCTGGTTGAGTCATATCGCGACACAAGAAGGGCTCTCGGTGGAAGAATCTGCACTGGAGTACATTGCCCGTCAAAGTGGTGGTAGCCTGCGCGATGCGATCAGCTTGCTCGATCAGCTAATGGCTTACAGCGGGACTACTATCACTCTAGAGCACGTGCAGGGTATTTTGGGAAGTGTTGCATCTCAGGCAGTTGGCGAATTGGTGAGCTGTCTTATTGCTGGAGATCGGGCGCGTGGCCTGGAGTTAATCAACCAGCTGATTGGGGACGGCAGCGAGCCGCGTCAGTTTGCGCGTGAAGTGGTAGAGTACTTGCGCAAGCTCCTGTTACTCAAAGTGGGCGATGGTACCATTCTGTTACGTGCCAGTGCCACCGCAGAGGAAATGGCCACGATGCGTACCCAGGTAAGCCAGGTCAGTGGACGTTGGTTGTTACGCGCGATACGTCTATTTAACGCGGCTGCTACGGAAAGCAAGATCAGCTTCATTCCTCAGCTGTCCCTTGAGCTGGCATTTCTGGAGACAATTTCCGAGGAGCCATCGTTCGAATCGTCTCCTTCTCACGCCGCTGTGTCGCAGGTGTCGCAGCCACGGCCTCCGGAGGCGGCGCCATCGCTGGCAGGCACTGCTGTGGCGCCAGCTGCCGAGACATTGTCTGCTACTGCTCAGCCTTTAGTGATGCGCGAGTCGCCCAATCATCTGGCTACGCCGTTGGTCGTGCCTGGCCAGAGCGGTAATATCATTCTGGACAAGCTGCGCGACAACTGGAAGTCGGTAATCCTGACCAATCTGCGCAAGGTTGACCCTATGGCACAGGGTTTGCTGAATTCGGTCACGTTGCTGGGGGTGGAAGGCAATGAAGTGATTGTGGAAGCACCCTCAGATTTGCTTAAAGGACGCATTGAACAGGCGCGCATCCGCTCTAAGATTGAGAAGTGTTTTAGCGAAGTATCTGGCACGCCGCTACGGCTGCGCTGTGTGCTAAAGGGTGAGTATCGACCCAAGATAGCAACAGGCCAATCTTCACCGAGCGAGGGCAATACGAATGTGTCTGTATCCTCGCCATCGACGCCGATGCCGGATACAACGACTAGCGCTGAAGACGATCCTATGGCCGACGAGATACGTCGACTTGGGGGTGTAAGGGTTCAACCTTCGTAAGAAGTGCAAGCAACGGAGATAACAAACATATGGCAAAGGGAAAAGGAAAAGGCTTCCAGATGCCCCTCAGTGGTCGTATAGGGGGAATGGCAGAGCAGTTGAAGAAACTGCAGGAGGACATGATAGCAGCTCAAGAAGCGTTGGGTGAGGAGATAGTAGAGGCAAGCGCAGGTGGTGGCGCCGTTAAAGTTGTAATGAACGGACATTTGCGCGTTGTTTCCCTTTCCATCGATCCGGAGGCGGTTAACCCGGAAGATGTTGAGATGCTTCAGGATATGGTCGTAGCAGCTGTCAATGAAGCAATCGAAAAGGCACAGGGGATGGCCGCAGAACGGATGAGCAGTTTCACCGCCGGCCTCAAGCTACCCGGCCTCTTCTAACCGAGCTATGCAAGTATTGGTTGAACCAGTTGCTCGCTTGATCGAAGAGCTTTCGCGTTTGCCGGGCATTGGCCCAAAGACGTCGGCCCGCCTGGTGTTCTACCTGTTGCGAGCGCCTGCCGAACAGGTATATGCACTTGCTGATGCATTGCGCGATCTGCGTGACCGAACACATTTTTGTAGCGTCTGTTTCAACATCACCGATGTAGACCCATGCGCTATCTGCGTTGACCCGGAGCGGGATCGTTCCATCATTTGTGTGGTAGAGGAACCGCTAGACGTGTTGGCTATCGAGCGCACACGAGAATATCGGGGGCTTTACCATGTTTTGCACGGGACCCTTTCCCCGATTGAGGGCATTGGTCCGGACGACTTGCACATCGCAGATCTGTTACCCCGACTGAAAGCCGATGTCCCAGTGCGTGAGGTCATTATTGCCACCAACCCTAATATGGAGGGCGAGGCGACAGCTATGTACCTGGCGCGCCGTTTGGCAGGAACAGGTGTCAAAATCACCCGCTTGGCACGTGGTCTGCCTGTAGGTGGCGATTTGGAATACGCCGACCAGGTCACGCTCGGTCGTGCTTTGGTTGGTCGTCAGGCAATGGAGTAGGCAACTGACCAGATTCCTTTCATCCTTTCGCCAAGGGCAAGAGGAACAACTGGCCAATCGTTTCTCGCGCCGATTAAGGTTCTATGTCAGCAATTGATTCAACGATGCGCGTTGGCCGGTAGGGGTACCGTGCTACGTGTTCACGTCGTGTGACACCGGTGAGCACAAGGATGGTTTCCATGCCACTTTCCACGCCAGCGATGATGTCGGTATCCATACGATCGCCCACTATGATTGTGTTCTCGGAGTGTACATCTAAGTAGTTGAGCGCCATGCGCATCATCAGGGGATTAGGTTTGCCCACGAAGAAAGGACTGACACCTGTTGCCCTCTCAATAAGCGCAGCCATCGCACCACAGGCAGGTGCAATCCCTGTTTCGGTGGGACCGGTTGGGTCAGGATTGGTGGCAATAAAAGCAACACCCTCTGCTACCAGGCGCATTGCCTTGGTGATGACCTCCATGTTATAGGCCCTGGTTTCGCCCAACACCACATAGTCAGGATTGACATCGGTGATTACATAGCCAACATCGTGGATGGCGGTGGTGAGCCCGCTTTCTCCTATCACAAAAGCGGTACCGCGTGGCCGTTGCGATCTGAGGAAACGTGCTGTTGCTAATGCAGAGGTGAAAATCTGTTCTGGCGGGATGTCCAATCCGAGTGCATGCAAACGGTGTGACAAATCTCCGGGCGTGTACATCGAATTGTTGGTCAGCACCAGAAACTTGATGCCCCGTGCTCTAAGTTTCTCAATAAACTCTTTTGCGCCTGGGATCACAGTTTGACCGCTAATTAGCACGCCATCCATATCCAAGATATAACTCTTCGGAAAAGATTTAGATCCTTTATCCTGGGTGGAGTTGGCTGCGCCTCGAACGGAGCTGGGTCTCGTGCTTGTGGTCATACGCACCCTCCTTTATCGAACAGGGATCATCAACACAGATGTGCCTGGTGGCACATCTACTCACAAAGAGGTTGTTATTTACAGGTGAGATCTTCTCCATCCGTTCCGCTTTTGGCGGCGACTTGGACCGTGGTGAGCACTAAGCTATCCTCATGTGACTTGCCTGCTGGATCGCGTAACACCAGACGCACACCGTCATCTGCATTATAGAGTCCCACTACTAGACGATATGTGCCGTACGGAATATCTGCGGGCAAGCTGAGCCCAACCGGGTCGTTGATGATTTCATCTCGCACCCAGCTGGTGGTGGGACGCTTGCCTCGCGGCCCGGGCTCCTTGTCCATTTGGGCAACGATGTTGCCGTTGCGATCGATCAGGTGGACGAAGACAGTATAGGATGTGTGCATATCTGAGCTCAGACTACGCCAAACAAGGCTTAGTGACAATGTATCACCTGCGCAAAAGTTCCTTTTGGGCAGGTTGTAACCTACCAGCAGAGCTTTGTCCTCAAAGTTGGCTCCAACCGCGTGGGTGTAAGGCACCATTTCAAATGTTCGACCTTCTTGCTCGAGCACTCGCACACACGGCAGTATCACGGAATCACCAAATGGCAACCACCCATATCGTGCAGGCAGATGGCTGCCGTCCTCGCGCAACCAGGTAAGACGCATCCATGTGGTATGCTCACCCGGCGGCGTCAGTGCCGGCAACACCAGAGGGATCACATCGCGCACTGTCTGTCCATCGCTCCAAAGGGAAGTGGGAAAGCGACCTTCCACTGGGCTATGTCGCCACTCGCGCCACATATTTCCCAGTGCATCGATCAGTTCTACCGACAACGTATAGTCACCCTTTGGTTGGGACACAGCTTGCCACAGCAAACGCAGCTCAAATCCACGTCCTTGGCGTGCGCGTGTGACGCTGTAGTCGTAGCCCACCAGACGAATCTCATCGCCAAAAACAACTCCGGGGGTCGGCTTGAATTCTAGCCATGGATCGGCAGGGGTATCCCGATGCGCAGGGGTTATCTCTACATTCCCTAACTCATAGAGTGTGCGTCCGTCGGACAGCCTCCATTCGCCCTCGTCCTCTCGGTAGACCCCAACTTGTAATCGGTAGGTCCCTGGTAAGATGCCAGCTGGTACGCGCAAGCGGTTAAAGCTTAACAATGGCCATGTGTCTGAAATCGTTGATGCCGGCAGCCATCCGCTGAACAATGTATCATCCAGTTGGGCCACACTCTTCCCCTGTTGATCTACCAGGCGTAGTGAAATATGCACATCTGTGGGCAGCTGGTCCATTGTTTTCCAGACAAGTGTCACGGGCAACAATTGTCCGGATGCCGCTGATGCGCTCCAGGTAGCTCTCATCAGGTTCAAACGCTCACCAAAAACAGGCTGACTCTGCACGGTGGGTAGGTTAGGTAAGACCGTTTCCAACGGAGTCTCTGAGGGGACAACGCGCACCAGTCGTCCCCACGGTACCAGCTGATAGTGCATCTGAAGCTCTTTAGCCCATTCTTGTAAAGGGCCAGCGATATAAAGAGCATGCCCAGCTGCCAGCCAAGCTTCCACTTTGTTTATCCCTGGTGGATAGATGCCGTATAGGTCACGACGTAAGCCTTCTGTGTGCTGCAGGTACCAAAGAGTGGTCAGATCGCCCCATTGGGCAAGCATTCCTGCGCCAGGCTCAAGGGGGTGGGCCAGAGCATCTGTCCAATATCGGTATGCTGCATCGTTCCACTTTTCGGTTAGCCAGTGCACATTGTGGTCGGCCTGTCTGTAAGAGAAGAGTGCTACGATTATCAATGCCATCAGGGACAGCGTTGTTCGACCAACGTGGGGCAGCTCATCTTGTTTACGAAGGCGCTTCCATAGGACATTTGCCAAGCGCGTAACGGCGGTGGCCGTAGCACCTGCGAAAATCGCCATTGTCAGACTGGCTGGCAGCAGGAAAGCAGACTGCTCACCCTGGCCATAGGTGAGCACGAAAGGCACCAATGCACCGTGCAGTAGAGACAAAGGCCAAAAGCGCCACGGTCGCCAAATAGCATAGGAGACTGCTCCTACTGCCACTCCCACAAGTCCCCCCAGAGTGAACTCATCGCGCATCAGAGGGTAATAGACTGTCTGCAAATCAGAGAGCAGGCGTCCCCAGTTTCTCACCACACCGCCTGTGAAATCAGCTGCGGTGAAGTAACGCAGCAAACCGTCCAAACCGGAGTGATAGTATTCACTTACCAGACCGCGCGCCACGGCCACCGGTACTGTCAGACCGGGGAGCTCACCATGCTCGGCCAGCAGCCACTCCGCACGTATGGGGATATATGCATAAAGCAATATCGGCAATAACGGGGCGGGGAGCAGGTAAACCAGATAGTTTTGTATCCATATCCTTCGCTCAGAAGACCCACTTGCGCGCAACTGGCGCATGCCAAGCCACAACATTAGCAACAATCCGGGGGCTAACAGTAGTGTAGTGCTGTGGTTACCCATCGCCAAGCCGAAGAGCACAGCACATATCAGCCAAGTTCTTGGTCTCTGGAGCTCCTTGGATCGGCTGAGCACCAGCAACATACCGCTTACCAACAAGATATGCAAGGTGTAGATCTTTGCTTCCGTGGCCCAGCGCCAGAAGGTGGGCAAAGTGCCAAAGATGGCCACTGAACACAGAGCAGAAACACGACTTTCTAGCAGCTGGCGTGCTGTCAGATAGATGACCATCAGCGCCAGTGCAGCACATGCTGCGGAGAAGAGATTCATACGGTACGCAATAGAGCCCATAGGCAACAACATTTGCCATAGGAGGCTGAGCAGTAGATAGGTGGGATAACCTGTCGGGTAGGTGACACCTTGCACTGCAGGAGCATACTGAAACAGTGCTGCATCGCCGTCCAGCACTGTGGGCGCCAGGGTGGATGTGTACCCAATGAAAGCAAGTGCCCCGATCAACACGGGTAAAGTGCGATCGAATAAATAATAGAAGGAGTGCTGGTGTTTACTCTGCATAAGGAATGCCCGCAATGCGCGTGAACCTGACCAGGGGCAAGATCGTTGCGTTATCAATCGGTGCGATACCGCCATCAGATCGTGCGACCGGCAGACGTGCATTGGTATCCCACGGGTCCGCACCCATTGGCAACACTCCTATCCCATAGCCGAAATGGACGCGGTCACCACTCCACCACGGGAAGGTGTTTGCAAGCAGTCGAATGCGATCGCCTGCTTTCCAACGGCTGGTCGGCCACCAGACGGTAGCTGGCTGTTGTACCGTCGTCACACCGACTGGGAGGTTGTTCTCATCCAAAAGGAAAACCGCGATAAGGAGATCCTGCTGTGGATCCTGCAGCACATGCCAGTAGAGAGTAAGAAGAGGTTCCGCCTCTCGATCCGTGGCAGAACGGGCGGTTTCAAAGCCGACCAGCTGCAATGTAGTGCGAAAGGTGGCATTGACCTGTTTTGCCTTAGGTGGCATGTCCGCCAGGGTAAAGGAGAAGAACTCAGGTGTAATGGGTATACGTGGTGCACCTTTTCTTAGTATCAAATAGCCATCCTGCGAAGCAACGATCCCCACTGTGGGCTCGTAGGCGATATCGGCCAGCAGGCGTTCCTGAGCGGCATTGCGGTTGCTGAAAGCAGGGTGTGCTACATCGAGCAGGTAATACTCAGCATGGTCGTCGAAAGGGCCAGTCCACACCCGCACATAGGACCGATTGGCCACCAACGGTGCCAACTCCGCTTGGACAACCACAGGGGCATCGGGAGGAATGGAAGCAGCCAGCGCGGTGCCCAGTTCATGATGTCTGGTGATCGTGGGCAAGTGAAAAGATCTGGCGAGTGGCGAATACCCCCGATAATAGTGATAGCCTAATGACACGAGCACCACAACTAGTGTTACCAGATGAGCGGGGCGCACGCGCGGCAAGCGATGTGAAAGTCGGGTCAACCATGTAGAGAGCCTCGCGGTACCGTCCACTGCTGCAAGGGATATGAAAGGGATAGCAGGCGCAGCATAATGATATGTCTCCAGTTGGTGCATCAACGGGTTGCTGCTAAAAAGAGCGATGCCAAAGGTAGGCGCAGCAATGATCAAGAATGGCAACCCCAGGAATGGCATCAAAGCAAACGGGATGGTCAACATCCCAATGCCACGCAGCGTATCCGGCGCCGTTATTAGCTCCAGCCAGACACTTGGTGTGCGCAGAGGAGAGGTCAATATCTCTATGGGGGTTTTGCCCAGCTGAGAGAAGAATCCAAGGTAGGGAGAGTGGCTACCATCAGGGCGGGCAGCAGGAATTATAAGGAAGACAGCAATATAGAACCAAATGACGCTTGTCAAACTCATGGCAGCGCCAACGCGCCGGCAACCGCGTATCAGTGCCAAATACAGCCCCAAGAGCAACAGGTGCAGCGGTATGTCCTCCTTGGTGCTCAGCGCAAGCCCGAAGAAAAGAGCACTCAGGAGCAAAGAGAGCTTCTGGTTTCGTATCTCCGGACTGGCTTCTGTCCGTCTTCGCAGTGTCCCATCATACCACAGTCCACGCTGGTCCGAAGCGGTTGTCATGGCGCGGTCGAGGAAATAACAGGCTGCTAATATCAGCGTTGGCGCCAACCCGACTGCGTGAAAGTCGAACAGGGTGACCGATTCTAGAGCGGGTAAGAGGAGATAGGCCAATACCAATCCCAGCGCAGCCCAATCACTAGCCAGACGCCGCCGCGCCAGCGCGTATAGTGGGACACTTCCTAACCCAATGACCACCGCCTGTAACCACAGCAAGAAACGTGGGTCGTAGCCAGTAACGGCATATAGGGGTGCCAGCAAAAACAGCACTGGCTCTACGTGCATAGCGAAGCGAGTATTACCGAATTCTGGAACTGTGGTCAGGCGAAGCCCCTTCCCATGGGCAGCGTGCCATAGTGCCTGTGCGTAGTTGCCTAAGTCGAATGCACCCCCCGTTTCGTGGGCGTCGAAAGCGCGTGCGGCCAGTAGGCCGAAGCCACCACCATACAGGCATGCTAGTATCACTGCAATAATTGTTACGAGATTGAGCTTGCGCACACTCACGGTTGGTCCATTTGAGGTGATGAAGGATTGATTTGCAACAACACGCGTGTGTCCTGTGCATGGCCGTCGCGATCAAGCACTGGCAGCCGTTCCATAGTGTTTAGGTCATAAATACCTATCTCAACTTGGTGCGTTGATCCTAGCTGATCGGGGGATAGAGGTATGGTAAAGCGATCCGCGACTACTTCCCCGGTTAGCCAGCCGGTCGTTGGAAATTCACCGTCGCCTGGCACGTGATCCACTTGAGCAAGCACGTGTCCTTCTCGATCGAGCACGTGCACGAAAGTAGTGTAGCTGATCTCCATCGGTGACAGAGCGCGCCAGTAGAGCACAATTTCTGGGGCAGTTTGCTGGCCGTCGGGAAGTACCAAGTCATATCCCAGCAGTTCTATCTGGTTGCCGAAATTTGCTTCCAGATGGTGCTGAATCGCTGGTACTTCAAACAGACGTTCCCAACTGGCTATGCGCAGGCTGCCGAGCTCGGTTTCAGCGACTGGGTGTCCATGCTCATCGCTCAAGCGCACTACCAGTCGATGTTCGCCGCTCGATGCCTCGCGCGAGATCTGCCCGTCAAGCCACCCGCGTACGACTTCTCCTTCTTGCCACTCTGACGTCTGAAAGTCAAGGCTGGCCAACGGCATGGTTGCGCTAATGGGATATGGGGTATCTTCCCGATCAAATAGCCATAAGCTTGCGTGGTAATTCTGAGATGGACGCCCCAAGGCATGCCACACGAGCGTCCAAGTGGCACGTTCGCCCGGGCGCAGGTCGCCCTCGGGACCACTGAAGCCAAGCAGGGCCAGCTCTGGGGTCAACTGACGATGGAGTCGGTGCATCAAGTGCAATGTGTCTACGCTCGGGGGCACCCGATCACGTTGCACCATCAATTCACCCAACTGGGCCGTGTGCATCTGATTGCCCGGGCTATCCACCGTCAGTCGCACGTGATCTGAGGCGCGATAGACTGCCAGCTCCACCTGGTAACGACCAGGAGCAGTGGCGGATAAGAGGGGTACCAGAAAGTACATATTGGTTTCTGTACCTGGTGACCAGCGCGATGTCCTTTGATGGAAGATGTTGTTGAGCAACAGCTTGTCAATCTGACCAATTATGTGCCCGGCGCGGTCACTTACAACAAGCGACATCTTTAGGTCGTCCGCCACCTCGCGAAGCAGGCGCACCCGCAGACGTGCCCACATAAGGTCGCCAGCTGGCACGGTAGCTTGCTCTGGAGGGCCAACACCTGAGGCGTCACCATACGCGTAACCAGTAACCTGGAGTACGTTCCCGAAGGTGAGCGCCGTAGGATTGAGATCTGCATCCCATTGCAAGGTATTTGCCTGTTCTAATTGGTACGTGTCGAGGTCAAAGAACTCGAAACGACGAGTGCCTATATAGCGACCGCGCTTTTCCAAGTAGTACCGGATGATTTCCTTGGGATCCGCGCCGGTGTGCTTGGAAGCTTTCCAGCGCACCACGTGGACGATATCGCGTTCTGCGAGCGCTTCGCTCAAAGTTTGCTCGATAGTGTTCTCGTCATCTATTACCCAGGCATACCCAGCATCACCAGTGTACAGGAACATCACCGTGTAGTTGGGATTGACGTCACCAGCTGCGGTGTCCCGGGGAAGAAGAAAGACAGCTCGAGGATTAGTCTCTTTGGACATCTCGGCGGCCAGCTCCACTGCGTAGACGTGAAAAGCTGCTTGTGCGTCATTGGTGTAAGGCCATTCGGTGAAGTAATAACGATAATCCGAATATAGCGTTGGCATTGTCACCAGCCAGCTGCCACACAGTGTCACACCTATGATCCCTATACACATAGGTCGACCAAGATGAGGAGTGACAACGTCACGAGTGAACAGCACTATAAAACTGCGCAGTATTCGGTAGATCAGTTTTGCTATAGTGACCATCCCGATCGCGACGAGAGTGTATGCGCCGATTGCTGCCCCTAATGCGCGTGCTTGGTGGGGAATATTGTCAGGTGATAGCACGCTGGGTATGATCATCACGATCCAGCTGAGCAAGGTGAACAGGTAGACTGGCCGATGTGCACGCCATACACTCACGACCAGACCCACCAAGAAGAACAACGTTAAAGGGAGGGGCATAATAAGATTATGGGGAGAGCTGCCTTCTAACCAGCTGGATGAAATACCAAAAGCGGCCAGATTGCCCCACCAGCTATGCCACAGCGTGCCCCATGGATCACCTTTGTTGATCAGAGGGTTAATGAAGAGAGCTTGCTGTGCACGGTTCAGCGCCAGCTCGGGAGCGCTGGTGTAGAGATAGAGCATAGGGAGCACACACACAAATGCAACTGCTGCACACAATAACACGTTACGGAGATGAACTTTGAGGAGTGGTTCTTGCTGTGGAGAATGTGGCATGCCTTCTGGTGAACGTCTCAGTCGCGTTATCACGTACTCAATCACGAAAAAGCTCAGGAAGACCAACGGTACAAACGCGCCTGACATATAGATGAAAGCCACCAGAGCAAGCAAGAAGCCACTTATGAGAAAGTGGATAAGGCGTCTGATGTTGAATCCACGCCATAAAAAGAAGAAGGCAGGGGCCTGCAGAAAAGGAACCCCGATCGCTGCGAAAGCAATTCGACTAATCTGGAAATGCCAGCTTGAGGTAGCTACGGCGAATGCTGTCACCAAGGCCAGCACGGATGCTCGCGCGATGCAATCGTTTGTTTGCTCGGATGGTCGGTTCTCTGCGCGGAATGCCTCTCGCACAAAAAAGTACGTAGCCACAACCGAGACTACACCGGCAAAAGCAGCAGTACCGCGAATGGTGGCGATGCTGGGACCGAACAAGGCGAATGCCAACGCTGCGATATAAAAGGCTATGGCGCCTCCACCTCCCTGTCCCTCGTAGTAAAGGCGCACTCCACTACGCAATGTCTCCAGTGCTCCTACCGCGCCTACCGCCTCATCAGAGTTGAAACCAGGGGGTATCTCGCCAATCCTGTAGTAGCGCAAAAACACAGCGATAGCAGTGATGCCTATGAGTGCCGCAGCCTCCCACCACGCAATGGAGATGGGCACTTTAGAACGACGATCTTGTAGGAATCCTTGTTTGTTTTGAAGACTCATAGCGCTGCTGACGTTGAGTACCTCCAACGATAGACTGGTAGCTGACCTCTTATCTTGACGCGTTTCTCTGGATGAGGCAATGAGTGCTGCTCCTTGACTTGTCGGCCAGAGAGATTCGTCTGAAAGGAGGTAAGAAAGACGCGCTCATAGCTTTCCCAGACCGCGGAGCACCCGCTCCGGAGTCAACGGGAACTTGTTGAACCATACTCCTGTTGCATCGTGCAATGCTGCAGCGATGGCAGGTGCAATGCACAGGTAAGGCATCTCAGCCATACCACGTGCACCATAAGGTCCATTAGGATCGGGGTTCTCGACAATGATAGTTTGCACCTCATCCGGAATATCCAGCACGCCAGGGATCAAATAAGTACTAAGTGTCGGGGTGAGCACATAGCCGTCGCGAGTTTGAAAGTTCTCGAGCACGGCGTATCCGTACGCTTGGACAACCACTCCCTCCACCTGGCCGATCACCTGCTGAGGATTGATCGCCTTGCCTACATCGTGCGCGGAGACCACCTTTAACAGACGTATCAGACCTGTTTCGATGTCCACTTCCAGGTCTACGGATTGGGCAACGTAGCCATAAGCGAAATTTGGCTTGAAAGGCGTCCCTTCTTCGTCAGGAAAAGGCTCAGTTTTCGGAGCCAAGTAGGTGAATTCAGCAACTGCTGGGCGTTCCTCATCCTGCCATCTTGCCAAAGCACGCTCAGCGGCGCCCTTGACCGCATTGCCAGCCATATAGGTCAGACGTGAAGCAGAAGCACTTCCCGAGCTTTGCGTCACCGCAGTGTCTGAGACCACCAGCGCGACGCGTTCCAGCGGTAGGTTGAGCGTTTCTGCTGCGATTTGGGCCACGATAGTATGATGTCCCTGACCGACGTCTGCCCCCGCTACGAACACAGTGGCGCGTTCGATCTTATGATCTCCTTCTAGCACCACTTTTGCCCAGCTGTTCTCCTGGTAACCGAAGCTAAAACCTATGTTCTTGAACCCGACTGCAATTCCACGTCCTCTTTTCCTGATCTCGCTACTTCCCCCTTGAGACTTTCGATCTCTGTCATCCGTTCTATGCCAGCCGGCTGCGCGTGCAACAGCTTCTGTCACCTGCTTGAGCCCTACCGGACCGGGAAGAGGGGTGCCAAACGCAGCGATGTCTCCGTCGCCTAACAAGTTTTTCAGGCGAATTTCTACTGGGCTCATTCCTAGTGCATCTGCCAGCCGGTTCATCTGGCTTTCTGCCACAAATAAGCCTTGTGGTGCGCCGAATCCGCGGAAGGCGCCACTGGGCAAGTTATTAGTGTAGACAGCATATCCTGCAACACGCACATTTGGTATCTTGTACGGCCCGGTGCACGTCAAGACGGCGTTGCCCAATACTTTGTTGCTGGTATACATGTAAGCTCCGGCATCGCTAACAATCTCGATATCAGCGGCGAGCAATGTGCCGTCGCGCTTAGCTCCCCACTTTGCGCGTACAACCATTGGATGGCGTTTGCAGTGGCCCAGAATCGATTCGGTGCGATCCCAGACGATCTTGACTGGACGTCGGATGCCGCGTTCAGACAGCCGCCACGCAGCTAGTGCTAAGATGATCTGCACACTCATATCCTCGCGCCCGCCAAATGCGCCGCCGATTGCATCATAGATCACCCGAATACGTTCTGGGGATAGGTTCAGTGCGTGAGCGATTTGCCGTCGATCCTCCCATGCCCATTGACCCGCAACGTGCACCGTTATAGTTTCCTCATCATCCACGTACGCGGAACCTGCCTCAGGCTGCAGATGGGCGTGTTCCTGAGGTGGAGTGCGGTATGTCTCTTCGATCACCACATCGCACTGGGGCCACGCTGCGTCTAAGTTCCCTTTAGCAATGTGCAGCTCACAGGCAATGTTATGTGGCTGGTGAGGATGGAGAGGGAATGCTCCCGGATCGCGTGCTTGCAATGGGTCACTCAATACAGGCAGGTCTTGCCACTCGATACGGATCAGATTGCGTGCTTGAGCCGCGATCGCTTCAGTTTCGGCTATCACCAATGCCACTTGGTCTCCTACGAAGCGTACTATGTCTGCACCTTGTTTGTTTGAACCAGGTCCGCACAATACTGGCTGATCAGGAAACTGGAGGCCATATTCATTGACTGGAACATCGCGTGCCGTCAGCACGGCTACCACCCCGGGCAACGCCTCTGCCTCCCGGGTGTCAATGGTCAGGATGCGTGCGTGGGGACGGCCAGCAAAAAGCACCTTCATCCAAAGCTCATCCCCGTAAGCACGATCGCCGGGGAAAATTGCCGTCCCTGTGACTTTGGCAATGGCATCTACGCGTGCCACGGACTTTCCCACATACTGGTGTGTCATTGGTACTTCTCCGCAGCCTTTTCAATAGCGTTGATGATGGAATAGTAACCGGTGCAGCGACACAGGTTGCCTGTGAAAGCTTGTCGGATCTCATCGCGCGTTGGTGTTGTCTTCTCAGCTAGCAGAGAGGCTCCACTCATAATGAAACCGGGAATACAGTAACCACATTGTACCGCACCTGCATCGATGAATGCCTCTTGTACAGGGTGCAATCTCTCTGCGCTGCCCAGACCCTCTATGGTGGTAATGCGGCTTCCATGTGCGCGCGGTGCTGGCACCAGACAGCTCATCACGGCAATCCCGTCCAGGAAAACCGTGCACGCACCGCATTCGCCTTCTGCACACCCTTCCTTGGTACCGATTAGGCCGAGGTCCTCGCGCAGGAAGCGCAGCAATGTCTTATCACTCCTGCCTTTCACACGGTATAATTTGCCATTCACTTCTGTCTCAATCACTTGGTCTTCATCTCTGCTATGCACCAAGGGACCACCGCCTTGGCGTGTGAGGGGCAGGGACGACCATGGGGGAAATCGACCATCTGTTCCTCCCCATAGCATCACAGGGCGAGTGGGAAGCACATCGCGTTCGTGTCCGGCGCGGATCTGCTCAAGCGCTCGGCGTGTGTACACCGCTACCATTAGTCGCCGATAGGCGGCAGAACCGCGAATGTCATCGATCGGTTGAGCCGCCTCTGCGGCACGCTCAGCCGCCTGATGGATGGCTTCGTGGCTGAGAGAGCGACCTATCAGAGTTTTCTCCGCTTCGTATGCTCGAATGATTGTCGGGCCAACGCTGCCCAGGGCGATGCGTGCGTCAGATACGAGAGCGTTCATCCGAGCAGCCGAGGTAGCAGCCTCCGCGAATGTAACCACCGCTGCAACGTTGACCACTGCTATCGCTTGTGCTATGCGCAGGCCTAGCTTCATGAAGGTACCGCACTGATCGGGCGACATCGCCCTCAAACTGATATCCACTACCATCTCATTATCACGTAGCACAGTTTTGCGCACACCCTGAAAAAACTTGGCGAGAGGCACCACACGGGTATCGTGTGCGCTTTGCAGTGTGACCTCTCCATCCAGCGCCCACAGCGGAGTAATAGTATCGTTTGCAGGACTTGCTGTGATCAGGTTGCCCGCCACGGTTCCGCGATTACGAATTTGAGGAGAACCCACCATCCAGCATGCTATGGCAAGCGGTAGTGCATATTGTCGACATAATCCAGAGGCTACCACTTGATTATGGGTTACCAGTGGCCCCAGGTGTAAGCGATTCCCATCATCCAGAAAGATGTAATCCAAATTGGGGATGCGCGTGATATCGATCAGTACAGAAGGGCGACGTACTCCGCGCTCCATTTCCACAATGAGATCGGTGCCACCTGCTACAATGCGTGCCGCGCTGCGATATTCATCGAGCAGAGCAAATACCTGCTGCATCGTTGTAGGTGTAAAATACTTCTGCCACATTAATGACTTTGTCCCTCACACGCGCTAGATAAGCTAACCTACAGCATTCTATCACGTTTTACGGATGACTCAAAGAAGCATCGCGGTGGCACACATTAATGATGAGCGGTCGCTTGCCCGAGGCGGCATGGTCGGTTGACAGAGGGGAATCCAAGCCTGCAGAGGTGTTGGAGTGACACACCAGACATAGGGGACATAGACATCAGCATTTGATTGGCATTAGAGAACCACCCTGTCGAGGCTGGGATTTATGCCCCGGTCTCTGAACTTTGTTTCAAGTGTTGAGCTGTTCCTTCAGCCATGCTGCCATGGCCTCGGGTGGTGTACCCTCTTGTGTCGCCGAACGCACCTGCAAGGCTTTGGATTTTGCACGTAGCTGCTGAAAAACGTGCTGTGGCCATTGCAACAGTGCGGTGCATTGGGCTTCCTCCAAAGGGTTGCGTTCGCCGTCCACTGGATCAGCTATCAGCACTGCTCGAGGTGCCAGAGTGGCCATTAGTTGTGGCAGGTCAAATTGATTGAGTGCATCAAATAGATAGATGCTCGGTGGGAAGCTCGATCTTTCGAGGAGCAGCTGGTGGTAAGAGAGTGGTGTTTCCCACAACACAGTAGCTGTGATGCGTTCGTCCAATGCTGCTGCGTATAGGCAGATCAAGCCACCAACTCCACGTCCCAGACAACCAACGCGTCCCTTGTCTATCTGCACACTGATGTAGATGCGACGCCACAGATAGTCCACCGCGCGTAGCACATCCCACACACGTTGGCCGAAGAGGGGACGATCGCTCATCAGAGCATTGGTGGATGCTTCAAAGTCACTGACCGCTGTCTCACCGACACCGCGCACATCCACTGCCAATACCGCTAGGCCGGCCTGTAGCAATGCCTCTATTACACCATTCTCGAGCCCAACTTGCTTGCCCCATTCGTCCACGTAGATCACTACAGGAAGATACCGTTGCCATTCGGCCGGAGTCAAAAACATAGTGGGGATCTCGATGCCGCGCTCGCTTTCGAACACCACACGCTCAGCAAATAATCCCTGGTAGGACACCTGATTGTAGGTGCGATCCCTGAGTAGTGGCTCGCGCTCTGGCATATTACCCAACAGAGCTCGCGCTCGATCCAACAACTCGGCGCGTTGTTTCGGCCACGTCGCCGCATCAGGTAACTCAGGTGGTGGTACTTCTGCCGCTAGGCGGCGCGCCAATTGGGTGATCGCTGCCCCACACGATAGGGGTGCAGTCCCAGCAAAACACCAGCCTGGATTGGGGTGTGGGTAAGCGGCACGCTGGCGCAAGATAGGCAAATCCGTGGACGCTGGCGGTGCGATGTAGGTTAAAGCAGCGGGGTAGGGTTCTGGTAACAGTTCGCATGCTCGTTCGGGTGAGGGGCTACCATCGCCTAAGTGCTGTAGCCAGTACATCATCCAACCGTACATCGCCTCACGCATTGGCTGACTATAGCCATGCTCAGCATCCACCTCCACCAGCTTGACGTTGGATTCGGCTCCGTACAGGCGATATATCTCCTGCAGCTGTCGGTAAACGGTGCGCGTTCCATCAATGGGAAACATCCAATCTTGTAGTCCACCGATGATACAGAGCGGTTGGGGTGCAAATAGACCGCAGATATCGCTCATCTCGGCGTATGTCATGACTTCCGGCACCTGATTGCATAGATCCACCCCGTCTTCCCAGTTGCGGTCGCGTTCGGCGGTCATCATTTGGTAAAAGGTGGTAACAAAGCAAACCGGTACGCTGACAGCGATGCGTTCATCCACGGCACTCGTATAGAAGGTGTTGAGCCCTCCGCCGGAAGCACCTGTCATCCCAATACGCTTTTTGTCAACATCGGCTCGGCTGATAAGGTAATCCAGCGCCCGAATGCTTTCCCAAACCATTAGCCCGGCTTGGCTGACTCCTATTAACAGAGGTTCCAAGTGTCCGTGTTCCATCCAGTCACCTAGGCGCTCCCCTTGGCCAATGGGATCGTACACCAGCACCACAAAACCACGTAGCGCTAAGTTGGCGCAGCATATCTGGATATCTGGCTCTAGCTTGCCATTTTCCATCCAGTGTCCTGGTACGAAGAGCACTGCTGGTGCAGGTATGTTTAGATGTGCTGGTAGGTATACGTGCGCTGCTACCCATAGCCCTGGCAATGTCTCATAGATCACCTTTTCGATTGTGTAACCAGTGCGCTCAAGCACACCCGTTTTTTGCGCGGACAGTCCTTGTCGGTAAGCTGCCAGCTTGCTTAGACCCAGCGAACGGTGCACGCGCGATCTGATAGTAGCTGCACGTGTCAGCCAAGCAGTGTGTGAGTCCAATTGTGGCCGCTGCGTCGCCAGATATCGTGCCCGCATCTCAAGAAAATCTAGCACCATAGTGCCACCAGGCAGTGCACGATCCACTCCCCACCAGGCAATACGTTGACGGAAGGAGCTTCGTTTCATAGGCCGCTGTCTCTCAAAGGCATAACCCAGGCACTGGGAAGCGCAAGCACAATTGGTAAGTCGTCTCGCGCAATTCTTGTTGTCGATGCTCGTCGTGAGGGTGCTGCAATGCTTGCAAAATACAGTGGGCCACAGTGCGCATTTCTTCCTGACCGAATCCGCGGGTTGTCACAGCTGGAGTACCCAATCGAATACCACTAGTCACTCGAGGGGGGGCCGGATCAAAGGGAATTAGGTTTTTATTGACGGTGATGCCGATCCTGTGAAGAGCTTGTTCAGCTTCTGCGCCGCTCAGTCCGGTACTGCGCACATCCACCAGCAGCAAGTGGTTGTCGGTGCCTCCAGACACCAGACGCAACCCGCCTTGCGCTAGAGCTTGTGCCAGAACCTGTGCATTTTCCACCACAGCGCGTATGTATGCCTTAAATTCCGGACGTAGTGCCTCGGCCAGCGCCACTGCTTTAGCGGCGATAATGTGCATGAGTGGACCACCTTGCAATCCCGGAAAGACTGCTTTGTCGATGGCTTGGGCATGTTGCGCTTTGCATAGGATAAGACCAGCACGCGGACCGCGTAGCGTCTTGTGGGTGGTTGTGGTCACAACATCGGCAACTGGAATGGGGCTGGGGTGTAGACCAACGGCCACTAAGCCGGCGATATGCGCCATATCGACCATCAGGTAAGCGCCTGCCTGATCGGCAATGGCGCGCAATCGGGCAAAGTCAATTACACGTGGATAGGCACTAGCGCCGGCCAGGATCATCCGTGGTTTGTGTGTTGCGGTGAGGTGGGCGATGTCGTCATAATCTAACATCTCGGTACCGGGCGCAACCCCATAGTGAATGAAATGATAGAGCTGACCGGAGAAGTTGAATGGAGCACCATGGGTGAGATGACCACCGTGGCTCAGGTTCATTGCTAACACCGAGTCGCCGGGTTGCAACAGTGCCATGTAAGCGGCGCCGTTCGCCTGAGAACCCGAGTGAGGCTGAACGTTGACGTGTTCAGCGCCGAACAGCTGTTTGGCCCGAGCAATTGCCAATTCCTCCGCGATGTCCACGAACTCGCACCCACCATAGTAGCGGTGTCGCGGGTAGCCTTCCGCGTATTTGTTGGTCAGGACGGAACCTTGGGCGGCGAGCACTGCCGGGCTTACATAGTTCTCCGAGGCGATCAGCTCGATTTGCTCGATCTGACGGCGGCGCTCCCAGCGTATAACCGACAATATTTCTGGATCCACCGACCCCAGGGTGTCGTCACACGCAGTAACGTAGAGTTCCTCAGTCATTCGACGATCGGGCTGGCTCATAACAGGTATCCTTCTCGACGAGTGATGTACGCATTATACCACATCAGCATACAAGAAGGTTCTGTGCGCCTGCAAAGCACCGTGAACAGAACATCTCTGGTAGGGTTCCATAGGTTGCGACGCACGTGAGGCGTAGGATAGGGACTTGACACCCAAAACGTTTTGGGCTATAATAAAAGATGAATGCAAACGTTTTGGATCTGGTAGTCAAAGGGTGACTGTTACACTGAAGGATATTGCGCGCCAAGTTAATCGTTCCGTCACCACCGTGTCGCGGGCGCTCCACGATTATACAGACGTGAGTCCCGAGACTCGTGCTTTAGTGAGACGCACGGCAGAAGAGTTGGGTTATGTTCCCAACGTAGTCGCGCGGCGCCTTCAGAAACAGCGCGCTGATGCAGTTGGGCTGATCTTGCCGAGTTATGGCCCTCGTCTTTCCGACCCTCTTTTCGGCGACATGCTTTCAGCTGCAGTAGAAGAAATCACACGTGCCGGGTTGGATTTGTTGGTCAGCATTGCTCATTGCCCAGAGGACGAGGTGGAACCCTACTACCAGCGCGTTGGTGAACGACGTGTGGACAGTGTATGGATCGTGCATACGCGGTGTCACGACGCACGGATTGCCTATCTTTTGGAGCGACGAGTGCCGTTTGTCGCAAGCGGTCGTGTATTGGAAGATTGGGTTTTTCCTTGTGTAGACGTGGATTACGTGCGCGGTATGCATAGCCTGGTGTCGCATCTTGCCCAGCTGGGACATCGCCGCATAGCTTTTGCGAGCGACTCGGCTGAGCTGACATTTGTACATTATCAGCGCGAAGGCTTTCGTCGTGCTGTACGTGACTGTGCTCTGGAGGTCATAGAAGACTTGATTGTTGAGGGCAGCCCAACCCAAAGAGGAGGTTATGACGCGGCTCAGACCCTGCTCAGCCGAAGAAATCCCCCTACCGCGATTATCGCCGGCAATGACTTGATGGCGCTGGGGGTTATGAGTGCAATTCAGGACCAAGGTCTTGAGGTGGGGAGCGATGTAGCTGTTGCCGGATTTGGGGATATCCCGCTGGCTGAGACATCTCATCCCTCCCTGACGACCGTGCGGTTACCGACGCAGCAAATGGGCAAGTTGGTAGGACAGATGTTGGTTATGAGCGCCTGCGGGCAGGAGATCCCGAATCCTTACAAATTGCTGAAACCAGCGCTTATTATTCGCCAATCTACTAACTTGGACTTGTGGTTATAAGTTCAGAAATGAGCTCTAAAAAATAATTTTTTAAGGAGGAAATAGTACAATGGCAGAAGTCGTGTACGAAGGCGTGACAAAGAGGTTCGGAGATGTGGTAGCGCTCAACAATCTGACCCTCGAAGTCCAAGACAAAGAGTTTCTAGTATTGGTGGGCCCTTCAGGTTGTGGCAAGAGCACCGCGCTACGCTGTTTGGCAGGCCTGGAGGAGGTCACGGAAGGGCGCATTCTAATCGGTGACCGTGTTGTGAATGACGTCCCGCCTAAAGATCGTAACATCGCAATGGTGTTCCAGAGCTACGCGTTGTACCCCCATATGTCGGTCTATGACAACATGGCGTTCGGTCTCAAGCTCCGTCGGACACCCAAGGACGAGATCAATCGCCGCGTGCAGGAGGCCGCTAAGATCTTGGGTATTGAGAATTTGCTGGACCGCAAGCCCAAGCAACTCTCTGGCGGTCAGCGACAGCGTGTGGCCCTGGGTCGTGCTATCGTGCGTGAGCCGTCCGTCTTCCTGCTTGATGAGCCACTGTCTAACCTGGATGCCAAGCTGCGTGTGCAGACGCGTGCCGAGCTGATCAAGTTGCATCAGCGCTTGGGCACCACCTTTATCTACGTGACGCACGACCAGATGGAAGCCATGACGATGGCAGACCGCATCGCAGTGCTTAAGGATGGTGTGCTGCAGCAGGTAGATACACCCCAGAATCTTTACGACTACCCGGGCAACCTCTTTGTAGCTGGGTTTATCGGCTCGCCTAGCATGAACTTCTTCAATGCCACCATCACTGGCGAGGGTGACCAGCTCTTTGTGGATGCCGGCTCATTCCGAATTCCTGTCACTCCATCTATTAAAGCGCGCCTCAAGGATGGAGCTGGCAAGAGGGTGATCCTTGGTATCCGACCGGAGGATATTTACTTCCCTGGCTTCGTCTCGCCTGGTGTCTCAGCAGTGGATGTTGATTCGGTAGTGGACGTCACAGAGTTGATGGGCAATGAAATCTTCCTGTATATGGTGACAGGGAATTCTCCCTACATTGCCCGTGTAGATCCACGCGTGCGCGCTCATGTTGGAGACAAGGTCAAAATGGCCTTCAACGCTGATAAGATCCACCTCTTTGATGCAGACATTGAGGGTCAGCTAGCTCTGTTGAAAGCGGGGGCGTAATCGCGCATCACCCAATCTAAACACTAGTGGAGCAGGGGCACGTGAAATTGTGCCCCTGTTTGCATCTTTCGTTTCAGGGGAGGTGTGCAAAAATTATTGACATTTCAACTCAACTATGCTATACTCTCCTGAAGAGGTTCATGAGGCGGGTGTTGGAGGCATGGCTATGCGCATTTCGACACGAGGACGATACGCACTGCGGGCATTGCTAGATGTGGCGTTACATCAAAATGAAGGTCCGGTATCGCGCCAGGATATTGCGGCACGTCAGGGAATCTCGGCAGAATATCTGGCCCAGCTCTTTCGATCTTTAGCATCTGCCGGGCTGGTCAGAGGCGTGAAAGGTCCCGGGGGGGGTTATACGCTGGGTCGCGACGCGGCGACTATCCGAGTAAGTGACGTGCTACGCGCGGTGGAAGGTCCGCTTGTTGCAGTTAATTGTGTCATGTCTGATGTAGGTAGCAGGCGACGTTGTCGCCGCATGGACAGCTGCGTAACCCACTTAGTGTGGGAACAGATGAGCGCAGCAATCAACAGCTTGCTCGATTCTGTTACACTCAGGGATTTGTGTCTCAAAGCGCGCGAGCTGGTCGGACGAAACACGTCTGAACGCAATGGGAGCGTTAGCTCACGGGAAGAAGCCAACTCCGAAGCAGGTTATATGTACGTCATTTAGCACTTTTGTCTGACAATGCAGATCTGAGTGGCTCGACGGATCCCATTACATACTTTCGTCAGTATTCACACCTTTATAGCAGGGAGGTAGGCACACTGTTATGAAGATCGCAAATGATGTAACAGAGCTGATAGGAAATACACCTTTAGTGCGCATTCGACGTATGAGTAAGGGGTGCGTGGCGGATGTAGTGGCCAAGTTGGAGTTTTACAACCCGGCGCATAGTGTCAAAGATCGCATCGGGGTCTCTATGATTGAAGCTGCTGAAAAAGCCGGGTTGATCAAAGAAGATACCATAATCCTGGAACCCACCAGCGGTAACACAGGTATTGCGTTGGCCTTTGTTTGTGCGGCACGTGGGTATAAGTGTACCTTGGTGATGCCTGAGACGATGAGCATAGAGCGTCGTATGCTGCTGCGCGCCTATGGCGCTGAGATTGTGCTCACTCCCGGTTCCGAGGGCATGCCAGGCGCGGTGCGACGCGCCGAGGAGATGGCAGCAGCAGATCCTCGCTACTTCATTCCTAACCAGTTCAAGAACCCAGCTAATCCAGAGATCCATCGCAGGACAACTGCCGAGGAGATCTGGCGCGATACAGATGGCAAGGCAGACATTCTTGTAGCAGGTGTGGGTACTGGGGGCACCATCACAGGTGTAGGAGAGGTAATCAAGGCACGCAAGCCCTCTTTCCAATGCATCGTTGTCGAGCCGGATGCATCACCAGTTCTTTCTGGCGGACAAAGGGGGCCGCATCCTATTCAGGGTATTGGCGCTGGATTCATTCCAGAGGTGCTGAATACAAAGATCTACGATGAGGTCATTCGGGTGAAAAATGAGGATGCATTCCAAACGGCGCGACGTATGGCACGTGAGGAAGGGCTGTTGGTGGGCATCTCGTCGGGGGCAGCTATGTGGGCAGCGCTACAAGTAGCTCAGCGACCAGAGAACGCCGGAAAAATGATTGTGGTGATCATCCCGTCATTCGGGGAGCGATATCTGAGCACAGCTTTGTTTGCCGACTTGGCGAATGAGGTTACCTCGGTAGGCTTATGAGTCTCTTGGCTCTTTCGCTGGTGCGAATAATAGACTATGGACAGGGAAGTAGTTTACCCCGACGCAACCTGGACCAGCATGCACACCCAGCGCGGGTGACAGTTGGGTAACAAGTGCCTCGATGCATTCGAATGCCTCGAGCACCAATTCTAAGAACGCTGCTGCCCGCTCAGGGGCAGCAGCGTGTGTCACAGCAACCTTGATAGGTGTCTTATCTGCGCCTTGTTCTGCCATCAATTCGATTATCTTCCTCATAGCATGGGGAATGCTCCGCGCAGTGCCCATCGGCACAATGACTCCTTCTTCCATGCTGATGATAGGCTTTACGTTGAGCAATGTTCCTAACAGGTGCTTAGCTCGTCCAATGCGTCCGCCTAAATACAGATAACGCAGCGTGTCGGCTGTTTTAAGCATATGGCCGTTCTGGCTGACCCATCGCACTATCGCAAGCACTTCTTCCATTTTTGCACCGCGCTGTGCGGCTCGTGCTGCCTCAATAGCAGCCCATCCATGCACCATCGCCACCTGCAGGGTATCCACTACTTCAACGCGCAAATGTGGTAGCTGGATCGCGGCAATATCACGTGCAATGCACGCCGATTGGTACGCACCGCTACCCTTCGACGTCATCGTCACCACAACAGCTTGAGAGGCCCATCTTGCAACACGTTCGAATGCTGCCAGGTAATCGCCTGGCCCTGGATTAGCAGTTGTTGGCAATTGCGTCGCGGAGCGCAGCCACTCGTAAAACTCTTCAGCCGTGATGTCTACTTCATCGCGCAGTGTTTTATGTCCGCGATGCAGATAATAAGGTACCACTTCTATACGGAGGCTGTCCACTAACGCGCGAGGAATACTGGCGCATGTATCTGCCACAATTGCGATCATTGCGTCACGAACCTGTTGTTCGAAGCGGGAAGTAGCTGACCCCAATCATACCGGGGCCGGTGTGTACGCCCAAAGCTGGTGAGGTCTGGGTAACAAATGCTTCACGGCAGTCAAATGTCTTGGTGACCAGCTCAAGCAGCGCCGCAGCCCGGTCAGGAGCCGCGTTGTGAGTAATTATCACCTTTATGGGTCCTCTGCTGGCACCCTTGTCAGCCATCATTTCCACCATCTTGTGATAGGCTTGCTGGATGCTACGTGCTTGGCCCATTGGCACAACGATGCCATCCTCCATACTGACTATAGGTTTGATGTTAAGCAAGGTGCTCACTAGGTGTTTTGCCTTGCCGATGCGGCCTCCAAGGTAGAGGTACCTGAGCGTGTCGAACGCCTGGAGCATCAGTCCTGAACGTGCTACATAACGAGCGGTCTCGGCAACCTCTTCCAGAGCGGCCCCCTGTAGCGCGGCACGTGCTGCCTCGATGGTCGCCAAGGCGTGCACGCCAGAGACTTGCAGAGTATCGATTACCTCGATCCTGATACCGGGCAGACGCGTCTCTGCCATTTCCCGTGCCACACATCCTGCTTGATAGGCACCACTTCCTTTAGAAGTCATATGGATAGAGACGATCCCGGAAGCACGTTGCGCGGCGCGTTCAAAAGCCTGTAGATAGTCTCCTGGTCCTGGGTTGGCCGTCGTAGGAAGCCTCTGCACTGAAGGGAGCCAACGATAGAACTCCTCAGGGGAGATGTCGATCATGTCGCGCAATGTCTCGCCTTCTCGGTGGATGTAATATGGCACAACCTCGATCTGGAGCATATCTACCAGGTGCTGCGGAACACTGGCGCATGTGTCTGTGACAACTGCTATCATTGCTTGTTCCCTCGCCTCTACTTGATATGATTCTGCGCAGTGATGCAACCCATTTTATTCCGTGAAGTGGATTCGGCAATTGTCAATGTGTGTTGTGTTATTTCCATGGTGGGGTTAACAATGGGTTGCAATTTGTCAAGAATTGTGATATACTTACATTACGTAAACTATGAAGCATTCTGGTGATGTCAAGGATCTTATACGTGCCCTGACAGCGCGGCAACCTGCTTTGCGCTGGCAGGCTGCTGCACGCCTTGCCCTTGCAGCACGTCAGGCGCACGCTGGCGCGCTTGCCGCACTTGGTGATGCACTAGGGGATGAACACCCCTTCGTACGTTGGCAAGCTGCTAGGGCGCTGGTGTATGCCCGTAGTCCAGCTGCCTTGGCTATTCTTCAGCGTGCTCTGACCGAGGGAATCCCACCTGCGCAAGCTGCCGCTATAGATGCACTGAGTGAGGTGCGGAAGCCAGATATCTCCCTTCTGCTGCATGCGCTTGAAAGTAATGATGCAACGGTGCGCCAGAGCGCTGTCGAAACCCTTGTCCGCCATCGTGTACGCGCTGCGGTGCCGCGTCTAATAGATTTGTTGAGTGACCCAGCTCCTGGTGTGCGTAAAGCTGTTGCCAGTGCTCTTGCGTTTTTGTGGGATGAGCGTGCTGTTATACCACTCATCGAGCGTCTTAAGGACGAGTCCCCGCTGGTGCGGCGCAGCGCGGCATACACGTTAGGGGCGCACCGCGCGCGTGCGGCTCTCTCTGCATTGTTAGATGCTCTAGGAGATCCTCAGCCTGAGGTGCGTTACACAGCTGCATGGGCTATTGGCCGCCTGAAAGCACGTGTGGCTCTGTCCCATCTTGAGAGATTGCTCGATGATGCTGCTTTGGACGGCATGGTAGCGAATGAAGCGGCCCGCGCAATAGCTGCAATTAATCGTCGAGGTTGGCGACAAATAGGTTCTTTGCTGAGGCGAACCGATGCGCCATTGCCATCACGGATAGAAGGAACAAAATGAACACTTCGAGCGATAGTGTGTTGGACCGAGTGGCACAGCAATTGATCCGTTGGCGTCTGACTGTGCCGGCTATTGTCTTCCTACAAGCGCATAAGCCACTTAGCTTTGTGGGTGCCCAGTTGTTGCTGGTCCTGGAACCAGTCCTAGTGGTCTTTCTGCCGCATCGCTGGATTGTTGATGGGGTGACATTGTTGACAGATTCTAGAGGGTGGGATGTTCTGCTGCATAAGCTGGAGACTTTACAGAGGAAACAGCTGGAGCCAGCCAAGACGTCGGCGATCTCTAGTGGTGAGACGTGAGCGAGATACAACACATTCTGCTCAGTTTGTTGCTCATTTTTGTTATGGCATTGATTATCGGCAGGTGGCGAGTTGGCAAGTGGATGCCTGCTGAATGGCGTGTCATTCCCGCCTTTGATCGATTAAGTCATGCCGTGCAACGCGCTATCGAGCGAGGGCGAGCTTTGCATCTAGCATTGGGAAGAGGGGCTCTTTGGAGCAGCACTGCAACTGACAGCTTGGCGGGTGTAGAAGCACTGAGGTCCATTGCAGAGCATTTGAGCCTAGTTGGTCAGATGCCACTTGTCACCACAGGAGATGCGACGTTGCAGCTGCTGGCCGAGGATAGCGTACATCGCATCGGGTGCCGCAACAAAGCCGGTTTCTCGCAGGCAAAGCCGGATGTTCGTTGGCTGACGGCAACGCCGGCGGCATATGCCGCTGGTGTGATGGACATCTTGAAAGATGATACCGTTGAAGCAAATGCGATGATCGGTTTCTTTGGCACCGAATACCTCCTAATGGGTGAGCCAGGAGCACAACGAGCGGCGGTACAGGTGGGTGGCGCCAGTGAGCCTACAGTATTGCCTTTTGTACTGGCCACGTCCCGGGCGGCTCTCCTCGGTGAGGAGTTGTATGCAGTGGGAGCTTATCTTGCGCATAACCCATGGCATGCGGGCAGCTTGTGGGCACAAGATGTCGTGCGCTGGCTTATCGTGTTGCTGGTGCTCGTTGCTGTGATGGTAAATACACTGGTGTAAGACGCAACAGACCGTTTTTCTATAGATGCTTGCTTTAGGCTGATCACAGCAAGGAGGTGGTTTTTGTTGGGTCGTCTGGTCTCAGTGCCGGTGGCGATGGGAGTGGGATTACTGGTGCTAGCCAGCTATTTCGTCACGGATGTCCAGCTGGACGCACTCGTCAGCGGCTTAGTGTACAGCGCATCGGTTGTGGCAGCTTTTGCGTTGCTTCTGGGTTTGGTTAATTTGGCCCGTTTTCACCTTGCCAGGGTCCGTACCCGCAGTCCTGAGAGCATATACAGCATAGTTTTGATAGGAGCACTGGCAGCCACTTTGGCATTGGGCTTTATCAGCGGTGGGCCTAATTCCCAGTGGATGCAGCATCTTTTTGATAGTGTGTTGTTCCCTTTACAAGCAGCGATTTATTCATTGTTGGCATTCTTCATCGTGACGGCCACGTATCGTACCTTTCGGGTTCGCAGTGTTGAAACCGCTTTGTTTGTGATCTTTGCCGTTGTAGTGTTGCTCGGTCAGACGCCAGCAGGAATTTTGCTATGGGATGCGTTGCCCATGATCAAGGATTGGATATTTGATGTGCCCGTTCTGGCGGGCACGCGTGGCATCCTCATGGGTGTGGCGTTGGGTTCCTTGGCCACCGGGATGCGTGTGTTGGTGGGTGTTGGTCGGCCATATGCCGATTGAGTGGGGAGAGACAAGAAATGTCCATCTGTCCTAATTGTGGTGCACCGAACCAGATAGGTATCGCCAATTGCGTTCGCTGTGGCGTTTCCTTAAGCGAAACGAAGGAAAGTGGCTCAGCTGTTCGCGGACAGCAGCCCACATCGATCTCCATTCCATCCGGTGTCTCTCAGAAGCCCACAACTTTCCCACAGGAAGAGATACCGGATTGGTTGGAAATTTTGCTCGCACGCTATGGCGAGCCGATACCCACCTTTGAGGATGTCTCTGTTGAAGTCGTATCCTCCGCTGCCCCAACGGAGCCATTGGCTACACCGCACTTGGCTTCCGGAGCCCCTGAGCCGCCGAGGTCCGAATCTGAGGATGCTGAGCTGTTAGGGGAAGTCGAACGGCTTAAGCGGTCACTCGTCGAGGAGCAACCTGCTACTAAAGAGATCTCTGGAGCAGCTGATCTCCCAATCAAGACGCCTGCCGCTTCCAGAGAGGTGGACGACTGGTTGGCAGAGCTGCGAGCTCTGCAGGCAAACGTTGCCTCAGAGTCTGTGTCAGGCTCCATTCCGGTGGGTCCGTCGGCAGAGGAAGCCTTACAAGGAGTTCTGCCTTCTGAGCCAGTTGACAACGCAGCACAGCTGGAACGTCCCGAAGCTGCAACAGAGGAGACCCCTTCTATACCAACAGAAGCATCCCTTGGCCCAACAGAGCTATCTGAAAGCGTGACTACAAGCACTTCAGAGGAGGAATCCGTACCGGAATGGCTGCGCGAGCTAGGGCTGGTGTCATCGGAGCAATTGGTTTCCCCTCCGAGCGTTGAGCCGGGCCAGACCAGTGAGACACTCGGTACCTTGCCTATGGCAGAAAAGGGGATATCCGAGGTGTCAGGCGCGACACCATCGGATGAGGAGATACCCGATTGGCTGAAACGGTTGATCGCCATCTCGTCTCAGGTGCCGGAGGCGGCGTCAACGGGCGAAGCTGCAAGGTCTGAGGAATCCGGAACTGGAGGTGAACTTGAGGAGCTCAGTTCTGCTGAGGGGGCGACCTCGGGTGAGTCGCTGCCAGATTGGCTACGAGAGCTGCAAACGATGGAGACAACTCAATTGGATGCAGCTGCGCCTCCCGAGGAACGAAAGGCTGCTGAACGAGTGCCGGAAGAGCGAGAACTTCCGAGTGCGCCGGAAGCAGCTACCTCAGTGCCAACAATTGTTGAAGGGATATCTTCTGTTGCTGCAGCGGAGGCCAAGATACCAACCAGTGAAGAGGGACCTCCGGCCGAATGGCTGGCTGAGCTGGAGGAGTTGATAGAACATCCACCTGCCGAACAGATGAGCCCACCTCCTGCCGAGGAGGAAGTACCTGACTGGCTCCGTGAGCTCGCAGCGGAGAGACCTGAGGAGGAGCCTGAAGTGCAGGTGCCTGTAGAACAACAAAAGACCCCTCCACTGGAGCCAGCGGAACTCCCCGAGTGGCTGGCACAGCTGCACCCGGGGGAGGGAGGCAGCGAAGCGGTGCCTGCTCAGACTGCTGCTGTGTTCCCTGAAAGCCAACACTTGGCAAGCGGCGAGGATGTGATCGGGACGTTGCGTGCACGACTCGGTGTTCCTCAGGTGCCTGATGTCGAAGGTGCCACCCTTTTCCGTGAGATTGTGAGTGAGCCGCCAGAAATGACAGCTGTCCCTGTCCCGGAGGAGGTAGAAGCAGCACCACGACGCAACATTTTAACAACTGTCATCTGGGCGTTGGTCTTTGTGGCTATCCTTCTGGGGATTGCCATTTTGTCCTTAGCTCTCCTGGATTACGTCCGAGACTTGTTGGGGGAGACTGCATTCCAACGTTTCCTGAACACTCCGGCGGCGGCCGGACTGGTTGCCTCTCTGGAAGAATTTCGCGAGCCTATTGTGGCTGTGCAGCAGAACGATATTGTGTTGCTCAGCATCGAGTACACCCCCGCTACTGAGGCAGAGATGCAACCACTGGCTAGGGTTGTGCTACACGATCTCCTAGGGCACGGAGCGCGGGTGTTAACGGTGAGTCAACAACCCGAGGGACCTGCCTTGGCACAGCGCCTGCTCGACGAGGCAAGTGCGACATACCCGTATGGTGAACGCACTCTGAATTTGGGGTATCTCCCGGGTGAAGCAGTAGGGGTGCGCAGCCTGGAACGATTGCAAGGCCGACAGGTTTACGCATCACCGAATAGGATGTGTCACACGTTAGGTGAGTGCCCCACTTGGCGTGACGTGCGGGGAATCGAGGACGTGAAGCTCTTTGTTATAGTAGCGGATTGTGCTGAGCCAGTGCGCTGGTGGATAGAGCAACTTCCCACTATGTTCCTTGGCAATCGTCCTATGATAGCTGCAGTGAGTGCTGTGGCGTTGCCTACCTTGCGTCCTTATCTTATTTCTGCCTCTGCAGCGCGAACACGACTGGAAGGGTTGATCGGTGGAGTTACAGCTGCAGCTGCCTATGAAATTTATACTGGCGAACCGGGTCGTGCATTGGGTATGATGGCGGCACAATCCGCTGCGCACCTGGGACTGTTCGTCGTTGCCTTGGCAGGGATCTTCGCAGGAATCCGGGCAGGGACAGGTCGTCAGTGAGTACAGAAACGATTATTGCTGCCATTTTGACGTTTATGATATGGTCATACGTTTTGGGTGATAATCCAGCTTTCCGAATTGCTGCGCACCTGCTGATTGGCACTGCTGCAGGTTATGCTGCCATTGTCGCTTGGTTCAACGTGGTGCAGCCAGCAGTACGCGATGTTCTGCTGCGGCCTACTCCTGTGGCAGCTCTGCCACTTGTTCTGTGCGCCCTATTGGTAGCACGTGCATGGCCGCCTATAAGACATTTAGCTGCCATCCCGTTGGCTTTTCTGCTTGGTGTGGGTAGTGCATTAGCCGTGGGAGGTGCTTTGTTTGGCACTTTGTGGTCACAGGTGCTGGCAACTGCTAGCCTTTCGCTGAATCCAATCGACGCTCACGAATCCCAACCGTTCTTGACCAGCAGCTTCTTTTGGCAAAACTTAGCCATTCTGATCGGGACGTTGGGTACATTCTGTTATTTTACGTTTCACGTTCGTCCACGTGGCCCACTGAGCGGTCTGCGCGCTACTTTTGTCCGTTTCTGGAGCGGAGTAGGACTTTGGTTGATTATGATAACCTTAGGTGCTCTTTTCGCCAACGCTGCCATGTCGCGCTTTACACTTCTCATCGGTCGTGTACAGTGGCTGATTGAGGCATTTGGGTTGAGGTAGCCGTTGAAAAACCTGAACAATCGCCTGCTGGTTTCCGACATCGGAAGCACAATGACCACTGTGGCGCTTATTGATCGCGTTAATGGGCGGTATCGTTTTGTGGCGCGTGGGGAGTCACTTAGCACATATGGGTGGCCGTGGTCGGATGTGACAGTGGGCATTCGCGCAGCGGCGCGTCAGATCGAACAGCTGCTGGGATGTACTTGCTTTCGAGACGATGGAACGCTTATCTGGCCGCGCACGGCTGATGGCGATGGTGTGGATAATTTTGTAGCAGTGAGCAGCATTACGTCCCCAGTCCGCACTGTGTTGGTCGGCCTGACACGCGATATGAGTCTACGTAGTGGATATCGTGCGCTCGCTTCCGTGGCAGGCTTGCAACTAATGGCCAGTTTGGCCTTTGACGATGGATTGGAACGTCGTGACCCTAATGCTTGGCTGGCCGCTCTGCAGCGTGCGCGTCCCGAGCTTGTGCTCATCGTGGGCGGATGTGATGACGGCGCCGTCCAACCTATGATTGACATAATCCAAACAGTCGCGCTCTACAATCGGTTGCAGCCGCCCGCTGAGCGTGCACTGGTGTGTTATGCAGGCAATGCCCAGCTTGCGGAGGCAGCTGCACAGGCATTTGCTGGGCTGGGAGAGTTGCGCATTCTCCCCAACGTGCGTCCCTCACCGGAAACTGAGAACATCGGCCAGGCAGCGTTAAGTATCGAGACGTTATGCTGGGAACGCCGTCTGATGCAGGTGCCGGGGATGCTGCACGTAGCCGAATGGACCGGGGGAGTGGTAGTGCCCACCGCGCGTTCATTTGGCCAACTGATCCACTACGTGGGTCAACGCTATGCGCTTAATGTGATCGGCTTTGATGTAGGTAGCAGTCAAACAACTATGGCATATTACTACGGGCGGGCGCTCGATGCAGTTCATGGCCACTGGAGCATCGACGATACGATACACCTAACTGTGCGTGCTGATTTAGGAATCGGGTGGGCTATCCCTGTTGCCTTACAGCATGTCGAACTGGAGCGTATCGCACGTTGGCTGCCCGAGGAGGTGAATGCTGAGAGGATACAGGAGATACTGCTTAACAAGAGCCTGTATCCTCAGAGTGTACCGGCTGAGCCGACGGAATTGTTTGTTGAACATGCTCTGGCACGTGAAGTAATGCGTGAGACATTGGGAGACCGTAGCAACCTCGCGCCCACGGCGATGTGGGATCTGATCATTGGCAGCGGACGGACACTGACGCGCACCCCTATGCCTGGATATGCCGCCCTCTTATTATTGGACGCGCTGGAACCTGTTGGCATCACCAAGTTGGCACTTGACGTAGGCAATATCGGTGCGGCCCTGGGTGCAGTGGCGATGCGTAACCCTTTAGCCGCTGCAGATCTTGTTGAACACGATGCTTTCCTGACGTTGGGCACTCTGGTGGCGACCTCAGGGTATGTTTCGCCCGAGGAAATCGCTGTTCGCGTGAGGTTAGAGTGTCGTGATGGGCGTGCCGTACAGGGGGAGGTGCCGGGTGGAACTGTGCGCGTGATCCCATTGCCTGCTTACCAGTCAGGGACATTGATGCTGTATCCGATTCGGAAGGTCGACGTAGGCGTCGGCCGAGCTGGCACCAGTGCCGTCGTAGAAGCGGAAGGAGGCACGCTGGGCATCCTGGTGGACACGCGCGGACGCCCTCTTGCTCTCCCTACAGAGGTACTGGCGCGATGTCAGTTGATACAGAGATGGTTGGACAATGTCTCACATAAAGGAGACAGCCCCGTCCGCTCGCAAATAGCATCGGAGAAGATATTGCGCGCCGCATAGGATCCAGAGGATAGGAGAGGCACCTTGGAGGTTGAGGTAGGCGAACAGCATGGAGGTCCATTATTGCCTGTCGTCCAGTGTGCTAAATCGAGACGCCTTCGCGTCGAACGCGTTCTACCCACAGCAGCAGAGGTGCTGGTGGAAGAGGACGAGCAAGTGACGCCAACGCGGATAATTGCACACGTTGCCAGTGGCGCACGCCGTCAGGTGCGCATTGTGGATGTGGCAGGAACATTGAACTTATCGGAACGTGATGTATCATCGGCTATGGTGAAGAAGCGGGGTGAGAAGATACAGGCTGGCGAACTACTCGCTGCGCGGCGCAGCTTCCTGCCATTTGCATACCACGCGTGCCGTTCGCCAGTTGATGGGCGCTTGGTGGCGGTCTCATACGGTTGGGCAGTGATTGAAATAGCTGCCGAGGAGTTAAGTATTCCTGCACTGGTGGGTGGTCGCGTCGCTGGCGTGGTACCCGGGCGCAGCGTAATCATAGAAACCGATGCTGCCTGCATCGAGGGAGCTTGTGGCATCGCTGGAGAGGCTTATGGTGTGATACGACTGCTCGGTAAAAGTTCCTCGGACTACTTGGTGCCGGAGCAGCTGCCTAAGGATGCAGTGGATGCCATCCTGGTCACCGATGTCGCCGTTTCATGCAAAACACTGGAACGAGCTGCTGAAATTGGTGTCAAAGGGCTGATCGCAGCTGGCATACCAGTGATGCCTCCAAAGGCCACAATGCTACCTGTAATGGCAACTGAGGGATACGGAGGACGTCGTATGGCGTCGGAGCGTCTTCGCTTGCTTCGGGAGCTAGACGGATGTCACGGAGCACTCATTGTGCCGCCGAGAGATATGCCATTGTGGATGCGCCGGCGGCCCGCTTTGATTGTCACGGAACCGCAGCATATGCACGCCGGAGGAAACTTGGAAGGAGATGAGCAGGTGCGACGTCCAGTATCAAAAGGGGATCGTGTGAGGTCGGTGCGTGCACCGATGGCTGACCGGTGGGGAAGGATTTCTGGAGAGAATTGGGACAGGCAGATCGAGACCCCTTCCGGGTTAACTGCGGCCGGTGTGGAGGTGCATTTCTCTACAGGTGCCACTGCCTGGTTACCATGGCTCAATCTGGAACGCGTCCTGTAAGTGACTCGAAAAGGTTCTTCGACAGATCAGAGAGGAGCAAAACACAACTATGGCAAACAACAAGCTATTCGTGATGATTGCCATCTTCCTGGTGGGCATGTTGGTTCTCGGATTGTTCGCCATTGGTGGTGTGGTTATCTTTGGCACCATCAACAGACAGGCAGCACGTCCTACACCGACCGCTACGCTGGCAGTGGTCAAGCTGCCTGCCACACCAACAACAACTTCCACGCCCACTGCCACGCCGTTGCCAACGAATACACCGCTGCCTACACCGACGAATACCCCGGTGGTGCAGGCAACAGCGACGCCAAGCACGGTCGAGGGCGCGCCGGAGCTGAGTGGACAAGCCGAAGAACCGATCCCTGCCCCTACGTGGACGCAGGCACCTGAGGCTTCGGTTGCAGCAGAGGAGAGCACACCCGACACGGGCATCGGCGGCATCGAGATGATTCTGATTGCTGTGGGGTTGGTGGGCGTGTTGTTCATTGCGCGACGTCTGCGAACCAACAGCTGAGAGCATCTCCTGGCGCAACCAGCCGGCTCAAGAATAAGAGACCATGCAGCAAAGGGATGACAATCATCTCTGCTGTATGCTCTTCATCGGGGGCATGCTGGATCGGAGGCGAGATTTAGCCGGTTTTGATTAATGGGTGGGGTGTGACAGTGAGTGCGATCCATCCCTGTGCGTTTTTGACGTAAGACTTGGTAGGAGCTTGGTGAAGTGAGAGGGTATCGTGTAGGGTTATGGGAGGCGTTGCGCTACCGAGGCGGGATCGGTGTGTTGGTGTGGATACTCCATCGCATTACTGGGCTGGGTATCCTTCTGTTTGTAAGTATACACGTAGTGGCCGCGTTTTTCATGAACGCCTTGAACGATTCGATCTCTACAGCAGTCACACACTGGTATGAGTCACACCCTGTTCAGGTGTTCGTTTACTTCTGCGTTCTATACCACGCTCTCAACGGATTGCGCGTCTTGTTAGAGGATTTCTATCCCCCGCTGTTGCGTTACCATCGTGAGTTGATATGGCTGCAGTGGGCAATATTTGTACCCGTTTTCGGACTCCCGGCTTTTTTCATAGCACAGGGCATCGTACTAGGCACCCCTTGAAAATGCGAAGCCGCTCATAGGATCTGCTCATTATTTTGGGAAGAGAGGTGATGGGCGAGTATGAGACGCTCTGTTGAATGCAACGGACTTGAATACTATTTGTGGCTTTTCACTCGTCTGAGTGCCATTATGATGTTATTCGCTGGTGCTGCCGGTATCGTTTATGCCAATCTATTGGGACGCACCGTCATGGACGCGCCGGCCCAGTATCGTTGGGCCTTCTTCCCTATTTACTGGCACGTACAGAATACTGGCGTACCGGACGTTTTTCCATTGTGGTCTAACGCTTTCTGGCGTGTCTGTTGTACTATTCTGCTTTTTATTGCATCGTTGCATGGCTTTAATGGATTGCGTGTCGTGGTCGAAGACTACGTTCATCGTTCTACACTCCTGGTTCTGCTCAAGGGTCTCATTGTTTTGCTGTTTATGTTCGTGTTCGGTGCCGGCACAGTGATCATCTTCGAATGGTTCTGATCTCATTGACAAGGGTCGTGTTGTGGAAGGTGATGTAGTACTACACAAATATGATGTGGTGATTGTAGGTGCCGGTGGCGCAGGGCTAATGGCGGCTCTGTATGCGTCGCGCAGCGTGCGTGTGGCAGTGCTCTCCAAGATGTGGCCAGTGCGTTCCCATACTGGTACTGCGCAAGGAGGTATCGGTGCCGCGTTGGGCAACCATGAGGAAGATCATCCAGAATGGCATGTGTTCGACACCATCAAGGGCAGTGACTACTTGGCTGATCAAGACGCTGTACGCGTTCTATGCTACGAGGCAGTCGAGCTGGTCTACGAGCTGGAACATATGGGATTGCCGTTCGACCGTACCCCTTCGGGGCGCATTGCGCAGCGACCTTTTGGTGGCCACACCAATAATGTGACAAAACAGCCAGTACGACGTGCCTGTCACGCCGCTGATCGCACCGGTCACATGATCCTCCAAACACTCTATCAGCAGTGCATTAAACAACGGGTCACCTTCTTTGACGAATTTCAGGTATTGGATGTAATCCTGAATGAGGGTATTGCTTGTGGTTTGGTAGCACTGGAGATCACCACTGGTCAGCTGCACATCTTCCAGGCGCGTGCGGTGGTCTTCGCAACCGGTGGCTGGGGGAAGATTTGGCAGATTACCAGCAATGCTCACAGTTTTACCGGCGATGGTGCTGCAATAGTGCTGCGGCGTGGCATTCCACTCGAGGATATGGAGTTCTTCCAGTTTCATCCCACTGGCATCTATAAAATGGGCATCCTCATTACAGAAGGAGCACGTGGTGAGGGTGGGGTCTTGATCAACGGGCGTGGTGATCGTTTCATGGAAAGATATGCGCCCACGATGAAAGATTTGGCCTCGCGTGATGTCATCTCGCGTGCGATCTATCTTGAGATTCGCGAGGGTCGCGGTGTGGAGGGCAAGGACTATGTCTATCTAGACATTCGCCCCGAGACAATCAATCGTTACTTTGAGCTGGACGGGAAGAAAAGTCCCGATGGCACACCGCGTCGCATCACGGCAGATGAGATCAAGACGCGTCTGCCCGACATCACCGACTTTGTACGCACCTACTTGGGTATAGACCCACTTAACCAACCAATTCCTGTGCAGCCCACGGCGCATTATGCGATGGGGGGCATTCCTACCGACCTTGATGGGCGCGCATTGAAAAATGAAAACAACGAAGCCTTGCCCGGCCTCTATGCTGCAGGGGAAGTCGCCTGTGTATCGGTGCATGGTGCTAATCGCTTGGGCACCAACTCGCTGGTAGACATTCTGGTCTTCGGCAGACGTAGCGGTTTGGACGCTGTGCGCTACTGTCGCCAGACCGATTTTACCAAGTTGCCGGCCCGTGCGGATGAACCAGTTCGTGAGACATTAGAGTCGTTGCGCTCACGGCCCCTTGGAGACGAACGCATCGCCGACATTCGCGCTGAAATGCAGCGTGTTATGATGGACTATGTGGGTGTCTTCCGCGAGGCGACAGGCATAGAGAAAGCAATCCGCGCCCTCCGTGAGCTACAAGAACGTTATCAGCGTGTGGGCATCCAGGACAAGAGTATGTGTTACAACACTGATTTGCTGGAAGCTTGGGAGCTCGGGTGCCTTTTGGAACTGGCCGAAGTAACCGCCGTCGCCGCGTTGGCACGTACCGAGAGCCGAGGATGCCACACGCGCGAAGACCATCCTCAGCGCGATGATAAGAACTGGCTGAAGCATAGCTTGGCCTTTCGCACCGAGCAAGGGATCGAACTGCGTTACAAGCCAGTGACGATCCTGAATTATCCTCCTCAGGAACGGGTGTACTGATCAACCGCTGCGCTCGATAGGAGAAGGTGCAGAGCACATGAAAGTCATTCTTAAGATTCGCCGATTTAACCCGGAGAGAGACCGTGCTCCCTGGTGGGGCTATTATCAGGTGGAATGTGAGCCCACTGATCGGGTGTTGGACGCTTTAAACTGGGTCAAGTGGTATCAGGATGGGTCGCTGGCCTATCGGCGTTCCTGTGCCCATGGCATCTGTGGCTCCGATGCTATGCGCATCAACGGGCGTAACCGCCTGGCATGCAAAACTTTGATCAAAGAACTAGGAAACCGCATCACAATTGAGCCATTGCTAGGCTTGCCAGTGATCAAGGACTTGGTGGTGGATTTGGAACCCTTTATGAAGCACTATCGCTCTATTATGCCTTATCTGGTCAACGATGACCCGCCTCCAGCAACCGAACGCTTGCAAAGCATTGCTCAACGTGAGCGCTTCGACGACACAACCAAGTGCATTCTGTGTGCTGCCTGCACCACCTCATGCCCCGCTTTTTGGGCGCGACCGGATTATATTGGCCCGGCAGCAATTGTGCAGGCGCATCGCTTCATTTTCGACAGCCGTGACCATGGCGCCGAGGAACGCCTCCGGATCCTGGATGCTCCTTCTGGAGTGTGGCGCTGCCGCGACATATACAATTGCACGGAGGCGTGTCCACGCGAAATTCAAGTAACACAGGCGATCGCTGAAGTGAAACGCGAAATCTTGAGGCGTCGTGGATGAGCCCTAATCGGTTGTTTCTCGCTAGTAGGCGAACTTGCCAGTTGCCCGCATTCGTTGGCTGCTACCGGGCAACCCCTGCTTCTGTCGCGCTGCGCCTTGCCAATGTGGCCCAGCGTTGCAACTGGTAGGCCTGGTAAAGGCTAAGTCCACCGACATAGCTGAATCCCCCTGCATAAAGCAACAACCAGGGGATGAAAGTCCACCTTACACCTGGGAGAAAGATGGCCGCCACGGCCAGGAGAGCTAATACTATTTCTCCCCATACCATAGCGTCACGTCTGAGCGCATAAATGCTGCTCACCCAATTGTCACCAGCCCGACGCAGATCGAACTTTGGGGTACGCTGAAAGCTGGTTTGCACTCCCAATAATGCACGTATAACCGCCACTGTGTTGTTAAGGCACATTCCTGTACCCAACATAACCAGCATAGGTAACAGGCGCAACCTATAACTCCAATTTCCTCCATCTGAGATCTGGGCCACGGTGTACATAAGGGGTGGGCCTACCGCAGCGATCATCAACCATGGTGCCCCCATCACCACCCAGCTGCGTGAGAAGCTCATCGGAAAAGTTAGCAGAATCACTGCCAGCATCAACGGATGCACCAGGTAGCCTGTGAGATGCAACACACCTTCCAGCTTGATACGCAGTGGCTGGTTAGAAGAAAGTAAGGGCCGAATAAGCTTGATTGCGGTTTGAATGCTACCCTGTGCCCAACGTGCCTGCTGGCGTTTGAATGCGCTGATTTGCGCCGGTAGCTCAGCTGGGGCGATCAGCTGGGGCAAGTAAACCATACGCCAACCGCGCAGCTGCGCCCGGTAGCTCAGGTCCAGATCCTCGGTGAGTGTGTCGCCATGCCAACCACCTGCGTCCTCAATACAGGCACGTCGCCAAATACCAGCGGTCCCATTGAAGTTAATGAAATAGTTGCCTCGGTTGCGTGCAAATTGTTCCACAACAAAGTGCCCATCCACGCCCAGGGCCTGAAGCTCAGTCAATAGCGAGTAATACCGATTAACATGGCCCCAACGCGTTTGAACACACCCTACCTGTGCGTCAGAAAAGTAGGGCACCGTGCGCCGCAAGAAATCAGGGGGAGGTAGAAAGTCAGCGTCAAAGATAGCAATCAGCTCACTGTCGGTCTGCGTCAGGCCGAAAGACAAGGCACCTGCCTTAAAGCCTGTGCGCTTTGCGCGTGTTACCTGGACAATATCCAGTCCCTGTTGCTGCAAGCGGCTCACAAGACTCGCTACAACTTGGCGCGTTGTATCAGTGGAATCATCCAGAACCTGGATTTTTAACTTATCTCGTGGGTAGTCCAGCATTGCCACAGCACCCAGCAAGCGCTCGACCATATGCACTTCGTTGTAGATGGGGAGCTGAACGGTCACGTGTGGCCATTCTGCCGGCGGGGGAGGTTGTGGAGGAATACAACGTCGCTGGCGCAAGTACATCCAGGTCAACAGTAAACTGTTCAGCCCGTAAGCGCCCAACAGTGTCACACAGATGGCATATAGCAATTCGATGACAGGCATCGGTGAAGCTCGCACTTCGTTGAAGTTAGACAACAAGGCAATTGCGCCGACGCTCAGCTATCTTTCAGACAATAGCTGGCGTCGGCGCCATAACGCTCGCCATATGCGTTGAGACTTTATCTATACACTCTTTCCATGCAGGTGGCAAATCTGGAGTGGCGGGCCGATTGTTTTGACAGTCTGAGCTGGGGGGCTTATAATGAACTGTATGTCGCATGAAATGCTATCTAAATCCCTGAGTGCTCTGCAGTTCAACGTAGCCCAGCTGCTCAAACAAGCGACAGGGGCCAGCCGCAGCTATGAGGTTGATATTCCCTTCCCGGAGCTGGATGAGCATCTCGTTGTGGTGGCGCCACTGCGAGGTCATGTACATTTCCTGCGGATCGGCGCCGGTGTGCTGGTAAATGGCACGTTTTCGACCGCGGTGGAGTTGACATGTGTACGTTGTCTAAGCGAGTTTCGCTTGCCCATAGAGTTCGAGGTTGAGGAGGAGTTCACCCCTACGATTGATATTGTGACAGGACTCAAGGTGACACTCCCGTTGGACCAAGACTCAGCAACACTTATTGACGAACATCATATTCTTGATTTGACAGAGGTAGTGCGTCAGGACGTCTGGCTTAGCTTGCCGACTTCACCGATATGTCATCCTGACTGCAAGGGTTTGTGCCCCTATTGCGGCCAGAACCGCAATCTGGGAGAATGCGACTGCCAAACCGAAGATATTGATGTGCGTTGGATGTCGCTGCTAAGAAAACGGAATATTCTGGGAGAGTGAAAGGAGTTGTTTGTACGTGGGTGCTTTACCAAAGCGGAAAGTATCATCGTTACGACGTGACCGCCGACGGGCACATTATTTGCGCATAAAAGTGAACAATGTGATAGCGTGCCCGCAATGCCATACGATGAAGCTGGCCTATCACGTGTGTCCCAATTGTGGAACGTACCGCGGTGTAGAGGTGGTGAAGAAAGAAGCGGACTAATCTTGCTGAGAGAGTGTGCTTTATTGACAACTTCGCTTTCTTTTGATTGTTGTGCTGGGCGGGGTGGATCGTCTTATTTGCGGTGTATCCCTTGCTTGATGTCGGGAAGAAACTATGCAGGCGGCTGACAAATTAGCACTGGTCTTTCCCGGACAGGGTTCTCAGGTGGTTGGTATGGGGCGAGATGTTGCCCAAGCCTACTCGGCAGCGCGAGACACCTTCGCCGAAGCGGATGAGGTTCTAGGCTTTCCCCTCTCTCAGCTGTGCTTTGAAGGTCCTGATGAGGTGTTACAGGATACCTACAACACCCAGCCAGCCATCTTCACTGCCAGCATCGCGATTTTGCGCGCACTGCAGAGTGCTGGTTTTGCTGCTCAGCCTGCTTTCCTTGCCGGGCACAGCCTCGGCGAGTACAGCGCACTAGTAGCGAGTGGTGCACTAACCTTTGCTGCGGGATTGCGACTGGTGCGTGAGCGTGGACGACTGATGAAGCTAGCTGGTGAACGAAACCCCGGTGGAATGGCAGCGGTGCTGAAGTTAGATGATAAGGCCGTTGAAGAGATATGCCGTCAGGCCAGCGCAGAAACTGGGTGTGTTGTTCAGATCGCCAACTACAACTCGCCTGGTCAAGTGGTGATTTCGGGTCACAATGAAGCTCTCGAGCGTGCCATCCAGTTGGCCGAAACAGCCGGTGCACGTCGTATAGTCCGTCTTGCCGTTAGTATTGCTTCTCACTCACCTTTGATGGCCAGCATCACGGATGAGTTCCGTCAAGCTGTGGTTGACGCACCGATCCAGAAACCACAGGTGGCCGTAGTGGGTAACGTTACCGCTCGTCCTCTGACGAGTGTTGAAGAAATACGCGAGGAGATGGTGCGCCAGCTCACTTCGTCTGTCCGTTGGGTGGAGTCGGTTGCCTACATGGCCGCGCAGGGAGTGCGTCATTGCATTGAAATCGGCCCGAAAGACGTGCTGACAGGCCTGATCCCTCGCATTCATCCTGAGATGAAAGCTACAGCGTGTGGAACGCTGGCAGCCATCCAGGCACTGGTCTGACGCGACCGCGCCCGTTTGCTCGTCATCAACGACATGTTTACCAGACCATTCAGCCTGGGCTATTAAAGGAAGGAGGATAGAGATTTTCGATGCGCTTTGAGGGGAAAGTCGCCTTGATCACTGGTGCCGGTCGGGGCATTGGCCAGGCTATCGCGCTGCGGCTGGCACGGGAAGGGGCCAATGTGTCTGTTGTGGATATCAATGGTGACAACGCGCGCGACACAGCAGATATGCTGCGTAATCTGGGACGTCAGGCGTTGGCTATCCAGGCGGATGTTTCAAACCCAGATGATGTGCAGCGCGCTGTGAACCAGACTATCGAACAGCTGGGTGACCTGCATATTCTGGTCAACAATGCAGGTATCACCCGTGACACTCTGATCATTAAGATGAAAGATGAGGATTGGAAAAAGGTTATTGATGTCAACTTGACCAGCGCCTTTCTCTGCTCCCGTGCTGCGGTGAAACACATGGTGCGCAAACGCTACGGCCGTATTGTGAACATCTCATCCGTGGTAGGTTTGGCAGGTCAGGCAGGCCAGACCAACTATGCTGCGTCTAAAGCTGGACTCATTGGTTTCACCAAGTCGCTCGCCAAAGAGGTGGGTTCGCGTGGCATTACCGTCAATGCTGTGGCACCCGGCTTCATTCCAACCGCCCTGACTGAAGTGCTTCCCGATGAGCAACGCACGGCTGCCATTGCAGCAACACCTTTAGGGCGTCTGGGTACAGTAGACGATGTAGCGAACGCAGTGGCTTTCTTGGCCTCGGACGAAGCGAGCTTCATAACCGGGCAAGTGCTTTCTGTCGATGGCGGTCTGGTGATGCAATAGATGGATGCTATAGAGCTTTTTGACCAGAGTTCGTGGGATCGACAAACTCTAAGATATTATGCGCTAAATTGCATGATTAGGGTGAGTGATACGTAGGGATGGCAATTAGCACGCTCTTGCAACAAGCTCACGTTATAGGACAGATTTTCGGAAATCGGGGTTGCTAGGGTCTTGCAAATTGGGCTGAGATGTAGTATGATAAAAGTACAATATTATGTCGTGTCCTTAAGGGATGGCAAGAGCAAGAGATTTATACTTCTTACCTCGTGCTTGAAGAGGATGTGGCAAGTCGCTTCATTAGCAAGCGGGACATGATTGGGCTATGAAGACAAATGGCCCTTGCTCTCCTCTTGACTAAGCAAAAGAGGGGACCAAATCTAATGTTGACTCTCTTTACGATGGCTCTTAGGGTTACAGCGTGGCGGAACGCGTGTTAGGAACAGTAACTATCCATCCATCCGTGGTTGCTACAGTTGCTCGCTTGACTGCGTTGGCCACGCCTGGTGTAGCCCGTTTGGGTGGTGAGCGACGGTATGGAGTTGGGCGTATGTTGCCGCGGCCAAGCGCAGGACGTGGCGTGGACGTTAGATTTGACGATGGAACAATCACGGTTGATCTGTATGTCGTGGCCGAAGCACAAACTAGCCTTATGGGATTAGGTGAGCTATTACAGAGTGAAGTAAGTCGTGCGATCCGTAATCTGGTTGGCATGGAAGTGCGGGCAGTCAACGTCTTCATTCAGGACGTTGATGTCCCACTGGCGCGAGTTTCTTGAGCCTTACAAATTCTTGCAGCTCATAACTTAGAGGAGGCAACGATGATAAAAGGACGGCGTCATGCACGTATGGTTGCGCTCCAGGCTCTTTATGAGCTGGACATGACCCGGCACACCCCTGAGTATGCGCTGGGATGCCGCCTTAAGGAGCATCCTCTGCCGCGAGCGGGGGTCGCATTTGCCTTCTACCTGGTCGAGGGAGTGCTTGACAACAAGCAGCGCATTGATCAACTGATCGGCGAGCTGGCGCCTGAGTGGCTAGTGGAGCAGATTGCCGTGATCGATCGCAATATCCTGCGTATTGCCATCTTCGAAATCCTCTACGCGCCAGATACTCCTCCAAAGGTAGCTATTAACGAGGCAGTTGAGCTGGCAAAGCTATTCGGCAGTGACAGCTCGCCTCGTTTTGTGAATGGTGTACTGGGCACTCTTGTCAACCGACATTTGGAGCTGGTCGCGCCGGTGCATCTCGTCAGAAGTAGAAACTGGCAAAACTAGGTAATTTTTCACGATGGACATTCTGGGCGTTGGCCCACTTGAACTTCTCGTTATTCTGGTGTTTATTTTGATCTTTGTCGGGCCGGAGCGACTGCCGCAAGTAGCACGCCAGATAGGCAAGGTGTACCGCCAGCTACAGGAGATGTCCCGTACGGTCGCCGCTCAATGGCAAGAGGAACTAAGCGCAGCCGCAGAGCTAGAGGGAGAGAAAAAGGGACTCCGCGAGATCCTGTCTGAACCCTTGCAAGCTGCTAAGGCAGATGCCGAGCGAGTATTGACTACGTCACTGAGCACTCCACCCTACGAGCAGCCAGGCGATACGAAACCACTCGTTGCCAGCAGCTCGGTGGTCTCCTCGCCGGCCACGGCTACCGCGCCGGATGGTCGCACTTCGGACAATCTCACGGCTTCTGTTATCGTATCCGAAGTGGCTCAAGATCAAGAAACCCACCCCAGTCAGGAGATGGAAGAAGGCATTGTCTCGCCATCTGGACTCACTGCGCCAAACGCTGAAGTGGCGGGTGAGGACACAACTTCGGCTCCACCTGAAGATGTTCCTGACGCAACGCCCCAACTGATCCCACCCTCGGACAGTGATTCCGAACATGGCAACCAGTGAGGACCTGATTACTTCGGAGAATGTGGAGCTCGCGGAGTCTGAGGAAGAGCTCGGCCCGCGCATGACGTTGCTGGAGCACCTGAGGGAGCTACGCGACCGCCTTATTCGCATTGTTATATCGTTAGCGGTTGCCACTGCCATCGGGTTTATCTTCTCGGACTATCTGATCGACATTCTGGCAATTCCCATTGGCGGTCGTATGGCGTTGGAAGCGATCGATGTTACCGAGAATATGGGCGTGTTTATGCGCGTATCCCTTCTGGCTGGTGTGACACTGGCAATGCCTTTCATTCTGTATCAGGTGCTCGCGTTCATTGTCCCTGGTTTGACCAAGAGCGAACGCCGCCTATTGTGGTTTGTATTGCCCGGCGCCACAGTGCTTTTCATCTGCGGGGTGCTCTTCTGCTATTTCCTGATGTTGCCGGTGGCGGTGCCCTTCTTGATCAACTTTCTAGGTATTCCCACCAAGCCGCGTCCCAGCACCTATTTTGGCTTCGTTACACGGATGATGCTTTGGATCGGTGGCTCCTTCGAGATGCCGCTTATTATTGCCTTCTTGTCGCGCATCGGCATCATCACTCCCCAGATGCTCAGCAAGTTTCGGCGCTATGCAATTGTCTTGATTGCTGTTATCGCGGCTGTGATCACACCTACAGTGGACCCAGTGAATATGACTCTGGTGATGGCGCCACTTCTGGTGCTCTATGAAACGGGCGTTTTTCTCTCCCGCATTATGTACCGCAAGCGACAGCCTCGGCCGATGACCGCGTGAGTACAGCCAGACGCCTCTTGCCCCTTGTATTCTTATGCTTCGCGCTACTATGGACATGGTGGATTTCACAATGTAGCTCGAACAGGGCAGACGGCCATAACGAGATCACTTCATCTCAGAGCTCTAAAGGAACTTGATATGACACAACGTACGCGCGTCATTATTATGGGCGCAGCAGGGCGCGACTTTCACAACTTCAACATGGTCTTCCGGGACAATGCACAGTACGAAGTGGTCGCTTTTACGGCTACTCAGATCCCCAACATTGAATGTCGCATCTATCCCCCGGAATTGGCCGGCCCGCTTTACCCGCAGGGCATTCCCATCTATCCGGAAGAGGAGCTGGCGCAGCTGGTACTCAAGCTACATGCCCATCAGGTGGTGTTCGCCTATTCAGACGTCTCTCACGAGTATGTCATGCACAAGGCATCTTTGGTGCTGGCACTTGGCGCCGACTTTCGTCTGCTGGGCCCGCGCGCCACAATGTTGCGAAGCAGCCGTCCAGTGGTGGCAGTAGGCGCTGTGCGCACCGGCAGCGGCAAAAGCCAAACTACCCGCCGCGTGTGTGACATTCTGCGCAATCTTGGCTGGCGCATTGTGGTAGTACGTCATCCTATGCCCTATGGCGATCTGGCGCGTCAAGCGGTGCAACGTTTTGCCGACTTCGCTGATCTGGAGCGACACCAATGTACGATTGAAGAACGGGAGGAATATGAGCCACATCTAGAACGTGGCAGCGTCGTGTATGCAGGAGTGGATTACGCAGCGATCTTACGCCAGGCAGAACAAGAGGCAGAGATCATCGTTTGGGATGGTGGCAACAATGACTGGCCGTTTTTCAAGCCCGATTTGAGCATTGTGGTCACTGATCCACATCGAGCTGGACATGAATTGAGCTACTATCCTGGCGAAACTAATCTGCGCATGGCGGATGTGGTGATCATCAACAAAATCGACACGGCAGACTTGGCGCAGACGGCCAAGGTACGTGCCAACATTGAGCTGCTTGCTCCTCATGCCGTCGTGATTGATGCCGCCTCGCCTATCTATGTTGCCGACCCGGCGGCGATACGAGGCAAGCGTGCGTTAGTGGTCGAAGACGGCCCGACACTGACGCACGGCGAGATGAGCTATGGTGCCGGCGTGGTGGCTGCCAGGCGATTCGGCGCTGCAGAGCTGGTCGATCCACGTCCTTACGCCGTGGGTAGTATTGCCGAGACATTTCGGAAATATCCCCATACTGGTCCGCTGTTGCCCGCGATGGGTTACGGGGAGCATCAGATCAGGGATTTGGAAGCAACCATCAACGCTACGCCCTGTGATGTAGTGATCGCAGCCACACCGGTTGACCTGTGTCGTGTTCTGCGCCACGTGAGGCATCCGATGCAGCGGGTGCGTTACGAACTTCAGGAGATCGGGCGTCCTACTTTGCTCGACGTGCTGAGCGAGCGTTTTGCGCCCAAAACTACTCAGTCCAAAGGCTAGCGCACCAAGTGCTGTGCAGCTATCTCGGCGGCGCGATAGACTTCACGCAATGGTACGTCGTGTTGTTCGGCCAATCGGCGACAATCTTCATACTCCGGCTTGATACGTGTCTTCCCGTTATCCCAAAGAGCGACTTTCACACGCACAATCCCGTAGGGCGTTTCCACCGGTTCTGTAGAACGCGGCAGACAGTGGCGCGTGACAAGGCTCTGACGGACACCCAACGTTGTGCTCTCGGCGAACAGAATATGGGTTAGACGGCTCGCGTCGTCCGGCCGACATAGTACGTGCACAATGTTGCCAGGGCGCCCCTTTTTCATTTGCACATGGGTCAGAAATACATCTAGTGCACCCGCATCCAGCAGGGATTCTACTAGATATTCGTAGAACTCTGGGTTCATATCGTCGATGCTGGTCTCCAACATAGCCAGAGTTTCGGTTGTGGCGCGTAGGACATCTGAGGCTTCACCGATAAGAACACGCAGCAAGTTGGGAATCGGGAGCTCAAGTGTGCCGGCGCCATAGCCAACACGACGCAACGTCATCGCTGGAATTGGCCCAAAGGATACTGCCAGTGTGGACAGAAGTGCTGCTGCAGTGGGTGTGACAAGCTCAGCTTCCAGTGGGCTGCCCACTATAGGCACATCAGTGAGCAGTCCAAGCGTAGCTGGCGCTGGCAGGGGGATCTTCCCGTGAGCACCTTGCACCCATCCGCGCCCCAGAGGCAAGGGAGAGACAACCACTTGGTTAACACCTAGGGCGTCCAGACCAATCAAGGTGCCCACAACATCGACAATAGTGTCTACTCCGCCCAGCTCATGCAGGTGAACTTGCTCCAGCGGCACATTATGGATGGCAGCTTCCACACTCCCTATGCGTCGGAAGATTTCCACTGCTCGTTCCTTTATGGAAGGTGCCAATGTGCTTTGCATCACAACCTTCTCGATGTCGGGTAGACAGCGTGCAGGGACGTCGTCTGCTACCTGCACTTCTACCCTAGTGGCACTGAAGCCATGCTTGACCACCCGCTGGCTCGCAACTCTCAGCTCGTCCAACTGGAGTGCTGCTAACTGCGTTTGCAGAAGATCCATGGAGAGGCCGGCGTCTACCAGCGCACCCAGTATCATGTCGCCACTGGCACCGGCTATGCAGTCAAAGTAAGCGATTTGCATCGTTCATACTCCCTGATCGGAATCCAGCTAAATCAAGTGTCACGTAAATGTAACCCAGAGATTGCAATCTCTGAATGATCTCGGTGCGATGGTCCATAATCATGAGGAAATCGTTCGGTTCCACCTCGATGCGTGCGAGTACACCGTGGTGGCGAACACGCAACTGGCGCACGCCAATCTGGCGCAAGAACGCTTCTGCTTGCTCGATGCGCTGGAGCAGTTCAACTGTGATGGGCGTTCCGTAGGGCACGCGCGATGCCAGGCATGCGGCCGAAGGTTTGTCCCAGTTCGGCAATCCCAGCGTGCGGGCTATGGTACGAATCTCAGATTTGGAGAGGCCAATCTCCTGTAAGGGGCTGCGTACTCCCCATTCGCGTGCCGCACGAGTGCCTGGACGATGATCATGCAGGTCATCTGCGTTAGCACCATCCACGACAACAGCAAAGCCTTCGCGCTGTGCGTAGCGTGTCAACGATTCCAAGATAACCCTTTTGCAGAAGTAACAGCGTTCTGGCGTGTTCTCAATATAGTGTGCGTCTTCCATCTCATGTGTCTCTATCAGCACGTGGCGCACGCCTATCTCCCGGGCAAGGTTACATGCCTCTTCTCGTTCGACGGCCGGCTGGCTGGGCGAAACAGCAGTCAATGCTACAACGCGTTCCCTGCCGAGCACATCATAAGCCACCTTGAGCAGCAGCGTACTGTCTGTGCCACCGGAATACGCAACTGCGACGCTGTCCATAGTGCGCAATAGCCGTTTCAAATGTTCTAGCTTGTGGGATACCGTCTCCAACCTCTTCTCTCCAAAGATAGGGTGCTCGCTCGTTGAGCAGTCCCTGACATGCTGTGAAGGGGATTATGCCTTAGGTGAACACTCCTGACAACACGCAATGCGCGATTTGACAATCCTGTGCTCCGGGCTATAATTTAGTTTGCGTCATTAATTATTTACAGTAGTAAATGTTCGCGTCGAAAATTATTAATCTCTGTCTGTCCACAGATATAAAAACTGAGGTTTCTTCTCCATGAGCGAGACTCCGATTTCAAGGACGGAGCGCCTACGTAGAATCAGCACCAAGTTCGTACTTCTCATGTGGATCGCGATGAGGCGCTTCTGGCAGTTGCTTCAGGCATTTGGGCTGACACCGCCACAGTTTATGGTGCTTTTTGCTCTGGCAAAGGCGGGTGCACCGCGCTCGATGAACGATCTTACGGATATCACGTTTCAGGATGCGCCCACGATGACTGGTATTATCGATCGTCTTGAGAAAGCTGGTCTGGTGGAACGCACGCGCAGCACCACCGATCGCCGTGTGGTATTAGTACAGGCCACACCAGCGGGTGTAGCCCTGCTCAAGCAGGTGAGTGAGAAGTTGTTGGATGACGATGTAGCCGGCTGCTCAGTGCTCACCGATAGAGAGCTGGCCGAAACTGAGGCACTTTTTCAAGAGATCTTCCGCATCCACCTAAGGCGATTTCGAATGGCTGTTGAGAACGCGGAAGACATTATTAACTCGTGGGATCTACCGCTAAGCGGTCTGATCACGCTGGACGATAGTTCCGAAGCGACCCGCTACGAAAGTGATCCGGTATGAAGCACCAGCCATCAAACTCTGCATCCAGAGATCTGATAAGGCTAGGGAGGGATAAGGTATTATGAAGAAGAGATGGTTTCTTGCTATCCTTTTGGTATTGTTGGCATTAGCCGCTTTACTGACCACTAGCTGTACTCCGACTACACAGCGCGTGGCACGTGCGGCAGAGCCAGCAAGGATTTCTGCGGTATCCGTGCTGGTAGCACCCGCCCGCACAGGTACGATTTCACGAGTGTACAACTATTCAGGCGACCTGCGTCCCAAGCACAGTGTTAACGTTCTGCCTGTGGCAGCGGGCCGCGTTCAGTCCCTTATGGTTGAGGTAGGTGACCAGATAAAGGCAGGTGATCCGATTGCCATTGTTGAGAGCAAAACCTATGCTGCTCAGCTGAAGCAGGCAGAGGCCAACTTGGAGCTGGCTCGGCTGAGCTTGGCCAAAATGGAAGAGGGTACGCGACCTGAACAGATTGCTGCAGCTGAGGCTGCTGTGCGGTTCGCGCGCAGTGCGGTTAACGATTTGCTCAACGTGAACGAGGATGAACGTACCGCCGCGGCGGCAACGCTGGCGCAGGCAGAAGCTGCGTTGAAACTGGCACAGGCAGAGTATGACAAGGTGGCGTGGGCTGGCCAGGTGGGAATGTTGCCACAATCTCTAAAGCTAGAGCAGGCTACGATTGCGTACGAGGTGGCGCGGGCTGCCTACAATATGCAGACTCACCCCAGCGATGTGCAGCTGTCGCCGTTGATGGTGCAACTGGCACAAGCAGAGCTGGCGCTGGCACTGGCCAAGCAACCTTACACCCAGACCGACTTTGAGCTTGCGCGTGTCAAGATCAAACAGGCGGAGGCGGCCGTGGAGCTTGCGCGCATCCAGCTAGATGAGACAACCATCCGTGCTCCATTTGATGGTATTGTGGCTGAGCTGTATGTCAGTGAAGGGAGCATAGTTGGACCAAGTACTCCCGTTGCCCTGTTTGTCTCGCGTGAACTGGAGGCGGTCATCGATGTCGAAGAGAACCGTATCCAGGAGGTGAGACCCGGTCAGCACGCTGCCATCAAAGTGAGCGCCTACCCTGACGAGGACTTTCCGGCTGTAGTCACCAGTGTGGCACCGGTCGCAGATCCTGCTACCCATACTTTCACAGTGAAAGTTACGCCAGTTGACGAAGCTGGTAAGTTGCGCAGTGGCATGTATGCCAACCTGGCGCTCTTGGTTGAAGAAAAGCAAGCTGCTTTGCTTGTGCCGCGCGCCGCGGTGACATTGATCAACAATAAGGAATCCGTGTATGTAGTGCAGGATGACATAGCCCAGCTGCGTCCGGTGGTCACTGGCCTCACGGATGGCGACAACGTCGAGATCCTGAGCGGATTGCGACCCGGTGAGATGGTTGTCACTGCTGGTCAATCTAGCCTGAACGATGGCATGCGCGTGCGAATCGCTTCCGAAGCGGGGCAGATAGACTGAAGTAGTGGCTAAGGATAGAAGCATATGGGACTGACACGCCTTGCTATTCGCAGACCACTGACTATGTTGATGATCATCCTGGCACTGGTGGTGTTGGGCTATCGCTCGCTCACCTTGATGCAGGTTGATCGTTATCCCCAGGTGGACTTTCCTTATGTCAGCATTGTGACTGTTTTTCCTGGCGCCGGCCCGGAAGATGTGGAGGACCTGATTGTCAAGCCCATTGAGGACGCTGTAGCCGGTATCTCAGGCATTGATCAAATCATGTCTACCGCGACAGAAGGGGTAGGCGTTGTGATCATAGGGTTTGTCGAAGGTACCGACGGGAACCAGGCTGCTATTGACGTGGAACGCCAGGTTGCTACAGTGCGGGGCACTCTGCCAACGGAGGCGTACGATCCTACCATCATCAAGGCAGATATCAATGCCATCCCCATTATGGAAATTGTGCTCAGCGGTCCCCAGGGCCAAGATGAGCTGTTTGATATTGCTAAGAACGATATCAAGCCACGTCTACAAGCTATCAAAGGTGTAGCTTCGGTGAACATTTCTGGTGGGCGCGAACGAGAGATCCAAGTAGAACCCGACCCAGCCAAGCTGGCCGCGTATCGCATCCCGCTGGAAAACATACAACGTGCGTTGCAGGCTAACAACCTCACCTTCCCAGTGGGCTCAATTGATGTGGGGCGTCAGAGAACTGCTGTGCGCTCAGTAGGAGAGTTCACATCGCTCGAGCAAATCGGGAATGTAGTTGTATCAACTGGCGGAGGCCAGAGCGGTGTACCGGTCAGACCTGGTCAGGACGTCGGTGGATACGTCTATCTGCGTGATGTCGCCACGGTCAAAGAAGGTTACAAGGACAAGACGCAGATTCTGCGCTACAACGGTGTCGAAGCGGTCAGCATCAGCGTGCTCAAGACATCCGACGCGAACACTATTCAGGTGGCTGACTCGATCCGGGAGGTGATCGAAACGCTAAACAGCGAGCTGCCTGCTGGTGCACAAACGACCGTCGTGATTGACGACTCAAAGTTCACGCGGCAGGCAGTGGAGGCAGTGCAGGAAGAGCTGATCCTAGCCATCTTGATCACCGGATTGGTGATGCTTCTCTTCCTACATACCATCCGCAGCACGTTCATAGTGGTGCTAGCTATCCCGACTTCGATCATGTCCACCTTCATTGTAATGTGGGCGCTCGGTTTCACGCTCAACACGCTCACTCTGTTGGCGTTGACTCTGACGATCGGTATCCTAGTGGATGACTCGATCGTGGTGCTAGAGAATATTGAACGCCACCTCAAAATGGGCAAAAACCCGCGTCAGGCAGCATTGGACGGACGTTCTGAGATCGGATTGGCTGCCATTACCATTACCTTGGTGGACGTGGTGGTATATGTGCCGGTGGCATTCTCAAGTGGCATCGTGGGGCAATTCTTCCGTTCCTACGGTATCACTATCGCTACTACCACTCTCTTCTCGCTATTTGTGTCCTTCACTCTGACACCTATGCTGGCAGCATTATGGATGCGTGACGAGAGTCAGCCTCAGCCTAAACCACGTGGGATACGTCGTGTTTTCAACATTTTGTTCTGGCCAGCCAGCATTGTATGGAGAGGCTTCGTGTACGTGTGGGATGGTGCCTTCAACGGCCTAGCACACCTGTATGCAGCGACGTTGCGCTTCTTTCTGCGCAACTGGGGCACCTCTTTTCTGGCGGTCTTCATCGCCGGGCTGTCGCTAGTTGCCGGGGCGTGGCTCGTACTAAGTGGCGTGGTGGGTTCTGAGTTCATCCCGCAGGAAGATGATGCCCAGTTCACCGTGAACATTCAGATGCCACCTGGCACCAATCTGGCAGCTACCGATCAAGCAGCTCGTCAGGTTGAACAGATCATTTTGCAGAAAGTGCCGGAAACTGTCGCCGTTTTGACCAGCGTTGGGTCAGGCGGAAATGTTTTTGGGATCAGCACCGGCAGCGCGGTGAATAGTGCTAGGATTCGTGTGCGTGTGGTGGACAAGACGCAACGTCAGCGCAGCACGGTGCAGATCGTCGAGGCATTGCGTCCTCTGGTGCAGCAGATCCCTGAAGCTACCATATCGCTCAACCTGAGCTCGTCGCTGGGCGGTGCAGGAGGGATGGGAGGTACCGTTCAGATTCAGGTATACGGGGAAGATCCTGACCGCCTGATCGAGCTAGCGAGTCAGGTCGAAGCAGTGATGCGCTCTGTTCCCGGGACCACCGACATCCAGAATCTGGACGCAGCGCGTGCACCTGAAGCGCGCCTGGTAGTGGACCGAGAGCGGGCGCTCAACCTCGGACTAACACCTGCTCAGGTAGCTGGCACACTGCGCACGGCGCTCAGTGGCACAAAGGTGGGCACCTTCAAACAGCCAAGCAAACCCGATGTGGACATTACATTGCGCATCAACGAGACAGTGCGCACCAATCTGGAGAGGCTCTCCGATCTGCCGCTGGGATATCGGGCCGGTAAGGAGATACGACTCGCTCAGGTTACCGCGATCGAGCGGGACCTCGCGCCAGCTGTCATTAAACGTACCGACCGTCAACGCCAGCTCACTGTGAGCAGTGGTGTTACTGGGCGCGCTTCTGGGGATGTCACAGATGATATCGAGGCAGCTATCAGGGAGAGTGTCGCCTTTCCGGAAGGCTACGGATTTCGCCTGGCTGGTCAGGCTGAGGCACAGCGTCAGTCGTTCGCCGAGCTGGGTTCGGCACTGCTTCTCTCTATCGGGCTGATTTACATGCTGCTGGTTGCTCTCTTCCAGAGCTGGATGAACCCGCTGGCGATCATGTTCTCGTTGCCTGTTTCCGTGGTGGGCGCTTTTGGTGGTCTGCTGATCACGAACAACACGCTCAACCTGGTCTCACTGTTGGGGATCATCCTGCTTACGGGGATCGTCACTAAGAATGCGATCCTACTGGTGGACTTTACCAACGTCTTACGGCGTGAGCGTGGTTACAGCCGTCGTGATGCGTTGGTTGAAGCGGGGCGGCTGCGTCTGCGACCAATTCTAATGACCACAGCAGCGTTGGTCTTTGCCCTTTTACCCCTTCTGTTCAGTCTGGGTGCCGGCTCAGAGATTCGTGCACCGCTGGCAGCAGTGGTCGTTGGTGGCAACATTACCTCGACGCTGTTAACGCTTATTTTGGTGCCAGTGGTATACACTTTCCTCGACGGTGGCAGCAATCTGGCACGGCGTATTGTTCGCCGCATTCTGGGCGGCGAACCAGAGGTCAAGGAAACACCGGAGGAACCTCGGCCAGCTGGACCCACTCCTGTGCCTCCTACGCCGCCTGCGCCACCGCGTCCACCACGTCCACGACGGCCAGAGCCGCAACCACAGCCCGGTACGACATCGTTCAACCCGTCGTTGCCGCAGAGCGGGCCTGACAAAGGTTAATGCGCAGGGAGATGCTGTTATAATGAGCAAACGTTCCTGGCTGTCCATTATCCTCGTCCTCTTGGTATGCGTCGTGGCTGGCTGTCGTGCATTACCTGGTCTGTCAGGGCACGAGTCGGCTATTACTCCCGAGCAACGTCTCAGCCTTTCCACTTGGCCAACACCACCACCTAGCTCTCCAACAGCAACCCCTACACCCTTTCCTAAAGTGACACTGCCACCTACGCCGACACGTATGCCGTTGCCGCGAGCTACTGCAACTGCCGCAGTGAGCACAGGTGAACAACTCTCCTTTTCAGGTAATCCACAGGAGCTGATAGCACAGGTGGTGGCGCGCAGTGGTGGTTTCACACCCACTGGTGCTGCCGTAGTGGTCAGCAGCGATGTGCCCGTGCGCGAAGGTCCAGCTGACTCCTACCCAGCGGTAGGCCTACCCCAGACAGGTGAGATGGTTGCCGTGTTGGGCAAGAATCGTGGTGGGGACTGGATATACGTGTTGACACAACGTTCGCTGCAGGGATGGATACCCGCCACAGCGTTGCGCGTGACCTTCTCGTTGGGAGAACCTCCCGTCTTGGATGACCAACCACAACCCCCCAAGACACCTCAATCTGCACTGAGTGAGCTGGTGAGCAAATTGTCGCCAGTCGCATCGGGCGTGGTTATCGCAGATGGGGTGGTTGCTCGCCAAGGGCCGGGCGATAACTACGCTCGCGCCGCAGAGATCGGCAAGGGAGAACTGCTGGGTATTTTCGGCGTCAACACCGGTAGGGATTGGGTGTACATTGTGACCATCTCAGGTGCTCTTGGGTGGGTGCCAGTAGATAGGTTGCGTGTGATTGGTTCGCTGGACGGAGCACCTGTGTTGCCAGCCAACCCGATTATGCGCCCTCCGGTGAAGCCCCAAGCAACGGCGGCACCTCAGCCAGCAGCAAGTTCACTTTCCGTTGCCCAGCTCCCTGAGGTTGCGCAAGCCGCTGTCAAAAGTGAACAGCTGAATATGCGCCAGGGGCCAGGACCAGATTACCGTGTGCTAAAGGTGTTGCAGCGTGGGGACACTGTCTCGGTGCGAGCGCTCAACAAAGCGCAAGACTGGGCACTGGTGGTAACGAGTGATGGTAAGCCGGGCTGGGTTTATCTGGAATATCTAGAAGTTGCCGGTTCCTTGGAGCGTGCACCGGTGGTGCGGTCCGCTGCTCCGTCGGATGATCTGCCGGCGGACGAGGTCGTTCCATTTTCAGGCACGATATCTTCGATTGCCACTGCAGTGTCTACCCGACCGACGCCTACACCTACAGCTGCGGATGCTGCTAACACAACTTCTGCCTCACGTAATGTCCTGCCGCTGGCGCTCCCTTTGAAACCTATCGCCACTGCTCGTCCGGCGCACGGGGAGGCAGCCCTCTACCGCGGCCCAGGGACCGACTTCGATCCTATTGTTACTCTATCTCAGGATGACACTGCAGCAGTGCTGGCGACCAGCTATAGGTCGCGTGATTGGCTGCTGGTGTTGCCCTCCAACAAAAGTCCCGGTTGGGCTATGCGCAGTGAACTGACAGTGGAAGGTGCATTGGAAAATGCTCCGCAGGTTATGACAGCATGGGTGCAGAGCAATGAGATAGCGCTGCGCGAAAGGCCTGGTATTGCCTACCCACGCACCGGCTTGTTGTCCATTAACACATTGGTTGTCGTGCTGGGTCTCGACAAGGGACGTGGCTGGGCGCTAGTGACCCCGCTGCAGGGAAGCGCAGCGGGTTGGGTGCCGCTCAACTTTCTGACCCCGAGTGGTAGCTGGGGCAGCTTACCTGAGATCTCGTCCGATGTGCTTCTCTCGACACCGGATACCACATCACAAGCTCAGACAGTCGCTCCACCTCCGCGGCCTACTGGCAGTGGGCGTGGCCTGCTTGCCATCCAGCTTTCTAGCGGTGGCGATATTGTGCTCATCAACGCTGACGGCAGTGGACTGCGTCGCCTAACCAGTGGTATCGACCCTGTTCTGTCGCCGGACGGTACTCGGGTAGCCTTTACGCGTTGGAATGGTGAGGATGGCTCGATATGGGTGATTAACACCGATGGCTCTGGGGAGCGTGCTGTTTTGGGCGCCACCAAACAAGCCAAGCACCCTGCCTGGTCACCTGATGGTAGTCGTATAGTGGTAAACTTTCAGCATGGTGGCCGCCTTGAGGAACAAGAAGTGTGTAAGAACCTGATCGAGCTCAAGATGCGTGACAAGATGCCCAACATTCCATGGAATGTGGATCCGGATAGCGTTAAGGTGAAAATCCGCAACCGGATGCCCTATCTGTGTTGGATTCTTCCACCTGATCCCTATTGGGGGCTGCGCGTGGTGAATCTGGCAGATGGCAGTTACCAAGATCTTCCCAGCGATAACTACGCATTTGCACCGGAGTGGGACCCGGTCAACAATTGGCGCATTGTGAGCAGTGGGCAAGGTGGGTTAGTTCAGCTGGATATTAACCGCTTGAAGCAGTGGGCGCTTACCGACCGACGTGAGGACCGCACGCCAGCCTTCTCGCCCGATGGGCGCTATGTAGCAGTTGCGTATCGACAGAATGGGGGCTATGACATCTACCGCATCAATGCTGACGGTAGCGGGCGAGTGCGCTTGACGCAAACACCATTGTGGGTTACCGCGATGCCAGAAGGGGGCCGACAATGGAACAATGTTGCTCCGGCCTGGTCACCTGATGGAAGCCAGATCGCCTTTCTCACTGATCGTACTGGGCGTTGGGAAGTCTGGGTAATGAAATGGGATGGGTCTGATCCGCACCCAATGTTTCCTCCAGAGATCAACGATCAGCTGCCCATTCGTTATGACTTCGTAGACGAGCGTGTCATCAGCTGGCGTTAAATACGCACAGGGCGTATGATCAGACATGCATACGCCCCGTGCGTCTTCTTCCTAGGCGGTGGGTCCGAGCTCATGAAGCGACAATAGCTATAGCAGTCCTGTGCGGCATCTTCGCCACTTCCATCTCCATACGTTGTACTTCACTCTCGGGTGACTCCAATGGGTTAGCCGCGTGGGCTCCCCTATCCCTCACGGATGGATGGTCACACAGGAGGGTGCAAGTTGAGCAGAACGACAGCGCTCAGAGGAGCTCTGAACTTTGGGTTCCTGCTAATGGGCTTCAGCTGCACCGCCGTGCAGACACTCCTCATCCGTGAGCTGTTGGTAGCCTTCTTCGGCAATGAGCTGGTGATTGGCCTGATTCTGGGTTGTTGGTTTGTCGCGGAGGCTATTGGCAGTGGGGTGTTGGGTCAGCTGGCTGGCCGGTGGCAAGGTAGGATCTTCTGCTTCGCCGGCTTACAGGTTCTCCTTGCCCTCTTCCTGCCTATATGCCTGTATGCAGCGAATGTGAGCCGGGGAATCGCCGGCGCCATACCTGGAGAGGGTGTCGGCCTTGTACCAGTTGGATATACCTCGCTACTCATTCTCACCCCCTTGGCATTGGTCGACGGGGCCTTGTTTTCCTTTGGTTGTGCGGCATACAGCTACATTGTTAACGAACATCTCCCGGGAAAGCGGGCATATCTTCTCCCGGCTGGTCATGTGTACGTTTGCGAGGCAGTGGGAGCAATAGCTGGTGGAGTTGCTTTCACCTACCTCTTTATCCCTTCGCTGAACTCGCTGGGTATCACTCTGGTTCTTTCTAGTCTGAACCTTTTTGCGGCCGCTTTGCTGCTGGTGTTGAGGTCTCCTCTCACAGCACGACAACCTTTCCACCAATTCCCCGCGGTCGCCATCGCGATTCTCTTGGTTCTCGAGATTGCCTGTCTTCTTTCACCTTGGGCGGAGGCGTTACAACACTGGTTGCTTGACCAACAATGGGCAGGTCACAACCTGGTCTATTCCCAAAATTCGGTCTACGGGAACGTGGCAGTCACTCGTGCCGAGACACAGTACACCTTTTACGCTAATGGGATACCCATAATGAGCGCTCCGGTGCCTGATATAGTCAAAGGCGAGGAGATGGTTCATCTTCCTTTACTGTTTGTCAACCGGGTGCAGCGCGTTCTGGTATTGGGTGGCGGGCTTGGCGGGGTGCTAAGCGAGTTGCTCAAGTATCCCTTGGAACGGATCGACTACGCCGAGCTGGATCCCTTGTTGATCGAGGCGGTGCGTCGCTTTCCCACTTCCTTGACCGAGGGCGAGTTGAGCGACTCACGCGTCCGGGTCGAGACGGTAGACGGTCGTTTCCTGGTCAGACGGATGATTTGGGAATCCACCTCGCGAGCTGAAGCCGGCTACGATGTGGTCCTTATCCATATGCCTTATCCTTCGACCCTGCAGATCAATCGCTTATACACTATGGAATTCTTCGAGATGAGTCGCAAGGTATTGAGCAAAGGGGGGATCATTGTCATCGGCTGCCCGGGGAGTCCCGGTTACCTTACTCCTGAGATGCGATCTCTTAACTTGATGATCTCTGACACCCTACGACAGGTTTTTCCACATATCAGGCCCGTCCCAGGTGATCAGACGCTCTGGCTCGCCTCGTATTCGTTGGACTTGCTGGCGGTTCCTCTCGAGACGTTGGTCGCAAGATGGGAAAGTCGTGCGCTCGAGACACGCCTTATAAGTCCAGCGCACATTCGTTACAAATTGGATCACAGCCGCCTGAGATGGTTCCAGGGGATATTGGAGCAAGCGCGGGAAGATGACAGATGGATCAATCGAGATATGCGTCCCATTGGCTTGCTCTATGGGCTCTTATATTGGAATGTGCTCTTCTCTCCGCAAACGGGTAAGCTACTTGCTGCTAGCTCTCAGCTCAAAGTGTGGGAGATGATTCTGCCGATCGCAATGGGTGTTCTGCTTTTCTGGGGGACAATCAGGCTTGTGGGCAAGTGGAAGAAGGCAGTTGTTCCCATCGTTGTTATCACCACGGGCTTTGCTGGGATGACAGCAGATCTGATCATCGTCTTTGCTTTTCAAACTCTTTATGGATACGTTTTTTCCTGGGTGGGGCTGTTGATCAGTACTTTCATGGCGGGGGCAGGCCTGGGAGGACTGATCATGACCACCCGATTGCCTGTTATAGCGGATCAGCATCGTATGCTCCTGAGGCTCGAGGCTGCCCTTTTGTTCTACTGGATAGCGTTGCCCTTCGCCTTGAGCTTTCTGCATTCTCAGGCCTCTGATCCTCTGGTGTTCAGTTCGACTCGGTGGCTGCTTCTCTTATTGAATGCAATGGCAGGCTTTCTGGTGGGATGCCAATTTCCGCTGGCCAATGCTATCTGGTCAAAAGGCTATCATAGGGAAGGGAAAGTAGCAGGGTTCTTGTACGCGTGTGACTTGGTAGGGGCTTTTTTCGGGACGGTGGTTATCCCGGTGATTGCGATGCCAGTGTTCGGCGTCCTGCAAACCTGCCTGCTGATGGCCATAGTAAAGGCAGGTACCTTGATGCTGGTTTCCGTGCGTTCCGCTCACATATGAATAGGGGTGGCAGAAGCTATACATCCCACCATATGCCCGGTATCGGGTGGCCGCAAAAGCCACATCGTCCTTTCTCAACATCGAGTGAGATGAGATGGAAGTGTGCTCGCTTGATAATCACCTTGCCGCAGGCTGGACAAAAGGTGCTGTTGCGTTCATGTCCAGGACAATTGCCTATATAGACATACTCCAATCCTTCCTTGTCGGCAATGGCAGCAGCTGCTTCTAGAGTTTCGACGGGTGTTGGAGGCAAGCTGGTCAGTTTGTAGTCGGGAAAGAAACGATTGAAATGGATGGGAACTTGGTTGCTAATCTTATCGCAAATCCAGCGACACATCTGCTGAATCTCGTTCATATTATCGTTCAGCGTAGGGATAACAAGATTCACGATCTCCAGGTGCACGCCACTGCGATAGATCTGCTGTAGAGTACGTAGTACCGGTTCCAACTCAGCGCTGGAAATCTCACGATAGAATTTTGGTGAGAAGCTTTTAAGGTCGACGGTGACAGCGTCCATATGCTCGAGCAATGCAGCCAAGGGTTCCTCGCTTATTCCCCCATTGGTGTGGCACAGGGTGCGCAGGCCGGCTGCCTTGGCTGCCTTGGCCACGTCAAACATGTGTTCGTAGAAAACGGTTGGTTCGTTGTAGGTAAAGGATACAGCATCACACGCCGCTTCCAAGGCCATCTTGACGGTTTCGTCTGGCGTGGTGGGATAGTGGTCCATCTCGTTGAAGTGCCTTTGAGAGAGGTGCCAGTTCTGACAGAACTTGCAGCGGAAGTTGCAGCTGGCTGTACCAGTGCAGAAGATAGTGCCACCCGGTAACATGTGAAATGCTGGTTCCTTCTCAATAGGGTCGACCTGCAATGCACTGGGCCGACCATACACCAGTGTGAAATAGCGACCACCGATGTTGACCTTGTTGCGGCAGAAGCCCCATCCGCCCTCCAGGACGACACAGCTGCGGAAGCACATCTGGCATTGCACAGTGTTTCCTGTCAGCTGGCGGTAGTGACGCGCCTCGTGAAGGCCTTTGGGATCGGGTAACTCAAATGTTGGTGTGGCGTGCGCCTCTGACGTGAAGGATCCATCAGAGGCGGTGCAGGCAGCCAGAGCCGCGGTCAATGAGGCGAGCAACCCTTCTCCCAGGAATTCTCGTCTGGTTAGTCGTTTTCTCATCGCCACACTGGAACTAAGTGCCTTCATTCAGGCGACTCAACCCTAGAACGAGCGTTACGCCAAGAACCCGAGATAACGATAATAGCACAACGAATGCTTTAATGATACGAACGTTTTGGCAGCCGTGTCAATAAGGGGGTAACTGGGTGGCTGAACCGCTTTGAGCGCGCAGAAAAATGGCAGTGTCCAGATTCAGCTGTCCAACGCTAAATGAGAAGGGAGTGGAGGCGGTATCGAGGGGGGTCTCAAAACTCTTCCCAGAAAATCTCTTGACACTAGGCGATTTTCATGCTATAGTTATTCATGTACACGTGTGCAATACCGCCCATACTGCTAGATGAGCTACAGCAGGGGGTGGTTGTGGCGATGGTCGATCCGTCACGTCATCGTGTACAGTGTTACTTTATTCTGTGCGGCCTCTCTTCGTCAAGGTATATGGCAGCATCGAGGCTGAGAGCAACCTTCTATCGGGGACAAGGAGGTGCCTATGGTGTGAACGCGATGGATGAATTTCCCCTATTCTTGAGAACTTTCACCACTATATGTTGATCATCTTATGCAGCACCAAGACAAGAAAAGGAGGGGTAACTTATGAGAGGCGCTTACCGTCTTGTCTCGTTTTTGGTCGCAATTAGTCTGTTAGTCAGCATGTTAGTGGTTGGCGCTGTCGCACCGGCCACGACAATCGCCCAGGGACCGAAGTATACCTTTTATTTCGTATCCCATATTGGACCGGCTGACCCTAACATGAAGTGGTTGACCCAGTCCATCGAGGATGCTTCCAAGCTCTTCCCTGTCAAGGTTAACTACGTGGCGCCTGAGCAGTTCTCTGTCGAACAGCAGGTGAACATGCTCCAGACTGCCATCGCAGCCAACCCTGACGGGCTGATTGTCCCTATCACCGACCCCGCAGCGTTGGATGCTCCTCTTCGGGAGGCGATTAAGGCTGGTATCCCAGTGATCGCCTCAAACATCGCCGATCCGCGGCCGGCTCCTGAGAAAATCCCCTACCTGACCTATGTCGGCGGTGATGAGTACAAGACGGGTGTCCAGATGGCGGAGCGCATTCTCAAGGAATTCGAGCCCAATCTGCCCAAGCGCGTTGCCTGCGGCATCGGCCACATCGGGCACGTGGGCGCTGAGATGCGCTGTAAGGGTTTGATCGACACCCTGCAGCCCAAGGGCGTGACAGTGGAGAAGGTTGCTTTGACGGAGGAACCGGCCAAGATTGCCGACACGTGGCGCAGCTACCTGCAGGCCAATCCGGACACGGACGCGATCTGGATCGTGACCATGCTAGCCACTCCGTACGTGTACAATGTGACGAAGGAGTTGGGGTTGACGGACAAGGTCAAGATCGCCACGGTGGACGAGAGTCCGATGTCTGTGGAGGGCATCCTGCGCGGTTATGTCATTGCCACCCATAGCCAGCAGTTCTACTTGCAAGGCTATCTGCCAGTTGTGTGGCTGTACATTTATAAAGAATACGGCTACGTGCCACCCCCTGAGGAGATCATTGGCCCGGTGATCATCGACAAGAGCACTGCAGCAGACTGGAAGACACGGCTGGTGAATCTCTTCGGTGAGCAAACCTACAACGAGCTGGCCGGATGGGGGCAGTGACGCGAACACGCGGCGGGTTCATCGGAAACGTGTAGCAGGATGCTGCTGACAGAAAAGCTTGCAAACTGCGGGTGATCCTTGTCTGTTTTGCGGTCAGGGACTTGGGATTGCCTTCCATCACGTAGGCAAAGTGGACAGGCCACCTCCGCAAAAGAGGTGGCCTGTCTTTGATAGAATCTCTTGAGATCTTGTTTCCCCACTACCCAATTCACAGAGCGGAGGGTTACTGGGCATGAACTTCATTCGAACAATGGGCAAGCGGCCAGAGCTCGGCGTGTTGATCAGCTTAGGAGTGGTATGGCTGGCGTTCGTGTTTCTTTCGGGAGGCAAATTCGCTGGACTCGGAAATATTGCTGCTTTGCTGGCACAGAGTGCTGAACTGGGCATTGTGACGGTAGGAGTGGCCTTCACCCTGATTTGTGGCGAAATCGACCTCTCGGTTGGCTCAGTGTACGGATTAAGTGGCTTGCTCTTCGTGCTACTTTCAAGCAAGCTGGGCAGTGTGCCTGCTTTCTTGATCGCCTTGGGGATCGCTTGTCTGGCTGGTCTGATAAATGGCTTGGTAACCGTCCGCACAATGGTGCCTTCCTTGATTGTCACGCTGGGCATGTCGATGTTTCTCAGAGGTCTCATCTACTTCACCACTGGCGGTTTTACCAGGACCTTTACCGAGATGGATTTTCTGATCGATGCTTTGGGTGGCCAGCTGGGGGGAGGCTTCTATATCTCTGTCGTTTGGTTCCTCCTAATTGTAGGAATTTTCACTGTCATCCTTCGAATGACTCGATACGGCAACTTCGTAATGGCAGTTGGGGGCAACAAAGAAGTGGCCAAGGCGATGGGTATTGAGGTAGACCAGGTAAAGTTGATCACCTTTGTGCTGTGTGCTGGTCTAGCTGGCCTGGCAGGGATGATCTCGGCCAGCCGCTTTCACTCTGTTGCCGCGACGACGGGAACGACCACCGCGCTTGAGGCGATCGCTGCAGCAGTGATGGGAGGCTGTCTGGTAACAGGCGGCTATGGCACCATTCCTGGTGCTGCCTTGGGTGCAGTTCTCATCCCGGCGGTTGGTGCAGGATTGGTGATGTCTGGTGCGCCGGCGTATTGGTATCAAGCATTTATCGGTGTGGTGTTAGTGGGCGCGGCAGTCCTCAATCTGGTGGTGCACAGGAGGGCAGTAGGACAATGAGCTCTGGTCAACCTTTGGTGAAGATGATCAACATCTCGAAGAAGTTCGGTGAGGTGCAAGCACTCAAACGGGTCTCCTTTGAAGTGTACCCTGGCGAGGTGGTAGGGTTATTGGGGGACAACGGCGCGGGGAAGTCAACACTGATCAAGGTGTTGACCGGCCTGTACCGGCCGGATGAAGGTGAGATCCATTTCGAGGGGAGGAGGGTATGCTTCTCTTCGCCACGCGAGTCCCGCGACGCTGGTATCGAGACTGTGTATCAGGGGCTCGGCTTGGTTGATCTGATGACCATCTCGCGCAACTTTTTCCTGGGGCGAGAACTGACCAGAAAAGTGGGGCCATTGCGTTTTCTTGATATGAAACGGATGAATCAGGAATGTGAGAAGGTTCTACATCAAATCGGGGTCCGAAGGAGATCGCCGGACACAGTAACAGCGGTCCTGTCAGGGGGTGAGAGGCAGTCCATCAATATTGGGCGTGCCATGTACTTTGAGGCCAAGCTAGTTATCATGGACGAACCCACCAATGCTCTTTCGGTACGGGAGACCGAAATGGTGTTGGAGTTTATCCAACGACTGAAAGAACATGGATTGCCGGTGGTGTTCATTACCCACAACATATACCATGTCTACCAGGTTGCGGATCGTTTTACCATACTCGACCGCGGAGAGAAGACAGGAGACTTCGCCAAAAAGGATGTGAGTGCAGAGGACATCATTGAGGTGATACGACTAGGCTGCTGCCCTGAGCGGCTACAGCACAAGAGGAGAGACATTGCTGCGGTCCAGACGGTTTTGGCTTAAGTGTCCTTTGTCAGGATCTTGCAAAAACACCACAGTAGATGAGAGGAGTGCTCCCAATGTTACTGGCGATCAACGGTGCGACTACAATGAAGGCTTCGTTGCCCCAAGACATTGCCGTGGCTGGCTCTGCTGGCTTCAAAGCTCTAGAAATCTGGGCAGCCAAGCTGGACGCATATCTCGCTTCTCCCCCAAACTCGGTGGGGACCTTAAAAGCCTTGTTCAACCAAGCTGGTGTACGACCAGCTAGCTTCAATTCTATCGAGTTTATCACATTCCGCCAGGCAGCCGAGTATGAACAGATTAAAGCACGCTGCCAGCAGCTGTGTGAGATAGGTCAGGCGCTGGATTGCCGAAAAATAGTGGTTGTTCCCAGTCCGAAACCGGAGGGTGTCAGCTGGAACGAAATCAAAGAGGAATCGGTGCGCGTCCTGCGCGAGTTGTCACAGCTGGCTGCTCCTTACGGAGTGCAACTGGCATTCGAGTTTCTCGGTTTTGGCTGGTGCTCTGTGCGTACCCTGAGCCAATGCTGGGAGATCGTGCAAGAAGCGGATTGTGCCAACGTCGGGCTGGTCTTGGACACCTGCCACTTCTACGCTGGTGGTTCTGATTTGGAAAGTATCGCTGCCGTGGACGCCGCGAAGATCTTCATTTTCCACATCAACGATGTCGAAGCGCGTCCTAAGGAAACCATTGAGGACGCACACCGGCTGTTGCCTGGAGAAGGGGTCATCCCATTGGATGACATACTGACGCGACTGAAACGCGCCGGCTATGATGGGCTGTGTTCCATTGAATTATTCCGTCCGGAATACTGGGAGCGTGATCCAGCAGAGTTAGCCGCTGCGGCGCGAGCGGCTACGCTGAAAGTACTGAGGAAACACTTCCGAATTGAGTGATGCAGCTGCTGGTAGATAAACCTGAACACTCACTATCGAGCCTGCGGAAAGTTCCTTTGTCCCTATTATCTGAGCTGTAGATGTAGAGTCCAATTTGTGATTGCGCTAGCCTGGGATTAGGGGCTAACACCACAGTGCTTGGGTCCAAGGGGATTGTGTGGCTTCCACCAAAAAACCCGCAGAGGTGCAAGGCCTTGCACCTCTGCGGCTACTTGCGCTGCGCTCTGTAAAACCCTCTGTTGCTTACTCTTCGGTTAAGGTTCTGGCGCGGGGTGTTCAGTGCCACAGTTTCAGAGTGTGTGATTAGGGGTCTCTGCAGAGTTCACTTTTCATCGAATTTTCCCGTGAAAACTGCTTTTAGCCACAGCAGGTGATATTGCGGTCAGCGACTTCGGTATCCCTTTGCGCAACTGGCTGCTTTAGCAGAGTAAGTGGTAGTTGCTGAAGCTCGCATTGTCTGTTGACGATTTCGGCCATTACCATCTGATTCAGTCATGTGAGCAGAGAGGGCGGAACAATCGATGACGATCTGACCATGCAGAAGCCATCTTTGGAAGAAAAGAGTGCCAACATCAGCACTTGCCTCTTGACTCTGTCGTGTTTTTATGCAATAATAGATTCAGCGCACACGTGTGCAATAGAAGATTGCTCCTCAGGATTTAGAATGTTTCAAAAGGTCGCTTTTGCAATGGTTGTTTCTAGAACACACTCTGTACATCACCAGGAGAATGATTGAGTATGTCTACGGTAAGTGTAACCCTGCCAGGTCTTATCCCCACCGAACAACCTGATCTATTCTTCGAGGACAACGCTGTGGGGCGTCTGAAGAAGGAAATCTGGGACATGACAGAAGAGCAGCTGGACGCCGTGTTGGCGGAATATGGTATCCCCTCGCCATGTGAATGGGGCAAGGAGGGTGCCTATATCCAGACTACCCCGCGTCATAAGCTGATCGAGAATCGTCGTAAGAATGATATTGTATTCATCCCAGTAGGCTGCACTGAGAACCACGGCATGCACCTTCCCAGTGCCACAGACACGCTTTTCGTCAGCATGATCTGCGAAGGGGTGCGCCGTTACACGGAGAAACATCGTCCAGGACACGTGAACCTGGCACTTCCGCCGTTGAATTACGGAGCGCACCCTTACCACCATGTGGGTATGCCCGGTACAGTGATCGTGCGCGAACATATCGTGCGCGAGCTGCTGATGGATGTGATGTTGGGCCTGTGGAACGACGGTTTCCGCAAACAGATAATCGTCAATAATCACGGTCAGCTGTGGGTGCTCGAGTCGGCCATTCAGGAGTTCCAGAAGCGTTACCAGCTGCCGGGCATCTTTCGTGTCATCGACTGGCATCGTGCTGTACGTGAGATGTTCCGAACGAAGGAGCGTGGAGGCGGTTGGGACACAAACTTCGTCCACGCGGATGAATCTGAGACATCACTGGCGTTGTTGCTCTTCCCAGAAATGGTCAATATGCAGTACGCAGTAGATACTGAAGGCAAGTCATATTTGCCGGATGGTCATTTCGACAAGGCGGTTGATCCCTTTAGTCGACCCAGCCGCTGGAGCGAGGGCGAGGGACATTTTGCCATTGAAATTGCAGCTACACCGGAGGGGGTGGTGGGCAAAGCAACACACGGAGACGCCCGCAAGGCCAAACGACCACTCGCAGCCATCTTGCGGTATCTTACTTTGGTCAACGATGAGATCTTAGCAGCATTTCCGCCGGGCACCGTGCCCCCTGTTGAGGAGGTCACGTTGCGCACAGCTGCGGAGATGGAACCTTTCCTGCGCGAGCCGCAAAGCCCGGGCTGGCGACCAGTTTATGCATTGCCGCGTATTGGCCAAGACAACCACGTTTAGATGAAGCTAAGTATCGTCCTGTCCACACACGCGGCCCGTTTTGAGGCAGTGACCTTCAAAGGGGACTTTGAAGCAAATGTGATGCGCATCGCCTCATACGGCTACGATGGGGTGGAGCTGGCTGTGCGAGATCCACGTCTGGTGAATGTGGAAGAGTTGGAGACGATAATTAGACAGCACAATCTCAAGGTGCCGGCAATCGGCACTGGCCAGGCATGGGGAGAAGAAAACCTGTCTTTTACCAGCAATGATCCTGCAGTGCGCCGTGCTGCGATCGAGCGTGTGAAGAGTCATATCCCGCTGGCGCGGCGCCTGGGGGCGCTGGTTATTCTGGGGTTAATACGAGGTGTCACCCCACCCGGCCAGAGTCACACGCAGTCTATGGCATATCTGGTGGAAGCATTACAAGAATGTGCAGCAGCTGCTGCGATAGATGGAGTGCGCTTTGCGCTCGAGCCGCTCAACCGCTATGAAACCGATCTGATTCACACGGTGGAAGAGGGACTCAGATTGATTGAGCGTGTCGGTGCGGCTAACTTTGGTCTGTTGTTGGACACTTTTCATATGAACATTGAGGAGCCATCCCTCGAGGAAAGTATTCGTATCGCGGGCAAACATATCTTCCACTTCCATGTGGCCGATTCGAATCGTTGGTATCCCGGCGCCGGGCATTTAGACTTCGTAAGCATTCTAAGTGCCCTGTGCGAAACAGGTTATACAGGTTATGTTTCAGGCGAGTTTATGCCTTATCCAGATGCTGATAGCAGCGCTCAACGTGCTCTGAAGCATCTGCGGGCAGTGTTGAATCAGGTGTGTTAGCCAGAGAGGACCGACGATCGTCTGAGAGTGCTATGCGTGTGTCGATCAAGGACATTGCCAAAGCGGCAGGGGTCTCGCACCCGACGGTATCGCGGGCGCTGAGTGACAGCCCGCTCATTAGTAAGGCAACCAAGGCGCGCATTCAGCGCCTGGCACAGGAAATGGGTTACTCACCTAATGCTCTGGCTCGCGGCCTTGTCACGCGCCAGACCTATTCGGTAGGAGTGGTGGTCACTACTATCGCTGATCCGTTTGTGGCTGAAATCGTACAGGGCATTGAGACCACTGCTCACGACCATGGCTACACAGTGATTCTGTGCAACTCGGGAGCAGAGCCGCAGCGCGAGATCGCAGCAGTGGAAATGTTGCGCTCCAAACGTGTAGATGGGGTTATTGTGACGTCCTCGCGTGTGGGGGCCCTGTATCTCGAGTATCTGGAACGCATTGGTGCGCCGGTGGTGCTGATCAACAATCACAACGAGCAAAGTGGTCACTACACCTTTAGCGTGGAGGTGGATAATCAACACGGCGGCTGGCTGGCCACTGGACATCTCATCCAGCTGGGCCACCGGCGCATCAGCTACGTGACTGGGCCCGCGAACAGCAGCTCTGATCTTGACCGTCAGGCCGGCTACCGTCACGCGTTGACCGAGGCAGGCATCGAACCGGATGCAACGCTGATTATTCCGGGCAATGGGCGTCCAGATGGAGGTGAGAGAGCTCTGGATACTATGCTCTCTCTGGCCGACCCACCCACTGCAGTCTTCTGCTACAATGATATGACCGCTATTGGTCTGATCGCAGCAGCGCGGCGCAGGGGTATTGCTATCCCCAGAGAGCTAAGCGTAGTAGGCTTCGATGACATTGTGTTTGCTTCCTATCTTGATCCACCGCTTACCACCGTTGCCCAGCCAAAGGTGGAGATGGGACAGCTGGCGATGCATATGCTCCTGTCGTTGATCACAGCGCGTGAGGACAATGGAGAGGAGATTTCCAATAAGGTTCTGCAGGGCAATTTGGTCGTGCGTGCTTCGACCCGCAAATTGGGCAGACGGGCCGATAATGTCGCGCGGGAACGGATAGCTTTGCGGCAAGATAAGTGAAGGTACAGTCATTGATATGTGTTCTCACATAGCCGTTGTTGACCCAGTTACCTACACAGGAGGCTTTCGATGACCAGACGCGTCAACATCGGGGTGATCGGCGCTGGCCGCATTGGTCGCGTGCACGCGGAGCACTTAGCACATCGCATCCCGGAAGCTCAGGTAGTGGCCATTGCGGATGTGGTGCTTGCTGCTGCACAACAATGCGCTGCAGAGCTGCATATCCCTTTTGTCTCGGCGGATTATCGCGAAGTGCTCTATCATCGGGATGTAGAGGCGGTAGTAATCTGTTCCAGTACAGACACCCACGCACAGTTCATTGAGGAGGCAGCACAAGCAGGCAAGCACATCTTTTGTGAGAAACCAATCGATTTTGACTTGTGCAAGATCGACCGCGCACTCGATGCGGTGGCGCGTGCTGGCGTCAAGCTCCAGATCGGTTTCAACCGACGCTTTGACCCCAGTTTCAAGCGAGCTCGCGATATGGTGGCGGAAGGCAAGATCGGCCAACCGCACATCGTGCGTATTACCAGCCGCGATCCTGCTCCACCCCCGCTGGAGTACATAAGAGTTTCAGGTGGCATCTTTCTCGATATGACTATCCACGACTTCGATATGGCCCGCTACTTGGTCGCAAGTGAGGTGGAGGAGATCTATGCAGCGGGCGGCGTGCTGGTGGATCCACGCATCGGCGAGGCGGGTGATATCGACACGGCTCTAGTCACGCTGCACTACACCAACGGCGCGCTTGGTTGTATTGACAACAGTCGGCGGGCGGTGTATGGTTATGACCAGCGCATTGAGATCTTCGGCTCGGCAGGTGGGATTGTAGTCACCAATCATACCCCTCATAATGCAGTCTACAGTGATGCGAACGGTGTACACTCTGCCCTGCCACTGTACTTCTTTATGGAACGTTATACGGAAGCTTTCATTGCCGAGATGAAGGAATTCGTCAGCTGTATCCTGGAAGACAGACCACCCACCGTGACTGGTGTCGATGGTCGTGTTCCAGTGGTTATGGGACTGGCGGCCTGGAAGTCTTACCGCGAAAAACGTCCGGTCAAGCTCAGCGAGATCAGCTGAGTAACCCGGGGACAATCCGTCCTAGGGAGACAATCTAGCATCTCACCATGATTATACGAAAACGGAGGTAATCACATGAAGGGATTGGTACTGGAGGCACAGTGGGATCCGCGGCCCGATTATGCCCTTTCAGAGTGGGAGAAGCAGACGGGCAAGGTGATTAGCGGCAACATGGTTTGGCGGCATCCCAAGTTAGGTGTGCGCCAATGGGAGGACCCCAAGCTCGGCCCGAACGATGTCCTGATCGCTGTGCAGGCTTGTGGGGTATGTGGCTCGGACATGCACTTCTACGAGACTGATACAGACGGTTACATCCTCTACCCTGGCCTGACGAAGTTCCCTACCATTCTAGGGCATGAGTTCTCCGGCAAGGTGGTGGAGGTAGGCAAGAATGTAACCTCACTCAAGGTCGGGGACATGGTCACTGTGGAGGAGATGATCTGGTGTGGGCGCTGCATCCCCTGCCGCAATGGCTTCTTCAACCACTGCGCCAACCTGGAGGAGATTGGCTTTACCATCCCGGGCGCCTTCGCTGAATACATTGCTGTAGACGAAAAGTTTTGTTGGAAGATTGACGCGATCGCAGAGCGCTTCGGCGATGAGAAAAAGGCATATGAAGTGGGTGCCCTGACGGAGCCTAGCGCAGTGTCTTACAATGCTATGTTTAACCGAGCAGGTGGATTCAAGCCAGGGCACTATGTAAGCGTCTTTGGCGCTGGGCCGATTGGCCTCGCCGCTATTGGACTTGCTAAAGCAGCAGGTGCTGGTATGATTGTAGCATTCGAGGTTTCCCCACAGCGACGCGAGCTGGCCAAGAAAGTCGGCGCTGAGTACGTCTACGACCCACGTGAGGTAAAGCCGAGCGAGGTGATGATGGAGTTGAGCAAAGGCGAGGGTTTCAACTTCCATGTCGAGGCGTCTGGCGCGCCAGAACACGTACTCCCTGAAGTGGAAAAGGCGCTGGCAATCAACGCTAAGGTCACCTTAATCGGCCGCGCAGCGCAGAAGGTACCGATGTATTTTGAGCTGTTTCAGGTTCGCCGTTCCCAGATCTTCGGCTCACAAGGACATTCCGGAGATGAGAACTTTCCCAATGTCATTCGGCTAGTGGCAGCTGGTCGGATGGACCTGAGCCCTATTATCACAGCGCGCTACAAGCTGGATGACGTGGTTCAGGCAATTGACAAGTCGCGTGATCGTTCCGACGGCAAGATTATGGTCTCTCCTCGTTAAAGTCATTGTCGGATACGGTCTGAGTTCGGTGGTCTGTGGAGCGTTTGAGTTTTCAGATTCTGGATTGGGGATATTGGAAAGGAGGTGATGTGATCGCTAGGTGAGTAGAGCTTGTATAGCGTTTCTGCTAAAGCCGGAAAAGTCTATTCAGTCCAGTTCAGAACACAAAGAAGGAGGAGATAACCAATGATGCGCTCCAAAGTATTCTCGATACTGGTTGTGGCTGTACTTCTGAGTCTGGTGGCCGTGTGGGCGCCGACGCCTGCTCCGGTGGCAGCGGCAGGTCCTGTGTTTGGCATGGCTGTGCACGCCAATCCGGCTGAGGACGCCTTCTGGGCAGTGGTCGAGAAAGGTGCTAAGGATGCTGCAGCTGCTCTCGGTGTTGAACTGAAATCCGGTGGCAGTGGTGATCCAGTCGAGCAATCGCAGCTGGTGGAGAACTACATTGCTGCCAAGGTGGACGGCATCATCGTCTCACTGGCCAATCCCGATGCACTGAGGGACGCTGTCAAGAAGGCCGTTGATGCTGGCATCCCGGTGATCACCATCAACTCGGGTGTGGATGTCTACAAGGAGCTGGGGGCACTGACCCACATCGGCCAGACCGAGTTCGTTGCCGGCCAAGGCGCTGGTGAGAAGTTCAATGCGGCGGGCGCCAAGAAGGTGCTCTGCGTCATCCACGAAGAGGCCAATATTGGCCTGGAGCAGCGTTGCGACGGTCTGAAGGACACCTTCAAGGGTGAGGTAGAGCGTTTCAACGTGGCCACCACCGGTGTACGCGATGTGGCCGGCACTGTGTCCGCCATTCAGAATAAGCTAATTGCAGATTCCAGCATCGACGCGGTTATGTCGTTGAATCCGGTTATTGCTATGGCGGCACGCGATGCCATCAAGGCTGCCGGCGGTAAGCAGATGCTGGCCACCTTCGACCTGAGCCCTGACGTGCTGGCCGCTATCGAGGCGGATGAGATGCTCTTCGCCATCGATCAGCAGCAGTATCTGCAAGGCTATCTGCCTGTTGTCTTCCTCTATCTCTACAAGACCAACCTCAATACGGTGGGTGGTGGCCTGCCGGTGCTCACCGGGCCTGGCTTTGTGGACAAGAGCAATGCGGCCCAGGTGAAGGACCTGGCTGCCAAGGGCACGCGCTAAGCGAGTGTAGCCAGGCATAACAACGTGCGGGACGGAACCTTTCCGTCCCGCACCTGTAATGCAGTCAGGAGGGGAGTGTATGCCGGCTGATAGTGTAAGGATCGCTCCTGTCCCAGAGGAGCAACTGGTTCGGGTTGGGTTTGTACGAAGTGCTTTCAGACGGGTAGAGATCGGTGCACTCATCGGTGCCGTAGCCGTGTGGCTGTTGTTCGCTGCGGTTGCGCCGGGCAACTGGCTTTCAGTGACCGGAGTTGCCCGCATTCTGGACCCGGCTTCCACATTAGGTATTATGGCCATCGCTGTGGCTTTATTGATGATTGGAGGCGAGTTCGACCTTTCCACAGGTGTTATGACAGGCACGACGGGATTGGTGGCCGGGTTGCTATCCACGCGGATGGGTTGGAATCTGTGGCCTGCTATGTTTGTGGCGTTGCTCTTCGCGTTGGGCATTGGCTACGTCAACGGGATGATGGTAACGCGCACTGGGTTGCCCAGCTTCATCGTGACATTAGCTACCTTCTTCGTGTTGCGCGGCGCCAATGTCGGCGTTACCCGTTTGGTTACCGAACAAGTCTACGTAGGGGGCATTGACAAGACCGCAGGATTCGATCTCGCCCGTGCGATCTTCAACACTGGGATTGACGTTTTCGGCGTTGAGTTCAGGAGTTCGATCATATGGTGGGTAGTGATCGCCGTCTTGGCCAGCTGGGTGCTGCTGCGCACTAAGTACGGCAGCTGGATTTTTGCTGCGGGGGGCGATGCCAATGCAGCGCGCAACCTGGGTGTACCAGCCACCCAGGTCAAAGTAGCATTGTTTATGACTACGGCCACGGCAGGCTGGTTAGTAGGCATGATGAACATTGTGCGGCTGCGCTCGGCGGTGGCTAGCCAAGGCATCGGCCAGGAGTTCGTGTACATCATTGCGGCGACGATCGGCGGGTGCCTTCTGACGGGCGGCTATGGCTCGGTGATTGGGGCGTCCGTTGGTGCGATCATCTTTGGGATGGCGCAAGTAGGTATCGTGTTTGCCGGTTGGGACACCGACTGGTTCTACAGCTTTCTGGGGGTCATGTTGCTCGCCGCAGTATTGGTGAATAACTACACACGCAGACGGGCGCAGGAAATCAGTCTGGCTGCGGCGAAGGCTCGCACAGAGGGATAGGGCGAATGGCACAAAAACAACCTCTGCTGGAAGTGCGTCACGTTTCCAAGATGTTCGGCAGCGTAATAGCGCTCAGCGATGTATCTGCACAGTTCTATGCCGGCGAGGTCACCTGCCTGTTAGGTGATAACGGTGCAGGCAAGTCCACGCTTATCAAGATCCTGTCAGGAGTTTATCAACCGACTGAAGGGGATTACATCTTTGAAGGCAAGAAGGTGGTCCTCAACTCGCCGCGCGAAGCGCTAGCTATGGGCATCGCGACAGTGTATCAGGACCTGTCCCTCATCCCGTTGATGTCAGTATGGCGTAACTTCTTCCTGGGAGAGGAGCCGGAAAAACGCTTCGGACCTATCAAGGGTTACGATATAAAGTTTGCCAAGGAGACTGTGCGTAGTGTGCTCGGGCAAATGGGTATCCTCATCCGCGATCCCGACCAGCCGGTAGGAACAATGTCAGGTGGCGAGCGTCAGTCTATAGCGATCAGCCGCGCTATCTATTTTGGAGCCAAGGTGCTCATTTTGGATGAACCCACCGCCGCGCTGGGCGTGAAACAGGCTGGCTTGGTACTTCATCACATTGTGCAGGCCAAGCGGCGTGGGCTGGCTGTTATCTTCATCACTCACAATCCCAATCACGCTTGGCCAGTCGGCGACCATTTTATCATCCTGAGGCGCGGTCGGGTGCTAGGCGACTACCGCCGCGATGAGCTCACTCAGGCAGACCTGATGAATCTGATGGCTGGCGGAGAGGATCTCGTTAAATTGCAGCAGGAGCTGGCGGCATTGCTAGAGGCACCGTTAGGAGTGGCAGGAGAGTCCCCCAATGTTCAAGAAGTTATTAGTGCCAGTTGACGGTTCACCTTATGCCAATCGCGCGGTAGATATGGCGATCGAGCTGGCCAAGTGCTGTGGCGCTTCGATCCTGCTGGTGCACGTGATCCGGGATCTCTCCCTGCCGCGCGAGATCCTCGAGATGATCGCTTCCGGGGAGATCACAGCAGGACGACTGCAGCTGCTCAAGGATTCGGCAGAGATCATACTGGACAACGCTGCAAAAAGATGTCGGCAAGGTGGTGTCACCGATGTAACCAGTGAGTGCTTGATGGGTGACCCAGCTGGCAAGATTCTGGAATTCGCCACTCAAAACGGGGTGGATCTAATTGTGCTTGGACAGCGCGGGCTGCAGCCGCACGGTGACTTGCTGGGCAGCGTCGCACGTAAGCTGGTCAATACAACCAGCATCCCCTGTCTGTTAGTAACCTGAGTGCAGCGTGCGACTGGCCGGTAGTCCCCGCTTGTAATAACTGTGTTCCGCTGGTAACCTCAGGAACAATGATCACCAGTCGCCGTAATCCCCGCGTTGTCGCGATTCGCAAGCTGGACCTGCGCAAATATCGATGGCAGCAAAGACGCTTTCGCGTAGAGGGATTGCAGCTGCTGCACATGGCCCTCGACGCTGGTGCGCGCCCTCTAGAGGTCTTCTATTGTCAAGAACAGTTTGCCGGGCAAGAGGCGCCTAAGCTGCTGCGCCGCTTTGCTCAAGCTGGTGCTGAGCTGATCGAGGTCTCACCCGAGGTGATGCAATCGGTATGCGAGCGTGAGGTGGGCCAGGGATTAGTTGCCGCCTTTGCCTTAGGTGATACTGCTTTGCGTCCTCTCCCTGTCCAGCCGCACGACTTGGTGATCGTATTAGATCGGCTGCAAGATCCAGGCAACGTGGGCACGTTGATTCGTACCGCTGACGCAGTCGGGGCTGCTGCAGTTGTCTTGATTGAGCCATGTGTGGATCCCTACGAACCTAAGGCAGTGCGCGGTAGTATGGGATCCCTGTTCAATGTGCCACTAGTGCTCACGGCGGACCTGCCTGGTCTCTTTTCGTGGTTAACTGGACGGGGACTGCGCATCGTAGGCGCTGACGCACGGATCGGTGAGCTGTGGGGCGACACCACCTTGCGAGGAGGTGTCGCCTTGGTACTGGGTAACGAAGCACGAGGCATCTCCGCCGACGTGCGCCCCTATATGCAGGAGTGGACACGTCTACCCATTGTGGGCAAAGCCGAGTCACTTAATGTAGCAGTGGCTGGGGGTGTGCTTATGTACACCTGGCTGCGCAACAATTCACGGAGTATTTAGTAGCGTGCGAAGAATCGGACGGCCCCTGAGAGTGCCGGGGAGGAACTGACAAGCGAAATCGACTGGACGACTGAAATTTCTTGAGTCTCATTCCCAGAAAAGGCGATGTCATAGGCCTTAGATGTATTGCAGGTAGACATAAATTGCCAGCCAGTGTCTATTTCTCTGCTAGCAGTTTGCAAGACTACGTAATCTGTCCGCGCCGCTTCCAATTGCGCTATGTGCTGCGATTGGCCTGGCCATCTTCTGAGACGGCCAAGCCAGCTGAGCAGGAAGAGCATGTTCAACTCGGCCGCGACTTGCATCGCCTGATCCATCAGCATCTTCTTGGGATGCCAGTTGAGCGATTATCCGTCATGATCCATCACTCTCGCCTTCAACGCTGGTGGCAGGCTTATCTGACCTTTGCGTCCCACCTGTGTTCTATGCGCTTGCTACCCGAGCTCACTCTTTCGGTGCCGCTGGCAGGGCAAAGAGTCGTCGCCCGTTTTGACGCCGTCGCGGTTGCGGATCAACTGAATGTTTCCCTTGCACGCGTGCTCATCCTGGACTGGAAGACATATCACCGTCGCCCATCGCGCGAATGGTTGGCAGCACGTTTACAGAGTCGTGTCTATCCGGTGGTGTTGCTAAAGGCGGGCGGTGCCTTGTTGGGAACCAGTAGCCCTTCTGATTTGGAGATGTGCTACTGGTTTGCTGAGCATCCTCTTAATCCTGAGCGATTCCGCTACAGTGAAACGACTTACCACGCTGATATAGCTTATTTGCAAGGGCTCATCGCGGAGATTATGCATCAAATCGAGGCCACGTCGTCCATAGATACCACGGAGCAGGGGTGGCGGCTCACCGAGGACGAAAGTGTTTGTTGCTATTGCGTGTACCGCTCGCTGTGTCGGCGTGAAGCTGCATCTACACTGGAAGATTATCTTCCGGATGACATCGCGTTGCATGATGACACGCCTTATGAGATGGACTGGGGGCCGGAGGGGATCCAGACGCTGGAAACAGTTTTCTAAATGCTCAATCAGTTTCGCCAGTGTGGAAAATGAGCACCATCTGAGCTAATTTAACCTGGTCTCCATCGCGCAATGGCTGCGGCTCAAAGGGACGCATCGGGGTGTCGTTCAGGCAGGTGCCGTTGGTGCTGTTCAGGTCTTCAATCGTCCATGTATTATGGGCGAATACCAGGCGCGCGTGTTGACGTGACACCCCACTGGAGACTCCTCCCACACTGGTCAGATCGACATCCACCATCGTGTTGGTCGCGGGGTCGGAGCGACCGATCACCACTTCATCCTGACGGGGGATAGGCACAGGGACCCCAGTGCCCACAATGATGAAATGTGGGCCGCGTAACAATGGTCGCAGATCACGCAATTCAGCGGTGAAACGATCCTGCTGCTGCTCAGTAGCCTCAGCTGGTTGGGTTACAATGCTGAAAGGTCCCAACGCCTCCATATCTGCTACCATGTCCGCCATATTCTGATAACGTTCTTCCGGTTCCTTGGCCAACGCCCGTAGGACGATGCGCTCTAATGCCTCAGGCACTTCAGGTGCCAGTGAGCGGAGGGATGGGGGTGGTTCGCTGATGTGTTTCAGCAGCATATTGAATGTCCCTGCCGCCTGGAAAGGCACCTGTCCGGTAACCATCTCGAACAGCATAACACCCAGTGCGTAGATGTCGGTGCGATGATCTACCTCTGCGCCCAATGCCTGCTCGGGGGAGATATAAGCCGGTGTACCCAAGGACATACCTGGATCGGTCAGGCTGTGCCCGGTGTGTCTAAGCTTGGCAAGGCCAAAGTCAGACAGCAATGGCCAATTCTCTGTGGGCAAAAGTACATTGCCCGGCTTGACGTCACGGTGAACAATGCCTTGGCAATGAGCAAATGCCAAGGCTTGGCCAACGCCAATAGAGAGACTCACGGCACGTTTCCAAGGAAAAGGTGTCCCCGTAAGCCTTTCTTTCAGGGTACCGCCAGCCACATACTCCATTGCGATATACTCGAGGCCATCCTGCTCGCCGCAGTCATACACTATCAGAATGTTGGGGTGGCGCAGGGCAGCAACTGCCTTGGCCTCGCGCCTGAAGCGTGCAATGAACTGTTGGTCCTGACCGACATACACCGGGTCAAGCACCTTGACCGCAACCCAGCGCTCCAAGCTAGGCTGATAAGCCTTGTAGACCACAGATACAGCGCCCTTACCGATTTTCTCAACCAGACGGTATGAGCCAAGCGTGACACCGCTAAGGTCTTTCATTAGTCTCGTGCTCCTCTCGCTAATTCGCCTGCAGAATGATCACGGTGATGTTATCATTGCCTCCGCGTTCGTTAGCTGTCTCCACCAGCCGTTCACATGCTTCCTGCGGCGATGAGCTTTGCATCACAATGTCTTCGATCTTGTGATCCTCCAGCTTGGAGTTTAGCCCGTCCGAACAGAGCAGCAGCTGATCGCCCGGTTCAAGATATTCGATGAAGCAATCCACCTCCAAGTCAAGCGTGTCGCCCAGCGTGCGATAGATCACATTGCGCTGTGGATGGGTGCGTGCTTCCTTCTGGTCGATGTGTCCCAATGACATCAAGCGCTCCACCAGGGAATGATCTGTGGTGATCTGACGAATGCCTTCGCTACTGATCAGATAGGCACGACTGTCTCCCACATTAGCGATGTATGCAACGTTGCCGATCACGACAGCGGCTACCAATGTTGTGCCCATGTTGTTGCCCATAGAGTAACGCTGGGTGAAAATCGCATTGTTTGCCGCCTGGACAGCCGTCTTCAGCCATTCGCGCACCTGTGCAGAATTTGTTTCACTGTGGTTGGCGAGGTGCTCGGTGAATAAGTAGGTGATCATTCTCTCTGCAAGAGTGTCGACTGCCAGTCTGCTAGCGAGATCTCCCGCTGCGTGACCTCCCATGCCATCTGCCACTGCCAGTAGACTGATAGTCTCGTTGGCGGAGCAGTGTGCCCGTTCCAAGGTGAGGGTAAGTAGGCTGTCCTCGTTAAGATCGCGGACCAAGCCAACATCGGTGTGTTTGCCAATGCGAACACACGTGCTGTCTGGCCGCTTGAGCGATTCGACCGCAGCACGCAACGCATCGGCCAGCTGCATAGCAGTGGGAATTCCTTCGCGACCGTCGAAAATGCGCTCGAGTAGTCGGTGTAGAGTGGGCGGCAGCTCAGGAACAGGGACGAATTCACTTCGACCCGTGGCTAAATAGAGAAGTATTTTCGCCAATCCAGCAACATCGTTAGCTTGCGCCCTTGCGGCAGCAGATGCATCCCTGGGAAGCAATTGCGCGTTGCTGAGATCACACCACATCGCCAGGTTTTCCGACACCAGGATGTGCCGAGCGGTGATCTCCGGCCAACAAATGCCATGGTGGTGCAGATAAGACAGACCCTCGGCTAATTGAACACCCCAATTCAGCACGCGCGCCAGCGTTTGTGGGGTTGGTAAATCCTCTGCGCTCGGCAAAACAACCTCTGGTAACATGATGTAATGGCGCTCTTCGTCGCCGTACGGTCGCTCAGAAAAGTAGGTGTGGGGCAGAAGCGCCATATGGTGCAATCCATGTGCAGCAGCTCGGACGGCTGCCTGTAGATGTGCATCCTCCCGATACTCGTGTAACTGATAGCGACGTCGCAATGGCGCTACACCACGCAATAAGGTGCCGCATGCCCGACAGGCGACCTCACCGGTGGTATTCTCAGTATAACCACAGGCGGGGTTGGGACACGGAAAGATCGCCTTGAGATCTTCCACAATGTAGATGTTGTGATCAGGCGACTGCGAACATAACCGCAGGATGTAGCATCTCTCCTGAGCAACGAGGGTTCCATCTGCTAGCGGTTGAAGGACATAGGGGGATGACTGCATCATCGATTCTCCGGGTGTTTCGGTGTCACCTCTAGTGTGCTTGTCAGATCGCTCTCCTGCTAGATTGCCGGATCCCTGTCGTTGGCACTTTTCCACACAGTCTCATAAGCTATATATCACAGGTAGCTACGTGTTATGTAATAAACACAATAGCGCGTCACGTCACCGCAAGGGACCAGTGTCTGGATTCCCATCACGGTAAATCAGAGTACAGTCACCGAACGCAATGATCCAACGATCCTTAAGCAGGTTTTTGTGTCCCGCACGACGACCGTTGATTAGCACGCCACCAGTGCTATTCAGGTCCTCGATGATCACAAAGCCACTGGCAGGATCCCGATAAATGCGCGCGTGGTGTGCAGAAACGGTCTCTGCGTGGGGCAATGTAGCCTCGATACGTACATCAGCATCTGGCGCGCGGCCGACTACGCAACCGCCAGTACTTAAATTGGATAATGGGAGCTGCACGCGACCATCTAATGTCGCGAGATACGGTTGTAATGTTGATGGCGCTGACTTTAAACTCGCGATACGGGCTGAGCGCCTGCGAATGACGCGATGTATGGTCAATCCGATCAAGACCAGCGCGGTGACCGCTGCGACGGCTAGCAACACCTGATACGGCTGTGCAAACACTCCCAAGAGAGTCTCAGCCTCCAACAAGCAATCTATTGAAACGAACATGACATAGTGTACATCACGAACAGTCGCGAGGGCAATCCAGAGTGAAGGATTTTCTTTCTCCCGTTCTGGCTAATCATCCCTTTCCGATACTCTGAAGGGTATCACATAACCAGCTAGGCCGCTATTGTGGGCTTGTTCCCCTGTGGAAAACTAAGGAAGGGAGGTTTTTCAGTCCCTAAGAATGTTGAGGAGATTCTGTGTCACGGAGATTTTTGCAGGAAGATGGGCTCATAAAGCGGGTAAATTAGACGTTTTTCAACCCCCTCAACACCTGTAGGTTGTCTTCTCACACAGATGTGCTATAATATGTACCGGGAAGGTGCCAGAGTGGACGATTGGGGCGGTCTCGAAAACCGCTGCGGGGCTTGGTCTCCGCCGTGGGTTCGAATCCCACCCTTCCCGCTGCCCGTTGTCGATGTGGATGCTGGAACGTTACGGACGGATCATCGAAGAAATTGGGTCGGTGCCAAGTGTCCTCGCACCACGCAAGGCGGGCAGGATATAACTAATAATTTTGGAGAGGTCGCATAGTCTGGTCTAGTGCGCACGATTGGAAATCGTGTAGGCGTAACAGCCTCGCGGGTTCAAATCCCGCCCTCTCCGCCTGGTCGTGCTAGATGGGGCAGTGGCGGCGCCCTGTACCCGCAGTCCGCCATAGCGGGATCGAATTCCCTCTCGAGGGCTTGCGGCTGTCTACACTGCTGACATCGTGCAGCGTTGAAGGTTGGGTCCTGCGCGGCGAGAGCCTGCGAACCTGGTCAGGTCCGGAAGGAAGCAGCCATAAGCAGTCCCTCTCGGGTGACGCAGGGGAGCCTGGCCGGAGCTGTTCCTTGTCAGTAAGCAGGCAAGTGCAGTTCGACAGAGGGTGCACGACCTTTTTCATTGATGCGCCCGGAGCAGTGACAATGAGAGCAAGGGCTTCTCTGGACCAGTATGATGCGCTTGCAGATCTCCTCAGTCGACTGCGCCGGTATTTTCCACATATGGGGCTGAACCTCTGGACAATGCCACTATGGTTGTCACCGTTGGTGGCTCTCCTGCTGCTTGGTTATTCCAGCACTGCTATGTCAGTCACCCTGATCATTGAGCATAATGGACGTGAGTTAATCTATTACACCCATCAAACGAGTGTGCGCGCAGTGCTACGCGAAATCGGGCTCGTGTTGCAGCCGGAGGATGATGTCTTTCCCCATATCGATGCGACGTTGCACAACAATGGCGTGGTGCGGATAAGTCTGGCACGACCAGTGATTATCGAGGTAGATGGTCGGATTATCCAGACATTTACCCGCCGGCAACGTGTGGATGAGATATTGAAAGGCGCAGGGGTTGAGTGCAAAGCGCAAGATGCAGTGCATTGGAACGAGATGGATCCTGAGATGTCAAGCGGGGCAACCCAAGCACAACACTCGTCATCCCCAACGGCTGCGTCGCCTTTACAGCAATCGATTGTGCGTCCTCCAAGTTTTCATATCGTGGTACGCCGTGCGGTGCCGATCACGTTGCATGACGACACTACGACTGTCACGTTTTACGCGGCGGGTCCTAGCGTCGGCGAGGCGCTACGCGCGGCCGGCGTCGTTATCCGCCCAGGTGATTTAGTGGTGCCTGCACTTGACACTCCTGTATCATCCGGGTTGCACGTCTTTATCCGTCGGTCCCTCCCTGTTACTATCCGCGTGGATGGCCATCTGTTGGCGATGCACACCCGCAGCCGTTCTGTAAGGGATCTGCTCGCCGAACAGAAAATCGTTTTAATGGGCAGCGACTACACCCTGCCTCCGCTGGATACTCCCCTTCATCCAGGTGCTGTCGTTCAGGTTGTGCGACGGGAGGAACGCATCCGCTTCGAGCAAGAGATTATCCCCTATGAGACGGAGTGGATAGCGGATTCTGCAATGTTGCTTGACACGCAGCAGGTGGTGCAGCCTGGAACGGAAGGGGTTACCATGCGTCGTTACCGTTCAATCTACGAGGATGGCGTCGAGGTAGCAACAGTACTGGAACGTGAATGGGTGGCAAGCACACCTGCGACACGTATCATCGCGTATGGCACTCGCATCGTTGTGCAGCAGCTGTCGACGCCTGATGGTCCTATTGAATACTGGCGACGCATCCGCGTGTTGGCCACTTCCTACAGTCCAGCCAGCTCTGGCAAGCCAAAGGATCACCCGCGCTATGGGGTCACACGTACCGGCCTCAAGGCAGGTTTTGGCGTGATTGCTGTTGATCCAAAGGTGATTCCCCTTGGTAGCTATGTATACATTCCAGGTTATGGGAGGGCCATAGCTGGTGACACAGGTGCTTCGATCTTGGGTCGCCACATCGACCTTGGGTTCGACGATGACAAGCCACTGCCTCACTGGTATCGTTGGGTTGATGTATATCTTCTTACTCCGGTGCCGCCACATCGAGATATTCGCTATGTCCTTCCTAGCTGGCCACAGGAACGTTGAGGTTTATGGTAGAGGGCTTGTCACCTGAGCAGTCGACTCCTCTTGGTCGCAGCATGACAGGAGAGTCGTTGAGTGCATTGTTACATCGTTATGGGTTACACGCGCGCAAAGCACTGGGACAACATTTCCTGTGTGATCCCCATTTGCTGCAAAAGATTGTAGCAGCTGCCGAGCTGCCGCCTGAAGCCGCCGTGCTTGAGATAGGCCCAGGACCAGGCATGCTGACACGCCGGCTGGCAGCTGTGGCACGTCACGTAGTGGCAGTTGAGCTGGACGAGAGATTAGTAGAGCTGTTACGTCACGAGCTGGTGCAACTGGCGAATGTTACCATTGTGCACGGTGACATACTCAAGGTGCACATTCCTTCTCTGATTGAAGCGCCTTATGCTGTCGTTGCTAACTTGCCCTACTATATCACCTCGGCAGTATTGCGGCAGCTGTTGCAGGCTATACCACCACCTTTTCGTCTGGTTCTAACTGTACAACGCGAAGTTGCACAACGGATTGTGGCACCGCCGGGCCAGCTGAGCTTGCTGGCAGTGAGTGTGCAGTTCTACGGACGCCCCCGTATCGTGATGCGTATACCGGCTGGAGCATTTGTACCGCCTCCTCAGGTCGATTCGGCAGTGTTGCGCATTGATACCTATGATCACCCGCCAGTGGAAGTACCCACGCAGGAAGATTTCTTCCAGGTGGTGCGAGCTGGCTTCAGTCAGAGACGCAAACAGCTACACAATGCTTTGCGTGTCGGACTGAATCTGTCCGCTGGAGAGGTGGTCAGTCTGTTGTCGATGGCTGGCATTGCGCCCTCCCGGCGTGCTGAGACGCTCAGCTTGTCGGAGTGGGCTGCTCTGGCACGTGCACTGGTAGCATTGCGAATACAAAGTCTCTGAGAGTGGTCGCATAGGCAACTGATCACTCCAGGGTGACCCGTTCTTGCACACCTACATTCCAGGTCGCAACTGATTGACATACCCCTACTACTTTGATATCATGGGCGCGTCTGGTGGGGCAACTGTTCGTAGGGATGCCTTGTATAGCATCCTTGGGGTGCAGGCTTACCATCTGTTGGCCATTACCGTGGCTTGGCTTTGAGACGCATTGAGGCTTGATTACTTGATGATCACAGCCGTTTCGACGGGCGCCAGTAAGAAGCACCTGCCCCGGATTCAGAGTCTTTGCTACATGCTCGACGTCATTCCCACACTCAGAGAAGCTACAAAAGTGAGCCCCTCAGGGGCACTTCCTGGAGGATAACCCACTTATGACCTTTGCTCTGGAAATGCGGGGCATCACAAAACGTTTTCCAGGGGTCTTGGCTAACGACCACATTGACTTTGCGCTTGAAACAGGCGAGATTCATTGTCTGTTGGGCGAGAACGGCGCTGGGAAATCCACCTTAATGAACATCTTGTACGGTCTCTACCGACCCGATGAAGGGCATATCTTCCTGGACGGCCGCGAGGTGCACATCAGCAGCCCTACTGACGCGATACGGCTGGGCATCGGCATGGTGCACCAACACTTCATGCTCATTCCGGTGATGACAGTGGCGGAGAACATTATGTTGGGCACAGAGATCGTGAAAAATGGTTTCGTTCTCGATCAGGATACCGCTGCACAACGCATTCGCGAGATATCGCATCAATATGGGTTGGAGGTTGATCCTAGCGCCTACATCAAGGATCTGCCCGTAGGCCTGCAACAACGTGTTGAAATTGTCAAAGCACTCTATCGCCAGGCGAGCATTCTTATCCTCGATGAGCCGACCGCTGTGTTGATACCCCAGGAAGCAGATGATTTGTTTACCATTATGCGTGAATTGGCCAAGCAGGGTAAGAGTATTATCTTCATTACCCACAAGCTGGGTGAAGTATTTGCGGTGGCGGACCGTATTACTGTGCTGCGTAACGGTCGCGTAGTAGGCACGACCCGCCCATCAGATGCCACTCAAAGCTCACTGGCTGCCATGATGGTGGGGCGTGAAGTGATCCTCACAGTTGACAGGCGTCCAGCTCAGCCTGGAGACATAGTGCTTGAGGTACGCGATCTGAAGGTTTTGGACGATCGAGGCTCTATGGCAGTTAACGGTGCCTCGTTTGAGGTAAGAGCGGGTGAAGTGTTGGGTATTGCTGGCGTACAGGGCAACGGTCAGACCGAGCTGGTAGAAGCGCTCACTGGCTTGCGACCGACCATCGCAGGTCGCGTATCGATAGATGGAGTTGATGTTACCAATGCTTCTCCACGGCGAATTTCTGAGCAGGGTGTCGCGCATATCCCTGAGGATCGCCATGAACATGGAATGGTGGGCAGCTACCCTGTCGCCGACAACTTGGTTCTGAATACATACTATCGACAGCCGTTCGCCCGAGGCGCAATTCTCGACCATCGCGCCATCGAGGAGCACGCATGGCGATTGGTGCACGAGTTTGACATCCGCACTCCAAGTGTCTATATGCCGGCCAGCAACCTCTCGGGGGGCAATCAGCAGAAAATGATCGTAGCACGTGAGTTCTCGCGTCCAATCAAATTGCTGATTGCTGCTCAGCCTACGCGCGGGTTGGATGTTGGCTCAATCGAATTCATTCACAAACGATTGGTGCAGGCTCGCGATCAAGGTGTCGCCGTGCTATTGGTCTCGGCAGAGCTGGACGAGATCATGTCGCTGGCCGACCGTATCGCGGTTATGTACAAGGGCCAGATTATCGCCACTCTGGATGCGACGCAAGCAGAGCGGGCTACGCTGGGGTTGCTGATGGCGGGTGTCACATCCCACGGAGCGTAATATGTTGATGGGGGTTCTCTCCTAAAGAGATATTGTGCGGAGACCTCGAGACTTGATACAAGATGTGCAAAGGTCCCCAGGACCATCGTCAGGCAGGCAGAACCCCTCTCGCGAGTTTGTCCTGCCCGGGAGGAAGAGTGTGCAAAATCTCAGTCACAACACTGGTTCACCGGAAGATGAGAGGCGCGTACGTGTCGGTTTAGTCACCGATGTCGGCCACATCGATGATGGTACATTTAACCAGTATGCCTACGAAGGCTTGCGTCGCGCCGCTACAGAGCTTGGGCTGGAATACACCTATATTGAGACAGTGCGTCCCGAGGACCACGAGGTCAATCTGCTGATCCTGATTGAAGAGCAATGTGGCTTGATCATCACAGTTGGGAATGGGCTGGGCAAAGTGGTGGAACGGGTAGCGAAAGAGCACCCGGATGTGGATTTTGTCACGGTGGATTTTGTAGTTCAGCCCCCCTTGTCGAATGTGCTGAGCTTGGTGTTTGCGGAAGATCAAGCGGGATTCCTGGCTGGTGCTCTGGCAGGGTGCATCACCAGGAGTAACATCGTCGGCGTTGTTGCCGGTGAGACGGTTCCGCCTGTCTTACGATTCCGCAAGGGGTTCGCTCGTGGTGCCCGCTACGTCAATCCAAAAGTGCGCGTGCTGAGTGAACATGTGGAATCTTTTAACGACCCAGACAAGGGACGTTCCATCGCGCTCTCTTTTGTTGAACGTGGTGCGGACGTGATATTTGGTGCCGGCGGACGCACGGGGAGTGGTGCCATAAGGGGGGCGGCAGAAGCGGGCGCCTGGGTCATTGGTGTGGATCAGGACGAATGGTTCACCACATTTGAGAGAGGTCGCGCTCCTGGAAGTGACCGATTAGTCTCCAGCGCCATCAAGCGAGTCGACATTGCTGTTGAAAATGCTGTGCGCGACTGGGCGGCGGGTCGTTTCAAGGGTAAGAGCAATTGGCTAGGTAGCTTGCGCAATGGGGGAGTTGGCTTGGCGCCATTCCACGCTGCAGAGAATGTGGTCTCGCAGGAGATACGTGCGCGTCTCAATGAGGTGACGATTCGGCTGCGCGATGGGGCGCTGCAGACACGGATTGGTCCGGCAGGTGAGGACCAATTGGAGACACTTTGGGATCGGCTGCGTGTATGGGATTGGGGTGAGCTGGCAGTGCTGGTGCTTGCTGTGTGTACTGCGTTGTTGATCGGTGCAGTTGTTATCTGGGTCACGCGAGCGGCAGATTTGCGAGGTGCTGGACTCCCATGGAGTCAGGTAATCCAAGAGGCCAATGCTCTGGTCGTCTCCGCCTATGGAGGGTTGTATGAAGGGGCTATTGGCTCTCCACGAGCTTTGGCGGGCAGCCTGATCTACTGCACGCCATACGTCATGGCTGGACTGGCGGTAGCTCTGGGATTTCAATGTGGCCTGTTCAATATCGGTGTGGAGGGCCAGCTCTATATGGGTGCGCTCTGTGCCACCGTTGTGGGCTTTTCTATCACTGGCCTGCCAATCTATGTGCATCTTCCGCTGGCGGTGGCGGCTGGCGCACTGGGTGGTGCTGTCTGGGGAGCTATACCCGGCGCGCTCAAAGCAATTACGGGAGCGCATGAAGTCATCAACACGATCATGATGAATTATATTGCTGTCAAGACGGTGGACTATCTGGTCAAGAATCCTCTCAAGGATGTTACAGCGACACTGGATCGCACACCTTTTGTTGCTGAGTCGGCGCGCTTCCCGCTGCTGGTGCCCCAGTTGAACATCCATTCAGCTGTGTTGCTTGCGTTCGCTGCCATAGGACTAGTGTGGTATTTCTTGTTTAAGACTACTTGGGGTTTTGAGATACGCACAGTGGGTGCGAATCCCAGTGCTGCACGCTATGCAGGGATTAGCGTGAAGCGTAGCTTTGTGCTGGCAATGGCTCTATCCGGTATGTTAGCCGGGATGGGAGGACTTGATGTGGTTTTGGGTCGCCCAAGCGAGTATGCCTTGAAAGCAGCTTTTTCCACAGGATTTGGGTTTGACGGCATCGCGGTTGCTATGCTTGCTAAGAGTCATCCGCTTGGTGTTTTTCCTGCTGCTTTCTTGTGGGGTGCTTTGCGCAATGGTGCAGGCCTTATGCAGGTACGCGCGCAAGCTATCTCGATCGATCTGGTCAACATTATTCAAGGGTTGGTGATCATGTTCATCGCTGCTGATCAGATCATCCGTTGGCTCTATCGACTCCGGGCGCGCGGGGAGAAAGCAGTGGTCTTCACACGTGGATGGGGAAGATAACACGCAGAAGGTAGTGCTGTGAACGCGGAGACAATACATAATAACCCCACTGGACGAAAACGCTTTGTGACCCGCGCACGAGGCCTGGGCTTGTTTTATCTGATTTTGGCTATTATTGTGCTGGTCTGGACGCTTAGCAGTGGATCGCCACAAGCTCTTTCCCGTCTGGGGCTGGGGATCATTTTGCAACCGCCACCAGTGCGCCTGACCATACCGACACAACCCAGCTTGATCGCAATCGGCCTGTTGCTGGGGGTGATTGGTTTATATGCCTTGCTTCGTTCTCCCTCGGAACGTACCACCAACGTATTGCTGGGCTCGGGTGCACTATTCGTTGTGCTGGGAGCCATTATTGCCGCGGCTGCCGACAAGAGTATCGATCTGGTTGGGCTCGTCAAGGACAGTGTGAGGTTGGCCACGCCGATTATGTTGGGAATGTTGGCCGGTGTCATGTGCGAACGTTGTGCTGTCATCAACATCGGCATAGAGGGCATGATGCTCACAGCAGCAGCCGTTGGGTATATGGTGTCTCTGTACACGCAGAACATGTGGCTAGGGCTGCTGGCCGCGGTGCTGTCAGGTGGTGTTATGGCTACATTGCACGCTTTGCTGACTATTCAGTTCTTGGTGGACCACATTATTAGTGGTACCTGCATCAACATCTTGGCAGTCGGGATTAGCGGGTACATCCGGGCCGCTTTTCTGCTTAAGAACCCTTTTGGCGCGCCTGGCCTCTTCCCCTACGTCTTTCAAGGCACACCGTTATGGGACATCCCTATTATTGGCACTATCCTTTTCCAATACCAACCTATGGTATATGCTGCGCTGGTATTGGTGCCACTGGTATGGTTTGTGCTCTTTCGTACCCCATGGGGGCTGCGTACACGGGCGGTGGGAGAGCATCCGCGGGCTGCGGATACAGTGGGCATTAATGTGTTCAAGATTCGCTATGTGAATGTCATCCTGGCCGGCTGTGTTGCCGGGTTAGGTGGTGCTTGGTTCTCTCTGGAGACAGTGGGCCACTTTGACGACTTGATGACCAACAATCGTGGGTTCATTGCTTTGGCGGCTATGATTTTTGGCAACTGGAACCCACTTGGAGGAGCTGCCGGTGCCCTACTTTTTGGTTTTGCTGACGCACTCAACTTCAAATTCCAGATTCTAGAGGTGAACGTCCCTTACCAGTTCATCGGTATGTTGCCCTTCATTCTCACGATGGTCGCCGTCGCTGGTGTTATCGGCCGAACAACTCCACCAGCCGCTGATGGTCAACCATATCGCAAGCAGTAGATGCCGGAGCGCAAATAAGGCGGGAACATACCCTCTAGTGCTGCGTGCCAGTGGATGAATGCGCAGGGATCAGGGGTGATTGCAATCTGTTTGCAAATTTGCCCTGGATCTCTTATGCAATGTTAGCGTTTCTATAACGCAACTCATATGTGACCAAGTGTATATTGGAGAGCTGGGTCACGATAACTCTGGTGTAGGCGGGCAATATTATGGCAGTGGAAAATCTCATTATCATTGGTTCCGGTCCGGCCGGAATGGCAGCGGCCATTTATGCAGGCCGTGCTAATCTTAGTCCCTTGGTGCTGACTGGCACTATGGTTGGCGGTCAGCCATCTATTACAAATGAAATCGAGAATTTTCCCGGTTTTCCGGACGGTATCACAGGTGCCGAATTAGTGGAGCGTGTCCACCGCCAAGCTCAGCGCTTTGGTGCCCGTATGGAGTATGACGAGGCCGCCGAAGTAAACTTTCAGGTGCATCCCTTCTGGATCAAAACCTACAGCGCTGAGTATAAGGCCAAAGCAGTCATCGTAGCCAGCGGTGCCTCGCCACGCAAGCTGGGCGTGCCTGGAGAGATCGAGCTCATTGGGCACGGCGTGAGCTATTGTGGCACGTGCGACGGTTTCTTCTTCCGCGGCAAGGAAATAGTGGTGGTGGGCGGAGGGGACTCGGCCTTGGAGGAGGCGCTCTTCCTGACACGCTTTGCCACACGAGTACGGATCATCCATCGTCGCGACCAGTTGCGTGCGAGCTATATTCTGCAGGAACGCGCTCGCCAAAACGAGAAGATTGAGTTTATCTGGAATTCGGTTGTCACAGAAATTCACGGGCCGCACGAGGTAACGGCAGTCACGCTCAAGAATGTCGTCACCGGGGAGACCTCTATGCTGCCTACGGAGGGGGTGTTCATCTTTATTGGGCATATACCCAATAGCCAGATCTTTCGTGGGCAGCTGGATATGGATGAGAATGGCTACATTGTGACGGACAAGCGTACCCGCACCAATATCCCTGGCGTATTCGCTGCCGGTGAGGTAGCTGATCCGATCTTCCGTCAAAATGTCACCTCGGCGGGCGAGGGGGCTCGGGCCGCTATTGAGGCGGTCAGATGGTTAGCCGAGCTGGAAGCTCGTGCTGATTCTTACGGAGTGGAGACCGCAGGTGCTTAGGGACCGCATGCATAGAATTTTTCGTTATTTGCCACAGTAGATTGGCAAAGAGAGTCAGAGCCGGGCATTCGATTGCCTGGCTCTGTGTGTTAATGGCGCCATGGTTGCTCAGCGAGGCAGATGCATAGGCATAATCACATGCACAAAGCGATCGTCGCCTGGTCTTCGTAACACACCCGGGCTGGAAGGCGAAATAGTATCCAAGGCGACCTGAGCACTGCTGATTACTGATAGAACGTCGATCAGGTACTTGGCATTGAATGCAATCTGGATTGGTTCGCCGTCTACAGTAGCATCCAGCTGACCAACATTGTCTCCCAGCTGGTTGCTCGTTGCCATAAGCGTTACCCGTCCTGGCATTAGCTCATCGCCAGCATTGATGTCAAGTCTCACAATATTAGCGGAATCGCGAGCAAAGAGATGAGCTACTCGGGTCGCTTTCAGGAAGCTCTGCACGTCCAGAATTGCACGATTGGTGTAGCTGGTTGGAATAATCTGGCGGTAATCGGGAAAGCGCCCTTCAATGAGCTGCGAAACCAGATCTATGTCTTGCAAATGGAAAAGGATCTGATTGCGAGCTGGTGTAATGATTATCCCGATCGGTTCAGTTTGGTCGGCGGAAATGCGCGCCAGTTCGGCCAATGCCCGTGCCGGCACGATCACTTCTACCTTCTCCGGGACCGCCTTCTCAAGTGTAATGTGCTCCACCGACAATCGGTAGCCATCCGCTGCAGCCATAGTGAGCCGGTCGCCTTCGAATGCGGTCAACACCCCGGTCAAGATCGGGCGGCTTTCATCGGTGGCAGCAGCAAACACGACTCGAGCGATCATCTGGCGCAGTTCATCGGGGTCGACCGTTACAAAAGGTGCACCTTCTTCCGCTGTAAGCACAATGGGGAATTCTTGTGCATCAATACCCTTGATATTGGCCTCGAAGCGTGCACAGCTCAGGTGCAGAGTCTGGGTGCGCACCGACAACTCCAGATCGATCTGTTCCGGGGGCAATGAACTGACAAACTCGGTCAACAACCGAGCAGGCACTGTGATTGCCCCCTCTTCGGAAACTTTGGCACCTATCCAGCAGCTGATACCTATTTCTAAGTTGGTGGCCGACAGCTTTAAGCGACCGCCGTCGGTGGCCAGCATCACATTGGAAAGCACTGGTAGAGAGCTGCGGCTTGCCACCGCGCGTCCAACAATGCCCAGTCCACGGGCTAGATTCTCTTGCAGACAGGAAATCTTCACGCCAGCTCCTCCTTGGCCAAATGCATAGAAAAAGTTAGAGCAGCAGGTTCCATCGAACAAGATTAGTGGAAGAGCACATCAGTTCAAGCAGTTCAAACACGCCGGTGCCTCGCCTGCCAGATGGCGCCCGCCACAAGTAGTGCCACTATCAGGATGCTAGCCAGCGTCAGCCCGTCCCTGCTGGCAACCGTGTCGCCTGTTTGAGGCATCTGGGGCATAGGGGCAGGCTGGGTTTCTTCCGGAGCGGGCAACTGCTGAGCTGGTGCTGCTTCTGCCTGGGCCACTACTAGGCTGATTCCATCCACGTTATAGTTGCCCTCTGCCATACCAACCCATTTCTTCCACCCACGGATGAAAAGCGTTAACGTCGGTTCCTGTGCCCGTATGGTTGTCGTGTATGTCCCGATGCGATATCCACCGGGTGGCGGAGCGGTGCGTGGTTGCTCGTCCCATGGCAATTCGATCCAATCGATCTGGGGTGACCGCCAGTCGTTGGCACCTGTGTAGTCAATGCCATACTGCAACCGGTAACCGTAATCTGATGCGTCGACCGATCCCTCGTCAGAACGCACCAGTCCATGGAGAGTTAGGACATACTCCATATTTGGCACAACTGGCACCGTTTGAAAAATGCCCACATAACGGTCACGTTCGGTGGCGTCCTTGAGTGCTAGAAGTTGGGCGTGGGCACCATCGTACAGAACTGGTTGCCACATGTCATTGTGCCAGCTGGCTCGCACACCACCTGTCGCAAAATGTTGCCAGCCAACCGCAATGCCTTCAACAAACCCGTCTTCGAAGGATCCATTCACAATAAGGTTATACAGTTGGGTAGAAGACGCCTGGGGAAGGTATCTCTCCTCCGACGGTGGAGAGGGCTTGGATACGCGAGCTTGCACAGGCGACCCATCATTTACAATCGCAGGTTCAACAGCCATCGCACTGATCAGAGGCGATGTAGGGGTAGGTGCAAGTTGCGGTTGGTATGCTCTCAGAGGTGCTTCCTGTTCGAAAAGGTTTGCGGAAGAGACATAAGACGCTCTCCCAACTGCGATGAACAAGAGCGTGAGGATAAACAAAGGCACCAGCCAGTGTCGCAAACACTTTATGAGCTGGCTATCCATGGGAATCCTCCTTTGAGATCGCAGCACGGCAAACCTATAGGGGGTATATTGTTACTTTATCAATCATAACATGGTTCTCTGGATTTGACAAACACAGTTTTGGACACGCGAGGCAGCTCTGTACTGATTGTCTAAACCTGTTGCTAATGCTATAATCTTCCTCCTAACTTGAACCCAATCCAGTTGGTCAAAGGGAATCTATGCGCATCGTTCTTGACGCTATGGGGGGCGATCACGCTCCCCAGGTAACAGTGCATGGTGCTGTCTGGGCTGCTCGGGACTTTGGGTTGGAAGTGCAGTTGGTAGGACGGCCAGACGTGATCGAGCGCGAGCTGGAAAAACATGACTGGCGTGGTCTCTCCCTTTCAATCACACCTGCCGGTCAAGTGATTGAGATGGCTGAGCGTCCGGCCGCGGCAGCGCGTGCCAGAGCGAACTCCTCAATGGCGGTGGGGATGCAAATGTTGCGTCGCGGCGAGACAGATGCCTTTGTTACCGTGGGGCATACTGGTGGCGGACTGGCTGCAGCGTTACTCTACTTAGGGCGCATTCCGGGGATCAAGCGGCCAGCAGTGGGGACATTGTATCCCACTACAACCGAGAACGGTTATTGTTATGTGATTGACATTGGAGCCAATGCCGATTGCCGTCCGGAATATCTATACCAGTTTGCCTTGATGGGCAGTGTTTACGTGGAGCGTATGATAGGTGTGAAATATCCTCGCGTGGGCATCCTTTCCAATGGGGAGGAGGAAGGTAAGGGCAATCGACTGGTCATTGACGCGCTGCCATTGCTCAAACGTGGCCCCTTCCGCTTCATTGGCAATGTAGAAGGCAAGGACGTGCCCTCCGGGATAGCAGATGTCGTGGTCACTGATGGTTTCTCAGGCAACGTTTTTATCAAGACTTCAGAGGGAACCGCCCGTTTGTTCATTGATTCCATCAAGGAGGGTATACGCCGTTATCCACTGGCGCGTCTGGGGGCATTGCTCATGAGGCCAGCGCTTGAAGCAGCAGCACGGAAGCTGGACTATCGTGAGTTCGGTGGTGCTGCGCTGTTGGGTGTGGACGGAGTGGTAGTGATCGGCCACGGCCGCTCCGATGCCTATGCAGTGCGCAACGCGATTCGCCGCGCTGCCCAAACAGTGGAATATGATGTAGTAGGCGCTATCAAGCGTGAATTGGGTCTCATCACTAGAAATAACGAGCAGAGAGAGCAGAGAGATGAAAATAACCACCAATGAGAAGCTCTTGCGACAACGTAGCCAGCTGGTCCGCTGGACAAGTATGGCTGGCCTAATGGTACTGGGAGGTGGTCTGCTTGCCTCTTTTAATGAAGCTTACTACTTTTGGTCATTACCGGCTCTGTTGATTGGTTTCGTTCTTGCTAACATTAGTGCGTACAACGCCAATCGTTACGTGCGTGAGCCGCGTGCCGATCACGTGTTGGAGAAAGCGTTACGCGGTTTTGACAACAACTACCACCTGTTTAACTATACCGCCGCAGCGCCTCACGTGCTGCTCACCCCGTCGCGTCTGTATGTCATTACTGCCAAGAACCAGGATGGCGTCATTCGCAAACAGGGCACACGCTGGAAGCGCAATTTCAGCGTTAAACGCCTTTTCCTGTTTTTCAATGAGGAAGCCTTGGGCAATCCCACCCATGAGGCGTTGTCCAATGCAGAAAAGCTGCGTACCCAGCTAAGCCGTGCTCTTTCAGGCGATCTCCCTGCCATCGAACCGTTGGTGGTCTTCACCCATCCGAATGCTACCTTGCAGCTGGATGATCCATCTGGACGCGACCGTGACGAGGTGCCGGCTATGTTGGCTAAAGATCTCAAGAAACACTTGCGTAGCCAACCTAAGGGCACACTAATTGCTCCCGAAGTGCGCCGTCAGCTGACAGAGGTATTGCAAGGGGACGCAGCGTAATTTGTTGCCTGATATGGACGCCTCCGCGTCAGAAACGCTGCAGCATCGAGTGTCCAGTCGATTGCTAGATGGGGCTATGCTGGGCGTCCTCGCCATGGCAACTGCAGTGTTTTTTTGGCGTGTCCTCTTCGCCGGCGAATGGATGCCAGCTGGTGGGGGCGATCTGGCCTCTTTCCTGTACCCTGTACATCACTTCGCTGCCCGTGCGCTGAAAAGTGAGCAATTCCCACTGTGGAACCCCTATCTGTATGGTGGTATGCCATTTGCTGCGGACATTCAGACAGCACTGTATTACCCCATTAACTTGATTGTCTGGCTGGCTGTGCCGCAGATCACCTATCGGGTGATGATGGAGTTGGCGATTTTTCACTTTTGGCTTGCTGGAGCGACAGCCTATCTCTGTTTCCGCACTTTGTTGCGCCACAGCGATGAGCCATTCGCAACCAATGGCTGGTTATCTCGCCTGCCGGCCTTAGCTAGTGCCTTGGCTTATATGTTCTCAGACTTTTTCATTATCCACTTTGGTAATCTTAATCTCATCGCACAAGCGGCCTGGTTGCCATTGATTTTTCTGTTTCACCATCGTGCCCTGAGCGAACGGCGGCCACTTATGGCAATCTGGGCAGGACTTTGCCTGGGGATCGCGGCGACGGCGGGACATACACAGCCACTGTTGTTCATCGTTGTCGCCTTGTTGCTGGATACGCTCTACTGGATGATAGTACCATATGGCCCCAGAGAGCCAGCAGAGTCCCAGATTCCGCTGTTCCGTGGGAAGCAACTGGTATTGCCCATCGTGTTGTTGCTGCTCACCTTGGCAATCGGGATAGGGTTGGCTGCTGTGGCTTTGGTGCCTGCTTATGAGCTCAGCGCATGGACTCCGCGCGCGGCGTACGACTATCAACATGCCAGTCAGTACTCATTGCCTCCTGCTGGACTGATTGGGCTGTTCGTGCCGTCCTTCTTCGGTCGGGATCCGGCGACACATTGGGGCCCTTGGGACCGTGTTGAAGTTGGATATGTGGGTATCTTGCCGCTCGTGCTGGCTGCGCTGGCGCTGGCAGCTGGTATACGGCGCGAACGTACGCTTGGTATGTTAGCGCTTCTGGCTGCCTTCAGCTTGCTGGCGGCGTTGGGTGCCTACAGCGTAGTGCATAGTTATCTGTACCAGCTGTTGCCGGGATTTGCTGGCATGCGCGCACCGGCACGTTTCGTTTTCATTCTTGACTTTGCGCTAGCCGGCTTAGCAGCATATGGCCTGCAAATGCTGATTGAGGGAACGTCTGCGGCACGGCAGGTGCTCGCCATGTTTACGCGTAGCGCTCCGTGGGTGCTGGGAGGGTTGGTGTTGATTGCCCTGCCACTAAGTTATCATGCGCTCATCACCAGTCAGGACAAAGATCCGATCATCTTTGCGCGTACCGCTGCGGCGACCAATGGTCTGGTGTTTTTTATTGGTGTGTTGACAGCAGCTCTGGCACTACTGTATGCCTTCTGGCGAGGATGGTTGCATCCTATGATGCTTGGCCTCTTTGCTGCTGCTCTGATCTTTTTTGATTTGGCCAGCCTGGGCAGCAATCTGGATGTGGCTGCAGAGGATCCGACAATCACCTTCAACCATCCAGACGTTATCGCATTCCTCAAATCGGATGAATCACTTTATCGGATCGATACACGCACGAATATCTGGCACCTATGGCAGCCGGACACATCGCTGTTGCACAACCTGTATGATGTGTCCGGAGTGGTCAACCCGCTGATTCTGGCGGACTATGAGCGCTTTCTGGAGGGTATTCCGAGCCGTTCATCGCGCCTGTACGATTTCCTCAACGCCAAGTATGTGATTGCTGCGCGGGATGTGGTGTTGGATTGGCAGAAGTTTGCACCCGTATTCGAGAGTGCCTCTCAGCTTGCTGTCTTTCTAAACCGTGAAGCACTACCGCGTGCCCTCGTGGTGCATCGTGCACGTAGTGTCCCTGACCATACGGCAGCTTGGCAAGCAGTGCATGCACAGGGGTTCAACCCGGCGGAGGAGGTGATCCTAGAGGGCGGCAAGGATCTAAACGTTATCGCTCCCAGACCTGCTATCATTCACTTCGATGTGTATACGTTCAACGAGTTGCGTCTGCGGGTCGATACTGCGGCAGAGGGGTACTTGGTGTTTGCCGAGACGTGGTATCCTGGTTGGCAAGCGTACGTGGATGGCAAGGAGCAACCGCTGCTGCGTGCCAACTATACCTTTCGGGCGCTGTACCTGACCGCTGGTCATCACCACGTGGAAATGCGATTTGCGCCACGCTCATGGACACTCGGTTTAGTGATTACTCTCCTCACCGCGGCTGGTGTCCTGACAGCCAGTCTGTTGCGGTTGCACCGAGCAACTTGAACTTTCCTAACACTTGCTGTCCTGTAGAGCCAGAGCTATAATAATTTCACAGATCGGAGAATTGGGGAGCAGAAACGGCTATCAGCCACGCTATGTGTAGCCGTGATGCTTTTTGAGGGAGCTCACTTCATCTCTTCATCGCTGGTTTCCACGTGCGGGTGAACGCAGCTGATGGAAGGCTATCATGTAACGGTAATCGTCGCTGATATTGTGGCAGCATGCATTACTTCGAGCTTAGGCCTCTATGCCTGGAAGCGACGTGACGCTCGTGGCGCTATACCCTTCATTTTCATCATGTTCTTTGCAGCGTGGTGGACACTAGCCAACGCGCTCTACCTGGCCAGCAATGATGTGCCTGCTCAGCTGTTCTGGCGACGGGTGATGTTCATTGCTGTGGACGCGGAGCCGGTAGCTTGGCTTTGCCTTGCACTTATGTATGCTGGGCACGAATCTTATTGCAGGCTGCGAAATGTGGCTTTGTTGGGAGTAGTGCCACTGGCAACCACCATTGTGCACTGGATACGCGACGCCGACCCGCGCTATGTTGCGTGGGTCGAGAGTCTAAACATTGGCCACGTGCCGCCCCCACTGTACATGCCCTACGACCTTTGGTTCGTCGTTCATGCGATCTACTGTTACATTCTGATGGTGCTTGGCGCAGCAATTCTGATTCACACAGTGGTAGTGCGGCCCAGCAGGCTCCATCGAGGGCAAGCGGTGATGCTCATCGTCGGCGCGATTATCCCACTCATATTAGACTTGCCGATGACGTTGGGTTGGGTCTCCTTGCCCGGCTTCGAGACAGCTCCCTTTGCTTTGACGATCACAGGGCTATGTTGGACTTATGGGTTGTTTCACTACCATCTATTTGATATTGTACCGGCTGCGCATCATGTGGTACTTGCCAACCTACCGGATGGTCTGATCGTGTTGGATGCGCAGGATCGTATTGTGGAGCTGAATCCACCTGCCGAGCGCCTACTACATGTGCATGCAAATCGTGTAATCGGAGACGTTGTTTCCAATTATATACCTAATTGGCCTGAGCTAATGGCAATGGCACGCCTCGGACCTGAAGCAAATCTGACAGATGTTACGATTGTGTTGGGAAACGGTAAAGCGGAGCGACCCGGCAAGTATCTAGATGTGCGTGTGTCCCCTGTGTTTGACCGACGCGGCAACCTGAAAGGACGCGTGTTGCTGCTGCGCGATATAGATCGCCGTGTGCATCTGGAGCATGCTCTGCGGCGACGTACTGCTCAGCTGGGAGCGTTGAGCCGGCTTGTGTTGCAGCTCTCTACTGAGCTGGAGCTACCTTCTCTGCTGAGCTTTATTGCGGAACAAGCGATGCGGCTGCTGGAGGGTACAGGTGCCGGACTGGCCCTCTATCGCCCCGAGCACGATGCTTTGGAGTGGGTAACATCGGCCGGGATGGAAGAATTCCTGCCTTCACTGGGCACCTTAATCCGACGTGGTGAGAACCTAGTAGGCACAGTGTGGGCGACCGGACAGCCCTTGGTTCTGGACAACTATCTGGAGTGGCCCCATTGCCTGTTGGTACTACCGGACGATGCTCCATTTGGGGCAACAGTAGCTGTGCCGGTGAGTTGGGGTGGTGAGATGATGGATGTGTTGGTGGTTGTCTCCAGAGCGGTGGGCGTATACTCATCAGCCGATGCTGATGTGTTAGCTCTGTTTGCAGCTTATGCAGGGATCGCCATCCGCAATGCACAACTAATTGAGTCACTGCGCAACAGCGAACGTCGCTTCAGAGAGCTGGCTGATGCATTACCGGATACGGTCTTTGAGACGGATCGGCTAGGAATGCTCACTTTCTTGAACCGTTGTGGCTGTGAGACATTCGGCTACTCGCCTGCCGATCTAGCGCGCGGAGTCCATGTTCTCAAGCTGCTGGCGTGTGAGGAACGTCGACGCGCCTGGCGTGAATTACAGGCAGCTGTTGCGGGCAATATGAACATTGAGCTTACGGGGATGCGCAAAGACGGTAGCACTTTTCCTGTGTTGGTGCACTCAATCTCGGTAGTATCCAACGAGAGTGTGACCGGCTACCGCGGCATCGTGGTGGACATTACAAGTCGGAAAAAGATGGAGAGAGAACTGCAAGACTCACTCCGTGAAAAGGAGATACTCCTGAAGGAAATTCATCACCGCGTTAAGAACAACCTGCAGATGATTTCAAGTTTGCTGTATCTTCAAGCAGAGACGGTCGGGAACGAACAAGTGCGTAATGCCTTAGAAGAGAGTCAGCAGCGCATCAGGTCGCTGGCATTGCTTCACGAGAAGATGTACCGTTCACAAGCGTTGGCTGCAGTGAATTTCGGCCAATACGTGGAGAGCCTTGTCTATCAGCTGCGCGACGTGTATCGCGTTCACGCTCACGCAGTGCGGGTTGTCTGCCAGATAGAGGACGTGCGTTTAAGCTTGGATGTGGCTATTCCATGCAGTTTGATTGTCAACGAACTCGTATCAAACGCTTTCAAGCACGCGTTTCCATCAGGTGATGGAGGTCGCCTCGCCTCAGGAGATCATCCAGAGGTGCGTGTTGAGCTGCGTTGTGTCAACAGGGGAGAATGCTCTGTGCTTGTAAGCGATAATGGTATAGGGCTGCCAGCAGATCTCAACCCGGAAACAGTTAATTCACTGGGGTTGCGTATTGTCACTCTATTGACGCGACAACTCCGTGGCACGCTGCGCATAGAACGTGACGGCGGCACGAAGTTCACCATTGTGTTCCCAATAAAACAATAATTAGATCATCTAGAGTAGTGTGGAGGGATTACTTTGCGATTAGCAATCATCGGTTTTGGCACTGTTGGACAGGGGTTGGTCGAGATCCTCAGAGATAAAGGAGAGGATCTTCGACGCCAGTACGCTTTGGATGCTCGAGTTGTTGCTGTGTGTGACACAGCAAGAGGCTCTGTCTATCATCACGAAGGGCTGAGCCTGGAACAGTTGTTGGAAGCTGTGCAACGTTCCGGCTCAGTGGATGGATACCCTAATGTGACCGGTTTGGTGCGTGGCCTGGACAGCCTGAGCACCATTCGCGAGACAAATGCCGAGGTAATCGTAGAAACAACTTGGACTGACCTCGAGTCCGGCGAGCCAGCTGCAACCCACATTCGTACTGCCTTTCAGTCTGGTAAGCACGTGGTAACCAGCAATAAGGGCCCGGTAGCGCTAGCTTACAAGGAGCTGAGAGCATTAGCAGATGCTAACGGTCTCAAATGGGGTATTGAGGGGACCGTTATGTCGGGCACGCCGGCATTACGTCTGGGGACCACAGCGCTGGCCGGCTGCACCATCCGTGAAGTGCGGGGCATCCTGAACGGCACCACTAACTTTATCCTCACAAGGATGGAAAATGGTGCAACATATGGTGAGGCGCTTACCGAAGCGCAGCAGCTAGGTTATGCTGAAGCAGATCCCACCGCAGATGTGGAAGGTTATGATGCGCTTGGCAAGCTACTCATCCTGGCAGCAGTCGTGTTTGATCACCCCATTTCCGCCCGACAGGTCAGTCGACAGGGCATCACCCATTTGTGTCCTGAGGATATTCGGCGTGCCCGAGAACAGGGGAAGCGCTGGAAGCTAATTGCCCAACTGCAACGTTCGGATGATGGAGTGCTCGCTACTGTAGCGCCTCAGATGATTGAGCTATCCCATCCACTAGCCGGGGTGAGTGGGGCGACCAACGCCATTACCTATGTCACCGACTTGCTTGGTGAGGTTACCATAGTGGGCCCAGGAGCAGGTCGGCGCGAGACCGGCTTTGCGTTGCTGTCCGATCTGCTGGAGATTCGTCGCTCTGGCAGAAATAACTGACGCTGGGGCCATTATCCAACCTTGTTTTCCAATTGGGATGTTTTGTGCACCGATCCTTACTTCAGTTCTCCGCACACAAAGCGTCGTGCTGTCTCGGCCAGCACAGCCGTGCCCACAGGTAGGGCATCTTCATCGAGATCAAATGTGGCGGAGTGAATGTGGCGTGGTGGCCCTCCTGGGGTGCGAATGCCAAGTCGCATGATCGCTCCCATGGTCACCTGAGACATATAGCCGAAGTCCTCGGCACCCATCGACTTCTGCTCCGATCCCACATTTTCAGGCCCTAAAAGATCGCGCGCTACTTGGCGCAGCCAGCCGACTACCTGCGGATGATTGTAGGTGGGTGCATATCCACGCTGAACGGTTAGCTGATAGTTACCACCCAGACTGCGTACGATGTTTAGAGCTGTCTCCACTTCTTGGGTGAGCTGTCCGCGCACGTGTTCGTCAAAACTGCGCAGGGTGCCCTCCAGGTAGACTTCCTCGGGGATAACGTTGTTTGCCGTGCCCCCGCGTATGATGCCCAAGCTGACCACACAAGGTTGCAGTGGGGGGATTCGGCGTGAAGGAATGGTATACAGCGCGTTGAGCACAAAGGAGGTCATCCAGATCGGATCACAGGTTTGCTGAGGGTATGCGCCGTGTCCGCCATGTCCGATCACGCGAGCCCTGAAGGTATCCACTGCCGCGTTTACATAGCCCTCTCCTATGTTGACAGTGCCTGCATATAACGCGCCGTCCACATGCTGAGCGATGACTGCTTGTACCCCTTCCAATGCGCCATCGGCGATCATCCGCTGTGCCCCACTTAGGCCCTCTTCATCCTCCTTCTCTTCAGAGGGTTGGAACAGAAGACGCACCTCGCCCGGCAGTTCCAATGGCTGCAGGAGCAGCGCCACCCCTAACACCATCGCCACGTGGGCGTCATGACCGCAGGCGTGCATACGCCCTGCTACCTTCGAGGCGTACTCCACGCGGTTCTCCTCCTGAATGGGCAATGCGTCCATATCGGCGCGTATGGCGATAACGGGTCCATTTCCCTTACCTAGGTAACCGACCACTCCCGTGCGACCTACCCCGGTGCGCACCTGAACACCTATGTCCTTCAATACGCGTGTTACCAGAGCTGCTGTCTCGTGTTCCTCGAAACCTAGCTCCGGGTGCTGATGAATGGCACGACGCCATGCAACAAGTTGTTGCTTCACGGCTTGTGCTTGTTGTAGCATAGAGGTTTTTATCACGCTAACATCTCCACGTCGGATGGGATGATAGTATTTGCACAGAATATCTCGGGGGCAAGCTCGTTTCAGATTGCCGCGGATGCTTCGGCTCGCTGCAGGATGCCTATTAGCATGCGCCTTTCCATGACGAAGAAGATGGGGTCCATTATCCCCTGCCAAATTATCCAGTTGAACACGCCCGGTTTGTAACGCATACGATAACGCACAACCAGGCGCGTGGTGCTTTCTGGCTGTTCAGCGAGGAAGAAGGTCCAGCTGGAGTGGATACCGGCGGTCGGCAGCGCCCCGCCTCCTTGCAATACTAAGGTTTGCTGCGGCTGTATGGCTGCCACTTGAAAATATGGCGCCCCACTCGTTTCAGGAGCGAGATGGATTTTGTCTTGCGGTTCCAAATGTTGGAACTCCCATACGATGCGATCAGCGTTATGCATGTTGCAGCCGACCAGATTCTCTAGGCGAGTATAGCTATAGAAACCACCACGTCCTTGTCCTATCTGTACCAGCCACGGCCACACGTCTGAAGCTGGTGCCCGTATGGTCACACCGCGCGTGGTGGTGATCTGTGGACACAACACCAGCTCATCACCGGGGAGATCTTGGACCACTTCGGCGTCTGTGGCGCCCCATCGGCGGTACCACCGGCGAAGAAGTGGGCTGAGCAAAACGAGGATCCCGATTGCCAAGGCGGCCAATATCTCCGCGGGCAAGCCGGGATCGAAACGGGGCTCGCGCATTAGATTTCTTTTCCCTTTCTTTTCTCTTGGCAGGCTGCATTTAGTCCCGCACCGAGATTGTTTTTACCTTGCCGCCGCCGTCGCCACCTAAGGCGCGAATCTTCTCAAGCAGTGGCTTCAACACAATCTCAGGCACCATATCGCTTACATCTCCACCAGCAAAAGCTACTTCCTTCACCACGCTGGAGCTGAGGAAGAGATACTTCTGACTGGCCATCAGACATACTGTGTCGATTTTAGGATTGAGGTTGCGGTTGGTGAGTGCTAGCTGGAGCTCCCATTCAAAGTCCGAGACAGCACGCAACCCGCGCACAATTACCGTGGCGTTCTGCTGGCGAGCGAATTCGACTGTCAGACCCGTGTACCGTTCGACGCGCACGTTGGGCAAATCGACCAGCACGTCGCGTGTCATCTGGTAACGTTCTTCGGGCGAAAACAGCAGGTTCTTGAGCGGGCGGTCGTAGACTCCTACAATTAGCTCGCCAAAGAGACCTGCGGCACGGGTCGCAATATCGACATGGCCCAAGGTGATCGGGTCAAACGTAGCAGGGTAAATAGCTCGTATCATAACGCTCAGCTCAAGTCCGTTGGCTTGCGCCAGAATTGGTGGACTTTCTGAGCCAGCAATTGATGTTCCGGCTGGCTCAAATCCGGGTCTTGGTGAAAGATGTCCTGTGCTTCCTCACGCGCGAGATGTAACAATGGCATGTCGCTTAGCTGGGCGACACGGATGTCGGGCAATCCACTCTGGCGTGTCCCGAAGAATTCTCCTGGCCCACGTAATTTCAGGTCCTCTTCTGCGAGCCGGAACCCATCGTTGGTTTCGCTCACGATGCGCAGACGCGCTTCTGCCTCCGGTGTCGTGGCATCGGCCAGGAGTAAACAATAGCTTGGGTGTTCGCCACGGCCCACCCGTCCACGGAACTGGTGCAGCTGTGCCAATCCAAAGCGGTTGGCACCCTCCACCAGCATCACCGTTGCGTTAGGGACATCAATACCAACCTCCACCACAGCTGTCGAGACCAGAATGTGCAATTCACCGTCGCGGAAGCGGGTCATAACGGCATCCTTTTCCTCGGCACTCATCCGGCCATGCAACAGCCCCAACTTCAAATCGGGGAATACCTCATTAGACAGGCGGACGTATTCTTCAACGGCCGATTTTGCTTCGATCTTGTCTGACTCTTCCACCAGAGGGCATATGATAAAAGCTTGGCGTCCTTGTTCTACCTGTGAACGGATAAAGCCATATGCACGTTCGCGCTCCAGAGGGGAGAGCCAGCGCGTGCGGATTTGTTGCCGCCCGGGTGGCATCTCGTCGATGACGGACAGATCGAGGTCACCATACAGCGTTAATGCCAGTGAACGAGGAATAGGCGTGGCACTCATCACCAACATATGAGGGTTGTACCCCTTATTACGCAGTGCGGTGCGTTGCTGAACACCAAAGCGGTGTTGTTCGTCGATTACCACAAGGCGCAGGTCATGGAAATCTACTGTCTCCTGGATCAACGCGTGAGTGCCAACCACCAACTTGACGCGGCCATTGGCAATATCTGGGTAGATGATCTCACGCTCTGCGGCGGGGGTGCTGCCGGTCAGCAGGCAGACAGAAAGATCGAGATCATTGCGTTTAGCGGCAAACGGCTCCAATAAACGAGTAATAGTCCGATAATGTTGCTCTGCCAGGATTTCGGTGGGTGCCATAATAGCACTCTGGCCTCCATTGGCGGCTGTTACCACCATGGCGGCCAACGCCACTACTGTCTTGCCTGAACCTACATCCCCTTGCAGCAGCCGATTCATCGGCACTGTCTGCTCCAAATCCGTAATAAGCTCCTGTAGCACCCGATGTTGCGCGGCGGTCAACCCGAAGGGCAACGAAGCAATAAACTCCTCCAGCAAGACCTGATCCATGCGCACAGGCCGACCGGGCTGAGAACGCCAACGGTGTCGCTGGCGCAGAACACCTAGCTGGATGAAAAGCAACTCATCAAAGGCAAGCCGGCGACGCGCTCTCTCGAGTGTTTCGGGATTGTCGGGGAAATGGATCTGTCGCAGTGCTTCTCCTAGATCTGGCATACCCAGCCGCCCGCGCCGTGTGGCAGGCAGGTGATCGAGCAAGCTCGGAGTGGCACTCCTAACCACCCGATCGAGTATGTCGCGTATCCACTTCTGGGTAATCCCCTCTGTGAGTGGGTAAACTGGCACCAGCCGCCCAGTGTGAATTTGCCGCCGATCCACCTCCTCCCATTCGGGATGCTGGAAGACCAAACGCCCCAGATACTGATCAACTTTCCCGCTCACTACGATGGGTGTGCCGGGAAGCAGCTTATCCACCAACCACGGTTGGTTGAACCATATGATTTCCACGACGCCAGTACGATCGGACATGACGCAGCTGACTACCTTCTTGCCACTACGCGTCTCACGGGTGCGGCAACTCTGGATCACACCCAGAATGGTGACCTCTTCCCCATACTGAAGCTGATTGATAGTTTTGAGAGTGCGATAATCGATATAACGGCGTGGATAGTGAGTGAGCAAGTCCCCTACAGTGTAAATATTCAAACGCGCCAGCTTCTCGGACATTGCCTTTTTGATGCCTGGCAGACGTTCTACGGGTTCGTCTAGTCCTCTGAAATCACCGCCCGATCGACGGACGCCGCGTACTCGGACTTGCTGGGAAAGCGAAGGTGATTGGCTTCTTGGGGGTTTTTCTGCCACCGATGCACCGGGAAACGTCGCAGCATCAGCGGATGCTCTCTGATGATTGGCGATTTTTGTCAAAATAGCGTCGAGAAAGGGTGCCCGTTCGTGCGCTTCCAGTGAAGGATAGCGTCGCAAGAGCTCGGCAATCTCTTCGATGAGCTGGCGCTCTTCCTCACTAACAACCTGCGCCATTGCCTGCGGCGCCCAGGTATCAGAGAGCTTCTCCAAACCGCCGATAACTAAGCGGTTGTCACAACCACGTTGTTTTTCCTGGCTGAGCATTTTGTATAGAGTCTCAAAGGGGAATGACATCGGCCTGCATACCTCGAACCAGCGATTGACTGGCTGGTATGCATCTTAACACGGTGCCACAGGTGTGTCAATCTGAGAGCACCGCGAGAACCGCAAGACTGACCTTCGGCACCATACAAGAGGATGATGTTACCACGAGCAAATGCTAGAGGATGGAAAGCAGTAAACCAGATAGTTAAGGAATCTGTGCTGTTAGATAAACGCACTCGGTGGGTCGCACCAAGCTATATTGACATAAGTTAAATCGCTGGAGGAAACCTGATCTCGCCTTGAGGGTGGTATATCCCTTTCATAGGAGATTCGTAGCCCGAGAGAGGTGAGCTAATTTTGGAGAAGAAGAGTGCAGCAGTAGAATGTTAAGAGAGACATCAGTAGAGTATTTGGATCTCATGTTGGGGCTAAATATGTTCCTTGGTGATATACCTATGTGGACCGGGAAGGTGTATGCCCAGTCGAAAGATATTGGTAATTGACGACGAACAGAACATTGTGGACCTGGTAGCCACCTATTTGCGCAAAGAAGGGTATCAGGTCCATACGGCTACAGATGGTGTCTCCGGGCTGAAGGCGGCGCGCTCCATCAAACCAGATCTGGTGGTGTTGGATATCATGTTGCCTGGCATGGACGGTCTGGACCTGCTAGCGCAGCTGCGTCGGGAGTCGGACGTCTACGTGATATTGCTGACCGCCAGGTCGGATGAAACCGACAAGATTGTTGGTCTGACGGTGGGTGCTGATGATTACATCACCAAGCCGTTCAGTCCAAGGGAATTGGTGGCCCGTATCAAGGCGGCATTGCGTCGACTCCATGCAGGAGCGGGTACAAGATCTGCCACGCTCGCCTTTCGCCATGTACGCATCGATCCCGGCAGCAGGCAGGTCTGGGTAAATGAAAAGCCAGTGATGCTGACTGCTATTGAGTTTGATCTGTTGCATGCGTTAGCTGAGCGTCGTGGTGTGGTGTTGAGCCGCGAGCAACTGCTGGAACGGGTGTGGGGCTATGATTTTTATGGAGAAGAGCGGGTAGTAGATGTCCACATCGGTCATATTCGCTCGAAGCTCGGCAATGAGCGTTTTATCGTGACAGTGCGCGGGGTGGGTTATCGATTCGAGGATGAAGATGTCTAATCTGATTCGCTATGTTCGTCGCCGCTTGGGGTGGAAACTGTTTGTTTCTCACTTCATTGTTGTTCTTGTTGGCATGGTTGTACTCGTTTCGGCTATGGAATACTCTATGCCTAACGCCTTTGAACACCATATGGCGGCAATGGCTGCAGCAATGCAAGCGGACTCACCAGCTTTGGCAAAAGACCTTTTTACCAACTTTCATCGGGCCGTGAACGAATCGCTGGCATTTTCGCTCCCGGCTGCTTTCTTGGTTGCCATCGTGGTGAGCACACTGGTCAGTCGCCAAATTGTGAAGCCAGTGCGTTGTATCATGATCACCAGTCGGCGTATTGCTGAAGGCCACTACAGTGACCGGGTAGGATTACCCCAGTTGCATAACCAGGACAATCTGGATGAACTGGGCCATTTGGCGATCAGCTTTAACCAGATGGCCGCCCGACTTGAGCAGATCGAGACCACCCGACGGCAGCTGATCGGTGATGTGGCTCATGAGCTGCGTACGCCTTTGACCACGATCAAAGGCTACCTAGAGGGACTGATGGACAATGTGGTGCCAGCTGACGCCTCTACATTTGAGCGTATGTACCACGAAGCTGAGCGCCTACAACGACTGGTCCACGACCTACAGGAGCTCAGCCGTGTTGAGGGCGGTGCCATTGAAATGCGTCCTCAGCCCATTACGGTGGCGCAGCTGGTTAACACAGCAGTTGCCCGCCTGAATTACCAATTCAAGGAAAAAGAGGTGGAATTGGCGACTGAGGTGTCGGAAAATCTGCCCGCTGTCCGGGCCGACGAAGGACGCATCGGCCAAGTATTGCTCAACCTGCTTGGCAATGCGTTGCAGTATACACCTTCCGGTGGCCGGGTATTGATTTCAGCCCGCCAGTGCGGGGCCGAAATACAAATCAAAGTATCTGATTCCGGTATTGGTATCAGTGCGGAGCACCTGCCGCTCATTTTCACGCACTTTTACCGTGTTGACCGTTCCCGATCGCGCACTGGTGGCGGAACCGGCGTTGGTCTCACTATCGCTCGCCACTTAGTGGAGGCGCATGGGGGCCGCATCTGGGCAGAGAGCGCCGGACCGGGCATGGGAAGCACCTTCACCTTCACTCTGCCCGTTGCCTCGCTCTAGCTTGTTCGAGACAGCCACACTGCCTGAGGAGCTGATACTCACAAGACCTCAATCCCCCTCGGACTTTTACCGAATCTTTAAATTCTCTTCAAGATACCTTCAACCCTAGCCCTTATAATGTCTGTTGGATCTCGAAGCTGAGACAATTAGTTAATCGAGATCACCGGAAGGGGGTAGGCAGTACATCATGATGGGTTTTTGGGGTGGCTTGTGCAATGGACTTGCGGCCTACAATCCGGTTGGGGTGATCATTGGCTGGCTTATTCCTGTCGGCTTGATAACCTGCCTGGTGCTGTTAGTAATCTGGTTGGTGCGCCGGGCGAGTGGCCCCGTAGCAACAGACACGACCGAAAAGAGCACAGCCGGGAAATCTCTCTTTACCAACAGGTCGGCCAAGGAAGTGCTCCAGCTGCGTTACGCCAGGGGTGAGATCACGCGTGAGCAGTACTTGCAGATGCGCGATGATCTGGCCTGAAAAGGAGGTCATCTATGATGGGTTTCGGCGCAATTGGGTTGATACTTATGATCCTGACGTGGGGGACGTTAATTGTGTTGGCACTCTGGATTATTGGCAGACTTTTTCCCCAAGCTGGTAGCTTCACTGCGCCCACCAATAGTCGCTTGACAGCATTGCAGATCGTCGCGATGCGTTATGCAAGGGGCGAAATTACTCGCGAACAGTACGAGTTGATGAGTGAGGATCTAGGACGGGAATGATCGTGTGCCCGCGAATCTTTCCTAAACCCATCTTTCACAAACACTTTGTGGCAGTGTTTATGAGCTGCTGTAGACACAGACAATCCTGCATGAGCGATTTGCCTGGGAGACCTGAGACATATAGGGCCCAGTAACACGAATCCTAATAACTGAGACGGGAGGAAATTGCAATGTCTAGAAGGATCATCTTTGGTGGTGCACTGCTATTGGGCCTGGTCGCCATAGCAGCGTTGCTTGCAGGCGTGACCGTATTACCGGTCCGGGCCCAAATGCCCTGGGGCAGTGGCTGGATGGGCCAAGCCCATATGGGCAGCTGGGTACCATGGAGTGGTTGGAGAGCAGGAGACGGCTACCCCCGAGCTTACACAGACACCACCCCGTATGGCTTTGGTCCATTGGGTATGATGGGTGGCTGGGCGGGATGTCCTATGATGTCAGGTGGCTGGGCAGGGGTCGACCCTGAAGCCACGCCGCTCACACTGACACAGGCGCGTGAGAACGTCGAGGAATTCCTGAAAGCGACAGGTAACAACGACCTCGAGCTGGCCGAAGTGATGGAATTCACGGGTAACTTCTACGCCGAAGTGCGCGAGAAGAGCACTGGCATTGGTGCGTTTGAGCTACTGGTGGATCGCTATACTGGTCAGGTTTACCCCGAGCCGGGCCCCAATATGATGTGGAATCTCAAATATGGGCACATGGGCGGCTGGGGCATGATGCGTTGGCGCGGAAGTACCGAGGTGACTATGCCGGTATCACCTGACCAAGCAGTCGAACAGGCACAGAAATACTTGGATCAGTTCAACGCTGGTCTGAAGGCCAACGACGCCGAGCCTTTCTATGGCTACTATACACTCCATGTCGAGAGAGGCGGCAAGGTAACTGGCATGCTCAGCGTCAACGGCTACACTGGCGCTGTATGGTATCACCATTGGCACGGTGACTTCATTGCAATGGAGGAGTTGGAAGAGGAACCTTCTTCTGGTATCAGTGAACCGCGTCTGGTAGTCGATCGCGATCTGGTGGACTTGGGAACCTTGCCTTTTAACGAACGGGTCACAGCAGAGTTCCGGGTGCAGAACGTGGGTGGCAGTGACTTGATCATCCTGGACAAACCGATCATTGAGCTGGTTGAGGGCTGCTGACCGCCCAAAGAAGCGACCGTCAGTTCGACGGTGATAGCCCCTGGTCAGAGTGCGGTGGTCTCTTTACACTTTACTATGCCGCCAGGTATGGGTGGACCCCATCGGTTTGACATCCGTCTGCGCACCAACGACCCACGCCAACCCGAGAAAGTGCTGATCGTCAAGTCAGACTGGCGCTGAGGCCGGTCACCTTCTTGAAGAACAATCTGCGGCCAGAGGAAGGATAGCTTGGGGCGTGTAAACAGCTCCACTCGGCCGCAGATCGCTTTTCATAAGGACAATGTGCTCAACGGGCACAGATTCAATGAGCCCAATGTCCTGTTTGGTTATCTGTTCTCCTGCCATACGAAGGTCGGCTGGTGTGGCATGGCGCGATGCACGGCCAATTGTGAGATGTGGGGTAAAAGAACGTTCTTCTGGTGGAAAGCCTAGAGGGGATAAGGCCTCTCCCACTTTGCGATGCAATGTGACCAGCGTTCCCTGCGGTTCATAGACTCCGACCCACACGATGCGCGGCCGACGAGAGTCAGGGAACATCCCCAAGCCCACCAGATCGAAGGAAAATCTAGGAATGTCAGCGCATATGTTGCGCAGCGCCTCGATGATAGCGGCAATCTTCTGGTGAGGCACGTCCCCAAGGAATTGCAGGGTGACGTGAAGCGACTCTGGGGCGATCCAACGGATGCTTTGCTGTGGTAATTTCGCAGCCAGATCGCCCTGCAGCGCAGTCAACGCCTGGCGAGCAGGTTCGCTCAGCTCGATTGCCACAAAGCTGCGAACGTTTGGCATGGACCAAAACACTTTCTTAAAGCTCACTCCCTCTCCGAACAGGAGAGGGAGTGAGAGGAGGAGGGGAGTCCGTTATTCGCGCGTTGCCGATGCTACCGGCGCATATTCACGCGCTGCCGCAGTCACTGGCACATGCCGCTTGCTTTGAGAAATAGCCCATACGATCACTGCTACCAGTACGAGCACAACAAGCCAACCAACGACGCCAAGTTCCTTATATTGCACCACAATTGGAGCAAAGATCACGGAGACTAGATTGACCACTTTGATCATAGGATTGAGGGCTGGCCCAGCTGTGTCCTTAAGAGGATCACCAACGGTGTCGCCCACCACTGATGCCTTATGACGCTCTGAATGCTTGCCCAAATTGTTAGCCGGATCCCGTGGCTCATCCTCGATTGTTTTCTTGGCGTTGTCCCACGCACCACCTGCATTGGCCATGAAAACGGCTAGCAGCTGGCCGGAGAGGATGATGCCCGCCAGAAAGCCACCCAGTGCCTCGACCTGAAGCACAAGACCAACGAGAATCGGAGATACCACAGCGATCACCGCCAGTGGCACCAGCTCCTTCTGAGCCGCTTCGGTCGAGATGGACACGGCGCGTGCATAGTCAGGCTTAACCTTTCCCTCCATAACTCCAGGAATGCGGAACTGACGGCGCACTTCTGTGACCATCTGACCGGCAGCACGGCTAACCGCGCGAATGGCAAACGAAGAGAACAGCCACGGGATGGCACCGCCGATCAGCATCCCGATAAAGACTAGCGGCTTGGCGACGCTGATCCCTTCAGCTAGAGCTTTTGGATCGACCACACTGACGTCGGTGATGAACGAACCAAAGAGGGAAACTGCTGCGATGACCGCCGAACCAATAGCGATACCCTTGGTAATCGCCTTGGTTGTATTGCCCACCACATCCAGGTCAGCCATGATCTGGCGCGCTTTTTGATCCAGTCCGGCCATCTCGCCGATGCCGTTGGCGTTGTCCGAAATGGGGCCAAAGGAGTCCATCGCAACATTGTTTCCGGTCAACGTCAACATACCGATACCGGAAAGGGCCACGCTGTACAAGATGAACGAAAACAACGCTGATCCTGAATAACCGGGCACGTTACCGTAGATCAACACAGCCAACCCAATGGTCGCTGCGATGACGAGGATCGCCCACACGCTGGACTCGTAGCCGACAGAGAGCCCGGTCAGGATGGTGGTTGCTGGACCGCCATCAGTGCTTTCGCGAATCTCGCGCACTGGGGATCCCTCAGAACCGGTGAAGTAGTCTGTTACTCGATCGATAAGGATTGCCAACATCACACCGACTACTGTGGAGAGGAAGGGACGCCACCATCCGCCCGGCACGTCCTGCATATAGGTAAATGCTACGATGCCAAATAGCACAATGGAGATAGCTGCTGAAGTGAGAAAGCCGCGGAAGATGGCATGCATTGCGTCAGTCGGACCGCCTTCTGTGCCACCTTTTACGAGGTACGTGCCAAAGATGGAGGACAGCACACCAATACCACGAACCAGCAAGGGGAACACGATCCAGTTGAGGTGCCCGGTGATGCGCACGAGTGCCAGGCCCAGAATCAGGGCGGAGACGATTGTGACCTCGTAGCTCTCGAAGATGTCTGCCGCCATACCAGCGCAGTCACCTACGTTGTCGCCAACTAGGTCGGCTATCACGGCTGCGTTACGAGGGTCGTCCTCCTCGAGGCCAGCTTCCACCTTGCCCACCAGATCGGCACCAACATCGGCCGCCTTAGTGTATATGCCACCGCCGACGCGCATAAAGAGTGCCACTAGGGTTCCACCGAATCCGAAGCCCAGCAGAGCGTCGGGTGCGGCTTTGCCAAAGATCAGGAAGATGACTGTACCGCCAAACAGCCCCAGTCCATCGGTAAGCATACCGGTGATTGTCCCGGCCCGATAGGCAATGCGCAATGCATCACCGAAACTGTAACGTGCAGCACTCGCGACACGCACGTTGCCTTCCACCGCCATCCGCATGCCAATTTGCCCCACGGCAAGTGAAAAGCCAGCGCCCATCAGGAAGGCAATCGCACGACCAAGAGCGATAATGATCCGGGCATTTTCGCCGAACTCCTCGGTCGCTTCTGGTGTTGGATTTACAATCCACACGCTGAAGAACAACAGGACGGTGAGCACACCGATGAAGGGCAAAATCGTGCGGAGCTGACGCACCAGGTAGGCATCTGCACCTTCTTTGATAGCGCTCCAAACCCTTTGCATCTCAGCTGTGCCCTTGTCCGCCTGGAGGGTTTGAAGCCGCAAGAAATAGGCGTAGACGAGGCCTAGGATTGCCACGCCTACAACACCGAATAATGCATATGTCTCAAATGGGGTCATGCCATGCATTGAGATTTATAGCCTCCTTTTATGACTAGGTTAATCGTTTTCATTCAGCGATGCACAAAAAAGCTCCTGTCTCTAAGTGACAAGAACAGGAGCCGTCACTTCATTCCATTGAAGGTGCTGCGCTCCCTATGTTGAGTAGGGACACCAACATACCAATATATCACGCTCAGCGGTAAATGTCAAAAAAACAATGACCAGAATTCAACCGCAGTGCTTACAATTTTGACAGGGTACCACCCACCCATAGGCTCCTAAATCCAGTCCAGCTGACCTCATAAGGGTCTATGGAACCCGATTGTTGGCGGGGCAGGTATATCCATGTTAAACTGAGCTGGTGTCATGCTGGACGTTAGCGGGAGCTATTGATGCTCAGACATGTTGCCACACGTTTTTGGCCTCTCTTGATCTTGTTGCTGGCCTTTCTCCTGCGTGTCTATCAGCTGGACTTCCAATCGTTGTGGTGGGATGAAGGCCATTCCATCGCTATGGCCTCCGTTCCTATCGCTTATATTGCTGTTCAGCCCGGCATGGATGTCCACCCACCTGGCTATTTCGTTCTGCTTCACTTGTGGATGGGCATAGTTGGTGTAAGCGAGTATGCGCTGCGCTTCCTCTCGGTGCTTTTCAGTGTGTTGACGGTCGCTTTGATGATACGCTTCGCGCGTACCCTTTCATATGCGGCTGCTGTGGGATGCGGGGTATTCGCTACGTTGCTTCCACTATATGTCGCCTATGCTCAAGAAGTGCGTATGTATTCTATGGTCACCTTCTTGGCATCGATCAGCGGATATGCCCAGTGGCGCATTCTCTTTCATGCCTCGTCTTGGCGCTGGTGGAGCGTGTACGTGGTGGCGACAGTGGCTGGTTTGTACACTCACTATTTCGGACTGTTCATTGCTATTTTCCAGGGTATTGTGTGGGTGATATGGATTGTAGCTTGCAAAGAGAACAAGCGTCAGCACCTGGCGCAAGTCTGGTTGGCTGGCTTAGGCATATTAGTGCTCTTTGCACCGCAGCTACCTTTGGCCGTAGATCAGACCACGGCATATGCTAACCCCAATCTGCGACCTCCACCGTGGGACAACTTCCTGGTTCATTCCTGGCGTGCATACACGTTGGGCCTTAGTATCTACCCAGCATGGAGCTGGTTGGAGGTACTTGCTGCACTACTCACACTGGCTGCAGTGATGCTATCGGCATCGTGTGGTGGGATAAGGAAGATCCAATGGGCTTATCTGGTAGGTTGGTTCTGCACCCCGCTAGCACTCTATTTTCTGATGTTGCAACGTCGTCCTTCCTTCGAGCCTCGATATTTGATTGCAATCACTCCTGCCCTGCTCCTGTTGTGGGCAGGTATGATGTCACCGACAAGGGAGAACGTGCGGCAGAAGGCATTCGTGGAGTGTCTTGTAGTGCCGGGACGGCTGCTGAAGTTTTTGCAAAAAGTAGGGTGTGGGGTCCGCTACGCGATTGCCAGCATACTAGCCATCGTGTTGGGACTAGGCCTCGTCAGCTACTTTACTAATGCGGCCGCCTTCAAGGATGACAGTGCAGGTGTCGTAGCCTGGCTGGCTGAGAAGACCACCACGCGCGACATTGTTTACGTGGACGTGCCCCACCCTTTTCACTATTACGCAGAGCGTGTACCAGCACCGATGCGTTATCTATTTGTAGATGTACACACGGCGGCGGCCACCTTAAATACTGAAGCGCGTGGCCGAGACAAGTTGTATTGGGTAACTTGGCACGGGAGTGACACCGATCCACGTGGAGTTATCCCGTTTCTGCTTGATAAGGCAGCGTCTCGTATCGGAGATAGGGATTTCCGAGGGTATCACGTCACTTGGTGGCAACTACCGCATAATGTTACGTTCAGCTTGCCTGAGGAGTTGACACCTGTACGTGCCATATTTGGCGACAGCGTGCTGGTGGATGGTGTGGCGCACGGTGCCGACAGTCGTGTGGGTGAGGCAACGTGGGCGACATTGCACTTTGTGCTGCTGCGCCAGATGGGTGTAGACTATCGTGCATCGCTGCGTCTGCGCGGCCCGGATGGTAGAATGCTTCCTCCTGTTGACAGGGACATCTTGAACGATCGGCATCTGCGCACAGCGGCCTGGCCCATCGAGGATGTGCGCCTCAACCAGGCGATTAATGTGTACACGTTGCCGCTATCTTCTGATGTGACCCCGGGAGAGTATCAACTAGAGCTGGTGGTCTACGAGGCGGCTACCCTAGTAGCACTGCCGGTCGCCGGTGTGCCCAGCGTGGATGGGATCTCAGCTCCGCTGGGGATTGTCCATGTTATACGTTAGTCCATGTCGTGACAAAATTCACAAATATGACCTACATGACGCCAATTTGTGACTTTTGTCACTATCGGATCTGTGCGGAATATGATAAACTCAATCGTGAAAGGCAGTGATGGCCGGCAATGACAGAGGGACGAGCAGGTGAGACCTTGCTACAGGTAGAACGGGGCATCACCGATGAGACCGTCGGGCACATCACGCGTGTCGAGGAGCTCTTTTACGAGCTCAGAATCGAAGACACGATGACGCGTGATCCCAAGGTGGTGACGCCGGATGTACCAATGCGTGCTGTGCTTGAACTTTTTCGTCAGGCGCGCATTTCAGGGGCACCTGTGGTCGTTCAGGGAGAGCTGGTTGGTATCATCAGTATTGAAGATCTCATCCGTGCTCTGGTGAAGGGCGATCTGGACGTGCCGCTCAAGGAATATATGACTAGCAAAGTGATCACCGTACAGGCACAGAGTCCAGTGATTGAGGCGCTGAAGACCTTTGCCCAGACCCGGGTCGGTCGTCTGCCAGTGGTGGATGAAAACGGACGCTTAGTGGGCATTATTACCAAAGGAGATATCACGCGTGGCGTGCTGAAAGCGTTGCAGCGCGACATCCAGTTAGAAGAGCTTAAGCGCTATCGTGCCAGCCACTTGTTTGAGGACATCGTCTCGGATCGTACCAGCTTGGTGCTGCGCTATTACATCAAGCCGCGTGACTTTACTCACGGTGGACAGGCTTCTCACCACATCAAGCGCGCGTTGCTACGCCTGGGCGCTTCGCCCCAAGTCGCGCGTCGCTGTGGTATTGCGGCTTATGAAGCGGAGATGAACCTGATCATTCATACTACTAACGGTGGTGTGATACGGGTAGGTATCGAGCCCTCTGATATCTTGATTGAAACGTTCGACGATGGGCCTGGCATCCCGGACATTCAATTGGCAATGACGCCTGGTTACTCCACTGCGCCCGAGGAGGTGCGGGAGATGGGCTTTGGCGCTGGCATGGGGTTGAAGAACATTGAGCGCTGCGCAGATAGCATGCAACTTGAATCAATCCCTGGTAAAGGCACCCATCTAACCGTGCGTATTTACCTGCACCCTCAAGATGGACAGGTACGGGAACACAAATCTGAAGGAGGGACGCGAATCGCATGACGCTCCAGGAAATCGTCGCTGAGCTAAACCTGATGTGCCTGACCAATCCATGTGACTTCAGCGCTATTGAGGTCAAGAGTGGATATGCCTCAGATTTGCTGAGCTGCGTAATGGCAGGCGCGCGCCATCACGGTGTGTGGATCACCCTGCAATCTCATAGCAATGTTGTAGCAGTGGCAGCGTTACTTGAGCTGAGCGCCGTAATTATCACTGAAGGCGCTCGACCCAGTCAGGACGCGATTGACAAGGCCAATGAAGAGCGGGTGAACCTATTCCTCACTGACAAGTCCACCTTCTGGGTGGTGGGCAAGCTATGGGAAATGGGGGTACGGGACAGCTGAAGTGCAGATCTATATTGCTGAGCTGCACGTGCACACGGTGCTTTCACCTTGCGCGGAGGCGGAAATGATCCCACCGCTAATAGTGCGCACCGCGCTTGAGCGCGGGATCAATTTACTGGCTATCACGGATCACAATGCCAGCGCCAACGTAGAGGCAGTGAGCAAGGCAGCACGAGGAAGTGCACTGACCGTGCTACCTGGCATGGAGGTCCAAACGCGGGAGGAAATCCATATGCTGTGCCTGTTCGATACCCTAGAGCAGTTGAGCGCTTGGCAGCAGCAGGTAGACAAACATCTGCCCAAGATGGAGAATAACCCAGGATTATTTGGGGAGCAATTCGTGGTGGATGAAACGGGTGAATTCATACGGCGGGAGACCCAGTTGCTGCTTGCCTCTACGCGCATGACATTGGAGGAGGCTGCTGCGTGGGTCGACGCTCTGGGAGGCTTGGCGATTCCAGCACATATTGACCGTAAGGCATTTAGCTTGATCGCCAACCTGGGGTTGGTGCCCGAGGGTGCCCCTTTTGCTGCGCTGGAGATCACTCGACATACCACGCCGGCGCAAGTACGGCGGCAGTTTCCCCAGATTGGGGATTGGCCGCTGGTGCAAAGCGGCGATGCACACCGGTTGGACGAGATTACAGGTCCCTTGGTGTTGACGATGGAGGCACCCACAGTGGCGGAGTTGCGCCTGGCGCTGCGCAATTGTGCGGGTCGTTCTGCCTGGCTGCGCCAGGATGTGATCTCGGATGAGTATCAAGAGGGCTCTTTTCCCTTTTCTCCCTTTCAACAAGGGGAGAGCAAAAGATGAAGATCGATCCAGCACTGTAGTAGCTGTCTTACAGGTATGATCTCTTATTTGACTTACAGGGATAACGTGATAAAATTCACAGATTAGTGCTCACACTTCCTTCTACGACGGAGGCCTTGATGGCAGATACGCTTCAGAACATCCCGGCTAATGATCCGCTTGCAATCCCCGAGCAGAGAGCGCTCATTGACCAGATCTTAGAAGAGAATCGCCACGTGCCTGGTGCGGTTATGGTGGTCCTTAATGAACTCCAGAGCCAGATTGGCTATATTTCAGATGCTATGCAGGCATATGTGGCGCAAAGGCTGCGCATTCCGCTGACTCATGTGCGCGGTGTCGTGTCGTTTTATTCATTCTTCACCACCACTCCTCGTGGTCGCCATACGATCAAGTTCTGCATGGGCACGGCGTGTTATGTTGGCGGTGCGCCAGCATTGATCAGCAAGGCACAGGAAGAGCTGGGCATTGAGGTTGGCCAGACTACTCCGGATGGACAGATTACATTGGAGGTGTGCCGTTGCATTGGGGCATGTAGTCAGGCGCCTGCTGTGACGGTAGACAGAGATGTTTATGGGCGTGTGCAGCCTAACACACTGCCCACCATCTTGAACAAGTATCGTAAGAGCAACAAGTGATCTCATGTAGGGGTAGGTGTATTCGGGAACGGGATCGTTGCGAGAAATTGGTGGGAGATTGTGAAGGAGCTCGCGTTGCACATACTGGACATCGTTGAGAATAGCGTGGCAGCGGGCGCGACGCACGTCGACATCACTGTGTGTGAGGACAGCTTCAATGATGCACTCACCATCGTGGTGCAAGACAATGGCAGGGGAATGGATCAGGAGCTGCTGGCGCGTGTGACTGACCCTTTCGTCACCACACGCACTACACGCAAGGTGGGATTGGGCATCCCTTTGCTCAAGGCAGCTGCTGAAGCCTGCAATGGATATCTGCGCATCGACTCGAGCCTTGGTCAGGGCACCCGCCTGGAGGTCAAGTTTCAGCGCAGCCACATTGATCGTATGCCGCTGGGCGATTTGGCGGGTACAGTTCTCACCCTGCTGGTCGCTTTCCCGGAGGTACGTTGGGTGTTCCGTCATGTCGTTGATGGACGTGAGTTCCACTTCGACAGCGAGCCTATTGTCAAGGAGCTGCAAGGTGTCCCGCTCACCGAACCCACTGTACTCGGCTTCGTCAAACGGCTGTTGCACGAAGGAATTGCGGGTGTGCAGCGAAGCTCGGAACGGTTATAACTAGTTTGAGATGTGCGGAATATAATTGCTGGAAAGTAACCTTAGGAGGAAACAACAATGTCACAAATAAAGTCTTTGGAAGAGCTCAGGCGCCTTAGGGAAGAGGCGTTGCAAAAGCGCCAGGCGCGCACAGTTGAAGGTCACGCCCGAATCGTGGTGGGTATGGGCACGTGTGGGATTGCCGCTGGCGCTCGTGACACGATGAAAGCAATCCTGGAGTTCATTGGGAAAGAAAATCTGAGCGGCGTGGTGGTAACTCAGACAGGCTGCATTGGTCTGTGCGAGTGGGAGCCCATCGTAGAGGTAACGGTAGGTGGCGGACCCAAGGTCACCTACGGTAAGGTAGATGCGGAAAAAGCACGCCGTATTATGAAGGAACATGTGATGAACTCGCGCATCGTCGAGGAGTATGTCATACCAGCGTAATAGTAACATTGGGGTGAGGCTTGGACAGAGTCCTATGAAATACTATCGCTCTCACGTCTTAGTGTGTATGGACCCCGACTGCCAGGCCAAGGGAGCACGCGAGCTAATCGAAGTGCTGTCCGAGGAACTGGCGCGTCGTGGATTGAGCGGCGAGGTGCGCATTCTGCAGACGCCGCGATTGGGTCGTTGCACTGACGGCCCGGAACTTATGGTATATCCCGAGGCGGTGCATTATTGCGGCATCCGCATCGACGACATACCCCATCTGGTGGAGGAGCACTTCCTCAAGGGGCGCGTAGTGGGACGCCTTTTGGCACCCGTGCGTGAGCAGATGGACGAGGAACTGGCGCCTCCCAAGCCCAAGGAAGTGCGTGTGGTACTGCGCAACTGCGGTGTGATCGATCCGGAAAACATCGAGGACTATCTAGCCGAAGACGGCTATCAGGCACTGGGCAAGGTATTGTCCGAGATGACCCCGGAGCAGGTGATCGACGTGATTGCGCGCTCCGGGTTGCGCGGACGTGGTGGTGCTGGTTTTCCAACTGCCAAGAAGTGGGAGTTCGCCCGTAAGGCCCCGGGTGATAAGAAATACGTGGTATGTAACGCAGATGAAGGGGACCCCGGTGCCTTCATGAACCGGCGTGTTCTAGAAGGCGACCCTCATGCTGTGTTGGAAGGCATGATCATTGCCGCCTACGCAATCGGTGCAAGTCAGGGGTACATTTATTGTCGCGCTGAATATCCGGTAGCTGTGCGCACACTGAACATTGCCATTAGGCAGGCCCGTGAGTTAGGACTACTTGGGGAGAATATCCTGGGCAGTGGATTCTCTTTCGATTTGGAAGTGCGGATGGGGGCTGGTGCTTTCGTGTGCGGTGAGGAAACGGCGTTGATGGCCTCCATTGAGGGTAAGCGGGGTGAGCCGCGTCCACGTCCTCCGTTTCCGGCTGTCAAGGGACTTTGGGGTTGCCCTACAAACATTAACAATGTGGAGACCTATGCCAACGTGCCTCAAATCATTCTGCGCGGGCCCGAGTGGTTCGCCAGCATGGGCACTGAGCGCAGCAAAGGTACCAAGACCTTTGCCATTGCGGGTGATGTCAAAAACACTGGACTGATTGAGGTGCCGCTAGGCATCACGCTGCGCGAGGTCATCTACGAAGTAGGTGGTGGCATCAAGGACGGCAAGCGCTTCAAGGCGGTACAGACTGGCGGTCCGATGGGTGGCTGTCTGCCAGCAGAGTACCTTGACATGGAAGTGGACTACGAGTCTTTGGCCGCGGCGGGCTCAATTATGGGCTCGGGCGGCATGATCGTGATGGACGAAGATACCTGTATGGTCGACATTGCACGCTTCTTCATGGAGTTCACCCAGGAAGAGAGCTGCGGCAAGTGTGTTCCCTGTCGTGCCGGAACGCGTCGCATTCTGGAGATCTTGCAGCGCATCTGCGCGGGCAAGGGCAGGGAGGATGATATCGATACACTGCGCATGCTATGCCGCCAGATTAAGTCGACCAGCTTGTGTGGTCTCGGACAAGGCGCCCCGAATCCTGTCGAGAGTACGCTCAAGCACTTCTTGCATGAGTATGAAGCGCACATCTACGACCGGCATTGTCCGGCAGGTGTCTGCCAGGACTTGGTGCGTGCTCCGTGTGTTAATGCCTGTCCGGCAGGAGTGGACAGCCCGGCATATTTAGCACTGGTTAGTCAAGGGCGTTATGCAGAAGGACTAGCCGTTCACCGTGACGCGAATCCGTTTGCCCTTATATGCGGTCGTGTCTGTCCAGCGTTCTGCGAGCGGAAGTGTCGCCGTGGAAAGCTGGATGAGCCGATTGCTATCCGATTGGTAAAGCGCTTTATGGCTGATCACGAGTATTCTGTGCCGTGGACGCCAGAGCGGTTGGCGCCTTCCAAAGAGCAAAGGGTGGCTGTCATAGGTGCTGGGCCGGCTGGTCTGACTGCGGCGTTGCGCCTGGCGCAGCAAGGTTACCAGGTTACCGTGTTCGAGAAGATGCCACGGCCGGGGGGCATGATGACCTATGGCATCCCAGCCTATCGGTTGCCACGCGAACCCCTGTTTGCCGAGATCGAACATATCAAGCGCGCTGGCGTGGAGATTCGCTGTAATCAGGAGCTGGGGAAAGACTTCACCATTGGTAGCCTGAAAGAGCAGGGGTACGATGCGATCATTCTGGCGTTGGGAGCGCACAAGAGCCGTCGTCTAGGTATCCCCGGCGACGATTTGCCAGGAGTGTATCCAGGTGTGCAGTTCCTGCGCGACATAGCCTGTGACAATCCACCTGATATGAAACAAAAGCGTGTGGTTATCGTCGGAGGCGGTGACGTTGCCATCGACTCGGCGCGTTCTGCTTGGCGGTTGGGTGCTGCGGAGGTGCACGTGCTTTATCGGCGCGAGGAGAGCGACATGCCAGCTCACCGCGAGGAGATCGAGGCTGCCAAGGATGAGGGGATCCGCTTCCACTTCTTGGTGAATCCAGTGGCCGTCCTGGGACACGATCGAGTCGAGGGAGTGCGTGTACAACGTCAGCGCCAGGCGGAATACGACAATACTGGCCGGCGCATCGTGCGTCCTATCGTTGGTTCGGAGTTTGATCTGGCGTGCGATGTGGTGATTCCGGCAATCGGACAGACCACTGATTTCGATTGGTTGAAGGGCGACACAATTGAGACGGATCGGCTGAGTACCATTAAGGTTGGTAGCGCGATGGAGACCTCGTGTGAAGGGGTCTTTGCGGCTGGTGATGCGGTGAGTGGTCCGCTGACCGTCATTCATGCAGTTGCGCAGGGGAACAAGGTGGCGCTGGCTGTGGACAATTGGCTGCGCACAGGTAAATTGGAGCGTGTGGTATACGAGCCCAAGCGACACGACTATCCACGGTACGTCAGAGTGGAGGACTATGCCCATGCGCGACGACCGGTTCCACGGGTGCTGCCTCCCGAGCGGCGTATTGGTCGTGGGTTCGCCGAGGTAGAACTAGGTTTGGACGAGTTCATGGCACAGGAGGAAGCTAAGCGTTGTCTACGTTGCGATCTGGAATGGATGCAGCGCGTGGGGTTGCCTATCCCTGAGTCTGAGGCAGAGTTAGAGCCTCAGCCGGCATAAGGGAAGTAGCGCTTGAGAAATCTATGTGTAGAATCTGGACCGACTTCCAAGGATTCCATCGGGGAGGATAAGCATGAGCAGTACGGCTCGTCTGGATGAAAAGGTGTACACCGCAGTGCAGCAAGCAATTCAACGACATGGTAGGGAGCGTGAGGGGCTGATCCCGATTTTGTCTGAGGTGAATCGCGCGCTGGGCTACCTTTCACCCGAGGCACTTTCGGAGATCAGCCGTCAGATGCGTGTACCTAAAAGCCAGGTATTCTCGGTGGCCAGCTTCTACCGCATGCTCTCCACCAAGCCACGTGGGCGCCATGTGATCCAGTTCTGCGAGAGTGCACCATGCCATGTGGTGGGTGGCCGTGAGGTATGGCAGGCATTGCAGGATGAGTTGGGCCTTCAGTCCGGTGAGACCAGCGCTGATGGACGCTGGACGTTAGTGACAACCAGTTGCCTGGGTGTATGCGCGGTGGGTCCAGTGGTGATCGTGGATAACGACATCTACGGTAATGTTAATAGAGCGCAGCTGCCCCAGATCTTGGCACGTTACGAGTAGGGGAGAGGGATAACGATGCAAGCGACGCGCGCTTTAGTGCTTGTTTCCAGTGACTGCGAGAGTATGGAGCGCGGTGCGCAGCTGGTATACGAACGGCTGCAGCAGGAGATTCGCGCTGCTGGCCTTCAAGATGAAGTGGTGGTCTCCTTACTGGGTGATGTAGGACGTCATGATGCTCTGCCTATGGTGATCGTCTATCCGGAAGCCGTGATCTATGGACCGGTGCGTCCTGACGATGTGCCCTTCTTGGTGGAGGAACACTTGCTCAAGGGTCGGATCGCAGCAGGTCTACAGGCTTCCACAAGAGAGCTATCAGGTAGAATCGCCTGGCTTTCTGCGCGTCAGGGCACTTTGCCGGCCGAACGTCGCATTGTGCTCGAGCGCGCTGGCCTCATTGATCCCGAGGACATTGAGGACTACATCTTACATGATGGATATGAAGCACTGGGTAAAGCGCTCACCACAATGACGCCAGCCCAGGTGATTGACGAGATCAGTCGCTCGGGTTTGCGTGGTCGCGGGGGCGCCGGCTTCCCGACCGGTACTAAATGGCGGTTTGTTGCCAGTGCCAAGGGTAATCACAAGTATGTGATCTGCAACGCCGATGAAAGTGAGCCGGGTACCTTCAAGGATCGTCTCGTGCTGGAGGGGGATCCTCACAGCATCGTCGAGGCTATGGCTATCGCCGGTTATGCGGTCGGCGCCAATGAGGGCTACGTTTACGTGCGCGGCGAGTACGGGTTGGCGTTGGAGCGACTTTCGCGCGCGATTGATCAAGCCAGACAAATGGGTTTTCTGGGACGTGGAATCTTTGGCAGTGATTTTGACTTTGACATCCACATCCACGTGGGTGCGGGTGCTTACATCTGTGGTGAGGAGACAGCGCTAATTGAGTCGATCGAGGGTAAGCGTGGGGAGCCACGTTCGCGACCTCCCTATCCCACCACGCATGGGTTGTGGGGCAAGCCTACTCTGGTGAACAATGTGGAGACGCTTGCCAACGTTCCGCCCATCATTCGCAACGGGGCCGCCTGGTATCGTCAGTTTGGCACTAAGAGCAGCCCTGGTACCAAGGTGTACACCATATTGGGTGCCGTGAATGTCACGGGTCTGATTGAGGTGCCAATGGGTATCACGCTGCGTGAGGTGATCGCTATTTACGGTAAGGGTATGAGAAACGGTGCAGCGTTTAAGCTGGCCCAAACAGGTGGCTCAAGTGGCTCCATTATTCCGGCGAGCCTGCAAGACACGCCTATGGATTTCGACTCCTATGCGCGCGCGGGGGTCTCGCTGGGGTCGGGAGCGCTGCTTATTTGTGATGAGGACACGTGCGTAGTGGACCTGGCGAAAGTGTTGCTCAACTTCTTCCGGGTGGAAAGTTGCGGCAAATGCACGCCATGTCGTATTGGCACGCAACGTGCTCATCAGATTTTAAGCACTGTTGCAGAAGGTACAGCGGAAATGGATGATCTCAAGCATCTGCTGGCGCTGGCGGATGGTATGGCCGATTATTCTAACTGCGGTCTCGGCCAGACGGCGGCGGTGCCCATTCGTGACATTATGAAACACTTCCGTGCGGAAGTGGAAGCGCACATTTCATTGCGCCTCTGCCCCACTGGCGTGTGTCCGATGAGTGGACGCCAAGTGATGGCGGCATAGGCGTAGCTAGCTACGAAGATTCAAAGTGGAGAGGTTGGATAATGATCACACTAACAATTGACGGTAAGGAAGTCCAGGTACCTGAAGGAACCACTGTACTGCGTGCTGCGGAACAGGCAGGTATTCATATTCCCACCTTATGTGACCACAAGCACCTGACGCCTTATGGGGGCTGTCGTATGTGTCTGGTGGAGGTAGAGGGTGCCCGCACGCTGCAGCCATCCTGTACCCTGCCCGCGGCCAATGGTATGGTCGTGTATACCAACACCCCAGCCGTGCAGGAAGCGCGCACCTTTGTGTTGACTCTGATCTTCAGTGAGCGCAACCATTTCTGCATGTACTGTCCGGTGAGCGGTGGTGACTGCGAGCTGCAGAACGCAGCGTATGGGCAGGGTATGACGGAATGGCCATTGCAGCCTAACTGGCAGCCTTATCCGGTAGATGCATCGCACGAATTCATTGTGTTGGATCACAACCGCTGCATTTTGTGTCGTCGTTGCGTGCGTGCCTGCGCCGAGCTGGTGGGTAACTTCACCTTGGGTATCCAGGAACGCGGTGCCAACAGCCGTATCATAGCCGATCTGGATGTGCCTTTGGGTGAGAGTACGTGCATTTCATGCGGCACCTGTTTGCAGGTGTGCCCGACCGGTTCGCTCATTGATCGTAAGAGTGCCTATCAAGGCCGTCTCAAGGATGTAACGCGTGTCAAGTCCACCTGCGTTGGATGCAGTGTTGGGTGCGGCATCGAGATGATTGTGCGTGACAATCGCCTGCTCCGTATTGAAGGAGACTGGGATGCGCCGGTAAATCAGGGTGTTTTGTGCAAGATCGGTCGCTTCGAACCTTTGGTCGAGCAAAGCGAGCGCATCCTTACTCCGCTTGTGCGCAAGGATGGTGTGCTCAAAGCTGCTACCTGGGACGAGGCATTACAAGTTGTGGCCTCTCGCATGAACGAAGTAAAAGGGCACAATGGTGCTGGTATTGCTGCACTAGCTTCTACACGTTTATCAGTTGAAGCGCTGTATAGCTTTAAGCAGCTCTTTGCCGACAAGCTGGACAGCAACGTGGTGACCAGCATCGAGGAAGGCGTTACCACTGCATTGCCTGGCTGGGTGGCGCGCAAACTTGGCAAACCTTTTGAGGGCAGCCTTGATGAAATCTCCAAAGCAGACGTAGTCCTGTCAATTGGGGTTGATCTGGTCGAAAACCATCAGGTAGCTGGTTTCTTTGTGAAGCGCATCCTGCCGCAGGGATGCAAGCTGGTAGTGATCGATCCGTATGATAATGGCTTGCACGCCTTGGCTCACTTCTCTTTGCGTCCCAAGAAAGGGAGCGACTACGATCTGTTGGTGGGTCTTATGCAAGTGATTGCCAGTCTGGGTATGGTGCGTATGCATCCCATTGGCACACATGACCTGACCAGGCACACACCTGACAATGTCAGCCGCACGACCGGGGTGCCGGCGGAACTCATTCGTGAGATAGGTCATCTGCTCGCCGAGGCGGAGCACCCAGTGTTTATTTACGGCAAGGGCCTCACACAGGCCAGCTTCCCGACCGCTTTGGAAGCACTGCTCGACTTGGCCCGAATGGCGGGTGCGCTGTCGGATACACGCAGTGCAGTCATCGGTACCAAAGGGCAAGCTAACAGCACGGCGGCTTATCTGTTGGAGCTCGACAAGGCCTTTGATCTTAAGGGACATCAGGTGGCCTATCTGGCACTGGGGGATGATCACCCAAGTACACGCCTCCTCGAACACGTGGAAAACGTTCCTTTCCTGGTGGTACAGGCGAGCTATGCTTCTCCTCTAACCGAGCGCGCGAACGTTGTTCTGCCGGCAGCTATCTGGGCAGAACAGTCCGGGCACTATATAAATCTGGAAGGACGCCTTCAGGAGGCACGGCAAGGGCTTACGCCACCGCACGATGTGCGCAATAATGTGGCTATCTTCCAAGCGCTGGCTGGGATGTTGGGTATCACATTAGATGAGAATTGGCGTGATGCCTTGCAGCAGCGCGTTTGGATAAGCCAACCGGATGTCTGCCGGTAGCTATTGGTGGGTAGTGTGGGATGAGATACGAATAGGAAACAGGGATATTGACCTAGAAGGAGAATAGGAATGCCAAAGCCAAAAGTTGCAACTGACTGGTTGGCCGGATGTGCCGGATGCCATATGTCATTCCTTGATATTGACGAGCGCATCGCCAAGCTGGTGGAACTTGTGGATCTGCGTGCCACTCCTATCACCGACCTGAAGGAGCCAGATGAGAATGGCTGTGATGTTGGCATTCTCGAAGGTGCCATCAACAACACTGCCAATGAAGAGGTGGCTAAGCGTATGCGTGAACGTTGCAAGATCCTGGTTGCGTTGGGTGATTGCGCCGTCTTTGGGGGTGTGCTAGCGATGCGCAACTTCGGAAAGCTCGAGGATGCGCTTAAGCGTGCCTATGTAGAAACAGAAAGCACCGACGCCGAAGGCAAAATACCCGGCGATCCCGAGATCGCACGACCAACACGTGTACGCGCGGTCAAAGAGGTGGTGAAAGTAGACGTGGCTGTACCTGGTTGTCCGCCCGATGCTGATGTCATTTACTATGTGCTCTCCGAACTGGCGCAGGGCCGGATACCCAAACTGAAGGACGACCTGCTGCACTGGCACTAGTGCGAGGGAGATAAGCCCTCTTCGCACTGCAACAGGGTGTGGTGAGGCTAGCCTGATTGCTGAGTTGGAAAATATATGAGTCTGGCAAGGTCTAGTGTTTATTGAAAGTGGGGAGGAATATGGAAATGCAGAAGATCACAATCGAGCCTGTAACTCGAATCGAGGGGCATGCTAAGGTGACAATTCACCTGGATGGTAACGGAAACGTGCAGCGTGCGCTTTTCCATGTTAACGAGTTCCGCGGCTTCGAGAAGTTTTGCGAGGGCCGCATGTACTTTGAAATGCCTGCCATCACGCCACGCATCTGTGGTATTTGTCCCGTTAGTCACCATCTGGCTGCTGCCAAGGCGGGCGATGCGTTGGCTGGATCTCCGCCTCCGCGCCCCGCTTCTCTGCTGCGCGAGTTGATGCACATGGGGCAGATTATCCAGAGCCACGGAATGCACTTCTTTGAGCTGGCAGGGCCCGATCTATTGCTGGGATTTGACGCGGATCCAGCAGTTCGCAATGTGGTAGGGCTGATTCAGACGGATGCACAGCTAGCACTAAGGGCGGTCAACCTGCGCAAGTACGGTCAGGAGATTATCAAGACGCTGGGTGGTCGCAAGGTGCACCCCAATTTCGCCGTACCAGGTGGCGTGAACAAGGCACTACATCCTGCAGAGCGTGATCAAATTCTAGCCGGCTACGACGAGTCACTGCAGACCGTCCAGCTTGGCCTGAAGATCTTCAAGGACTGGGCAGAGAAAAACATCGAGGACATCAATAAGTTCGCTGTCTTCTCCACTGGCTATTTTGGCTTAGTCACACCGGAGGATGGGCTTGAGCTGTATGAAGGTGAATGCAAGCTAATTGACGCTAATGGTCGGCCGTTGGAACGCTTCCCGGGCCATCGCTACTTGGACTACATTGCCGAGCACGTCGAGGACTGGTCCTACCTCAAGTTCCCCTATTACAAGAAGATGGGATGGCCAGCGGGTGTCTATCGCGTAGGACCATTGGGGCGCCTGAACGTCGCGCAGAAGATCGATACTCCCTTGGCTAACACAGAGCTACAAGAGTTTAAGAAGCTCAATGGTGGCTGGCCGGTCGAGAACACTCTATTCTATCACTATGCGCGCCTGATCGAATGTCTGTTTGCCGTAGAGAAGGTGCACGTCTTGTTGGATGACCCTGACATCTTGAGCACAGATATTTTGAACACACGTCAGGAGTGGGTGGGCGAAGGTGTAGGAGTCATTGAGGCACCGCGCGGTACCCTGTTTCATCATTACTGGTGCAACCGGAATGGCCAGCTGCAGCGCGTCAACCTGATTGTAGCAACTGGCCATAATAACTGGGCCATGAGCAAGGCGGTGGACAGTGTAGCGAAGACCTATATCAGTGGCCAGCCGATCCGAGAAGGGTTGTTGAATCGTGTCGAGGCAGCAATCCGAGCTTATGATCCCTGCCTGTCTTGTTCCACCCATGCCATTGGCCAGATGCCCATCGTGGTTGATATTCTGGATGAGAACGGCAATGTGCTTCAAACCTTGCGACGTGACGGTTAATGGACTGGCTTGATGATTTCCTCGGCAGCTAGCCTCCTGACGCTCCGCGGAGTTTTTCGACGGGGGAGAGGTGATAGATTGTTTCTTGGAGCGTGTAAGTTGGTGATCCATTCAAGGTAACTGCGCGATATGAAACCAGAAAAGCTCTCCCCTGATAGAACATTGGTCATCGGCTTTGGCAATCCTGACCGTCAAGACGACGGGGTGGCTTGGTACATTGTAGAAGAGCTGGCAAAGCAGCTGGGGCGTGCTGTTTTCGATAGCTTGGATGATGACCTGTGTCGTGTGGAACCATCGCCTGTGTTGGTGCTTATGCCTCAGCTGATCCCTGAAATCGTCGAACCACTTTCTTGCTTTGCGCGTGTCTGTTTCGTGGATGCTCACACTGGCAGTCACACAGAGGAAATTCACTTTGCAGTATTACGGCCGGAGCCACAGGTGTCGCCATTCACGCATCACCTGACGCCGCAGAGCTGCTTGCAGCTGACTTTGACCCTGTATGGTCGTGTACCGCAGGCAGTGCTTTGCTCAGTGCGCGGTTACGAATTCGGATTTGGGCGTTCTCTGTCCGAGAGGACAGCGAAGTTGGCACAGGAAGCATTGCAACGTGTTCGAACCTGGCTGGAGGAGGACAAGCAATGACAGCATCCGATGGCGATGGTGGTGCCTCTGCAGTGGATCTGTCCCTGATGGAACCAGTATTTCAGAAATACAGTGGTCAACCTGGTGCTTTGATCCCTATCCTGCAAAAAGCTCAGGATATTTACAACTACCTACCCGCTGAAGTGTTGCAACTGATTGCCGAACGGCTGGGCATTGCGCTGAGCAAAGTCTATGGCGTGGCCACGTTCTACGCGCAGTTTTATCTGGAGCGACGGGGTAAACATGTCTTGAAGATTTGCGATGGGACAGCTTGTCATGTGAAAGGAACACCGGCTTTGATAACGGCTGTGGAAGAAGAGTTCAATGTACGCCCGGGGGAGACAACGTTGGATGGTGAGCTGACCTTGGAGGTCGTGTACTGTATCGGATCGTGCGCATTGGCGCCTGCAACTGTGCTGGATGGACGTGTAATGGGACGCATGCGTCCTACACAATTGTTGCAGCATTTGAGGAGACACGTAAGCAAAACATCAGTACAAGAAACGTAATAACTAACTAATAGGAGGCAGCCCGTCCGATATGGGTGAACAAACAAATGTGAGGATAGTAGAAGACGCTGCTCTTACAAGTACTAAAGATCTCCCTTCCCAATGGATTGCTGTGTGTATGGGAACAGGTTGTGTGTCCTCCGCGAGCGCTGAGGTGCGTCAGGCCCTCATACAAGAGCTGGAGCGGCATGGCCTGAGCAGTCAAGTTGAGGTGCGACGAACAGGATGTTTTGGTTTTTGTGCAGCAGGCCCTATTGTAGTAATCCATCCGGATGAAACGTTCTATACTCGCGTGACACCTGCTGATGTCAAGGATATCGTTGAGCAACACATTCTGGCTAATCGTAGAGTGGAGCGGTTAATGTACCGCGATCCAGTAACCAAGGTTCCCATCGAAAAATGGTATGAGATAGGCTTTTACAGTAAACAGCAACGAATCGTCCTTCACAACTGTGGCATTATCGACCCTGAGAATATCGACCATTATCTAGCTCGTGAGGGCTATCAAGCGTTGCATAAGGTTCTCAGTGAAATGACACCTGATCAGGTGATTGATGAGGTGATTCGATCCGGATTGCGTGGCCGTGGCGGTGGGGGTTTCCCTACAGGTTTGAAGTGGAAGATAACGCGTCAAACGCCCCGCTGGCCCAAATATGTCATCTGTAATGCTGACGAAGGCGACCCGGGTGCTTTTATGGATCGCTCTACTTTGGAAGGCGATCCACATTCAGTTATCGAGGGGATGATCATTGCAGCATATGCTATCGGTGCTCGTTATGGCTATATTTACTGCCGTGCCGAGTATCCGTTGGCCATCCATCGCCTGCAAGTCGCATTGGATCAGGCGCGTCAGCGAGGCTTCTTGGGCGGTAACATTCGTGGCTTTGATTTCAGCTTTGATCTCTACATCAAAGAAGGGGCGGGGGCTTTTGTGTGCGGAGAGGAGACTGCCCTTATGGCCTCGATCCAGGGTGACCGCGGGAATCCGTGGCCACGCCCACCCTACCCAGCTGTCTCTGGTCTGTGGGGGCAGCCCAGCAACGTCAACAATGTAAAGAGCTACGCCTATGTGCCACACATTATCCGCCTGGGTGCCGACTGGTTCAAACAGCTAGGTGCTCCTGATAATCCTGGTACGGCTATTTTCGCCTTGACTGGTATGGTCAACAACACTGGGCTTATTGAGGTGCCGATGGGCATTACGCTGCGTGAAATTATTTACGACATTGGCGGTGGCATTCCCGATGGGCGCAAGTTCAAGGCAGTACAAACAGGTGGGCCACTAGGTGGATGCCTTCCCGAGGCCTATCTTGACACCCCGGTTGACTTCGACTCACTCTGTGCTGCAGGTGCAGTGATGGGCTCAGGTGGCATGATCGTCGCCGACGAAACGACATGCATGGTGGAGTTCGCGAAGTACTTTATGCGTTTTGCCTGTGATGAGAGCTGCGGTAAGTGCCCCCCATGTCGCATCGGCAGCACGCGCATGTTGGAGACTTTGGAATGTATCACGGCTGGCTTGGGCACACTGGAAGACCTTGACTACTTGCGTTACCTTGCCAATGGTATGCAAAAAGGCTCGCTGTGTGCGCTGGGGCAGCTGGCGCCGTCGCCGGTGATGTCGGCGCTGCGCCATTTCGAGGATGAGTTTCGCGCTCATATCGAGGAGCGACGTTGCCCGGCTGGAAAATGTCACGCTCTCATTACCTATGAGATTATCGCAGATCTGTGTACTGGTTGCATGGTATGTGCTCGCAACTGTCCTACCAATGCGATCCGCGGTGAGAAGCGACAGCCCCATGTCATCGATCCGGCACTGTGCGAGCGTTGTGGGCTGTGCAAAGAGCTCTGCAAATTCGACGCGATCGTAGTGCGATGAGGGTGCCAATATGACAGTGACGCTTACGATCAACGGCCAGAAGGTGACAACAGCAGAAGGTTCTACGATACTGGAGGCAGCACGCAGCGCAGGTATTTACATTCCCACACTGTGCCACCACCCCGATTTGAGCAATGTGGGAGCCTGTCGCATATGCGTCGTGGAGGTGGTTGGAGCACGCAATCTGCAGACGGCCTGCACGACTCCCATTGCAGAGGGCATGGTAGTGTACACCGATAGTGAGATTGTGCGCGCTACCCGCCGCTTTGTGTTGGAGATGCTACTGAGCGATCATCCAAACGATTGTATGACGTGTGAAGTGAGCGGTGACTGCGAGCTGCAGGATCTGGTCTATGATTACGGCGTGAAATGGCCAGAGCACAAGGGTAAACGCCACAATTGGGAGATCGATCCAGATCCTAACCCGTTCGTTTTCATCGATCGCAATAAGTGTATCCTGTGTGGCCGTTGTGTCCGTGCGTGCGCCGAGATACAGAATCGCGATGTATGGAACTTTGCACATCGCGGGTTCAGGACCAAGCTGGTAGCAGGCGCCGATCAGTTCATGCTGGATGCACGGTGTGAGAGCTGTGGCCAGTGTGTCGCCTATTGCCCGGTGGGTGCGCTGTATGACAAGATGAGCCTCGGCAAGGGGCGCGCTAACCAGGTTCAAAAGGTGCGTACGACCTGTTCATATTGTGGTGTGGGATGCAACTTTGACCTCAACGTGCGTGATGGGCGAATCGTCCGGGTGACCAGCGCTCCCGATGCGCCAGTCAACGGGATGGCGCTATGCGTAAAGGGACGCTATGGCTATGACTATGTGCACCATCCCGATCGGCTCACGGCACCGTTAGTGCGGGCACGTTGGCTGCAGGGTGTAGAGGAGAAGCTGAAAGGCGGCGAATGGCAGGTTTTCGTGCCGCAGGGTAATGGCCGAGATGGGGGCGATGGATCGGATCACCTTACTGTCACCCCGGATACATTCATCCAAACAGACTGGGACACTGCGCTGGATGTGGTGGCGCGCAAGTTCGCCGAAGAGAAACGCCTTCACGGCTCGGGAGCTTTTGGCATGCTGGCCTCCGCCAAATGTACTAACGAGGAGAACTATCTGTTTAACAAGTTTGCGCGTCAGATATTAGGTACCAATACAATTGACCACTGCGCGCGGCTTTGACATAGCTCCACTGTCACCGGTCTGGTGACCAGCTTCGGGAGTGGGGCAATGACCAACACTATTGCGGATATCACGACGCAGAGCAAGTGTATCTTCATCATTGGCAGCAATACAACCGAGCAGCATCCTGTGATTGGTATTAAGGTGCGACGTGCCAAGCGCTATCTGGGTGCGAAGTTGGTCGTGGCGGATCCGCGCCGTATTGATATCGCCGACTATGCCGATCTGTACATCCGCCACAAGCCGGGCACCGATATAGCTCTACTCAACGGACTGATGCATATTATCATCCGAGAAAGTTGGCACGATCAGGAGTTCATCGCTACGCGTACCGAGGGCTTTGAGGAGCTGAAAGCAACGGTCGAAAAGTACACGCCTCAGATGGTCAGCGAGATCACAGGGGTGCCGGTCGAACAGCTGGAAGCAGCAGCACGTATGCTGGCAGAGAATCGGCCAGGTGCCTTGCTCTACGCTATGGGGATCACGCAGCATACGGTGGGTGTCCTGAATGTGATGAGCTGTGCCAACCTTCAAATGCTGCTGGGCAATATTGGCAAGCCGGGAAGTGGTCTCAATCCGCTGCGCGGTCAGAGCAATGTGCAGGGTGCATGCGATATGGGGGGTCTGCCCAACTACTATCCGGGATATCAGCGGGTGAACGATCCAGCCGTACGGCAGAAATTCGAACAAGCATGGGGGGTGTCGTTGTCCGATCAGGTTGGGCTGACGGTGACCGAGATGGTGGACGCGGCAGGGCGTGGCGACATCCGTTGTCTATACATCATTGGCGAAGATCCAATGACTAGCGAGCCAGATCTCAACCACGTGCGTCATGCATTGGAAAACACCCATTTCCTGGTGGTTCAGGAGCTCTTTATGACTGGTGCAGCGGAGTGTGCCGATGTCATCCTACCAGCTGCGAGCTTCGCTGAGAAGGAGGGCACCTTTACCAACACCGAACGGCGCATCCAGCGTGTGCGTCAGGCGATCGAGCCCCCGGGTGAAGCGCGTCCAGATGCATGGATCATTGTGCAATTGGCCAAGCGTATGCTGGCGTTGGGTGCAGTGTCGCCACGTGACGATGCGCCATATGCCGGATGGGACTACTGGGGTGTCAGTGATGTGATGCGCGAGATTAATACGCTCACACCTATTTACGCTGGAGTCACCTACCAGCGTCTCGAGGAAGGCGCGCAATTGCATTGGCCAGTGCCTGATGAACATTATCCTGGTACACCCATTTTGCACGTCAACAAGTTTAGTCGGGGATTAGGCAAGTTTGCAGCGGTTGATCATATGCCCCCGGCCGAGCTCCCGGACGATGAGTATCCTTTCATCTTGACCACTGGACGTGTCCTTTACCATTGGCATGGCGGTGCAATGACCCGTCGTGCGCGCAACTTGAAGACAATGTACCCTGAGGCTATGATAGAAATCCACCCTCACGATGCGCGTAAAGTGGGTATTCGTGATCGCCAGCTGGTCAAGCTCGCTTCAAGGCGTGGGGAGATTGTCTCGCGCGCGCTGGTAACAGACCGTGCTGCGCCTGGACTAGTTTTTGCCACATTTCATTTCCCGGAGTCTGCAGCAAACTTCTTGACCAATCCGGCCTTGGATCCACTAGCGAAGATCCCTGAGTATAAAGTGTGTGCGGTTAAGGTTGTGCCGATGCCAGATGATCAGCGGCTGTGAAAAGGGGAAGGGAGGAATTCCCCCCATTCAAACTTTGTCACCTTGGTCTAAGGGAAGAGGATGCGCCTAAGAGAAATTATCGCTATTACTCAAGCGCGTACGTACACGCCCAACATCAATCCAGAACGCGAAGTGGCCCATGCTTTTGCTTCTGATCTGATGAGCGATGTGCTGTGCTATGACGTGACGCATGGCCTGCTGATCACTGGTCTCACTAACCCTCAGATGTTGCGCACTGCAGATGTGGCTGATGTGAGCGCGGTTTTGGTCGTTCGTGATAAACAGCCGCCGCCGGAGACGATCAAGCTGGCACAGGAATTGGGTATTCCATTGCTTGGTACCCACTTCACCATGTTTGAAGCATGTGGACTGCTATTTCAAGCTGGCTTGCAGCCATGTCGGTGGCGTAATGGGGCGTGTTAGACTGGGCCCTTCCCTGTGATGTCCAGGATCATCGGTTTTATTGTATGGAATTTGTGATAAATATCACGGACAGTCGCGTGGCAGAGCACGTATGTTGAGCTTAGCGTGATAGAGGAGACATTTATGAACCGAATTCTGGAGAAGCAAGTTCTCAGCGATGTAACCAAGCTGATGGTAGTGGAAGCGCCACTTATTGCGCGCAAAGCTCAAGCGGGCCAGTTTGTCATCGTGCGCATCAGTGAGCGTAGTGAGCGCATTCCATTGACTATCGCTGACTTCGACCGTGAAGCAGGCACGATTACGTTGATCTTCCAGCAGGTGGGCAAGTCGACTGAAGAGATGGCTACACTGGAGGTGGGAGATCATTTTGCCACGGTGGTGGGGCCATTGGGGCGTCCCACCGAAATCGAACGTTATGGCACGGTGGTATGTGTGGGCGGCGGTGTGGGTATTGCACCTATCTATCCTATCGCACGTGCACTAAAAGAGGCAGGCAATACCGTTATCTCAATCATTGGCGCGCGCACACGCGCTTACTTGTTCTGGGAAGATCGCATGCGTGCGGTTTCTGACGAGCTCATCATCTGTACCGACGATGGTTCCTATGGCCGTAAGGCACTGGTCACCGAACCGCTCAAAGAGCTCTTGGAGACACGTGGCAACGAGATTGCACGTGTCTGGGCCATTGGTCCAACTATCATGATGAAATTCGTGTCGCTGACCACCAAGCCTTTCAATGTGCCCACAATTGTGAGTCTGAACACTATTATGGTGGATGGCACCGGGATGTGTGGTGGCTGCCGGGTGGAGCTGACCAGCGGGCAACGATTCGTGTGTGTGGACGGTCCAGAGTTCGATGGCCATCAGGTCAATTGGGACAACTTGCTGGCGCGCGTCCAATTCTATCGGGAACAAGAACGGCTGGCGCTTGAGCATTGGCGGCATAAATGTCGCTTGGAGGAAGTCGTCGCGCAGGAGGAAGCTCGCACATCTGTCGCAACTGGAAGGTAACACTACGAGCTATGCCCAAGAAAGAAATTGTTCCGAAAAAGACACCTATGGCGGAGCAACCGCCAGCAGAACGTATTCACAACTTTAACGAAGTGCCCTACGGATATACCCCTGAGGAAGCCATCGCTGAAGCGCGGCGTTGCCTGGAGTGCAAGAATCCGCGCTGTGTCGAGGGGTGTCCTGTGGGCATCGACATTCCTGGTTTCTTGAAGTTGATCGCCGAGGGCGATTTCCAGGGAGCAGCCAACTTGATTCACCAAGCAAATGCGCTGCCGGCTATCACTGGCCGTGTGTGCCCTCAGGAGACCCAGTGCGAAGTGGTGTGTGCACTCTGCAAGAAGTATGAACCGGTTGCAATTGGTCGTTTGGAGCGCTTTGTAGCCGATTGGGAGGCAGCACAAGGGGTATTGCCGGTGCCACCGCTACCGCCCCCTACTGGTAAGAAGGTGGCGGTGGTAGGTTCCGGCCCAGCTGGTATTACTGTCGCCGCAGACCTTGCTAAGATGGGGCACGAAGTGACCATCTTCGAAGCATTACACGAACCAGGGGGTGTGTTGATATATGGTATCCCTGAGTTTCGTCTGCCCAAGGAGATTGTGCGGCGTGAGGTGGATTATGTGCGCCGGCTGGGTGTTAAGATCGTCACCGACTTTGTGGTGGGTCGCACTGCTACGCTGGAGGAGCTGTTGCAGGAATTTGACGCTGTCTTCCTGGGTACGGGGGCCGGTTTGCCGTGGTTTCTCAACATTCCAGGCGAGAATCTCAGCGGTGTTTATTCTGCCAATGAGTACCTGACCCGAGTTAACTTGATGAAGGCATATCTTTTTCCAGAGTATGACACTCCAGTGGCCCGAGGGCGGCGAGTCGTCACTATTGGAGGTGGTAATGTGGCGATGGACGCGGCACGTACAGCATTGCGCATGGGTGCTGAAGAGTCGATCATCGTCTATCGACGTTCGCGCGAAGAAATGCCCGCCCGCTTGGAAGAGATCCATCACGCCGAGGAAGAGGGGGTGCAGTTTATGCTGTTGACTACTCCTATCGCTTTTCACGGCGATGAGCAAGGACGGGTCAAGGAGCTAGAGTGTCTGAGGAATGAGCTGGGCGAGCCGGATGAATCAGGGCGCCGCCGCCCAGTCGCGATCCCTGGCAGCAACTTCCGCATCCCTTGTGATCTTGCCATTATCGCTATCGGCCAGAGTCCCAATCCTCTCATTCCTACTACTACACCGCAACTCAAGATTGGCAAGGGTGGGGTAGTGATTGTGGATGAGAAGACGATGAAAACCTCAATTAAAGGCGTCTTTGCAGGAGGCGACGTGGCGACTGGTGGCGCCACGGTGATCTTGGCGATGGGGCATGCGCGCATCGCTGCCAAAGCGATTGACGAGTATCTGAGAACTGGTGAATGGTGAGCATCACCCCCTATGCGAGGTGTCCACGTCATCTGTGCACTTCACGAATGAGCAAGGACGCGGAACGACAGGTTTGGTGCGCATGCTGTATGTGGTACAGGTGTTCATGTGTTACTGGGATAGAGTGACACCAGTATCCCCTATGAGCGCTGGCGCAGGTTCCCAGTATATATAAGTCTTGTTCGATGCGTTGGCGGATATCACGGGGTCTCCTCTGGCTGGAGGGTACACAGCGTGAGGTTACCTGCCCGTAGTTCGCTTATCTGGCACGTCGGGCTCACCGATCGTGTGTGGAGGACCTGTGCAATGGACGCCGAACAAACCTGCTCTTGACCCCAAGTTGAGTTCAGCTACCTTGGACACCCCTCTTCTTATGGCTCTGGGAGCGCGCGGACGGCTTGGGCACACGACCTCACCGTATGTGTCCAGATGTTCCATGTCTTGTGGAACAGACGTGGTATAATCCCATTAGTGCGTTGCGCCTTCTTACTAGTCGAGGGCTAAGAAGTGGGATTAGGTAAGAGTACAGAACGGTTCTTGCAGAGGCAGTTATCGTGGTCTTGCGTGTAAGGTGCTGGTTGGTTGGGGCAGCGATTTCTGTGGCTGTGCTCTCAACAGTCGGTTGTAGTGCGTCGCAGCCAGCTGTGCCGGTTAGCCCGACTGTGTCAGTCACACCAGTGGTGGACACCATCTTGCCGCACGATGTCTTTGCGGCGACAGCCATTGCCCCGCCCTCTCCTGTCCCTGCTAACTCAGTTCAGCCGACCGCTCAAGCGTTGAACGAGACGACACCCGGTACGAGCATCACACTGACTCTATGGACAATAGGGCCCGTTTCTCCCGAAGCAACAGGTAAAGCAGGGGAGGCATTTGCCCAAGGCATTCGATCTTTCGAGAGGCGCTATCCCAATGTGACTGTCGTGGTGAAACTGAAGAACGAAACAGGCAAGGGAAGCGTGCTGGACTATATGCGTACTGCTTCGCAGGTCGCTCCCAGTGTATTACCGGATGTGGTTGTGATCAGTCTCGACGAGCTGGCAGCAGCTGGGCGCGCAGGTGTACTCACTCCTCTGGACACGCTAGTTGCGCCTGGCTTGATCAACGACTTGCTCCCTGGAGCGCGCGCGGCCGGCAGCGTGAACGGACAGCTCATGGGCATGCCTTTTGAGGCAGACCTGGAACACATCGTTTTTAGTGCCGACAAGGTCACTGCGCCTCCTCTGACCTGGAAAGATGTGTTAAACACAGGGGTGATTTATCGCTTTCCGGCAAGGGGGGTCAATGGCTTGGTCAACGACTGCTTCCTGATCCAATATCTCAGCGCTGGGGGGCATTTGCTGGACGAGGATGGCAAGCCTGTGCTTGACGAGGCCATTCTGGCATCTGTGCTGGATTACTATCTGCGCGGTGTACGGGCCGGGGTAATCCCTTTGGACGTGCTTGAGGCTGCTACCACCGATGACCTGTGGCCCTGGTACGTAAGTAGTCGCTACGGGGTCGTTCACGTGCGTGCGCAACGATATATGAGAGAACGCCTGCAGCTGGGGTGGAGCCAATTCGCTGCTATTCCTACCCGCGAAGGCAAGCCGTTAACACTTGTGCATGGCCGCGCCCTTGCTATTACGGCGCGAGATCCTTCCCAGCAGGCTATTGCAGCTCGTATGATCGAATGGTTGCTGCAACCGGACAACGCCGTCGTGTGGAATCAGGTTACCTTTTCTGTGCCGACACGCTATGCTACTCTGCAGCGTCTGGGCAATGACACTTACTTGGATTTCCTGCGTCAACAGATGGAAGTCGCGTTACCCACACCTTCCTTCCTCCAATATGACCAAATAGGGCGTGTGTTGCAACAGGCTGTAGTTGAAGTGTTAAGTGGCGATGCTACGCCGGAGGAAGCAGCAGCAAGGGCAGTGAACGCATTGACGCGGTAGGTGACGTGCTATGAATGAGGTAATACGCACGATGCGTCAGCATGCTTGGCACATCATCCGTGCTGCTCTTCGGGCAGTAGATCCCGCCATTGCTGTACAGCGTCATCTGTGCCTGGAGGGTGATAAGCTGCTCCTGCATGAGGCACCGGATGGAGAAGTTCACGTCTATGACTTGAGACAGTTTGACCGGGTGATTGTAGTTGGTGGTGGGAAAGCTGCCACACCCATGGCCCAGGCAATTGCAGCAATCCTGGGCCGGAGATTGACCCATGGACTGGTTATTGTAAAGCGTGGCTATCTGGAGCATAACATTGGCCCGAAGGCCATTGAGCTCGTCGAAGCTGGCCATCCAGTACCCGACCAAGCTGGTATAGATGCAGCCCAGCGTATGGTGGAGCTATTGCAGCAAGCGACAGCGCGTGACCTGGTGATTTGTCTGATCTCTGGCGGTGCCTCCGCACTTATGACCATGCCGGCACCGGGTATCTCGCTGAAGGATGTGCAGACGCTTACGCGCATATTGCTCGCCTGTGGCGCTACCATCCGCGAGATCAATGCTATCCGCAAGCACATTTCACAGCTCAAAGGTGGTCAATTGGTGCGATGGGCTGCTCCTGCCCCGGTGATCAGTCTCATTTTGTCGGATGTGGTCGGCGACCCATTGGATGTGATCGCCTCTGGGCCTACGGTGCCTGACCACACCACCTTCACTGATGCTTGGTCTGTGTTGGAGCGCTATGGTATCGTAGACCAAGTCCCTCAATCGATTGTGGCACATATACGCGCCGGTATGCAGGGCGTGATCGCCGAAACACCCAAACCGGGTGATCCTATCTTTGCGCGAGTGCGCAACGTGATTGTCGGAAGCAATCGCGCTGCTGCGCGTGCCGCTGTGGTGGCGGCTCGGGAGCTCGGTTATAACACATTGCTATTGAGCACCTTCCTAGAAGGTGAAGCACGTGAGGTTGGTAAGGTGCTGGCTGGTCTGGCAAAGGGGGTGGCATGCGGTGAAACCAGCTTCCCACCCGCTCTCGCATTGCAGTTACCCGCTTGCCTTGTCCTCGGCGGCGAGACGACTGTCACGCTGCGTGGAAATGGTTGTGGCGGTCGCAATCAAGAGATGGCTCTCGCTGCTGCTATTGCGTTGGATGGTTGGTCAAATGTGCTGGTGACTTGCCTCGCCACTGATGGCAACGATGGACCAACCGACGCCGCAGGTGCCTTTGCGGATGGGGGAACAGTGCAGCGTGCTGCTGCGCTGGGTTTAGATGCAGCTGACTATCTCATGCGCAATGACGCCTATGCCTTCTTTGCACCACTAGGCGACTTGCTGATCACCGGTCCGACGCACACCAATGTGAATGATTTGACAATTATCCTGGTGGGAAATCCTTGAGTAGAGGATCACTTCGCTTATGCACGACCTGAATCAGGTGAGCGTTTGATGCGCATACGTTCCAAGGGCAACCAATTCCATATCACCTGCATGTCCGGTTGACGCAGTCCACCTATGATCAACAAAGTGACGCAATAAACAAGTGCTGCGACCATCAACCGGATGAATACGTTGGCATTTTGCACCAACCACAGGCATCCCCCCATTGCTGCTGCAGCCAGCACTGGCCGCCAAGCGATATCGACCCATGGCACTACGCAGAGGTACTTGCGCACAGCGTAGTAAAAGGGAATGAGCAACGCCCACTCGCTAAGTATAGTGGTAACGGCTGCAGCGCGGTAACCATATTGTGGGATAAGCAGCAGGTTGGTCGTTGTGTTGAAGAGAACACCAATGATGAACGCGCGCGTCAAAAAACGCTGTTGGTCGATTGCGATCAACACATATTGTGTGATCTGGTTGATGAAGCTAAAGGGCAAAAACCATATCAGCAACTGCAACGCAATCATCGAGTCGGGCAAATACTGGCCACCTCCCAGGATGAGAATGAGCTCGCGAGCGACAAAAGGTGTACCAACTGCCAGTGGTAGCGCGATGATGAGCAGCAAGCGGAGCGATAAAATGTAAGCGCGCACCAGCGAGTCACGTGCCGTGTGGGCATAGCGACTCATAAGCGGGAAGATAGCCAGTGTGAAGTATGAAGGGATGAGGTTGATCCCGTCGATGTATTTGTAAGCGGCACCATAGAATCCTACTGCACGATCGCCCCACGTCGGTTGCAGGATAAGCACATCGATGCGGAAGAAGAGCGTCGCCAATAGGTGGTTGATCATTAATGGCAGCCCCTCTCGCAGCATATGGCGGCGCAATGCAGGATCATTGTCAAAGTGCAGCTGTGTCACCGTGCGAGAGAGCGTCCACGCCAGCACGATTGCCGAAACGATGTTAGCGATTACTGACACCGCAGCTAGCCCGATTACTCCGCCACCGAGTAGCAGCACCAGGGCACCCAAACCGACGCGCACCAGGGTAGTGATGGTGGAAATCCCTGCCGGATATTCCGCTTTTTCGTGTGCATAGAACAGAGCTGTCAGTCCGTCGGCAAGGTTGCTGAAGAACAGGCCGATGGCAAACAGGCCAACCGCGATAACAGTCTCTGAGGCCAGGCCACCAAGGATGACGTACAACCATAGTACGATACCCATTGCTGGCAGCGATCCGAGCCATAGGATAGCGCGCAGGATGGTGATATTGGAGAGGAAGCTTGTGCTCTGTGTGCGGTCGCGAGCTACCTCGCGTGTCAACAGTGTCCCCAGTCCGAAACGGGTGAGAATCTCAGCGTATCCGATGAAGACAACAGCGAACTGGTAGCGCCCTGCCCCCTCAGGGGCCAGGATGCGTAGCATCAACATAGCAAAGCCAAAGTCGATTATGCGGTTCAAAAGGGCCATGACCATAGGAGCCAAGCTGTTCTTGGCGACGCGCTTGATAGGTTGATCGTCCGCTGACTCGCGGTACAGGCGTCCCCAAGCCCACACGCCAAGCAGGAACAGTGTCACCACGGCGGCAATAAAGCTGCCATAAGCACCCAGTTTGACACTCAGGGGCGAGTAGACAAATCGCACTTCCCAATTGCCGGACTCTAGATATACCGCGCGAAAGTTACCATTAGCCAGATGGATGTTGAGCTCTTTCTCTTGAGGATTCTCAGCGGACGTTTCTGTCGTCGGTCGGTAATATGCCTTCCAGCCTGGGAAGTAGCTGTCGGCCAGCACCAGCCAGCTCGGTGATGACAGTGTCACGCGTACTAGCACCTCGTTAGGTGTATAGCGAGTCACCTGAGCCGGCTGGAGCGGACAGTCTTCCGTCTGCGGCTGGAATGGCCCCCTGATCGCGTGCCCGGCGCCATCGTCCTCCAGAATCACCTTACAGCGCGGATTCAGGCTGCGCAGGGCGTAATCCATCTCCTCTGCTGCCACTTGGTGCGCCACAGGTACACTGAAAGCACGTGGTAATGCGTCCAAGTTCTCATAAACGCGCAGCTCACCATCGTACACGAGACGATAATTGGCGTTAGGAATATGTTCCGTGGTCAGAACGTAGCGGACCCCTAGCAGGTCCAGCAACGCTGAATCGAGCGCCTCGTAGCCAGGAGCGTAGATGGGTGCAATGCGATTGTAGAGCAGGTCTCCCTGTGTCTGGATCAACCCCATATAATGCGCATATTGTTGCGGGATAATTGAATCGTAGCCGCGGACATCATAGAGATTCCAGAACATAGGGGTATTGGCGATCAGGATGCGAGGTTCGCCAGGCACATCGAAGCTAGTAATTCGAAAAAGAGGGTCTTCGCGTTGGCGCTCCAACAACCATCTCACGACAGGTGGCTGAAACTCCAGCCAACGCGGATCAGCTGCCGGATTGAATCCCCAGTTGGCGGCCAGCAGGTCAGCTGCTACCACCAACACTGCCAGCGGCCACCAGATGGGTATTCCTCCCAGACGGCGTGGCAGACAAATTGAACAACGGCTGAGGCGTAGGACCACGCCAGCAGCCATCAGGAACAGGCAAAACTTGAGAAGATTAGGCCACTGATAGCCTAAAAGTTGCGCTCCATCGGCGAAAGCGTTCTGTGCCAGGCCGGACTGATTCAATGCCTGCTGTGCCAGCCGAATAAACGGTGTCGGATAAAACGCCGCGGCACTCAGCAATACCATACCGGCTGCCCCACATCCGAACACGAGCCAGGCCAGACGTTGGCTGAGCATATGTACTGTCCATTTACCTGCCGATTCGCGCTGTGGCGTAGCAGAATTAGTGTGCTCGCTCTTGTCGCCGTTGTGGGCCAGCTGGGTCACTATCAGGCCAGCCAACACAGCAACACTCAGCGTGAAGGGGAAGATCCAGCGGAACGGTGAGTGCAGCTGATTCCAATAGGGCAAGCCGTAATACAGTAACGCATACAGCGGTGTGCCGAAAGCAAAGGCAAGCGACAAAGCGGCCAGCAAGCAGAAGATGAGCTTGTGTCCCTCCCTTATACCTCCTTTCGCGCTTTCTGCAGGATCTGAATCAGAGATCGGGTCATGTTCTCTGCGGACTGCTGTGGCTGCGGGGGTGCCCTTTCTCATTAACCATGTGGCTACAGAGGCGAGTACTGTCAATCCCGCCAGCGCTGCCAGCAAAGACGGCAACACACCAACATATGCGCCTGCCTCTACGCTGGTCTTAATGTCCCAGCCAGTGCAATAAGGGCATAATGGGTTGGGTTTGCCATGGGCATTGAGGCCGATAGGTTGCCAAGTCCAGCTGCGCAAATCGAACCAGCTGTGATGGCTGGGATTGCCGAAGAAGTCAGGGATGAGAAACGAAATAAGGCGACGAGGTGGCAAGGCCCATCCGACCACATCTGCATAGGTTGCTGATCCCGCGCGGAAGTTACGACTGGCTACCTCGTACATTGGGACAAATTGGATGGCGCCTAGCCCTATGCCTAACACCACCATTGCCATTAGCCACATGGCCAGACGCAATATAGGGCGCCAAGTGCGCTGATGTTGCCAGAGCATCAACAGGCGGCAAGCAGCATAGAACCCGCTCACCAAAAGTGTGTAATAAGTGATCTCTACATGTCCAGCCAGGACCTCCATACCGAGTGCCACTACGCCGACCGCAATGTATGGTATGGGTGAGTACGGGTGATCACCTTTCTCTTCCTGTTTACGGATGATGACTTCGATCACGGTGAGGAGCAGTGGCAGCCAAATGGCGGCAGCAATAATCATGGTAAAAACTATGCTAACCACAAAAAAAGTGCTCAGTTGGAAGGTGACACCAGCCAACAAGGAGCCAACACGATGGGCACGCAGCGTACGCAGGAAGATGTAGGTGAAAAGGCCACCTAACCATAGCTGTAGCAGGGTAAACCAGCCGTATGCTTTAGCCAGTGGCAATATATAGAATAGGACACTAAAGGGGTAAAGGGCTGAGTGTTGTCCGTTGGCTAAGAAGGGATGTCCGGCGAAGATGTAAGGATTCCAAAGGGGTAGGCGACGCTCCTGAATGCTTTGCAGAATGAAACGTTTCCAGACATAGTTCTCCAGGACTAAGTCAGAAAGCAACATATTGTGAGGAGAACCGACTCCCAATTGTTCGGCAAAAGCAGACCATGGGGGCGCGGAGTAAAGGTTGTCTGCTGGCAGCAGTGTGTAGGATCCCAACGTGACCGGCGCCAGCAGAATAAGTGGCAGGACGAATAAGATCAACGCGCTTAACGCGTCCTGCCTGACAATGCGGCCACGCAACGTTGCCGCTCCTAGCAGGGGATCTCGCCAGGTTGTTCGGGGCACGCTTTGATGTGGCGATGGCGCCAGCGAATCTCAAATACACGCATCGCCGCTTCGACTTTGACAGGGATGGTCATCTTGCTGCGTCCGATGCGGCGATCCTCGAAGTAGATGGGTAGCTCAAGTATGCGTAGCCCAATCTTTTCGGCCATGTAGGCCATTTCCACCTGGAAAATATACCCATTGGACATGACTCGTCCGAGGCCAATCTGGCGTAATGCGCTACTGCGCCACAACTTGAAGCCGGATGTGGCATCACGTGTGCGGATGCCGAGCGCCAGGCGCACCCATACAGAGTTGGCCCACCAGCTGAGAAACCAGCGTCCCCATCCCCAGCGCTCGTCCAGCCGTCCTCCTCGAACGTAACGCGATCCTACCACTACATCGTAATCTGTGATCGCCTCAAGGAACACGGGGATGTAGCTTGGGGAATGTGAAAAGTCGGCGTCCATCTGGACTATGAAGTCAGCACCATGGTCGAGTGCCCAACGGAAGCCTTGCACATAGGCAGTGCCCAAACCCAGCTTGCCAGGGCGGTGGATGACGTGAATGATGCCAGGGTAGCGTAGTGCCAGCTCCTCTGCTACCTGACCAGTACCATCCGGTGAGGCATCATCCACGACCAGGAGCTCCAGGCCTTCTATGCCCAGAGCCAGCAATTCTGCTGCAATGGCGGGCAGATTGTCCGCCTCATTGTATGTAGGTATTACCACAACAAGTTTCATGGTTATGTCTCCTAATGGACAAAGCACCACACGAGAGGAGAAAGCTTCTCATCCCCAGAAGCCATTATACCGTGTTAGATATACCTTCTGCAAAGTCGCATAGGAACCGCTAGGATCAGGTGTCTTAGATGTTGTGTAATGTGATACGTCACGGTATACTGCCATTGAGCTGAAGTTTATTGATATTTCATCAAGGGAGGCAATTATGGCGCAGGCAACGATTACTCTGGTGGACGGGATGCAATTTGTCGTTGAGACGCCCAGTGGCCATGCTTTTGTGATCGATGCTATCCCTGATGTGGGAGGACGCAATACGGGGCCACGACCGATGGAACTACTAGCAGCTGGTGTGGCGGGTTGCACAGCGATGGATGTGATTGCCATCTTGCGCAAGATGCAGCAAAAGGTAACAGGCCTTAAGGTGCAGGTGACTGGTGAGCAGGCTACTGAGCACCCCAAGCGATTTACCTCCATTCATATTCAGTATACTATTATCGGATATGGCGTGGAAGACGACAAAGTAGCACGAGCAATCGAGCTATCGCAGACTAAGTACTGCTCGGCAATTGCGAGTCTGCGCTCCGATGCACCGGTTACCTCGTCCTATACAATCCTCGAAGCGAGTTCCGAGACTATGGCGAAATGAGGCCTGCGTGTGCGCTTGTGATTTAGATTAAGGTCTTGCAAAGTGTTCTTCGGTCAATTGGACAATTGCTTGAGCTGACTCATCGCATAGGTTATATACCATCCCTGGCAAAAGACCTTCACTAATCGGTGCCTGGGATGATCTCATATGTGGCAGGGCGAAAAACAGGGATGTGTCCCAATGCGTGGACAAGTGCAGCATCTTCTCCTAACGTATCGCGCCACAGGTAACCTTCGGTCAGGACTAGGAAGATACCGACCACGGTAATGTAGACGCCCCATTCCGTCTTTGCCTTGCGGAAAAGCTCTAGTACTGCCTTCAGGGACATGCCAGTATTGGCCACATCCTCGACTATGGCTACTTTCTTGCCATCCAGCTCACGTGCATGCTCACGAGGCAGGTAAAGGTGTTGCACGACATCCGGCTTGGTCACCGACGTGTACTCGTAAACAAGGGGATCCACATCAAATGCCTTGGGTGTCTTACGCAACAGATAAGAGCGCCGCAGACCCAACGCCCGTCCTACTCCGTGTACCAATGGGATGCCTTGCTCGGGGATGCCTACCACGGCATCTGGATGATAGGGTCTGACGAGGGCCACTAGCTCAGCCACAACGGCGTCAATCTTCTCATAAGGTTCGTCATTGCAGTTGATCAGCGAGATGGCTATACCGCGCCCGATATCCACCATGCGCAGTTGCAGAGGATAACCGCCTTTGAGAACCACTGTGTACGTGTCGCGAATTTCCATAGGAACGGAACGGTACCTCCGTGGTCTGCAGGGGCGATACACTACAACCCCTGCAGACCTTCTAGATATAGTTGTTGCTACTTAGTGGGAGTAGGTGTGGGGGTAGGGGCGTCCCTCAGCTCCAGCTTATGACCTTCCGGTGGTGCAGAGGGGTATTCGCTCTTTACTCCATCCACAAACCACTGCATGGTTAGAAGATCCATATCAGTGAGACATTTGCCCTGAGGGACCTCGATGCGTACCACTTTTCCGTTCGGGTCCAAGCCGCTGCCGGAGAGCGGACCACAGAAGGGCTCAAAGCCTCCCTTAATTTCTGCTACGAGTTGTTCGGCGGCAGCTCGTATTTCAGCTGGGACAAGCTGCTCATTCCAACCTGTCATAACGACAGCATCTGCCTCAAAGCCACCCCACCAGTCATGGGGCTTCCAAGCACCATTAAGTGCCTCTTGGACCCGGGTGACGTAGTAGTTACCCCAATTCCACTCGTTGGTAACCAGAGAGCACGGTGCATAGGGAGTTACATCAGTGCCGTAACCGACTGCTATGACGCCGGGCTCTTGGCAGGCTGTCTGGCTGCTGTAAGGGGTATCGGCCATCTGCCGGATGACCTTGTATCCCTCGGCGATGAGACCATCTGCAGCCAGCTGCTCCTTCTGGACGTCCAGCCAGCTGTTAATCCACACTACGCGCACTTCGGCGCTGTTCGGATCTTGCCCTGCCTCTTGCAATCCACGCTGCAGCCCCAAAGTGAACCCGTTGATCCCGCGCACTGGTTCAGGAATGGGATGGGTACCCACTAATCCGACCTTGTTGTAACCTAATCGCCCTACCACGTAGCCGGCAACATAGTCTCCTTGTTCTTGCTTGATGAAATAGGTGGAGAGATTGCGGCCGTTGCTCTTGGTCATCGGGTAGCCACTGCAATGTTCAAACAATACGTCGGCACGCTCTTCTGCCAGGCGTGATAGTGCCCATTGCGAGTCCCACCAAGTGCCAAAGACCAGGTGCGCGCCTCTCTCGAGCGCTGAGCGCAACACACGCTCAATGTCAGCGTCACTATAACCGACTTTCTCGATTACGCTGACATCCAGGGTGCGTCCGTCCGCGAGTTTGACCTTGAACGATAGACCACTGGTCTCAGTAACTTCGCCAAGGGTTTTCAGTTGCACGATGCCGCGGTAATGTGCTGCATTCCACCCGTTGTCGGTAGGCGAGTCGGCCAGCATGAAGACCACTTTGAAAACTTGAGGATTCTCGGCGCTTAGATGTGACATAGTGGCGACTGGCAAAGTTGCGGGTTGACGGGCCGCTACCAACCACATTGTCAGTAGCACAAGGAGTAATAATGTAAAGAAAGTTTTCCGGCTGTACATAATTGGTCTCCCTCCTTTTTTAATAAGTTTGGATAGCGGCCTGTGTTGTGATTATATGGAGCACAGCTAACTTGTAAGGCAGGCTAAATTTGTCTATATCACCCCCTTTCTAAAAATCAAGAGCATTCAGAGCAGCAAGTTCAAATCTGGAAAACGGCCAATCCGGCCGCTTCTCTGCGGCGAATGCTCTGTGCTCGGTTTTACCCGGATTTCGTCAGCGTGCTGTATGCGGAACGATCTGACAGCACGCCTTCCTATTGCACTGGTCCTACTGTCTCGGGCGGCCAATAGGAGAACCAAGCTCGCCCGATTACATTCCTCATCGGAATAGGTCCAAAAGTGCGTGAGTCATTGGAGAAATTGCGATTGTCTCCCAAAACGAAGAGATGCAGTGGAGGTATGTCCACGGGGCCATAATCCCCGTCGGCAGGGAAGACTACATAGGGTTCATCGAGTAACTGATGGTTAACGAATACGCGACCATCGCGTATTTCAACCTGATCGCCCGGCAGGCCGACTACCCGTTTGATCAGTAGTTCATCCATCCCATTGATGCGTAACACGACGACATCGCCGCGTTGAGGTGAGCGTAGGTGTAGCCAATTACTGTAGGAAATCTTTTCCACCACCAGCCGCTGCTCGCTATGGAGGGTGGGTTCCATACTTTGACCATGCACTCGGGTCGCCTGAGCAACGAATAGATTGATCGCGAGTGCGACTATCATTGCTGGAACAAGCGTTTCCAACAGTATACGCAGTCCGCGTACCAGATAATGCCAAGCAGGCTGAACGTCATTGCAATGCCTCACTGTTCTCAGCCGCGGGGGGTACAACGCCGAAGCTTCTGCGGTACCTGTTGAGGAAAACATTCCAGATGACTGTTGCCACACCGGATGTGATCTGGCTGGTGTGGGATCAACGTGAGGGTGCCGTCGCAATGGCACCGTATTATGCCTACCATAGTCTGCCTGGTCACGCTTGTGTGGCACGGCTTCGTGACCAGGCCATGGATGTGGCATCTCAGTCATGGTAGCATGTCTCTTCCTAAATGTATCAGTATGTATCAGTGCCGGCGAGGTGGTGGCTTGTTTGTACCCTGTTTGCCTGAGCTCTTCGGGCGCATATCACTGCGCGCTACACGGCTGTTGTTGCTTCGCTCCCGTGAGGAGGCAGGGGCACGTCCCTGAGTATGCCGCTGATTCGCTCGTAATGCCTCCTCCACTGTCCAACCTTCCAATACTGCTTGACGTGACAGGCGGATCTTGCCATCAGGGTCAATGCTGGTGACCATTACCATAATCTCGTCGCCCACGCGCACCACATCTTCAACACGAGGTACACGATAATCAGCGAGCTGGCTAATATGAACCATGCCATCCACGCCCGGCAGAATCTCTACGAAGGCACCGAAGTCGGTGATACGCACTACCTTACCCGTATATATCTTACCTACCTGTGCCTCTTCTGTCAAAGCACGGACCATCTCAATGGCGCGTTCACTTGCTTCGCGATCGCTTGAAGCGATGTATACCGAGCCGTCCTCCTCGATATCGATCCGAGCACCGGTCTCCTCTTGGATGGAGCGAATCACTTTACCTCCCGGCCCGATCACCTTTCCGATCTTCTCTGGATCGATATGGATAGTGATGATGCGTGGCGCATAGGGCGAGAGGTGAGGACGTGGCTTGTCAATCGTCTGCAACATACGTTCCAAGATGTACAGGCGACCCTCACGTGCCTGCGCAAGCGCTTTCTCCATTAACTCGTAGCTGAGCCCGCGGGTTTTGATGTCCATTTGTAGTGCAGTGACACCGTCGCGCGTGCCAGCAACCTTGAAGTCCATATCACCCAAGGCATCTTCCATACCTTGGATATCCGTAAGGATCACGTGGCGATCGCCCTCAGTCACCAGACCCATTGCCACGCCGCTTACAGGCGCTCTGATGGGCACCCCTGCGTCCATCAAGGAAAGTGTGCTACCACACACGCTGGCCATTGAAGTAGAACCATTTGAAGAAAGCACCTCAGAAACCAGCCGCAGCGTGTAGGGGAATTCATCCTCGGGTGGGATGACTGGCACCAGTGCACGCTCTGCCAGGGCGCCGTGGCCAATAGCACGCCGGCTAGGGCTTCCCATGCGCCCTACCTCACCAGTGGAGTAAGGTGGAAAATTGTAGTGGTGAATATAACGCTTGGTCTCTTGAGGACCCAGTGTGTCCAGGGTTTGCTCCTCGCGCGGTGTGCCTAGCGTGGTGATAGTCAACACTTGTGTTTCGCCGCGCATGAAGAGACCGGAACCATGCGTGCGTGGCAACAGGCCAACTTCGCAATAGATGGGACGAATATCCGTAGGACCACGTCCGTCGGGACGCACACCCTCATCGAGAATGCGCTGACGCACCACCTGCCGCAGCTCCTCTTCAAAGACTTGCAGCACCTGTTGCGATTGTACCGCTTCGTCTTCCGCGAAGCTTTGGAGCAATTCTTCGCGCAGTTGCTTCAGCACCTGTTCGTTTTCCTTTTTGCTGCCGCCCAAGATAGGTATAATGCGGCCGCTCAAGCGGTCCAACACCTTAGCGCGCACGTCCTCAGGCACCTCTGCGATGGTAAACTGCATCGGAGGCTTGCCTACCTGAGCCGCCATCTCCTTCTGCACTCGAATAAGGTCCTGGATCGCTTCGTGGCCAACGCGCAGCGCTTCCAAGAGGCGTGCTTCGGGGACTTCGTTGGCACCTGCCTCGACCATCAAAATAGCGTCTTCGGTGCCTGCTACACGCAAATCCAACAGGCTTTCTTTCATTTGACTGGCCAGTGGATTAATCACCAGCTGGTCATTGATCAGACCAACGCGCACAGCACCTACTGGCCCAGCGAAGGGGATCCCCGAAACCATCAACGCCGCGGAAGCAGCGTTGATTGCCAGAATGTCGATCTGGTTCTCACAATCTGAGGAGAGCGCTGTAATTACAACGTGCACCTCGTTGCGTGCCCCTTTCGGGAACAAGGGACGCAAAGGTCGATCAACCAGCCGGCATAGGAGGATCGCCTCTTCGCTGGGTTTGCCTTCGCGGCGGAAGAAGCTACCGGGGATGCGCCCTGCGGCGTAGAGGCGTTCTTCGTAATCGACATTCAACGGGAAGAAGTCAACACTTTCGCGTGGCTGTTCAGCCGCTGTCGCAGTTGCAAGCAGTACCGTGTCACCGACGCGCGCCAATACGGCGCCACTCGCTTGGGTGGCCAAGCGACCGGTCTCAAAAATCACCTCTGCATCAGCAATACGTGCCACAAAGCAATGATTCTCTGGGGGATAAGACATACCGTGACTCTTTCCTCGCTGAAGTACAATCCTGCCCAACAGATTGCCAACCAGTTAGCTGGCAGGTGATCATATGGCTAATCTTGTTGGACGATTTACTATGAGTGGCATATCCCTATTTGCGCAGCCCAAGTCGCTCGAGTACGTCCTTATAGCGGGCAAAGTCTTTGCGGCTGAGATATGCCAAGTGGCGCCGACGTTGCCCAACCAATTGAAGCAGCCCGCGCCGCGAATCCTCGTCGTGCTTATGCGTCTTGAGATGCTCAATCAGCTGATTGATGCGCTTCGTCAATAACGCAATCTGCACTTCCGGGGAACCAGTGTCATTAGGGTGAATATGATAAGCGTTAATGATCGCCTGCTTCTCTTCCTTTTTCAGAGCCACACCATCCTCCTGATCACCTGTGAAGCCAATCCAGCAGCTGGATTCTGCATTCAGCTCTACTGCTAGCCTGATTCTCCTTATTATATCACCTTATATAGTAGCATGGAAAGACGAATCCTGCAAACTGGGCCGCTCCAAGATGATGACAGTGTCACTCTGACTTCTGCGTCTCGTAAGCTGCTCAGCTGGTGACAGGTGTAACCACCTTACACTCAGATCGGTCTCATAATCTGGTGTTCCAGGAGGCGTTTGACCATCAGTATACTACCGTCGCCGGAGTACAGCTCTGCTGCCTCGCGCCACATCTTGATTGGCAATTCTGTTGCCTGTTGCCGTGTAAAGCCATGATTCTCAAACAGGATCGTGGCCATTGGCCCAGCTTCTGGCCGCAAGAAGGCCAGCATTACTTCACAAGAGAGCTGCCGTGCGTCCTCCTCGATTGCTCCTAGCAATGCCTTGCCTACTGTTGGCCATAGTGTGGCGGAACGCACAATGCAATCGTCCAAGGTGGCAATTAAGTTCTCAGCATGCAATCCCATCATGCCCAGTAACTGCCCGCCAGCGTAAGCGAGGAAGTACCCTTTGGAAAAGAAACGCTCCATAATCTGCGATTCATTCAACTGACGTTCTCCACGCGTTGCATGGGCAATCAGTGCTGCCATCTCCGCCAAGTCGCTACGTCTGGCACGTCGCACTTGGATCTGCCGTACCATCTCAGTAGGCGCTAGCTCCAGTGTTGCAGTCGTCTCCGTAGCGCGGGCTAGCTCTACAGTTGGTAGGGCTCGCGGGATAGCGGCAAAGTGGCGCTGCACCGCCTTCCATGTCGCCATAACGTCACCGCTGTTCTCAATGACGACATCCGCGCGCGCAAGCCATACCTCCTGAGGCAGTTGTGCTTCAATGCGCAGAAGCGCCTGCGAACTGCTCAAACGCCGCTTGGTCATTAAGCGGTGCAACTGCACGTCGACTGGAGCAGTGACCACCCACACTGCGTCGCACTCTTTTGCTAATCCCGACTCGACCAGCTTGATTGCCTCGATAGCTACCACATCCGCTTTGGCCTGTGCAATCAGCTGACGTGCCACGGCGACGATGATGGGATGAGTGATTGCCTCTAAGTGTGCCAGTGCGCGCGGTGCGGCGAACACGATCTCGCCCAGTTTGCTACGGTCTATTTCTCCGTTCTCATCCAACAGATAACGGCCGAACTCGGTGATAATGGGCTGGTACAGAGGGCCACCACGTCGCATCAAGATATGTGCCAAGTCATCTGCGTCGATTGTGTACGCACCCAGTTCCTTCAGCATGCGCAGAACAAGGGTCTTACCGGTGGCAATTCCGCCGGTGAGCCCGATGACATACTTGCGCGACGCTATGCTCATGGTTCCTCCAGTTCTGCCCAGCGATCGAACAGGCTTGCCAATTTCTCTTCTGTTGCCTGGTAGTCACGTCCCAGTGTGGCGATACGTTCGACTGCTTGTGCACGGCTGGCCTCCTCCAGAGCTTGGGCCAGGTATGCTAAGCGTGCTTCCACCGCCTGGATAGCTTCCTGAATCTCTTGCAACGCGCGTTGGCGTTGATATGTGTTCCAAGGGCGCTTCTCTCGGCTTGCTTCTGCGCGCCGTGCATCTTGCCTGATGGCTTGTGACGTGCGTTTCTTGTTGCTCTCCTCTTCTGCTGCTTGGCCAGACTGGCGCATCGTTAAGTAGGTGGCGTAATTACCAGGAACCACCTTTAGCTCCTTATCTTCTAGCGCCCAAATGTGTGAGGCCAAGGCATCCACGAAGAAACGATCGTGGGACACTAGCAAGATAGTGCCCGTGAAGTCGACCAAGACGGATTGGAGGATTTCTTGGGAAGGGATATCCAGATGATTGGTCGGCTCATCTAGTATTAGAAAGTTAGCTCCTTGAAGCACTAAGCGGGCCAGGGCCACACGGGCACGTTCTCCACCGCTAAGCGCAGCAATAGGTTTGAAAACATCGTCGCCGCTAAAAAGGAAGCGCCCCAGGAAAGTGCGTGCCTCTAGCAAGGTCATCTCTTTGACTGACAAGACCTCTTGCAGAACATTGGAGCTCATATCCAGTCCGGCCTGTGCTTGCGCCAAATAGCCAATCCTCACGGAAGCACCAATGCGTACTTGTCCTTGTAATGGCTTGATCTCCCCCAGAATCGTTCTGAGAAAGGTGGTTTTGCCGGCGCCGTTCGGTCCCAGTAGAGCGATGCGGTCACCTCGGTATATCTCCAAATCCGGGCAGGCAAACAAAGGTTCATCTAGACGATAGCCCACCACTATATTGTGTGTGGCCAGGACCAAGTCACCGGAGCGCAAGTCGCTGGTAAGCCGCAACTTGATATGTCGTTCGTCGCGCACCTGCTCTACGCGTTCTAGGCGTTCCAGACGTTTGCGACGGTCCTGTGCGGAACGTGACCGTTGATTGGCGAAAGTGCGTCGGATAAAATCCTGCTGACGTGCAATGTACTCTTGCTGCTGCTCGAAGAGACGCTGTTGCCTGAGGCGTCGTTCGATCCGCTGGTTCACATAAGCACTGTAATTGCCTCGATAGCCTTGAAGGTGGCCACTTTCCAGTTCCCAAATGCGCGTCGTGACACGGTCCAAGAAGTAGCGATCGTGCGCCACCACTACCAATGCGCCTTGCCAGTTCAACAAATGCTCTTCCAGCCATTCGACAGCGGTCAGATCAAGGTGGTTGGTAGGCTCGTCCAACAACAGCAGCTCGGGTTCGTCTAACAGCAGCCGTGCCAGATGGGCACGCGTCTGCTCGCCCCCACTCAGCTGAGAGAGGGGACGTCCATAATCATCTTCGCAAAATCCCAAACCCATGAGCACACGACGCACTCGCTGTTCCCACGTGTAACCACCCGCCCCCTCGAAAGCAGCTTGGGCAGCACCATAGCGCGCGAGAAGGTGGAGGCGTGCTGTATCGTCGGTCACCGTGGCGAGAGCCTCCTCCAGTTGATGGAGTGCCTCTCCCTGGTGACGCAAAGAGGCAAAAGCTGCTGCCACTTGCTCCCACAAAGATATGTCACCAGATTGCAATGTCACCTCTTGCGGTAAGTAGCCGACGCGCAGCCCACGAGCACGGTGCAGCTGACCCGCAGAAGGCTCCTCCAATCCAGCCAGGATGCGCAACAAGGTGCTCTTGCCGCTGCCGTTAGCGCCCACCAGTCCAATGCGATCGCCCCGGGCAATTTGCACATTGATGTCTTTGAGCACTTCGTGTGCCCCAAAATATTTGCCAAGTCCGACTGTCTGGAGAAGAGGCATTCACCACCTAGTACTGGAACCATTCTTGAATCTTGCGCGATTATACCACGGGCAGGGAGAGGCTCGCTAAAGCGGCAGTGTCCCCTATGCTTTTATGAGCGTCGTGCAGAAGAACGATCGCTTTGACAGTACTTCGTTTCCTCAAGTACAATCGAGTATATTCCAGGGAATAGAGAGGATGCGCATGGGCAAACCTTTCAACTATGGCGGGCAGGCCATCCTAGAGGGCGTGATGATGCGTGGTGCCCGTAAAATGTGTCTGGCCGTGCGCAATCCCAAAGGGGAGATCATCACCCACTGCGAAGACCTTAATCCCCGCATCTATGGTGGCCCGATTGTTCGTATCCCTTTCCTGCGCGGACTGGTAATGCTTTGGGATGCTTTGGGTCTGGGTATGCGCGCCCTGATGTTTTCAGCCGACGTGGCGCTAGGAGAGGAAGAAGTCCAATTTTCGGGCCCAATTGCATGGGGAACTTTTGCTATCTCGTTGACTGCTGCCGTGGCGATCTTCTTTGTTGGTCCCTTGCTTCTGATTGGTCTGTTGGAACGTTGGATTACCTCTGACCTCTTGAGCAACTTGGTTGAGGGGGTTGTTCGGCTGGGGTTCTTTCTTCTATATGTATGGGGAGTTGGGTTTGTGCCCGACATTCGACGAGTGTTCGCCTATCATGGAGCCGAGCATAAAACGATCAACGCCTATGAGGCTGGCGACGCTTTGACCATTGCAGCAGTGAATCGTCGTTCCACCACTCACACGCGTTGTGGAACTGCCTTCTTGCTACAGGTAGTGGTTATTTCGATCGTGCTGTTTACCCTGCTGGGACGACCGCCGATGTTGCTACGCATTGCGTCGCGTATCCTTTTGATACCTGTCATAGCCGGCATCGCTTATGAGTTGCTGCGTTTCACCGCAGCGCATCAGGATCACCCTGTGGTGCGTGCTATCAGCGCACCAGGCCTTTGGTTGCAGAGGCTGACTACCCGTCAGCCAGATGAGGGGATGTTGGAGGTCGCCATTACTGCGTTGCGCCGATTGCTTGCTGAGGAGCAACTGGTCAGCGCTTCCGAGGCCCCCGCATCTGTCCAACCGGTCAGCTCACTGTCAGCTGCCACTCCAATGGAACGATGACGAACTTGGCGGGAGAATCTCGGACATGGCATCTGTCGCAGACAAACGAAAGGCAGCGCAATTCAACGAAGAAGGCCTGTTACATTATCGTCATTGGGAGCTGGAAGAGGCGGTCGCTGCTTTTCGAAAAGCGATCGAGATAGACCCGGAGCAACCGGATTATCACCTCAACCTGGCACGTGCCTTGGTGCGTTATGGCGATTATGAAGGTACCCTCAAGGCGTTAGGCAGCTTCCTACGCCTGGAGTCTGACCACGCCCTCGTAGAACGTTTCGAACGTATGTTCGGGACAGCGTTGGATGCTGTGGAGTCACTCCTGATTGGTAAAATGCTGGAGCATGGTATGCCGCTGGAGATGATTGGTTCATCCATCCAAATGTGGATGGAATATCGCATCGCGGTGGGGCGGCACCCACTCGATGTCAGCAATCCGGCACCATGGGCAGCAGCGGTTGACCTGACGGTCCGTAAGGTGAACTTCTGTGAGGTGTCACTGAGGCAAATTGCTGAATGGTATGGTACGTCTCCGGCCGCAGTGCGCAAACGTCATCTTGACCTTGTCAATACGCTGGACATTATGCCCTGTGACTACCGTTACTTTCGACAGGATCAAAACCCCCTCGACAAGTTGGTGGAAGCGGCGACTATGTTTGAGGAGCTGGAAGAGCGCTTCCGCAATCTGTAACATCTCGTCCGGCAATAATTGCTAGCATTTCAAAATCCTGGCCAGCAGGCCCTCGTTCGGTATAACCCTTTATTTCGGAAAGCCTTCGTTAAGGCGATAGTGATACACCTCCACGCGAGTGAAGGTGCCTGCAGCGAGTGGTTCGGCGTGCTCGCGGAACCAAGCGCGCATCAGATCGCGTTCGTCCCATAACCAGCTTTCCGAAACCACCAGCCAAATGGTGGCGTTTCCTCGCACAGTCTCACTCAGCAGCTGGGCCACCGTTTCTGCGCTTTTGCCGTCGTTGGTCCATGGTCCATCTAGCGCTGGGTGCACATGTGGGAAATAGTAGTCGAACACGTAGCGCACGTAAGGCACTTGGAACATAATCGGTTCGCCGGATTGATAATGCTGCGCCACAAAAGCGGCTGCAGCACGAAAATCGGACTTGAGCGGTTGCGTGCTTTGTAACCAAATGCCCAGTACACCAGGAGCGATCACCGCCGCTAGCAGGGCAAATCCCATAGGGCGCGCCAGACGTGCTAATCCCAATATACCGCGCGCCGTCAGCATCAGGAAAGGTGGTAGGGTGAAAATCAGGTAGCGCGGTTGGAAAAGGGGCAGGCGCAATGTCACTCCGAACAGCAGCACAACCGGCATGAAAGTCCACAGCGCTAAAAACAGGTGCTGGCGCCAATTTGAAATGTCTTTCGAGTGATAAGGCATCTCTGCAATCTGCCTTGTTGTTGGCACGTGAGGCGCAAAGATGCCCAGTAGCACAGCAAAGAGAAAGGCAGCAGAGATGAGCCAATTGCCCACTATCGCTACGCCGCGTGTGTGCAAAGCAAGAAGCAGGGCAAGCATCTCAGGCAGCGGCACAAATGCGTGTCCAGTGGGGTGGGGGTAAATGAGTAACGGCAGCTGCCAGACTGCCAGCGGCAAGTAGGGTAGTGTCAGCATTCCTAGCGCAATGAGCCAATCCCACTTATGTCCGCGTGTGCGCCGCCACGCAAGTGGTATTAAGGCATATAGCGGGATCATAAGTAGAGCCAGCAAGTGAAAGTAAAGTGAAAGGCTAGCTACAATCACAAAGGCCCCCCACCAGATCGCACGCTCGCTTTGTATTGCCCGTCCCAGACACCAAACAGCCAGCAAGGTCAGCGTAAGAAACGTCGCGTACATCTTAGCATCCTGGGCATACCAGACCAAGTAGGGAGAGAAGGCGGTCAGTAAGGTCGCCAAAAGCGCGGCACGCCATCCGATCAAGGGACTCGCTATGCGCCATGTAAGCGGCAAGGCCAGCACACCAGAGGCCAACGCGACGAAACGCAACGCAAACTCGCTTGTGCCGGCCAGATGCAACCAACCATGCATCAGGATGTAATAGAGTGGCCCATTATGCTCAGCTAACGTGAGGCCTTGCAGCAGCTCAGGCAGAGGTTGCGTGGCAAAGCGGAGGACGTCCATCTCATCGCGCCAAAGGCTCTGGAAAGTGAGTGGCCATGCACGCACCAGAAAGCCTACTAGCGTGATGCCAAGGGCAAAGATGGATGTTGCACTGGTGGATGAGAGGAAGGAGAAGGGTCTGCTATCAGTCTGCCGTGTATGGTACATTGTAGACACCCATAGCGGTCAATCTATGCATCCACCCTGGCTTGTGCGTAAGTGACGGTAGTCGGCGACTGCTAAGGCGTGTTCAGGGGAATGGGCGACAGGGAGACTTGCTCACTGCTTAGGTGCGGTGTCAGGGGGCTGCGGCTTCTTGGTGGGTTCTTCGGGTAACACGCGCGGGCGGCGGCGTCCGCGAATCTCCAACATGAGAAAGGCAAGCGGCACTCCCAGCAGGAGCAAGATTCCGCAACAGAGCCAGGGATAGGAAGCATATAATACCAACGTATCCCAGAACTTGGTCCAATTGATAACAAATTCGCTGATACGTGGTGCCGCGTTTTTCTCCTGCTCTGGCTGAGGCGGTTGTGCTACCGGCTCATCAATTAACAGACCGGAGGATGCCGGTCGGGTTTGTCCCGGAATTGCTGGCGTGGCTAACACGGCAGGAGGCTGTGGCGACGGGGCTGGCACCTCGACAGGTGCAGGAGCTAACTGTTGGGGTGGTGTGGCCTCCTCCTGGGGTAACGCTTCCGGCATAGGTGCTGGGGCAGGTAGCTCAGGTGGGGTGATTTCCTCTTGAGGTAATTCCTGAGGTATTAAATCTGCAGGCAAAGGCAGCTCCACTGCCGGTTGCAACGGCGATTCTTGGACCAAGAACGCTTCCGGTAGTGGAGACTGGTCATAAGGGAGAGCCGACTGAAAACTTGGGTGCGATGCTGTCGTGACAACAGGCTGAAACACCCCACTCAACACCAGCGCAGCAATCAACCAAGGCAGCCAATGCCTTAAGTGGCTGAACCTCTCACGCGGCGTAAGTGCCCGATGATATATGCGATTCATTACAAATTATTATACTCTGCTGTGCAGGTCAATGCCAAATCGCTGGGAGGCGCACAGCGTGTCACGTCGCATGTATGGGCTCGCGTGGCGTCTCTCACTAGATGTTTTTTACTGGATCCTGAACCGTTGCTATGTCATCCTTCTTCTGTCCGCGTGCTACCTGTCACATACTCTGCCATGTATTTGAGAATCAGGTAGGTGGAGAGGGCGCCCGGATCAGGATGGCCCAACGTACGTTCACCTAAGGTTCTGGCTTTGCCCACCATAGCTACCATGTCCTTAGTCCGCTCCATACCCAGCCGCGCCGCCTCAGCTATCTGTGGTAGCGCCTCCGCCAACGGGATGGAAAGCAGTTCCTGAGCGCGCGCGGCGGCTGGTTGCAGCGCATCCACCATCGTTTTATCTCCCACCTGCGCTTTGCCGCGCTCCTGCACCGCTTGTAGTCCATCATTCAGTAAGCTTGCCAGCGCGGCAGTATCAAAGTTTTCTAGGACAGCTAGGTTGCGGGCACCGCTGCGGAAGAGGGTGCCGAACACAGCGCCCGCGGCGCCGCCCACCGAGGTTAATAACGCCATACCTACTGTCTTGAAGAGCTCATCTAGCGTCGTCGCCGACTGGCTTTCCAGCTTTTGTTGAGCTACTTCGAAGCCTCTAGCCATGCCAATGCCATGGTCGCCATCTCCAATGGCGCGGTCCGCTTCGCTGAGCAGGTCTTTACTAGCCTGCATACCACGACACATATGTAACAACATCTGAGCGGTCTCTGCAATGGTCAAACTCGTCTTTGTCATAGAGCAGCTAGGCCTCCTCAGATGCTCATGCGCGCGTGTAACCAAATGAGCGCGCCGGCATATTATAATAACGTTTGAGCTCCTCATCTAGCTGCATCAGGCTAATGGAGAAGCCAGCCATCTCCTGAGATGTACAGAAACTCCCCATCACGGTGTCGTGCACAGCAATGCCTTCCTGTTCCAAAATCTGGCGTACCCTGCGATTCACGATGAGCAGTTCCATCATCGTGGTGGCGCCCAAGTCGTTGATCAGCAGGCAGACTTCGTCGCCGCGGCGGAAGGGCAGATCAGCTAGGATGCGCTGCATCATCTTGTCCACCAGCGCATCGGCGGGCAAAAGCTTTTCACGCGAGACACCTGCCTCGCCATGCAAGCCCATGCCAATCTCAATTTCATCAGGACCCAGAGTGAAGGTGGGCTCGCCGGTCTCTGGCAGCGAGCCAGCACTAACCGCTACTCCCATCGAGCGCACACGATCACGCGCCTTGGCGGTGACGCGATATACCTCGTCCAGGCTATCCAATGTCGCCGCTGCAGCGCCAGCTACTTTGATGACGAAAAGATCACCCGCGATGCCGCGTCGCTGATCCACGCGTTCGGGTGGAGCAGAGGCCACATCATCCCAAATGCGCACCGTGCGTGTTGCGATGCCTTCCTCGGCAGCCATCTCTGCCGCAATGTCAAAGTTCATATTATCTCCAGCGTAGTTGCCGTAGAGATACAATACCCCTTTACCCTGATTGAGCGCACGGGTTGCCGCCAGGATCACGTCTGGTGTGGGGGCGGCGAAAATGTTGCCACACGCGGCACCATCTGCCATATTGTCACCGATAAAACCGTGGAAGAGAGGCTCGTGACCGCTCCCGCCACCGATCAGCAGGCCCACCTTGTCTTGTGGCAGCTCCGTTTTCACCAGAGCATTGACACCCTCCAATTTGCGGATGCGGCCGTGATAGGCTAACATCAATCCCTCCAATAGCTCTGGAACTACATTCCGAGGATCGTTGATGATCTTCTTCGCTTTCATTGTTTTCATCCCTCCTTCAACGTGCGTTTACGATCTGGACGCTGGATGTTTAGCTCCTACTCTTGTGTACGTTATTTACCGCCGGCTGTTGGCGTAGATATGCGTGTCAGCGTTGGGGTGCGCGTTTCTGTGGGCGTGTATGTTGGCCGTGGTGTGGGGGTCTGTGTTGGTGTACGTGTGGGTCGCGGCGTGAAGGTCGGCGTGACAGTTTTTGTTAGGGTTGCGGTCTTTGTTGGTGTGTGCCTGGCGGTGGGCGGCGGAGTTGCCGTATAAGTGGGTGAGGGAGACGCATAAAGGAATGTCACTCTCAACATATATGCCTGCCCACCGCTCACCCGATTTACATGCACCTGATAAATGCCTGGCGGTGGTTCAAGGAAGAAGCATCTCTGCTCAGTCTCAGACGGATAGTGTTTGGGTGCGCAGAGGAACTTGTTAGCCGACAATGGCTGACTGGGTTGCACGATCAGATCAAAGTCTCGATGACCTTCCTGCCAGGGAAAGAACAGATGTAGATCCAACTCTCGCAGACCTGGGGGCACTTGGAGCGTATAGGTGTGTCGATCCTCTCCCGGGCAGAACTCGCCCTCGGTGTCGCCCTGAACAAGTACTTGCACCTGTTGCCCGAGGCAGGGCAGCGGTGTTGCTGTGGCAGTGGCAGGTGATGGTGGCCCCGTCACCAGGTAGCTACATGTGGCGATGTTGTCGTTAGTGTCTCGATCATGGGCCAGACGTGCTTCAGCATACATGCTATCTATAGTCCCCCGTGAGGATGCATTCGGGTGGTCCATCAACCGCGAAGACGGTGGTATCGCGATCGATCTGGTCATTGCCAGGGATCCAGTAACAGGTGCGCGTGTTGCATTCGCGGTTGGTGAACGTGATGTCGCCACTGTAGGCATTCCATACCTCTACCCATTCGTTGTAAGTGCCTTTGGTGATGTTGTGTTCCCACACGTATTTGTAGCCTGCGTATGGTCCACGCTGGACGGTGAAGCTGTCTCCATCACTCAGCAGACGCACATATCCTTCAGAGGGTTGGCTGTCGATGCCGTTGTGATTCTTCGTCACGCCGCTCAGATCGATCAGTGCTCCTACGTTGCTCCACTCCAGTGTGATACCCGTGCCGCTGGGCCGCAAGAAAGGTTCGAGCAAATCGCAGCGGTTATCGTTGTATTGGGTGCGACATTGTTCGATCGCTGCATCAGTGATCCAGACACCTGGATAGCTCAAGCTGGGTATATCGTACCTGCTGAGGAGGAGCTTGTGGCCACCATTGCGTTGCAGGTAAATGTAGAGGCCGAAGTTGCGACTGTAAGAGTTAGGTTGGTATTCAAGCGCTCTGTTGGCATTCCGGTAATTGTCGACTTCGGCGCTGACGCTGCCCTGCTGGCAGTCTTTGATAGTGGTCCGTACGTTGGGGGCATAGCGGCAATCCTCGATGAAGTAGTTGTCACATTGGTTGGCACACACCGACAGCTGGCCCAAGATCATCTGCCAGCACTGCATAGTGTACCCACCCGGCGCGTCAACAAGCTCTGCGGCCACGCTTAGTAGAAGCTCGGCGGCGGTGCGCCATGCGGCCTGATTGCAGCCAGTCAGATTGTAAGCAGAGTCATACCAGGCATAGTAATTGTTGCGCCCGGCCAGGAAGTGCTGGTGGGCCAAGCAATTGACGAGACACGCATTATGCAGGCATTGTGGACTGTTGCCCTGAGCGGAAGCAGGTCGGGGTTGTAGCCATAAGGCGCTCCACGCTCCGCTGAGCAAAAGACATGACAGCGTCGCGATGCCAAGGCATGACCCGTATCGTAGCATAACCTTCATCTCCTCGGTGAGACTTATCTGGCCCGCAAAAGATGTGCTCGCGGGATCGTTGCTGGACTTAGACCCCTTCTTCTACGAACGGCAGCACCATATTAACCAGCAAATGAATAAGCTCCTCACGCACCTTCTTGAAGTGTATCAGAGTCTGGCGCTCAGCCTCATCACCATTGCCGGCCAGGATGGCGTCCATAATAGCTTTATGCTCACTATTGGCCCGGTCTATGCGACTGAGAATGGTGGTGAAGCCGATACGCACTCGGTTCCACTGATCATTTAAGTTCCAAATGAGCTTTTGTGCCCGTTTGTTATCCGCCATAGCGAAAATCGCATCATGGAAGCGGTGGTCGGCTTGTATCCAAGCTGCAGTGTCATGGTTGGCGGCAGCTCGGCACATGTCATCAAAGGCCTGCCGAAGAGCAGTGCGTCTCTCCTCGTCTGTACAGGTAGCTGCTTTGCGGGCCACCATGCCTTCTACTACTTCTTTGATATCGAAGATCTCTTGGATGTCCTTCAACGAGAGTGTATGCACCCGCCAGCCACGCCGAGCCTCGTAGATGAGCAAGCTTTCCTTCTCCAGGCGATGGAACGCCTCACGCACAGGGGTACGGCTGATGCCAAGCTCCTTTGCGACGCGAGTATCCGTGATGTATTCGCCGGGCTTGAAACCCCTATTGATGATTCTGTTCTTGACAAATTCGTAAGCTTGTTGCTGGCACGTGGTAGTTGAGCTCACCATTAGACACCTGCCCTGTGGCATGGAGGTTAACTGACATTATAGTATGACAACAGACATAAGTCAAGAGCCCTTTGTATTCAGAATTGTATACTTTAATATTGACAGGCAGTATACACTATGGTATAATATCATCAGTATTGATTAGGTGTTGAGCTTCTGTTGAACCTTTGTACCCAGTGGTCTGGCAGAGTCTTCGGACGTAAGCCGGGCGTTACTGAACCTGAGGATTGCTCACAGTCCTGTGCAATCCCTGTCTGCCGTAGCCAGAAGGGGGTGATGTGAAACGCAAAGTCAAGGTAATAAGACTAAGTGTCGTGTTGATGAACCTTTTTCATGCTTTGTCAAGGAGGGATAAAGAATGAAAACCAAGAACTTCAGCCGACGCGAGTTCCTACGCCTCAGCGCCCTGGTGGCGGCAGGTCTGGCAGCTGGGAGATACATCCAAACCGATCAACCCACACTGGGGACTACTGAAGCGCTGGCTGCTGCACCCCCCGCTGCTGAAGAAGTCACCTTGGATGTTATGGCGCCGGCGCCTGAGTATGCCAACGCGTATCGGGAAATCTGGAACGTCTTCGAATCAAAGAATCCCGGCATCAAGATCAACCTGTTCTCAATCAATGAAGACACCAAAGCTGCCTATGAGGCCAAAATCGCGGCAGGTCAGCTGCCAGCGATGGAAAACACTCAAGATCTCCAGATCACGGCCAACAAAACCAACTACCAGATGTTCCTGAATTTGGGCGAGATCGGTTTCCCTTGATGATCATGACCTCTTTTATAAGTGCAATCCCCAAGGAAATCGAGGAGGCAGCCCAGCTGGATGGGGCCAGCCAGATGCAATACATGCGGTATATCTTGTTCCCGCTTCTGAAGGTGCCTATTGCCAGCTTAGTGGTAATTATGTTGCCGCAGTTCTGGAATCAGTTCCTGGAGCCTTTCGTCTATCTGGATCAAAATAATACGACGCTGTTGCCGTTGATCCAAAATCTCTCGGGCGTATACTCGACAAACTTTCAGATACTATACACGGCGATTTTTGTTTCCATACTTCCTCTGGCAATAGTTTATCTGGTCTTCCGCCGGTTCTTCATCGAGGGGGCGATGGCCGGTGCAGTTAAGGGGTAGACTTTTGCTCGTGATAAGATCCTGCCCGGGACAAGGGGGCGCTTTAAATTGTGTTATCAAATCAGAGCCAGACTACGGAGGAACTAGAATTAATGAAAACACAGATGACTAAATCTACTCGCCAAGAAGCTCGCGTTGGACAAGAACGTTATCTCGACCCGTTCGATGTGTCTCTTTTTTGGAAGCCTTTCCGCGAAAACACCCGGCAGCGCTACGATGTATTACCGTTTCACGCTGACTATCCAGAGCTGCTCAGGAGCTGTGAGGTTCTCGCGTACCTGATCCGCAGTTACACCGTGTGGGAAATGACCTGCGGGGCGTTGGGCCATCCCGGAGGCAGCTTTTCAGAGGCCGAATGTCTGGCAGTTCTCTTCAACTATGTGCTCCGTTTCGATCCGCAAGATCCCGAGTGGCCTATGCGCGACGTGTTCTATCTCTCCAAGTGCCACGCTGTACCTGGCTTGTACACTGTTCTGGCGCTTTTCCGGTATTTCCCAATCCAGAAACTCAAGTTCTACGGCGCCTGGGGGTCAGGTCTTGAGTCGCATCCGGACTGCTTGATGACACCTGGCATCGAGGTCAGTGGCGGTTCGTTAGGCCAGATCCCAGGTGTGGCTGTGGGGCGCGCCTTGGGTATTCGTTACAACGGGCCGGACCATAATGACCGGATTGTGTATGTCCTAATCGGCGATGGGGAGTGCAACGAGGGGTCTGTTTGGGAGGCTTTTATGGCAGCTGGTCACTGGAAGCTCGACAACCTCGTGGCAATCATCGATTATAACAAGGTTGAAGCTAAGGGGTTCCTCAGCCAGGACATGAGCATCGAACCCTTAGTAGATAAGCTGAAGGCCTTTAATTTCCAAGTCTTCGAAGCTCAGAATGGCCACGATGTTGCCGAGCTAGTGGATATCTTCAACTGTATCATTGCACAGCGAAGAGGAAAGCCCATAGCGTTAATCTTGAACACGATCAAGGGTAAGAAGGTACGCGAGTGTCAGTACAACCCGAACTGGCATACGTCGGCGCCGCGCGATGTAGAGAAAGCTGGAATTTGGTTGGAGGAGTTGTGGGAGCAAGACGGTAGACGACTGGGCATTCCCAAGGAGTTTCACCTAGCTCTGAAGCAGGCCATTGAGATTGTACCACCTGCTCATGGAAACCCCGATGAGATTGTTGAACGGCAGGCGTAGGAGGAAAGCATGGCACAATTTATCATACCTAAACGGGATGAAACCAAGGAAATGCGCTATCAGATGGGGTACGCCTTGGCAGATCTGGCGTACGAATATGACAGGATCATCGCGGTTGACGCCGACCTTAGGAGCTCCTCTGGTCTGCACATATTCGAGCACTTTCACCCGGCGAAGCTGGTTAAGGTTGGTATTGCTGAGCAGAATCTGATAGCTGTGGCAGCGGGCCTTTCTCAGGAAGGGTATATCCCATTTCCATGCACCTTTGATGCCTTCAGTCGACGCTTTATGGACCAGCTGTATGTGACTGTTGCCTACAGTAACCTCAATGTTAAGGTACTTGGCGCTTACCCAGGTTTGTTCACCGGCAAAGCAGGTGCCACACACCAGAGCGATAAGGAGTTGGGCTTGATCCTGCGCATTCCGAACCTCACGGTGATTGAGCCAGGGTGCAACTTGGAGATGGCTCAGGCGCTGCGTAGCAGTGTCGAAAAACCTGGACCGTTCTACTTCAGGATCGTGCGATGTGAGGTAGAGTACAACGAAATCTTCGAGGGCTACAAGTTCGAGATCGGCAAGGGCGTGACGGTGTGCGACGCGGGTGCAGATGTTGGCCTGGTGTGTACTGGCTACATGATCAAGACAGCCAAGATTGCAGCTCAGAAATTAGCGAAGAAAGGTATTGGTGTACGGGTGGATCATCACCCAACCTTGAAGCCCTTCGATCGAGATTTGCTCTACGACTTGGCTAAACGGGTATCGTGTATTGTTACTCTGGAGAACCACTGCACGAGTGGGGGATTGTTCTCCCTGGTTGCCGAGGCTCTGGCTGCAAAGGGGATTGGCGTGCCAGTAGGAGCCATCGGGACGGACCCTGAAGACTTCATTCATACAGGACACGTGAACGATTTGCTCTACAGATACAAGATGACCTCGGACGATGTCGTGGAGAAAGCTCTTGACTTCCTCAATCAGAGAAGCAAGGTGTAGCGAGTCAGTAGTGCCCTGAATTGGATAGTGGGGTGATACCGGAACAGGAAAGAGCTCCTCCTAGTGATTATGTGAGTATTATGTGAGAAGTCGAAAAACTGCGCAGCCTGCTCCGCAGTCGACCGTTCTATTCTTCTTTCGCGCGCCGGAAGCGCGGCAGAACTGTTGCCGTGTAGTGCAATGCTACCTCGTCACCAAGCTGTAGAGATTTCAGGTCAGCGCAACTCTTGTGTGCTGGGTTGAAGATCCCGATGCGTGTCCCTGTTTCTGCGTGGCGCTGCTCGACATAGGCCATACCTATTAGGAAGCCGTCCAGCCCGGCCGCACATGAAGTCACCCAACCAATCATACGTCCGCGCGCATTGACTACAGGGTACCCCATTTTTGGAGGGGGCACCCCTTTCTCATTCATGCGGAAACGCACTATCGTCATCGAGTTATGGCGCATTCTGGTTATAATCGCTCGACGTCCTACAAAGAACGGTTTATGTAACTTGACATAAGATCCAAATTCGGCGGCGAAGGGGTCAATGTCGTACGGGCCGGCCAACTCGTGACCGTAGAGCGGCAGGCCAGCCTCGGTACGCGTTGAATCGCGCGCTGCCAGGCCGGCAGGCTGCACGCCCAGATCAGCGCCAATCTCCAGGATACGTTTCCACAACAATGGCGCATGCGTGGGATGCACAAAGATCTCGTAGCCTATTTCTTCACCCGTATAGCCTGTGCGGGCGATGATCACATCCAGTCCAGCCAGACGGCCGCACATTAGTGCGGTGCGCGGAAGGCGCTCCAAGCCACAGCGTGTCGCCGGATCATCTGCCAAGCGCAGCAGCATATTTCGCGATTGCGGCCCCTGTAAAGCGAGATCCACGCGCTGCTGCTCGCCCCATTGGGCATCCTTCAGATCCTGCAGCGTGGCCGATGCCTCGATCGTCTTGCCAGGCGCCTCGCGGTCCAGCACTACAGCACGTTGGTTAACCGCGTTCAGCCAATCCCAATCCTTTTCCGCGTTTGCTGCGTTGACCACCACCAAATAGTCATCGGCGCGCAGGCGGTACACCATAATGTCATCAAGCACGTGACCATCTGGGTCGAGCAGATAGGAGTATTGCGACTGACCGTCTTCCAGCCAGGCAACATAGTTGGTTGTCACTGCATCCAGGAAAGAAGTGGCGTGCGGCCCGCTAACGCGCAATACACCCATGTGCGAGACATCGTATAGCGCAGCCGTCGTGCGTGTGGCCCGATGTTCGTCGGCGACGCTGGAGTACCACAAGGGCATTTCCCAGCCAGCAAAAGGTGCCAGGTGGCGTGTGAGCTGCCGATGCTCCTCGTAGAGGCAGGTGCGCTTAAGTGTTGCCTCATTGGGTGGCTGCCAATGCCACTCGCTGCGCGGTTCTTCCGGCGTAGCAGGAGGTAAGCTGTGCTGACCGATGAAATACAGCTTTTGCAATGCAAAGAGGTCGCGATGGCCAGCGTGGTACAGATTTGCCCCGGAGCGGTCTTCCCCGTGTTGCCATATGGGTGTATCTTGCTCGCGGACAAATGACAACCAGCGATTCGCGATAGTATATACCTCTTCCATCTCTTTCTTGAGCTCATCCGCTGTCAAATCGGCTACTACTACCGGACCTTCCACCTTGGCGAACAGGTCCTGAGGGTCGAATAACAGGTAACCATCCGACAACCCGCGCAGCCACGCCTTAGTCCGTTCTACAACATTTCTGTGTACCGCCAGCAGGTAGCGTGCGCGGCCGCGTGGGTCGGGGGGTAGGGCACTGACGAAGATGTCATCCAACACGCGACCGTCGGGCTCTAGCAGCAGCGTGCGGCACGCTTCTCCCACCGACAGGCTGCTCAGGTCGGAAGTGGTCACCTGCTGCATAAAGGCATGAGCGCGCCCACCAATAATAAGCAGGGCACATCGTTCCTGCTCCTCTGGTTCACGTGCTTGGGATAAAGCATTTGTCGCCTGCTTGGACATTGTAGAAAAGTGTGGGTAGCCACTGCGCGGTGCTGGCAGTTGGGGTGGGAAAGCATCTACCAGCTGCGCTACGTCGCGTTGCACTGCCTCCAGGATGTCCAGGGCGATCTTGCCGCGCGGCAGCGGGCCAGTGATACCTTGATAGGTAAAAGGGTGTACGGCACTGATTATGCGATAAATGCAGTCTGCAATAGTGTCCATCTCGGCAGTGCCCATGCCGCGCTGGGTGACCCATGGTGTGCCAAGCCGCACGCCACGCGCCTGAGCAGTGACATGATCACCGGGCAGAGTGTTTTTATTAGCTACCAGGCCGCATAGCTCTAGTATGCGCACCACAGTCTCGCCTAGCAGAGGATAGCCATCGGCGCCTTTGATGGGGCGCAGATCTACCAGCAACATGTGGGTATCGGTGCCACCGTAGGCTAGCTTAAGCCCACGCTCCTGTAAGGCACGAGCGAGGGCTTGGGCGTTGGTGACGATTTGATGCATCATCGCTTTGAACTCTGGCGTGGCCGCGATCTTGAATGCAACAGCCATTGCAGCAAACTTGTTAGGATGAGGACCCCCTTGGGCACCAGGGAAGACAGCAGCATCCACGCGTCGTGCTTTTTCCGGATCTGTGGTCATAATCACAGCACCGCGTGGACCACAGATTGTCTTATGTGTGGTGAATACGATCACGTCGGCTAGGCCGACCGGATTGGGGTACACGCCTGCGCTCGCCAAGCCGGCCGGGTGGGCGATGTCTGCCATTAGGAGCGCGCCGCAGGCATCGGCAATCTCTCGGAAACGCCTCCAGTCCGGTGCCCACGGGTAGGAAGTAAAACCGGCTACGATCATACGCGGACGATGCTCCAGTGCCAGCGTCATGATAGCGTCATAGTCCAAGCGTTCTGTGACCGGATCAACACCGTAGGAAACGATGCGATAGCGACGGCCAGATATGTGGAATGGGCTGCCATGCGAAAGATGACCACCCTGAAAGAGGTTCATGCCCATCAACGTGTCGCCAGGTTGCAGGAAGGCATCATACACTGCTAGGTTTGCCGCTGCTCCCGAAAGAGGCTGCACATTGACATAGATGTGTTCGGCTGGTACCTCTGGTGTGGCGAACAACTCGGCACAGCGACGTTGCGCCAGCGTTTCAACAAAGTGCACGTACACGGTGCCCTTGTAGAAACGACGGTCGGCATAGCGACGATAATGGGCTAGCTGGTGGTCGAACTCCAGCAAGAGGTCAGGAGGAACTTGCATCATCCATGTGGGTGGATAACCCTCAGCATACACATTATTGAACACCGAGCCAAGCGCTTGTAGTACAGCTGGCGGGGCAATACTTTCCGAGGGGATTAGGATGATCTGGCGCGCCTGGCGTTCTGTCTCCAGAGCGATCAACCGTGTGACATCTACGTCAATGTCGGTTAGCTCTGCGGTCAGGAAGCGGTGTGCGTACACAGCGTTCTCCATAGTCCGAATCTGAGTGCCTCCTGGGGGTAATGGGCCCTGCTAGGTGACCCTTTTGTAGGGCTGTCATTGTACTTCAGCTACCCCCAATACGGCAACCGACAACAGTGGAAAGCGTTAGAGGAAGTTCAGATCGGAAATTCGGTCTGCACAGTGTCTACGGGACAGCGATCACCATTATGATTAGTGATGCCAGAGACAGCAGCACCAGTGTATTCACAGTGCGTGTCAGCACCATTCCGGTTGTCATTTGGCGGAGTGAGGCAGCCATCAGGAACGACCAGGTGATAAACAATGTTGTGACGTCGATACGTGCCACTTCACCCCACATCGACCAGGTTCGCCAAGCCGCTGTCCCCAACGCTAACGTGGCTGCTATCAACGCAACACGTACCATCCCTTCACCCAAACGTTCGGCCAAAAGTGGATCGGGGTGTTCTTCAGGACGGCACCTTCTTGTTATCAGTAGAAAGGCACCATATGCTATGCATGTTCCGCTAGCAGCCCCAGCGACTGCATCGCGAGTAGCTGCTAGAAGTGAGGCTATGGTGAGGTCGGGTGCTGGCTCTGTATTCCCCACCCAGAGGGTAGCTAACGCAGTGCCATAAGCTGTCACCGCATAGCCATACAGACACAATACTAGTAGTAGCACCCCGCCACGCCGTGCTAAGCCCATTTTTACGAGCAGTGCTATGAGCGCCAAAGGGGGAAGTAATATCAGGCGCCATGAAGGCTGGGGCCAAGTTGTCATAGCATAGGCACCCCAGCCAGCTGCGGCCAACAACATCCCGGCGCGTGACAGGATCTCGGTGGAGATAAATTGCGCAGGTGTCACCTTTGGGCAAAGCGCTTCGCGGGCATACAAAACAAGTGCCGTTAACCACAGCAACATGGCCACCATTCCACCTGCTGTAAACACCATAGTTGTCTGGGTGACCATTCGATTATTCCTTCTCGGCTGTGAAGGATGACCCCAGAGTCCGCAACCAGTCGAGTTGAGGTGTCTGCGGGGCAAGCGTGTCAACCCAAGTTGTCAAGCGGCAATACCCTCCTGCATCCATCGCTCGCACAACCAGCCAGACGGGGCGCCGTATTGTCAGCAGTATGCTGCCCACGGCAACAGTCAGCCAGCCCAGTGCTGCCACTGCCCACCACCAATCCTCTTGGATACGCAGCTGTACATCATAGCTAATGGAAACTTGGTAACGCACTCCTTCGAAGACCACCTCATCGCCGTTGCCAAGAGTGGTGACCCAAGCAGGTGTGGTTTCCACACCGCGGAAGAAGCTGAGCACAAAATGACCAGGCGGCGCATCTTGGCTTGTGGCACGCCCGACACGCAGGGTGATGTTCTGCGTGGGAAGGCTGGCGAAACTTGTGTTGCCTTCACCTAAAAGTGACAACCGTGCGTACGGGTACTGAGCACTTGCAGCAGGGGCAAAGGACCATAACCTCAACTCCTCTCCGCTGTGTGCATCGCTGGCAGTCACTTTCACCATTGGCACAATATTTACCACGGTCCACCACATTCCCTCGACTATCTGACCGGTGTGTAAGGGCAGCGCCACTTCTTTGCTAGTGTGCGAAACTCCTTCGATGCGCAATCGCACTACGCCTTCGCGCGGATCGATGGGGTTGCCCACAATGTCAGCAGCTTCCATTTGCAGTGTGAGGGGTTTTCGGGCAGGCGCGGAGACTGATTGCCCTGGCTGTAACGTGAGCACAGACGCTTGCGCCAGCCAGCTGTGTAGTAGCAAGCCTACTGCCAGAAAAGCCAGACCGGCATAAACGCTGCAGAACGCCCACCAACTGGCATGCCAACGCCAGGCCAGACCTGCATAGGCCCTTTCCACGCTGAATACATTGAACCCTTGTTGCGCTAGCTGTTCCATTACGCGTCGGAAAACCTGCCCAGGTGCCTCTGTTCGCCCTAACGCTAACCCGAGCTGGCGACCCAGGGCAGGGGGCACCTCATATGCATCATTGATAAGACCTGGGCTTACATGATGCATACGGGTACGTTTCCACGCCACGGGCACCCCACGGTATAGCATGACCAGTGCGTGGATGAGCAGTAGTGCCAGAGGCAATCGCAGCCATGCCGAGGTACGTAGCTGGAAGAGACCGAATGCTCGTAAATCCTCTACCAATGGCCAAAGGAATTGGGGAATGCTTGCAACCCACTGGCTGTATGCCAGTGGATCGTCCAAGGAGTAAGGGGGTTGCGGAATAATGTAGCTGAGTCCAATGATGGCGCTCAGCCAAATTAGGAGTACCAAAGTAAAGTGCGAATTGTTTAGCGTGCGCCACAGAAAACCGAGCAAATCGGGTGCTTCTGGCAGGCGTGCTTGTGCTCGATCCTCGGCAGGAGCTTCTGTGTGCCCTTCACCTACGGGGGACGGGTGGTTCAAAGGGTGTAACCTTCCCACCTAACATCCATTCTTGCGGGTCACGCGGGAAAATGAGCAACTATTGTCTGCTCTCGACCCCCTTCAGCTCAGCTAGACGGATGTAGGCCTGTCGGCGTGTTTCCTCAGCCGCACTGCGTGCTTCTTCTAGCGTTCTCTCCCAACGTTGCTGCAGGCGACGCCGCACCTCGCGACCAGATTGCGGCATGAACAAAACAGCCAGCCCCCAGCCCAATGCCAACCCGATTGCAAATCCTGCCATAAATTTAAAGAAGCGCATGGCTGTTGCTCCCTGAGATCGTGCGCTCAACGACCAATGCCGAACAGTCCACCCAAACAGCCAGAACGCGATTGTAACATCACCATTCGCTGCAGATCCTGCATCCTGGCCTCCAGCTCGGTCCGCAGTGCCTCACGGCGTGCCTCTTGCTCCCGTCCCAACTGTGCCATCTGGCGCTCCAATTCCAACATGCGCTCGCGCAAACGCGCATTCTCCTCCTTCAGGTTGAAGTTGTCCTGCAGCACGACTCCTAGCAGCTCTCGATTAGCTGCCTGACTGTTCAGCACTGCCTGCTGGCTGGTAGCTACATTGTGCAGAGTGTCACTTATAAAAGCAATAGCCGGCGCAATCGGCAGGGCAGGTAGGCCGGCAGCGGGCGTCTGCGTTTGGTTGTCACTCTCAGTCTCCACTGCAGCGGGCTGTGTGGCAGCCCGCAATTCGCTGAGGCGCTGCCGGACCTGGTCATGACTGAGCCCTTCGTTAAGTAATCCCTTTACCATAATCAGCGTGGCCAAGTCCTCATCTGTGTAGCGGCGTGGGTGCCCAGCGTCGTTTGAGCGTGCCTCTTGGGACAAGAATTCGGCAAATTGGTCCGTCCATTGGTGCAATGTAAACGCTGAGACTTCCAGACGTGCAGCCACCTCCTGAGGATGACGATAATAGGTTAAGTCGGCCATGCTTCCATTCCACCTTTCAGAGTCGGCGGTGGCAGCATCTCTAGCTACCACCCTCTCAATCATCAAGCACGCGGTAGGTTGTGTCTACCACTTCAGCTTCATGGTCAGACGCGCTGTCATCCGTTGTCGATCCATATCGCAGCTGTTGTATCACTTCGCGCGGGCACAACGCCTGAAACAGGCTCAGCCCGATCAGCAAAGTCATGGCATCATCGAGCTGCCCCAGTCCTAGAATGGGATCTGGGGCTAAGTCAACAGGCGACAGGACGTATAGCACGGTGAGGACAGGGACGAGCTTTACCCATAAAGGCACACGACGGTCAAACATCAGCCGCACGGTCAGGAGAATCTCCTGCACCAGTCTTGCCAAAAGACCTGCAGTATGGTGAATACCCATCCCTTGTCCACGCGATGGCATTGCCATTCTCCTGGCGTTCCACACTGCTATCCAGCGCGTGTCTATAATCAAATCTAATTGTAATCCACATCACGCTAGAGGGCAAGGGACTGGAGCACAATGTAAACCCGAACTTTTTAGTCCTCTGAGGACGCTCGCCGCATAACCGCAGTTCGTTCCTTATGCATTAGTCGATCCCGGCCATAGGCGGTTGCGAAAGCCATACCACCTGCCATGATCACCACCAGCAACTGGATGCTCGGGTTGAATGCGAAAAAGTTGCTGGCCGTCGTGATGTAACGATATGTTGGAGGAGGAGCTAGTAAATAATGCATAAGCGGCATCAGCACATAACTTAGGCCTAACCCTGCTAGAAATATTGCACCTGCGCTGGGCCTATCTTTATGTCGCCAGAGACGTAATATGCTCATTCCGGCCAACCAGACCAACCCGCCCAGCAAGCTGCCGATCGCAAGCAGCCATGCTGCGAGGCTGCTGATTGAAAGCCCCCGACTTGGCAGTTCAACGGCACGTAGCAATAAGAGTACCGACATAAGTCCGAGTCCATCAGCGGCGAGCCAAATCAAGTCCCAAGGACGCTCAGCCGCCCATTGGCCGGGCATCAGCGCGACAGCCAGTCCGGTCCAGGTCGCCACTACACATGCCATCGCCCACACGAGCGGCAAGGTCGGCGAGTTCACATTCATAGTAATGGCAAGGATACCTATGCCGGTAGGAATGATGCTGAGCAGCCACACATACCACCAGGCAGGAGGGACGAAGTTTCTGCCACGCTGGCGTGCTATCCATCCTTGCAGCCAATTTGCTGCAGTGTAAAGCGTCATCACTGCCCCAGCAGCGACCAGACCGCACATCCAATAACGGCCGGACGTCACTTCGTCAAACGGCTGTGCATTGGAGATGCCAGTCGTTGTGTGCCCATACAGGAAGACAACATACCGGTCTGCCAGGCCGTACCAATAATAGAAGAGCCCGAGCACGAATGCCGAGGTGAGTGTGGCCTCCAGGAGTGACCGGCGCCAGTACGAGCTCCTGAAATCGGTCATCTCATTCCCGACGCTCCTTTCTCCGGGAGGCTTGGGCTCGCACGGGATCAGCCAGGCACAGGGGTAGCCTCAGATCAATCATAGGTGAGCATGACCTTGATGGCACCATCTGCCTTGCTAGCAGCCAGCTCCAAGGCACGTTGGGCATCATAGTGTGGCAGTACATGTGTCAGGATCCCTTCTACGTCCACCTGCCCTGTCGCCGCCAATTCGAGAGCAGTATGGACGTCTTTTGTGACACTCATTGTGTTCCCGAGCACTTGAGCTTCCTTGCGGATGAGCTCGTAACCCATCAGTTGCAGAGGTTCTGTGCATAGTAGGGCAACCAGGGCAATGCGACCGTGTCCTTTGGCGATCTGCACTGCCTGGCTGACCAGCCACGGGTCATCTGCGGCGATGCATACCACGTCGACACCAGCGCCTTCGGTAATGCGCAGCACTTCGGCTACCAGATCCTGCTGCGGCAAGAGAATGTCGTGGGTCGCGCCCATGCGCTCGCGCGCCGCATCCAGGCAGTGCTGCCGGATGTCAGCCGCGATGATCGGACGAGCTCCCAACGCATGGCCTACTCCAATGAGCATGCCACCAATGCTACCGCTGCCCAGGACTGCTATCGACTCGCCTGCCTGCAATCCTGCCCGGCGCAACACGTGCACAGCAATAGTCAGCGGCTCGATCAGACTGCCCTGAACATAGGAGAGGTGGTCCGGTAGTCGAAATATAGCTTCCTCCGGGGCAAGGATGTACTCGCCGAACGCGCCTGGCCACTCTCGAGTACCCAACACTCGCTTTGCAGGACAAAGGTTAATGTGCCCGGCACGGCAATAGTTACAACGTCCGCAGGGCCAGTGGGGATCGACGGTCACTCGGTCACCGACTGCTACGCGTGTTACAGCGCTGCCAACGGCGACCACGTCGCCTGCCATCTCATGGCCAAGGATTGCTGGTGGCTTGCGGAAGGGGTGCGTGCCGTGATATGCGTGCACCTCGGAACCACATATTCCTACCGTGCGCACCCGAATCAGCACCTGGTCGTCCGCTTCCGGTGTCGGTGATGCGACCTCTTGAATGGCAATATGGCGCACTGATGTCAGAACTGCTGCTTTCACCTTGACCTCCTAGATGTCCATAATACCACGGGAAAATAAATGGGGGCAACGACAGCCATTGTTCCCCACTCGGTATACTTGTGTCTCTCTTACGTTTGTAAGCAGGAGCATGCAATGCCGCTTTGCCCTGTACAGTCTAGAGAATCGCCAGTAGATCTTCCCTCCTGGGTGCCGACCATGAGGATATGCTGGCCAATAATAGGGGAATAGGGAGAGTGTTGAAGAATTAGCCTCCTGCTCTTTAAGCCTATTTAACAAAATCCATTGGCATAGGGCCTTTCCAGCATTCTCTAGGGTGGTTAGTGCGGGGAGGAAATTGCAGTGTCGAGATCGGGCACAAATGAGACCCAGTACCAATGACACGATGTGGGAAGCACATCGCCGATCGCGAAGCAAAGTGAACCTGCAATTCGCAATAACCTTTTTGCTTTCGGGATTGTCAGAAGAATGGTCAATGATGCTCAGGTCTCGATGGAATGAGGCACCAGAAGCGCTATTTCTCCAACAACGCTGCGACGATGCGTTCCGCCGCGTGTCCGTCACCATAGGGGTTGACGGCACGCCGCATGCGTGCATAAACGGCTGGGCTGTCAAGCAATCGGGTCGCCTCGGCGACAATGGTCTCCGTCTCGCTACCAACCACGCGTGCCACACCCGCTTCCACCGCCTCCGGGCGCTCCGTGACATGTCGCAGCACCAACACTGGCACCCCCAGGCTGGGTGCCTCCTCCTGGATGCCACCTGAGTCGGTCAGGATGAGATAGGCGTGCTGCATCAGGTAGACAAGGGAACGATAGTCCAGCGGCGGCAACAGCACAACGCCTGGCACGCCCTCCAATTCCCGCCGCACCACCTCGTGCACGTTCGGGTTAAGGTGCACCGGATAGGCAATCGTCACATCTCCGCGCGCAGCAAGTATGCGCAATGCCCGACAGATGTTCTGCAGCGGTGCGCCGAAGCTCTCCCGTCGATGCGCTGTGACCAGAATGAGGCGGCCATTTGCAGGCAGCTGCGCCAGCGCGCTGTCGGATGGGGGCTGCCACGCCTGTGCCACCACTTGCAGCAGCGCATCCACCACAGTGTTGCCGGTCACTACAATGGTATGCTCCGGGATGCCCTCGGCCAGCAGGTTCTGGCGTGCCCGCTCCGTGGGAGCAAAACACAAGTCGCTCAGATGGTCGGCGATGATGCGGTTGGCTTCCTCGGGAAAAGGGTTTGCTTTGTCCCCGCTACGCAATCCTGCCTCGATGTGACCAATACGTATGTGCGCGTGATGCGCTGCAATGGCAGCGGCCGTCACCGTGGTGGTATCCCCCTGCACTAATAGCCAGTCAGGCCGCTTACATTTCAACAATGTCTCCATACTGGTCACTACTGCCACTAAGACACGCGAGGGCGTCTGCCCGACTTGCATGATGTCCAGGTCCACATCAGGACGGATGTCAAACAGATGGAGCACCTGGTCCAGCATCGCGTTTGGTAACATGTCATCTGCTATACAATAACCGCTCATATCTGCCTAGCTGCCGCACTATGCCATTCTACTTGTGCTGCTGCTCAACATGCCGCCGCCCGGTGGCACCCAACAGCCCTGCCAGTGTCGAGTCGTCCGGCAAATGGAGTACCTGATTGGCGGGTACGTCTTCCAATTCAGCTGTGGGTGAGTCGTGCTCCGGGTAAGCTTGTGATGTCCGAAATTCTCGCGGCGTCGCAAGTAGTAAGGCGACAAGTGTCGAAGACTAGTCCAGCCACCGCGGTATGTCCTGGAAAGCGCTTGGCCGGCTGGCATATGGAGATGACTAAGACGTCTACTGCCTGCGCTAAGGCCTCTGGCAATTTACCACAAGTTCACTCCGAAGGCACAAGCTTACAGCCGCGAGTCACTAAAAAAGCCCCTTTCGAGCTCCTCGAAAGGGGCTGGAGTAATAAAGCGTCAACATAGCTTCAGCGCAACCACACTGCCACTACAAGGAGGGTCAATGCAAGGAGTATCATAGGCTGGCCCAAATGGACGCTACCGAGATCCAATGCTGCGGTGGAATCTTGACCTGTTGGCTGATGCTCCGCACTCGGTGACACCATTTCATAAGCCGTCCCGTCGATCACGACGATGACGTGCGTGCCAAGTGCAAAATAACGCCCTGCTTCCGGGTGCTGTGCCAGAAATTCTGCAAAAACATCCGATCCAAATTCCAGTACAATGGGGGTCATACGCGTCGGGTCGAATGTGGTATCTGTCCACACCCCCTCGCGCAGTACAAAAGCGCGCTCACCCACGGTGCGCACTTGGCCGGCATATTCGCCTGTGGGTGCCCCAGGCTGTGCTGCTTTCTCCATCTCGCTCTGAGTGATCGACTGCTCGATCGCAGCAGCACCACTTTGCGGTGCCGGTCCAGCAGTTGCCAGAGCTTGGTAAGCGTCTTGAGCTACAGCGGCACGTCCTTCCTCACTCAGCGCACGGGTGGGCTCTTCTACCAAGAAGGAGGTGTAGGGAGTGATGATCCCGTAACGAATAGACAGGTTGACAATCTGCTGCACAAGCTCTTGTGACTCTCCACGCAGACGAATCTCATTGAGCAGGTAGCCAATCTTACGCGTAGCCCATAAAGGTGCAATGAAGTCATCCCCACCCGTGTCACGGAAGGTGAGGTCTCTGTAGGTGAAGCTTTGCGACTGACTATCAACCGTGCCACGCAGAGTGAGCGTTGCCGGGCCACTGGCATAATAGCGCCCAGCTAGCACGAGCTGGCTACTTGCGAACAGATCCGGCAGCGGATGAGGGTAGATGTCGTAAACTTGCACCCCTTCCACTTCTAGTTTGACATCAGCCAGGACTGGCATGCCCACTTTGGCGTAGAGGGCGCTTACATGCTCGTCAATGCGCTCACCGGGTCGCACGTAGGCACTCGCCCCCCGCGTATCGCGTGCCAGATTGTCAAGCAAAACGGTGTTCACATCATCGCCCACCCCGAAGGTAAAGATGCGCGCGTTGGCTGGCAGGACACGTTTGACGTTGGCCAGAATTGCCGGCACTTCCACCTCTCCTTCTGTAGGCAGTCCGTCGGTGAGGAATACAACGAAAACAGGACGCTCTGCGCTTTGTGCGCCAGCTGCGATGCGCAACGCCTCGCGCAATGCTCCGTCAATGTTCGTGCCACCTGCAGCACTTAGGGTTCGCACAAAGGTGATTGCCTCAGATGCTTCCGAAGCTGGACGTAAGCTCTCAGCAAAAACATGAACTCCTGTGCTGAACTGGACAATGTTAAAGCGATCCTGCGGATTGAGGTGCTGTAAGATATATACCAGGGCATCCTTCGCTTGCTCCAACTTCTCTCCTTCCATACTGCCCGAAGTATCCAGCACCAGGATGACGTCTTTAGCGACTGCACGTTCACTTTCCACATGGAGCTGGGGGGTGACCAACAACAGGAAGAAGCCGTCCTCGCTACGTGCCTTGAAGCTAAGCAGGTTGACGCTCAGCACTTGTTGGGACACGCTGTAGAATAGCACAAAGTCTTTGTCTGGCTTGACATCGTGCGCTTCCCAACCCACCTGTGCGCGATAATCGCCCTGGCGTTCCACGGCGACTGTATGGCTGGGGGAGTAGACTGCCTTGATAGGTTCTTTCGAGATAATGGATACGCTGATGGAAGCCTCTCGGAGCGGCTGCGGCGAGAATTTCTCTGGGCTCAGAGGGTACACATAGCGAACCAGGCTACCTTCTGCAGGTAGCACTTGCGCGTACTCTATCTCCACTCGTCGCTCTTCGCCTGGCGCAATTGGAAAGATGCTCGCCTGAAACAAGTCGCGGCCGACGTATTCCAATAAAGCTGGATCGCGCCGCCCACGCACAATCTCGTCGTAGCGTCGGCGTGCTTCCTCACGGCTGAGCACCTGGCCCGAGACGCGCTGTCCATCTACCCACATGCTGAAGTCGGAGATAGCTGCTTCTTCGGGCAGCGGAAAGAGATAAGATCCCTCAACGGTACTGCGCGTATCATTCACGAAAACTTGGTCAACATGGGTAACTGCCACTTGATCCTGGATCGTGACAGTAACACGATGGTATTTCACCGTCAGATAGCTAGTGGCTGGTGTGTCAGGAATAATGATCCCGTCTGCTAACGCAGGGGTTGTGGTAGCCAGCAAGATCCCCACTATCATGAGGCCAATTACTAGTAGCCGCGTGTGCATTGGTTCCCTCCTTGTTCGCTTCCTGTATGTGTCGCGTCAGGTCCCTTCTTCATCCTCATCCTTGGCTCACATTGCGGTTACGCTTTCATAGACGGCAGGCGAACGTGAGTGGTTCCCGCTTGACAATTGCTGTGCGCAGTAGTAAAATGAAATATGAAAATTGAATAGTAAGATGTCTTGTTGGGGAGCTGGGTGAGCCCGGCTGAGAGGAGGCCCGATTGATGCCTCGACCCCTTGAACCTGACCTGGGTAATACCAGCGTAGGGACTTTGACGAGCAAGTTGTGAAGCCACCTACCGTGCAGGGTCAGGTGGCTTCTTTGTATCTCGAAAAGTGTCCGGAAAGTGATTTGGAAAGGAGGTTGAAGTAATGAAAAAGCGAACCTGGTTCCATATGGGGATCCTGATCGTGACGATCGGCCTGACTGCTGCATTTGCGGCAATATCAACTTTGACCCCTGCCGTCGCCTCTTCACCGCTTCCACAGACTGCGACACCTGAGCAGACGGCTACGCCGGAATTGCCACCCGACGCGCCCACCCTGACCCTGATGTCGCACGATAGCTTCAACATCAGCGAAGCTGTGTTGCGTGAGTTTGAGCTGGCCAATCAGGTGCGGGTGCAGTTGCTTCCCTCTGGTGATGCTGGCACTGCGCTCAATCAAGCTATCTTGAGCAAGAATAACCCTCTGGCGGATGTCTTCTTTGGCGTGGACAACACTTTCCTCAGCCGTGCATTGCGAGCAGACATCTTCGAACCCTATGACTCACCTGTGCTCGCTGAGATTCGCGACGAGCTCAAGCTAGATGTGCAGAATCGCCTGCTACCGGTGGACTACGGTGACGTTTGCCTTAACTACGACAAAGAATGGTTCGCCAAAAAGGGGATTGCACCTCCGCGCAATCTGGAATCTCTCATCGAACCGACTTACAAAGGGTTGACCGTGGTAGAGAATCCAGCGACTTCTTCACCTGGACTGGCCTTCTTGCTGACGACAATTGGTCATTTTGGTGAGGACAAGTATCTGGATTACTGGCGGGCTCTGCGCGACAACGACGTATTGGTGGTAGACGGTTGGGAGGAGGCATATTGGGGGCAGTTCTCTGCTGCTTCTGATGGTAATCGCCCTATTGTGGTGAGCTATGCCAGCAGTCCGCCAGCAGAGGTCTACTTCGCCGAGCAGCCATTGGAGGAAGCACCTACTGCAGCAGTCACGGCGGATGGATCATGCTTCCGTCAGGTAGAGTTCGTAGGTATACTCAAGGGCACGGCGCATCGCGCTTTGGCCGAGAAGCTAGTGGACTATATGCTCAGCAGACGCTTCCAGGAAGACATTCCGCTCAACATGTTCATGTTTCCAGCTAACGTTAACGCGATCTTGCCGGAGGTGTTCGTGAAGTTCGCTCAAATCCCCGAGCAACCGGCGGTGGTGTCTCCAGAGGCGATCGAGGCGAACCGTGAGCGCTGGATCGAGGAATGGATGGAGGTAGTGTTGCGGTGATGTCGGTGTGACTCGTCACCAACTGATCGTTGGAGCACTTTATGCCGTCCCGTTGATATTCCTGGCACTGTTCTTCTTTTACCCGCTGCTGGCCATTCTCATTATCAGCTTTGCCCCAGAAGGGGTGCCTGACCTGAGAGCATTGTACAAGCTGGTCAGCAGCGGGTATTACTTGCGCACGTTGGGTTTTACGGTCTGGCAAGCAGCACTGTCAACGCTCTTGACAGTGGTGTTGGCACTGCCGGGTGCCTATATCTTTGCGCGTTACCGCTTTCGAGGCAAATGGTTGCTGCAGGCCTTAACCACTATCCCCTTCGTGCTCCCTACCGTGGTGGTGGCTAATGCCTTCACCGCCTTGTTGGGACCGCAGGGACGCCTCAATTTGATTCTCATGGCATTGCTTGGCCGTTCTGAGCCTGTGATTGACCTGCAACATACCATTTGGATCATCTTAGCCGCTCATGTCTTCTACAACTATGCTGTGGTTTTGCGTATCGTGAGCAGCTTCTGGTCTAACCTCAGCCCGCGCGTCGAGGAAGCGGCGCGGATGCTAGGTGCTCGCCCACTTGCTGTGTGGTGGCACGTTACCTTGCCGTTGCTGATGCCAGCATTGGCTGCTTCTGGATTGCTTGTGTTTATCTTCTGTTTCACCAGTTTCGGAGTGATTCTCATCCTGGGTGGGCCACGTTTTGCTACATTGGAAGTGGAGATCTATCGTCAGACCGTCAACTATTTCAACTTGCCGGTGGCAGCTGCTCTCTCCTTGATCCAGATCGTGTTCACATTCGGGCTGATGTGGCTATACACCCAGCTGCAGCGACGTAGCAGTGTGCCACTGGAAATGCGAGCTGTCGCACAGACGCAGCGCAGACCTGCCAGCTGGCGTGCTCGCATCCTGGTGGGCGTCAACGTGTTAGCTATGATTACAGGATTGCTGTTGCCTTTGCTAGCGCTGGTAGAACGTTCTTTCACCCTCGGAGGCAACTTGACTCTGCGCTATTATGCAGAACTGTTTGTCAACCGACGTGATTCACTGCTCTATGTGCCACCCATTCAAGCAGTGCTCAACTCGCTCAGTTTTGCTGTTGTCACAATGTTCCTGGCACTGACGCTTGGCACGTTGGGTGCTGCTATGTTGGCCCGTACGACACGTAGCAAATCTGGTCAGAAGCTTCAATCTCTACTCGATCCATTGCTTATGCTTCCATTAGGTACCTCTGCTGTCACGCTGGGCTTTGGCTTTATTGTGGCGCTGGACAAACCCCCCCTTAATTTACGCGCTTCGCCGCTCCTGATGCCCTTGGCACATACGTTGGTTGCTTTTCCTTTTGTGGTGCGCAGCCTGTTGCCAGCGCTGCGTGGCATCAAACCGTCTTTGCGCGAAGCCGCTATTGTGCTGGGGGCCACTCCTTGGCGCGTATGGCGTGAGGTAGTATTGCCCATCACAGGGCGTGCGTTGTTGGTCGGCGCTGTTTTTGCTTTCACCATTAGCATGGGTGAATTTGGTGCCACTGCATTGATTGCGCGCCCGCAGCTGCCGACTTTGCCGGTCGCAATCTTTCGTTTCCTGGGACAACCGGGTCTGCTGAATTATGGCCAGGCACTAGCAATGAGCACACTTCTCATGCTCGTTTGCACGGTGGGTATGCTAGCTATCGAGCGTTTCCGTGTTGGAGGGGTAGGCGAGTTCTGAGCAACTGGTACATCTGTTGGTCCCTAGATGAGAGGGTGCAGCGCTTTTGGTATGGTCAGGAGCACGTGCTATACTCAATTACCCAGTGTTTGGAGAGCTTTTGACTCGTTTGCAGCTGACAATCTTCTCATTTGGTATCACACACAACAATGCACTACGACTTTGATACTCCCATCGATCGGCGTCAATCCGACAGTGAGAAATGGAGCCGTTATCCCGATGATGTGCTGCCGCTTTGGGTAGCAGACATGGATTTTGTGTCGGCGGAGGCTGTGATACGGGCACTCCGGCAACGTGTGGCGCATGGTGTATTCGGCTATGCTAGCGAGCCAACAGAATTGCGGCGAGTTTTAGTCGAACGATTGCTTCGCCTCTATGAATGGCCAGTCTCAGAGGAACATCTTGTGTTCGTGCCTGGGGTGGTGGTTGGTTTCAACTTAGCCTGTCGTGCAGTAGCATCGCCCGGTGATGCTGTTTTGGTGCAGACGCCGGTCTATCCTCCCATCTTAGAAGCGCCAGGTAATGCCAACTTGCAGTGCAAGGTTGTGCCGCTAGTGCAAGGCGTGGATGGCTGTTATTACATCGATTTCGATCTATTTGAGAGAAGCATCGATGAACACACGCGCCTTTTCATTTTATGCAATCCGCATAACCCTGTAGGACGCGTTTTCAAGCGTGAAGAGCTGAAGTGCATCGCGGAGATCTGTCTACGTCACAACCTGATCATATGTTCGGATGAGATTCACTGTGACATGGTCTTTTCTGGTCATCGTCACATTCCCATCGCTGCGATAGATCCTGCCGTCGCAATGTGCACTATTACCCTGATGGCGCCGAGCAAAACGTTCAACATTGCTGGCTTACAGTGCTCGTTTGCCGTGATCCCCAACGCTGCCCTGCGTCAACGCTTCCGGGCGGCACGCGCCGGGCTGGTGCCACAGGTGAATCTTATGGGCTTCACTGCTGCGCTGGCAGCTTATCGAGATGGACAATCTTGGCTGGACGAGGTGTTGGTCTATCTGGAGGCAAACCGTGATCTTGTCGTAGAATATGTTAACACCTGCATGAATGGGGTTAAAGTGTGTCGACCCGAGGCAACCATGTTGGCCTGGCTTGATTGTCGCAGCGCACCTGTCCAAGGAAATCCTTATCGCTTTTTCCTAGAGCGTGCTCGCGTGGCGTTAAGTGATGGCACACTGTTTGGGTTGGGCGGTGAAGGTTTTGTGCGGCTGAACTTTGGGTGCCCGCGCAGTATTCTGGTGGAGGCGCTGGAGCGTATGTGCTATGCCCTGAACGGCGCGTCAGGTCGATGAATGATATTGCTACAACAAATCCACTGGGTCCACGTCCACACGCCAGCCGATGGGCAGCGTTACTGGACGCAAAACGTCCTCCGGGTGGTCGGCACGCACCAGGATATGCCAGCGGTAATTTCCTCCTAACTGCTCGTAGAAACACGGGGCTGGTCCAATAACTTCTACGCCAGGTACACCCATGCGTGCGATGTGCAGCCGCAGCTGTTGCGCCATACGCTCCGCCTCGTGCTGTGCCCGTTCAGCACCGGAGCCGACGTAGATCAACCGCGCGAGCCGTTTAAAGGGTGGATAGTGGGCTTGGTAGCGGCTGCGCAGCTCATCGCGGTAGAACAGGGCATAATCATGCCGTGCGGCAGCTTGGATGAGTGCCAGCTCGGGATGGTAGGTCTGAATGATCACTCGTCCGCCCAGAGGGCTGCGTCCTGCACGGCCAGCGACTTGCATCAATAGCTGAAATGTGCGCTCGGCGGCTCGAAAATTGGGCAGGTAAAGTGCCACATCGGCGCTGATCACGCCTACTAGGGTTACACGTGGCAGATCTAACCCCTTGGCAATCATCTGAGTGCCCACCAGCACGTTGGCGCGTCCACTGATAAATTCCTGTAGAAAGGCTTCGTGACTGCCACGCAGACGTGCACTGTCAGCGTCCCAGCGCAGTACGCGCGCTTGAGGGAATGTCTCACGTACGGCAGCTTCAACACGTTCTGTGCCGATGCCGAAATAGCGAATGCGAGTGCTGTGACACTGGGGACATTGCGCTGGGCTGATCTGTCGTCGGTTGCAATGATGGCAGATCAACAGCGTTTGCCCTTCATGATACGTGAGCGGAGTGCGGCAGCGTGCACAGCGTGCCACATAACCGCAATCGCGACACAGGACAAAAGTTGCCGTGCCACGCCGGTTGAGGAAAAGAATAACCTGCTGGCCAGCGTCCAGTGTTTGCCGCACGGCCTGTTGCAGTGCACGGCTAAAGATGGAGCGATTGCCTGCCTTGAGCTCCTCTGCCAAGTTCACCACTTGCACCCGCGGCAGGGGCAGGGTGCGCCATTCCCTTGTCTTCGACGATGTTGCTATGCTAGTAGCCGCTCGATCACGCGTTGGCCATTCATCACGGTGAGCGAGCACACGACGTGGCAATGTGATCAGCTGGATCTCGCCGCGTTCGGCACGACGGTAGGTGACTACGTCCGGTGTGGCACTGCCCAGAACCACAGTGGCCCCAGTCAGACGCCCCAGCTGCAACGCTACATCGCGGGCATGGTAGCGCGGCGTCCGCTCCGCCTTGTAGGCGGGTTCATGTTCTTCGTCCACCACGATCAGCCCTAGATCGCGCACTGGTGCAAACAGTGCACTGCGCGCACCTACCACCACTGGCAAGCTCCCATCGTGCACACGCTGCCATGTATCGAAACGCGCCCCCAGCGAGAGATCACTGTGCCATACAGCTACCTTTCCGGGAAAGCGTGCTGCTACACGCTGAATCGTCTGTGCGGCAAGCGCGATTTCAGGCACCAGCACGATGGCACCCTTGCCCCTCTCCAATGCGCTGGCGATTGCTCGCAAGTATACCTCTGTTTTGCCGGAGCCGGTCACACCATGTAATAAGAATGCACGGCCAGCCGCCTCCGGCGCGCTGATCGCTTGCCAGGCTGCTTCTTGCTCTGGTGTCAGGGATGGCGGTCGTTCTAAGGCAAAGTGGCGGTCGGCCAGCGGGTCGCGCCAGCGTCGTTCTTCGTCCAGTGCTACCAGGCCAGCGGCAGCCAGGCGGCGCAATGTTTCTAGCGTAGCACCCGTTTGAACATATACCCAACCGACCCACACGCGTCCTCCTTCACGTGCCAGCAAATCGAGCACAGCAGCCATTGGGGTAGCATTGCGCAGCTCGATCACGGCATCGAACACTTCCTCCGGTTCCAGCGCCAGTGCAGCAGTAGCTGGCTCTTGCCAACGTTGCACATATCCTTTCTTTATCAAGCTGGACAAAATGGAAGCAGGGATTTCCAGTGCTTGGACGTCGTGAGGGCCAGGATGTTCTCCTAGAAAAGCCATGGCTTTATGCTGGGAAGGTGCTCTTTTCAACTCCTGCAATGCTGTCTGTAGTGCTTCGCTCCTAAGAGGCGTGGCAATTAACGTGCGTGTTGGGTTGAATTGGATATAGCCGCGCACGGCTAGCTCCCGTACTACCCCTTCTCCGCAATCTACTGCTTTGAGCACTTCATCCAGCGTGGGCAGCGGGTCATCCGAGGCTGCCAAGTACAGGAGCACATCAGCCTGCTTAGAGGGACGACCTAAGTGGATCACGGTGGTCATTGCTTCCTCAGGTGTGACGATCAGCTCTACTGTGCGATCCAAGTGTGCCGTCACACGTGGTGGCGCCAGCCGATGCGAAAGACGCACCGCTCCAATGTCAACCAGAAGTTTGAGAGCGGAGGGATCCAACTCAGATGTCGGGGTGACACCACGACGTTGCAGGTAGAGGTACAGAGCAGCTGCGCGCGCGTCGATATCAGGGGGCAACGTTTTGTCTGGGACAGCTTCTGCCACCTGTTGAGAAGAACGACGGACACCGGGTGGCAGAAACAGCCAGATACACTCGCTGAGTGGGGCGAGGTAATAGTGGCTGAGCCAACGCGCCAATTTCAGCTGTATTTCATTTAGCGCTAGTGAGCGATCAAGCAGGGTGGTAATGGGACGTACAGCGACGCCCTCAGGCGCTGTCTCGCGCAGGTTTATGATCACGCCCTGCAGCGTTTCATTGCGGAAGGGGACCTCCACTAGCTGCCCAGGCATCACCTGATCACAAAGCTCTTTTGGGACCAGGTAAGTGAACGTGCGCAGCAACGCATCCTCGGCATAAGGTTCATCCGTTGCCGGTGGTTGTATCTGCCGTGTCAGCGGGCGGCGCACAAGTGGGCGATTGATAACAATTTCGGCGTAAAGAGGGCGCGAGATGGCGTCTCCGGTCAAGTGCTCCTGCCCTTAGGACGGGTTAGAACCACGGCAGCGTAACCTACCACCTGTGCTCGATCTGGCCAGACGTCACCCGAGGTGGCATACTTCACCAGCTGGGCGTGCTCTGCGCCCAGCTCTCGCGCAGCGAACATCATCGCTGCGACTGGTCCTCCTCCGCATGCGTGTGCCTGGTCGCGTGACAAAGCCATACACAGTCCTTCAGGGTCGAATGAAAGGATATACTGCAAGGTGTTGTGGTCGAGCTCACGTGCTACTGCCTCGGGGTGGTAATGTGACAGGTCGGTACTTGCGACCAGCAATGCACGTTTCTCCCGTACCAGTTGAGCGACCGCTGTGCCCAATTCTCGGCATACGGATGGCGACTGGCTGCCCATCATCACTGGGAGCAGGCGGAAGCTGGGTAATGCTACTTGAAGGAAGGGAAGCTGAACTTCCAGAGAATGCTCCCGGTCGTGGCGGATACGTCGCATCGTCACGAAATGACCCAACTCTGCAACTAAACCCATGTCCACTGACACATCGCCGAGCGGGGTGTGCCAAGCCGAATAGTCGGGCACAGCTAGTCCTCCCATCGTGGCGCCGGTGTGATCTGGTCCAATCAACACCACCAGGTCATAGGTACCGTCACGCACTTGACGATACCCAGCACCAGCGACATGGCCGGAGAAATAATAACCCGCGTGAGGTGCGATCAGGCCAATCACCTCGCCTGGCAGGTCAAGCGTCTTAGCGCTCTCGATGTAGCTGTTGACCTCGCGTCGCAGCTCAGCGCCAGAGGCAGGATACCAACGGTCATCGGCACACACGGCGGGTCGAGTTCTCTGTTCTGTCATCAAAACCACCTCCCGCTAACCATTTCCCTTACCGCTGCACTGTAGATCCAGAAACATCTATCTGCTGCGTCTCTCCGCAGTCACTTCTGTTTGGCGCTGACTCGGAATAGCACTGCCTGTGCGGCATCGCGCACTGCCTTGCCTTTTGCAAGCTCTGCTAGGTTGTTGACCGCTTCCTTGCCACTTTGCAGGATGCCAATCAGCGAATGGGCTGGCCCTGGCCCAGCGCCGATGATCAAACCAGTGACCAGCATATCAAGAATGCGTGGCATCGGGATGCCGAGCACGCGGAACATTCCTAGATCACCAATAACTGCTACTACCAGCCCTGCCAACAGGCCGACCCAGATGGAAAGTGCTCGCTTCCAGGCGCGGTATTCGGGGGCACTGGTCCAACTGCGCAGACGAGCCTCTGCCTTTGCCAGACGTTCCTCAGCTTCTTGCAATGCCTGGATTGAGGCAGGGGTCAGCGTCACCGCAGCAGCCTCTGCGGCTGCTGCAGCGGCTTCATAAGCTTCTTGGTACTCGCGACCGATCCAGTCAAGTGTCTCCCGTGGCGCTGCCAATATCTCGGCGGTACACCGTGTCGTCTGCTCGAACCAATCGAAGGCGGTCTCTAGCAAGCGCTCGATCGCCACGGAGACTGCTACTAATGGCGCCAGTACGACGGCGACATCACCTACCTGTTGCACCACAGGTGGGATGGTGAACAACCACAGGAGGCCGCCACTTTCGCCAAGCGAACGCAACACAGCCAGCACAACACCCACCGACAGCAATGCAGCGAACAGCACTCGAATGTCGAGTGTCCACTTGCGACCCATCAGCTGACGTGCCATATTCTGCCTGCGCCGCACAGCTTCTGCCGCTGTGATCTTGCCCTCGGTCAGCATTGCATCGAGTCTCGCCAGCTGGTTGCGCACCGCACCGACCTGCGCGGTACGCTGCATCGAAGAGTTTGGGATGGACATAGTCGCCCCCTTTCATTAGTGTAGCTTCAGAAGAGATTGGATCGAAAGACCACTGGCACAATTCTTCACAACCCATGTTAACACAAAAGATGCACATCTGAAAGAGATAATGTTGTGCTGGGACAACCAAAAGACCCTGATGAGGATGTTCAACATCTTGGGACATCTACGAGGGATGAAGTTATGCAAATCCTCACTTTGGAGGGTATGCAGGATAAGAGAGCTGCTTCCTATCTAGGACCTAGGAGGATGTAACGCTACAGTCAAAAACGGGGGTCGAACTGACAAATACTAATAGATCAGGTAACTTCGTAGGAGCAATTTCGAAGCATTGTGCTTATCTCGGCTAACAGTGCTAAGGAGAAGGGTTCCCTGCTGAGCGAACAGACCGGCCAGGTGTGGCATCCACTCGCGCGCGTATCCATTCCCACGCCTGTGCGCGCGTAGTCACCTCTCCTGCCGCCTGCGCTTCCTGCAGGTCGCGCAATAAGGTGCCAATCAATGGCCCAGGAGATAATCCCAATTGATCAACAATCTCACCGCCGCTGAGCAAGGGTGGCGGCGAGACAATCTCGCCTCGCCGCTCAAAGTAAGCCTCTAGCAGCTGCCCGACAACTATAGACACTTTGTCTGAGTCTTCGCGGGCTTCCGGCCTATCGGCTGTCGCATTCTCGGCCAGAGCGAGCAACGCGATACTTACTCCGACCTCGCCTACATCGCGGAAGAAACGATGCAGTGCACGTCGGCTTACGGTTACCTCCCGTGCCAATAGCAGTGGACGGAGATGCCAGCGCACTATGGACGCCACCCATTCATTCACTGGACGAGAGAAATGCAGGCGCGCCAAAACCTTTCTTGCCAGTTGAGATCCCACCTTCTCATGGTCAAAGTAGTGGATGTTGCCATCTTCGTGGCGTCCGAACGTGGATGGCTTGCCAATGTCGTGCAATAGTGCGGCCAAAATCAACAACACGCGACGGTCGTAGCCATCTCCAACCAATGTGGCCAGATGTTGTATGATGTGCTCGTAATAAGGTAGGACTGTATCTGGCAGGGCATGGTTACCCTCAAGCAAGTTGTATAGCGCCTGTGTTACCTGTATTGAGTGGGCAAAACAGTCCTTTGTACTGCCGGGCTGGGGTAAACCTTTCAAAGTGTTCAGTTCAGGTAGGATGACATCCAGCAGGCCGAATGTATCCATTTGCTTCAGCGATGTGGCTGGATTTGGCAGAGAGAGGATTTTCATGAGCTCATCGCGCACTCGTTCTGAGGAGATCCTACTGAGCAGAGGAGCTGCAGCGTGGATCAAAGCAGCAGTGTGTGGATCAATGCGAAAGCCGAATTGAGCGCATAGGCGCACCGCGCGTAGCGCGCGTACTGCGTCATCGGATAGCGCGTATTCTGAAGTAGCACGCAGTCGGCCAGCACGCAGATCGTCTATTCCGCCAAGTGGATCCAGCACCGTCAGTGGATGTTGGGTGAGGTCTACTGCCATCGCATTGACGCAAAAATCGCGGCGTGCAAGGTCCTCCCAGAGTGTTATCCCCTGATAGGCTGCCACATCAATCACACGCCAGTCTGGTCGGCCTACTGTGCCAAATACGACACGCCCTACGTCGCGTTCGTGATCCAGGACATAAAAAGCGGCACCAAATTCATTCGCCAAACAGCGTGCTAGGGAGATACCCCCACGTGGCACCAATAGGTCAAAATCGTAGGTCTGAGCTGGCACTGTTAGATCAGCTTTCAGGTCGGGCAGACTGCGCAATAAGCCATCGCGGATCGCCCCACCTACCAGAAAGCATGGTTGCGTTACCAGAGGCAACCAATGCAATAGTTTTTCGATCAGGGGGTCGCCGTTCGATCCACTTAAGCACTTGGCAGAAGCAAACACGTGTGGGGTCAAGATCGGAACCTTAGAGACGTTCTGCTACCAAATCAGCCACCTCAGCAGGGTGACGCGCCACGCGAATACCCACCGCCTCCAACGCTGCGATCTTCTCCTGAGCAGTCCCCTCACCCCCTTCTATGATTGCGCCAGCATGGCCCATACGTTGGCCCGGTGGCGCCGTACGACCGGCAATGAAAGCGGTTACCGGCTTGCTCACTTCGCTGGCGATGAAACGCGCGGCTTGTTCCTCGTCGGTGCCCCCGATTTCACCGATCAGCACAATGGACTGGGTAGCAGGATCATTCTCAAACATGCGCAGCACATCCACAAATGACGTGCCAATGATGGGATCGCCCCCAATACCCACCGCGGTGGACTGACCCAGGCCGCGGTCGGTGAGCGCTTTTACCACTTCATAGGTCAGCGTGCCACTGCGCGAGACAATCCCCACTGGTCCCGGTGTGTGGATGTGCCCAGGCATAATGCCCACCTTAGCCTGACCCGGCGTGATAACACCAGGACAATTAGGACCGATCAGACGAGCATCCGTGTCCTCCAAGAATTGGCACGCGCGCATCATGTCCAACACTGGAATACCCTCTGTAATGCATACGATCAGCTCAATGCCTGCATCTGCTGCTTCCATGATAGCGTCGGCCGCAAAGGGAGCAGGCACATAGATGATCGATGTATTGGCACCGGTAGTTTGTACCGCCTCGCGCACGGTGTCGAACACGGGCACCCCATGTACCCATTCTCCACCTTTTCCTGGGGTGACCCCGGCAACCACTTGTGTGCCGTAGTCTAGCATCAGGCGCGTGTGGAAGCTGCCCTCATTACCCGTGATGCCTTGCACCACTAACCGTGTTTCTCTATTTACCAGGATGCTCATACAGTATCATCCTCAGTGCATTCGAATGCGGTTATGCTTAACTATAGCCACAATACTGGCGACCGCTGCCAAGAGGCTCGAGGCAGGTATGGGAACGGAGCTGGTTTCCTGGAATCATGCACAACTGCGCGAGCTCACGAGAAATAGTTTGGCTATGGGCGTTGCATTTGGCTCTGACCGCTGGCCAGCTCCACCGCTTTTTGGGCGGCTTCAATCAACGAGGTGGCATTGATGACATTGGCAGCGGCCAAGAGCTGTCGGCCTTGCTCTTCATTGGCACCTACTAAGCGTACCACCATAGGTGGCACGGGTGTCGATGCCTCCTCCATCGCTGCGAGGAGACCACGCGCCACTTCGTCACAACGCGTGATTCCCCCGAAGATGTTAATGAGAATTACCTTTACGTCAGAATCGGCCAGAATGATGTGCAATGCGGCAGCCACTTTGTTTGCTCTGGCTCCACCGCCGATGTCCAGAAAGTTGGCTGGGCGGCCGCCGTACAAGTCCACAAGGTCCATTGTTGCCATAGCCAGGCCAGCACCATTGACCATACAGCCGATGTCGCCGTCCAGTTTGACATAGGACAGATCAGCTTGACGTGCCTGGCGCTGCGCTTCGGTTTCGCCTTGCAAATCGCGCATCTCGTTCAGCTCCAAATGGCGGAACAAAGCGTTATCATCCAGTGTGATCTTACCGTCCAAGGCGATCAACTGCCCCTCTGAAGTAATTGCCAAGGGATTAATCTCGGCCAGGGTGGCATCATTTTCGACAAACACGCGCCACAGACCACGTGCAATGGCCGTAAAGGGGCGAATGAGACCGCCGTGCAATCCCAGTTCGAAAGCCAGATTACGTGCTTGGTAGTCCATCAGACCGCGCAGAGGGTCAATTGGTAGCCGGAATATCATTTCTGGCCTGTTTTTGGCAAGTTCCTCGATCTCAATACCTCCTTGAGCTGAAACAATCATTATCGGCTTGCGGTGAGTGCGATCAACAACAATGCCCATATACATTTCCTGGGCGATGTCGGTGGCTTGCTCAATCAGCACTTTGTAGACTTTCAGACCTTTGATAAACATACCGATGATCTGGCGGGCTGCTTCTTCTGTTTCCTCGGCATCTTTGGCCAACTTGATGCCACCAGCTTTGCCGCGTCCACCCGTCAGCACCTGTGCTTTGACAACCACTGGCCCACCTAACAGGTGAGCCACCTGACGCGCTTCTGCAGGGGTCGTGGCCACGTTGCCTTGTGGCACTGGCAACCCATAGCGAGCAAAAATCCTCTTCGATTGATATTCATGCAGCTTCACTGCAGGCTCCGTACATCTATGGTGTGGGTGATACTAGAGGTTCCGTTGTGGGCGATTATACTCTTCGTGTTGCTGTCTGACAATCTTGCCCAAGAAAAGGGGAGAGACCGACTGCTGCCGTCAGTCGGTCTCTCAGAGGAGGAGAAGAGGAGATTACTTTTATCGATTGTTTTTGGGTTATACCAGCTGCCTTTGTACCCCTAGGAAGGGAATAGCTGATAACTTTTTATCAAGCTTATAATAGCACAACTAGCGATTCATTACCATACGCCTACCCTACGAATAGCATACGCCTGACCATCTCTTCTTCAACTGGTGCGACCGAAAGGGCTTTTAGAGCATTTGCCAATCGGGTGCGCAGGTTATGTTATACCCACAGACCGCTCCAGCTCTATTGGGCTATGCTGCACATGGTTGTACCGTTTTCTTATGATTCACCACCTCAGTTGCAGATTCTTGTTCTACCATTTAGTCTCTCGATGCAGTAGGCTTTGTCAGTACAATCGAAGTACAATGGATAGTAAGTTAACATAATATATGAGTTCTTATACTTTCTACCATTCCGTCAGCCGGTCGAGAAACTGTGCCACCTGATCAGCACCGTTCTCGCCCTCGCGAGAAACACGCGGCAGTGCCAGCAGCTTCGGCAAGCTGGCAAGCCATTCGCCGCGGTCAAAACTCTCTTCGTTCACTGGTATGCATGGCATCTCCCGCTCTATGAACTGCACCAGTGCCTGTGATTCGCGGAAGTGCGGACGCGGCACATATCCGAACGGAACACCTGCCCAATAGACCTCAGCCACAGTGCTGTAGCCTGCCTTGCCGATGACTGCATCGCTAGCATTGACCAGATCAGGATGAAAGAAGCGCGACCGATGTGGCAAGGCGACCAGATTGCCCGGCAAAGAGATTTGTGCCCCTAGTTTCTCCTGGGCTTCCCGAGCGCCTGGCACAACGAAGAAGATCCCAAGATGCTCACCCAACACTTCCAGAAAACGATATTCCCAAGAAAATCCGCCCATTGTGATCAGTACCATACGGGCACCATCTGGTATGCCCAATAGACGGCGGACAAGGGTGGCCGGAGTGCGCGGAGCACGACTTACTGGCGCTGTGGTCAACTGGCTGGGCGTACGTTGGCACACCGGCTCTGTCTGAATGCGATAGTCCACAGACGCATACAGCTCGCGCAACTGGCTCACATACTCTTGGAAGCGCCTATCCTTTTCCAAATAGCCCTCGTAGATGTAATCCCACGTGAAGTTCTCGATCAAGACGCAAGGGATACCTGCTGCGCGCGCTACAGCAATGCCGAGAGGAGCGATGTCGCACACCACCAACCGACATTCGATGCGCTTCAGATGGTCTGCTAGCCGGCGCACAATCACTTGGTCAAATGGTAGGAAACGGCTCAGCTGACGTAACGTCCCCTCTAGATCCTCATGAAGGGCGGTGTGTTGTGCCATGCCGATGTCGGTCAGCACGTTGTGCAGGGCATATGAGCCGTCTAATGTGCCTTCGAAAAACCACGCCGGCACACGTGCAAAGATTTCAAATCGCAAATCCTGAGCACGTCTGCGCCACGCTGCCATTACTGCTGTGGAACGCGCAGCGTGACCGTAGCCATGGGGGGTAATGAAAAAAGCGACACAACGTCTATACCTGTGCAATCCAGCTTCCATGACCGTTTGTTACAAAATGCCCAGCATGCGACCTAATCTGGCCACTGTGAATCGGTTGCGCAGATAATGCGAACAACACATGGCCAGCTCGACTTCTTGGTCGCTCAAACCCAATGCACTTGGTCTGGTCGGGGCACCTGCAGCTGCCAACATACTCTCGATTTGATCTGCTGGTGGCACTGTGGCTGCTATCTCTTGAATAGCATCCCAACTATCAAGAATGCGCTTCTGAAGACGTGTATAGGCTGCTTCATCCATATTAAGGAACGGGGACTGTTCTGCAATGATGGCTTCGGCCATCGGGCCATATACCTGGCGGATGATCTGCACTTCGACAACCCGGTCTGGCGATGGCACTCGTGCCATACGCTGCTCTGCCTGAGCACGTGAGATTTGCTTGACCCGATCGTATAGTGAGGCCACCAGCACTGTCGCTACGCCCACCTTGGCGCCGTGGAGCTGGGACGGCCGGTGTTCCCACAAAAGCTTCATCTCCCAGAAATGGGAGGCGTGATGCTCAGCACCTGAGGCCAAAGTAGTCTTGCCGAATTCTAGCATGCAGAGGCCTGATTCGATAAGTGCCTCCATCAGGTTTTGCACAGCGGCTGACTCTGCTCGGCCAATTGCTGCGGCATCGCGAACGCACGACTCAAGAGCACGTCGCGCGCGCTGAGCCAAAGATGCATCGTACTCCTCGTCGCAGACCAGATGGCCCAGCTGCCAATCGGCCAGTGAGGTAAATTTACCTAGGATATCACCAAATCCAGCTCCGATTAGGCGGCGCGGAGCAGCACACAACGTTGGCAGGTCGGCGAAGACGGCAAGTGGCGGCTGCGCAATCAGCGTGCGCTTGATACGCTCTAGAACTAGCGGTGCACCGATGGAAGTATAACCGTCCACCGACGGCGCTGTCGGTAGCGAGATAAACGGCAGTCGCGCGCGGTGGCTGACAAAGCGCACTAGGTCGGTGATCGTACCCGAGCCGGCGGCTAAGAAGACGCGATCAGTTGCGTCCATTTGAACAAGTATTTGCACGATCGCGTGCTCATCGGCGACAATCTCTTCTCCGCTGAGCAAGATCGTTTGCACGTCGTATCCGCGAGCGCGCAGCTTCTCCTCGGCAGCTTGGCCGAGTGCAGCGTAGGTGTTCTGGTCGGCGACTAACGCCAGGGAACGTATGTTCTGCGCAGCACAAAAGTCAAGCAGGTGTGCCAGCGCATCATTTCCAATATAGATGGGGATGTCGTAGCGCATTCCTTTTGTCTACTTGAGCTCTCTTTCTAAACATGTCCAATTTTATACGAGGCAGAGCTACTTGACGAATTCTTTAGATCTGCAAGTTTTCCACTACGCAGTAGCTGCCACAGCCGTGTTGGCTGATACAGCTGATTGCGCAGCACAAAAGCGACCAACGCTAAGAGACCGAGCACCTCCCATACCCACAGCTCTGGACGACGCGTGAATGCATGCCAGTAAGCACTTTGGATCTCCCTCTGCTCGCTACCCTGCTTGCGCCATACGTGAAAACGCCAACCGTGTAGTGGCCACCAGAACGTGTCACGAAATAACCACAGTCGATCCTCTAACCCATGCAGAAGGAACGCGACCGCATAAGGCCAGTGTTGTGGCATTTTAGTTACCGTGATCCAGATCACAAGCAGTTGTGCCAACAGTGTATGCGCAAACAACATTGCCGCTTTGAAACGTCGATAGAAGTATAGCGCTGCCAGCGGTTTGTCGACGAGGTCTGGGGCACTGGTCGCCAACGCGATCAGACGCACGTCCAACCGGTTAAGCTGTGGAAAGCGACGGCGTGCCAGATCAAACGCTAACAGTGTCAGCGCGATGTGACTGTGTGGCAACATAGCGCAATTCCCTTGGAGAGCAGTAATAGTGAGTGAGTCTGCATCCCCATAACATGTTACGACTGTGGAGAGCACCCCGTAAGGATATTCTCGCGACAGAGATAAGCGAGCACTGCATTGCTCACGACCTGATTGCCTGCTTCATTGTAGTGACCTCCTGGCGCGAAGTATCCCGTGAAGTCGCGACTCTCGTGATTAGCTGCAACAAATTCGGGTGTCAAATCGAGCACAGGGATATCTCTCTGGAGCAACTGATCGATAAGATCCTGATACATAGGAGGACTGCCTGCAGCATATTCCTCAAAGGTGGGGCGATAAGCGAACATCAGTACTAATGGGATACTTCCATTCTCTCGGACTGTTTGCGCGAATTCGGTGAGCAGGCGTAGTGTGACTTCCACTTGGAAGGGGTCTGCGTAGGAGTCTCGCCATGTGCTCAGATAGGGTAGCTTCCCCTGATAATGCATCTCAAAGACCAGCGTGCGCAGCAGGCGATAGGTGAACAGGCTGTCGAGGGGAAGCGGTTGATAACGCTCGCGCACACAAAAGAGATCGTGGGGACATACAATGTCGAGAAAGTAGGAAGGGTTCTTTAGGGCAGCGTCACGCAACGCAGCTAACGAGCGAAAAGGGTTTTCTAAGAGCTGCAATCCATCACTCTTTGGAATGAAGACTGGCTTCGTGAGCGGCATCCCGGTTTGTGCGTGAACAAAGGGACGATAGCGGTTGACGTTACGGCGTATGTTGTCCTCTTCATACGCGATGATCACTACGTGGGGTGCGTAAGCAGCGCCCTGCGTCGTATAGCGCAGGAAAGACTGATCGGTACCATAGCCGCCCACTCCCCAGTTCATCACTTCAAGGTCGGGCCGGCTTTGCTCGAGCAGATAGGGCCAGGAATCAGATAATGCGACGTCATCGGCATGAGCAAAGGAAGGGCCGAAGACAGCAATGCGCGTCACACCCGGCGGCGGCAGCAGCGCGTAGGAGCGTTCGGCGCGCACGCCAATCTCGTTCGACTCGTATGGGGTGCCGTTTTCAATTGTGCGGCTGTTCGGTCGGATGCTCCATCCTAATACTGGATCGAACTGGTCAAAGTTCTTTCCCTCACGTTCACGCTGTTCGAAGATTTCCAAGATTTCGCGTTGCTCGTCTGTTAGGATGGGAGCTGGCAATAGACAGATCATCCGATCTTGCAAAGCCAAACAGTCACGTTGCCACCACACTAGACGTGTGCTGATCTCCAGTAGTGCAAAGGTGATCGTTATCACAACGCTCGCTTGCAATGGCAAACGCATCCAGCTCCGCAATCTGATCATCGATGTGTAATCCACTGGTGGTATAGCCTGTTCGCTTACTCTGCACCGTGTTAACGCCCAGGGCATTATATCGGCTGAGAGGAACAGGGCAAATTGACCTGTTATGCCTTACCTTGTTCCCGATTTGCTCTCTGGCACGACTCAGACAATACTGGACCGTAGAAGCGAGGCAAGGGGTTCGATGCGAGTTATCGCTGGCAGTGCCAAAGGGCATCGATTATACGCTGTGCCAGGAGAAGCGACGCGTCCCATCACCGATCGTGTCAAGGAAGCTCTTTTCAACATCTTAGGCGACTTTATCGTTGGTGCTTGGGTGCTGGATTTGTTTGCTGGCACCGGATCGGTAGGGATCGAGGCGCTGAGTCGCGGAGCAGCCTATGTGGTTTTCGTGGATAAGTCGCCTGTCGCTTTGCGCACTGTGCGCCGTAATCTCGAACACACCCGCTTGAGTGAGCGAGCCACGCTTGTTCAGGCAGATGCTTTTCGCTACCTGGCCAGGCCAATCGGGCAGTCTTTTCATCTAATCTATGTGGCACCTCCACAGTATCTTGGGATGTGGACGAAGGTCATACAAATGCTGGATGAACGACCTCAGTGGCTTGCACGTTCCCTAGACAAAGATGCCCTGGCAATCGTTCAAATTCATCCGCGCGAGCACCAGATGCTGGAACTCCAGCATTTGAGCCTGTACGACTTACGCCGTTATGGCAGCACCCTGCTGTGTTTTTACAGGTTGTGTTCCACACCGGCGATCTGAGAACTTGGCGGTGCGTATTCTGGCGTGGCTGTCACGGAGTAGCTGGCGGCGAACTCAGAGGGGACGGCTGTACCCGAGTATTGTGCTGGGAGAGCATGCAGTTGCGGGCGTGTTTTGCGCCTCTGCTTGAGCCGTGCTTCCCAAAGGCCCAATCCTCCCACATATGCGAACCCAGCAGCATAGAGAAGCAATGAGGGGATCATCTGAGTGTAGCCATTTTGCCACGCTGCTACAACGCTAGCTAGTGCATAGAATGCCAATGCCAGCTCTCCCAGCGTGACAATGTCCACTTCGAGCACGTATGGGTTATCTTGCCATTTCCCTTTGCTTCCCTCAAGACCGAACTTGGGAGTGCGATGGAACACATTGTTCGTGCCAAACAATGCCTCGATCACTCCACGTGTGTTGTTCAAAGCGATACCGATTCCTAACAACATCAGTAGCGGTGAGCTAGCATAATGTCTCAGCCACCGCCTACGGTAGAGCACGATTTGCCCAACAGCATACATCAAGAGAGGGGACGCAGTGAACATACCGATAATCCCAGGCGAGACCAGAGGTGGAAGAGGAGACAGGGACATCGGCAAAGTCGCAAGCAGAGACAACAGTAGAAGTGGATGCACCAGGTAAGCACTCAAGTGGATGAAAGCCATACCACGTACATACCAAGGGAGATGGGAGGATGCTACCTGCTTTCCCAGCTTGAGCAGGCACTGAATAGTGCCCTTCGCCCAACGGAACTGCTGGCGCTTGAGAGCTGCCAATTGAGGCGGAATCTCGGCTGGTGTCACCACTTCTGGCAGATAAAGGCACTCCCAACCGGCCAGCTGGGCGCGAAAGCTGAGGTCCATATCCTCACAGAGTGTATCGCTTTGCCATCCACCTGCCTCCTCAATGCACTCACGCCGCCAGATACCGGCGGTTCCATTGAAGATGAATAACAGGCCAGAGCGGTGCCGCGCTGTCTGCTCGACCACAAAATGGCCGTCGAGCGCAACAGCCTGAGCGCGCGTGAGCAAAGAATGCTCACGATTAAGATGTGACCAACGCGTCTGAAGCATGCCGAGTCGTGGGCGACTCAAAAAGTAGGGCACCGTCCTCTGCAGCCAATTACGTTCTGGCACAAAATCGGCGTCGAAGATGGCAATCAGCTCCCCTGTGGCGTGTCGCAGACCCATATGCAAGGCACCCGCCTTGTATCCACTGCGTTCCTCACGTCGCAGAAGCTGGATGTCGAAGCCTTCAGCGCGGTAACGCGCTACACATTCCTGTATAATGAGAGACGTCTCGTCGGTGGAGTCGTCCAGTATTTGGATTTGCAGCCGGTTGCGCGGCCAGTCAAGGCGGGTGACTGCGCGGAGCAAGCGCTCGACCACCATTGCTTCGTTGTAGATGGGGAGCTGCACTGTAACGCGGGGATAGTAGACCAGTTTGACACACTCGTGCACTTCTGAACGGTGCAACAGATAGAGAAACGTCAGCGCAAGTGCGTTGAGTGCATATGCCGCCAACAACAGCGTGGCGACAGTGAATACGATGCTAGCTGCTGCCGTCAATGAGTTTCTCCTGAGTGCGTGGCACGATGATGTTACAGGCAAGTATACTACCACTGAGATGTTGCACCAAATCCACAACCTGGTACCAATGCTCTTTTCACGTTTTGACCCATTGCAGTTCTGAAAGTACAATCAATATTAGGGTGCCCACAGTGTGGTGAGGAGTGGGCACTTTGTGCTTTGGTGAGGAGATGAAACTGAAATGAACGTCATAGTGGTAGGCTGTGGACGGTTCGGTGCAGAGCTGGCCTCACGTTTATACCAAAAGGGACATCAGGTGTCCGTGATCGACCAGACAGCGGCATCTTTTGAAAACCTCGATCCAAGGTTTCGTGGGCGGCTCATCGAGGGGGACGTTCTATCCCAAGATGTGCTGCATCGTGCTGGGATCGAACATGCCGATGGCGTGGCGGTGGTGACCAACTCCGACACGCTGAATGCTGTGGTGGGGCATGTAGCGCGCACAGTGTACCATGTGCCTAACGTGGTGGTGCGCAACTATGATCCTGCCTGGCGATCCACGTATGAAGCGTTTGGACTTCAGGTGGTTAGCTCTGTCAGCTGGGGGGCACAACGAGTAGAGGATCTACTTGTGCAGCCAGATATTCGTACCGTTTTCTCTGCAGGCAACGGTGAGATCGAGATCTATGAGTTTCGGGTACCGCCACGCTGGCACGGACGCAAGCTGAATGAATTGCTTCCCGACCTGCCGTGTGGTGTGGTAGCACTGACACGTGCCGGACGTGCATCACTGCCCAGCTGCGATGTCACACTAGAGGCAGACGATGTAGTGTACTTCAGCACCACCCTGGAAGGGATGCAAGTATTGCATCGCCTTTTCGAGGAGGGTTAACATGTTCGTGGTAATCGCTGGCGGAGGACGCACTGGTACTTATCTGGCCGGACTGCTCGTTGCACAGAAGCAGGAGGTGCGTCTGATCGAGTATCGCAAGGATCTGCTGGGGCGTGTCCACCATGAGTTGCCCACTGAGGTGATCTATGAGGGAAATCCCTCCAAGCCGGGTGTGCTGGAAGAGGCAGGCATTCGGCGAGCCGATGTGTTGGTGGCATGCACCGACAGTGATGCAGATAACCTTGCTATCTGTTACTTGGGTCGTGTGTGCTACAACGTGCCGCGCATCATTGCGCGCATCAACAATCCACGTGCCGGCTGGTTGTTTGACAAGAAGTTTCATGTGGATGTGGCGGTCAACCACACTGAGATCCTGGCAAGTCTCATTATGGAGGAAATGTCGCTAGGCGATATGGTAACGCTGCTAAAGCTGCGGCGTGGCAACTACTCGCTGGTGGCAGAAAAGATTGCTGAGGGTGCTAAGGTAATAGGTGTCGCCATCAAAGACTTGGGCTTGCCGCCACATTGTGTCATCGCTGCCATTATTCGCCGAGGTGAAGTGGTAGTGCCACGTGGCGTGACCACCTTCGAAGTAGGCGATGAAGTGCTGGCAGTAACAGACCGCGCAGGCGAAGAGGAGCTTGTGAGACTTTTCACTCCGCCGAACCACACCAATCATGTTTTACGCAGTGCCAGCACTGCAGCCTCACTGTCAGGCGGTCGTCCCTAACACTTCCAATAAGTGTCGTGCCATGGAACGCGCGCGAGCTGGTGCATTGCCCACATAATCCGCTGCGTTCAGCAGAGCACGTACACGCTGTGGGGGAAGATAAGCAGTTATCGCAGTATCCTCACTGAGAAGTCGGGGCAAAGGGTTATCGTCGCCTCGCTGGACTGCCTCCCACGCGTGCATGCTATGTGTGCGAATGATCTCGTGCATCTGTTGACGGTCAGCGCCTGCCTTAACCAATTCCATCAACAGCCGTTCGGTGGAAGCAAACGTGCCGTAGGCGTGCAGGATTCGCGCGCTCGCCCCTTCGTCAATCCGCAGATTGCGTACCAGACGCAGCGCTCGTGATAACATCTCATCGACAGCCAGGAAGGCCTGTGGCAAGAACACACGCCGGTTCGCCGAGTCGTCGAGCGTGCGCTCCAGCAAGCTATGTGCTGCGTTGTCCCATGCCACGTTTGGCAAAGTGGCGACGTAACGCGCTAAGCTGTCGATATTCTCCGCGTTGATCGGATTGCGCTTAAAAGGCATCGCGCTTGATCCGACCTGGCGCCTGCCAAATGGCTCCGCCCATTCGCCCAGCATAGGCTGCTGCAAGATGCGCAAGTCGAAGGCAAACTTGTACAGTGAGGCAGCTATTCCAGCCAGTGCGTTTAGCACGCGCCAGTCTTGTTTGCGTGGATATGTCTGTGTGGTCACGTCGAAAGCTTCTAGGCCCAGCGCTTGCATAACCTGTTGTTCCATAACACGGGCTGCTTCAGCAGAACCGAGCAGTTGTATGTAGGAGGCTGAGGTGCCCACCGCTCCGCTCAGTCCTTTGCCACGCAAGTTACTACGCACCTGGCACAAGTCTTGGTAGTCCAGCCACAGATCTTGAGCATACTGTGCCAGCCGGTATCCAATGGTTGTCGGTTCAGCAGGCTGCAAGTGAGTAAATCCCATACATGCCGTGTCTGCCCAGTGGTCGATCTGTGTGGCCAGCGCCTGCAATACTTCCTTCAGACGCTGCAGGATCAAATCTATCGCGGCACGCAGTCGAAGCACATCTGCGTTGTCTTCAATGTCCATTGAAGTGGCCCCCATGTGTAGAATGGGGCCTCCTAGTGGACACTGGTTGGCAAACACACGCAGCTCGGCCATCAAATCGTGCTGGATTTCTGCCTCAATCTGATGGGCCTGTTCGATGTCAATGTCCTCCACATGAGCGCGCAAGTCCTCCACCTGTGCCTCAGTCACCAACCCGAAAGTGCATTGTGCTTCAGCCAATGCCAGCCAGATGCGACGCCAAAGCCGGCGCTTATGGACTTCGCTCCACAGCGCGCGCATTTGAGGGCTGCCGTAACGCCAACTGAAAGGAGAAACATAGTGCTTGTGTTCGCAGTATGTGTCTGCCATAGGTGATTACTCCAATCTTAGCAATCTGAGCTCAGATTCGCCTCACTTGTGTTACCCCCAACTTGCTGATAGAATGAAAATTAACCGTGGTGGAATACCACGGGATCGCAGGGCGCAATGTCGCAGATGGTATCGACCAGAAGGCAGCAGTCTTCTGGAGAGGCACAATATCATAGGGTTACTAAGAGGTCAATCTCTAACCTGTCTGCTTTTCGGGGATGTGCGACGGAGCGAAGGGAGAAGCGATTGCCCAGTCAACTCAGACAAATAGAGGCCGTACAGGAATTTGATCGGCTGCGTGAGCGCGCCATCCTCACCGAGTTGCTGAGCTTGGTGACTCGTTCTGAGGTGGGGCTGTTGCCGTTTGAAATGGTGCGTGAGAAGCTCCATGCCCGTGAGGCGGGCGAACGCGGTTTGCGGGATATCCCGCTGGATAAGATTGTGGGCAGTGTAGGGCGTTATAACGACTTCACACGGCATTTTCTCCCTCGCTCTTCGTCGCTACGTCAGCGTTGGGTTAGAGTGCGCTCGCTCGCCGAAGAGTTACAAGGGTGGCCTCCCATTGAGGTTTATCAAATCGGCGATGTATACTTTGTCAAGGACGGCAATCATCGCGTTTCAGTGGCTATGGAGATGGGCCTCAAGACCATCCAGGCTTATGTGATCGAATATATTGCACCTGTGCCATTGGAGAGCTCCGACACCATTGCTGATTTGATACTGAAAGCGGACCGGGCCGACTTCTTGACCCGTACAGATCTAGACCGTCTGCGACCAGGTCACGAGATTGAAGTAACCCTTCCCGGCCGTTACCAGGTTTTGCTGGCTGAGATTGCAGCTCACCAGTATGCGATGGAACAACGCGCTGAGGTCCCGGTGTCATGGGAAGAAGCAACGCTCAGCTGGTACGATAGCGTTTACCAGCCAATGGCCCAGCTAATTGAAGAGAAAGGGTTGTTGCGGGAATTCCCACATCGCACTGTCGCTGATCTATATACATGGATCGTCGAGTATCGGTTGGAGTTGCGTGACCTGTGCAAAGCACCCCAGGTGGATGAGCAGGTAGCCGTTGAAGACTTTGCCAGTCGTTACAGTGGACGCCCTCTAGTTGCCCAATTGAAGGCGGTACGCCGTTTCCTGGAGAACTTGTTTGGACGTCGTCATGCGCCGTGTGAAAGGTTGTGAGTGATGCTGCGCGCGCACGTTCTGATCTCCGGTCACGTACAAGGTGTCAATTTTCGTTGGTACACGCGGAACAAAGCACAAACGCTGGGGGTAAAAGGGTGGGTGCGCAACCTGTGGGATGGCCGGGTGGAGGCCGTTTTTGAGGGTGAGGACAGTGCAGTGCGCCAGATAGTCCAGTGGTGTCATACTGGCCCTCCTTCAGCCTATGTGGAAGACGTCCATGTCGAATATGAAGCCCCCACTGGCGAGTTCACAGGTTTCCACATTCGGTAGTATTATCGAGAGTATGTGCTCTTGCCCCAGATTGCTGCTGTGGCCTGTTGCAATGTAAAGGGCACTCACCTATAGGCTGGGTAGACCGAGGTCGCTATGAACGGCGCTGAGGGGCGCAAATGTATTCTAATTTTGACAGCAGATGCTGGGTCGGGACATCGTAGTGCTGCTCTAGCTCTTGAGGCAGCCTTTCGAGAGCGCTATGGTACCCAATGCACACCCATTGTAATTAACCCATTGCGTGCGGCAAGCACGCCATCCTTTCTCCAGGCCGTCACAGAGGACAATTATGATGAGATGGTGCGGAAGGATCCCGCACTGTACGAGCTAAGTTACTGGCTGAGTGATTCTATAGCTACCGCAGCAATTATTGACCAGGTTGTAGCTGTGATGTTACACGACACGCTGCGTGGCATCCTCGATGAATACCGGCCGGACACTGTGGTGTGCACCCATCCCATTTATCTGGAACCGTTAAACTTTGTGTTCGATCGCGGCGGCCGCGCGGTGCCGGTCGTCAGCGCTATCACTGATTTGGTCACCGTGCACACCTTGTGGTTCAATCCTCGGGTACACCTGTGCCTGGTGCCTACGGAGCAGGTATATAGGAAAGCGGTGCGCAGGGGTGTGCCGGCGCACCGCGTTCATATTACCGGTTTGCCGGTGCACCCGCGTTTTGCTGCGGAGACCAGACCCCAAGCGGAAATTCGCCGTGAGCTGGGTTGGCTCCCTGATCTTCCGGTAGCTCTGCTGGTGGGTGGAACGCGCGTGCCACGCGTGGGGGAGATTGCCCGTTTGATTGATCGCGCTGGCCTAGCATTGCAGCTGGCGGTGGTGACGGGTGGAGATGAGGCGCTTTATCGGGTGTTGTCGGCAACACGTTGGCAAACTCCCACCTACATTTATGGCTTTGCTGAAAACATGCCGGCACTCATTCGTGCTAGTGATCTTGTCATCACGAAGGCAGGTGGCCTCATCACAGCCGAGACGCTCGCATGTGGACGCCCTCTGATCTATTGCAGTGCCATCCGAGGGCAAGAAACAGGCAACGTTAAATATGTCGTCTCCGCTGGAGCAGGCGATTGGGCTCCTCGGCCGCAGCTGGTGCTGGCGCATCTGATACGCTGGCTCGAGAACGATGCTGAATTGCTGCGTCAGCGTAGTCTCAACGCCGCTAACCTGGGGAAACCCCACGCGGCCTATGAGGCGGCTGATTTGATTTGGGAACTTGTGACCTCTGAGCCAGTGCCGCTGCGTCCGGGACCTAACCTGCGCACTGCAGCTATGTTTCCCTTGCTGGCCAGTGTGCAGGTGTCACGTATGTTTGACCGTTTGGAGCAAGATCTGCGTAATCTGACCGACTCGGAAATGGCCCGCTTGGCAGTATGGTGTGTCAACCAAATTGAGACAGTTTCCGACCTGGAACGTATTGGCAGGGCGTTGCGTGATCGGATGAGCAAAGTGGCCGCTGATCACCGTTGACGGCGTGCCTGCTATGAACTCGTATGACCAGATTGGATAGGGGAGGTAGAAGAACAACAATGGAACTGATCGTAGTGCCCATAGAAAAACCGGCCACTATCAACTTTATTCTTGGCCAGACCCATTTCATCAAATCGGTCGAGGATATTCACGAGGCAATGGTTACTGCTGTTCCAGGCATTAAATTTGGATTGGCCTTCTGCGAGGCTTCTGGCGCATGCTTAGTGCGTTGGTCTGGCACAGACGAGGCGATGGTTGAACTGGCGCGCCAAAACGCACAAGCGATCGGTGCCGGCCACAGCTTCATTGTCTTCCTGGCGGAGGGGTTTTATCCTATCAATGTGTTGAATGCTATTAAGATGGTGCCAGAAGTATGTCACATCTTTTGCGCAACCGCCAACCCCACTCAGGTGATCATTGCCCAGACGGAACAGGGACGAGCGATTCTCGGGGTAGTAGATGGCGCAAGTCCACGTGGCGTCGAGGCAGCGGACGACATTGCATGGCGCAAGGATCTCTTGCGCAAATTTGGTTATAAGTTGTGATGCGGGTATCCCTTAACCCTTGGGATTTACACATTATGGGCGAGTGTTATAAGGACCGTGCCAGCCACGGTTGTACTAGGAGATAACAAAGGTATGCGAAGAGTCTTGGGGTATGGTGTGGCAGCGCTTGTACTGCTTGCGTTGTTTGTGTCAGGCACTGCCTGGGCGCAGGACAAGAGCTTGCTTTGGCAACGCTACGACGTCAATATACAGGTCCTGGTCAACTCTGACATCCTTGTCGAGGAGATCCAACAAATTCAGTTTACCAGCGGCACGTTTCGCTTTGGCTTCGCTGCCATCCCATTGGATCGAGTTGAGCGCATCACTGACGTGAGCGTTGCTGAGCTCATCGATGGGCAAGAACGACGCTACAAACCTAACTCCTCTGCTCCATACGGATTTGAGACCACCCAGAGTGACAATAATCTGGAGATAACATGGTATTTTCCACCGACAAGTGCCAGCACGCATACCTATGTACTGCGTTACCGGGTTATCGGCGGATTGCGTTTCTACGAGGAAGGTGACCAGTTATGGTGGAAGGCAATCCCTCCTGACCACAACTTTCCTATCCGCGCTTCCACGATCACTGTGACCCTGCCAGCGACGTTTAGCCAGGAGCAACTGAAGGTGGCCAGCTATGGACCGGCTACGATCACTCGTTTGAACGAGCGCGGTCAGGTAGTATTTGAGGCCCAGAACATTCCGCCCGACCAAGAGCTGGAAGTGCGAGTGCAATTCCCACACGGAGTGGTGCAGGGCAGTCCACCGTTATGGCAGGCTGCTTTTGACCGTCGCCAGACGTTAGGGCCGCTTTTCTCGCTCATCTTTGGAGCTCTAGGAGTCGTGATCCTAATTGGTGGCCCATTGTCATTGTACTTGCTGTGGTACACGCGCGGGCGTGACCAGCCGGTGGGATTGGTGGCCGAGCAAGTCAGCGAGCCACCCGCTGACTTGCCAGCTCCAGTTGTGGGAACGCTGATTGATGAACGGGCAGACTTGAAGGACATCATCGCCGGCATCCTTGACCTTGCTCGACGTGGCGTCTTGCGCATGGAAGAGCAGAGGATCGAGGGCTTTCTGGGTATTGGCTCCGGGCGCGATTTTATATTTTACCTTCAGGACGCTGCGAAGGCCACGCGACCCTATGAGCAGACTCTTCTGCGAGCCATCTTCGGGGGGCAGGAGCAGAAACGACTTTCCGAGCTGCGTCAGAAGTTCTACACCTCTATCCCTACTTTGGAACGTGAGCTGTATCAGGAAGTAGTGCGTGAGGGATTCTTTCCGGCCGATCCTCGGTCAATACGCCGTCGCTGGGTTACGCTAGGCATCATTGGGCTGGTGGTGTCTGCTTTCGGCGCTTGCGTCCTGGTGGGTTTGTTGGGAGACTACACTGATTGGGCGTTCTGCCCTGCTGCCTCCATGGCTGCCACAGCACTTGGGTTGATCATTCTGGGCAATTTTATGCCACGGCGTACAGCTAAAGGGGCTGAGGAGGCAGCCAAATGGATTGCTTTTAAACGTTATTTGCAGTACCTTGAAAAGCAGGCCGACCTGCAGGCAGCGAAAGATCGCTTTGAGGAGTATCTGCCTTACGCAGTCGCGTTTGGTCTCGAGCGCCAGCTTATCAACAGGTTCGCTACAGTGGACGCGCCTGCGCCCTCGTGGTGGGGTCCAGTGTTTGTCCCCACAGGCGGCCACGTGTACCGAGGTCCTCTGGCGGCAGGTGGCATGGGTTCATCGGGTGGTGCATCCAGCGGGCCACCTGCTCCGCTTGCCGGCGAAGGGGGTGGAGCTCAGTCTTTGTCGGACATGAGCCGTGGCGTGGGCGCTTCTCTGGCCAGTATGAGCGCTGGCTTAGGAGCATTGCTGAGCTCGGCTAGCTCGGTGCTCACCAGCACCCCACCCTCTTCCCGAAGTGGCGGACGGGGTGGCGGCTGGAGCGGGGGCGGCAGCTTCGGTGGCGGTGGAGGTGGTGGCGGCTCCCGCGGCTTTGGATGAGAGCCGGAATGGCACGATATATGGCTTTGTTCAGAAAGAGGCGATAGCATGACAACAGGTCGTGTAGTAGGAATCATTCTGCTTGCTGCGGGAGTATTGGTATGTCTGGTGGGCTCTTTTGTAGCCTATACCTCAACCCGGACTGTGGAGGATCAGGCGGCAGCGATGGGTGGTGCAATGTTGGGTATCGGCATTGCGATCGTTATCGCCCTCCCATTGCTCGGTGTGGGTGTGTATCTATTTCTGCGCGGCGGAGCAGAAGCGCGGGAAATGGTTGAGATGCGCCGTCAGCGCAAGATATTGGATATAGTGAAGACGCGCGGTCAGGTGAACGTCAGCGATCTTGTGTTTGAGCTCAGGTCAAATCGCGAACAGGTGCGCAACGATATCTACAAGTTGGTAGGCTTGGGGTTGTTCACCGGATATGTCAATTGGGATGATGGCGTGTTGTATTCAGTGGAGGCCTCAAAACTGACGGGTAATACATGTCCCAAATGCGGTGGGCAGCAGGCTTTCGCTGGCAAAGGGGTCATCAAGTGTCAGTATTGTGGTGCTGAGATCTTTCTCTAGAGAAAACGATTAGGAGGAACGCTATGGACTTTCAGCAGGATGTGCGCGGAGCGAGGAGTGGCCTGGAACGGCTGGCGTCCAAGATTCCGGGTTACCTTGGCTATAAAGAAAAGGAGACTCGCCGCGAAGCAGATAGATTATTGCGCCAGCATCTAGTTGCGCAACTGGACGAGGAGCGCCGACGCCTTGTCGACATCCAGCGTCGAATGGTTGACAGCGGCGGCCTGCGTATGCTGGATGATGTCGATCGTGCGCTTATCAAGGTGCAGAAGCTCAGCGATATGATCCGTACCGCCAGCTATGGTTATGCTGGCCTGTTTGATGCCATTAAGGTCAAAGAGGTTCAGCTGGATGCCTTGTATCAGTTCGATAACCAGATGCTGGAGAAGGTAGAGGCAATAAGGGACGCGGTGAGCGCGTTAGCAGCTGCTCAGGATGCCAACGAGGATGTTAGGCCAGCGATCGATCAGGTGATTGCAGTAGCTGAGGAGGCGAACATTCGCTGGCGCGAGCGCGAAAACGCAATCACCACAGAGACGTAGTACAGCTATCCAGTTAAGTGAGGAGGAAATATCAGATGGCAAGGATTATCGATGTAATAGAAGCGCCCGACCAGCAACGTAATGAGATGGTAGTGCGTGTGCCGGAAGTGGGCGCTGGTGATTTTCGCCTTGGCTCGGCAATTATCGTGCGTGAGTCGCAGGCAGCAGTGTTCTATCGTGACGGCAAGGCACTGGACGTCTTCGGGCCAGGTCGTCATCAGATCACAACTGCGAATCTACCCTTGCTCTCCACCCTGTTGCGACTGGCCACAGGTGGTAGCGATCTGTTCACTGCCGAGGTTTACTTCGTCAACATGATCGAGTTCACCGACTGGAAGTGGGGCACGCAGGAGCCGATCACCTTGCGCGACCAGGACTTTGGCGTTGTGCGTGTGCGCGCTTTTGGTAACTACTCAGTGCAGATTTCCGACCCTCAGCTCTTCGTGACCAAGATCGTTGGCACCGGCAGTGGTTACCAGACCAACCAGATTCAGGACTTCCTGCGCGGCATCATCGTGGCGCGTTTCGCCGACGTACTTGGCGAGGCCAAGGTACCTGTGCTGGACCTTCCGTCGATGCAGGATGAGGTAGCGGCGGCAGTGCGCAGCAAGGTGGGTGACGAATTCGATTCGTTGGGGTTGATGCTGAAAACCTTCTTTTTGCAGAACATTAGTCTGCCGGAAGAGGTACAGAAGGCGGTCGACCAGCGCGCAGCGATGGGCGCCATCGGCAATATGCAACAGTTTATGCAATATCAAGCAGCACAGGCAGTTCGTGACGCTGCCCAGCAAGAGGGTGGTGGAGGATTGGCCGAAGCTGGTGTTGGTTTGGGCGCTGGGGCAGGTCTGGGTGCTGTCTTGGGCCAGACAATGGCACAGTCAATGCAGCCGACTCAGGCAGGTCAGCAGCCTGGTGCAGCAGCGGTACCTGACATTATGACCCTCTCAGAGGCTGCTGCCTATATGCGTGTGGGGGAGCAAGATGTACTCGACGCCATTAACTCTGGTCAGCTGAAAGCGAAGAAGATCGGCACCAGCTATCGCATCAGCAAGCAGGCAATTGATGAATTCCTGAGAAGCTGAAATCGGGATCGTAACCTGAGGTTATCCGTGTTGGACAACGACATTGCCCGTATCCTGATCACCGAAGAAGAGCTGCGTCATCGTACCCGTGAATTGGGTCAGCAGATCTCGCGCGACTACGAAGGAAAGGATTTGCACCTCATTTGCGTGCTCAAAGGAGGTGTCACCTTCTTGGTAGACTTAATGCGCGAGATCTGCATTCCACATAGCATCGACTTTATGGCTACCTCCAGCTATGGTGATGCCACCGAGACCAGTGGTGTGGTACGTATCCTGAAGGACCTGGACATCCCTATTGCTGGACGCAACGTGCTTATTGTGGACGACATAATTGACAGCGGGCTAACGATCGCCTATTTGCGGCGCATTCTGCTGGAACGCCAGCCGGCCAGCTTGCGTATTTGTACCTTGCTTAACAAGAAGGAACGGCGTGTGGTGGATGTACCGCTCGACTACATCGGTTTCGATATCCCTAACGAGTTTGTGGTAGGCTACGGCATGGATTTCCGTGAGCTATACCGTAACCTGCGTTTTGTGGGTGTGCTCAAGCCTGAGTTATATCGTTTGTGATACTGCTATGTCGGCAGCTGCCCATAAGGTGAACTTCGGTGCCTGAATTGCGTCAGAATCTGGCGACCAAGCAGTGGGTCATTATCGCGGCAGAGCGTGCTGGACGACCCCAGCAGTTCCTGGAACCATATCGACCGCTGACTGAAGAGCACCCGGAACACGACCCAAGCTGTCCTTTTTGTCCGGGCAACGAAGAGCTGGAAAGCGAGATTGTGCGTGTTACTATTGGTGAAAAATGGCAAGTGCGTGTGGTGTACAACAAGTATCCTGCCCTACATAAGGAGGGGGAGCGGATTCGCTCATTCGATGGAGTGCATCGACGCATTTCGGGAGTGGGTCACCACGAAGTTGTGATCGAATCGCCTCGCCACAACCTGTGTCCAGCGCTCGATACCCCCGAAAACCTAAGCGTAACACTGCAAACGATGCAGTCGCGTTGTCGTGAGCTGACGGAAGATCCGCGCGTAGAGCACATTATCTGCTTCCAGAATCACGGCGAGCATGCAGGTACTTCCCTGCTCCATCCTCATAGCCAGATCATCGCTCTACCTGTGGTGCCGTATGAAGTGCGCATGCGTGCTGAAGAAGCGCGACGCTATTTCGACGATACTGGTGTGTGTGTTTTCTGCCAGATGTTGCACGACGAGTTGCAGGCGGGTGAGCGCATCATTGCAGAAAACGCATCGTTCGTCGCTTTCGTACTCTATGCTGCGCTCTCACCATTTCACATATGGATTTTACCGCGTCGACACGAGGCTTCTTTTCTCCACGCCAGTCCGACCGAGTTGGCTGATCTGGGTGAAATACTGCGCTATGTGTTGCGCAAGCTCTACTATGGTTTGCGCGATCCCGATTATAACTATGTCATACGTACGGCACCGCTACGTGACCCAAGCCACGAGTATTTGCACTGGTATGTCACTGTGGTGCCGCGGGTGACACGTGCCGCAGGTTTCGAGTTGGGCAGTGGTATGTTCATCAACACTGCATTGCCGGAGGACAGTGCTGCTTTTCTGCGCTCTGTGCGAGATACTTGAGGGCCATTGACAGTTAGTTAGATGCCTTCGCTTTCAGTTTGACAGTTTCCCCTGTTGCGTTAAGATGAAGACTATGAAAGAACATAAGCTCGTCCGCAGGTTGAGTCGACGACATTTCCTGATAGGTTTGGGCGCTGCTGCTGGCATCTCACTTCTGGAGAGTTGCCGCTTGAGCGAGTTCATCGCAGGTGTGAGGGATGCCACGCCGGTGCCTACCTTTGTCTCCACCTCGATCCGACCGTCGCCCTCAGCGACAAGCACCCCTGTTCCTACGCCTTCACCGACGCTGTCACCTACGCCAGCAGTCACACCAACACCTATCTACACGCCGACCCCAACGCCAACACCTACCCCGACGCCGACACCTTATCCGCCTGGCCCGCCGAGCAAACTGGGCATCTTCACCACCCGTTCCGACCCGCAGATCACCCGCTTGATCGAGGTAGGCAAGCCGGCATTGGTCAAGACGTTGGACTTAGACCCTAATCTCGGCCGTTTCACCAAAACACATTCTCCTACTACCATCTTGATAGGGCGGCTGATGTTGGAGCAGGTGGATCTTACAGCAGATCCTCTGCCGTTGGCTCGCCAAGTGGCAAACCAGCTGTTACAACAAGCGCTTGATCCGACGCGTTTCGAGTTCTATGATGCTTGGGAAGGCTATAACGAGCCGGTTGCTGACACCGTGGACAAAATGAAGCGTCTGGCCGAGCTCGAGGCTGAGCGTACGCGCCTGTTGGGAGAACAAGGTGTGCGCTCGGTGGTGGGCAATTTTGCTACAGGACATCCACCGCTGGAGCTTTGGGAACATTTTAAACCTGCTTTGGAGGCGGCGCGGCAATACAAGGGTTTTCTGGGCCTACACGAATACTCAGCCCCCATTATGCAATGGGGATTCGGTGCACTGCAATCCTCGCCCGGCAGCGACGAAGGTGACGAGGGCTGGCTTACTCTGCGTTATCGCAAGGCATACCGCTACTATCTTGGTCCTATGGGCTATGGTGATCTGCCCCTGCTGATCACTGAATGCGGTGTGGATGGCACGGTCCAACCGCGTCCTGGGCCGCCTGAGGCGAAGGGCTGGCGCGACTTTGAGCTGTATTGGCACTCCAACGGACTGCGCGAGGACATGCCAGGTGTATATATGGATCAGCTGATCTGGTACGACAGCGAGCTGCAAAAGGATGACTATGTTAAGGGCGCCGCTATCTTTGTTGCAGGTGGCTCGTCGGAGTGGGAAAGCTATGAGATTCTGGGTCGCACTATAGAGCTGCTAACGCAGTACTTGAAAGTGCACCCGCCAAAGATGGGAACTTAAAGGAGGTCGCTATGAACTGGAAGCTATTCAAAGTGCTGCTGGTGGCGCTCGTAGTGCTTAGTGTAATGGGGTCTTCGGTCATATGGGATGTATCCAAGGGGGTTGCTGCACCTCTTGGCGATGCATCCAATCCAGAGAATGCAGCTGTGCTGGCTGCCGAGGGGGTGAGCGGGCATCTCAGCCCTGACGGACAGGTTTGGTATCGCTACTATCCGGCAGGGGCTTCGCTCGGTCGCACAGATGCCGTCACCCTGATTTTCAAGCCAGCTATACAGCTGGGGGCAGAGGCGATGCAAGCTGGTTTCCAGATATTCTCTTTGCGCCAGGTAACCAGTGGACAAGACGTCAGCGTTTTAGCACCGATCGGCGTAGGGGAACGCGTATCACGCGACGATGATCCTGATACGGCGGAGTACCTCTGGCGAGGGGTGTTGCCGGGGGCTGACCCCTATTTCGTTCGTGTGTATAACCGGGCAACGCTTGACATTGACTTCTGGTTATTCCCGGATGACGTGATACACTTGGTGATAGTGGAAACCCCACCTACTCCCGAAAGCGTGCCCACTGTTGCAGCAGCAGATGTAGAACAGGGTTTTCTGTGGGAGGACGCAGCAATCGGTCATCTTGAACCGGGACAGAGGGCCTGGTACCATTGGGCCGCGCCTGGAGACGTTGGGAAGCGTCGCGATTATGCTTTTACCCTTTTCTTCACACCCGGCAACACTTTGTTCGCCGAGCGCGTGAAGTTTGAACTCCTGACAGAGGCACAACGTCAGGCACGTCAAAGTGGGAATCCTAATGTGAATACAGGCGCTGGCGCGATTGTCTCCAGGGACGGCGATCCGGCCACCGGCGAGCGGTTGTGGAGCGGACACCTTGTCGCTGGCGAGACCTACCTCTTGCTAGTCTCTAATGATTCGGATTCTCCAATTGATTACTGGCTATTGCAAGGCAACATCGAAAGGCTCGAACCCGAAAAGTATGCCACACCCACACCAGTGGCAACTTCTTAAATCTTAAAAGCTGTTGTGGGAACTTTTTGCGTTCCTTTGGTTGGACGCAATCTGTTCTCGTCAAGAGGTCGTTTGTATTCCTATTTGCGTTCTGTCTGGCTCGAGCGAACCTCTGGGATGGGTCTTACGCGTGGTGGCTTGATGCACAAAACTGAGCATTCATTGCGCACTGCAGGAGGCTTCTCATGAGCGATGTAGAACATGTGCTAAGTGTAGGAAACGAAACCGGAGAGGGACCGCTGTGGGTGCCTGAGGAGCAGGCACTGTATTGGGTCGACATTCCAGCCTGCAAGGTCTTTCGATATCATCCTGCCAGTGGTCAACATGCCGTGTTCAACTTTGAAGTCCCTGTTTCAGCTTTGGGGTTGCGTGCAGCGGGAGGCTTTGTGGTCGCCACAGCAAAGGGTTTCGCTTTCTGGCAACCTCCCGCAACACAATTGCAGTTTATCGCTGACCCCGAATCGGATCGCCCAGACAATCGCTTCAACGATGGGGCTGTGGACCGCCAAGGCCGTTTCTGGGCCGGGACTATGAACAACGCGCGACCTGAGGCGCCTGATGGTGTGCTCTACCGCTTAGATCCCGATTTGTCGGTGCACAAGATGGCCGAAGGGTTTGCCGTCTACAATGGTGGCGCATGGAGTCCGGATGGCAGAACAATGTATGTCACGAACACGCTGCGTGGGGAAATCTGGGCATACGAGTTCGATCCGGCGAGTGGTGCACTGGGCAATCGGCGCCTTTTCGCGCACGTGCCAGAAGAAGACGGTTGGCCAGATGGGCACACAGTAGACAGTGAGGGCTTCCTGTGGAGTGCTCATTGGGGTGGATGGCGCATCACTCGCTACGACCCTGCCGGAAAGATTGAGCGTATCATCAAGCTGCCGGTGAGCCAGGTCAGCTGCTGCCGTTTTGGCGGCGAGGATATGAATGTGCTTTACATCACTACAGCGTGGGAAGGGATGACCTCGCAGCAACGCCAAGCAGAGCCGATGGCGGGTGACCTGTTCCGCATCCAGGTGGATGTCAAAGGCCTGCCCGAGCCACGCTTCAAGGGCTGAGCGCTCCTGACAATGTTCAACATTGGGCGAAGCAGGCTGCTGAGCGCTTTGCCTCTATATGTCTTTCCGAGCGTGATTTTGGCCCTGCTAGTGTTGGAAGCGGGGGCGAGCTTCCCACAGCTGGCTTTCTACCTCACCGGCGAAGAAGAATTACTTCCTCAGGTGACCGGGATGGTGCAGCTCGCTTTCAACGTAGTACGCCCCCAGCTCCAGCTGGCTGAGGATGTGCCGGTGGCGCATACTGGCCTGAACCCCTTCGGTGTCAACACCTTTCTGCAAAATGAAGCAGACCCCCTGAAGCGGCGACGCGCCATTGAGATGATCGCTGCGGCTGGCTTCCGCTGGATCCGCCAGGAGTTTCCTTGGGAGGATATCGAGATCCATGGCCCGGGTGATACCGTGGATCGTCGTCATACGCCGCCGCGTTCAGCATGGGAGAAATACGATCACATCGTGGATCTGTGCCAGACATACAACATTCAGATCATTGCTCGCCTTAGTACCCCTCCGGACTGGAGCCGCAAGGCTGGCAAACAGAAAGGCGCTTTTGCGCCGCCAGACGATCTGGATGATTTCGGCAACTATGTCGAGGCCATAGTCCGACGTTATAGTGGACGCATCCGCTACTACCAGATCTGGAATGAGCCTAACATTTATCCGGAGTGGGGTGAGCAACCAGTGGATGCCCGTCAGTACGTCGAATTGCTCAAGGTAGCCTACACACGGGCTAAGGCGGTGGATCCAGATGTTGTGATCATCACTGGCGCATTGGCAGCTACTATCGAACTGGATCGCTATCCCCACGGATTAACGGACGCGTTGTTCTTGCAGCAGATGTATGATGCGGGGGCAGCCCCTTACTTCGACGTGCTAGCTGTGCAAGGATACGGATTGTGGTCGGGGCCGTATGATCGCCGCATGCAGCCGCGTGTGCTCAATTTCTCGCGTCCACTTTACATTCGTGACATTATGGTGCGCAACGAAGACGCACACAAGCCGATCTGGCTCTCAGAGATGGCCTGGAACGCGCTGCCTCCAGACGTGCCGCTACCGGCTGCATATGGAAGAGTTACACTTGAGCAACAGGCGCGCTACGCTGTGTTAGCTTATCAGCGTCTCCAGGAGGAGTGGCCGTGGGTCGGTGTAGCAACTTACTGGTTCTTGAAACAAGCGGACGAGCGTGAACGAGGGCGTAACCCTCAGTATTACTTTCGCATGCTTGAACCCGACTTCACACCTTTGCCGGTCTACTATGCATTGCGTGCCGCGGCGCAGGCACCGCCGGTGATGTACCGCGGTTACCATCAAGAGGATCACTGGGCAGTTGGCTATGACAAGGGCTGGGAGAGCGTACGCGATAAGCGCGCGGTCTTGGGAACTTATCGTCGCGCTTTGCGTAACGGAGCGCAGGCGCGCTTCACCTTTAAAGGTACTGAACTGTGGTTGGTGGCATTTCCTTCAGGTGGTCAATTGCAGGTCGTAATCGATGGAGGCACTGCGTTGTCGGTGCGCTTGCCGCTCAAAGCGTGGACCAATGTACGGATTCCGCTAGCTCGTGGTCTGCCTTTGGGTCGTCATACTGTGGTCGTCACGGCACAGGCAGATGCACAGGGAAACATGCCCGGGATAGACGGCTGGATTGTCTCCAGTGCGCCGCTTAGTTGGTGGGCGCATCGTGTTCTGAGCTACATAGCATTGGCAGGAGCAGTAAGTGGCCTTGCCTGGCTGGCGCTACACTTCACGCCGCGCAAGGCTGTGACAGATCCCTTTGTCGCTTCCGTTGCAGAAAACGAAGAACCGCTTGATCCCACATAACAATGACTCAGCTGGCTCGTTGCACGACGGACAACGCCAGCTCGCGCAGTGCTTCATTTGATTGTGTTTCCATCTGTAGATTGTCGATTCCGGCCAATGCCTCGTTGAGATAATGGCTGGCCAACTGTTCAGCCTGCTGCTTCGCGCCGGCTTCGTCAAGAATAGCTATCGTCTCAGCAATGTCCGCCTCGCTTAGTGTATCCTGGGAATAAATATGACGCAGACGCATTGCCCGCGCGTCGTTCTCTCTGCTCAGCACGTAGATGACTGGCAGGGTCTTCTTGCGACTGCGCAGATCATCGGCTACTGGTTTGCCTGTTATCTCTGGCTCGCCCCAAACGCCCAAGATGTCATCCTGAATCTGAAAAGCCAATCCCAACATCTCGCCGACGCTGCGATAACGTTTGGCGGTCGAGAGGTCATTAAGAGCGACCAGCGCTCCCAATTCCATGGCACAACCTAATAAAGCTGCCGTCTTCCCAGTGATCATGGTCATATAGGCGTCAGTGCTCACTTCGGGCATAGTTTCAAAAGTGAGATCCAGGTGCTGACCATAGCACAGCGCCAAGCAAGCTTCATCAAGAGCGCGTAGCGCGGACACCACGCAATGCTCGGGCACACCATAGATGGGCAAACGTTGCAGAGCAAGATGGGCCAATACAAACATAGCGTCACCAGTGTTGATAGCCTGTGCCTCTCCCCACAATGACCACACGGTGCGCCTTCCGCGACGTGTGGCGCTACGATCCTCGATGTCATCGTGGATCAGGGAGAAATTGTGGATGATCTCAACAGCTGCTGCAGCCGGTAACGCCTTTTGGGGCGACCCTCCGGCTGCCTGGCACGAGAGCAATGTCAATAAAGGGCGCAAGCGTTTGCCTGTGCGCGCGACAGTTGGTTGGAAATGTTCATCGCTCCATCCCATATGGTAGTGCATCATGCCAGCAAAAGCGTCACCCTCGTCTGCGAGAGAGGGTATACAGGCACGCAATTCCTGTTCAATCAGCGGGATGAACACCTCCGATGCTTGTTGCAGCTTCATCACTTTATCCCTTATGTGTTATCTTCCGTGCTTCTACCAGGCAACCAGATAAGGCGTGTCACGAAGCTCGGTCAAATTCCTGGCCCCAATGCAGAACATAGCGATGCGTAGCTCCACAAGCGTCGCTTGCGCTACCTCGACGACTGCAGTAGTGGAGATCATCGCCGCCTTCAAGAAAGGGCGGCTGAGGCCACCTAGGTGGGCTCCCAATGCAATCGCTTTTGCCACGTCCAGGCCATTCTGCAGACCTCCGCTGGCAATAAGCGTTATCTCCGGCGCTGCCTCGCGCACCATGCGGATAGAATCAGCAGTGGGGATGCCCCAATCGCGGAAAGTGGACGCTATGCGCCTGTCTAATGAATTTGTGGCGCGGTGCATTTCCACCTGGCTCCAGCTGGTTCCGCCGGCGCCGGCAACATCGATGGCTGCTACACCAGCTGCAGCAAGCTGTCGTGCTACTTTCTCTGAAATACCCCAGCCTACCTCTTTGACAATCACGGGTACTTCGATTTGCTGGCATACTTGCTCAATCCGCTGCAGCAGTCCAGAGAAATTGGTGTCTCCCCCTGGCTGCAGTGCTTCTTGCAGCGGATTGAGGTGCAGGATCAGGGCATCCGCCATGACCATCTCCACAGCTCGGCGACATTCATCCACTGAATACCCATAGTTGAGCTGCACTGCGCCTAGATTGGCAAGCAAAGGGATATCCGGCGCCACACAACGCACCCGAAATGAATCGACCAATCCGGGATCCTCCAAGGCAGCGCGCAACGACCCCAATCCCATTGCAATGCCTACCTGCTGTGCAGCCTCCGCCAGTCGGTGGTTGATCAGATGTGCTTGCTCGGTGCCGCCGGTCATCGATGAGATCAACAATGGTGCCTGTATAGGTTTACCCAGAAAAGAGGTGTGTACGTCTACCTGGGCTAGATCGATCTCCGGCAGCGCTTGGTGTACGAACCGATACCGTTCCAGACCGGTGGTTAATCGGTCGAACTCGACCTCTTCTTCCAGGCTGATGCGAATGTGATCTGCCTTTCGGCGTTCAATGCTGTTCACCACAAATCCTTGCTATGTACAGTTCGAGTGAGCGGGTGGCATGTCTTATAAGTCAGTGTAGCAATTGCAATTGGCATTGTCAACCTGATGGATTCTGTCGCATAGAATGCTGCCAAAGACCCCCCAATTCTTTCAAAACTTGTTGTGTTGGACTCCGAGCGAACAACCAGGTTGTACGAGGGATGTCGATGCGCTGTATCCCACAAGATTTTGTTCCACCCTCTTTGCCACATATAGTAACTTTGAATGATTCATCCTCTCTAGGCAATTTTCTCGTGGAATTGGAAACGCAGACTTGACCTCTACACAAATATATGTTATAATGTTGTTACATTTATATGCCCAAGGATAGTGCAATGCGTTTCGCTTCTGGCGACTTATCAATCCTGTCAATCGACCGAAATAGCAAGCTGCCGTTGTACCATCAGCTGTATGAGATTCTCCGCGACAGAATCGCTAGTGGTGCTTGGCAGCCTGGTGAGATGATTCCACCTGAGTCGGAGCTGGTCAAGCAATACCGCGTGAGCCGTACCACGGTGCGACAGGTGCTTGACTTGTTGGTTAAGGAAGGGCTTATCTTCCGGCAACGCGGTCGAGGCTCGTTTGTGACATTCCCGACTGTAGAGCAGGGTTTGACGCGCATTATCAGCTTCACAGAGGACATGCGACGTCGTGGCCTGCGACCAGGCACGCGTGTGCTCTCAGCGGAGATTGTTCCGGCGCCACCCGATGTTGCCTCACATCTCCAAATATCTCCGGGGGAAGAACTGGCGCTGTTGAGGCGACTGCGCCTGGCGGATGATGAACCGATGAGCATTGAGGAGTCCCATCTGGTGCATCGCTATTGCCCAGGTGTGTTGCGCTATGATTATGCCTCGCAGCCTCTGCGCGAGACATTGGAACGCGATTACGGCATCCGTCTGGTGCGTGCACGCCAGACCATCCGCGCCATTGCGGCACCACGCAATATTGCGCAGCTGTTAGGAGTACCGGTACGTGCTCCGCTTCTATATATAGAACGAGTGTCCTACTCCCAGGGCGACGTTCCAGTTGAGTATTTGCGTTACTACCATCGCGGCGACCGCTATGTATTGCATGCTGAGTTACAGGGTTGATCCCGTTAGCTTATTGTCCTCAACCTGGGGTGAAGACGTGTAGGGCAAGGGTGTACCTCCCTTAATGAACGGCGTGTAAGAAGGAAGATGGGATAAAAGTCAGAGATAGCGCATCATTGAGTAAGGAGCGTTGTTGCAATGGACATTGTATGCCTCGGTGAATTGCTCGTAGACATGTTTCCTGCCGAGTACGGGCGCCGGCTGGCGGAGGTATCAGCGTTTCTGCCCAAACCGGGAGGTGCGCCGGCGAATACAGCTGTCGCAGCAGCTCGTCTCGGAGCACGCAGCGCGTTTATCGGCAAGGTGGGTGATGACGCTTTTGGCCATCATTTAGTTGAAGTGATGCGATCTAGTGGTGTTGACACGCGTGGCATTCGCTTTGATCGTGAGGCGCGTACTACCCTTGCTTTCATCGCGAAACCGGACGTCAACACGCAAGAATTCGTCTTCTATCGCAACCCGGGTGCCGACATGCGCTTGCGTCCTGATGAACTGGACCGCGAGCTACTCCAAGAGACTCAGGTGCTACATTTTGGCTCTCTGAGCTTGGGCGCGGAACCTATCCGCAGTGCTACATGGGAAGCGGTCAATTTGGCACGGCGAGGTGGTGCGTTGATCTCCTTCGATGTCAACTATCGCCCTTCTCTCTGGGAGAGCCCAGAACAGGCTCTGGAACAAGTCAGATCGATGATCCCCCATGTTGATCTGGTAAAGTTGAACGAGGTCGAGCTCCAGCTATTGACGGGTAACCAAGATAATGCTGCCAGTCGTCAACTATTGGAGATGGGCCCTCGATTGGTCGTGGTCACGCTTGGACCGCTGGGCAGCTACTTTGCCATTGCAGAGGGCGGTGAGCACGTGGCCCCCTTCCAGGTGGAAGCAGTGGACGCGACCGGGTGTGGTGATGCTTTCATCGCCGGCCTCCTGTGGCAGCTGGTTGCTTCGGGGGACTGGCGCTCTCGACTTACGCTGGACGACTTGCGTTCCATTCTGCGCTATGCCAACGCTGTCGGCGCCTTGACTGCCACAAAAGTTGGTGTTATGCCGGCGCTGCCTAGTGCAGCACAGGTGGCAGAGTTCCTCAGCCGAGCAGCGTAGTCTGTTTCCTGTTAGCTTGAAAGGTTTCTTGGCACCTATCCAAATCGAAAAGGAGTTGAGAACTTGGAAATGAGAGTGACATCCCAACTAGTAGACATCAATACGCTCAAGGAGATGGCGCGCAGCTTTCGCCTGGATATCCTGGATATGACCACCAAAGCTGCCTCCGGACATCCATCCAGCAGCTGGTCGTGTGTGGAAATCCTGACTGCTCTCTACTTTGGTGGTATCCTGCGCTACCGCCCGGATGATCCATGGTGGCCGGAGCGTGACCGCTTCATCATGAGCAAGGGCCACGCTGCGCCAGCTCTTTACGCTGTGCTGGCTGCGGCGGGTTATTTCAGCCGGGACTTGTTATGGACGCTGCGTCAGATTAACAGCCCTGTCCAAGGGCACCCGATCCAAGGTCTGTTGCCCGGGGTCGAGGCGACCACTGGCTCGTTGGGGCAGGGGCTGTCGCTTGGTCTGGGCCACGTGCTGGGCGGTCGTCTCAACCGAATCAACTACCGCGTATACGTGCTGTTGGGCGATGGCGAGTGTGAAGCAGGCCAAATCTGGGAAGCTGCCATGGCAGCTGCCCACTTCAAAGCTGATAACTTGCACGCCATCGTGGATTACAACAAGTACCAGGAGACCGGCCCCATCAGCCGCGAGATGGCCTTGGAACCCTTTGTTGAGAAGTGGCGTGGGTTTGGCTGGCACGTGCAAGAAGTGGATGGCCACGACATCGCGGCGTTGATCGAGGTGCTCCAGGCCGTGCAACGTGTGCGGGGACAACCTTCGGTGATCATCGCCCATACTGTTAAAGGCAAGGGTGTTTCCTTTGTGGAAGCAGACTATACATTCCACGGCCGCGCGCTTACCCCAGAGCAAGCCACCCGTGCGCGAGAGGAGCTGTTACGATGAGATTAGGAGAGAGAGCTGGACTGAAGCCTGCAAAACCGATGCGAGACGTCTTTGGAGATGCTCTTCTGGAGGTGTGTCGCCGCAACCCACGTGTGGTGGTGTTGGACGGCGATCTGGGCAATTCGACCAAGGCGGAAACGGTGCGCCATGCCTTTCCAGAGCGCTTCTTCAATCTGGGCATTGCCGAAAGCAATCTGGTGTGCGTGGGTGCCGGCTTGGCTGCCTGCGGATTCATCCCTTTTATCACCAGTTTCTCCTCTTTCCTGCTGTGTAATGCCTACGACCAGTTGCGGTTAGCAATTGCTCTGTCCAACATCAACGCGAAGGTGTTAGGCAGTCACGGAGGAATTACTTTGGGTAAGGATGGCCCCACGCAAATGGGCATTGAGGATATTGCGTTGGTCGGGGGCATGCCCACATTTGTGATGCTGGTGCCCAGTGATCCTGCTTCGATGCACAAAGCAGTCCAGGCTGCGGTCGACCACGTGGGACCAGTGTGGTTGCGCTCCAGCCGTGTAGCTATGCCTCACATCTACCCAGAGGACAACTGTCCATTCACGATCGGCAAGGCGAACGTGGTGCGACAAGGGAACGACGTGACCATCATCGGCTGCGGGATCATGGTAGCTATGGCGTTAGATGCTGCAGCGATGCTGGCCGATGAGGGTATTCAGGCGCGTGTGGTGGATATGCACACCCTGCGCCCGATGGATCAGGCCACGATTGTTGCTGCAGCGCGTGAAACGGGCGCCATTGTAACTGCCGAAGAGCATCTACTTATTGGCGGTATGGGCAGCAATATCGCTCGCATTGTCGCTGCTAACCACCCAGTTCCCATGCGCTTCGTCGGATTGGCAGACACCTACACTGAGTCGGGCGATCCTGAGGACTTGCTCGAGAAGTATGGGCTCACTGCAGAACACATTGCTGCTGCAGCGCGTGAAGCAATCGCAGCAAAGCGGTAAGGAGACTGTGTTTATGCTCCGTCAAGATCTGTTAGATTACCAGCAAACCCATGGCCATCCCATCCGCGTCGGCGTGAGCGGTGCAGGCTGGCTGGGCAGCGGTTTTGTGACCGCTATCTCCCATGTGGAGGGGATGACGGTGAATATTCTGGCCGACACCGATGTATCCGCCGCGCGCCAGGCTTTTCTCAGTGTTGGCGTGCCGCTTGAGCAGATCGTCGAGGCCGAGACACCGGGTCGCGCTATGGATGCACTGCGCGCAGGTCACCGCGTGGTGACCCCTTCTTATGCTTTGGCAGCACAACTCGAGGATGTAGACATTGTTGCCGACGCCACCCCCTCGCCGGCTATCGGTGCCGAAACTGCTTATGCGGCGATCCAGCACGGCAAGGATGTAGTGATGGTCAACATTGAAGCGGATGTCACCGTCGGCCGCATTCTGAGCCGCATGGCGCGCGAGGCGGGCGTCCTGTACACCGTTTCCTCAGGCGACGAACCGGGCTGCCTGATGGAGCTGGTCGATTTTGTGACTACGCTGGGATATGAAGTGATCGTGATTGGCAAAGGGAAGAACAACCCGCTCGATCCCACGGCTACGCCGGATACAGTGGCCGAATCGGCACGCCGTGCCGGCAAAGACCCTTTCCAAGTTGCTTCGTATGTGGACGGCACCAAGACAATGTTTGAGATGACCTGTGCTGCCAATGCTACTGGTTGCGTTCCCATGCAGCGTGGGATGGTGGGTCCGGAGGCCACTCTCGAGACAGTTTCGCAGATCTTCGCCTTGCAGGAAGATGGTGGGATCACACCTTTCCCTGGTGTGGTGGACTTTGTGCAGGGCAGTTCGATGACTGGTGGTGTATTCGTCACCGTGCGTGTGCACGATGAGCGCATTCGCGACGATTTGCAGTACCTCAAAGTCGGCAGGGGAAAGTACTTCACCTTCTTCCGCCCGTATCATTTGTGGTTTCTCGAAGCGCCCATTTCGGTAGCGCGTGCCTGTCTGTACCGTCAGGCGACGCTGGTACCGCTCGATCGACCGGTGGCGGAGGTAATGACCATCGCCAAACGCGACTTGAAGCCGGGTGAGCGTTTAGATGATTTCGGCGGCTACACTTTTTACGGCTGCAACGACCGAGCTGAGGTGGCATGCAGTCTCAATGCCCTGCCGGTCGGCCTCGCACCCGGGGCGGTGATGACGCGCGCAGTCACAAAAGGGAACGTCATCACCTGGGACGACGTCAGCTTGGACGAGAGCCAAATTGTGGTACAATTAAGACGGCGTCAGGATGCACTGGACGGGTAGCCAATCAATCCGCCCATCTGTAATTGGCACTCGACCTCCTCATATTTTTTGCCTTCAAGGGAGATGCGATTCATGTCGGATACCGATTTAATTGTCAGGAAGGCTGCCCAAAAGGGATTGGTCGTGCCAGCCTTCAATGTCCCCTATTTGCCCATGGTTGAGCCGGTCGTGCGCGCTATTGTCGATCAGGATTGTTTCGCGCTGATCGAGACGGCGCGTCTGGAATGGATCAAATTCGAAGCGCACAGCGCTGCAGCTGTAATGGAAGAGTACCGGAAATGGGCGCAGCCCGATTACATGCGCATCCACCTCGACCATGTGCCGGTCATTGACGAGGATCTACAGCGCGTGGACTATCTGGAGATCATCCGCGAAGCGCTTGATCTGGGATACGAATCGGTGATGGTAGATGGTTCTCGGCTGCCCTTGGAGGAAAACATCAAAGCGACGCGCCAAGTGGTTGAAATGGCGCACGCCCGGGGTGTGCCAGTGGAGGCCGAGCTGGGTGCCGTAATGGGACACGAGGCAGGGCCTCTGCCGCCGTATGAGGAGCTGTTTGACAGCGGAAGAGGTTTCACCGACGTGGAAGAAGCGCGTCGCTTTGCGCGTGAGAGCGGGTGCAATTGGCTGTCGGTGGCGGCGGGGAATATCCATGGCGCCGTGTCGGGCATCGCGCGGGATCAACCCAAGGTGGAGGCGCGACTCAACCTGGAACACCTTGAGAAGTTGTATCAGGCGACCGGCTTGCCGCTGGTGTTGCATGGCGGCTCTGGGATCAAGCGTGATAATGTGTTAGCAGCAATCAAGCGGGGCATTGCGAAGGTCAACATCGGCACCGAGATCCGTCAAGCTTATGAACAGGCGTGGCGCACCACAGGCAGCATTGCCAGAGCGCAAGATGCCTGCTACGAACGCACCTGCTGGCTCATCCGTGACTACTTTGGCATCGCCGGCGACCGGATGCAGCTGGTGGGGTGAGTTGACGGCGAGCCGCCTCGCTCCTGCAAACAAAAAAATGGTGATACCCCCTAATATCCTTCTCGTGCTGCCAGCGTCGAATCTGAGAAGGACATTTGTGGCGCTAGGAATTGCCATGTGGAAAGTCGGTGCCTTCCATATGAGTGATGCCACCTTGTCATGAAGTTCGCGAGGCAGACACCTGCCGAGTATGCGTTGAGCAGCGCGATCAACCAGGTGATCTCTTCTTACTTCTCTTGACGCGTGTCTTCTCTTGTGCTATAATGTTTGGTAATAGAGGGGATTAAGTTTGTCCGGTTTTGCCTTGTCTCTGGAGGGAGCAGATTAGGCACATTTCAGGCGTATGACCGGACTACTGCGGTGTGGTTGGTCCATTCTCCTGTGGGCCATAGATGTATTCATAATCGCGTGTGCGAGTGTGTTGACTTGATTAGTTGTAACAGCCGCCTGGCAGGTCTGATTGCCTCTAATTGCCCTTGATAATCGGCAACAGTTTGTTGAAGCTTCGCTATAACTAAGGAGTGTCGCCATGTATCAGCGCATCTCTCGTGTGTGCACTGTGGTATGCTGGTTGGTTCTTATGGGCGCAGTAGCTGGTGGTGTACTGGCGCTACTGGTTACGCAAGTGGACGCCCGAGCTCTTGCGAGGCCTTACGATGTAGGTGACCAGGCACGACCAAATCAAATACCCGAGTGGACATTCAGCATTGAGGCGCAGGACGACAACAACCCCGCCATTGCGATTGCCAAGGGGCCTGAGTTGCAGTATGTGCGCGGTGGGGGCACGGTCACCTTCACCATCACGGTGAGCAACACGGGGGACGTGCCGCTTATCGGTGTGCAGGTGAGCGACCCCGCTGTTCCTGACTGTAGGCGCAATATTAAGTTGCTTGGCAGGGGAGTGGTTACCACGTATACGTGCAGTCAGGGGAATGTGACGGGTGATTTCACGAATGTGGTGACGGTGACGGCCATA
>CAKZLO010000035.1 GCA_937127125.1 uncultured Ardenticatenia bacterium
GAAACATGATCGAGTTCTGATGGAAGTTCGTGGATTGACACGGACAGGGGTTTTTGAGAACGTCTCTTTCGTGCTGCATCATGGAGAAATTCTCGGTTTTGCCGGTCTGGTCGGTGCGGGCCGGACTGACGTGCTCAGCAGTGTATTCGGATATCCCCCTGCCGATAGCGGCACGATACTCATCGAAGGTGTTGAGGTGGATATCCGATCACCCGAAGATGCTATCCAACTGGGTATAGGATATGTGCCTGAAGAACGCAAAGCGCAAGGTCTCTTCATGAAAATGAACGTTGCGCACAACATAACCTTGCCGTTTCTGAGACGGTTACAGCGTCTGAGCATCATAAACCAGCACGCCGAGCTGAGCGAAAGCACTCTTCTGAGTCAACGACTGCGCGTCCAAACACCTTCCATGCAGCAGCTGGTACGCTACCTTAGCGGAGGCAATCAGCAGAAGGTCATTCTAGCCAGATGGCTCGGCAGTGGCAGTAGAATTCTCATTATGGATGAGCCCACGCGCGGTATCGACGTGAACTCCAAGGCGGAAATCCATGCCCTGATCGACGACTTGGCTGCTCAAGGCAAAAGCATCATTCTCATTTCATCAGAATTAGAAGAGCTGATGGCCATTGCCGACCGCATCATCGTGATGCGAGAAGGCCACATTGTTGGCGAAGTCTACCCTTGGGAAGTCACCGAGGAAGAAGTGCTACGCATGGCTATGCTGGGAAATGGCAAGGAGGGAAGCTCTTTGCCGGCAAACAAGCTAGCGACCAAACACGACTGAAAGTCGTTGCGTGAACTAAAGGGGGAACCGATTGCATGACTACTCGATCTGATCTGGACACAAGCAGTGTGGTGATTTCAGCTCGCCCGAGAGCGAGAGCTGGGCGTCGCATGTGGAATCGTTTTATCCAATCACAGGCGCTTGTTTTGCTTGGATTCCTGGTCATCGTCTGTGGCATCATTTCGATCCTGGCGCCCCGTTTTATGACCATTGACAACATCGCGGTAATCACGCGTGCGGCCGCCTTTGTAGCGTTGGTTTCTCTTGGACAGATGACCTGTCTGATAGCAGGGGTAATCGACCTGTCAGTGGGTGCGGTCGGCGGTTTTGCCGGGGTATGCGCTGCACTTCTGATGTACAATACCTCGCTCGAACCGTATGTGTGCATCATAATTGGCGTGCTGATCGGATCTTTCATCGGACTGGTTAACGGTACACTGGTCACGCGCATCAAGCTCAACCCATTTATCGTCACACTCAGCATGTCCTTCGTCATCAGCGGAGCCATCCTGGTCACGACGGGTGGTTGGGCAATACCCAACCTGCCCCAGAAAATCGAGTGGATTGGACGCGGCAGCCTGGGGCCGATACCCGTCCCAACTTTGATTGCGGTCATAATTGCCATACTGCTAGCATTTCTCCTGAATCGGACTTACATCGGCCGCCATATTTTCGCCATTGGCGGCAACAAGGAAGCGGCTATCCTGGTGGGTATTCCGGTCGAGCGGCTGACAACCCTGGTATACGTCATCTCGGGTAGTCTGGCGGCGTTGGCAGGAGTTATAATGCTAGCGAGATTGGCCTCCGGGCAGCCCACAGTAGGGCAGGGATGGCTACTGCCGTCCTTCGCTGCCCCTATCTTGGGAGGTGCAGCACTTAATGGAGGTGCCGGTTCAGTACTGGGAACCATAGTCGGCGCTTTGTTAATGGCCGTGATCCAAAACAGCATTGTGATGACTGGGATGTCAGTATATTGGGAGAACGTGGTAGTCGGTGCCGTGCTGGTCGGCGCCATTGTGTTGGACAGACTGCGAGGTCAGTCAGAATGACAAAGGCATATTTCATGGGGAGAGGAATGCACCGTTATGGCTGACTACTTACTCGGCCTCGATTATGGTACCGGTGGCGCTAAAGCCTGCATTATCGACCCAGAAGGTCAGGTGTTGGGATTCAGTTTCACTGAATATCCTTTTATCCACGAGAAACCGGGTTGGTCGGAACACGAACCGATGGGTTATTGGCACGCCGCGTGTCAACTCATCAGGGAGGCCCTCTCGCAATCTCGCGTGAACCCAACGGAAATTCGCGGCATCGCCGTGTCTTCCGCCTTGCCCTCAATGGTGATGGTGGACAAAGAGCACAATCCCATTCACCGCGCTTATAACTTGATGGACCGACGTGCCACCAAAGAGGTGGAGTGGCTCAAGGAACACATTGGCGAAGAGCGCATCATGCAGCTGACCGCCAACCGCATCGAGGATCATCCTACCCTCGTAAACCTGCTTTGGGAGAAGAACAATCGCCCTGACTCGTTCAAACGCATCTGGAAGGCACTCACTATCGATGGCTTCATCACTCTTAAGATGACCGGTCGGGCAGTCTGCAACTATGGCGGTGCCGCTTTCTACGGCGTAGCGTATGACATTTTGCACGAACGCTTCGACGAGCAGATGCTCAGCGACATCGGTATTGACCTAGCAATCCTGCCCGAGCTGGGCCGCTGTGAGGAGATCGCTGGACCGCTGACACCGGAGGCGGCGGAGGCAACTGGTCTTGTCCCCAGCATACCAGTCACTTTCGGTCAGGTGGACTTCAATGCCAGCTGCATAGCTGCCGGTGTGATCGAAGAAGGGGATATCATGAGCAATTTGGGCACCGTGGGCAACTTCGGCATCGTTTTCAAAGATGCCAGCTTCATGTTTTCGCCCGAGGGCCTCTCGATGATCAATCTGGCCTTCACCGTTAACTCCGCTGATACTTATATGACTATCCCCTCCACGACCACAGGTGGCCAGTCTATTCGCTATTTGCGCGATCAGTTCTCACAATACGAGGTCGAGGTAGAACGCGTCCTGGGTGTCTCCTCCTACGACTTGCTTAATATGCAAGCTGCCAAGGTACCCCTGGGCTGTGATGGGTTGATCATCTTGCCCTTCCTGATGGGGGAGCGCACACCAATTTGGGATCCATACGCGCGTGGGGTCATCTTCGGCCTGTCATTGAACCACACGAAGGGTCACATCGTGCGCGCCATGATGGAGGCAGTCGCCTATGCTCTGTATGACTCGTACCAGCTGATTAAGCGGTCTGGCCTGAAGATCAACTATCCTATCGTGCTGAACGAAGGCGGTGCGGTGAGCAAGCTGTGGCGCCAGATCATCTGCGACGTGTTCAACGCCCCCATTGTCCTGATGAAGCGACGCACGGGCGCTCCGTTTGGAGATGCCATCCTGGCCGGAGTTGCCACAGGTGTCTTCAAGGACTATTCCGTCGCCAAGCAGTGGGCCGAGTACATTGAGCCCATGGAACCCAACGCCGAAAATCACACGCGTTACATGGAGTATTTCGCGCTCTACAAGCAGATTTACTCGCATGTTAAGGAGGACTTTCGTTCCCTCGCACGTTTGAGGGACCGCCAATAGTCAGTCGTATATGGCTCACACACGTATAGACACTTTGCAGCGGGCAGCCCGGAAGGGTGGTTATGCCCTGCCCCATTTCCTGGGTGGCACCATCGAGATGGTGGTAGCGCAAATCAAAGCTGCCGAGGACTGTGACTCTCCGCTGGCGCTTGGCTTTGCTCCTGAGGTCTTCCCCGTGGTGCCGTTGGAACACAGCTTACCTATGATCGTGAACGCAGCGCAGCGCGCTTGTGTGCCTGTCGCCACCCAGCTGGAGCACGGACGCGATTTTGACACTATTATGCGCGCCGTACAGTTGGGTGTGTCTTCAGTTATGTTCGATGGTTCGGATTTGCCGTTCGAAGAGAACATCGCCCGGACACGTGAGATCGTCAAAGTAGCTCACGCATTCGGAGTGGCAGTAGAAGGTGAGCTGGGCTGTGTCGGTGGCTCGGCCGTGACCAGCATGCCCGAGAAAGAGAGCTTCTTCACCGAACCAGAAAGCGTTGTCGAATTCGTCGAGCGCACCGGCGTTGACACGCTGGCAATTTCGTTTGGGAATGTGCACGGTCGCTACCGCGGCAAGCCCTGCCTGGACCTCGAACGTGTGCGCCGCATCAGTGCATTGGTGGACATCCCGCTGGTCATGCACGGGGGATCCGGACTCTCGGCCAGCGATTACCGACAGGTCATTGAGAGTGGCATTTCTAACATTCACTTCTACACCGCTATTGCGAGTGGGGTGTGGCCCTATATCAACCAGAAGGCTAAAGCTGCCCAGACAATCCCTCTATATCACGAAATAGTGGACTGGACGGTGGATCACTTCTATCACGAAGCTGTCCACGTGATGGACATTTTGGGCAGCACAGGCCGTGCCAGCGCACTGTAGGAAATGGGAGAACCTATGCCCCATGTCAGCATTACCGACATACTCGTTCCGGCTCGACAGGGACGCTACGCCGTGCCAAGCTTGTTGGCTGGCAACTTGGAAATGGCAGTCGGTTTCCTCGCTGCCGCCGAAGAGACCTGCTCACCCCTTATTCTGGCCTTCAACCGCCATGTCACCCCCGACATACCAATGGAGTTGGGGTTGCCGCTGGCCGTCCTGGCAGCCCAGCGCGCCGCCGTGCCAGTCGCCACCTTCCTGGATCACGGCAACAGCCTCGATGAAGTGGCCCAGGCGATCCGTTTGGGAGCCTCTTCGGTTATGTTCGATGGCTCATCACTCCCCTATGAAGAAAATGTGCGTCAGACACGCGAGATCGTGCGCATGGCCCATGCGACAGGGGTGGCAGTGGAGGGCGAACTGGGCAGCATTGCGGGCTCGGCTGTCGAAATTGGCACTGCGCAAGCAGCTCCCGAAAGCAGTTTTACCGATCCCCAACTGGCCGCCGACTTCGTGAAGCGCACTGGGGTCGATGTGCTTGCTATTTCCTTCGGTAATGTACACGGTCCGTATCGCGGCGAGGTACATCTCGACTTAGAGCGGGTGCGCGCCATCGCTATGTTGGTAGAAGTTCCTCTGGCGATGCACGGTGGCTCGGGATTAGATGAGAGTCTCTACCCAGAAATCATCGCTAGCGGGATCAGCAAACTGGGATACTACACCGCAATGGGAATAAGCGCTGTTGCTCAACTGCGCCGTTGCCTAGCAGAAGCGAGCTCAGAAACGCTAGCTTACCACCATATTATCGCAGCCATGGTACGCCACTTCCATGCCGAAGCAAAGCGTGTCTTTAAACTTTCTGGCTGCATGGGGCGGATGCACGCCTAGTGAATCCGTGTAATAGAGAGTGAGGTGCTTTATGTCAAAAATTGCGGAAGCACAGGAAAAAGAGGAACGTATTAAGCAACTGTTGGCCCAGCGAGGTTACGATTCGCTGATCATCACACGCCGTGACAATTTCGCCTGGCTCACCTGCGGCGGGCGGGCTGTGGTTGCATACACATCGCCTCACAGCCCTGTCTACCTCGTCTTGACGCCCACTCGGAAGTATGCAGTGGGACTCAGCATGGATCTGCCGCGCACGGCGGACGAGGAGCTGGTAGGGCTGGGATATGAGCCCATTTCCCTGCCCACTTTTCACAAGACACCCGAGCAGGTTGCTCTGGAGCTGGCACACGGTCGCGTCGCTGCCGATGACCCTATGTTAGGTGTACCAGCTATTAATGCTGCTATTCGCAAGCTGCACGAGCCATTCACACCCCAAGAGATGGAACGATATACTATAGCGTGTTGTGAGAGTGGCGAGATCCTACGCCAGCTGGCGGATTGGGTTGAACCGGGCATGACCGAACGCCAAGTGTTCGCCTATATGTGGTACCTGTACCTCCAACGCGGATTCGAAGGCTGCTGTATGTTTGTCGGCGCCGACGATCGCATCCGCCGTTATCGCCACGCCGTGCCGAGCGACAAGCCGATTGAGAGAGCTGTCCTGCTTGCGCCGTGTGCCTCTAAGTGGGGATTGCATGTGCCCAACAGCCGTCTCGTCTACTTCGTGGAACCATCCGAAGATATCCGCAAGCGTTTTCACGCGGTGGCAACTATGCAGGCCGCCCTCGTCGCGAGCATCCGGCCCGGTGTAAAACTCCGATCGTTGCTCGACCTCTGCCTCAATCTGTTCGAGACGCTAGGTTATCCAGAAGAGCGCCACAACCACTACCACGGTGGGCCTACCGGATATCAGCCCAGTTACCCAGAGCGCTGTCAGGACCCCGATGAGGTGGTGCATCCCAACATGGCCTTCGCCTGGTATTGTACCATCGCTGGGGTAAAGAACGAGGAAGTTGTTTTAGTGAGCGAGCGCGGTGCCACCATTAGCACAATCGACCCAACGTGGCCGACGCTTTCCATCACCTACGAGGGCACTACCATAGCCGTCGCAGATATCCTAGTACGCCCAAGTACCTGAGCCCTTTTCGGAGAAGCTGCAATCCTGATTGCCATCACGGACAATGTCGGTTAACATGCACCAAATCTGCGAGCTCAATCGTGCGTACAGCGAACTACGAGGCAAATGACAGTGGCATGCAAAATCAAAACAGATCCTGGTGTGTGTCGTGAGTGCCAAGCCTGCACCCTGATTTGCTCGCTCTACCACGAGGGCGAGTGCAATCTCAACTTGGCCCGTCTTCAGGTCATCAAAGACATGGCGCGCTACGAGTTTCAGATTCTCGTCTGTCAGCACTGTGACGCGCCGGAATGTCTGGCAGCGTGTCCCAGTGAGGCGATCGTGTTGAATGAGCAGGGTGTGGCCGTGATCCTGGACGACGTCTGTGTGCGCTGTGGGGCCTGTGCGGAGGCGTGCCCTTACGGTGTGCTGTTCTACGACGAGGCACACGACCGTTACCTGAAATGCGATCTGTGTGCCGGGCGAGCAGAAGGTCCACTGTGCGTAGCGATCTGTCCTGTAGGTGCGCTGACGCTCGAAGAGGATAAGGTGATGGAGGAAAATTAAAAACAATGACAGGTGGCTGGACCGGCAAGATATTAGACATAGACCTTACCACAGGCCAGATCAGCTGGCGCGACACGCAACGCTACACGCACGACTACCTTGGTGGTCGTGCCCTTGCCAGCCGCATCGCCTGGGACGAAATACCTGACAGCATAGACGCTTTCGACCCCGATAATCGTATCATTGTCACCACCGGGCCACTTACTGGCACGCTCGCCCCTACGTCTGGACGTACAGTGATGAGCAGCCTTTCGCCGCGACTTTACCCCAAGAGTTGGTATACGCATTCCACCTTGGGGGGGTGGTTTGGCGCTGAGATGAAATATGCCGGCCTCGATGGGATCATGATCCGTGGAAAGTCCCCACGCCCTGTCTATGTCGAAATCCGAGACAGCAATGTGCGCCTGATCGACGCCAGCGACCTGTGGGGGGTAGACGCCCGAAAAACCCAGCTCGTCCTGAAAGAACGATTGGGAGCGCGAGCACAGGTCTTGACAATCGGACCAGCTGGAGAAAACCTGGTGCGCTTCGCCACTGTGCAGCATGCCGAAGACAACGCCGCCGGACACAGTGGGTTTGGAGCAGTCTGGGGCAGCAAGAAGCTCAAAGCCATCGCAGTGCGCGGCACCAACGGCGTCGCAGTGGCCCACCCAGAGCGCCTGATGCGTGAAGTGCTCGAGCTGGGCACTTTCAGGATTGCACCTTTCTCGGGGGCACTGTACACGAGTCTGTATACGAAGAACAAAACGACCAGAGAACATCGTCCGGTTTGCAGCCAGGCGTGCACATTCAACTGCCAGGTGGGCAACTATGGCAAGGCGCGTGACGGCCGACGCATCCCAGGCCATTGTGTAGGTGGCATTGCTTGGATGACGCCAGGCTTTATGAAAGCGACTCACTACTCGGGAGACGGCGTCGAGATTCCACCAGCTAGAAACTTTGGGTTGTGTGAAGAAGCCGAGCTCCACGAGCTGTGCAACAGCCTGGGGCTGGACTCATGGTTCCGCCTGGTTATGCAACCATGGTTCATCCGTTGCCAGCAATTGGGCGTGTATCAGATTCGCGGCTTCCCCTTCGACCCAAACGATGTGTATTGGTTTGAGCAATTCATGCGCGAGCTCGCCTATCGCCAGGGATTGGGCGCCATCTTCGCTGACGATCTGATGCGTGCGATGGATGAGCTGGAAGGAGAGTTGCCCGAGGAACTCATCACCCTGGGGCGACGGCTGGAATTCGCCTTCGGCTTTCCGGCACATCGCGAAGGGCGCTTCTGGGACGAGGAGCCGCTGCCCTTCTGGGTTATCTCTGCGATGATGTACGCCAGCGAGACGCGTGACCCCACCATCGGCGGCCACCATAGCTCGTTGCTGCTGGCTGACTTTGTGCTGGCCGATCGAGAGGTGTCCCGGCGACAGTTTCGCATCCTATCAGAAAAAGTCTGGGGCTATCCAGATGCATTAGAGCCCACCTTCGAGCACAAAGCACCTGTGGCGATCTGGAGCCAACACCAACATATTCTGATCGATTCGTTCCCTTTGTGCGACTTCTCATTCCCGCGCATAATTGTGCCGCCGGAAAGTCGGGAGGAATGGCTGGCAACGGAAGACCTGACTGGCGATCTGGACATTGATTTGCGCCTGTTCGCTGCCGTGACCGGCATCGAGCTGAGCCGCGACGAGGTGAACAGAATTGCAGAACGCGCTTTCACCCTGGAGCGCCTCATGCTGGCGCGTGCCGGGCGACATCGCCAGATGGAAGAGGAGTGGCTAAGGCCTCATTTCATGCTGCCCTGTCGTGCTGACGGCACGCGCATTGATGCAGCTGGTTTTTCGCGCATTCTGGATGAGTACTTTACCACGCGCGGCTGGGATCTTGAATACGGCTGGCCCCAGGTGGAAACCCTGAGGCGTCTGGGCCTCGACGATGCGATCCCGGCACTGGAGCAGTACCGCCAGGATCAATCGCGCCTGATCACGACCAAGTTACGACTACCTGTCAGCTGAGTTTACAAGGAGGCATTGGTCTGCATGGAAATTCCCAGAGAAACCCTCGTTCTGATGCTCGAACTGATGCTCAAGATTCGCCATTTCGAGTTGCGCGTGAAGGATCTGTTCGCAGCAGGGGAGATTCCCGGCTTTGTTCACCTCTACTTGGGTCAGGAAGCCGTGGCAGCAGGGGTGTGCGCCACCCTAAATAAAGATGACTACATCACCAGCACGCACCGCGGCCATGGCCACATCATTGCCAAAGGCGCCGACGTGAAATACATGATGGCTGAGCTGTACGGCAAGGCCACGGGCTACAACAAGGGCAAAGGGGGCTCGCAGCACATCGCCTGGCCAGGTCTGGGCATCCTGGGAGCTAACGGTATCGTGAGTGGCGGCATTCCCATTGCCACCGGCGCCGCGATGTCGGCCAAGCTGCGTAAGTCAGGTCAGGTCGCCGTCGCCTTTTTTGGTGATGGCGCATCCAACGAGGGCGCGTTCCACGAGTCGCTGAACCTCGCAGCCGTATTCGACCTGCCCGTGGTATATGTCTGTGAAAATAACCTATACGGCGTGGGCACCCGGCAAACGCGCGTGCGAAAGGTCGAGAACGTTGCCGACAGGGCAGCTGCCTACGGCATGCCCGGACAGACTGTGGATGGCAACGACGTTTTAGCTGTCTACCGGGCAGCGAGGGAAGCAGTTGATCGGGCGCGTGCAGGCGCAGGTCCTACCCTGATCGAGTGTCAGACCTATCGCTGGCGTACCCATTTCGAAGGGGAACCGGATACGTATCGGCCGCCGGAGGAAGTAGAGGCCTGGATGCGCCGTGAGCCGATTGCTCCCTATCGCCAGTACCTGATCGAGCAAGGCATTCTCTCCACACGTGAGGCAGAAGAAATTGAACAACATGTCATTGTCCAAGTCAACGATGCAGTCGAATTTGCACGCAACAGCCCATTCCCAGCACCCGAGACAGCATTAGAAGATCTGTGGGCATGACGGTATAGTTAGGAGGAGATGTCATTGTGAGAGAGATCTCATTCTCGCAGGCAATCGTAGAAGCAACCGCGGAAGAGATGCGGCGTGATCCGACAGTGTGCGTCTGGGGACTCGATATCGGTCCCTACGGAGGCGCCTTTGGGTGTACCCGAGGGTTGTACGAGGAGTTCGGTCCGGAGCGTGTGATCGACATGCCAATATCCGAGCTGGGCTACGTCGGCATGGGGGTTGGCGCCGCGGCCACCGGGCTTCGCCCTGTTGTGGAACTCCAGTTTTCCGATTGGATCACGCTTCCTTCGGATACGTTGATCAACCAGGCTTCCAAGATGCGCTATATGTTCGGCGGTGTGTTGTCGGTGCCGATGGTGTTGCGCGCCCCTGTGGGCGGTTACCTGGCAGCAGCAGGACAGCATTCCAACAGCTTCGAGTCGATGTTCGCTCACATCCCCGGCCTCAAAGTGGTGTTGCCGTCTACGCCGTACGATGCCAAAGGATTGCTCAAGAGCGCCATCCGCGACAACAACACTGTTCTCTTCTTCGAGCACAAGAAGCTGTATGAAACGAAAGGGCCCGTGCCTGAGGAGGAATATACCATCCCCATTGGCAAAGCAGACATCAAACGCCCGGGCACGGATGTGACTATCGTTGCCTATGCCTTTATGGTGCGCAAATCCCTCGCCGCAGCAGAGCAGCTGGCTCAAGAGGGCATCAGTGTCGAAGTTGTGGACCTGCGTACCGTCAGTCCGTTGGACGAAGAGGCAATTTTAACATCAGTGAAGAAAACCCAACGCCTGGTGATCGTTCAGGAGACGTGGCGCCGTTGCAGCGTTGGCGCTGAGGTGGCTGCGATTGTGGCTGAGCAGGCATTGGACTATCTGGATGCACCTGTCGTCCGCGTGACCGCCAAGGATGTGCCGATCCCGTTCAGCCCAGTGCTGGAGAATTATGTGCTGCCCCAGGAGGCTGATATCATAGCCGCCGTCAGACGTGTCCTGCGCGCCTGATTTGACTGATGGTGCAACCGATGCAGCTCCTTGAGAGTCAAGTGGCTCTGATAACTGGCGCAGCACGCGGCATCGGACGGGCCATCGCCGAGACCTTTGCCGCGCATGGTGCTCACGTCGTGGTGACTGACATCCTCGAAGACGAGGCACAAGCGGTGGCAGCCGCCATTATGGCAAAAGACCATCCGCACGCTATCGCGCAGCATCTGGATGTCAGCGAACCCGAGGATGTCCAGCGAGCAGTTATGACAGCCGTGACAACATTTGGCAAGCTCGACATCCTGGTCAACAATGCAGGTGTACTGCGTCCTCATCTGATCGTCGATATGCCACTCGGGGACTGGGAGCTGACCTTTCGGGTCAATGTGCGTGGTACGTTCCTGTGTAGCCAGGCCGCTGCGCGTCAGATGATCCGGCAGGGCAAGGGCGGCTGCATCATTAACATCGCCTCGGCATGTGCCAAGAAAGCAGATCGTGAGCTGGGCGCCTATGCGGCATCCAAGGCAGCGATTCTGGGACTGACGCGCGTGATGGCTCTTGAGCTGGGTGAGTATGGCATCCGCGTCAACGCGATCCTGCCCGGAGCCACCGACACTCAGATGCTGCGCGATGTCACCGATGCGATACCTGGCATGCTGGATGCATTGCGCGCCAAGTCGGCGTTGGGTCGCATTGCCACGCCGCAGGACCAGGCCAATGCTGCGCTCTTCCTGGCCTCTCACCTGGCCGCACACATTACGGGCGAAGCTCTGGTTGTCTCCGGCGGCGAGTTTATGGACACGTAATATCTCACGCCAGCGCAAGGCCTCTAACCGACTATGTAGATCTTCCCCCTCTGCAAGCCCGTCTCACGCTGTTGTTTCTACCATGGTAGTCCATCGAGGCAGCAGTTAGGAAGACAACGCAGACGATTGTCAGCTTCGCGGTCTTATTATTATGTCAAGTATTTCTGTTCCTGCTTGTCGACTTCGACGCCAGTGCAACACCCTCGGTCAGCGCTTAGCAGACTGGAGTAGAGCGTTTCATTGAAACGCACCTGGCGTAGCTGCTGACCGCACAATACTGGCCACATACCCTTCCAGCGCTCCTGCAAGAAATCACCCAACTGCTTGACAGCTCCCTGCACTGTGCCGCGTGACAACGTGTGGAGCAGGCCGGTTGCTCGATAGCTGCACATACCCCCCTGACAGCTGCCCATTCCCAGTCGATGCAGCTGGCGTATTCTTTGGAGTGTCGTCTCGGGATCATGGCGTAAATGGCTGGTCACATCCGCGACGGTCACTAGCTCACACTCACATATCAGCTCGCCCGCTATGGAGGACTGCTCGATGCGTTTTAACGGCAAGCCTGGCCAAAAGCGCTGCTGCGTTTCAGAGTCCGGCAATACCTCTTGATGGGTACGACACTCTCGCGAAACGCCCAGTTTGTGGCACACCAGATCAGTTGCTTCCTGTGCCATCAAGCGATAGGTAGTCCATTTTCCTCCCACGATGGTGACCAGGCCAGGTTTGTAGTCCAGTGCCTCGTGGTCGAGCAGTACGTGGGAACGTGTGATATGGCGAGTGTCCTCAGAGCTCTGTTCGCCTAAGTAGAGCGGACGTACGCCCGCCCAGACACGCAGGATGCGCGCTGCGCTGATGCCGGGCAATAGCTTTTCCGATTCGCGTAGCACAATCTGTACGTGATGGGGATTAATAGACAAATCATCTGGATCACAAATATCTCCATCCGTGGAACCGGAAAGAAGCACGCTGCGCGACGGCATCATCGCATCTGCGTCGGATGGCGGATGACAGCGCGCCACCGGCCGATTGATGGCGCGATAATTGAACGCTAGCATCACGCCCTTGCTTGGCAAGAGTGGAACACGCAACCCGACCATAGCGGCAACGCGTCCCGACCACACCCCTGCTGCATTCACCACGATTCCAGCCCGAATCAACACCTTGCGGTTCTGTTGCCGATCGTGGCACCAGGCACCCACCACGCGGCCATGCTCTTGGACGAGACCGATCACCTCATGGTGAAGGAGAATGCGTGCACCATACTGACGTGCAGAGATGGCGTTTGCCCCGATCAGCCGAAAGGGGTCGCCAGTGATGTCAGGTGTGAAAAAAGCACGCAGGATGCGTGGGTTGACCGCGGGTTCCGTGCGCAATACCCAGCTGACAGGGATCTCTTCAACGGGGATCTGTGCTGTGCGGCAGCCCTCTAACCAGCGTGAAGCGTACTCAGCGTCGTCATCGGGCAATAACACAAAGAAAGCGCCATCACCCTCCAGGTACTGCGAGGCGACCCGCCGCAAGGTCTGATTCTCCTGATAACACTCGACAGCAGCTTGAGGGTCACGCAAGATGTAACGAGCTCCCGAATGAATCAAACCCGTGTGGCGGCTTGTGGTGCCAGAAGCCAGTTCACCTCGCTCTACCAGGATCGTCTCAACCCCCCGCATCGCCAGATCGCGCGCCACACCCACTCCAGTGGCACCGCCACCGATGACGAGGACAGTCGTCTCAATCTGGTGGTTCATCCCGTTGCCCGTCACGGGATCTCCAGCACGATCTTGCCGAAGTGCTCATAGTGCTCCATCCGATGGTGTGCTTCCGCGGCGGAGGCCAGCGAAAACGTGCTGTCGATAACTGGCTTGATGGCGCCAATTGTGACCACGGCGAGTAGATCCCTGAATTCCTTCAAGCTGCCCATCATCGTGCCACGAATACTCAGCTGCCGACGATAAATCTTCCGAATGTCCAATGAGGTCGTCGCCCCTGTCGTCACGCCGAGGGTGACCAGCCGACCACCCGGCACCAACAGGTCGAGGCATTGGTCAAATGCAGCGGTGCCCACGCTATCCACCACCACATCAACGCCACCGCCCGTCTGCTCGCGGATGCGCTCGGGCCAGTCAGGGTCGGTGTAGAGTGCCCCGCCACTTAGCCCCAGCCCGCTGGCACGCTCAAGCTTGTGTGCACTACCAGACGTACCCCAGACTCGGGCGCCTGCCAGCTTAGCGATCTGTACTAGAAATGTGGCCACCCCACTACCAATGCCCGGAATGAGGACGCGCTCACCAGGTTTGATCTGAGCTTTGGTGATCAGCGCACGCCACGCGGTCAGGCCGGCCAGAGGAAAAGCAGCTGCTTCGGCGAATGACAGATGGACTGGCTTGGCGAAGACGTTCTCTGCCGGCACACACACATATTGCGCATATGTGCCATTGGAAGGCCCCCCCAGGATCTCAAAGCGTTCGGATGGACACTCGGCGTTGTCCCCCCACCACAGCGAGGGACAAATCACCACGGCATCCCCCTCACGCACGTTGCGCACCCCTGCACCAACTGCTGCCACCACACCAGCACCATCTGAGCCGGGGACAAAGGGCATCTTGTCGGCCCATTCCTCCCTCGTGCGCACCTGAATATCCCGACGGTTCAGCGCTGCCGCGCGCAGGGCAATCACCACGTCTCCCACACCCGGAGCCGGGACCGACATCTCCTCCAATTGCAGCACCTCCGGACCACCCAGCTGACGCAACACCACAGCCTGCATCGTCACCCTCCTCGCACTGGTTCAGATCAACAAATAGGGGTTCTCAAGCGTCTGCTTCAACTCAGTCAAAAAGCGCGCTGCCGTTGCCCCATCCACGATGCGATGATCGACGGAGAGCGTCACCTGCATCATCGGACGCAATTCCACGTTTCCTTCGTGCCCAACTGGCGCGTCGGCGATTTGACCGATTGCCAGGATGGCCGTCTCAGGCGGGTTGATGATCGCAGTAAACCACTCGATGCCAAACATTCCCAGATTGGTGATAGTGAACGTGCTGCCGGTCATTTCGCCTGGCGTCAGCCGACGTGTACGGGCACGTTCCACCAGGTCCGCCAGCTCCACCACAATCTGTTCCAGGCTTTTGTTCTGCGCCTGCCGGATCACGGGCACGACCAGATAATCCTCCAGGCTGGTGGCAATACCCAGATGCACATCCTCCCAGAGAATGACGCGATCTCCGTCCAGCGAGGCATTCAGATAGGGATGTCGCGGTAGCACAGCCGCTACCGCACGCGCGATCACTGCCGTAAAGGATACCCGCTGACCCGTCTTCTGTTGAAAATGTTCCTGCACGCGCATGCGCAGGCGGCTCACCTCGCTCATATCCACGCGCGATGATAACACGATATGGGGAGCACTGAAAGCACTGTAGGCCATACGCTCGGCGATGATCTTGCGCGGGCCGCTCAGCGTCACCACCTGCTTTTGTCGGGCATCGGGCAATCGAACGCTCGCCGGCGGAATGGGCGAGATACCTGGTGCAGGCGTCGGGGGCGCCACCGCTCGAGCTGGCTCACCAGGCACAGGTGGTGCAGGGATTGCCGTTATCCGAGCAGCTATCGTCTCCACATCTGCCTTGTGAATGCGCCCGCGCGGCCCACGTCCTGCCGGCACACTTGTCAAATCCACACCCAGCTCTGCTGCCAGGCGTCGCGCTGCAGGTGTTGCCCGCACCCTGCCCGGCGCGGCACGCGATTCAGCCTCCTCCTCAACGGTCCGCGCAGAAGAAGGAGCCACAGCCTCTGCCCCTGCCGCAGCGGTGACCTCAGCAGTTACCTCTGGCTCGCGTATGCCGGGCAGTGTCTCACCCGGACCCAGAATATAGCCGATCACTTCTGTCACCGGAATCACATCATTGGGCTTCGCCCGCAAGCCGGCCAGGATGCCGCTTGCCGGCGCCTCGATTTCGATGTTGGCCTTGTCGGTCAGCACAACAAAGAGTGGCTCACCCTTCTCCACGTAGTCACCTTCTTTCTTAAGCCACTCCACAAAGGTGCCGGTGTCCATCACCATATCAACCTTGGGCATAATAATCTCAGTTGCCATGCTCACCTGCCCTCCCTTGCCAGTTCGCGCGCTGCGGCCACGATGTCCTCTACCTGAGGCACCGCTGCCCGTTCCAGCGTGCGATTATAGGGAATGGGGATGTCGCGACCCGCCAGACGCCGAATCGGAGCATCCAGGTAGTCGAACGCTTCGCTCTCTGCTACCACGGCCGTCAGCTCTCCACCGAGTCCCCCTGTGCGCGGCGCCTCGTGCACGATCAACACACGCCCTGTCTTGGAAACGGAAGCCACAATGGTCGCCTGATCGAGCGGCTTCAGCGTGCGCAAATCAACCACCTCGGCCTCAATGCCCTCCTGACTCAATTGATCTGCTGCTTCCAACGCGCGCGGCACCATCACCGAGTAGGCCAGGATGGTGACGTCATGCCCTTCGCGCCGCACCGCCGCCTGCCCTAACGGTATGCTGTAGAGCTCCTCCGGGACCGGCCCCTTCGTACGATACAACAGCTTGTGCTCCATAAACAAGACCGGGTTGTTGTCACGGATCGCCGTTACCAGCAGTCCTTTCGCGTCATAAGGCACTGCGGGTGCGACCACTTTGATGCCCGGCACGTGGACGAACCAAGCTTCCAGGCTCTGGCAATGCTGTGCGGCGGCTCCGGTGCCCGAGCCAGCCGGCGCCCGGATCACCATCGGAATGCTGGCCTTGCCGCCAAACATAAAACGAATCTTGGCAGCCTGGTTGACCAGCTGATTCATGGCAATGGTGATGAAATCCATAAACATGATTTCCATCACGGGGCGCATGCCCATCAATGCAGCACCCGTTGCCGCGCCTGCGATAGCTGCTTCAGAGATGGGTGTATCGCGCACGCGCTCAGGTCCAAATTCCTCCAGCATGCCGCGCGTCACCCCAAAAGCGCCTCCGTACACCCCAATGTCCTCGCCCAAGAGGAAGACGTTCGGATCACGGCGCATCTCCTGGATGAGCGCCTCGCGCACTGCCTCTAGATAGGTTATTTCGCGCACAGTTGCCTCGCTCATGGTGCGTATACCTCTGCTTCTAGATTCTCCGGTGAAGGCTCAGGACACGCCAGCGCCTCCTCCGTAGCACGCTCGATGTTTGCCTTTGCCTGCGCATCGATCGCCTCGATTTCCGTCGCGGTCAGAGCGCCCGCCTCCACCAGCACCTGTTTGAAACGAGCGATCGGGCAGCGCTGTTTCCATTCTTCTATCTCAGCCTGAGTGCGATAAACGTTGCGGTCGCTCTTCGAGTGGCCTCGCCACCGGTAGGTGTAGGTCTCAACAAACGAGGGGCCCTCGCCTCCGCGGGCGCGCTCGACGGCAGCCTGAACAACCTGATAGACCTCCAACACATCATTGCCATCGACCGTTTGTCCCGGCATATTGTAGGCAACTGCCCGCACGGAAAGCGGCTGCACGGCACACATTGTCCTGGCCGGCCCTGACATGCCATATTGATTGTTCTCGCAAATGAAGACCACGGGCAACTTCCAGATAGCTGCCATATTGAGCGCCTCGTGAAACTCACCCAGGTTGACCGCACCATCTCCAAAAAACGCCAGCAAAACCTGTGTAGACCGGCGCATCTGCAAGGCCAGAGCGATGCCAACTGCTGTTGGAATGCCACTGCCCACGACCCCAGTGGCTCCCAGGTTGCCGCCGGCAATATCGGCAATATGCATCGACCCGCCGCGTCCGCGGCAATAACCACATTCCTTGCCCAAAAACTCGGCCATCATCAGCTTAAGATCGGCTCCTTTGGCGATCGTATGACCATGTCCACGATGGTGATGAATGATGAGATCATCCGGCCGCAGCACCGCGATGCTACCCACTGAGGAAGCTTCCTGACCGATGGAAAGGTGCATTGTGCCGTGCACCAGACCACGCGTGTAGAGCTCTTCAGCCTTCTCCTCAAAGTACCGAATTTCGCACATTTTCTGGAGCATCCAGGCCAGCCGCTCCTTCGGCAACGTGTGCAGTAATTGCTGGCGACCGTGCGAGATCACCGCTGGATCAAGCACTGGCCGCAAGACGATCTCTTCCATAGCAAAAACCTCCCTAAAACACACAGTGCGTATGATAATTCCCATCGCCAAGTAGGATAATTGAAAGCTGTCTTCACAGGTGTTCCCGGTCAACCTTGACGTTTGTTTCCAATCTCTCCGGCACACAGGCCACATCCATTTTGAAGGACATAAGCATCCCAAAACCCACAGAGATCGAGCGAAATATAGAACATGATATCATGACAATTATGCACGCATTCTTTCTTGCAGTCAATTCCATAACATATGAGACTATAAAAGGTGGAGAATTTTTGCACTGTCGTGCTGGGTAGTACATTCTCTACAACCTGTCTTCGACACGTAGAAAAGCAGATAGAGGGTGTTATTGTGCCTCGGGCACAACGTGCTATAATCTCGGCAATGGCCCGACAGCACAGCCAGCGTTCGGGAGGCAAAATAGATAATGAACGTAATCACCAAACAACATAAACACTGTGATCTTATCAAGGTAAGTGGACGCGTGGACAACGCCTCGGCACCTCGTCTGGGCGACGCTTTTAACGCCATCATAGAGGCCGGCAGATTCAATATCGTGCTGGATATGAGCGAGGTGGAATACATCTCCAGTGCTGGTTTGCGCGTGTTGATCGACGCACAGAAAACCTGTAAGCGCTGGAATCGTGGCGAGGTGGTACTGGCGGGCGTGCCCCGGCCAGTTTATGAGGTTTTGGAGCTGGTAGGTTTTGCACCCCTTTTTAGATTCTCTGAGGACATCACGACTGCGGTGGGTAGCTTCTGAGCCAGCTGTGCAACCCGGATACACTCTCTGCAGGGATTGTGAGAAGAATGTCGGAATATGGTAGATCTAAGGGTACAGTGCGACGGGTCAGCAGATGTTCGAAGCGAACCGCTGTATTTGAAGGACAGTACGAAAACCTGGAGCCCATTATTGAGTTTGTCACCCAAGCTGCCCGCGAGGCAGGTCTCGACAACTCTGCAGTCCAGGCAGTGCAGCTAGCTGTGGATGAAGCTTGCGCCAACATTATCGAACATGCTTACGCGAATTCAGGGATCGGTGACATCGAGTGCACCTGTTGCATTGAGGCCGACCGGCTGACCATAACGCTGGTTGATCACGGAGTACCATTTGACCTCGACAGCGTTCCTCGACCGTGCCTTGCAGGCAAGCTGGAAGAGCGGCCTGAACGTGGGCTAGGCGTCTACATTATGTGCCAGTTGATGGATGAGGTTCGCCACGAGTTCTCCCCCCAAGGTGGCAACATCCTTACTCTCGTGAAGCGTCGGGGGACACAACCTTGAGTGCTTTGTGGAATAGTTCTCCGCAGGTGACACCTACCTCGCGCCAGCCATCCGATGTCCTAGAATCCAGATTGTTCCATCGTTTACTGGTGCTCGGCAATGCAGCGGCAAACTGGCCGCCCGTCGTTGCCGTCATACCGGTGGCAATTGCAGTTGGGGTGACTGGGATCATCTGGTGGGTGAAGACAGGGGATGTTATCCCCAGCGCATGGGCTGGCATTACGCTTCTGCTCTTCATTGCGGCCGACGGCTTGATTCTGCTTAGCCTTCCGCGATTGCGCATCTCTTTCGGGCCGGTGGCTCCGCAGTGGTACATTCTGGCCATGCCCCGGCTTGCAGTGGGGTGCCTTCTGGCTTTTGTGACCCAATGGACTGGCACAACCGCTGCATTAGCCGGCTTGCTCACCCTGAACGCGATCGCCCTGTTCGCTCTGCTTTGGGGTGCGCTGTGGGAACCTTCTCGAGTCGGCGTTTCGCGAGTGACTCTGCACCTGCACAACCCGACCAGCCAGGCAACGCCAGTGCGCCTTTTGCACATATCGGACGTCCACGTCGAACGCATAGGGCGTCGTGAGGAAACCCTGTTGCAGCGCATTCGCGAGACCCATCCCGATGTAATTCTGGTGACCGGCGATTACATCAATCTGTCTTACGTGGACGACCCAACGAGCCGTATGCATGCGCGAAAGTTTTTAGAAGATCTCTGCGACGAAGCAGCTGGATTGTCGCCACCCCCGCCGATCTACGCCGTGCTGGGGAGCCCGCCGGTAGATCGCAACTCGGCCAGCCTGTTCGAGGGGTTGCCGATCAGGCTGCTGCGCAACGAGATTGCGCTCGTAGAAGCGCATCCAGGCTGTTCTTTAGCCCTGATCGGGGTGGATTGCAGCCACGATGTGCAACAAGATGCAACCCAGTTAGAAAAGCTGGCGTCAGAGACCCCGAAAGGCGTGCCACGCATCCTGATGTATCATTCCCCCGAGCTGATGCCGCTGGCAAGTCGATTGGGCATCGAACTGTATCTCTGCGGCCACACCCACGGTGGACAGATTCGCCTGCCGCTGTATGGCGCTCTGGTAACCTCGTCCCAGCTGGGGAAACGCTACGAGATGGGACTGTACTGCGAGGGCAACACCCATCTCTACGTGAGCCGTGGGGTTGGCCTTGAAGGCTTATGTGCACCGCGGGTGCGCTTTCTCTGTCCCCCTGAGATCATATTGTGGCAGCTATATTGTCCCGCTCGATCGACGGCGGCAAGACCTCTGTGACAAAAGAACCTTAGTGTGGTAGACTACATCTTTATGGAGACATATGTAGCTGATTTGTTAACCGAGGTAGATTTTGCGTGGCTGGAGCAGCTTGTGCGCAGAGCGGGTGATATTGCCCTGCGCCACTATCGCAAAAGCACAGCCACACGCAAGAAAGACAACACTCTTGTCACAGTTGCGGATGGTGAGATCGAACACTTTTTGCGAGATGCCTTGGCCAAGGCATTTCCACACGACACACTGCTCGGCGAGGAAATGAAAACCCAAGCCGGAACGGGCGAACGTGTGTGGGCGATAGATCCCATTGATGGCACAGCCGCCTACGCTGCCGGCTTGCCGGTATGGGCGATCTCGGTCGGAATCTTGGTGCGAGGTGAGCCTGTGGCAGGCGTAGTATATCTGCCCGTGGTCGATGAGTACTATTACAGTGACGGTCGTGTGGCACGCCTAAACGGCGAGCAGATCCATGTCGATGATAGCAAACAGGTCAACGATGAGACCCTGTTGTGCATCACTTCGGAAGCACATCGTCACTATCGCATTGATTTTAAGGGCAAAACGCGCGCGTTTGGTAGCTCTGCGGCACACATCTGTTTTGTCGCCAGAGGTTCCGCTGCCGCCGTTGTGCTTGGCCACCAGGCTTTGTGGGATGTTGCAGGTGCCCTTCCTGTCTTGCGTGCCGCTGGCGGGGATCTGATCTGCCTTCCAGATGGCGAACCTCCTTCCGACATCGCCTCATGGATCGGTGGACGCAAATCCCCTTGTCCTCTGTTGGCAGGCGCGCCATGGGCTTTGAAATACTTTCTTAACAGGGTCACCCTGCTCTACCATCCGCAACGTGGGCTTGAGACATCAGGGAGTACAGGACGTGGACGAACAGACCAGGAGCAAGGTGAACATCCCGTATAACGTACCGGAAGCCGGCCCCACCCCTACTCCTCACGAGGCACCCACAGCGGAACCGGTATGGACCTTTCGCGGCTACCGGCTGAAAGCCAGCGAGTTTAACCAGGCGATGGTGCACTTTTTCCGGTCGCAGGTGTCACGCGCCGACGCCTGGCGCCAGCGCCTTGACATGACCACTAACTGGGCAGTGCTCACCACCGGCGCGACAATATCTGTCGCTTTCACGCGCGAACTGGGGAATCACAGCGTTATCATCCTGAACACGCTCTTGGTCACCTTATTCCTGTTCATCGAAGCACGCCGATATCGCTTCTACGAAGTCTGGAGCACGCGCGTGCGCCTGATGGAGACCGATTTCTTCGCTTCCATGCTGGTGCCGCCCTTCCAACCGGCAGCCGACTGGGCGGAGAGCCTGGCAGAGAATCTCTTGCAACCACACTTTACTATTTCCCTGGCAGAGGCACTGGGCAGGCGCTACCGACGCAACTACATCTGGATCTACCTCATCCTGGCAGTCGCCTGGCTCGCCAACGTCTGGATGTACCCTGCACCTGTGCAATCATTTGCCGAGTTCCTCGACCGTGCAGCGTTGGGCCCCCTTCCTGGATGGGTCACACTCGCCCTTGGGGTTCTTTTCAACGTTGCTATGCTGGTCATGGGGCTCTTGACGGTCACTCTGCAGGAAGCTGCCGGCGAGGTGTGGCCGCGCTACGGCACAGCGCCAGACCTGTTTCGCATCGAAAAGGTGTTCCCCAAACAAGCGCAGAAAGGTTGGCGGGCTTGGTTCAGGCGCAGTTATCAGCGCGAGCAGTTGCTCGCACTGATCATCACGGACCAGGCACAGGCTATCAGTGAAAAAATCCTGCACGAAATGAAACGCGGAGTCACAGCGCTCTCTGGCACCGGAATGTATACCGGACAAACACGCACTGTACTCATGTGCGCTCTGACCGTCACAGAAGTCGGCCAGTTGCGTTCCATCGTCGGCGCGCTCGATCCCAAGGCAGTGCTGATCGTGTCGCCGGCGCGTGAAGTGTCAGGGGGTGGTTTTACCCCCTTGGGAGACAAGTTGGACTCCTAGCGTTACCACAGCAGAAGCGTTCGAGGGTCAAAAGTGGCAGAAGAAGTAACATATCATATCGCAGGAAGCAAACCATTACAAGGGAAAGTGGCACTGATTACAGGTGCATCGCGAGGCATCGGACGGGCCACTGCGCTGGAACTGGCACGTCGCGGGGCAGACATTGTGGTCAATTTCCTGCGTCGACGGTCAGCAGCGGATGAGGTGGTGGCCGCCACCCATGCAATGGGGCAACGCGCGATCGCTGTGAAAGCCAACGTTGGCGAAGCAGAAGAAATCGACAGGATGTTCGACCAGATCCAGGCTGAGTTCGGACGTTGTGATATCCTGATCGGCAATGCTGCCACGGGAGTGATACGTCCCATCACCCAGATAGAGGACAAGCACTGGGATTGGACACTGGACATTAACGCGCGCTCCATCCTTCGATGCGCCCGCAAGGCCATCCCACTAATGGAAGCACACGGTTGGGGACGCATCATCGGGATCACCAGCTTTGGCAGCACACGCGTCTTCCCTGAGTACGGTGTCGTCGGCGTCAGCAAGGCAGCCATCGAGGCGCTGATCCGTTATCTGGCCGTGGACCTGGCGCCCAAGGGCATTATCGTCAATGCTGTGTCGCCGGGAGTCGTCGAGACAGACGCGCTGAAATACTTCCCCATCGACCTTGAGCGCACCCTGCGCGAAGGGGCATTGCGGACGCCGGTGCGGCGGCTGGCAACCCCAGAGGACATCGCTAAAGTGGTGGCATTTCTATGTTCTGATGACGCCGCGATGATCGTGGGACAAACCATTGTGGTAGATGGCGGTTGGTCCATCCTGGCATAGTCAAACTTTGAGCTTCTGTATACCGAAATAATCAGCCGGACAAGGCGTAGCCCAGAAGGGCACCGGGCCAGGCAGGATGGAACGGATATCCTCATGACCACACCTTGCGTTGAGGAACTGCATCTGTTGCGGCAGATCCCCTATCTGGCCGTGATGGATGACGCTGGCTTGCACTCTCTGGTCAGATCAGCTTTCCAGCGCTCCTATCCAGCAGGGGCGCTGATCCTGGTTGAGGGTGACCCGTGCCCCAACCTGTTGGTCGTGCAGTCTGGCCGCGTCAAGGCAAGCCTTCTGTCGCCTGGCGGCCGGGAGCACATTCTGGACATCTACGGCCCAGGTGAAGCAATCAACGAGATCAGCGTCTTCGACAATTCACCGAGCGTTACCACGGTACAGGCGTTGGAAGAGACACACATACTGGTTATTGACAACGCTGTGTTCCAGAGGTCGCTGCGCGAATACCCCGAAATGACACGCGCAGCCCTCACGACACTGGCAAAGCGCTGCCGCCAGCTCGTCAGCACCATCGCCGACCTATCATTGCGGACCGTCACCGCGCGATTGGCGGGTCTGTTGCTTGATTGCGCGGCAAATCCGCGTGAGGCCACGCTGAGCCGGGGCCAAATGGCAGCGCGGCTGGGCACTGTACGCGAAGTGGTCAGCCGTTCCCTTCGAGACCTGGAGCGCTTGGGGCTCATTCGTATAGAACGGGACCAGATTGTCCTGCTGAAGCCCGATGAGCTGGCCAGATTGGCCGAACGGCAATGACGATCCGACTGCATCGCAGATAGTTTAGCGCACATACAAGACGTTGCTCCGCCTATATGACTTAAGTCATAGCCACTACTGCCATTTCTATGGTCTTCTAAAAGAAAAGTTCCCTGCCACAAAGGTTGAGAATGAAACTCCTGCCAATTATTCATCCAGAGCTGTGCACAGGTTGTGAGTGCTGCGTTCTATGTTGTCCCACTCATGCGCTTGAGTTAGTAGATGGCAAAGCCACGTTAGCGCGCCCAGAACTTTGCGATTACGAAGCCCTTTGTGAGGACGTGTGCATGGCTGGCGCAATAGAACTGCCCTACCGGATCGTTTTGGGAACAGCAGGAGAGTTGCGCCAGGGACAGCCACCCCTGCCCATGGCCGAGACATTTTCTGAGGAGAGCGATGGCGTATGAAAGCAACAGAAGTCTTGAAGCAAGAACACCAGGTAATCCTGCGGGTGATCGCTTCACTGGAAAAAGGGATAGAACACCTCGAGCGCGGGGCCACTGTACGGCCCGGGTTTTTCCTGGATGTGGCCCAATTCATCAAAGGTTTTGCGGATGGGTGTCACCACAGGAAAGAGGAAGGGGTGCTCTTCACCTCTATGGAAGCGCACGGGGTGTCCACCCAGGCAGGCCCCATCGCTGTGATGCTGGCAGAACACGAGCAGGGGCGACGTTACACGCGGGGAATGGCTGAAGCCGCACGCCGCCTTGAAGAGGGCGACCAGGCAGCAACCACTGAAATCATCCGCAACGCACGCGGATATGTTGAGTTATTGCGACAGCATATCGCTAAAGAGGACAACGTGCTCTTCCCGATGGCCGATCAGGTGATACCCGCGACCGAGCATGCGAACGTCCTGGAAAAGTTTGAGCACGTGGAGCACGAGGAAACTGGTCCAGGAGTCCACGAGAAATATCTGGCTCTGGCCGAGGCGCTGGAAAAAGAGATGTTATGATCTCGGGGCGCCGAACATATCGTCAAGCAAGCCTTGCACCCGCTGACGGCGAGCGGCAGTGTCCTCGATGTCAACCTCCAGCCTCAAACGTGCACTTTGATCAGTTTCAGCGCACGCAGAGGCCTCAGCGGGCCAGCGCAGGACGCGACCTTTGACCAGCTCAACCAGCCATTGATCCTGGGAGCTGTCGTAGCGCACCTCAACGGGCAGCTCTGCAGCAGTGTTCTCGGTCGATGCTGCGCAACCCGCCGAGGAGTCGCTCATCTGCGAGCGTGCTGTTGCAGAAAATATCAGCTGCAGGCGCACCGCGTCGCCGGGCTGTGCCTGCACAGGTAGTGCGCTACGCGGCCAGAGCACTTGCTGCTTGTCGTCCAACACGATGAGCGCCACCGTACTCTCAAAACGGTCAATTACGCCCCGCATCTTGTGCATTTTTCGATATGTCACCTTTGTGTAAAAACTTGATATGTGTTGCCATCACTGCGTATGGTGATGGTACCGTGACGGTCTGTGCGATAAGTTGTCACATTGAATTGGGTAAGCCGGGTCAACACCTTGTAACCCGGATGATCGAACGGGTTATCAGCCCCCACCGAAATGATCGCAACCTCGGGTGCCACAGCCTGTAACCAGCGCTTGCTCGACCCGGAAGGGCTGCCGTGGTGCGCGACCTTGAGCACGTGAGCACGAACCTCCTCCCCACTCTCAAGAATTTCTCTCTCCTCCGGTTCCTCGGCATCACCGGTGAAAAGCATCGATATGCGACCATAGGTCAGCCGGATGACGATAGAGGCATTGTTGGTGTCATTGCGCTCCACCGCAGCATCATCAGGCCCTAATACCCTGAGCACAAGTGACGGGTCGAGATCCAGTAAGACGCCACGGCGCGCTTTAATCGCTGGGATCCCCTTATCGCGGATAAGCGTTAACATCTGTTCATAGGTTTGGGTGGTGTGAACCTGTCCGGTAAGCACTACTCGATCGACCGGAAACGATTGCAATAAGTAGGGCAAACCACCAATGTGGTCTTGATCAGGGTGGGTGATGACCAGAAGGTCCAGTGCCTGCACTCCCCACGCCTCCAAAGTTGGCAGGATGACCTTATCAGTGTCCTCGTCACTATCACCACCATCGATCAGCATCGTGCGACCATCAGGCGAGCGCACCAAGATTGCATCTCCTTGCCCCACATCCAGAAAGGCCACTCTCAGGGGGGATGACGATACTGACTCAGCAAGGACAACAGAAGAGGGTGCGGCAGTGTGTGCTATTCCTATCTCAACGGGCGAGCTAACCAGCAGCCATGCCAGCAATATGGCCAGCAGCGCAGTCAGAGGCAGAAGCACCTGCCATCGCAGATAGCGGCTTGTAAGTCGAATGCGAAATCTGCGCATACACCCCGTCCTAAGATTTATTCACAAGCCATGTTCAACCTGTGCAGCCTGCTACCCCCCTTCACTGTGCTTCTGGCTGTGCTCGGGCCAACTCCTTCAGATTACGCAAATAGTCAAGAGCAGCGCTCACCTGCTCCGCCGTGTGAGACCCATCGATTTCCGCCGTCACCAGTACATTATCATGGATGTATTGCGCCACTTCGGCGAAGTCCACCACACCGCTTCCGGGCGTCAGGTGATCACGCAGCCTTTTCACCTCCTGCTCTCCTGCGCCATCCCCTCCATTTTCGCGCGCCTTTTCCTCGTCGGGCTCTCCTATCAGCACCTCTGAAGACGCCGCTGCGTCCTGAGGCACCACCTGTATGTCGTGTAAATGCATGCCCAGCAGAGACTGGCTGAAGCCACTCAACCACTCAGAATGACGCATGAACCCCAATTCTTCCAACGCGTAGGCGTGTCCTGTGTCGAACCAGAAACCCACCGGACCGGCAAATTCGTCCAAAATAAGCGCCAGCTCATCCGGCAGAGGGATTTCGTTGTAGAAGAAACGATTCTCCAGTGCGATGCGAATGCCTGCATCGTCAGCCAGCGTGGCGATGCGTTCCAGGGAACGCATGGTCGCATCCAAGTGTCTTTGCGCATGCCGAGCGCGTTCCTCAATGAGCTCGGCCTGGATGTCCTGATAACGGGCACTGCCACGCTGCCCCTGATTGTACAAAACGCGCAACTCTTTCTCCAGCTCTGGGTTGACTTCCACGTGCCCGGCGTGCAGAATCACCACCTGAGCCCCAATGCGCTCCGCCAGATCAAGGCTCGCCTTTACTGCCTCAATCGCCAGCAAGCGCTCATCTTTGTCCAGCGAGGAAACCTCTGCATCCCGCGTGCGCGGATGCGTGGGGCAAGGTGCATGCAGGCTCAGAATGGCGTCCGGCGGAAACTTCACCCCATTGACCATTTCCTGAGACACGAAATGGTTCAGCTCAAACCGTTCGTAGCCAGCCTCGCGCGCTGCATCAAAGAACTCCTGCAGCGATTTATGACGATTCATCATCCACATTGTAGACAAAGCAGGCTCTAACATTCTAAACCCTCCTATGAGTGAAGATTATATATAGTACCCTCACCATGAGGAAATGCAGCCAGGCGTAGTGACTTTGCGCGCAGCACAAAGTGGACTAGAATGGGATGCATCGGCGTCCCTGGCGCAGACTGGCCAGAGTTGCCTCCAATGTCTGACTGCATGGACCTGACACCAAGGGATAACCTGCCGCACGCTGAAGTACTAGTGGGGTGTTGCGGCTTCCCCAAAGCGCGCGCAGTGTATTATGCCCACTTCAAAGCAGTGGAAATCCAGCAGACGTTTTACCGGCTGCCTGACATTGCCACCGCTGAGCGTTGGCGCGCCGAAGCCCCACCCGGTTTTGTGTTTACCATGAAAGCCTGGCAGCTGATTACACACGAGCCCAGCAGTCCCACCTATCGCCGTTCCGGCATTGCCGCCCCCGCGACGCTGCTGGGTCGCTGTGGCTCTTTTCGTGGCACACCCGAGGTGGCGGAAGCTTGGACGCACACGTTGCAATTCGCGCGTGCCCTATCCGCCAGGCTCATCGTCTTTCAGTGCCCGGCCAGTTTCACGCCTGCGCCGGAGAATGTCGCCAGCCTGCGCGCCTTCTTTGAGCGCGCCGAACGCGACGACCTGCTTTTGGCGTGGGAACCACGGGGTGCGTGGCCAGACGAGCTGGTGCGCTCCTTGTGCCAGGATCTGGGCCTCATCCACTGCGTTGACCCATTCCAGCGCCAGCCCCTATATGGCACGCCAGCCTATTTCAGGCTGCACGGCCGCACCGGCTATCGCTATCAGTATACCGATGATGACCTGCGGCAATTGCGCGACCAATGCGCCGGCTACCCGACAGTCTACTGCCTGTTCAACAACGTGACGATGTGGGAAGACGCATTGCGCTTCCAACAAATGATCGGTGTAGCCCTATGAGCGCCACCGCGAAAACCAAGGTTCTCTGGATAAAAGAGGAGAATCTGCGCCACATCCTGAGTGGCCGCAAAACGGTGGAAGTGCAAGTCGGTTATCCCAACATCAAACGGCTGCAGCCGGGCGACATTCTGCTGCTGAATGAGCAATATCGCTATCGCATTATTGCCATACGCCGCTACCCAAACTTTGAGGAGATGGTCGCTGCCGAAGACGTCGCCGCAATTGCACCGGATCTGTCGGATCGTGCCGCACTACTCGCCGCATGTCGTGCGTTGTACCCTTCCGAGAAGGAGCAGCTGGGCGTGATCGCCCTGGAACTGGCACCGGAAGAGACCACAAACTGACCGAAGCCCGAGCGACACATCGCGCTCACCTGAGAAGGAAAGGAGCAGACATGGCCTACCTGTTGGGAATTGACCTGGGCACCTCTTCGGTGAAAGCATTGCTAGTGGACAGCGAAGGACATACGGTTGGATCTGGCAGTGCCGAGTACCCGATTTTGAGGCCCCAGCCAGATCACGCAGAGCAAGACCCCGAGGCGTGGTGGCAGGCCACCATAGTTGCTGTACGACAAGCGCTAGCCCATCTGCCGGGTGCTACCGTCGCAGCGATCGGCCTGTCCGGGCAGATGCACGGCACCGTCCTGCTGGACAAAGATGGCCAGCTGATCACGCCTGCTGTCATCTGGCCCGATCGTCGCAGTTATGCTCAAGTGCAAGAGATCACAGCAACCATAGGGGCTCAACGGCTGATCGAAATCACAGGCAGCCCTATCGCCACCGGTTTCCAGGCGGCCACCCTGCGGTGGATGCAACAGGAACGCCCCCATCTCTGGCAGCAGGTGCGTCACATTCTGCTGCCAAAGGACTACCTCCGTTGGCGGATGGTCGGGACACCATTTTACACCGACCCCAGCGACGCAGCCGGCACCCTGTTGCTCGACGCGCACAAGCGCGACTGGTCGCCCGTGCTGCTCGAGGCCCTGGGATTGCAAGCGGAATGGCTGCCGCAGGTGCAGCCCTCAAGCGCCATCCACGGTGCGCTCACCGACCCCGCAGCCGAGCAGCTCGGGTTGCCGTCCGGCATCCCGGTCGTGATCGGAGCAGCAGACACGGCCAGCAGCGCGTTAGCCAGCGGCGCGTTCGATCCGCGCACGTTGCTCCTGACCATCAGCACGGGGGGTCAGCTGGTGTTGCCCTCCAATGCTGTTCGAGTGGATCGTCACGGACGCATCCACACCTTCTGTAGCGCTCTGGAACCAGCAGCGGGGCAGGCCGGCTGGTATCAGATGGCAGCTACACTGAATGCAGGGGTGGCCCTGCGCTGGCTGCGCGATCAAGTGTTTGAAATGCAAGGATCCGACGCCTACACCCAGATGAGCACGTGGGCGCAGGATGTGCCTCTGGGTGCTCGTGGGTTGCTGTTCTTGCCCTATCTGTCCGGCGAACGTTCGCCACACATGGATCCAATAGCGCGAGGGATGTTCCTGGGCCTGAGCGCCCATCACAGCCGCGCTGAAATGGTGCGCGCCGTTATGGAAGGTGTGGCGTTCTCGTGTTACGACGCCTATCAGGTATTGGTGGAGATGGGAGCACAGCCAGGTCGGATCATCATGGCCGGGGGCGGCGCGCGCAGTTCGCTCTGGCAGCACATCGTCGCAGATGTGTTCAACCTGCCGGTGCATCGGCTGGCCATCGCCGAGCAGTCAGCGCTTGGGGCTGCCATCCTGGCAGGCGCCGGCATCGGCTGGCACAGCCCCACCGTGGCGGCATCGCAATGGGCTGCCTGCGACGCCTTGGTCGAGCCAGATCGGCAGAATCACGCTGCCTATCTGGAGTTGATACAGATATTCCGTTCCGCCTATCGCAAACATCGCGACGATTTTCAGATCCTGAGTCGCTACAGCCTTTGAGAACTGCTCTGCCGTAGCATCTTACATCGTTAGTTATGTAAAGTTACCTGAATTAGCTGCCGAGTAGGCGCAGCAGCTCCTCGTACTCCTCATCCGGCATGCCGAACCAGTTCTCAGGTTGGGGGAACTGGCGATTCGTCACTTCGGAGACATACTGCTTCAGGCCGTCCAGAATCACCTGACCGGCGTTGCCGTAGACTTTGGCCATGCGTGGTTTAAACTTGGGGTACAGGCCGAACATGTCGTGATAGATGAGCAGCTGCCCGTGGGCGTGTGGCCCGGAGCCCAGGCTGATGATGATGCAGTTCCTGGCGCGTTGGGTGATCAGCTGGCAGATCCGATCTGGCACCATCTCCAGCAGGATGGCAAAGGCCCCTGCCTCTTCCAGAGCTTTTGCATCTTCCACGATTTTCTTAGCTTGCTGTGCCCCACGCCCCTGTACTCGGAAACCACCTAATGCACCTGCGCTCTGGGGCGTCAGGCCTAGGTGTCCCATGGTCGGGATGCCACACTTCACGATCGCCGCGATGCGATCGGCCATCTCAGATCCTCCCTCCAGCTTGATGGCATCGCAGCCTGCCTCGGCCATAAAGCGCCCCGCATTGCGAATGGCGACCTCCACCGAGGGCTGGTAGCTCATGTAGGGCATATCGCCGATCAGCCACGAGTGGGGATTTCCACGGCGCACAGCTTGTGCGTGGCGAATCATATCCTCCATCGTGACAGGCAAGGTGGTGTCGTAACCGAGCATCGTCATACCCAGACTGTCACCCACCAAGACCATGTCAATGCCGGCTTGGTCCTGGAAGTATGCCGTCGGATAGTCGTAGCAGGTCAACATCGCAATGGGCACGCCATCGGACACCTTCTGAAAAAGCATGGGCAGCGTTACACGCTTACGTTCTGCCATTGAACAAACCTCCCATTAGAAATGAGTTAACCGCGCGTGTTGACCAGCACCACGCCGGCCAACGCCAGACCTCCACCCGTCAGAGCGGTCACCGCGGGTATTTCGCCCAGCCACAGCCATGCGATCAGGATGGCAAGCGGCGGCACCAAATACAGAAAACTGGAGACGTGGCTGGCGGTTGTGCGCGCCAGCACATAACTCCAACCAATGTAACCCAACGCACCCGGAAAAATGCCCAGGAATAGCACGGCAAGCGTTGCCTCAAGCGACACCGTGTGAAACGCCTCAGGAAGACCCGGCGCGAAAACCAGCAAAAACGCTGTGCCGGCCCAGATGGCGTAGGTGGTTAGGCACAACGGACTGTACCGGGATAACAGCGACTTCATCAACGTGATGTAGGCCGAAGCAGAGATGGCCGCCAGCAAGGGCAACAAGGCGTTCGTGTCGAAGTAGAGCGCGCTGCTGTCACCGCCTACGGCGATCAGCGCGGCGCCTGCAAAGCTCAACACGATACCCACCCATCCCCAGATCCTCAGACGCTCTTTCAGCACCAGCATGGCCAGCAATGCGGTGAATATCGGCGAGGTGGCGACGAGAAGGCTGGCGGCACCCGCAGGCACTGTGATCTCGCCATAATTCAGCGCCACATTGTATACGGCAAAGCCGAAGAACCCGGCCAGGACAATCTGGGGCACGTCACGACGCTCCGGCAGCGGCTGGCGTGTGGCGATCATGTAGATCGCCACCACGAGCGAGCTCACCAGATAGCGTATCAACGCCACGAGGCCAGGCGTGTAATCACCCACAGCTACCCGAATGGCGGCAAAAGCGGAAGCCCAAGTCACAAGAACAAAGCACAGCACCACCAAAGTGCGCGGATCGAGTCGGGATCGTGACACTGCGATGAACGTCCGTTGTGAATGATGGATGACTTATACCACGCTGCGGGTGCGGGGGCAAACCAGGCCATACATACGAGCTCTCGACCTCAAATTGCTTGACTTTTCTTTCGTTTTGTGATATACTGAAAGCGATCAAAAGCAATCTCTGGGTAAACCTGATGTCCGAACAAGTGGTCCGCGATCTCTATCTGGAAGAACGACGGGCGCGCATTCTGGAGTACATCACCCGTACTGGTCGCGCTTCGGTGGCTGAGCTCAGTCGGCAGTTCGGCGTCTCGGAGGTGACTATCCGGGCCGATCTGCAGTCGCTGGCGGAACAGAACCTGGTGGTGCGCACACACGGCGGCGCCGTCCCAGCCAGCAACCAGCTGCTGGACGAATTGTCGCTGGCTATCCGACGCAAGCGCCAGGTCCTCGAAAAAAGTCGCATCGGTCAGGCCGCCGCAGAGCTGATTGCGAATGGCGACGCCATCTTTCTGGACAGCAGCAGCACTGCGCTGGCCATCGCCCATCACCTGCGGCATCATCGCGATGTCACCATCATCACCAACAGCCTCGCCATCGCTTCCGACATGCTGGGCGTGCCCGGTGTGACGGTTGTGATGCCCGGCGGCACCGTCCGCCGCGACACCGCCTCGCTGGTGGGCACCGATGGACTCACCATGCTGACGCGCTACAACATTGAAAAGGGGTTCTTCGGTGCCCACGGGCTCAACCTTCCGGAGGGCCTGACCGACGTAAGCAGCGCCGAGGCAGAGGTCAAGCGCCCTATGGTGGCGATGTGCCGACAGGTCATCGCCGTGCTGGACGCCACCAAATGGGGGCGGGTGGGCCTGGCTTCATTTGCCAGCCCCGAGGAGATCGATTGTGTCATCACCGACAAACACGCGCCGGCCAATCTGGTGGAAGCTGTGCGCACACTGGGCATTCGGGTTATTCTCGTTTAGGTTGCAAGATCGTTGAATTCCGAAAGATCAAACCGTACAGGTGGAGGACAAAAGACATATGGCGACAACAGTGGAACAGGTTCAGTCGGATACGGAGCGCATCTCAGCGCTGATCGAGGAGCAAGGGCTAACCAAAGAAGATTTGATGACCTGCCTGCGCCAGATCATGGAGATTCGCGCATTCGAGAATAACATCGCCAACCTGTTGAGCAAGGCCGTGCTCAAAGGAGCATCGCATCTGTATGCCGGACAGGAGGCGGTAGCTGTCGGCGCAGTGAGCGCCTTGCGTGACGATGATCTGATCACCAGCACACACCGTGGTCATGGCCATGCGCACGCCCATGGCGACAAGGTCGCCAAGACCCCCGAAGCCAAACAAGAGCACTTCAACAAAATGATGGCCGAGGTGCTCGGCAAGGCGACGGGTTACTGCAAGGGCAAAGGCGGCTCGATGCACATCGCCGATGTAGAACATGGCAATTTAGGCGCCACTGGAATTGTGGGCGGCAACATCCCTGTAGCTGTCGGCGCCGCACTTGCCCAGAAGCTGATGGGCACGGACCGCGTCGTGTTGTGCTTCTTTGGTGACGGTGCAGCAAACACGGGCAACTTCCACGAAGCGCTGAATATGGCCAGCCTGTGGGACCTGCCGATAGTCTTCGTGGCGGAGAACAATCTCTATGCCATGTCAGTACCATGGCGCAAAGCCAGCAAGATCTCAAGCATTGCCCATCGGGCATGCGCCTACGGCATCCCGGGTGAGACGGTGGACGGCATGGATGCACTGGCCGTGCGCGGCGTGGTGTCCAAGGCAGTCGAACGCGCCCGCCGGGGTGAGGGTCCCACGCTCATCGAGGCGATCACCTATCGCTACTATGGCCATTCGCACTCCGACCCTCGCGCCTACCGCACACGCGAGGAAGAAGCTGAATGGCGCAAGCGCGACCCCATCACTGTGTTGAAAAATGCCATGCAGAGCCTCAACTATCTGACCGAAGAGGAATTCGAGCGACTGGACGAAGCGGTACAGCGCAAGCTGGAAAAAGCTATGGAGTTCGCCACGAACTCGCCTGACCCCTCTCCCGACGAACTGTGCACAGATGTCTACGCGCCGTCCCCATGGACTCAGGCAGACATCGAAGCGGAACGCGCCCTGCGCGAACGGGTGCGCAATGACCCCAACATGCGCCAGATTTCCTATGCCCAGGCCCTGCAGGAGGCCATGCGCGAGGAGATGCTGCGCGACAAGCGGGTGTTCATCATGGGTGAGGACGTGGGTCTCTACGGCGGTGCCTACGGCGCAACGCGCGATCTCTACAAAGAATTCGGCGAGTGGCGCGTGATTGACACGCCCATCTCCGAGGCAACCATAGGTGGTGCGGCCGTGGGTGCAGCTATGGCCGGCATGCGTCCCATCGCTGAGATCATGTACGTCGACTTTACCCCATTGGCGATGGATCAGATCGCCAATCAGGGCGCCAAGAATCGCTACATGTTCGGTGGTAAGACCACAGTGCCCATGGTCATTCGCACCGAAGGAGGAGCCGGCCGCGCCATCGCCGCGCACCACTCGCAGAGTCTGGAATCGCTCTGGACCCATTTCCCCGGCATCTATGTGGTGATGCCATCCACCCCCTACGATGCCAAAGGGTTGCTCAAGGCAGCCATCCGCGAAGACAACCCGGTCATGTTCATCGAGCATAAGATGCTCTACCGCGAGAAGGGCCCCGTGCCGGAAGAGGAATATGTCATTCCTCTGGGTGTCGCAGACATCAAGCGCCCGGGCAAGGACATCACCCTGGTCACCTACTCTCGGATGGTGCTGCGCGCTCTGGAGGCGGCCGAAATTCTGGCCAAGGAAGGGATCGACGTGGAGGTCATCGACCTGCGCACACTCAAGCCGCTTGATCTGGAGACGATCATCACGTCGGTGAAGAAGACAGGCCGCCTGGTCGGTGTGACGGAAGCGTATGAGAACACCAGCTTCATCAACGAAGTGATGGCCCAAGTGAACGACCACGCCTTCGACTGGCTGGATGCGCCGATGGTGCGCGTCGCCGCGGCAAACGTGCCGGTGCCACGTGCCGAGGTGCTGGAAGATCTGGCCATCCCCAACGTGAACCGCATCGTGGAAGCGTGCAGAAAGGTGGTGAGCTGATGGCCGAGGAGTTCTTCATCCCCAAGCTGGGGCAAACGGTTGAAGAAGTCACCATACTGGGTTGGAAGGTGGAAGACGGCCAGCGCGTGGAGCAGGGCGAAACCGTGCTGGAAGTGGAAACCGACAAAGCAGTTTTCCCGGTAGAGGCAAACGCTTCAGGCTACATTCATCTGGGGCCCTACAAAGCGGGTGATGTGGTGCCTGTGCTCACCGTGGTAGCCGTTATCGGCAAGAAGGACGACAAATTCGAGGTGAAAGGTGCACCAGCGGCTGAGCCTGAAGCAGCTGCCGCCACACCTACGGCAGCTGCGATGGCTGAGGTCGTTGCCGAAGGTGCTGTTCCGGCGGCTACACCGGAAGGCAAGGTATTCGCCTCACCGCGCGCCCGTCGTCTGGCAGCAGAGGAAGGGGTGGATCTGCGCCTAGTCAAGCCCACCGGTGGAGGGGGTGTGCGCGTCGCCGAGCGCGACGTGCTGGCCTATCTGAGCGCAATGCCCAAAGCGACTCCTGTGGCGCAGAAGATGGCCGCCGAAGCCGGCATCGATTTGCATCAGGTGGTTGGGACAGGGCCTGGTGGCAAGATCACCCGGGAGGACGTGGAACGTGCCATCCAGGCAGCCGCCGTCGCACCGGCCCCGGCAGCGCCGGCCCCGGCTGTGGCACCGGCGCCGGCTGCGCCCGTCGTCCCGCTGCCTGAGGTCGAGGTGTTGGAACGCATCCCGCTCAAAGGTGTGCGTGCCATCATCGCCCAGCGCATGGCCACCAGTGTCCACACCACGGCGCGCGTGACGTTGGTCAGCGAGGTAGATGCCACCCACTTCGTAGAGATGCGCGAACGGCTCAAGCAGCAAGTATCCGAGGAGTGGGGATTTGCTCCTGGTTACAACGATCTGCTGGCCAAGATCGTCGCCAATGCGCTGCGCAAGTATCCCTACATGAACGCTCGCCTGACCGAGGACGCCGTCGAACTGCTGGCGCACGTCAACATCGGCATTGCTGTGGACACCGAACGCGGCCTGCTGGTGCCGGTGGTGCGCGACGTGGATCGCAAGAGCTTGCGCCAGTTTGGTGAAGAGTTGCGGCAACTGATCGAGCGTGCGCGTACTGGTCGCGCTCTTCCCGACGACCTGACCGGTGGCACCTTTACCATCACCAACCTAGGCCCCTACGACATCGATGCCTTCACGCCAGTGATCAACCTGCCCGAGGCGGCCATCCTGGGTGTCGGTCGCATCGCACCCAAGGTAGTGGTGCGTGACGGCGCCATGGTCATTCGTCAGATGGTCACCCTCAGCCTGGCGTTCGATCATCGTCTGGTGGACGGTGCGCCCGCAGCACGCTTCCTGCAGTATATCAAGCAGCTGATCGAAGAACCCTATTTGTTGGTGACCTTGTAGACGGGGAAGGCCATCAAACCCAAAGTCAATCAGAGTAGATAGATGCCAGGGTGAGGAGAAAATCCTCGCATCCTGGCATTTTTGTATCTTAAGTTTTGCCAAAAGATACCCGAAGAAACTCGTAAAGAACGGGCAAAATTTTAAGGTTTTGGTATTGACTCCTTGCCCAAATTATGCTATAGTAAAAATGGAGAGGGTTCCAAGGAATCGGACAGGTCATAGAAGCACCAGTTCCGGATCGAACCCCAAAAATCAATCTTATTGCAGTGGTGTCTGGAAACAGATGCCAGCTGCAAGTCGGCAGAAACACGGGAATACCGTGGAAAGCCGCCTTCTGAAGCGTAGCGATACGGCTTCAGGAGTAGATTGAGGGGCCAAGTATCCAGGAGGGTGGTTCAAGATCTGAAAGGTTAATTGGGGCTCTCTCCACTTTTTTCCCTCATTTTCGGACGCTCAAATTGGACCAGGTAGGGCAGGTTGCGGTAGCGCTCGCGATAATCCAGCCCATAACCTACCAAATACACGTCCGGCACCTCGAAACCCACATACGCCAGATCAATGTCCACGATGCGCCGGGCAGGCCTGTTCAGCAACACGCACACGCGTAAGCTGGCCGGACCGTGATGGCGCAAAATGCCCAAGATGTAATGGCTGGTCAAGCCTGTATCAATAATATCTTCCACAAACAACACATGACGGCCGCTGAGCGGTTCGGTCAGGTCTTTGGTCAGACGCACCACGCCGCGCACCTGCTCCGTGCGACCGTAGCGGGCAATGTCAAGAAAGTCCATTGTCACCGGCATATGGATAGCGCGCACCAAATCGGTGATGAAGAATATAACTCCCTTCAAAACCCCCACGGTAACCAGGTCCAATCCAGCGTAGTCACGCGTGATCTGGGCACCCAGCTCTGCGACGCGACGTTGGATCTGCTCCTGAGTCAGAAAAACAGGACCAATGTCATCCGCCCAACCTACATATGCCTCACTCATTCGCCGCTTCCCACACTGCGATGTCTCCGGGTACGAACCATAGCTTGCTGCTCTCTACACATCTTGCGGCCCGCATAAGGCCGCCACCAGCGTGTCCAAGGCCAACACATCGTCGATCTTGCCGGTTTTGATTGCCAGATCAGTGCTGAGCAACCGTGCATAAATTATCTCCATCTGTGCCATCGAGAAGTTTATCGCTTGCTGACGAGCCTTCTCCGCCGCAAACTCCTGGATGCCAATCTGCTTCGCGATTGTTGAAATGGCCAGACCCTGAGCTATCATCTCCTTGACCTGAATCAGGATGCGAAACTGGCGCACAATCATACCCAGCAACATGAGGGGACGATTCTCACTGGGATCTTCGTCCAGCAAGCGGTGCAGGTGTTGCAGGGCCAGGCGTGCATCGCGCTGGCCAATCGCATCTACCATGGTCCAGATCTTCGCTACACCAGTGTATGGCACGAGCATGTCAACAAGCTCGCGTGTGATATTGGGGCGAACGCCCCCCACATATGTGATTAGCTTTTCAATTTCGGAGTCGAGCGTGCGCATGTCGTGGCCGACCGCTGTCGCCAGTGCCATGGCCGCGGAAGACTCAATCGTGGCCCCCTTATGCTGCACCCGCCGGACAATCCATTCTGCCAACTCCTGATCGCGGACGGGCACGCTGAACAGGCGCACCTGGCCCTGCGGGTGCTTTCCTGCCAGCACCAGGATGGGATGCTTCCCCGGCAATACCTCGTCCTCGGTGAAAACCAGCTGGGTGGTAGCCGGCAGATGAGGCAGATAATCGGCCAATGCCTCTATGGCGGCAGCATCTCCGGGACCCCTGTCCTGTTCTGGCCCGATGCGCGATAGATAGTTCTTCACCACCACCAGACGACTGCTGGCCAGAAACGGCAGAACGTCACAGGCTTGTTGAATCTGGACTACATTCGTGTTCTGGCCATCCAGATAGGTGGTGTTGAGTTCGGCCAGGGACGCCTCACCCAGTTGGGACTTCATCTCGGCCAGGACTTCCGAGCGCGTGAGCTCGTCTGGCCCGTGGAAGACGTAAAACATGCGCTCACCCGGTCTCAATGCGGTGGACTGGTACCGTACCACCCGGCTGTCGATACACACGGCGTACAAATAGACCGTCCAGGTCAGTCGAGGTGGTCAGATAACGCTCGACTATAAGTCCAAGGGGTTGCGCCAGCACAGCGGTCACCGTAGCGGCCAGAATAGCTTCCGGCAAGGTTGCCCAGCGCAGACGACCACGCGGATTGCTGATGCCTAGGGTCACGAACACGGCCAGCCCGCTCAGAACACCAGTCGTGGCGAGAATCGTGCCACAGCGCGGATGCACGGCCAGCCAGTGCTCACCCGATTTCAGGCGGGCGAGTGCCTCGTGGGTGGCCCGTTCCACGTCAGAAGTGTCCACGTTGCCGTACAGCAGAAAGCCCTTCCAGTCACTGCGTCCTATCAGGGAGATGCCGGGGCATTTCTCTGTGAGCATGTGGATGGTGGCATGCTCCAGCGCATGGTTACGTCGGATAGCTTGGATGAGGCGGTAAATATCGCGAGGGAAAAGCCATCTCAATGTTGCAGCTCCCGCACCGATTGATTTTGCGCGACTACCATTGTCCATTGTACCACATCTTATAGCACACAAAAACACGCCGAACAGAACAAAACGGCAGAGAGAAAATTCCTCTCTGCCGTCCCCCTGCAAGTGGAGATGCCGGGAATCGAACCCGGGTCCAGAGAAGCCCGACACGAACGTCTACAAGCTTAGTCGGCGCCAGGTCTCTCGCCCGCCGCCTCGTCCGCCGACCGAGTCGACGGCGGGCCAGCCGATGGGCGAGGCTCTCGCCTCCTTTGACACGCGTATCGGCGTCTGCGTGTCGCAACCCGGACTGCGCGTCGCCCTGACACCCCCGCCCGGATCGAGGGATGTAGGACGTGACCACTACATGCGAGTGGTCATTTGCATCGGCCTACGCCGGCTTACGCAGCGAGCGGAAGCGCGTTGTAGGCAGGTGCGTTGAAAGCAGGTACTTTCTCGGCACTTATGGTTTTGCCCGATTTAACGAGGTCAGGCGTCTCGGCTTGCAGTCCGTGCCCAGTCCTTCCCTGTCGAAACCTTTCATCCCCTCCTTGTAATTATACTATAGCGCAAATGTTCTGGCGTGTCAAGAGCTGCTTTCCAGTGATTACCACAAGTTCAACCTGCCTTGGGAAAGGGACGGTGAACTGCAAATGTCAGAGTGGTGGTAGGGACGAAAATGACACGGATGTCTGCTAACAGGGTATAAGGGTCCTCTGGATCTGCAGTCAATCCCAGCACACCCCCCAGGCAGCACATCCACGACCCCCGATGTTGCAGCCAGATGCTCCTCCCGTTCCGCGGGACGCCACGCACCATTTCAGTGATCACCGGCGACTCACCAGTCCGAACCACTGAACGGCTCTCCGGACCACTCAGCGCAACTACCTACCCGGCCAGTGTCTCATAACCGGCTCCCCAAACCGCTGCAGTGTGTACTCTGTGTACTCCATCTCGCTAAGTGGTAGACTGCCCAAGGCACATTCTTGCCCCATCGTCTCTGTGGCTCCGTCCTCCGTAGCACTCCGCTGGACTGCTCATACCTCCACAGACTACGTCGGACGGAGCTCCTCAAACCCCTCCATCACTTGTGGGTAATTACCAGAGGTTTTCTGAGTTTTCTCAGTCTATCCCCCACTCCTGTCTAAATGAGCGAGATTCGAAAATGCAAGCAGGATTGCAGACTAGCCGGCGCAAGATCCTCTTAGATTTATTATGTCGTCGTGCTTGTGTTATTCGCTCCCAGGCCAAACTCTGCGTGTAACGCGCGGACTGCGTTGTCAGCATTACGCTGATCGACCACGATCGAAATGTTGTACTCGCTCGAGCCTTGGGCAATGGCGATCACGTTGATATCTCTCTTGCCCAAGGCACCAAACGCCTTGGAAGCGATACCTGGGGTACCCCGCATGCCAGCGCCAACAACCGTTAGAATCACAATATCATCCTGCGCCATAATGTTCTCGATGTCCTGACGCTCCAATTCGCGCGCCATTTCCTCACGCAAAGCCGCCAAGACACGTGCCGAGTCGCTAGTAGGTACGACGAAGCAGATGCTTTGTTCAGACGAAGACTGGCTGATCATTAGCACATTGGTGCCGGTTCTGGCCACTGCTCCAAAGGCACGTGCCGCTACGCCGGGCACGCCGAGCATGCCAGACCCTTCGATCACAATCAGGCTCATACCTTTGATTGCGGTTACTGCCTTCACGCGCTTGTCGCCTCCATTTGGTTCGCGGGTGATAAGGGTACCAGGATGTTCCGGTTCAAATGTATTGAGAATACGTACAGGTATGCCGGCACGCCTTGCAGGGCGAATCGCTTGCGGGTGCAAAACCTTGGCCCCAAAATAGGCCATTTCACCCACTTCTATGTAAGAGAGATAAGGTATCGTACGCGCATCTGGTACGACACGTGGGTCGGCCGTCATCACCCCATTCACATCAGTCCAAATCCACACTTCGTCTGCCGTGATGGCGCTGCCCAAAATAGTAGCGGAGTAGTCACTCCCGCCACGACCCAACGTAGTGACAATCCCATCCTCAGTTGCACCAATGAAACCGGTGATAACTGGCACGATCCCAGCATTAAGTAGAGGAACCAACACCTCCTGAGTGCGACGGGTTGTTTGGGACATCAGAGGGCTAGCCGATCCAAAGTTGCTGTCAGTTACGATGAGCTGCGTGGCATCCAATGCGCGCGTAGCAACTCCGCGACTTTCCAGAATGGCGGCTACTTGTCGCACACTCATCCGCTCACCCATTCCGGCAATAACATCGAGAGCGCGAGGTGTCAATTCACCTAACACCTTGATGCTGTGACAAAGTGAGTCGAACTCGTCGAGAAGTGTCTCGATCGCATTCAACACCTCGTCGTGCACCGCCGGATCAGTCAGGAAAACATCGATAACCTCTCGGTGGCGCCGCAGCATTTCTTCGTGCATACGGTGTGCTGTCTCGGTATCGCCCTGGGCTGCCTGACGAGCTCCTTTGAGCAGCATATCAGTCACACCGCTCATTGCCGATACAACCACCACCACTCGGTCGCCACGTTGGACACTGCGAGTCACGATGCCGACCACTTTCTCTAAGGCAGCAACGCTACCGACTGAAGTGCCCCCGAATTTCATTACGATCAACATGACTGCCTCCTATACCTCCTTCAGGATGAACTGAACAGCTGCTCGTAGAATCTCACAATCCAATGTAACGACAACACAGAGAACGAGCCAAAGCAGGATCATCAGTACCCTTTATAATGGCTCGTCCATCTCGGAAAAGCGTGACCTCACACTCGGAGGCACGGAAACATATGAGATACTCATTACTGGCCACAAGTTGCAGTGACCCGCGTACACGTTCAGCTACTGAGGTGAGATCCAGAGGTTGCTCGGATAGGCGCACTTGCACCGCGTCACGACCACATAAACTGGCTATCTGTCCTTTGTAAGGCATCTCCAGATATTCAAACCGCCCCTGGCCACACACTGGACAGTCTGGACGCGGTACACCACTCTCTAGCACATCGAAGGTGTTGTGCCATACGTCTACATAGATGATGCCATGGTTTAGCTCGCCCGAGCCAACCAGATACTTGATCCCCTCAGCCACCGCAATCCCAGCCATGGTGAATACAATTGGATTGACAATACCGACCGTGTCACAAGTGGGGCTGCTGCCCGGTAAGGGGGCCTCCGGAAAGACACAGCGCAAGCATGGCGTCTGATGTGGCACTATGGTCATTGTCATGCCGTAACTGGCTACCACGCCGCAATATATCCACGCGATGCCATGCTTAACACATACGTCGTTGATTAGATAACGCGTCGCAAAGTTGTCAGTGCCATCCATTACCAGATCAGCACCGCTAAGCATCTCCTCGGCATTTTCTTGGTTCAGGTCGGTGACAACACCTTGTACTGTCACCGTTGAGTTGACGCGATGCAGTTTGCGCTCTGCTGCTACTGCCTTGGGCAAACGCGCTACTACATCATCTTCATCGAACAACACCTGCCGCTGTAGATTGTTTAGCTCGACAAAATCGCGATCGATAATCGTCAGCTGCCCTATCCCCGCGCGCACTAACCGATCTGCTATGGCGCTGCCATCCGCGCCGCAGCCAACCAAGACAACACGCGCACGGGCCAATCTCTCCTGTCCGATCTGCCCGATGCCGGTGAAGAGAGTCTGACGCGTATATCGCTCAAATTCGTAGGTCATCCTCGCTTGCTCTCAGGAGCTCAAACTAAAACACAATGACTGGTGCTTCTCTAGAGCAAATCGTTGACGCGCGATTGTACGAAAAATTGACGTTGCCGTCAACTCGGGGCGTTGCTGTCGGTCACTTCCAGTGGAACCTCAAGGAAACGACGCGGTTCCCCATCGGCAAGCCGCCAGACCGTCACCGCTGATGGATGACGGTCGATTACAGATACAATCAGGTAATAGTGAGCATGCCACGCAAGTCGCAGATCTTCCTGCGAAGGCAAGGCCGGCCAGTCAGGGTGGGAGTGGTAGAAGCCAATAACTTCCAGGCCTGCATTCTCGGCGACGTCGAGTATGTGGATGAACTCGGCAGGATCCATCTCGAAACGGGCGGGCTGACCGTGCAACGTGTTGCTGCCACGCTCAATGCGACATACGACACCGCCTTCCTCAGCCCTACCCATTAGAAAACCGAAACATTCGTAGGGATAGGTCTCTGCTGCGTGGGAAAGTATCTGCCGTAAGTCCCGCCAACTGATGCGCATACCAGGCCACCATATCATCTTCCTATTGAGCTGTCAATAGGTGTATCCGGAGGCATTCGGCAAGGGTTTCTCTCCCAATTTCTCACAGGTATATTGCCAGACAATAGTAGGTAAGCTGGGCACCTTCTAAGAGTGTTGAAAAGGTCTTGTATCACATAGATTCCTGTAGGAAAACAGTTTGTAAAGAGGATAACCATGACGTTTTTCAACACTCCGCTTTTCAGTTGACAGCTCAATAGAAGGCACTTATAATCAAAATTCGTAAACCGTTGGGCGAATAGCTCAGTTGGTCAGAGCGCCTCGCTTACACCGAGGAGGTCACAGGTTCGAGTCCTGTTTCGCCCATTTGTTCCTTGGTACGTCGACTTAGTGCACGGGATAATAACACATGCCCGGAATTCCCCCTATCCCCGATACTGACGCCTTCGATCTGGGGCGTTTGTTACTCAATATGGTCCTCGCTGTCGCTTGGACAGCAGTGGCTGGGCTCTGTTTCGCTGTGGCAATTTCACTTGGGTTTCGCTTGTTCGCAGCGCTATTGCCTGGATTAGACTACTTGGCCGAGCTGAAGCGAGGCAACGTGGCAGTGGCGCTGGTGATGGGCATTTTCCTTATCAGCTTGACCGCAATTGTGGTAGCCATCCTTCTCAAGTAGCCGAGGCGGTTGTTTGACGGGGCGACTCAGGCTCCACGTGGATCACGATGCGCCCCACGTCGGGTAACAAATGGCGCAAAGTTTGTTCCGCCTGTTCCGCGATCACGTGGGCTTCCACCATTGGTATGTTAGCTTCCACACTACAGTGTAGTGTCACGATCAGCTCATCTTCGCTGCGGTGCACCTCGATATCATGAGGTTGGCAACGTATTTGGCCCTGCCTCTGCCAATCCGTAAGTGCTTGTAATACCCGCGCAATGTCCTCCTCACCCGCTTGGCATATATCTGCCTTGGCAAACTCTCCTGCCGGCTCGATGTGCGTCACCAGATGACACACCTCTGGTCGGGATCGTTGTAGCGCCTCTTCAAAATCACTGACCAGCGCATGTGCTTCATCGACAGAGAGATGGCTCGGCACTTCCAAGTGCAATTCTACGCCTACACCCGGTATGCCATCTTCTATTGGCAAAGTGTACTGGCGAATGCTGTGCGCCCCCATGCCATGTTGCGCAGCCAGCAGCCGCGCGCTGGTGGCCAGATCTTCCACAACGGAGCGAACCGGCTCAACATGGACCACAACATCGGCGCCCGGCAAGATGCCACGCACCGCTTCCTCAGCAGAGGTGGCGATGGCATGGGCTGTCTCGAGGCCAACCTCACGCCCAACCTGCACAGTCAAATCGGCGAAAGTATCTGGCCCACTGCGACGCAGGCGCACGCGTTCTACACGCAAGATACCCGGCACCGAGTCTAAGGCTTCCATCACCCATTCGTAGGTACCGCGGGGAATGCCGTCCACCAAACTCTCCACGGTGCGCTGTGCCAGTCGCAGGCTGACAAACATCACAATACCAGCTACCCCAATTGCCGCTATGGCATCCGCTTGTTGTAAAAACGGCAGTCCCACGTATGGCGCCGCCCACGTCAGCGCCAGGCCCAGAATAACCACCGCCGAGGAATAGACATCGGTAGAGAAGTGTAAGGCATCTGCTTCCAATGCCTGGCTGCGGTACTTGCGTGCGGCTTGCATCAGCGCGCGTGAGCGTGAAATATCTACAACGATGGAGACGCCCATCACGGCAAATGCCCACCAACCTAGTTCCAGTTCTCTGTGGCCGAAGAGCAGACGCTGGACTGCTTCGTAGATGATCCAAGCACACGTTCCCAGCAGGAGCAACGTCTCGAACATTGCAGATAAGTTTTCCACCTTGCCATGTCCATAGGTGTGCTCTCGGTCAGCCGGACGGTCCGACACCCGAACTGCTAGGAAGGTGATACCAGCAGCCACCAGGTCAAGCGCGGAATGAGCTGCTTCTGCCATGATGCCCAAGCTGCCAGTCATCAGCCCTGCCGCCAGCTTCATCAATGTGAGAAAGATGGCTGCTATGACTGAGCTGAGCGCCACCAGACGCTTCTCACGGCCTGCCTGCACACTATGAACTGGGCGACTGCTTAAAGGTTCAACCGTCGAATGGGACACCTTATTGATAACCTCTCAGGCGTGAAAGCTTAAATTGTAATTCTACCACAGTTGGAAAGGGAAGAACTAATCTCTCACCTGACCTTATGAAGGGGATCCAGGATGAGATGTCAAGTGCGCATGACAGATGACGGCACAGATTGCAAGAATGACTGTCATCACCAAGAATAACAAAGCCCACTCTTTCGAGTGAGCTTTGTTGAGCTTCCCCGCCGAAAATATCTAACAGTCCATGCCGAAATCACGTTGATACGCTGCCACCAGCCTTGAGCCCCAATCACCTAGCGGTGCCAGTTTCCCGAAGAAAAAACGTAGGACTGGGGGTTCCTCAACGAACTTCAACCCACCAATCAGATCACAATGACGATGCAACCAAGTGATGCGATCTATCGCGTACTCAATCTGAGAAAGCGAGTACACCCGTCTTGGAACTGCCAGCCGCACCAGTTCCAGGTCGGCTAATACTTCATTGCCATCCTTATCACGATCTGAGGAAAGTGTGCCGCGCTCCATAGGCCGCACTCCGGACGCAAGATACACTGCTGCTGCCAGGGCCCCTGCTGGATAATTTATTTGGGGAATATGGGGGATAAAGCGCCTCGCATCCAAATGGCATGCCAGACCTCCTGGCGGAGTAACCACTGGCACACCGTTTGCATGCAGTCGCTCGACAAAGTATTTTACAAACTCGGCCGAACTCCCAGCCACATTGATGTCCACCATCTCACGAATGCCCACTGCCATTGCCTCGATTTCCTTGGTGGACATGCCACCGTAAGTGGCGAAGCCCTCGTATACGGGCAGCCAAGCCAGCAAGTCGGAATAGATCTTCCGGTCGTTGGTCGCGATCAGCCCGCCACGCACATTGGTGCTCTTGCGCCCCGAAAGGTAGACAATATCCGCCAAGCTCATGATCTCTCTCATAATTTCCTGGATAGATTTGCTCTGGTAGTCGTTCTCGCGCTGTTTGATAAAATAGGCATTCTCCGAGATCAGGCTAGCATCCAACACGACCAGGATGCCGTGTTGAGAGGCGATACGTCGCACCTCACGCAGATTGCTGAGTGAGAAAGGCTGGCCTCCCAAGAGGTTAGTTGTAGCCTCCATCCGTACATAAGCGATGCGCTCTGCTCCATATTCTTCGACAACTCTTTGGAATTTGTCCAGGTCCAAATTGCCCTTGAAGGGGAACGAGCTCTGCGTATTCAGGGCCTCATCCGTAAAGATCTCCAGAATCGAGCCACCAGCCAACTCGATATGGGCTCGCGTCGTGGTAAAATGGTAGTTCATAGGCACCACACTGCCAGGCTTGACAAATACCTTAGCCAAAAGGTGCTCCGCTGCCCGCCCTTGGTGCACTGGCAGTACATACTCAAATCCCCATACATCTTTGACTGCTGCGGTCAGTCGGTAGAAGCTCTCGCTCCCAGCATAGGCATCATCTGAGACCATCATTGCCGCCTGCTGATTGTCGCTCATCGCGTTTGTGCCACTATCGGTCAGCATATCGAGAAAAACGTCACGCGTGCGCAGCAAGAAGGTATTGTACCCTGCCTCCGCCATAGCACGCAGACGATGTTCAGCGGGTGGTAAGCTCGTTTTCTGCACGATTCTGACCTTGTGCATTTCAACTGGAAGCTGACGTCCATCTGAAAGCTGAATAATCATTGATTTCCCTCCACGTGATGAGTTTGGGGTTTAACGTGAGCTTAGCTAGAACTAGAATCGGTTACGCTGTACATCAGAGACCAGATGCACAGTGAAATGCAGTGATTGAGCGACCTTTATGACCCTCATCCCCCACTTACATCTGCGTCTTCATCCTATCGCAAGGCTATGCGGCGCAAACATATCCACTGCTACCTGTGTCCTGATCGGGCACAATGGATTGCAATATGGAGAAAACGTTAGTATGGTTGTTAGATCAATGTGACGTTCAAGCCCAGAAGGGTCTGCCGCATCATTTCGCGCAGGAATGGATGCTCCGTCAATGGGACTCCAGCATTAGCTTCCAGTGCAGCTGATGCAGCTAATGCCATTTTCGGAATATCCTCTTCCTCATACAGCTGGGTTAAAAGCCAAGCTTGCCGCTCGAGGCGCCTCCTGATGCGCTCACGCCACTCCGGGCTAACAGCTTTTTGGAGTGCCTGGCTGATCAATCCCTCACAGGCCTCCTCAGAGCTACCTAAGAAGAAAGTCTTTCGGTATTTGCGCCGCAAGGTGTCCAGCCCCGAAAAGTCGAACGACCATGAGCTGAATTCATCCAGTCGGAAAAGTTCACCGCTCCGCTGCAAGAGTGCCCCTATCTCTTCAGGCTGTACTCTTGCAAGAGGATAATAGTCTACGGTACGTGGGTCATCGCCGAGCAACCAATCACGCAAAAGGATATAAACTGGCGGCACACGCCGACGAGCGCGCAAGGTAGTCTGGTATGCCTGCTCCAGCTCAACACGCGCTCGAGCTAAGCTAATCTCTATCATACGAATAGAGATACCCGCCTCCTCAAAATCGTGTTCCAATGCCTCCTCTAAAGATGTGACAGCCTTATCCCCTTCAACGATGATGCACTCTCGAATTCCTTCTTGATCATCGAACAGTATAGTGAGTCCTACGCGCTCATCTGTGGCCATGCGCCAGATCAAGACACACATCTGGGCTCCCCTCCCGTCAATTGCACTGATCGCACAACGCTCAATAGAAGGAGGAGCCAAAGGTAGATGAAAGATCGACAAGACATGTAATTGTGCTTCGCTAGCAAGCGTTTTGATAGCATCTCGTGCCGCTCTACGCACTTCTGGCGATGGGTCGTACAGCGAACGCTCCTCCAATATGGAGACGAGGCTGGGATCCCCGAATCTAACTAGGCCCTCTATCGCTTTTAGAACAGTTCTGTCATCCGGTGCATGGAGAAGACACTGAAACAAAGGTAGTGCCCGCCGGTCATGAGTGGATGCAATACCCTCTAACATACAAGCATCCAACAGGAGATGAGGCGCCCCGCCCTCGAACTCCTCCTCCAAGAGTCTACTCAGCTCCAGAGGGTCATAGAGCATGGTGAACAGCATGTCCACGACTCTCCTGAAGAGCCCCTCAGGATCCCGCAGATAGGAGAAAGGATTCTCACCCGGCGCGAAACCACCTATTGTTTCCAAGGCTCTCAACAGGGCCAGCTTGTGTTCGTCCTCCAAGCTGGGATTCTCGACCAGCACTCTTAGAGGGTTCTTCGCCTCAGTGAGCTTGATTTCTGATACCAGAGCCGCTCCGATGTTGTACAACTTGGGGTTGGGCGAACGGCACAAATCCACCACTACAGGCAAGACGCGCTTCTTTGCCCTGCGCAGCCGCTCAAACGCTGCCTCTGCCTCCACATTGGTTAAGCTACCTTGGACAAAACGCTCGATGATCTCTGCAATCTCCGCCTCTGTGGGACTGTGTGACGCGGAGAACAGGGGATCCAATTCGCTGGAATCACCTTCCCACGAAAGGTTGTGGTCCATCAGTCCATTTATCCACCATACTGCCAGGGTGTATCGCGCAACACCAATGGTGTAGCCCTCTCATCGCGCACGCCCGCTTCGACCACTTCAGCAATCACTACTGTATGGTCCCCGCGTCCGAGGGTTTCTACTACCTTACACTCCAACCAGGCTGGTGCGTCTACGAAAACAGGAGCGCCGGTCTGGGCTCCTGGCTCGAAAGCATGGCCATTTAGCTTGCCATCCTGATACGTGGCTTGCTTGAAGAACTTGCCAGCCATTTCCATCTGGCGGCTGTCCAAGAGGTTGATAGTGAAACCTTTGGCAGCTAACACCATTCCAAGTGTAAGACTGTCATTTCGCAGCGCTACCATAACCAACGGCGGCTCAAAGCTCACCTGACTTACCCAGCTCACAGTGCTCGCGTTATACGTGGTATCCTGCTTCATCCCCAACAGATACACGCCATAGGTGAACATACGCAACGCCGTTTTCTTAGTCTGTACGTCCATAGTGTGATTGCCCCTCTCCAAGTAATTAAGTTAGACGCATAGTAAACTGCTTCTGACCAGATTTGTCAATTGCGCGCGGCACGTCTTATACTGCCGCCACCATTGCTCTGAGACAAGCGTGTTTCGCTCGTGAAAGGATTACGCACTTTTCTAGGACAGCTGTTACTAATTTGTCTCGGCATCGCCCTCCCCTTGCTTCTGCTTGAGGTGATGGTGCGGTTGGCAGGTGTTGCTCCCCCGGCCGAGCTACAACCACCTCTGTGGGCACCACATCCATATCTCGGGTGGTTTCATGTTCCCAACCGCGGGGGCATGGTCTATAGCGAATATGGCGAGTTTCAGGCTCCAGTTCACATCAATGCGCGTGGACTCCGCGATCGTGAAATCGGTTACGAGAAACCTGCCGGAGTCTATCGTGTGCTCGTCTTAGGGGACTCCTTCGTTGAAGCGCTTCAGGTGCCACTAGAAGTGACGTTTGCCAAACAACTGGAAGCCTTGTTAAGTGCTCCTGAACATCCCGTAGAGGTCATTAACGCAGGTGTAGGAGGTTGGGGCACGGATCAAGAGGCCATCTTTTATGCGATCGAGGGGTTCCGCTACGAACCCGACCTGGTCCTGCTCTTTTTCTTTCCTCACAACGACGTGCTAAACAACTATGAACCCTTGGAGACTGCCCGTGTCCACGGGATGATACAGAAGCCCTTCTTTCAGCTTGAAGGCACGAATCTGATCACCCCCACGTTTCCCTTTACCTATTCCGAGACCTCCAAAGCGACGTCGGCACCGTTGCTGTCGGTTAGTGAATGGCTCAACCGACACAGCGCTCTGTACCGTCTGATTGTCCCCTACCTGCGCGAGAACCCTTTTATCCTTGGCACACTCGGTTCCAGCGGGCTGCTAGGTGGCATAGCCGTGTTCATCGCTCAGGATCCCCCTGTGCCTCTCTCATATAGCATCTACCATTCCACTATTGATCCACAATGGCAAGCGGCATGGGATCTCACAGCTGCCATCATTCAACGACTTGCGATGGAGGTCCATGCACACGGCGGAGAGCTAGCAGTGGTTGTCGTAGCAGCACCAGAGCAGATATATCCTGAGCGCTGGACAGCTGTCCTGCAAAGATATCCCCAAATGGAAAATCAAGATTGGGACTTGGAAGCACCAAATCGACGCATTGCCCACCTCTTGAAAGAAGCGGGAATCGCCTATGTGGATCTGCTCCCGACGTTTCGCGCAGCAGCAGCCCAACCGGATGCAGCACCATTACACTTCCGCCGCGACGGACATTGGACGCCTGCTGGCCATCAGTTGGTAGCAAAGGCTCTTGCCCCCTTCTTAGCAGATCTGCTGGATATCCCCTTACCCGGAGAACCACAGAAGGGCCCGGCCAGTTATTGACCAGCCATCTCATGGAAGCTGGAGAATTAGCATCAGGGTGAGGCCAACATACACGCACATCATTACACTGAATAGAAGAGCGATAGCGACACGAAACGATCGCCAGTCAAAAGTGAGCTCCGTCTTTCTCCACAAAACATCCAGGTCAAGGGAACTCGGAGCTTGCGTGGGGGAGGCGTTCGGATAGTACTGACTTAGCTTGTAAAGTTGTTGCCAGGCTTGTTGGCGCGACTGTTCATCCGCCGCCAGGCGTATAGCACCTCGAAAGCACTGTAGAGCGCGATCGCGCTGACCCGTGGCCAAATACGCGAGTCCCAGGTTCACGTATGCCGGACCATAATGCGGATCATTGGCGATGGCTTGCCGATAACGGGCAATTGCGTCTTCGTACAAGCCTTCAGCATGATAAGCGGCTCCACGTTCAAAATGGATATCAGCAAGTTGCTTACCAACCTGACCTGTTGCTTTCTTGATCCCGGCCCATTTCCCCGACCGCTGTTCCTCTGGCACAGTAGAAGAAGCTGGTGTCCCGCGGGCCACTCCATACAAACCGGCGAGCACATTGAAACCGTCCAGGCCAGGGAGCGGTAACAGGTTGAAGAAAGCAAGGGCCAGATTGGCATAGATAACTTGACCGGTAAGGGCGGCAGCCACTGCAGCAATAGCTGGCTCACTGGCCGGCTCCCACGTTAGAAGTCCCAATACCTGAAGCAGCTCCTTGTCGCTGAAGAAAGCCACTGTCACTGCTATCGTCAGGGTGATCAGGACACATACTGCTGCCAGGGTCACGTTTGCCACGGCTCCTGACAGAGACACTATCAGCAGGCCCCAATAACGATTGCGAAACCGGCCCAGATCCATCTTGACAGGCTTTGACCAACCAAAACCAAACAATACAAATGTGAGCATACCGAGCCAGAAAATATGACGCAGTGGGTTCAACGAGATGCGCCGCTGTTCTAGTTGGGAGGTATCACCTAGCCAGTATGCCACACACGCATGAGCCATTTCGTGAGCAGTGAAACCGATAACCAGGCCAGGGATAAGGAGGAAATCAACCCAGCTAGGGAGAAAACGCGTGAGCTCGGACATTGCACAAACCTCGCTTCAGGAGATTATAGCCCCGAGACCTGCGGCGTCAAGGCTGCTGATCCGGCGACGCAGCCGCGACCGTGACCCGACTTAGCGTCACCGCATTGCCTGCCCCATCTACACGCTCGAAGGGAAGAACAGTTGCCGAATTGTAGACTTGGACGTCGAGCTTGTAACTTCCAGATGACAGCCAGGCAGGCAGATACAGCCTCATAGGGTGGCGCATTACCCGTCCCTGAGGCCAAGCCGGGGTGAACAAGAGACTGCCCAACGGCCATTCATCCTGCTGTGCAACCAGTACCCCATTCTTTTCGTCCCACAGCTTCAACGAGACCGCGTACGGAGGTGAATGAGACGGCAACGTGCCGGTGACCTCCCACCACAGAACTGCATCGAGAAACGATCCAGCGTGAACTTCACGTGGACAGTCCCAGCCTCGCAGCGCGATGTCGCCTTCCATCTGTACCGATCGGGATGGAGGAGGCAACGGCTGCATTTGGGATATAAATCCTTGAACCCGCACATAAGACGGGCCGATGAAGTCCTGATCCTCAAAGGGGATAGTATGGTCCACCAGCCACCGACGCACGAAACCCTCGCCATCTGCAACGGTGTCATAGACGCGCAGGACCCATATGCGCGGGAAGTCCTGCAGTACTCTTGCCAGAGCAGCTGCAGTGTCTGCCTCTGTGGTGGAATAGAAATCTGCCGTGCTATCACCCCAACCTAAGCTGGCAGAACCGCCGATAATTCCTGTCTGCAGAATTAAGGGGTACTGAAAAGTGTTGACCGGACGATAATCGTTCAGACGCATCCTGCCTGCAAGCGGCCCGCGATAGTAATACAAGAATGCTGGATAGGCGTAGCCCGCATTGATAAGAATAGCATCTCCGGGTCTCCAGCGCGCTGCGATATACTGCACCGCACCCCGCAAGTCGTCTGCCGCATAGGCAGGATGGGTATGCAGCTGCCAGAGGCTGAAGCTCGTCCCCGACAAAAGGGCCAACACGCCCACAATGCCGGCAAGACGCTTTCGCTTCATTAGCCATGCCAATCCGGCTCCCAAGATTATGTAGAATGGTGGGGAATACGTGAACGCATAACGCACATGATAGAGTGGAGTGAGCAACGAGCCTAGGTTAATCAGAACAACTGGGCCGAGTGCAACGACTGCCAGCCACAATCCAGGTCTCGATAAGCCACGATTAGCCTCTTCTGAACTGTTCTCGGAGCTATGAAAGAGCCATATTTTCGTCTGCTGCGCGTGCATCATAAGCTGTCCTCGCCACCCTACACCAGGACGGACCATTATCCCCAAAGCGAAGATCCCCCCGGTCACAAGGAGCAGTGGCCACACTTGGTCCAGCTGTACCGACTGACCGAAAGACAGAGCAGTCCAAGTTTCTAGCAGAGCCATATGCCACGGCACGAAACCACGCCACGGGGGAACCGGAGGATCGATTGCTTGGCGGCAGGCTACGGGCAACCAGGGAGCATACAACGCAAGCACCAATAGTTGAGCGAACATCCACGTTCGGGTTAGGTTTCGTGCCCGATTTTGTGCGAACAGGGCACGCAGCAGCACAATAAAATTGATTATAACAAGAAGAAAAACAAAGTAATACAGGACATACAGCCCAATAGCCGCCAACAAAGCATAACACCATATTGCTCGAGTCTCCCCTTGCAGCGCTTTCCATGCACACCACCACGTCAGCAATCCCAACAGCGCAGCTAGCGTATACATGCGCACCTCTTGGGAATACCATATATGGAAAGGGGAAATCGTAATCAGAAAGGCTGACCACAGGGCGACTTGCCGCCCTAGCATCCGATGTGCCACGTGATACGTCATTGCAACCAGCAACACGCCAAAGGTCAGCGAGAAAAAAGCCAGCGCGAACTCGCTGTCGCCTGCCAACCGCACCCAACAATGAAGGAGTATATAATAACCTGGAGGGTGGATATCGCGCGCTGTATGGTTTATCAGGGAAGGTAAGTCCTGCATAGCTAAATAGGCACTCACAGTTTCATCGTACCACAGACTTTGGGTCCCCAACTGGTACAGGCGCAACGCGAAGCCTGCAAGGACAACGAGAACGCACCATCCTGCGTGCCACCCTAGTGAACGTTTCATACCTCCATTGTACTCTGAATCCACAAAGGGATAAAAGGTGCGCCTGATGGGTAGCAGAACTTTCAGCGAAACTGTGGTCGGGTTAGTGTTCCATATTCCTGAAAGACAGGAATGTTCAGGCCATCAGCAAGTGGGGTCCTTCAGTCAGTTGCACGATGCGACGCAAGAAACGTGCGGCAGGTGCGCCATCCACAAGACGATGGTCGAAGCTCAGACTCAGCCATACCATCTGGCGTACCACGATGGTGTCACCGATGACGGCAGGTTGACGGTTGATACGGCCCACTCCCAGAATAGCGCATTGTGGCAGGTTGATTATGGGTGTAAAAGCGTCGATGCCAAGCATCCCCAGATTTGTGAGTGTAAAAGTCCCCCCGCTCAGCTCCTCAGGTGTACTTTGGCCAGCCTGTGCACGCGCGACCAACGCGCTTGTTTCCTGCGCTAGCTGGGCAAGACCCTTGGTGTCGGCATCCCGCACCACTGGTACCAACAACCCACGTTCAGTGTCGACCGCCAAACCGATATGGATACGTCGCCATACCTTGATTGTCTCGCTGTCAAGCGAAGCGTTCAACCTGTGATGCTCGCGTAGCGCACGCGCCACAATGTATATGAAAAGGTCGTTGTAGGACACGTCAATGCCATCGTGTGCCAGCTGCTGACGCAACGCTACGAGCGCTGTGGCATCTGCGAGTGCAGTTAGTGTGACCGGAGCAGTCGTCGTGTGGCTGCGTGCCATACGCTCGGCAATGATAGCACGCACACCTTGCAACGGAATGATCTCAACCGGCTCGTTGTAACTCTCAGGTGCTGTCGCTGCCGCGATTGATTGTGGACCGGATGCGACTCTCGCCGCAAGGGCGCGCTCGACGTCCTCACGCGTGATACGTCCCGCTGGTCCACTGCCACGCAATTGCTGCCAGTCAAGTCCAGCCTGCTCCGCTATACGTTGCGCGACTGGAGTGATAGCCGGCATAGGACTCTTCTCCAGATAAGCACACACATCGCGCTCGACGATGGCTCCCTCAGGGCCGCTGCCATGCAGCTCTGTCAGCGGAATCCGGTGTTGCTCTACCAACCGTCGAGCACGCGGAGAGATGAGGATACGACTGTGTTCCTTCCTCGCAACGGCCGCCTGACCCGCTTCAGAGGCCAGCGTAATCGACACGATTCGCTCACCGGATATACGAGGCGAGACATCCTCAGGCAAGTGTTCATCCGGTGCTGCAATCATCGCGATGAGAGTCAACGCCTGGAGAACATCACCTGGTCTTGCAGTTACCCGCCGCAAGACACCAGATGCCGGCGCCTCCACGTCTAACGTGGCCTTGTCGGTTTCAATGGCGAAAAGTGGATCCCCTTTTTGTACTGCTTCCCCCTCACCAACATACCACCTGACCAAGGTGACAGTGTCTACTGTGGTACCCAGAGGAGGCACCAATACTTCGGTGGCCATAATCACTTACTCCGTCTCACTTAAAACAGGGATTTGACCGCCTCTACCACACGTTCCACGCTAGGTACATAGTAATCCTCCATAACCGGCGCAAAGGGGGGTGGCGTGTCGGGTGCAGACACGCGCTTGATGGGCGCATCCAGCCAGTAGAAAGCTTCCTCCGCCACTATAGCAGCAATATCACTTGCCCATCCTCCAGTCAGATTATCCTCTTCTACAATCACCAGACGCCCTGTTTTACGCACGGACTCGAGAATGAGCTCCTTATCAAGAGGTACCAGCGTGCGCGGATCGATAACCTCAGATTCAATACCTTCTTTCGCCAGACGCTCTGCAGCTTCCAATGCACGATACACGGTCAACAGCTTGCCAACGATGGTAACATCCCGTCCCTCACGGCGGATAACTCCCTTGCCCAGCGGGATCAGGTATTCCTCATCCGGTACCTCGCCCACCGCACTGATAGCTCCCTGCTCCTTACGTGGGCCCTTGCTCCCATACAACAGCTTGTGCTCAAACACGATCACCGGATTGTCGTCGCGGATAGCACTCTTGAGCAATCCTTTGGCGTCGTAAGCAGTAGAAGGTGCGATGACCTTAAGCCCGGGCACATGGGTGAAAAAGGCCTCCAAACTTTGAGCATGCTGTGCACCACGTCGCGTCGCTCCAACGGGAGCGCGCATAACCAGCGGCACCTTCACAGTGCCACCTGACATATATGTCATCTTAGCTGCCTCGTTGACCAGCTGGTCCATCGCCAGAAATAAGAAGTCACCATACTGCACGTCCACGATGGGGCGCAGGCCACCGATGGCCGCGCCCACCGCTATCCCAGTAAAACCCAGCTCTGAGATAGGTGTATCCAGAATGCGTTCATGTCCGAATTCATCAGCAAGACCCAAGGTGACAGTAAAGGCACCTCCCCAACCCCCTGGGATGCCAATGTCCTCGCCGATGCAAAAGACACGTGGGTCACGCCGCATTTCCTCACGAATCGCTTGACGCAATGCTTCCGCGATGGTCATTAACGCCATGGTGCTATTACCTCTCCAGATACTTATGCTTCATAGAAAACGTGTTTCAAAGTATCAGTCGGTTCTGGCAAGGGACTGTTCTCAGCAAAAGCGACAGCGTCATCGATCGCAGCTTCCACCTCGCGTTCTATGCTAGCTAACAGTTCCTCATTGGCCAGACCTAATGCTTGGAGGCGTCGCGCTGTATTGGGAATGGGATCGCGCGCCTGCCATTCAGCCTCCTCTTCCTTACTACGATACGTGCGCGGATCGCTGCGCGAATGTCCCACCAGTCGGTAAGTCTTACATTCAACCAAGGTCGGCCCCTCTCCCCTCCTAGCACGTGTAATTGCTTCTCCAGCCACTTGATAGACTGCCTCCACGTCCATGCCATCCACAACCACGCCCGGCATGCCATATGCTTGGGCGCGATCCGCTATATTCGCAATCTTGAAGACTTTAGAGTAGTGTGTCGAGGCTCCGTATAGATTGTTCTCACAAACGTACACAACCGGCAGGTTCCAAATGGCTGCCATATTCAGCCCTTCGTGGAAAGCCCCCTCGTTTGCCGCGCCGTCTCCAAAAAAAGCTACAGCAACCCGATCCGTGCCCAGTCGCTTAGCTGCTAATGCCAAACCGGCAGCGATAGGGATGTTAGCACCTACAATGGCAATGGCAGGCAACATGCCTACACTCATGTCACCAACATGCATCGAACCTCCCTTTCCCTTGCAGCAACCTGTCGCTTTGGCGTGCAGCTCGGCCATAATGGAACGCAAGGACACCCCCTTAGCAATCGCATGTCCGTGCGGCCGATGGGTACTTACTACATAGTCATCCCGACGCAAATGTGCACATACACCGACCGCAACAGCTTCCTGACCGATGTAAAGGTGTAGTGTGGAGGGGATGCGTCCTTGCATGAAAAGATAATTGCAACGTTCTTCGAAACGACGGATCGTCAGCATTGTACGGTACATATCTAATAGGGGTATTTGCGCTTCCGACATCATCAATCCTCTCGTATACAATACTCTACTGGATTAGGGGGAAAGGAAGGGCTTCCCCCTAATCCAGTGGGAAAATAAAATTAGAGGTTCTTAGGTGCGAAGTGGGGATGGAAGTTCGCGTCGCGATAACCCCACGGACTCATCGGGCGCTGGCGGATGCCCCATAGCTGAGCCGCTGCGCCGAATTCTGGATATTTCAGGGCGGCTTCTTGGAGGGACATTCCTGCAAGCACAGCGGCAAATGCCTGCCGCCAGGCCATAGCTCCGGCTTTGTAACCCATTGGATGTCCCAACATACCGCCCCCCGCCGGAACGATGAAGTCGATACCGTGTTCCTGAATCAACACTTCGGCCAAGCCGGGATACATGCCTGCTGAAGGCATTGGCCACGTGCGCTTGATATGATAGAAAGGCGCTCGCAGTGTCTGGGAAGCGCGCATCTCTTCTTCGACCGAACATGTCTGTAAGCTAGACCACAGCGAAGGCGTTAACATGAGGTCAGCACCTGCCAGTCGACACAGTTTGCACAAGGCTACCCAGCTGAATGTCTTGAGCATACCCAACATGTGAGAGGGATGCAACATAACTGGCACGTTGATCTCGGGATCCTCGGTGATCTCCTTGAGCGTCGAGAGACCGGCAGAATATGCCAGCAGGAGACCGGTGGCCCCCATTTTGACGGCACGGCGCGCTTTCTGGTGCACCCGGTGTGCTTCATCCGTAATGCTAACCAGATAAATGTGCTTCTGACCCGTTTCTCGTTCCGCTTTCTCAAGAGCCTTGAGCACAGCTTCCAGGCGCCGATCGAACGGGCAGTTGTGCAACTCACTGCACATCTCATCATCCTTGCACATGTCCGCTCCACCCAATGCAGTCTGATAGACTTGGGCTGCGGTCTCCTCCGGGGTCATACCCATTTTAGGCTTAATTATCTGCAGACAGAGTGGCCGATCATAGACGCCCAATAGTTGCCGCATGCCCTCGATGCCAAACTTCGGCCCCTGAAACTTAGCCGCAATGGGTTTAGGAATGTAGACATCTAGAAGCCGAACATGGTCGGCGAAAGCAAAGATGTTGCCCGAGATCGAGAGTAATAACATGGGCATGTTAACATTTGCATCCCATGCCGCTGTCGGAAACGCCAGCTGGACAACCGCTTTGCGCGTGCCCCGAGGTGCCGGCACCTCATAATAGCCCAACACTTTGCTCATCAGGCGCTCACGCACTTCAGGGGTTTCTTCCTTTACTTCCATCCAGCTGGCGGTTGATCCCTCACGGGCGATCCGTTCCACCTGTTTCAAATGATCGACAAAATCCCAGTCAGGCTTGGAGTCCTCGATATAATAGGTACCCACAACAAAGCTACCTTCGTCCAAGCTTTCCCACATATAGTTGAACATATGAGGGTCATAAACTTCCTTCACCATTTCGTACTTTGCTCCTTTCTTAAGAAATTTCCAAAATGATCCATTAAAACATCCTTATCCCAACAGCGCCTCGCGGACCATAGCGGTAGCTTCCATGGCATCACCGGAAGCGATGACCTGCGCAATGCGCTCCCGCCCGATCCTATCCAGCAACCCGTGCAGACCATTGATCCAGCGAATGCTTTCTGTGGCTGCGCGAATACCATTCTCTCGGTAGGGGAAGATGTCCAGTGCATACCAGCCGGTATACCCGATACGATCAAGCCAGTAGAGCAGCTCTAACATTTCTACGGTGTGCACGGAGCCGACTGTCATGTCGTCATCCCACAATCGCCAGTTGTCATTGAAGTGCATATAGTAGAGACGGTCGCCGAAGTAATGTAGCAGTGCAGCGGACTCAGCTGCATCCTCATAGGCCATCAAGGTGTGCCCGACGTCGATCATCGCTCTGACGTTCGGCTTATTCACCCTCTGAATCAGCAACAAGGTTTTCCCCACTGTGCCAATGAAGCAGTGTGTGCGTGGTTCTTTGGGCTTGTACTCAATGACCAAGTTCACTTTCGGAAGGTGCTCCGCGCACTCGATTGTACCTTCGATGATGCGATCCCAAGCAGCCAGGTAGTCAGCCTGAAATGGGTAGTCGTAACCGTCCTGGCCGAACCATAGGTCGACAACATCACAATCCAGCTGGTATGCCCATTCCATCGAGCGTTTCACTTCCTGGATTGCTTCACGCCGGACGCGCGCGTTGTTAGCAGAAAACGAACCCCACCCCCACTTCCCGGATGCCCATATATCGGGGGTGACGCAGCTAACGACAAGGCCAGCATCCCGGATATGACGCTGTACCTGCGGCAAATTGTCATCATTGACATGCCACATACCGACAAGTTCGACGCCGGTCAAGCCTTCGACTTTGGTTGCCTCCTGAATCAACTCCTCTGTGCTCAGCCGCCTGCCGTAGCCAGAAAGCACATAGCGATCCGCACAGGCGTTGAACGTATTAATGTTGGCAGAGAAACGTAACGGTTGTGCCATCGAGATCACCCTCCTAATCCATTTGCTGTACTTGAATGTCCTGTTCTAACTGGCATGGCACGGCTGAGAGTCACTCGCATATCATAACGATCGCCCCGCCACGTCGCTTCCAAATACTCGACTGGGATCCCAGTCACTGTGTAGGTGACGCGTTCCATATATAGTACCGGGATCTGCTCATGGGTCTCCAGAAGGCGCGCTTCATACGCCGTGATCATGCGCGCCCGCAATAAAGCCTGGGCCGTCCAAAGGCGCAACCCATAGCGTGTTTCCAATAAGCGAAACAGAGACATGGAGAGATCGTTCTCCTCAAGTCCAGGGCACAACGCTTGAGGGAGGTAGGCGGTCTGCAAGCTGAGCGGTTCACCATTCACAATGCGCAAACGGCACAGTTCATATACAGTGGCACCATCCTCTATTTCGAGCGCATGGGCAATGTGTGAGGATGCCTGGAGCTGCTTCAGTGAGATCACACGGGTAACCAGTGACCAACCACGCTGCTGCATGTCCTCGGTCGTTGAGACCAACTGGGTTGCCTCTTGCTCGACGCGACGCACTGCCACAAAAGACCCCTTACCCTTCGCACGGTAAATCCAGCCGTCGCGTTCCAACACATCGAGTGCGTGGCGAACCGTAGCACGGCTGATGCCGTGACGCTCCGCCAGCTCGTTCTCAGAGGGCAACCGATACAGGCCGGGTTCGCGCCGACGTTCGCTGATCTCGTGACGTAACAGGTCCGCGAGCTGCTGGTAATATGGTATGGGACTGCTCTTATCAATTAAGAACACAGCGTTACCTGCGGAGCGGACAAGAGAGAAACACGATCATAGTTCGAACTGGGAAACCTGTATACTTGTCTATACAAGATATTTTATCAGTCATTCGTCTCCCTGTCAAGTCGGCGATCGAACGTTTCACACTACAGGACAAAAACTATTTTGTGACAAAAGTTACCGAATCGCTCAGTAATATCTGATATGATTTTCACTGTCACGCATTCTAGATAGGACATGTCTGAAACGTCGGGGGGATGTATGAGCGAGTATCTGAACAACTTATCATGGCGGCAGGATGCTCTTAAAGAGATAATTACCCAGATCGATCGCGGCAAGAGTGTCGAAGAGGTCAAAGACGAGTTTGCAGCACTGCTGGCTGAAGTTGAACCTGCGGAGATCGCCATTCTCGAGCAGGCGCTGATCGCAGAGGGTATCCCGCCGGAAAGAATCAAACAGTTGTGCGACGTTCATGTAGCCATTTTTAAGGAGGCGCTGGACAAACACGCAACGCAAGCGCACGTCGCAAAGATCGAAGTGGTATCATCTGCCGAATCCTTCATTGCCCAAATGAAACAGGAGAATGCAACAGCGGATCAGATACTGACAGAACTGGAAGCGGCAATTCAAACAGGCCAGTGGCACGAAGCACGTCAACTGCTCCACGCATTACGTGCGCACGAGGCACACTACGTGCGCAAAGAGAACGTCCTTTTTCCCTATCTAGAGAAGCATGGTTTTAGCGGGCCGTCCACGGTCATGTGGGCTATCCACGACGACATACGTGCGGAGTGGAAACAGTTAGACATGCTTCTCAATGACCATCCGGATACAAGACAAGTTTGGGAAACATTCCAAAAGCTCACACAAGCTATGCGTCAGATGTTCTACAAAGAAGAGAATATCCTCTTCCCAACCGCACTGCAAATGCTGTCACCGCAAGAGTGGGCAGCGATGACAAAAGGCGAGGATGTAACATACTCTGAAGGTTTTGCTCCCTCAGGGGTAAAAGAGCCCACACTTTCACTTCAGGAAGCTTCTGAGGCAGCTGCCAATCTCATCCCCTTAAGGATTGGGGCGCTCACGGCCGAGCAGATCAGCCTTCTGCTGACACATTTGCCCGTGGATGTGACTTATGTGGACGAGCACGACGTAGTACGTTTCTACTCAGCGACGCACGAACGCATTTTCGCTCGAGATCCTGCCATCATTGGACGTAAAGTTCAACATTGCCACCCTCCTGCAAGCGTACACCGCGTTCAACAGATTTTGGACGACTTCCGCAGCGGCCGGCGCAATGTGGCTGAATTCTGGATTCAGATGGGACAGTCACCGGAAAAAGATAGCCGCTTCATCCACATCCGCTACTTCGCCATAAGGGACACACAGGGTGCTTATCGAGGCACTCTGGAGGTGACCCAGGACGTCACCGCTATCCGAAGACTGGAGGGCGAAAAACGCCTTCTGGATGACGGCGGGTAAACCGTCTCAAGGGAGTGGCGCTTCGGGTGGCATTCTCAGCACGGGATGTACGATGGGACGTCTGGGCAGCCTATGCCACGTTCGGCCACGTGGCCGTTGTGCGCGATATCTGGTGTTCGCCGGGGCACCAAGCTCATCGGAGGTAATGGGTGCGTTTGGTGCATCCAGGATATTTCGCACGCGGCGCGCCAAAATCGTCGAGCTAAAAGGCTTCTGAAGGAACATACTGCGATCGAAGACAGGCACGTGAGGCTCTATAACATCATAGCTATACCCGGACATATACAAAGCCTTAAGGCGAGGATGGAAACGCTTCAGCTGCTTGACTAGTGTAGTAACATTGATATCGGGCAACACGACATCAGTTAATAACAGATCTACTTCGCCCGTGTATTCTTTAACCAGGTGAAGTGCTTCTCCACCGTTGCATGCCGAGAGCACGGTATACCCATGCCTGCGCAGGATCAGCCCAGTGAGATCACGCACACTGGCATCATCCTCCACCAGTAGAATAGTCTCGCGCCCACCTCGCACGCTTTCCGTGACCTCACCATAAGCAACGGATTGCCCAGCCTCCTGAAAACGGGGCAAGTATATCTTAAATGTCGAGCCAACACCCGGTTCGCTGTACACCCAGATGCTTCCACTATGTTGTTTCACAATGCCGTAAACCGTAGCCAAGCCTAACCCCGTGCCCTTGCCTGGGCCTTTGGTTGTAAAAAACGGTTCAAAGAGATGAGCCTTGACCTCAGGGGTCATTCCGACACCGGTGTCACCGATTGACAACACAACATGGTCTCCCGGATGAGCCTCAAAATGAGTGCTGACATAATGCTCATCGAGGACCACATTAGCTGTCTCGATTGAGAGGCGCCCGCCGTAGGGCATAGCATCGCGCGCGTTGACAACCAAGTTGAGAATCACTTGCTCGATTTGGGCCGGATCCGCTTTTATAGGCCAGAGGTCACGAGAGAGATTGGTGTTGAGCTGGATGCGCTCGCCAATAGTGCGTTGCAGCATAGTCTCCAGCTCGCTGATGATGGCATTGAGGTTGAGCACTTGTGGTTGGTTCACCTGTTTTCGCGAGAACACCAGCAGTTGCCGTACCAAGTCGGCACCACGCCGTCCAGCGCGTAACAACTTGCTCGCCATCTCGTGAACAGGGTGATCCGAGTCCAGCTGCGTCTGTATTAACTCAGCATAACCGTTGATGGCGGTCAGCACATTGTTGAAATCGTGCGCGATCCCAGCGGTCAGCTGCCCCAACACCTCCATCTTTTGTGACTGTCGGTATTGCTCTTCCAGCTGCACTTCACGAGTTACATCGCGCTGTAGACTGATGTAATGGGTGATCTCGCCATCGCTGTCACGCACTGGCGTAATCGTCGCATCCACAATGTAGTATCCGCCGTCTTTGCGTTGATTGGTAGTGCGACCACGCCACACCTTGCCGGCTCTGATTGTCTCCCACATCTGCCGGTGAGAGCTCATCTCGTGCTCGACGCTCTGGAAAAGGTTTAACGCTCGGCCAATCAACTCGGATCTCGTATAGCCACTTATGGTTTCGAACGCAGGGTTCACATACGTGATGATACCCTGCAAATCCGTGATGATAACACCTTCCGTAGTCTGATCGATGGCGACGCTTAGCAGGAAACCATCTGAATGTCGCGCCGATCCCTGTTGCGCTGGTTCCAGCTTGTTAACAGATCCGCACGGTCGATCGACCTTGACCGGAAGATCCTGCGATGCATTTATATTCCCACAATCAGCTGTTTCTAGGTTGTTCATGTTCCGACAATAGACCCAGTCCCAATTATGTCACTTTCGGGGTCTGGTTCCTTCCTTTCATCCCTCATCCCGTGCACGAAAACTTGGTTCATTTGCCCTTCAGTTCGAGTGACACTCCAGGCGAACGTTCGTGATCTGCAGAAGCCGCAACTGGCGCCACATTCGACTGACGCCTCTTAGTCGACCCCTGGAAGATAAACTGTGCAGATCCCGCGATCAACAACAGGTCCCCGACGCTTACCGCCGTACGTCGCCACGGCAACGCAACAGGGACGATATCAGAAAGAAACCACAAATTGGTTTGCTCGCGAGGCAAAATAATCCCTTTACTGCTGGGAGCTCGTGCCTGTACATCCACTACACGATCAGGATGAACAAATTGATACATTTCAGGTGTTATGGGCATCCAACCACCATTAGCCACCATTACGATAGTGTTAAGCGCAACACCTGTTGCAAAGATAAGCGCCCCAGGGAGGTGGCGGTTGAGTAACACCAGCAAAAGCAACCCTACTTGGGACAAAAGTAGGAGTACCACTTGCACACTCGATTGCCCTGGGACATAAAGAACTGTGAGCGCCTGCAGCGCAAACAACCCGGCGACAAGGACAAAAAGCCTCCAGCCACCCTGGAAGTTGTAGCGCGCAATAGCACACAGGTCACGACGCAGCAGCAGAGCGACAACGACCAAAAAGATGAGTGCCTCCGCGACAACCACCCGCTTTTCTCTTCTCCTCCCAAGCTCGTTTAGTTATGCGTGCACGAGACCAAGAGACGATAAAGTCTCCTCCCCTGGCTTGGCAGAAGCCAGGGGAGAACTCAGGCGCGAGTTTATTTTCAGGATATCTGCACTCTCCGGGGTTGCTCTACCAGCCGCATCCGCACTTGATTGGCAAAGTCCTTTAAGCTGGACGTCGCCACTCCTGCTAGGAGCTCGAAGTCTTCCGGCGGCAGATTCATCCCTGCCAAGGCATTCTTGGGATCTGCGAGCAACCGCATCCGAAACGACGCGTTTGCACTGGCCTTGAGCAGCACATCTGAGATAGCAGGCCGATTGGGTATAGATCGAAACGGTATTGACGGCCCGGCTGGCCTCGTCAGCGCGTACATAGGCTCAACTACCTTCCCCCGCCGTAGTCATGGGGAGCACCGCCAGCCAGTGCCGCGATGAGCAACGTTAGCAAGATGACAGCAGCCCGCAGCGCCTGAGGATGATTGACGACTTTTACCACAGTAGGTTTCAAACTGGCCAACATGGTTTGACACCTCCTTTCACCTCTTCCCGATGTTGGTGCTTCTATATTAGCGCACCTGCTCTTACATCTCTCAGCAATTAGCGCGCTGCACGAAGTGCGATCAACTGCTGGTAAAGACGATGAGTGGAGGTGTCAGGCAAGCAGGCCAGCTCTTGCTGAAAGGTGCGCCGAAGTCCGGCATAGTGAGTTACCAGCTGATCAAACAGCCCTAGCTGAGCATAGGCACGCAACACAATGTGATGCAGTTCTTCACGGAAGTAATCATAGGCTAAGCCTTTGTTGGCGATGCGCAATGCCTCTTGGGGAGCACCTTGTCTCAGTAACTGCTCGCCGGCCAGCTGGACACACTGCAAGAAACGTGTCTCACAGCTGGCACGGTAAGTGGTGCCCCAATCGCCCACTTCGAATCCAGCTAAGAATTCACCCTGGTATAGCGCAATAATCTCGAGCAACAGATCTAGTGCCTGCTCGGGTGGCACTTGCAACGCCCGCTCAAAAAGGCGCTCAAAGGCCCAGACGTCTGCCCATTCGATGTACTCTGGGTTGATCTGATAATAGTCGTCCCGCACGATGATGTAATCATAGTGGCCAAACACGCCGTCGCGTAACCTTTTCACCGTTTGGTGAAAGAGGATTGAAGCCTTGTCCGCATCCAGATCAGGCCAGATGGCATCACTCGCCTCGTACCAGCGACACCCTCCATGCGGCGTACGCATTAGCAGATAGGCCAGAAACTCCGGCATACGGCGCACCCGTCCTCGTTGACTGAACAGCTTACGCTCTCCGGAGACGACTAAGACAGGGGTCCCTAACAGAAATATCTGCAAACCGGGTCCTGTGGCTTCTACCGGCGCAGCAGTTTGTGCCAACAACAACTGAACGCTCTCCCGCAGACTCGCAGAGATGTCCTCGCGGTTCATCGCATGTAGAAGTAGCTTGCGCGTTTCCACGATTGTTGGCGCTAGCCCCGCAACGAGTTCTCCCATTCCCAAAGCGAGCTTGGCTGCCTCCCGTACTTTCTCGACGGCAGCCAAAGATCGCTGATCCAACAACAGGCAATAACCCCACCACAAATAGACTCTGGCTTGTTCCAACACATCGTTGCGGGTAAAGTTCTCCAGCGCTGCCCGGTAGAGCTGCGAGGCAGTCTCATATTCCCCCTGGCGCACTGCAATGCGAGCCTGCAGAGTACATGCCAGTCCCGACTCAAAGGCTAGGTTGGTCTCAGAGGCGATCTCCCGGGCACGACTGGCCAACTTGAGCGCTTCCGCCAGATCACCTTGATAGTACAAGGCTTCACCGGTCCTGACCAGATTGTATACCTGCAAAGATTGCACATCTGCCTCATACGCAAGCTCTGTGGACATCGCATAGGCTTGAATAGCGGCTTGATACTCGCCCCGCTCCAGATAGACGTCGCCGATGCCTGCCTGAGCGAATGCTGCACGTCGTATAGCGCCAATCTGCTGTGCCACATTCAAGCTCTCTATGAAGCGCTGCAGAGCTTCCTCGGAGCGCCCCGCGGCGTACAGCATCACACCCAAGCTATTAAGCGTGTTGGCAAGGTTATTGGCACTATTCAGCATCTCCCAGATGCGAATGGCTTGCTGGAAGTGATGCTCCGCTGCGCTAATGTTACCCCGTCGACACAAACAGATGCCGATATCATGATGGCATATCGCGATGTGGTATGTATCATCCAATTCCTTGTACAGCTCCAACGCGCGGCGTAAATCATCCAGCGCTGCCATGGTGTCGCCCATTGTGGCATAAGCCAGTCCGCGGTTCCTAATAGCGTACGCATTAGTCTGGGCATCAACATTCAGAGGTGCCATCCGCTCCACCGCTTGCTTGGCCATAGCCAGACTCTCTGCGGCACGCCCCATCATCCGCAATCCAACAGACTGAAGCACCAGAGCTTCAGCTGCACCCTTGGGATCATTGCGAGCAGAAAACTCACTTTCTGCCTCCTGCGAGACCAGGATTGCCTGCTCAGGTTCTCCAAGGTCATCGCTAAGGATCAACCCACGCCACAATAGTAGCCTAGGATGGCACCTCATCTCGGCGTCGGGTATCTCGGAGAGCCACTCGTGCAATGTCAGAGCACGTCCAGTGTCATAGAAGAACCCTGCCTGTGCTTCGAGCAAAGCAGCTGCTTGTTGCCACGCCTGGGCACGCAAGTACAGCGGTACAGCCTCCTCAAAACGCGAGCGCGCTGCCAGCAAGTCGGCGGCGCGCACCAGCACATGACGTTGCAGTACCTCATCAGCACTTAACCTGCTACGCAGAAACTCGGCGAACAGATCATGATAACGAAAGCTCGCACCCACCTGGACGACGAACAGGTCCTTGTGCACCAGCTCCTCTATGCGAGCCTGCGCATCAGTGATGCCCAGCAGTTCGTTGCACAGATCAGCGGTCATCTCGGGCAGCACAGCGGTGTGGAGCATAAAGCGCTGCAGCTCAGGCGATTGCTTGCTCAAAACTTCCTCAGCCATATAGCTATAGATAATTTCACGGTCGTCGCCCAGCCGCTGCCTCAAGCTGCTGATCAGCCGCTCGGCATGCATCAAATGGCCAGTGAGCAGGATCTGAGCTATGTTGCCATCCGTGGCCTGAGCAATCTTCTCGGCATCCTCCAGGTTGATCTGACGGCCGAAACGCTTGCGCATGAGCAGCTGCAATTCCTCGGGCGTGAAGCGCAGCTCTACTTCGGACAAACCAGCCACCCGCTCGGCTAAGACCAGATCGATCACCTGGCGTGTTTCCAGGCCTAAATTACCCCGTGCTGCTACAATCAGTCGACTGGTTTCGGGGAGTCGTTCTAGCAAATGGCTGAGTGCTAAGGACACCGCAGCACTGTTCGCTTTGTGAAAATCATCGACAATAATAATGTGCGGACCGACCAGCTCAAGCGCTTCAGCTATGCAGCGGACGCTGCCTTGGGTATCGCCGCGCTCGATCAATCGTACCAATCCCTCGAACTCGATCTCGTGAAATCGGTCCGCAATACTGTAAGCTAGAAGGGTAAGGAAGGATGCAGGATCGCGGTCGCTTGTATCGAGTGAACACCAACACACCGGCCAGTCTGTAGTCTGAGCAAAATCGGCCAACAAGATAGACTTGCCGTAGCCACTAGGGGCATAAATGGTGATGAGGCGCTTGCCAGTTTCAACGAATTCACTGAGCAGATTCAACAGGCGCAAGCGCCGGTGGATGAGACTCAGAGTGGGCAGCCGAATGCGATCTTCGAATGCCATTGTCCGCTGCTAACCCTTATGGCAGCAACCTCTGACCGCTCGATTCAATTCAAATCAACCATGATGGCTGGACACCTACGAACCGTATCCAGCTTTGTCCTCACAGATTGTGATACCAGGGACATTAACATTATTGTACACCAAAATTGCTGCGCTGTATAGCGATTCTTGAAACAAGCCATGACCATAAGGTATAATTTAGAGCGATGGAACATCTTCTTCCACCCGCTGCATGGCGACTTCTGGTCACGCCACCTGCCGAGGGCGCCTTAAATATGGCAGTGGACGAAGCCATCTTGCATGCCTTGGCTGATGGGGTGGGACAACCGACGCTGCGTTTCTACCAGTGGCATCCTCCCTGCCTATCTTTAGGCTACAACCAGCCTTGGAGTGACGTGGACGTTGAGGCATGCGCACAGCTGGGCTACACATGGGTACGTCGTCCTACAGGTGGACGTGCCATCCTGCACTGTGATGAGCTCACCTATAGTGTCATTGCGCCAGAGGATGAGCCACGCGTGCGAGGCGGCATCACCGAATCCTACCGCCGCCTCAGCCAAGGGCTGCTGACCGGGCTACGCATCTTGGGCGCAGATGTGTTCCAGCCGCAGGAAGAAAAAGTGCTCAACCCCCAACAGGGAGCGGCGTGTTTCGATACTCCCTCGAACTACGAGATCACAGTGAATGGCAAGAAGTTGATTGGCAGCGCCCAGGTACGTCGGCGAGGGCAGGTCTTACAACACGGCGCCTTGCCATTGTATGGCGATCTTGACCGAATCTTCGACTGCTTGCGTGTCGGCCAGCCCGACGGTGAGGCACCAACCGATCATCACAGCAGCCGTCCTTCACTACGGGATCGTGCCATCACGTTGGAGCAAGCACTGGGACGTTCGGTTTCATTTGAAGAAGTGGCATGGGCATTGGCGCAAGGGTTTGCGCAAGCGCTAAACCTCAATCTGGTAGAAGGCGCGCTGAGCGAACACGAGTTGCATCTAGCAGACCAGCTCTACCGCACGCGCTATATTACGGACGAATGGAACCGGCGAGTGTAGATTGTGACCTGCACCAATAGAGACGAGGGGTTTGCTAATGGTAATCGGAGTGTGCACCTTGGAACTAAGCTTGCCAGCTGCTGCTTCTCTGAAAGATAAACGACAAGTGGTGAAGAGCTTAATGGCTCGTCTACGCAACGAGTTCAACATCTCCGTCGCCGAAGTGGGTGCACAAGACCAAAGGCAATGGGCTGTGGTAGGTGTTGCCTGTGTATCCAGTGATCGTGACTACGCCCAAGGGCTGCTCAGCCGGGTGGTCAACTGGGTACAAAGAAATCGTCTGGATTGTGACTTGGCTGATTACCAGATGCAGATTATGTGAAGTTGCAGTCAGGGCAGATACTGCAACGTTTTCATCATCCGAGCGATCGCCTCGTTAGGCGAATTTTGCGCTTCGGGATCAGTCAAACAGTGGAGAGCATACTCGCGCATAGCCATAAGTGCTGCTTGATGCGCTGCACCACGGACCGCTGCCAGCTGCGTCAGCACGTCCAGACAATCGCGTCCCTCCTCGATCATACGACACACGCCCCGCACCTGACCCTCCAGGCGCTGCAGACGATTGATCAGCCTTCCTCTAGTTTCGGGACTAAAAGTTGATCTATTCCTTGTTTGCCCCGCCATCGCCTGTCACCACCCGTGTACCGAACGCTATAAATACCTCGCTGAAGATGCTCATGTAATCTGTGGTCGACAACCCTTCTGCCTAAGAGGGTTGTCGACCTACTGGTTAAAAGGGACACACGGTCTCCCGTTATCGGATGCTTCAACCGACCGGTCCACACGTAGAAGGCGAAGTAGTTACCCCCTGCGACTTGCCAGTTGTTGCTCTCAACCCGAAGACGGAAAATGTTTTTTGCGCTCGCGTACTGCCACACCGCGGGCAAACCAGCTCTACTTTGCCATCCCCAGTGCGTACAAACTTCTCGTACCGCTCACCACAATCTTGACACACATACTCATAAATAGGCATAGCAGCTCACCCCATATGTCCCGCCAACATAAGTTCACTTCAATATGGCTGCCAGTTTGCTGGTGATCACCTGCTTGGGCACAGCGCCCACCTGCTGATCCACCACTTGCCCATTCTTGATGAATAGAAGCGTCGGGATACCACGCACACCATATTTGCTGGCCCATACAGGATTCTGATCTGTGTCCACCTTAGCGACGATTGCCTTACCAGCGTACTCCTTGGCCACCTCCTCGAGCACAGGCGCGATCATACGACACGGTCCACACCAAGGTGCCCAGAAATCTACAATAACTGGCAACGATGACTTGAGCACCACCTTCTCAAAGGCATCATCATTCACGTGAATTGGGCTGTCGATAACCTGCTGTGTCATTTCGATTTCCCTCCATAATCTTTGTCACTGAGTGCATACCCCATGGGGGTATATGCCCGATTTTACCCTACATACAGGATCTTGTCAAATTATTCGATCGAGTTACCTATGGCCAAATGCTTGTCAGAGCGTAGCAGCTCGTGTATAATCAAACAAATAAAAAGAGGATCTGGAATGCTCGTAGACTGTGGCGCCAGACCCGGCGCAGTGGGCGGGATTGTGATGCAAGACGACGTCGTCACCCCAGTACAACAATCTTCTATTTACACGCAATGTGACTATCTCTCCGAGGACGACGTCGCTTTCTTGAGAGCTATCGAAGGCCAAATACCAATCGTAGCCGACATCAGTCGGGCGGATGTCATGTTGTGCAGCTGGCAGCCCGACCAGCCATGCTTGGTACTGGCACATGCGCGGCCGCATTCGGTCGCGGCAGTACACGCACACTCTATGGTGGGTCAGCTGCTAGATGAGCCAGCTTGTCGGAAACTGAGGCGCTTCCTGCTTAGCTGTGAGACACATAATCGCCAGAGTTTCACTGGCGACGGCGCACCGATAGTTGTCCAGCTCTATCCAGTGTGGCGCCCGGGCACACACCAAGTCATTGCCGCATTGCGTATCGAGACCAATCTATTAGAACATGAGCGACAGCGGCGTCGCTCGCATGTGTTCCAGCGGGTGACATTGCAACTGCAGCGCATGGCCCAGTACGGCCGACTCATTGGCGCGGACACGCTCACCCCTTTTGGGGAAAGCGATGGCATTATTGTCGTGGATCGCACGCGTGTCATCCGCTACGTCAGTGGGGTGGCTATGAACCTCTATCGGCGTATCGGATACCTAGGTGATTTGGTAGGGCGGCCTCTTAGCAACCTGGCTACGCAGGACGACGTGCTGGTACGCGCTGCCGTTGCTCAGCAACGCTGTCTGGAACAAGAGGAGGAAGCCGGTGGACGCCGCTGGGTTAAGAAAGCGCTCCCACTACGTAATCTGCCGCCCCCATTGTTATGGCGCTGGCTGACGCCCAAAGGAGAGAGTGAGGAGATCAGCCACGTTATCCTGGTAGTGAGCGACATCACCGAGGAGCGACGGCGTGAACAGGAGCTGCGTGTCAAGACAGCACTTATTCAAGAGTTGCATCATCGCGTTAAGAACAACCTGCAGACGATTGCTGCGTTATTAAGAATGCAAGCACGTCGTGCAAGCAATGAGGAAACGCGCCAGGCAATTGAAGAGGCCGTCAACCGCATTCTCAGCGTCGCAGTCATCCATGAGTTTCTCTCGAGGCAAGAGGCACGGGTGATCAATATGCGCGAGGTGAGCAGCCGCATCGTCGCTCAGGTGCAACACGGGCTGGTCGCCCCGGACAAGCATATCACCTTTGGAGTCGAAGGACCACCCATCTACCTGCCTTCACGGCAAGCAACGGCATGCGCTCTGGTCCTCAACGAGCTTTTGCAAAATGCGCTGGAACATGGCTTTGAGGGACGCACGACAGGCTATATCCAGGTGACACTGGAGGATGACGGAGACCAAGTAATTATGCGAGTGCGCGATGACGGCAGTGGTCTGCCCACTGATTTCGACCTGTCTGGAACAGAAAGCCGCAGTCTGGGGTTGTATATTGTGCGCACACTCGTGCAAGAAGACCTGAAGGGCACTCTCGAAATGCGCAATCGCAATGGTGTTGAAGCGGTTGTAACGTTTCCTAAATCCATATTGGGAGGTGAATAATGAGCAAAGCACAACGTACAGAACGTGTAGAGCGTACACGCGTTATCATCGCCGATGATGAATCCATCATTCGCACCGATCTAAGGGAGATGCTGACCAATCTGGGCTACCTGGTGATCGGTGAGGTGGGCGATGGACGCAGCGCTGTGAATCTGGCGCGGGAGCTGCGGCCGGATATCGTAATCATGGATATCAAGATGCCCGATATGGACGGCATCGAAGCAGCCAAGATCCTCACCGAGGAGCAGATCGCGCCAGTTATCCTGTTGACCGCCTACAGTCAGCAAGACCTGGTCGAGCGCGCGCGTGAGGCGGGTGTCGTGGCATATCTTGTCAAGCCATTTCGCGAGCCTGATCTAGCTCCAGCCATCGAGGTAGCACTGGCACGCTTTAAGGAGTTTCAGGCCTTGCGCAAAGAGGTGGCTGACCTCAAGCTAGCTTTTGAGACGCGCAAGTTGGTAGATCGCGCCAAGGGTATCCTGATGGACACGCAAGGGCTCACTGAGGCGGATGCCTTCCGCAAGATCCAGAAGATGAGTATGAACTTGCGTAAACCGATGCGTGAGGTGGCAGAAGCGATCATTCTAGCAAATCAGGCTGGAAAGGAATGAAAGGCTCGCTGCCACACCTACCTTGCCCCTTCCCTACTCCCTCATTAGCGAGGGGTGCTGGGGAAGGGGAGTCCGCATCTCTCACAATCCTGGGCTTCTTGTAAACTGTAAACAGGGGACACTGGTCGATGGAGATCAAGAATCGCACCATCCTCGTACTGGGTGGCTACGGGCTGGTGGGCATGGCAGTTTGTCGCCAATTAATGGAAGAGTCCCCTGCCATGCTCATTGTGAGCTCTCTGTTGGAGGATGAGGCACGCAAAGCGGTTGAGCGGCTGCGGGCCGAATTCGCTGGCAGTCCTGTGAAGTTGTTGCCTGTTTGGGGCAACGTCTTTGTGCGTACAGCGCTCAAGGACAAGACAAGACCAGAGGTGTTGGCCAGTCCCGAGTATCGGCGCTGGGTGTTCGAGGACGTTCTGGCTGAGATGAGCGACACAACTCTGCAAAATTCCTACCTAGCGCAACTCATCATGGGGCGTACTGACTTTGCCCCCGGCATCGTCCCCGACGCGATTGTGGATTGCATCAACACCGCCACCGCCCTAGCTTACCAGGACATTTATACCAGTGCAGCGGAAGTGCTGGACATTTATGATCGCGCACGCGAGGTATGGTACATGGGCAAGGAAGTCGCCTCACCAGCGCTGGATGACTACGTCGCTGCGGTGGAGCGGCTGTTGGCCAGCTTATACGTGCCCCAGCTGGTGCGCCATGTACAGATACTTTACGAAGCAATGCGCCACGCTGGCACTCGGGCCTATCTTAAGGTGGGCACCAGCGGCACCGGAGGAATGGGTCTCAACATCCCGTACACACATGGGGAAGAGAAACCCTCACGAGTGTTGCTGAGCAAGGCAGCGATGGCCGGCGCTCATAGCTTGCTGCTCTTTCTGATAGCGCGCACACCTGGAGCGCCCGCCATCAAGGAAATTAAACCCACTGCGGCGATTACTTGGAAGCAAATCGGCTACGGACCAATCAAGCGGCGTGGTCGCGAGATCCCTTTGTTCGATTGCCCTCCTGAACATGGTGTAGTGCTGGATGGGCAGACCTTTGACCTTGAACAACATTGCGGAGGGCAGCGGTTGGATGGCGTGCTCGAGTCGGTGTACATCGACACAGGTGAGAACGGCTATTTCTCGCTGGCCGAGTTCACTGTAATTACCACCGTTGGTCAGATGGAAGGGGTAACGCCAGAGGATATTGCATTCAACGTGGTATGTGAGCTGAAGGGGATAAGCACTGGCCGTGACATCATTGGAGCGTTGGATAGTGCCGTGATGAGCCCCAGCTACCGCGCTGGGGTGTTGCGACATCGTGCCATCGAATTCGCCCGCCGGCTGGAAGTCGAACACGGGGTGGACAGCGTCGCATTTGAGATCCTGGGGCCACCTCGTCTTTCCAAGCTATTGTTTGAAGCTTATCTGCTCAAGCGAGCCTATCGCACAATGCAGGCTGTGGCTGAGAGCGATCCGCAGAGCATCTCGCGCACTGTCACACAGCTGGTATGCGAGGATGGACGATTGCGCAGCAGTGCCATTTCCATTGGCATTCCTATTCTGATGCCTGATGGTCGGACGCTGCTGTGTGCCAATCGCGGTCGGCGTGACCATCGCTGGGAGTGGCAGTCTTGGCGTGCCACCTCTGAGGAAATAAATCGTTGGGCGGAGACAGAATGGATTGACTTGCGCGTCAGCAACATGGCCGGCTGGCAGGCGCGCATGGCGGCTATACTGGCCGAGGCGAGTCGGCTGCCTGCCCCAGACTTTGACTCAAGTTCGCGCTATGTGCGGCCCATGTCCAATGCTGCCACGTGGCAGCTACAGCCGGAAATCAACATTGGAGAGATCGTCGGCTGGGTTTTCATTCACGAAGAAAAAGGCGAAAGGATGAAAATTTAAGGGATGCGTGTCTCAGTCCATTTGCATGGAATCCTGCGTGAACGGTTACCCTCTGCAGCAAGGGGACGGACTACGCTGGAGCTACCCGAGTCAGCCACAGTGGGTGATCTACTGGCAACGCTGGGCATTGAGCGACGCGTGATTGTGGCGGTCAACGGTCGTACCCACATTCCGGCGAGCCATACGCTGCAAGAAGATGATCAGGTGGTGATCTATATGCCGGTGGGCGGAGGATGAGCATAAGAGCGTAGGAGAAGAAAGGAGCGAACCGTCATGCCACACGGTTATCATGGACGCGTCTTACACGTTAATCTCACCAGTGGCGAACTGAGCATCGAACAGCCTGAGGAGAAATTCTATCGCAAGTACATGGGGGGCAGCGCTATGGCGCTCATCTACCTGCTGCGCGATATGCCAGCGGGCGTTGACCCACTGTCGCCCGAGAATATACTGGCCCTGTTTCTAAGCGTGATCACCGGTGCGCCGATATCCGGCCAAAGTCGCATGACGGCGGCGGCCAAGTCTCCGCTCACTGGGTGCATAGGCGATTCGCAATGTGGTGGCTTCTTCCCTGCTGAGATGAAGTTCGCCGGCTTTGATGGCATTGTGATTAAGGGACGCGCAGCGAAACCGGTCTATTTGTGGTTGCACGATGGGCAGGCAGAACTGCGCGATGCCACTCACCTGTGGGGGCATGTCACCGGCGAAGTGCAAGAGATGCTCCGATATGAATTGGGCGATGACAGGATCGAAGTGCTACAAGTTGGCCCGGCTGGCGAAAAAGGGGTGCGTTTTGCTGCACTGATAAACATGTGTAGCCGCGCCAATGGACGCACCGGTATGGGCGCCGTGATGGGCTCCAAGAACCTCAAGGCGGTGGTGGTACGTGGTAATCAGCGGCCAAGCATAGCAGATCCTGCCACGCTGAAGGCTCTGGCTCGTTGGGGGGTCACCCAGCTGCCGCAATCTGACATTGCGGGCCTGTCCAAATATGGCACCTCCGAAGTAATCGGCCTCAACAACGCCGATGGCGGGTTGCCGACGCGCAACTACACCAGTGGGGTATTCGAGCACTATGAGAAGATCAACGGGCCGACGTTGTACGAGACCCTCTTGCGCGGTGCCACTCAAGGCCAACAGGATCGTATGGGGCGAGACACGTGCTATGCTTGTGCGGTGCGTTGCAAACGGGTGGTCGAACAGACCAGTGGCACCTACATTCTTGATCCCACCTATGGTGGGCCTGAGTACGAGTCGCTCGCTACCTTGGGTTCTTACTGCGGAGTGCACGATTTGGCCGCCTTATGCAAGGCCAACGAAAATTGCAACAGATATGGGCTGGACACAATCTCGTGCGGTGCAACCATCGCCTGGGCGATGGAGTGTTTCGAGAACGGGTTGCTCACCAAAGAAGACACCGGTGGCTTGGACTTGCATTTTGGTAATGCTGAGACAGTGGTGAAGTTGACAGAGATGATCGGACGTCGAGAGGGTTTTGGTGATCTCCTGGCTGAAGGATCAGCGCGCGCTGCGCAACGCCTTGGGCGTGGGAGCGAGCGCTTCCTCATCACCTCCAAGGATCAAGAGGCACCAGCACACATGCCCCAAGTCAAGCGCACGCTGGCGGTCATCTACGCGGCCAATCCGTTTGGTGCCGACCACCAGTCGCACGAGCACGACCCGGCCTATGCCCCTTATCCAGAACGGATGGCGCAAATTGGGCTACATGACCCACAACCGCCACTCACCCTGAACGCTGAGATGGTGCGCTTTGCGCTGGTCACCCAGCACGCCTATAGCGCTTTGGACAGCCTCAATGTGTGCCAGTTCGTCTACGGTCCAGCATGGCATCTGTACAGCATGAACCAGCTGACCGAAGTGGTACGCGCTGTGACCGGTTGGGATGTCAGCCTCTACGAGATCATGAAGGTGGGCGAAAGGCGGCTGAACATGTTACGTGCCTTTAACGCACGCGAGGGGATCGGACGTGAACGCGACACGCTGCCGGAGCGCTTCTTCACCCAGCCACTTAAGGGAGGACCTAGCGACGGATACGTGCTGGATCGCGAGGAATGGCAACGCGCTATGGACACCTATTATGCTATGGCAGGATGGGATGTGCAGTCCGGCACCCCTACTCGACCCACTCTGGAGGCACTCGGATTGGGGTGGGTGGCAGATCTGTTAGGGCTGTAGACCTCAGAGCTGCTGCGCTGTGAATATGTGCCCGACTCAGCTAGATTAGCAGCAAGACGTCATTCTCTGCTATTTCCAGGAAGCGGTTACACTGATGTTCGCTCACGCGAGCGAGCTGCCCGTGTGAATGGAAGGACAATGAACTGACCCGAGTCCGGGCTGTCATATTGCAGGACGACAGCCCGGACTTATTGCTAGATCATCCAGATCCCAGCTGCTGCCTAATCTTTTCTGGTATGGGTCCGACGTAGTACGGTCGCATCATCTCGTTGTCCTCGTGCTCGAGGATGTGGCAGTGCCACACGAAAAGCCCCTCGACATCGAACTTCGCCTTGATGCGCGTAACCTGCATCGGATAGGCAATGACAGTATCTTTGTAACCCGCCTCCCATGCCGGAGGAGGCTGCGGTGTACCTGTAAGCCTTCCTTCGTGTAGAGGCTGACGATTGATCACCTGAAACATTATGAGATGAAGGTGAATGGGATGAGCATCCACCGTAAAGTTGTAGATCTCCCACGTCTCGGTAGCGTTAAGCTCCGGATTCTCGGTCATCGGCTCATCCCAACCTAGCATTACTCCGGTGCCATCAGGTCCAAGTGTACCCAGATATGCCGCACGCGGCCCAAACGGCTCACCCCCTGTGGCTGCTTCGACAATGTTTCCTTCTTCGTCTTCGACAACGAAGACCACATCGGACATTGCCTCATTCAGGGAGAGAACGCGCGTCACATCGGCTGGACCCAGATCGGTTACGGGTGGCAGCTGGAGCTCAGCAGGCGGCGTGCTAGTGTCCTGACTACTCAGATCGACGATTACAAACTTCATTACTTGACCAGTCGTCTCAGGATCAGCCGGAGGAAATGTACCCCCTTCCCCATCAGCCAACGTCCCGTCAGGGTTGAAACCTCTGAAAGGTGCGTCAGGGCCAACATTCAGCAAGAGAATTTCAGTACCCGGCTTCAAGCCGGTGAAATCCACAATCACGTCCGCTCGTTCTGCCGGCGCCAACAACAAATCCTTTAGCTCAACTGGCTTAGGGAGGAAACCACCTTCGTTGCCAATTTGCCAGAAAGATAGATCATCCCGCTCGAAGCGCAGCACGAGAAAACGCGAATTGCAACCGTTTAGCAGCCGGAAGCGATATCGACGCGGCTCAACCTCTAGATAGGGCCACGTACGACCATTAACCATAATCGCATTCCCGAAGAATTCCGGATTCCAGATCGGCGGGATATCGCTCACCTTGCGACCGTGGGGCCTTGCAGCGCCAGCAGCATCGTCATGGTCACCTGGTGCTTGGGTGCCCTCTGTCTCCGGGGCTGTCTCCTCGGAGACGAAGGGTATTTTGAGCTGCTCGGGTTGGAGACCCTCAAAAAAAGCCCGATTGTCCGGATAGAACAACGAACCATCCACCCTGAACGAACGGTCCTGAATCGCGATGGGAATTTCGTAGTACTTTGTATCGGGTGAATCGCCGATTGACGGTGCCGGACCTGGTAGCACCCCGGCTGGTAGATCGCTCGGCCCACCACGGAGCAGATAGAAACCGGCCAGACCAGCGTACACGTTGAGACGCGTGATGCCCAGCGCGTGATCGTGATACCACAGCGTAGTCGCGCGCTGGTCATTGGGATATTGGAAGACAGCAGAGCCTGGCTCTGTATTGCTGCGGTCGAACTGGCCGAAAAACGTGCCATGCGTTGCGTATGTGGGTGGAATGTTCGTAGCAGCGGGAAGGTACCACGCTTCAGGGTAACCGTCACTCTCAGGCGTAGTATGCGCGCCGTGTACGTGTGTCACAATTGGCACAGGACCCATGTAAGGTTTCGGATTCAAGCTGTGCCCGTCCTTCCCTTTGTCGCCACCCGGTGGATTTGCCCAGTGCAATGTCTGATCCACAGGCAACAAATGCGGCAGGTAGGTACCATCTGGATTCACCAGTTCGTTGATCCACTTGACACGCACCGGTCTGCCGGCCAGCGCTTCTATTGTGAAGCTGGGGGAATGGAAAGTGTCTGGATGATTGCGTGAACCATAACCCCACACAGTGGTCTTTGGAAACGGCGGCGGCAGAATCTGCTGCTCGAACTGACGCACACTGATCTCATAGTAGTCAAATTCTGTCCGATCGGGGGCTCCTTCCTTGCCCCATGTGGTCTTAGGCATAACGGGCGGTATAACAAGTGGCATCTGGTATTTGGGTATCTGGGTGGGATCTAGTATACCCGCATCCTGTACTGGCCGCGCGTGACCATGTTGGCGACGAGGAAGGTAACGACGTTCCCCACCTTTGCCACTATACTTCACTGGCACTACGGTGGCAGGCCATGGAATCAACAGAACAGACCCAGCTATTGCCGACAGTTTTAAGAAACGACGGCGAGTCAACATCCGATTGGTTTTCATAGTGCCTCTCCTCCTCGGCCGAGCCTGTCAGTGGCCAGATTCACGCAGGTGTTAGCACTTCGCATCGCCGATTGTTGCACTGGTGACAAGCTCGACGTATGTCTGACAAAATTGGATATCTCATTCAATTATATATTAGTATGTCTAATTTGTCAAGCATCTGTTCGGTTAAAATGTGGTCAGATAAGGCACTTTAAAAGAAAAAGGTGGGGGGAAGAACAGATGTCAGAGGATAAAATGCTAGAGCCACCTTGTTATTCGACCTACCTGCACAGTAGGTCCAGAGAACCGATCGTATGCATTGGCTTGTCTGTGGCCTGGCAAAGTCTTCGCTTCAATCGAGGAAATGCTGCAGTAACATTCACTACCAGAGAAACAGCAATTTGAGGCGTTTCAGCACTGTGCATATCCTCATAGAGGCCAAAACCAAAACATTAGCAGGCATGTACTGTTAGGTTGCGCAGGCAATTTACCCAGCTTATAAGCTCGATGCGACATCTATTACGTTAAGTATAGCACGGCCCAAGATTCAACTGGGTATTGCACTCACCAACCCGGGCACTTGCCTGCTATACTTTCACGGTACGCCGCTGGCTCTGGTGGCCAGACCGGCTTCGGCATGCTTGCGGTTACTGCAAAGGGATCTGCTGCTCGTAATATCCACCAACCTCAGGACATCCTGAATAGCAGTAGCCCCTGTAGAAATAATTACCTCCGGCATAGCGGTACACGTCCGTACCGACTCCGCGGTAGGGTTCATGGTAGCAGTAGTATGGTCCGCTATAGAACCCGCCACGCGTACCCCCATAATAGCCCCCGGCGAGCGAGGGTATAGTGTAGGGATAGGGGCCTGCAATGAGGTTAGGATACCGGTACGGTGCATTGGACACGTAGTAGGAGTATCCGTAATAGGGATATGCGTAGTAGCCAGGATAGGGCCACTGCGCGAAAGCTGAACTCGCTGCTAACAGAGTGACAAGGATCACCAGACCCAGTGCTGCCCCAAGGATCGTCTTGTTCATCTCTATCTCCTTTCGATCAGGGCGAAACCACATCACCCGCACTGAAACACATCCATATTCCGCTACGACGGCGACGGACAGCATCAAGCACTATCATTGTACCACGCTTTACGAGTATGATTCAATCCGTGCTGATACGCATCCTTTTGCCATAGGCTTCCACGAGTGCCTTCCTGATTTGAGAATACCAGAGACCCACAAATTGAATTGGCCAAACTTGGTGCGGCTCAATGCATGGAACACGAACGGAGTCTCTCGAACCGCCCGGGTGTGGGCAGATTGAGGCCCAACCATCACCCCAAAAGGCAAAAGGAACCAAGAGCTGCAACTATGAAAGCATCTCATAGGTAACACGGAGTCATTTTGCGTGTTATTGGGGATAGGTGGATAAGCGTTTCCCTTGTTGCGACCACGGCATCCAAATGATAAAATGAGCACCAAACTGGCTGGTATTCCCCTTGGCGCAAGGCATAGCGTTGCACCTGCCAGGATCGGCGACATGTTTCCTCGTGTCATAGATTCTCGGTAAAGCGTGCGCCAAATGTTTATGGTAAAGCTATTGCGCGAATCAAAATTCTGGTGTATAATAGGGGTGCTAGACATAAAGAGCATCTAGTCACCGGCCAGGTGAGAAGTGTTTGAGTGTTGTTCCTTGACATCGTGATGGATGTCCCCCTTCTCCCGCGGGAAAGGGGGCTTTTTTGATTGTGGTGTACAATCGTGTAGCTCTCTAGCGGAACACATTCATAGCACTTCGGTATGGTGTGGACTCTATGGGTGGAAGCAGCGACAGGGGAAGAGCGCTTCTGGGTGCGTGGAAACAGTTGTGCACCCGTCAAATGCGGACACCGGGTGATCAGCACCCCCAAGTGAAGGAGGAACATCAATGAAACGCATATTCACATGGTTTCTTATCGCAGTGGCGCTGTTGGCGAACACGCTGCCGGCAGTGGTGATGGCCTCGCCACCAGCTCAGGATGCTGGCTGGTTTGCAGAATACTTCGCCAACCATAGCTTGGCGGGGCCGCCCGTACTGACGCGCTATGAGCCCAGCATTAACTATGTATGGGGCACAGGCTCGCCCAGTGCAGCGTTGCCCATCGATCAGTTCTCCGTACGTTGGACGCGAACGATGAGCTTCAGCGCGGGCACTTACAATTTCTGCGCCGCGGTGGACGACGGGGTACGCTTTTGGGTGGACGGGCAGCTGCTCATAGACCAGTGGCAGGTGACAGGCGCATCGGTGACCTACTGCGCCAGCCCGTACCTGACCCAGGGCACCCACACATTGCAGATGGCCTACTTCGAGGACACTGGCAATGCTATGGCCCGGCTGGTGTGGAGCGGCCCACTTCCGGTGGTGCCGTCACCTGGACCGCCAGTGCCATGGCCGCCTTCGCCAACAGAAGCGTGGATTGGTGAGTACTATGACGACATGATGCTGGGCGCCAGCGTTTCGCCCCCCAAGTCGCCCGTGATGGTGCGTATGGATCCTCAGATCAACTTCAACTGGGGCACCAGCTCACCCGCTGTCGGACTACCCGCCTATGAGTACTCGGTACGGTGGACACGTGATGTCAATTTGACTGCAGGCACATACAACTTCTGCGCGACAGTAGACGATGGTGTGCGTGTGTGGGTAGATGGAGTGCTCATCCTGGACGAGTGGCGCGAACAGAGTGTGCGTACGTTCTGCGCTACGCGCTATATGACTGCGGGACGCCACACTATCCAAGTGGCCTATCTGCAGAAGCGCGGCGACGCGATCATCTCGTTCTCCTACAGTACAGGCAGCGCACCGCCGCCGGTGATCTACCCCACGCCGGTGCCACCACCTTACCCGCCGTATCCGTGGCCTTATCCCACCCCTGCTCCAGCCCCCGCTGGCTGGTACGGAGAGTATTTCAATAACACTTATCTGGGCGGGCCACCCGTGCTGACCCGCGTGGATGCAGAGATCAACTTTGATTGGGGCTGGGGGGCACCCGCGCCCGGAATGCCGGAGGACAACTTCTCCATTCGCTGGACACGCGAGGTATGGTTCGACAATGGTACCTACACCTTCTGCGCACGCCATGACGACGGTGTACGGGTGTATGTGGACGGCGCGTTGGTAGTCGACTCGTGGTTCGAGCAGGCAGCTGCAGTTCATTGCGGTATCAAGGCGCTGAATGCCGGCACGCATCGCGTGCAGGTGGATTACTACGAGCGCACCCAGTTTGCGTTGATTTCAGTATGGTGGACAGTGGGAGCCGTGCCACCGGTGCTGCCCACCCCTACGCCGGTACCACCCTACTACCCGCCTTACTACCCACCATATCCGCCATATCCTCCATATCCGCCGTCAGCCGGTATGGAAGTAGTGGTGGACAACACTGATCCCGGCTTTATCTGGGGCGGCCCGCTGGGCTCACGTCGTGTTGCTTACCTAGGCTTCGGGGGCAGCATCTTCTGGACCTTTAACAGCTATACCAACCCGGTCAACTTTGGCAAATGGGTGCCGCGCCTAGCGGCACCCGGTTATTACGAGGTGTTTGCCTTCATCCCGCGTGAGTTTGCCACCAGCACGCGCGTACGTTACCGCGTCATCCACGCTGGTCAGCGCCACGACCGCGTCGTTAACCAATGGCGGTACAACGATCAGTGGGTGAGCTTGGGCACGTACTACTTTGCAGCCACAGGCAACGAGTTTGTCGTGGTATATGACAACACACGCGAATTCTACGGCACCCGCATGATCGCCTTCGATGCACTCAAGTTCATGCCTCGTTGGTGACGTGGCACATCTCGCGACCGATACAACACAGGTAGCAGTCCCTTTTGCCCCCGCGTCCCACCCCTACAGCTGTGGGCGCGGGGTGTTTATTTCCACCCCATCTCTGCGAACAAGATGTGACCGAGCGGTGCCAACGCAACTCTGCTCACTCAACTGCAGCTACAACCTCAATCCCGTTCAGCTGCATATGATACAGGAAGATCAAATGGAGCAGCTCCGCATTATGCGGAAGCGCGCCCGTCTGCAAGGCCACCTCGACCGGTAGATCATAGGTATCCACAGCATTGGCAGGCACAATGACACGCACAGAGCGATTTGCTGCATTTGCCCGCGTGCGCAGATGCATAGCAAGCATATACACACATATGTCGGTGCAATCCCCCACTACGATGAACGTGCTAACCTCAGGATGAGCATCTAGCCAGCTATCCAGCGCAGTGCCCACTGCCGAATTCACCGAGTTTTTGGGCATCATTGTAACAAGCGTGTCGAAGAAGGGAAGCGCTTTGAGCTCCGGCACTGGCGCGCTTTCAGCACTCCCACGTACACAATGTGCCGGATAGCTGCCGAACTCAACCGCTTCGGGATCATGGGCGTCATACAGAAAGATGAAATGACGCACACCAAGGGCGTGAGCGTTCTGAAAGAGATGGACAATGGGTGCTATGATACCCGCCACGCGCGGACTGGCCAACGGTCCAATATGGCAGAAACCGTTGATCACATCCACCGTCATGACAGCAATCCGATTCGGATCCCGAGCATCCTGCACCAAGGTGCCAAGCGATACAGGTTGCAGGTTTTGCTGCCATCTTACTAAGTAACTCAAAAACGGCTTGCTCTCCTGAACGAGCCTCTCCACGTCCAGCATCGTCGGCATCCCCTTTCCCAACGTTGTGTGACATACTATTGAATCATTCTTCACCCCGACAGAATCGCCGGAGCAAATACATCAAGTATGTCGATCCCCGACTCGATATCTTCACGCCATCATAGCATGGAAATATCCGCCGTCAAATTCTACCTTATATATCTGCAATTTGCTCTATTCTTGGAAGATGCAAGCTTGCATAGTAAACAGAATTGCGTTATAATATTAACTAGAAATGCGGGTATAGTTCAGTGGTAGAACGTCACCTTCCCAAGGTGAATGTCAGGGGTTCGAATCCCCTTACCCGCTCTTTTTCATTTTTGGCTCCTCTCAGAAGATAGCTGCCCGCGCCATAGTGCGCCGGTGTAGGCTTCGCAGCAGCGGAAAAATTATCAGGATGGCGGCCACATTGAGCAGCGAAGCCGGCACCACAATGCGTAGTAGCGTGACATTCCAATCGAGCAAGAAACCAGCCGAGGCGAGGAAAAGCATCGAGCCGAGATAATAAACTATGCTTAGCGGGAAGGTTAATAACAACGGCAACATCAAGCTGGCGCCATACACCTGACTGCGCGCTAGCCTTGTCAATCCACAAACGACGAGCAATGCGATAGGGGACAGACCAAACGGAGCACTCGAGAGCAGATCAAGACAGAGTCCCCCCACGAGCGCCCAAACCCAACCTTCAGCTGCCCCACGCAGCATAGTCCAGCTGATGACCGCCAGCAACACCAGATCGGGATGAACTCCTCCAACACTGAGTAAGTGCCCCCAGCTGGACTCGACCAAGACCAAGCCTGCCAAAAGCAAGATCTGGTAACTACGGATTGGCTCCCTCCTCGCCCCCTTCGGGACCCAAAGAAGTGTTCAATTCCACAGGCTTGAAGGTGGTAATGACAAGCACGGTCTCAAGTCGACCAAAGTCGACTGTAGGGCGCACACGCGCCGTCTGAAATGCGTCCGCATCGCGGTGTGATGTTTCGATGACCTGACCAATTACCAGCTTGTCCGGAAATGTGCCGCCCAGACCTGAAGTCACAATAATGTCACCAGGACTGATCACCTCTCCCTGGGGAATGCGCTCCATCACCAACTCGTTAGCTATCGAACCATACACAACCCCAGTGACCCGCGAATTCAGCACTCGTACGCTGACAGCGCTGGATGGATCGATCAACAACAGGACCTCGGCGACGTTGGGGCCAGCACGAATGACACGCCCCACAAGACCACGGTCGGTCACCACAGGCATACCAGGCGCAACACCGTCACGCACACCGACGTCAATGAAAATGGTAAACAGAAGGTTGTTGGGATCCTCTCCGATTTTCTGACCCACTACTGCAGCAGCACGGTAGTCATACTGAGGATTGTTGCGCGTATAATTGAGCAGCTGACGCAGACGGAGATTTTCCTGTTCGACCTCAGCCAGACGAACGTTTTCCACCGAGAGGCGATTCACTTCCGCCTGCAACCACTCCAATCGCTTTTGCAACTGCTGGACATCCTGTAATCCTCCAGCGGAGTGCTCAATAGCTTGACTGATGTGGCTCATAACAATTTGGAATGGGACGAACAGATTGCGCGCCACGTCGCGCAACGGCTGCAGATAGCCCAAATGGCTCATCAACAAGCCAATGGACAAGGCAACGATTGTCACCATATAGGACAACCACGAAGATCTCGGGGTGCTCGGCATATACTCCAACCACAGAAAAGCCGCAAGACGCACCGTTCAGAGCACGGACGATGCACCTTGCGGGCAACGAAATTCTTCCCTCGTCGGGCTAACCGCGATGATTGCCGCCGACACGGTCCAGGCTGGCCAGCACCCGGCTGTACTTGTCTAGATTCTCCACCACGATGCCCGCCCCACGCGCGACACAGGTCAGTGGATCCTCCGCCACGTATACCCGTATCCTCGTCTCCTCCGACAGACGTTCGGCCAACCCTTGGAGCAAGCTCCCACCACCTGTAAGAGCAATACCGTTTTCCATTAAATCAGCGATCAATTCCGGAGGGGTCTCGTCCAAGGCACTGCGTACGGTGTCCACAATGGTGGAGACAGCATCGCTGAGGGCCTCGCGGATTTCCACGCTGGACACCTCCACTGCTTCAGGGAGGCCAGTGACCAGATTGCGACCGCGTAACGTGATCGTTTGCTCTTCCGGCAACGGGTAGGCAGAGCCAATTGTAATTTTGGCACGCTCGGCCATACGCTGCCCGATGAGCAAATTGTACTTCTGGCGAGCATATTGGATGATCGCTTCGTCCATTTCGTCACCGGCCACACGGATGGAACGGCTGACTACAATGCCTTCCAGCGAAAACACAGCCACTTCAGTTGTGCCGCCACCAATGTCGATCACCATGCTCCCGATGGGCTCAGCCACTGGCAGATTGGAACCAATCGCCGCCGCCATCGGCTCCTCGATGAGGTAGGCCTCGCGTGCTCCTGCCGCCAGGGCAGCATCGCGCACGGCGCGCTTTTCCACCTGGGTCACTCCGCTGGGGATGCCGATCACCACCCGTGGGCGCGGAATAGGGAAGAAAGACTGCTCGTGCACCTTGCGGATGAAATAGCGGATCATCGCCTCGGTGATCTCGAATTCTGAAATGACACCGTCACGCAGAGGACGAATGGCAACCACGTTGGCCGGCGTCCGCCCTACCATCTCCTTTGCCTCGATTCCGATAGCAAGAGGACGCTTAGTACGCCTGTCAATTGCCACCACCGAGGGCTCATTGATGACAATGCCTTTTCCCCGCACATGGACAAGGGTATTGGCCGTTCCCAAGTCAATGCCCACGTCCATTGAGAAAAGGCCTAACAGAGCATTAAACGGGTTAAACACGCGAGTTTCGCTCTCCTTCTTTCCCGAACAAACGAGGTGTGCACTGTACGCACAGCACACTCCCTCTTTCTATTATAACACATTTCTTTTGCGAGACAAGGCTATGGCATCCCAAGCGAACCATATGTGCGGAATAGGACGCCGACGAACTCATCACACCGACAGTGCATTCCGTGCATATGTACCCGTGCTGTGCTAGAATCTAGCAATACGCTCTCAACAAGAGGGTGCCTTGACGCTAGGGAGAAAGAACCATCTATGACAGCGCTGAAGGGTTCGGTGCGGCAAGTTGATCGCGATGGCACTGCCGTCGTTTGCCGCAAGTGGCGGAAAGGCCTCTAAACTGTTATACAACTGATTATCCCAGCTGCGCCTGTCACGGCAATGCACAATGCCCAAACGAAGTCGACGTCAAAACTATTGCCTAGCTGTTGTAACGATAAAACGATTGGCTGATTGAGGAGAAGGAGGGGGCAACACTCTATGGCCAACATTATCCGTATCGAGAACATAGCCAACCACGTTGGCGAAGAGGTAACCATTCAGGGATGGCTCTACAACAGGACTGGCAAGGGCAAGCTGGTCTTCCTCCAGGTGCGTGATGGATCAGGGATCGTGCAGGCAGTTGTCTTCCGCCCGAGTGTATCACCTGAGGTGTTTGAGGCTGCTGACCATCTCAGCCAGGAATCGTCGCTAGTGGTGACAGGTCGTGTGCGGGCGGAGGGGCGCGCGCCGGGTATCCCGGGCGGTTACGAGCTGGACGTCAGCGACCTGCGTGTCATTCAACAGGCTGCCGACTATCCTATTACCCCTAAGGAACACGGTATCGAGTTCTTGATGGATCATCGTCACCTGTGGATCCGCAGTCGCAAGCAGTGGGCACTTCTGCGCATCCGCGCCACCGTTATGCGCGCCATTCGCAGCTGGCTGGACTCCCATGGCTATCTGGAAGTGAGCACACCCATCCTCACTCCGGCAGCGGGTGAAGGCACTACTACCTTGTTCGAGGTGGACTACTTCGGCGAACCGGTCTACTTGGCGCAGACAGGCCAACTGTACAACGAAGCAACCATTTATGCCTTCGGCAAGGTGTATTGTTTCGGACCCACCTTCCGCGCCGAGAAGAGCAAGACGCGTCGCCACCTGACCGAATTCTGGATGGTAGAGCCGGAGGTAGCTTTCTGCGATCTGGAACAGCTGATGGAAATCGAGGAGCAGTTCGTCAGCTACATCGTGCAGACCGTGCTCCAGGAGCGCAAGCTGGAGCTGGCTGTACTGGAACGCGACACCAGCGCACTGGAACGCGTCCAGCCCCCCTTCCCGCGCATCAGCTACGACGAGGCGCTGGATCGGCTAGCAGCTATCCGTGCTGCCACCCCTGATCCCGAACTGAAGGAGCTGCTAGCGATCGAATGGGGCAGTGACTTTGGCAGTCCACATGAGACGGAGCTTACCAAGCAATTCGACCGTCCCCTCTTTGTGTACGGCTATCCCACTGCCTGCAAGGCGTTCTACATGGAGCCGTGGCCCGGTCGACCAGAGGTGTGCAAGAGTGTGGACCTGCTGGCACCAGAAGGGTACGGCGAGATTACTGGCGGCAGCGAACGCATTTCCGATCCCGAGCTGCTACTGCAGCGCATCCATCAAGAGGGGCTGCCGGAGGAGGCATTCCGCTGGTATATTGACCTGAGACGTTACGGCAGCGTTCCACATAGCGGCTTCGGGCTGGGTGTAGAGCGCACTGTGGCCTGGATTGCCGGCATTCACCACGTACGCGAGACACAGCCCTTCCCGCGCACATTGGGTCAGGTGTACCCATGAACGAAGACGCAGAAGATCTGCGCCAATAAAGGGTTTGACCTTCGTTCAAAGTGCTGAGAAGGCTCTTTGGCATTCAGATCTACAGCGTACCACCCAGCGCATGGACCTTATGCTATCCGCTCGATCGGTCAGTATGACAAGGTGGACGCAATGCTGGATCCTTCACTTTCCGTACCAGTTGCTATCGCCTGTTGTTGGGGAAAAGGTTGTTGCCGCACAACTGACAGCATATTGCGACTGGCTGTGGCGTTGCTCTTCTGCGCGTCAGCTTTCCTGCCAGATCAGACGGGTGCGTTCGATGCGCGGTGAGGCATCACGCAATCCCAATGCCTCCAGTACCGTTTCAGGGCGCACAGAGCCCTGTGCACCACTCTTGACACGCATCCACAACACTGCCTCACCGTTTGTGCAATGTTCTAGGCGCAGATCGTCGACCAGGGGTCGCAAATCGATCGTCTCAATGCGGCGTTGACGCGTGCGCTCTTGGAGGAAATGGGTCAAACTCAGGAAAGCAGCGACGCGTTGTGCGATTTCCTCACCTGCCAGCGGCGTGCGCACGTGCACGCGATACTCCGCTTGACACAGTTGCGCCTGCAATGCCGGCGACTCCAAAGGTACCGGGTATGCCTCCCTCACCTGCAACCCCACAGGTGCAACGGATTGGAGACAGTGCAACAGATCACCCACTTCGATGACCTCTTCCAGAACGACGTCCATCACCTCGGCGCTGCCTATGTAACCTACTGGCAACGCGGCAGCCAGCTGAATGCGCGGCTGCGGGTTGAAACCTTTACTATACGCCACCCGGATGCCAGCGCGGCGGAAGATCCGTTCCCACGTGCGGTAGAGATCCAGATGCGAAATGTAACGCAGGGGACTTTCCTTGGCGAAGATGATGCGCCAACGTTGTCGGGCCGGAGTATCCATACTGTACTAACGGGTGCAGCGTCCGCGGATCACCACTGCTCCTCAGCCGAGGCAGGAGGTTCGAAAGGTGTTAAGCTCGCTTCATCGCCGGCCATAGCGTCCGGCGCCAGCTGGCGCACACGCAACTCGGCTGTGTCCAGCAGCTCATTGCAATGGCGTGCCAGCTCCATACCACGCTCGAACAGTTGCAAGGCACGCTCGAGCTCCAGGTTACCGCTTTCCATCTCCTGCACCAGCTGCTCCAGCTCGGCTAGTGCCTGCTCAAAGGTAAGATTCTTCTGTTCACCCATTTTTTCGCCTTTTACAGCCATTGTTGAGACAATCAAGGGATGCGTACTCAATCCACTGTACTTCTAAAGTAACCATCGGATACCCGAACTGTCAAACGATCTCCGCGGGAGACCTGTGCGACCCGCACCACCACCCGGTGGTCATCCTGCCGGTACACAATGGCATAACCGCGTGCCAAGGTAGCCGTCGGATTAAGCACTTCTAGACGCCAGCGCAATCCCCTCAACCGTTCGTGCCGCAGCACCAAGGCATAGCGTACCGTGCGCATGGCTGTCAGTGCTAGTTCGTCCACACGCTGGCGCAGTCGCTGCAATCGAGTGCGTAGCGAGAGCTGCCGTAACGACCTCTTCTCTCCCTCCAGCTTGCGACGCAGACGGACAATCAGGTTAGTACAGGCGGCAGCGAGGCCACGACGTAACGTTGCGATGCGCCGCTGCAATTCAGTCCGGTCCGGCGTCACCAGCTCGGCTGCGGCAGAAGGTGTCGGTGCCCGCATATCGGCGACAAAGTCAGCAATGGTAAAATCGGTTTCGTGGCCTACGCCGCACACCACTGGCAACGGCGAAGCGGCAATCGCACGTGCTACCCGCTCGTCGTTAAAGGCCCACAAGTCCTCGATAGAACCACCGCCGCGCGCTAGGATGACTACATCCACTTGTGGCACACGCGCAATCGCCTGCAATGCACGTACGATTTGTGGCGGGGCATCGTCGCCTTGTACCAGTGTGGGCGCCAGAATGACCTCGGCCAGCGGATAACGCCGCCGCAACACATTGAGGATGTCGCGTAATACAGCACCACTAGGCGATGTGACCACCCCAATACGCCGTGGAAAGGTGGGCAATGGGCGGCGCGGACGTGTGAGGAGTCCCTCGGCTTCCAACTTTCTTTTCAGTTCCTCGAAGCGTGCATACCAGCTGCCCAGACCGAGTGGCTGCAACTCATCTACATACAACTGATAAACGCCCTGAGGGTCGTATACAGAGACGTAACCATGTGCTAAAACCGTCTCGCCATCACCTGCGGGCAGATAGCTGACCTGGTGTGCGTTTGAGCGCCACAACACACAACGCATAGCCGCTTGGTCATCCTTAAGGGTAAAGTAGACATGACCAGCAGGGGACTGTCTCCAGTTGGAAACCTCACCCACCAGCCACAGGTCCTGCAGGACGCGATCCGCTTCTAGCCAAGCTCGGATGCGCCTCGTGACCTCGCTCACCGTGAAAACGCGCGGCAGGCCTTTCTCGTCCCCGGCGGCAAACAAAGCGAGTTGCCCGTTCATACACTCTCCACACCAAAGCGACCGTGCATCTGCGGGTCCGCTTCCAACTGTTGGAGCAGCTCCTCTGCTGCGGCGCGGGACATAGGAGGCGAAACAATGCGCACTGCGGCTTCCGCTGATCGGGTATCCGCTGGCGAGTTCCCTGAGGCACTGCGCACAAAGGTGAGCAACGTGTACTGACCGTCCACCGTCACTTTGAAGGTCTGATCCAGGAACTGAATGGTGTAAACACCCCGATAGAGCGCAGGCACACGGAAGCCACCTACCCCCAAGCTGGGCCAGCTGCCACTGACCACGCGGATTGGCTGTCCATACGGTGGCGTGATGATCAGCGGGATACCGGCTTCCGGCAGCGTGCCGGCGATAAGCGCCATGCCGGGTGAACGTGTCACCTTCATCATCCACTGACCACTCGGCTGGACCGGCACAGGTGGAGCAGATGGCAATGTCAGCGACACCGTAACCGTGCTGCGCCCGTCGCTCTGCACTGTCTGAGTTACGCCCGCCTCCGGCACACTCAACACGTAACTGCCAGCGCCCAGATCACCAAACTGGAAGCTTCCATCTGGCCCCGTGGTGGCGGCGCGCGGCGCACCACCATCGCGTAGCACCACCTGTCGCCCTGCCACTGGGTTCCCGTTTTGATCACGCAGCCGACCCTGGATGATGCCCTTGCTGACAGGGACCCCAGTCGTCTCAGTGAAGGTGACCAGGGTGAATCCACCATCCAGCGTCAGCTCAAACGTCTGATCGAGAAAGCTGATCTTGTAGAGTCCGCGATTGGGCGCCCAAAACTCAAAGCCTCCTGGACCGTACTGGGGCTTGCTGCCACTCGTGCGCTTGAGCGTGATACCAATGGGCAAGTGTAGTGTTACCTCAATGCCACTTCGCGGCAACGAGCCAGCTAGGATGGGTAACCCAAACTTGCGCTCGACACGCATTTCCCAACGCGGTTTGGACGCTGGTGGCAGCTGCAAGTCTAATGTCATCCGTTGCCCCCGCGTCAACTGTAATCCGGTGCGGCGTACATCGTAGTCCACAATAACAAGCTCATAGGTACCCGCCGGCAGCTGAGTGAATCGGTAGCTGCCATCTGGACCGGTGATTGCCTCCCCACTCCATCCCTCCCGGGAGAGGCGAAGCCGCACGTTGGATGCTGGCCGGCCTGCAACATCAGTTACTTTGCCGCCAATCTCTCCCTCTTCAACGCCTGGCTGAGGCGTGGGAGGTTGCTCTGGCTCTGAAGAGAGACGGATGCCGGTATAGTAGTGCTTGAGGATTGTTTCGTAGCTGTCACCACGGGCTGCCATATCATGCGCGCCCCACTGGCACATGCCCACGCCATGCCCTTTCTTAGGGCCAGGATTGATGCAAGGCACCGGGCGCAGATGGGGCAATGGAGCACCACCCCAGACAGTCTCGTTACCCACCGTATGCCCACCGCAGTTGGCACAGTAATACGCAGTTGCGAGCTGGTTGTTGTACAAAATCACCTGACCCCTGGTCTGACGCACGGCCAGATCACAATTGGGGTTGATACGCGCTTCGTTATAGACCTGACAGTGCGTCGTGGTGCAGACATCTGCTTCAGGATAGTGTCGCGGGCGAGAGATAGCCGCCATGGCATAGCTGCGCGCAGCTACCGCCTGCGCCTTGAGCGCCTCGAGAGGCCAGGTGTAAGGCATTTCGGCAGCCACGACGCCGCGCAGATATTCTTCGAGATCCATCACGCGTACCGTCTTATCAGGCATCAAGACGCGGATAGCCTTGCCGGGAGGTGTGGGTTGCAGTGGCGCAATCTCCACGTCGGGCATGGCAGCTAAACGTGTCACATGGTTGTCCAGATTGCGACAACGGTCCACCCACGAGTTAGGTAGATTGCCCGGGCTGCGCGTCGGATCCTGCCACAAGAAGAAGGTTAATGCGATGACGCGTGGATCAGCCAGTGTTTGCCGTGCATAATAGATGACCTGATCAGTAAAATCGTAGTCAGAGGCACCGAAGTTACCTGCTTCGTCGATGATCACCCGCGCCTGGATGCCATAGCGTTTTTCGAACAGCTTGAGCACGCGTCGCCATCGGAAGGCGTACCAGCTCGACAGACGCGGGTCATACAACCAATCACGCACACTACCGCCCGCGTGTCCCCAATACGCATGAAAGGTAACAATGTTGCTAAAGTGGCTGCGCACCGTATCGGCCAAGTAATCATACCCCGCCCATCCCTCGGTGGGATTGCCATTGTCGTCGGGCGCGCCGTCTTCGTGATGTCCAAAAGCAAAGGGCGGACAGACCAGCTTCATCTGAGGATATCTCTGCTTAATACGGTCGGCGACCTGACGCGCCCAATCGGCATAGCGCCGATAGAACTCGGGTGTCTCGTAGAGATGCTGATTGCCCGGGTTGGGATCGCCGTTTTCGTAGTGCAGGTTCATCTCGTTACAAAAGTAGACGTAAGCGTCCAAATCACGGATTTCGGGCCATTTGCTGATCACCATGTCGCTCAGCCGTCGCGCTGAGGCATTGATGTCCTCCTGCCAGTTATGGGGATGTTGAAAACGCACAATAATCACTGCTTCCGGATGCTGCTGCTTGTAGGGCAACACACGATTGGGGCCGAGATAGTCGAAGAACCCAGTAAGTGCACCGGGCCGCCAGCTCAACATCTTGGCAGGGTCAGACGGACTACCGTTGGCAACCCATATACCTGGACGACGCATAGGCCTCCCCTCCGTCAGAGAGCACCATTAGCCTGTAGAAACCTCTATTCGACATCATTATGTCACAAACTTGACAGAAAAACAACGCAACGTGACCATTCTCACCCCTAAGAAAGCTGGGAATCCTTTGCCTCCGGCAGCCATAGGGTGAAGGTGGAACCTTGTCCCACTTCACTCTCCACCTCCAAACGGCCATTGTGCGCTTCAGCGATCCAGCGCGCGATCGCCAGACCCAGTCCTACACCCTTGCGTCCATAGCGTGGCATGCGGAAAAAGCGTTCAAAAATGTGAGGTAGCGCCTCCGCAGGAATGCCTGCGCCGGTATCCTGTACACTTACACGCACCCAGCCATTCTCGCGGTAGAGTGACAGGGTGATCACACCACCACGCGGAGTGTACTTGATGGCGTTGTCTACCAAGTTGAGCAACAGCTGGCGCAGCCGGTCGGGGTCACCCAGCACCAACGCTTGATCCTCATGACCCAAACGCACCGTCACCCGTTCGACACCTCCTGAGCCGACCGTAGCCATCGCCTGCGCTTGGCGGTATACCTCCAGCAAAAGGGTATCCATTTCCACCAGCTGCTTCTCCAGTTGCATCCCCGCATCCGCCTGAGCCAAAAGCAACAGGTCCGCGACCAGACGGCTCATGCGGTTGACCTCTGCCTCAATAGCGTCCAAGGCTATTCTGCGCTCTTGCGGATCATCTGCCGCACCACGCCGCAGCAATGCCACGTTACCACGAATGGTGGTCAGTGGCGTACGCAGCTCATGGGAGACATCTGCACCCAGGCGTTGTTGTGCGTCGATCACTTGCGCTAGCCGATCCAGCAATGCGTTGAAGGTGCTTACCAGACGATACGTCTCGTCGTGAGCGCGTGGAAGCGGCAGGCGCTGCCGGAGATCATGGGTACTGGCGATTTGTAACGCTGCCTGCGTAATACGATCGATCGGACGCAGTGCCAGTGATGCCAGCCACCAGCCTGCTCCTCCGATAGCCAGCAGCGCCAATAGCCCACCGGCTGCCAACGTAAGCCAAGCACGTCGGAGCACACGTTCCACATCCTGCAAGGGATAGCCTGCCTGCACCGCACCGATCATTCGCCCTGAGGCCATAAGAGGAGCGCTATACAGGCGTAGCAATGTCCCATCTTCCATAGTAATTGTCTTGTAGCCGGCGCGTCCTTGAAGGTTAACAGCCATCAGGTCCATATCAAGCGGCAACCGCCAGCCGTCTAAGTTAGCCGAACGCGCTGTCACACTCTCGTTGCCACGCACAACTTGGAGATAGACCGGAGGCGCACCAAGTGATGTCGTGGGTAAGCGGATCAGGCCCTCTTCCAATGCCATCCGGAGATCTGTCCGGCGCAAGATGTCGCGCCGCACTTCTTCCGCACGCTCAGCCAGTTGGCGGTCCAGTTCTCTGAACAGCTGGGTATGCAAAAGTGCCCAGCTGAGCAGCAGGTAGATCAACAGAATGCCTGCCGTCACCCCGGTGTACCAGACGGCCAATCGCGTGCGAATGGCCATATTTTCTCACCATGGCTCTTCGCGCAACACGTAACCCACCCCACGCACCGTGTGGATTAGACGCGAGCCTCCCCCTTCTTCAGTCTTCGCACGCAGATAACGCACATAGACGTCGATGATGTTTGACTCGCCGGCAAAATCGTATGACCAGATGCGATCGTAGATGAGGTCGCGTGTCAACACCTGGTTGGGATGGCGCATAAAGAGCTCCAGGATGTCAAACTCCTTCGTAGTGAGGTGAATAGGTCTTCCGCCACGTGTACAGCGTCGTGTTAACGGGTCGAGCTCCAGGTCGGCAAAGCGCAAGGGTGTGCTGGTCTCATAGCGTGCAGTGCGACGCAGTAACGCACGAAGACGCGCCAGCAATTCCTCAAAGTCAAAGGGCTTGACCAGATAGTCATCCGCTCCTGCATCCAGACCTGCCACGCGGTCGGGAATAGCATCACGCGCGGTCAGCATAAGCACTGGCTCTTTAACGCCCACAGCACGCAGCTGACGACATACCTCCAGTCCGTCTATGTCAGGTAACATAAGATCTAGGATGATAAGGTCAGGAGAGCTGTTGAGTGCCTTGCTAAGTGCTGCCTCGCCGTTTGGTGCTATCTCGACCTCATAACCTTCCAAACGCAGAGTACGACTTATCACACTGGCAACTCTGGCTTCATCCTCGACCAACAATATCCTCCCTGCCATATGTCACCTCCGTCATTACCGAATCTTATTATACGTTATGACCCGCATATTTGCCATAACAACCTTAAAACTCGCCCTTACGGTCTGGGAAACTCCTTAGCAGGTGCTTGCGCCCTCTCTACCATTAGGTAGTACTAGACCATACCAACCACAAGTTCTTGCGTCCGGACGTGTTATTGCGGGCACAACCTTAAATCACGGACACGCCCTCACGTGAACTTGAAAAATCGCATTGACGCGTCACCTGCTTTATGTTAGAATGGAAAGCGCATTGCACTCACAACATGCTTACCTAGCACCCCTGACAGGGCAAGGTTAACATCAAGCCATAGGCCTCCACAGTACCTATGGCGTCGGCTCTGGACACCTTGTCCATACTTGTAGTTGGCCGACCGACGGACTTTTGCATCAGAATAGCAGTTTATTGCATGGAGCGTCTTATTGAGACGACCATAGAGGGGTTTTTGTGTCTCTAATAACGCCCACAGACGCGCCAAGCGTCGAGATACTCATGGAACATCTGAGCGTGTCTCATAAGAGGTTGGGACATATGGTGAATCCGCAGATGGTGTGGCAAACCGCCCTTGGCGAGTTACAAATGCAGATGACCAAGGCAACTTTCGACACATGGGTCAAACCGACCCGGGCAATTGCGTACGAAGACGGCACGTTCATTATCGGCGTACAAAATGGCTATGCCAAGGACTGGCTGGAGAACAGGTTGATGGGCATCATCAAACGTACGCTGACCGGCATTATCAATCGCTCGGTCGAGGTGCGCTTTGTTGTGCAAGCACAACCATTGCGCCCATCGCAGCCCCCCTCGGCACTGCAACTACGTTCACCTGATGAAAACGAGGGAAATTCCAGCAAGGCATCTGATTTCTCTGCACTTTCTGGTCATCCCTCACGATTCGCCCTCAACACACAGTACACATTCGAACGCTTCATCGTCGGCAGCTCGAACCGTCTGGCTTATGCAGCTTGCCTGGCTGTAGCAGAGACACCTGCGAGTGCCTACAACCCCCTGTTCATCTATGGAGGCGTGGGACTGGGTAAGACCCACCTGCTCCAGGCAATCGGCAACTATGCATTGGCGCACCACTTGAAGGTGCTGTATGTCTCCTCCGAGACTTTCACCAATGATCTCATCAACGCTATTCGTACCCGTTCTACTGAGGCATTCCGCGAGTGCTACCGTAGCGCGGACTACCTGCTGGTGGACGACATACAGTTTATCGCTGGCAAGGAAGGCACCCAGGAAGAATTCTTTCATACCTTCAATGCACTGCATTCCTCCGGACGCCAGATTGTTATGTCAAGTGATCGTCCACCACAGGCGATTACCACCTTGGAGGAACGTCTGGCTTCACGCTTTCAGTGGGGACTCATCGCTGATATCCAGCCACCCGATCTAGAGTTGCGCATTGCTATTTTACGCGCCAAAGCGGAAACGCAAGGGGTGCTTCTGCCCGATGATGTGGCCTATTTCATTGCCAGACAGATGCAGAGTAACATCCGCGAACTGGAGGGAGCTCTCAACCGTGTGCTGGCAAATGCGCGGCTGAGCGGTGCAGCGATCACGCTGGATGTGGCACAACGCACTTTGGGCGACTTGGTGGAACGCAGACAGCGCGTTAGCATTTCGGAGATCATCGCCACGGTGTCTGCCTACTACGGTGTGTCAGAGGAAGAGCTACTAGGTCCTAGCCGCCACAAGGAAGTAGTTATGCCACGACAAATGGTGATGTACCTAGCGCGACAGGAAGCCGGCGCCTCGCTTCCTGAGATCGGCCAAGCTTTGGGCGGCCGCGATCACACCACTATCCTACATGGCACCCAGAAAATCGTCTGCGAGATCGAACGCAAGGATGCATTGCGCCGCGACGTGATGGCTATCCGCGAGCGCTTATATCGTGAGCGTTAAGAAACCTCACTCCTTTGTCCTCGACCCCATTGTAGTGAAAGAGACAAGGGGATATACGTTCTATTCCCAGAGGAGGCACACAGAGCAGAATGGACGAGACTAACCGCCAGAGATTGCGCATCACGCAGCACCAGCTGGAGATGATCAACGCATTGCTGCTCGATCCAGAGACTCGTGTCATCAATGACTTTCTGGCAGTGGTGGAGAAGTACGGCTCGGTGGAGGAGATCAACCGCAAGGCGGAGGAGGCACGCCGTTTGCCCAACCTTTTGGCACGTTTGAAAGACATTCGTTCACCCTATCTTGACGATTTGTACTGGCTCATGGAGCAACGCGACCGTGGCGCCTTCGTCAGTATCGCAGAATACCGACGTATGGTGCTGGGCGACCGGGCAGAGCAAATGCAATTCGACGACCGCTTGGCGGTGGTGCTAGAGATCAGCGCGTTGCAGTACTTTCCATGGCTGATCAGCGAGGCATGTCAAGCTATCGAACGTCGTGAGCTAATGCCGGGACGCTACATCCGGGTGCGCAAGATGAAGGAACAAGAACGCGACAACGGCGACATCCTAGCAGTTGCGGCTGCAACGCAAATTATCGGTGCCAGCTACGTTGAGACGCTGGACACTCGCGGCACGGACGGCGCCAACATCCACTTAGGCGGACCCGAAACGATCACCGGTTACTTCGGTGGGGTGGGCCAGCCCAATGACTATGCCCTTAAATGGCTAGACGAGTATCTGTATTACTATACCACATACGGCATCAGACAGGTGCTCAATGTCAATTCGGGCACTGTGTTGCTTGGCTATTTGCTACACAAAATCGGGGTAGACAACGAGTTCAAGATTTCCGTCTTTATGGGCAACGACAACCCTTATGCCGCTCTGTGGACGCTCATTGGTGCACGCCTTTTCGCGCGGGATGACGGCAGCGTCCCCCTGATAGGATTTAACTGGAGCAATAGTGTCAACAACCCAACCATTGAGCTCACAACACAAGTGCGCAAGAAGCTTGGCTTCGAGGACCTGGTGCGCTTCGAACACCATATCACCGAAACATGGAAATCTATTGTACGCCAGCCCTACTTGCGTCGCGACGAGCTGGTGGAGCTGGCTTCCCGAGTGCCCAACATTGCTGCCAAGCACGAAGGGGGCGATCCTGACATAGAGCAGACGCGAGCACATCCTTCGGACATTTTGGACTATTTTCGAGAGAAGGCAGAAATCGAGGCCAGTGGCGATATGGCTTTCTTAGAGTGCAACTACTTGGACAAGCACGATGCGCTTAACCGCACGGCGCGCGCCTTGACCGAGCACGGGCTTACCTTCGTGGCAGCGCGTCATTTGCACGAACACGCAGTCTGACTTCCGGATTGTCGGATACAATCTCCTCAGTTAGGATAGTTAGTCTGTGCACGAATACGAAGCATTTCCGCTTCGTGCTAATCTCCTAGCAGAGTCACTGTGTCGAACAAGTGGTAGGCCAGAACATATTTTTCCATACAGCGCGCAATCCGCTCGACCACTACTGCATGTGGGTCAGGGATAATAGGCGCAAGGTTGTGATACAGCTGCTGTCGTGCAGCTACCACTTGGGGGGACGTCCATACGTAACGAGCACCAGTCTGTGTCAACCATGCACGCCGCTCCGGCGCCAACCCACGCCAGATTGACTGGGCATCCGGTTGCGCCATATCCGTCTGGCCAGAGCCAGGATACTCCTCTGGCAATAACCATTTGCGCCAGCGCATCGAGTCGTATACTGCTTTCTCCAGAGCCGCCATAAAACCGGATAGCTCGATATGGTGCCGACTTCGCTTGGCATCCGCCTCCTTGGCGCACAGCTCCTGTAATGCCAGATACTCCTCAGCTGTGAACTCCGGCCCAACGTTGGCGCCTCCCATCCCGGTGGCTGGGTACTCGGACGGATTCTCTACCCAATCGGTGTAGTGCCCCTTGATCAATGATCCAAGTGGTGCCACCACCTCATAAAGCCAACGTGCCGATTCCGGGTCGAAGAAGGTGGTATGCAAGTCAGTACCCACACGCGCCACAATGAAGCATGGCCAAGCGGCTAGCAGATTGCGCTCTGCTAATCCCATGCGAAGGCCGTGTACAAAGCGACAGAATGCATCACGATCCACTAGCCCTCCGTGTACCTCTTCAGTGCCCACTTCGTAGGAGACCGGCGGCAGATTGCGTCGTTCACGTTCACGTTCCGCATGTTCAATCAACTCAATGGTGCGCGCCACCACGATCTCAACAGGCACCGGTTGACCAGGCGGCAGAGTGCGATCCACTGTGGGATCGATATGCAAGAGTGCATAGCCGGCCTCCAGGCACGCCACTAATGACGCTTTCACCTCTTCCATTGTCTCCTCGTAGGAGAGATTGGCTAACGCGTGGACATCCTTGAGCCATGGGCCTCCGTGATCGAGACAAGGATAGAGAGGACCATCCCAGCGATACTTCGCAGCGTAGTGGCGAATTGAAGCGACAAAAGTGCCCGGTGTCCAGCCCGTGTATCCTCCATCGCGATCCACCTGATTCAATGTCGCGGCGAACAGCATAGGCATGTTGTTGGCTGCCGCCGCCTTGACAGCCGCCTCAAGCACAGCTGCTGAGTTGGGACAAGCAGCTAACAGGGTCAGCTGGATGCCCTGTGCACGCAGAGCGATCATACGGGCGACAATATCATTAAGGGATCTCATCGTGAGATAGCCTCCCTCTCCATCTCTATGCCAGAGTGCGCGCCAACAAATGTGGTACGCTATACTTGGGCACTACGACGCCAGCAAGCGATACACTGCTTCGTCCAAGGGTATATGCATGCGCTCAACAAGCTGACGTAAAGTGACACGGTTAGTCTCCTTATTGATCGTGTGTGGCGATGTAACTGAGTGAGCAGCAACCAGCACACCCAATTCATGGGCTTGATGCAGCGTGAGCCCTGCCACCAACCCCACAAGCACACCTGCCAAGAAGGCATCACCCGCACCAGCTGTGCTGACGACAGTGACCGGAATAGCTGGCCGATACACTAGCTGCCGACTATCCCAGCTCCAGCTGCCGTGTGCGCCAGCTGTGACAGTCAGCCAAGCGGCTGGATTCAGCCGCATCAACTCTTCTACGGCCGCCTGCGCGATCACAGCAGGTGCATATTCTTCCGCGTCCAGATGAGCGAACGCAGCGGCTTCGCTACGGTTGAGCGCCAGCAAGTCCATCTGCTGCAACATACCCAGCTGCATCGCCTCGGCCAGCTCCCCGGTAGCGAACGCACTCACCCGGAACATGTGATAACGGGTGCCCAACTCCAAAAGTGCCTGGCGCGCTGCAAGTGGCACTTCGGGTGCTGCCAAGGCAATACCATGACCAGCGAAGCGACCAAATTCGGGCTCGGTTGTCCGGACGTATGCAGCATCCACATGCGCACTTGCCGAATCATCGGTGGTCAGATTGCCACCGCTGCCGTCCGGGTAGATAAAGCAAAAGGAGAAAAGTGTTTCCAAACCGGGCGCAACTTGGACATAGCACGTGTTCAGCCCTGCCTCCTGCATCTCACGTACCAACCTTTCTCCCACTTCGTCTTCACCCACCTTACCGATAGGGATCGTGGTGAATGACGCTCCCAACAGAGTTTGAACATAATGGCAAATAATGTGCAGCTTGCAGTAATCGCGCCGCGGGAGAAAGTGACCGCTGCGACTCTCCTCACGTCCCAACGTGTGATTGCCTTTGATGGCAAAAAAGGAACCAGCACCAATGCCTCCCACACCTATTAGAGCGCGGTAAGGTGCTCTAGCGATATCGACATAGAGCGGATTCATACACCCAGATCCCACTCTGGATGTTCACTGATGGGGTGGCGAGCAGTGTCAACGGTCGCGGTGATAAGTGCATCGGGGTGTTCCTGCAACAAAGTAATAGGGTAATCAGGGGTAAGTGGACCAAAAAGTGCTACGCGTAACGCGGTCTGCTTCCAAGCACCCGTATCACTGAAGAGTCGCACCTTTTTCGCGGAGAGACATTCCTTGACACCCAATGTGATGGACATCGGCGGCACGAACTGATAGGCGCTACCAAAGGTTCGTTGTGCCAAGGCCAGGATGGTATCCCAGTTATTCTCCTGAATCCGAATGCTGGAGTTTCGCAGCTCGTTCAAAGTGACCTGACTGTAAGGATGGCGACGTGCCTGGTTGTAGGCAATGTGGCCATCCTGTCCCCAACCACCATAGGTGATGTCAATAGGTGCCGACCAGATACGTTCACGTACTTGTTCCATTGTGGCAGGGGTCAACCAGTTGCGATTCTCCTCCGGAACAGCCAGTTCAGCATCCACCGGGTCGTAAAAGAGACGTTCCATCTCGCCGCGAAAGCTGTAGGGATGCCGGCGCGGCAGCTCGCGTCCCTGCCAGTCCAAACATTCGTCCATGTGGAAGACGATCAGATTACGCAAGCTCACCCGCTCTCGATTGACCAGCTCGGTAAAAGGACGATACCAGCAGCTGGGGCCACATGGGATAATGGCACGGGTCACTTCCCCGCGTGCATTGTGCGCCTTAATCTCCTCTACCAGCTCACGCGCCATCAGCTGCCCCATCTCGACTGAGTCTTTGCATAGACGGAAGGGCACTTTGAGGCGCGGATGGTTTTCCAACTCGTAGTAGGGGATTTTGCACCACTCGTATAGCTCGCGTGGGGTGATTACAGTCATTCCTGGTACGTCTCCTCTGCGAAAGTGATGAATGCCACGCGATGAGAGGATATCATGCGTGGCGTTGAAATGTCAATGTTCACCCGAGGAGCTCCTCGCGCGCGGCGGCAGTGATGCGTTCCAGCTCGCTCAGGAAGGCAACGTCACGTTCGGGTGAGACGTGAGTCTCCACCAGCCGCCGCCAGTCACGTTCAGCCATATCTAACAGTCGCCGGTCAGCCTCATCGTGACGATAGCTTGTCTCGCGTCGGTAAGTGCGATCGAAATAGCACGTGTTCCACAACAACTCACGGAAATGTGCCAGCGTGTGATCACTGCTGATGTAAGCCTCTTGCTCACAAAAGGCCAGCTGATGGATCAAATCTACACACAACGTCTCGTCGTTCACCACCACTCCCTTCGCCAGCCCATACAGGGCGTGGTTCATATCCAGGTCGAGCATTGCTTGGGTAGGCGAGAAAGCAGATCCATTATCCAGCAGTCCAATGCCAAGCGGAGCACTCACCATTGCTGCCAATGCCAGCTGACGGTACGTCTTCATGAAAGCGGCTTGAATACCAGGGCATTTGACCTCCACATAGGCAGGCTCGACGTTTAGTACGATACCATACTTGAAGCGGAAGAGTTGATGCAACAAGGCATCAGTCAGGATGGCTGCTGGTGTGGCGTAACAAATCTGGGTCGTTTTCATGTCCATTTCGCCCGAGATAGCAGTTGCGAAGTAGAAAGCATCCGGCGCAATTAGCGAGCAGGCAGTGATACAGCCCAAGATCTCAGCGGTGGCAATGACAGCGCTGCCGGCTGGAGTAACCGGTGTCGTGCCGCCTAAGATCGGCATGGGCGCAAAGTTGATAGGGAAGCGGTAGCGTAGCGCCTCGGCCAGCACATTGCAAGGATGTGTATCTAGCTTCAAGGGAGACGTAGTACAGTAGGCGTGAGCAAACAATGGAGGCTGAGTGCGCAAAGCTTCCTCTTGGTCTGACATACCCATAACCGCAAGCGCCAGCTGGGCCATCTCGGCTAGATACTTGACCTGGCGCGGATCGGAGACGCCCACCCAGCCTGGCTTGTTGGTGTGCAACAACAACAGACGAGCTGACTCAATTGACTCAATGCTCGAATCGTACTCAGCGATGATGAACGGCGCATTAACCGCTTTTACTGCTTCCAAAGCGTCACCCAACTTGATCATGTCGATCTGGTCTTGTACAGTAGGCGGCCGATAGCACCCTGCTGGATAATCATATATTGACGGTGTCGTAAAGCCATAGTCCACTACGAACTCGTCTGGCCAAGCAGCATCATATTCGGGTAGCTCTCGGCAGAAGGGGTACCACAGCGATGAGCGCACCATACGGTAGCGGTTGCGCTGTGCAGCGATCTGACGTTCTACAACCTCTGGGCAAAACCAGGCACGCTGCCGCTCGAAATCAACCCGACAACCGGCGTCGGCCAGCGCCTCAAGCAAAAAGCGCCCTCGCAATATTAAGCCAGTCCTCTCCAGTACCTCGAGCGCAGCCTGGTGGATGCGTTCTATGCCAGCATCGTCAACGACGCGCAGTAATCCCTTGAGCATCTGGCAGATCTCCTTTCCTCTTGGGGGGATACATGGTCCCGGTACATGGATGGCATTCCAGCTCACGGTGGAGCGATCTTGTGTCACTTGAATGGTTAACAGTCAGTAGTCCACGACCACGGTCGGGAGGGGTGCTCTGCAAGCACAATCGCAGATCCTCGGGTGTTTCGAGGATATCACTGGTACAGTATCCTGTCAACGTGCACATCCTTGTCATCATCTATTTCCTTCTCCCAACGCCTACCTCTGAAGCCAACTTCCAAAGCAGGTGACTCGATCCGGATAAGCTTGTCCTCTAGCTGCTAGCTGCCCGGAAGACTTGCGCACGGGAGATGGTCAAACTCATCAGGTGCCGGCCAGCGCTTCGTACGCTACAAATTTCATCGTCGACGCAATCCGTGGTACATTGAGGAAAGATTTTTCCCGTGGAGCAATCTTGGGGATGATCCCCAATAATGAGGAGGCCGCTATGAAATTCACTATGCCCACTGCTCAACTATTCGTCCCGGATGGTCTGCCAGAGGAAGAAGCACTGGCGCGTACGACTCACATGGCGATCAGTGCCCACCAAGACGACCTGGAGATCATGGCTGCGCATGGTATCCTGCACTGTTTTCAGCAGCCAGACCGCTGGTTCACTGGTGTCGTAGTGACCAACGGCGCAGGATCACCGCGTGATGATCTGTATAAGGACTACACGGATGAACAGATGCGCGTGGTGCGCATTAAGGAACAGAAAAAGGCTGCTGTAGTGGGAGAATACGCGGCACAAGCATTGCTCGACTATCCCAGTTCAGCGGTCAAGGACAGCAACAACCTTGGTCCCATTACGGACATTGCTGCCTTGCTACGTTTGGCGCGACCAGAAGTGGTGTACACACACAATCTGGCTGACAAACACGATACACACGTAGGCGTAGCAGTGCGTGTGATCCAAGCCATCCGCAGCTTACCCGTTGACCAGCGCCCCAAGGAGATTTATGGATGCGAGGTGTGGCGCGATCTGGATTGGTTGCTTGATGAGGACAAGGTGGCGCTCGATGTGTCAGCACATCCTAACTTGCAAGCTGCCTTATTAGGCATCTTTGACTCGCAGATCTGCGGCGGCAAGCGGTATGACTTAGCGACTTTGGGACGTCGCCGTGCTCATGCCACATACCACGCGTCTCACGAGGTGGACGTGAGCGAGGGGCTAACGTTTGCGATGAACCTCACGCCACTGATTGAGGATCCACAACGCGACATCGCTGCATATGTGCTGGAACACATCGAGCGCTTCGCCCAAGATGTGCGTCAGCGCATCAGCAAGTTCGTCTAAAGCGGATAGCTACTGCAGCTGCCCGAACTCGACTGCTGCGCGGTACATAGCATCTAAATTCTCTTCTGGCACACAAGGCGGGAGGTTATTCGCCTCGGTCAACACAAAACGCCCTCCCGCCGTGACCCCACTTTCCAATACTTGGCGCGTGCGCTCACGCACTTGTTGGGGAGTACCTTTGAGCAGCAGACCAACCTCTACACCACCACAAATCTCAACATCGGGGCCAACCGCACGACGCAGCCGTGCAAGGTCTATTGGGAAGCCAGTATCAATAGAGTCCACATTGCATGCCTCGACAATGATAGGGAAGAAACGCGCTGCGTCGCCGCACAGATGGAAGACGCGTTTGAGTTTGTGCCCCGGATCAAGCGAGTCATAGAAGTATCGATGATACGGAAGGACACGTTCGCGATACGTAGCAGTGCTAATGGTAACGACACTGTCATCGGCGAGCCATAGCTCGCCATTCAGTCGCCTGCCCCAATAGGCGAGAAGCGCCCGAACACGGTTGACAGCTGCCTGAGTGATGAAAGCCAGCAACCTGTCGGCATAGTCAGCGTCTTCCACAAGATCGGTGAGAAACTCCACCCCACGAAGGTTCAAGGCAACCGTAAGTGCACCGTCCGAAGCAGTTTGCAGATAGGGCAACACTTCCACTGGACGGCCAAAGAATTCCATTCCGCGCGCAAGCTCCATCATCTGTTCAGTCAGCTCGATGGCACGCCGAAAGGAAGGGAGCTGAAGAGGCCGTTCGATGTCTATATCGAAGATTGCCCACTTGCGATCATCGGTGTAACAGGGTACCGTATCGGGTACCTGACCGGGTTCCAGGCGCAGGGGACAACCAAGTGCCCAAGCTTCATAGGTGTTATGCAGAAAGACACTGACTTGCCAACACTCCGGTAAGCCAACCGGCTGGTCACAGTAGTAGTGGTAATAAGTGCGGAGCACATACTGCCAGCGCAGCTGTGCTATCAACATAGCCTGCGCATTGGTGAACAGGTCGTGATAGGTGAGCCGTTCGCAGTTGAAGCGCGAGTCCAGCATATAAACGCGATCGTTCGTGCGCAAAGCCACTGGTACTCGCTCAGGCCGGCCGGCATAGTAGAGTTCCCAAACGCGCTGCTTCTCGGGATTCGTGACGGGCCATTCCATCAGAGCGTCTCGGTCACTTTGCGCAATCCGCGTGGCTGGTCAGGGTTGCCATGGCGCGCGTAGGATAAGTACATAGCAAGCAGCTGACCTGGCAGTACACATGTGAGGGGAGAGAGCCACTCAGGCAGCGTATAAGGCAACGACAACGGAGTGTGTGCCATAGCCAACATATCGGGATCGTCGCTGATAGCAAGCACCTCCGCGCCCCGTTCCCGCAGCATATGGGTCAATTGGCGCAATTCGCCAAGTGGCAAACCACTGGGAGCTACTACGACGACGGGGAAACCTGCTTCGATGACCGCCAGCGGGCCGTGCAGAAAGTCGGCGCTGCTATATGGCTCGACAATGGTGTAAGTGAGCTCCTTCAGCTTCAAGGCAATTTCAAAGGCGGTGCCATAGTTATAACCACGTCCGAGCACAACACAGTGACGCATCGCATAATAGCGTCGTGTCACCTGTGTCATATCAGCATGCGCGGAAAGCGTAGCTGCCACTGCTTCCGGAACAGCCCATAAGCTTTCCCACATAGCTCTGTCGTCTGCCAGACAGCAGCTTAACAGGGCAACTGCGGCCAGTTGTGCCGTATAGGTCTTGGTTGCTGCTACGGCGCGCTCTTCGCCAGCACCCAGATGGAGCACGAAGTCTCCTCGGCGCGCCAGCTCCGAGTCGACCGCATTGGTAATCACGGCAGTCAAAGCGCCCTGGCGACGCGCTTCCTCGAGCACGGCCACAATATCAGGGCTCTTGCCGCTCTGGCTGATACCAAGCACCAAGGCATTACCAAGCTCAGGAGGCCTGTGATAGACAGTGAACAGACTGGGTGCGGCCAACGCCACTACGTAACGATTGACGGCACCTAGAAGATACTGCGCATAACGCGCAGCATTATCACTGGTGCCGCGCGCAGCAACGAGAACATAGTGGATTTGGCGTTGGCGTATAGCAGCAGCCAGCGCTTGCGCAGTGGTTTGTTCACGTTCTAGTAGCTGCATGATCACTTGTGGCTGCTCATGAATTTCGCGATAGGTGTATGTTTCTTCCAGCAGCATAGACTCGCCTCACACGGTCTGATAACACTTCCTGACAAAAGTGCTCAGTTGTAGCGACCAATCTCTTCGGCCAACGGAGTAAGCAGCTCGAGCTTCCAGGGCTCCATACGTGGTGATACCGAACAGGCAGTGCTCAGGATGTAGCCACCTCCTGGTGAACCGATGCGGATGCGCTCACTGGCGTGCGCGATGACTTGCTCGGTTGTAGTATAGGTGAGCATCTCCACCGCGTTCATATTCCCCTTGATAAAGACACGATCACCAATTTGGCGTTTGGCATCCACCAGATGAACATTGCCTAAAGGAGGCGGGTCGAGCGTGTCTATCCCCTGTGTACCTGTCTCCACCATCAGATCCAGCCGGTCACCAATGCTGCCACACGTGTGGGTGTAAACGATCACTCCCTCTGCTTTGATCGCTTCTGCCACGCGACGTTCATACGGAAGGACAAACTCACGATACATTTGCCGATTGATAAACGGCCCGCCAGCAAAAGCAGAGGAAATCAGCACAGCGTCCACACCGCGCCGTGCTTGTGCGATAGCCCACGCCACCACCGCTTCCGTCAACCGGTCAAGCAATGCGTGCGCCTTATCTGGATCCGTCAAAAGGTTGACCAGTGCATTCTCGTAGCCAAACAGTTCCATGAAATGGGTGAACGGCGAAAACACCTCACCATGTATCGACACTTGATGACCAGTATGCGCAATCACCATATCGACGGTGCGCAAGAAATAGTCTGGTATCTCAACAAGAGGGCCACGACAAGTCTTGCCAAATATATAAGGGATATGGTAGACACCCCACGTATAACCGACAAGGTCGTCTAGGACCTCCAGGTGATCTGGATCGAGGGTAGCGAAGTCAGCTCGTGGTGGTTTGCTGCCATCTGCCATTAGATGATAGGGATTGTCATCAGGGGGAAAAACTGTCACTTCACCGTTGTGCCAAATCAGGCGCTCGCCTTCAGCTGTCTTGACCACAGAGGCGACTTGGTCAAACAGATTAGGTGGACGCCCGGGCAGATTAATGAGGATGCCATCAAAGCGGTAACGTCGCTGGAGCATCACGAGTGCCTCGGCAAAGCCCTCGCTGGTGAACCAGATACGAGAGGGAGGAATACCTGTGTTCAAAAAATAGTGGCCCAGCGCCAACTGACACATCACGGGTACACGATCAGGAAGCTCATGACGCATAGCTAACGCCATACGGGTGCGAGAATTCATAAGCGTCTCTCTCGAGGATTTCAACCTGTACCCCCTTTAATTTGGGTTACGGATGATAGGGGGTCAACCTAAACGTTGTTTTTGACCAGCGCATATTATTCCTAAGCGCTACGATGGTCAATTTTCCACTTGCCTTCAACCCACACAGTAACCCACTCAATAGGCTTTTCAACACGGATGAACTGGTAACCCTTCCAAGCTTCAAATGTGAGGCTAACAACCATAAAGCGAGGGTATTCTCCCAGTGGAGACCGCAATACTTCCGCTCTCTCCGCCTCTGGATAGTATTGCAAGCTGGTGACTCTAAGATCTGAGATCGCACCGGGAGCTGCGCTCAGACCAAAGTAGGAAAAGTTCCCTCGATCATATTCTCGCAATGCTTCCCCAACCAAGAAATCACGCGGGTTAATGCTTGGGGAAGGTTTTCCTAACATCTCATAGAAGCCAAGCACGATCTTTTCCGGGTAAGGGGTGTTGAGAATATCGGAGGGCATACCAAACGCGAAGGTGACACGCTGCGAGATCGGCGGTTTGAGCGAGCTGGGATCAGCAAGGCTCATATAGGTTCCACGCTCCTCGTCCAGCGCATATATCATCTCTACTGCGAGCTGACTGCGTTCCAGATACCGACTAGTAACCGTGACACGTTTGCTAGTTAGGTCGAGCTTAACGCCCCCATCACCTCGGAACGCACCGATCACTGGATAACGTGGTGGCGTATCCCGGGGTGATTCCCAATCGAGAGTGTTGCGCGTGTGGCGGAAGATCGTAAGGTCAGTGCGTAAGCCTCCGGCCCAGCCCCAAATCACCAGTTCTTTGGCCGGCCGGTCCGCCAGCTCGCCCTGAGACACTACATCCAACAGTTCAAGACTAACACTCTCTTCGCCGAGGTAATCTCGATGAGGCGGGATCAGGCGATAGGGAAACAGGACAGGAGGATTGCCCCGGTCATAGTCATATACTACGCCGGCATAGGGCCTACGTCCGTCGCTCAATTCGAAGCGATAGAAGACTACCCACTCGGGTTCACTATCAGCGTCGGTGTCCTCATGATATACCTTGACATCCTTCGCATAACGCGGATCGGGCATCAGCGTGCGAAAGTCCACCAGCTCGTGCTTACTCAGCTGCAATGCCAGATCGCGCAGAGGTGCATCGATCCTGAACCGCGTGACCTGAATCACCATTAGTCCCAGCACCAGAAATCCGAAGGCTAGAACAAGGGAACCTGCCAGCCATAACCCTATTTGCCTGATAATCTGAGGATAGACAGCAACCAGTATCAGAAAAGCGACGGTGATCAATCCCAGCGCTGTCCAGCCAGCATTCTGTTCAACGAGCTGGATAAGGGCCTCTACCATAATGTTCTCCCCATCACCGTCGCCCAAGCTAAGGGCGTAGGCCTCTCTCGTGACTAAGCCGGAAGAGACAGCTTAAGGTGCTGATATTGTCTACTATCCACTAGAAAAATCTTACCATAACAAACATGTGAAGTCAATAATGTAGCGGAGCTGCCCACAGTAAGAAGGGTGTTCACATGAGGTCAGAAAAGCGCTAGAGACATTCGCCCTACATAGCAAATGTTCGACGGATTCTCAAAACATCATGGGCTTTTTGAATCTCGATATTTTTATTAGGGGGAATGGCAGATTAAACCGCCTGACCAGTCAGGTCACTTACTGCGGGTATTCCGCCCAGCGTGGTCGCCTTGCGCACAGCACGCACCACTGCTTCAGCCAGCAGCATAGCAGCCAACGCGCCCAGGACATTCACATCACCTGTGACACCGCTCTTGCCCGTCGCCAGAGCGAACACTGTGTCCCCATCCCACATCGTGTGTGCCGGTCGGATCGCTTGTGCTAACCCATCATGCGCCATCTGGGCCATTTTGTTGGCGCCCTCTTTGGTCAGGATAGCATCAGTAGCCACCACAGCGATGGTTGTGTTGAGTGTGAAACCGAACGCTGTCCGGCTTAGGTCACCTCCTAGATGGTCGAGAGTGCACACCATGCCACCATGCGAGGGATCACGCGGACCAGCAACCAGCGCACCCGTGGCGGGATCGACGACATCTCCAAAGGCATTAACAGCCACTAATGCCCCTACGGTGACTCCGCTGACAATGCGCCGCGCTGTTGTTCCAAGGCCTCCTTTGACCGCGAAACCGAGACCAAAGAGCTTGCCTACCGTCGCACCTGTTCCCGCACCGATGGAGCCCTCCGTCACCGGGCCGTTTCCCGCCACCTGACAGGCCGCATAACCTGCCTCGGCATTGGGACGTATGTCTGCACGACCTATGGCCAGATCGAACAACACAGCTGCAGGTACGATGGGCACTACGCCGACACCTACGTTAAACCCACTCTGACGTTCCTCCAGCCAGCGCATCACCCCAGCGGCAGCGTCTAACCCATATGCACTGCCTCCAGTCAAAACCACCGCATGGACGTGTTGCACTAGGTTTATCGGGCGCAGCAGATCTGTCTCGCGCGTGCCAGGCGCGGAACCGCGCACGTCCACTCCTGCTATCGCCCCATCACGACACAGGACCACCGTGCAACCTGTCACAGCACCCAAGTCGGTATAATGCCCTACCTCGATACCCAATACATCAGTGATAGCGTTATGCAACTGTAGCACCTTTCTAGGACAACTTCCTGCTGTGATCCGTCCATGCCAAGGGTCGAAACAGGTCAGCTCACCATCCGTCCGGCACCTACTGTGCCTATGCCACACCCAGGAAGCGCAGAGCGGCTACCGCATAGAAGCGGGTCGCCTCGACGAGTTCATCAATTCCGATCCACTCGTTGATGTGATGCGGGATATGGATGTCCCCAGGTCCTACAGTCACGATGGGCACGCCTGCACGCGCGAACAGAATGGTGCCGTCTGTCGTGCCAGGCACACCGCCGTAGACTGGTTCCTTGCCCGTGGTATCCCGATAAGCGGAATGCAATATCTGCACGAAGGGATGCTCTCTCTCAATGAAAGTGGCAGGACGCGATTCAATTACTTCCAAGTCGAATTGCAAGCGACCGTCCTCACCCGCCTTGACAACGTCGAACAAAGCACGAATCTTGGCTTGTAGATCCTCTGGGGTCTGCCCAGGGATAAGACGACAATCCAGCGTAACCCGCGCCTGACCAGGCATCACATTGTTTTGGGGCTCCCCCACAACAGGCGACTGGACAATTGTAGGGGTAATACTGGGTTGGCCGAGGAACTCGTGGCACCCAACACGGGCAATTTCCGCCGCCTCCAGCTCGCGCAATTTGGTCAGCAAGGCAGCCAATGGGTAGATAGGATTGACCCCCGTCAGGGGCATAGCACCATGGGCCATAACCCCAGTGCAAGTGACACGTGCCCACATCACACCCTTTTGAGCAATGCAAAGATGGTTCTCCTCAGGTTCGCAGATAATGGCAGCATCCACACGCTGTGCCCAACCACGCTCAACGAAATGCTTGACGCCCAGCATCGTGCCTTCCTCGTCCACTAGGGCACCGATAAGAACATCTCCCTTAAGACGCACCCCGCTGCGGATAATTGCCTTGGTGGCACACATTGCCGCCACCAACCCGCCCTTCATATCATTTGCGCCGCGCCCATAGATACGCCCGTCTACAATGGCACCCGAGAACGGGCCACCATAGCTCCAAGCCGCCGGGTCACCCTCAGTGACAACGTCAGTGTGCCCCTCGAACATCAATGTCTTACGTGGTTCATCCCCGTGCCCCTGTAAGATGCCAATGACGTTGGGACGGCCTGGAGCGACCACTTCCCAGTGAGTTGTCAGATTCATTTCCTCAAAGCGACTGCGCACCCATGCAGCTGCTTGCTCCTCGCCTTCGCCTGTGGCCGGACGGTAAACGCTGGGGATGCGAACCAGTTGCTGCGTCCAACGCACTACCTCATCTACATCTATACATTCTAAGACGTGTTTTTCGATGTCGGTTAGCATGTGTCCTCCGTGTCCTTAATTAGCTGTCCAACTCGCACTGGATGGGACAACCTGATTTCACCTCAAAGCCGGTAGAAAGAATGGTGACGAGCAGCATCTGCCGCACAACGAATCTCTAAATGGGGAAAGAATTACGAAACACCAGTATCAACACGCCAAAAACAGCCGTAGATGCAATAACAAAATGGTCTAGGCGTGTCATATGAAAGCGCACGATCTTGGTACGTCCACGCCCACCAGTGTAACAGCGCGCGTCCATAGCCAGAATCAAATCTTCAGCACGTCGAAACGCATCCACGAAAAGTGGAACAATCAGGGTTACCATTTGCCTAGTGCGTTTCACAAACTGAAAAATGCCCCCCTCACCAAAATCCGCCCCGCGGGACGCTTGAGCCTTCATGATAATCTCCATCTGTTCGGCAAAAATGGGCACGAAGCGCAGCGCAATTGTCCCGATGAGCGAGATCTCTTGAGCAGGCACACGCAATCTTTGGAAAGGTGCCAACATACTTTCGATAGCGTAAGCTATGTTCGTAGTGGTCGTGGTCCCGGTCAGCAAGCTGACCAAGAAAAAGATCTCAAGGAAGCGCATGAGAGTGACAACCACTAATTGAATGCTTCCGTTCGTAATAGACATCATTCCCCACCGCCAGTAGGTCACCGATTCCATACCGTAGGGAGGATAGGCATCTCCATAGAAGAAAAGCTGCATTAGCGCAAAGATTATAATCAATGGCAAAGCTGGCTTGATCCCTGACAACATAAACGTGAAGGAGATACCGGACAACAATACGAATACAATGCACAGCGATAGCAACAGTACATTTCCGGTGAAGGAGAGGATGAAGCTGTTCACAATGGCTAAGATCAGCAACACGGTTATCTTGGTACGTGGATCCAGGCGATGCATGATCGAGTCGCCTTGGAAATATTGCCCGATGGTAACGTTTCTCAGGAATTCAAAATTTTCCATATATCCTCCTCTGCTTCAGCGACTGTCAACGGCACACGCGGCATCGGAATCCCATCTTGGGAAAGTCGACGTGCCACAGCACTAACGTGGGGCACATCCAGACCGTACCGACGCAGCTCCTCCGGCTGGGCAAATATCTCGCGCGCGGTGCCATGCATCACAGTGCGCCCGTCGTCTATAACGTAAATGCGATCTGCAATACTAGCCACCTCTTCCATGTTAGAAGACACAAACACCAACGTGACACCGTGCTCACGGTTAAGATTGAGCACGCGGTCCAGCAGCTCTTTGCGACCACGCGGGTCGATGCCCGTGGTGGATTCGTCAAGAATTAACACCTTAGGCTGCAAAGCCAAGATGCCCGCAATGGCTACTTTACGCATCTCCCCACCGCTCAACGAGAAGGTGAAACGATCCTTGAAGCTCTCGAAGTCGAGCCCAACCATTTCCATAGCCCAACGCACACGCTCGCGTCGCACTTCTGGTGGCAAGCCCATCTTCTTCGGGCCAAAGGCGATGTCGTCCCCCACCAATCGCTCAAACAATTGTTGTTCTGGATGCTGAAAAACTAATCCCACCTTTTGGCGAATGGCACGCACATCTAAGGCGGGGTCAGCCATGTCGTTTCCATCCACAATTACCCGACCTCGCTCGCGATTGCGAATGAGGCCATTAAAGTGTTGAACGATGGTGCTTTTTCCAGCGCCAGTGCGTCCAATGATGCCCACCACCTCGCCTTCATATATTTCCATTGTAACGCCCTTGAGCGCTTTGACCTCCAACGGTGTGCCGCTCAGGTATGTATGATGTAGGTCATTCAGCTGTATAATGACGCGCCCACGAGTATTCACCGACTTTCTCCTTTTGGTTCACACGCCCTTCGATTTCCTGCACAATCTCATCGATAGTGAGCAGGTCAGCAGGAAAGGTGCTATCGCGCTTGTGTAGCTCATACGCGAGTTCGGTCACTTGAGGAACATCTAAGTGCAGCGCACGCAGTGTCTCTACGCGCGAGAAGACTTCGCGTGGGCTGCCCTCTGCAACAATGCGCCCTGCTTCCATAACGATCACCCGGTTGCCCTCCACTGCTTCGTGCATGAAATGGGTGATCGCTATGATCGTGGTGCCTTCCTGGTTGAGCGTACGCACGGCATCTAAGACTTCCTCACGGCCCGCTGGGTCAAGCATCGAAGTGCTCTCGTCCAGGACGAGTACCTTGGGCTTGAGTGCCATCGCACCAGCAATCGCGACACGTTGCTTTTGCCCCGAGGACAATAGATGAGGTGCGCGTAGCCGATGAGCATCCATATCCACCACTTTGAGTGCCCAGTTCACCCGCGCCCGGAGTTCCTCCTCAGGTACTCCCAAGTTAGCTGGTCCAAAAGCGACGTCCTCTTCGACAACAGTGGCCACAATCTGGTTATCGGGAATTTGAAAGACTATTCCCACAGTTGCGCGGATCGGCAACACACACCTGTTGTCCTTGGTGTTCATACCATTGACCCACACATCGCCTTTGGTAGGCCGCAACAGAGCATTGAGGTGCTTTGCTAGAGTAGACTTACCTGACCCGTTATGACCAACAACTACCAGATAGTCCCCTGGAAACACCTCAAGATTGATCTCCTGCAACGCAAAAACAGGTTTCTCAATCGATGGATTATAGGAGAACCATACATTCTCAACACGGATGATCGGCTCGCTCAATTTTGTACCTCCGAGACTCTTGTAAGCGCAGAAAAGTATACTTCCTCCAACTGTGGTACCAGCTGATCCCAACCATAACGCGACTGCACAAATGCGCGAGCTTCTGCCCCCAATTGGTCGCGCAACCTAGGCTCGTTTAGCAACCTTACCACAGCTGCAGCAAACCCGCTAGGTGTATCTGCCAACAACAAGTGTCGTCCAGACTCAACAGGAAAACCCTCCGCAGCGATGGAGGTAGCGACAATAGCGCAGCCCATCGCCATTGCTTGCGTCAGTTTGAGACGCGTGCCTCCGCCCATACGCAGTGGCGCTACATATACTGTAGCGCCAGCAATATAGGGGCGGACATCCGGGACCCATCCTGTCAACGTCACTCCCCTCATATAACGCAATTTCTCCAACCGGGGATGCACTCGTTGGCCCACAATGGCGAGCTGTACCTCCGGTTGCTCACGACGAATGAGTGGCAGCACCTGGTCACAGAACCATAGCATCGCGTCCACATTGGGCCGAAAATCCATTTTGCCGGTGAACACCAAATCGAAATTGATCTTCGCACCACTATAATTGCTGTACTCTTCGAGGTCAACGCCATTAGGTACCACTGTGATAGAGGCTTCCGGCGCAACGCTCTGGATGCCCTCTCGGTCTGCCTCGGAGACGGCTACCACCCGGTCGACCCGTCGACAGACATTCCCCTCATAATAACGTAGTCGCCTCCACTGGATGAACGAGTACAACGCAGCCGGCCAGCGCCATGGAACACGCACATCTGTAAGACATGCGCGTTGTTGCAACCTCCACTCACAGTTGTGCTCGTCGAACACGATCAATGGACGTGGTCTTGCCGTTTCAATCGCAGGCAGGTATGGCGCGAGTTCGATTGCTTCGATTTGTACTACATCGAATTGGACCTCGGCTAACCGTTGCAAGAGATGTTCCTGGTACTCCGATGACCACAAGCGCCACGCCATATCCGGCAGGCTGCTGCCCACCAGCTGTCCGAGGCGTCTGGCTATTGTGCGTCGTGGCACTGGCACAGCATCAACCCAAGCGCACATTTCGAGTAATGGTGTCGCTGCTGATAGCGATTGACCCTCGTCCAGAAAGCTTAACACCTCAACTTGATGCCGTTTCACCAGCTGGGCGATCAAATTGTAGTTGCGCAGACTGGTTCCCTGATGCGGCGGATAAGGGAGTTGCGGAGTCAGCAACAGAATATGCATCGCTTTATCAGCCGACGCAGATCGATCTCCGATCTAATCTGCTAGCTCGCCCCCCACACGACGGTAAACTTCAAGGGTTTGCTGAGCAGTACGCTCAGGCGAAAACATCTGAGCGCGCTTAAACCCTTTTTCGATCAAACAGGCACGCAGCTGTTCGTCTGTGAGCAAGCGCCACATTGCCGCAGCCAGTCCGTCGATGTCGTGAGGATCCACCAAGATTGCTGCATCCCCCACCACTTCCGGCAATGCTGAAACATTGGACACGATCGTAGGAGTGCCACAATGCATGGCTTCCAAGGGTGGCAAGCCAAAGCCCTCGTAGAAGGAGGGATGCACCAGCATCTGAGCTGCATTGTAAAGATAGAGCAGATGTTCGGAAGGCACCCTCCCCACCGCGCGCACGTGCTCGTTCAGACCAAGTCGGTCAATTGTAGCAAAAACCTCTTCAGCTAGCCAGCCACGACCACCCGCCAGGATCAGCTTTTCCTTGCGCTTGTAGCTATCCCGCAACCGACGAAATGCCTGCAACAAGCCAGGCAAGTTCTTGCGCGGCTCGATCGTGCTCACGAAAAGAATATAGGGCTCCTCGATACCATAGGCCTCAGCAACATAGCGACGTGCTACTTCCTTGTCTACAGGGCGAAAAATAGGATTAGCTGCTTCATAGATCACGGTGATCTTTTGCTCTGGCACGCCCAATAGCTTGATTGTATCACGCCGCGTGCTCTCGGAAACGGCAATAATATGATCTGTGCGACGCACTGCCTGATCGATCTGGCCGTAGTACCGGGCCGCTTCCTTGGTCAAGAAGTGGGGATACAGCAGAAACGCCAGATCATGCACTGTGATGACCGACTTACAATTACGCCAGAAAGGCGGGATGAAGTCTGGGCTGTGCAACAGATCAAGGTGCAATCGGCTGATCTCGAAATGTAGTGTTAGTTGTTCCAGACGATGATGACTAGGCGTCCAGAGCGACACCCGAGCAAAGTTGGGATGATGGTCCAACCGTGTGCGATCTTTGCGACTCTGCAATAGGATGAACTGATCTCCGGAGACATCAATGCGCGCCAATGCTTCAACCAACCGCAGAATATATTGACCGATCCCAGCGCGGCTGTAATACACCAATCGTGCATCAATTCCTATTCGCATGCTTTGCCAGGTCTCCCCCGCCTGTTCCGGAAGACAAGAGGCCTACAAAGAAACACCCCCGGATAAACCAAGCGTCCTTGGCCCCGGGGGCAACATCGGCAACCCGAGCAGGTGATGTAAGAAATATAATAGCACCTTTATACGTGAGCGTCAAAAAGCTGCATGCCCTTTTATGATCTCCTAAGCAGACACAGGTTCTAGTCTCTAGGTTTCCCAATTGTCATGTCTCCTCGCGCGTGCTATATTTGACAACGATTATCACTCTACTTGTATGCTGGTGAATTGCGTGGTCGAAATCGTTGAATCACCCTATATCCGAGGCGTTAAGGTGGCACACCTGCGCGGCCTCACCGATGCGCGTGGCATTTTCATCGAGACCTTTCGCAAGGAATGGTTCCCAGAGTATTCCTGGCAAGAGGTGCAGACTAACTGTAGCCACAGCCGAGCTGGCGTGTTGCGAGGACTGCATTACCACCTACGCCAAACCGACTACTGGTACGTAGTGCAAGGAACCATTCGCGCCGGCCTGGTTGATTTGCGGCGCGGTTCTCCCACTTCTCGTGCGACTCAGGTTATCGAGATCTCCAATCAGAATCCAATGGGCCTTCTCGTTCCGTGCGGCGTGGCGCACGGTTTCCTCGCGCTCAGCGATGTGATCCTCACCTATCTGGTAGACCGATACTACGACGCAGCAGACGAGTATGGGTTGGCCTGGAATGATCCCGAACTGCAGCTGGATTGGGGACTTGGGGACGGTGAGCCACTTGTTTCAGCACGTGATCGTATGAACCCACCCCTTGCCCATATCCCAGATCAGCTCTTGCCTTGCTGGGATGAAAGATAGCACCATCAACTGGAGGAGATATTACCGTGGCACCTGGTATTGGGCATCAGTTTATGACTCAGACCTATTATCGTTATCTAGAGCCCTCTGACCAGACCAAAGGATTGCCCCAGCCACCGCTACAACTAAGCTACGATCCCACCAAGCCGACCATCGCATTGCCCGCTCCGGCCACCATCGAGGTTAACCCAGTGACGGTGCGTGAGGCGATCGAAGCACGGCGTAGTGTCCGCCATTATGCTCAGACACCAATCTCAATAGACGAGCTTTCCTTCCTGCTTTGGTGTACCCAAGGAGTCAAAGAGATAAGCAGACGCCAAGTTACTCTCCGCACTGTACCATCAGCGGGTGCGCGTCACGCTTTTGAAACCTATTTGCTGGTCAATCGTGTGGCTGGTTTGGCAAGCGGACTCTACCGCTTTCTGGCACTCGAACACAAACTGTTGCAGCTGGACCTCGACCCAGCTTTGGCCGATAAAGTTTCGGAGGCGTGTTGGAACCAAGATTTCACTAAACTGAGCGCCGTCACCTTCATTTGGACGGCAGTGGTCTATCGGATGACCTGGCGCTATGGTGAACGCGGCTACCGTTACCTTCACTTGGACGCTGGTCACGTATGCCAGAACCTCTATCTGGCTGCGGCGACGGTGGATTGTGGTGTCTGCGCCATCGCTGCCTTCAACGATGAAGCAATGAACGCGCTGATAGGTCTTGATGGTGAAAGCCAATTCGTACTGTACCTTGCAACTGTTGGCAAGCGCGATAGGGTATGAAAGCAATTTGATAGCTTTTGACAGTTGTTTTTGTGATATAGTGTTATTGGATTTAAGACAGCCGACTATAATCTGGCTGTCTTTTTTTGGTGTGTTTATCCTTGGTAGACAAATGACGCAAACGCGAAGCTCCCAGGTGTCTGGCTTTCACAAACGCACCCCGGCGGAACGACTTGCCATATTAGCAGATATGGCAACCTTGACACCCCAAGAGTGCGAGACGCTACAGGGTGCTATAGGAGGACTCTCTTTGCACATAGCAGACCACATAATTGAGAACGTGGTCGGTGTGTACGGTTTGCCGTTGGGAATCGCGACCAATTTTCTTATTAACGGACGAGACGTGCTGATCCCTATGGTGATCGAGGAGCCGAGCGTGGTGGCTGGCGCCAGTCTGGCCGCTAAGCTGGTACGTGCCGGTGGTGGCTTCAGGGCTACATCCACTGCCCCAGAGATGATTGGGCAAATCCAAGTGGTCGATGTGCCCAATCCACATAAGGCGCGTTTCGAACTGCTGGCGCGAGAGGAAGAGCTCCTCGCACTTGCCAATCGCAATGACCCTGTTTTGATCGAGCTGGGTGGTGGTGCGCGTGCATTGGAAGTGCGTCTGATCGAGCAGAGTCCGGTTGGGGCAATGCTGGTGGTACACGTGATCTACGATACGCGTGATGCAATGGGTGCTAATGCGATCAACACCATGTGCGAAGCGCTAGCACCCCATATCGAGAAAATCACCGGTGGCCGCGTGGTACTGCGCATTCTGAGCAACCTGGCAGAGCGACGATTGGCACGCGCACAATGTGTTGTGCCGGCAGACGCGTTGACATTCACCTCCGACGGTCATCTTTACCCAGGCTCGCAGGTCGTCCGTCAGATTGTGGAAGCCTGTGTGCTGGCTACTATCGATCCGTACCGGGCAGCCACACACAACAAGGGGATTATGAACGGTGTGGACGCGGTAGTGGTCGCCACGGGCAATGATTGGCGTGCTGTTGAAGCCGGCGCCCACGCCTATGCTGCGCGTACTGGCCGCTACACCGCACTATCGCGTTGGGAAGAGACCCCCACAGGTGACCTGGTTGGTGTACTGGAGATGCCATTAGCAGTGGGCATCGTAGGCGGCACAGCGCGCGCGCATCCCACAGCCAGAGTGGCTCTCAAAATATTGGGGGTCAAAAGTGCCCAAGAATTGGCAGAGGTAATCGCGGCTGTGGGGTTGGCTCAAAATCTGGCAGCACTGCGCGCGCTTGCCACAGAGGGCATACAACGCGGGCACATGCGGTTACATGCACGGCAACAAGCTATCGCAGAGAAACAGGGATGAAGCCCATCACACCAGTTGGTATCGTCGGTTATGGGGCATATGTACCGCGCTACCGCCTGCCAGCGAGCGAGGTTGCGCGAGTCTGGAAAGGGGAGGGTGGAGATCCTCCAGTGCGCGAAAAGGCAGTCGCTGGATTGGATGAGGACACGCTTACGATTGCACTTGAGGCGACGCGCAATGCCCTAAGGCGTGCTGGGGTCAATCCGCAGGAGATTGGTGCTGTGTGGGTAGGTAGCGAGAGTCATCCATATGCAGTCAAGCCAACCGGCACGATTGTCGCAGAAGCGATCGGTGCCACGCCGTATACGCTAGCGGCCGATTTGCAGTTCGCCTGCAAGGCAGGCACGGAGGCCATCCAGGCTGGTATCGGTCTGGTCGCAAGCGGCATGGTGCGCTATGCACTGGCAGTGGGAGCAGATACCGCCCAAGGGCGTCCGGGAGACGCACTGGAGTACACCGCTGCAGCAGGTGGAGCTGCCTATCTGATCGGCCCAGCAAAGGAGAGCTTGGCAGTCTTTGAGGAAAGCCTTTCCTATGTCACCGACACACCCGATTTCTGGCGACGACCTTACATGCACTATCCTACCCATGCTCAACGTTTTACCGGAGAACCAGGCTATTTTCATCATGTGCTTTCAGCAGCGCAGGCACTTCTAGAGCATACCAGTCGCAAGGCGGAAGACTTTCGCTATCTGGTCTTGCATCAACCTAATACCAAATTTCCGGAGCGTGCTGCCAGAAGACTGGGTTTTCGCCCAGAGCAGTGGAAGACGGGTCTGTTATCGCCCGAAATTGGGAATACCTATGCGGGTGCTGCTTTGTTGGGTTTGACAGCGATTTTGGATGAAGCGGGGCCTGATGAGCTGATCCTGGTCGTCTCCTTTGGATCCGGAGCAGGCAGTGACGCTTTCATATTGCGTACTACAGAGCAAATCACAGCGCGGCAGAAACTTGCAGTGACAACTCGAGAGTACATCGCGCGCCGTGTAGTGATTGATTATGCCCTCTACGCACGCTACCGTCGCAAACTGCTCACCGAGTGAGCACAATACCAACACTGCGTATCGCCAAATGAGCTAGCAAACAAGGACTGGGCAGATGCGTGGGGTCAGCATAATCGGTGTGGGACAAACGCCGGTGGGTGAGCATTGGGAACGCAGCTTGCGCCATCTGGCATACGAAGCAGTGGCAGCAGCGATGAAGGATGCTGGCATTGAAGGGGCTCACGCAATGTATGTGGGCAATATGCTCTCTGGCGAGATCAGCGGCCAATCGCATCTGGGCGCTCTGATTGCCGATTTCTGCGGGCTGCGGGGCATTGAGGCGGTTAAAGTTGAAGCTGCATGTGGCTCGGGGGCAGCAGCGGTACGTATGGGGTACTTGGCTGTCGCCAGTGGTGCCCACGACCTGGTCATTTGCGTGGGTGTGGAGAAAATGACCGATGATGTAGGTAGCAAGCTGACCGCTGCGCTGGCACAGGCAGCTGATGCGGATTACGAGGTCGCCCATGGCGTCACATTTGTCGGTCTCAACGCATTATTGATGCGCCGTTATATGCACGAATACAGAGTACGTCACGAAGACTTTGCTGGTTTTGCCATCAACGCCCATGCCAACGCTGTCGGCAACCCAAACGCTATGTTTCGCAAGGCAATCACATTGGAGGATTTCAAAGGTGCTGATATGATTGCCGACCCAATCAACTTATTGGATTCGTCCCCAATGGCAGACGGAGCAGCAGCAGTCGTCCTCTGCCCCACCGAGCAGGCACATGCATTTAGGGGTAAGCCAGTGCGCATTGCGGGGAGTGCGCTCGCTACCGACTGTCTGAGTATCCACGACCGCCACGATCCACTCTGGCTGCAAGCTGCGGAGGACTCAGCACGGCGTGCATATGCCCAAGCCGACATTACCCCCGCGGACGTAGATCTGTTTGAGCTGCACGACGCCTTCACGATCATGAGCGCGCTCAGCTTAGAGGCATGCGGCTTTGCCGAGAGGGGTAAGGGCTGGCAGCTCGCAGTGGATGGGGAGATACGACCATCTGGTCGCATCCCTATTTGTACAATGGGAGGATTAAAGGCACGTGGTCACCCGGTAGGTGCCACAGGTGTCTACCAGATTGTGGAAGCTGTACTCCAGTTGCGCGGTGAGGCAGGTGCATGCCAGATCCATAATGCGCGCGTGGCAATGACGCAGAATATCGGTGGCAGCGGTGCCACAATTATCACACACATTCTGGAAGTTCAGGAGTGAGACGAGAACAAGGAATAAGAGTCAGTTGGTCACAGCTTTTCTACAGTATGGCTGTTACTAACGAGTATTGGAAAGTGGAGGTGTAAAAACAAATGGGTATCCCTGGAAGTTGGAGATTACGCAATCAACGCTTGAGCTTGGTGGGAGAGGTATGTCATACGTGCGGCAACAAGATCTTTCCACCGCGCGATGTGTGTCCCCACTGTGCACGTGAGGCACAACATGCTTTCCAGTTCAGCGGGCGAGGTGAAGTCTATTCCTTCACCACAGTGTTCAATCCACCGGCTGGATTTGAGGAATATGCACCATATACAGTCGCACTGGTGAAGCTCGAAGAAGGTCCCATCGTGACAGCACAGCTGACAGACGTGGAACCAGAGCGGGTAGCCATTGGGCAGCCAGTAGAGATGGTCACACGCAAGCTGCGGGACGATGGCCACGCAGAGGTTATCAGCTACGGCTATAAGTTCCGGCCGCGAATAACAACAGACTGAGAGCAAATATGCCTCCCACGGCTTATAAGGGCTGTGGGAGGCATTACACACTCCAAAGTCTAGAGTGCACTATCGCTGTTCTCATGCTCCTTAGCAGTGCTAGCACGTGGAGCCTCCACGTGGCATGCCTGAGCTATTCAGGTTGAAACTCCAAGACGTGGCAATACGAAACGCATTACCACGAACCATATCACCAGCACAGCCACTGGTAACCCGACTTCGCTCAATAGCCCATCCACAGTCCACTACTCTCCAGAATTCTACAGGTGACACACACTCAGTCACGTGGTGCGCGGACAACCGCCCGGTCGACCAAGAACAAGCCGACTGCCATCAAGATAGCATGCATTACCAGTCCCACCGCCAGATCGGGCAGATGAGCACCACTGGGAACGCGGGAGAGAACTTCTCTCATTACGAGGGCGATTCATGTTAGACCATCCACCGGCAAGCAGTATTCTGCCAACCCAAAAGTACGACACAACCTTGGATCGCCGCAACTCGCAACAATTCTATCCCTCCAGTCTATACAGACGTCGCGCTGTGTCAGCCAGAATGAGGCGTGCAGCTTCCTGTGCCTCTTCGAGCGATAGCATGTTGTGGGCCACCAGATCGTTCAAGGTGACGGCGAGCGCCTGTTTGGCTAACAACGCTGCAATGTAATTGAGCTCCGGCAATGCCAAGCCATCGGATCCGTAGACCACTTTCGAGAAAGGTGCCATCTCGAGCGTTTCGGCGTAGATGCGCCGTGCTCCACTTCCGGCAAATGGAATCCCTTCTGACACATCACAGTACACGCGTGGTAACACGTTGGCCATATAGCCCGCCTCGGCACAATAGGGGTAGCCAGCGTGTACCAGAATCACTGTACAGGCGCGGAAGGTAGGAAAACGCAGGAGATCCATCAGCAGAGTTGGCCGGCAATTGTTTACGTCGACCTCATAATCGCCTACACCGGTGTGAATCTGCATCGGAACATTGTACTCGATGCATAGCTCCAACGCCCGGCACAGCAAATGATCACGCAGTTTTTTCATGGCGCCACCACCGGTGCCACGGCGAACAGCATCTAAGGCCTGCCATCCCTGATCGGATGTCCGACTGAGTGGTGAGATATCTAATCCAGTGCGGTAGGCAATGATGGATTTTAGTCCGCGGTACCCCTCTTGTTCCAGTGCGGCGGCGATGGTTTCATCATAACGACGGCGAAATTCCTCCCAACCGATGTCCGCTTTCAGCAGCTCGACAATGAGCGGCTCAATGCGATAGATGGGCACCACGGGCACTGGCATATCCTCTTGGAAAGCTGCCACGCTCACAGGAGGTTGCGGGTAACCGAAGTCAGCCACCAATGCAATTAGATTGCCCGCAGCGAAGAGATGGCGCACATAGCCCTTGTAATCGTTTGTCACTGCTCGATTGCGCGCTGCCACCACCTCTTCCAACACAGGAGCACATTCGAAGAAACGAGCCATCTGCCGTATTAAGAAGCGCATGTATACCGTATTGCGCCGAATGTGCTGGATTTCACGTACTAGCGCCTCGTCCAACGGCAAGCCGGCTTGGGCCATGTAGCTGACCCCTCCGCCTGGGAAAGCAGCCAAGTCCACAAACTGCTCCGGGGTAACCTCCCCTACATTTAGGAAGGGGTGGCAGTGTACATCAACAACAGGCAAACTAGCCGTGTCAATCATCAAATTGTCTCCAGGTAGAGCTTGCGTTCCCACGGATGCACATGCAGGTCATAGTCCGCTAACTCGGAACGCTTGACCTTGATGAATTCACTGGTGATCACTGGTCCCAACGCAGCGGTGACCACCGAGTCAGCTTCCAAAGCGTTCAATGCCTCGCCCAGCGACCGTGGCAGCATTGCGAGTCCTCTGGCACGTGCTTGTTCGTCCGTTAACGCACCCACATCCTCGGTTACAGGAGGAGGTGGCTCAATTTTTTGTTCGATGCCTTCCAATCCGGCAGCCAGCAATGCCGTCAGCAGCATATAGGGATTGCAAGCGTTGTCGCCAGACCGAAACTCTAGGTGACAACGTTTCCCCATCCCGGGAATACGCAGCAGTGCAGCACGATTGCCCACCCCCCAACACACATGGGCAGGTGACCATGAACCAGGCAACAAACGCTTGTAGGAGTTGACAATTGGTGCACCCACTGCCGTGATCGCTGCGGCGTGTGTCAACAGGCCGCCCAGAAAATACCTCCCCAACAGTGACAAGGGCTCGTCTGGCTGCTCACCGCAGCTCAGATCACGCTGCCCTTCTGCATCCCACAAGCTGAGATGCACATGCAACCCGCTGCCAGGCATATGTGCATAAGGCTTGGGCATAAAGCTGGCAATCCAACCCGCCTGGCGCGCGAGCGCGCGTACCACCTCCTTGAATGTCAGATAGTCATCTACTGCTTTGAACGGCCCGGTGCACACTGGGGTTGCCTCATATTGGCCCGGACCATATTCCTTGCCCAGCTGTTCCAGTTGTACCCCCATGGCCTTGAGGGTCTCCATCACCTCGAGCCACAATGGGTAATGGCGATCCAAGCCTGCCACCGTAAACATGCCGTCTTGATCTGAAGTGATATATTCACCCCCCTCAGTACGCCGGAACAGCATGAATTCAGGCTCGAAGCCCACACGAACGGTTAATCCGCGCTCGGCATAAGTGCGTACTATATGACCGAGGCGAGTGCGCGGACACCCTAACCACTCACTGCCGTCCATATCTCGGAGAAAGGCGTGCACTCGACCACTTGCTTGCCGATAGGGTAGCGGTGCATAGCTCTCGGGGTCACCCACTGCTAACATGTCACCTGTCTCGGCAGTAAAGGTGCTTGCAGGCGCCATATGATCCAATAAATTGAAATCCACATTAGCACGCGCAAACACGATGCCACGCTCAAACACAGCATTGAAGCGGTGCGGCGGCACCACCTTGGCGCACGAACGACCGCTGTAGTCATGGTAGATCACCCAAAGATACTGGATATTGTCTTCCGCGAGACGTTGAAGAATTTCCGCTGTGTTCACTGCTATGCTCCCTTGAGTGCAGAGTTAAGACCAATGATAGATATGTGCTGTGAATCAGAGGCGCAGGATGATACTCTCACCTGCTGCCAGTCACCAGCCGGCATAAGGTGCGATCACCTCATCACTGACACGACCCGCCTCGACATCAGCCAGAGCTTGGTCGAGGATTGCTACACCCTCGTCCACTTCGGCCTCACTGAGAATCAAGGGCGGCGTGATTTCCAGCACATTTGAGAACATACCCACATAGAAAAGCAAAAGACCCAGTTCGAAAGCGCGATAGGCAACCTTTGCTGCCTCCTTGGAAGCTGGAGTCTTAGTCTGGCGATCCTTGACCAGCTCTACGCCCTGCATCAATCCCATACCGCGCACATCACCGACCAGTGGGTGTCGCTCCTGCAGCGTGCTCAACCGCTGGTGCAGATAGGCACCCACCCGCGCTGCATTTTCCACCATACCTTCTTGCTCAATTGCCTCGATAGTTGCCAGACCAGCAGCACAGCTTAGCGGGTTCCCGGCAGTGGTAAAGATTGCCAGTCCTACGCCTACATCGAGTACTTCCTTGCGCGCTACCACTGCGCTCAGTGGGACTCCATTCCCCAAAGCTTTGCCCAACACCAGAACATCTGGTATCACGCCAAAATGCTCAGGCGAGAACATACGGCCAGTCCTGCCCATGCCGGCTTTAACGTCGTCCACCACGAGATAGATACCATAACGCTGACACAGGTCGGCCAACATCGGCAGGAACGTCGGCGGCGGCACAATGTCACCACCATCGCTCTGGACTGTCTCAACAATTATGCCGGCCACATCATCAGGTGGACAAATAGTCCTGAAGATGTATTCCTCAAGGAAGCGAATCGTGGCCCGAGCGCAATCCTGCACTTCGTCCCCGAAAGGGCATCGGTAAGGGTATGGATAAGGTACTTTGACCACATGGCCACCACCTATGAAATGGCTCTGCGCTGCGTGTGCCGACATCGCCATCGAAGCAGTTGTGGCACCATGGTAGGCACCGATGAAAGATACCAGACGCCGTTTGCCCGTGGCAATTGGGAGCAGACGTCCTACCGTCTCGTTAGCATCTGAGCCACAGAAACCGAACCATACTTTCTTGGGGAAATCCCCGGGTGTCAGAGCAACCAGCTTCTCAGCCAAACGTAACGCAGGTGTATGCATTCCGGAGATCAAGCTGGCGAAGTTGCTACGCTCAAGCTGATCCAAAAGCGCTTCCTTGAAGCGCGGATGACCATAGCCAGTGTTAACCACTGCCCAGCCAGCGGTGAAATCCAAATACGAACGCCCTTGCACGTCCCACACTCGACACCCGTTTGCACGTTCCACCGCAAGCGGATAGAAGCGCAACCGCATTGCATCGGAGATCAGCCTGGCATCTAGCGCAGATATCTCTTCCAGAGAGGACATAACAACCACCAGCCTTTCAGCGTCTCGTTACGTGGGGAGCTCTCGCGAGCCCAAAATGCCTGAAGGACGCAGGATCAGAATGAGTATCATTGCTATCGAGAGGCATACCTCCGTGAGTCCGGAGACGGTAAAGGGAAAGACAGTAGAGATGTTAATGGCATTTTCAATACCACGTACCCCCTCAAAAATTGCTGTCACGGCCACAGCGCCTACCACTGCCCCGCTGACGCTGGCACTTCCACCAATGATCGCCATCGAGATAATCAGGAAGGTCTGTGGTAGATAGAAGGCTAAAGGTGAGAAAGAGGTAATGAAATGAGCCCACAAAGCGCCCGCCACACCTGTGACGAAGGCAGCCAACACAAAGGCAATCCAGCGTACCCACACAATGTTGATGCCAATGCTGGCAGCAGCAGCTTCGTCCTCGCGTGAAGCACGCAGCTGCAACCCCAGGCGGGTTTCCTTAAACCATAGGGCTAGGATGAGGAACAGAATACCCGATGCAACACTCACCCACAGCGTGGTGTAGGCTTCCAAACCGAACAACGTACGCGGGCCATTGGTGACCTCAGACCAATTGATTAAAACGGTGTGCACAATGATCAAAAGGGCAAAGGTAGCGATAACCGCCGCTGCTCCTGACAAGCGCATTAACGGATATCCAACCAGGGCAGCCACCAGCGCAGCCATTATTCCGCCGATGATCACTGCCACCACAAAGGGCACCTGCACCGGCACCAAGAAAGAGTAGAGATTGCGCAGAGCCATCGCCTTCGCTTGTGGGGACATAGAGAACAAGGCAGAACTATAAGCACCAATACCCATAAAACCGATCTGTGCGAAGGAGACCACTCCGGAATTACCCATGAAGATCTGCAATCCCAGAACCATAGTGAGGTTGATGAACAACACGATCAGGATGCGCTGCAACACTTCTCCGCCAAAGAGGTAAACCACTAATGCCAACACAAGCAATGGACCACTGAGCAAGAGACTGGTCGGCCACCAGCTGGTGCTTTTCAGATGATGCATTTCTTCCCTCCCCTCACCATTCAGACACGCTCTGCAGTCGCGGTGCCACGCACCAGACCTTGCGGGCGGAAGAGAAGCACCAACAGCACAATGGCAAACACAAAAGCCTGGCGATAGTCCAACAAGGATTGGGGTAACATCAGCTGCAGCCCAACCGTCAGTGCCCCCAATAGATAACCACCAATCACTGCTCCAGTTAAGCTCTCCATACCTCCGACCACAGCGGCAACAAAGGCAACCAGAACAGGGGTTGAGCCGACAAAAGGCCCTACGGATCCCAGCCGTCCGATCCAGAACAAGGCAACCACGCCGGCGAGGAAGCCGCTGATTGCAAAAGCAGTGGCAATCACCTGATTGGCCCGGATACCTACCAAGCGCGTCATCACGAAATCATCCGCCGCAGCACGCAGCGCAATCCCAAGCAATGTGCGCCGCAGAAACAGGGTCAGCAATCCCAACAAAACCAGGCTGACCACCAAGCTGGCAAGATTACCCTTAGAGATGAGCAAATCGCCCACCTGAAAATTCTCGGTGAAAAAGGAAGGAGTTGTGACCGCCTTTGCACGCGGCGAGATGAACAGAATGGCCATATTCTGCAACAATGCACTCACAGCAAATGAGGTGATCAGCATCGTAGTCGCCGAGGCCTGGCGCACTGGTCGAAAAGCCACCCGCTCCAAAAGCAAGCTGGTGAGCACTGCCATACCAATACTGATAACGGCGACAATCAGCCACGGAATCGGCCCAGCGCCTAGCATCAGCAGCGTGTAGCCCGCCACCATCACCAACTCGCCGTAAGCGAAATTGACTAGTCGCAGGATGCCGTACACGATCACCAGCCCCAATGCCATCAGCGCATACAGCCCCCCCAAGCTGAGAGCATTGATGATGAACTGCAGCACATCGTGGAGCACGTTCACCCGCTCACTTCCCTCCCACGCACGTCACCAAGGTATGCACCGACAATATCCACCTGCTTGCGCAATTGCTCGGGTACGCCCTCACATTCCACCCTGCCTGTGTTTAACAGGTACACCCGGTCTGCGATGTCCAGTGTGCGCTCTACGTTTTGTTCCACCAGCAAAACAGTGACCCCCGAAGCACGCAACTGGACAATCATCGCAAAGACTTCGTCTACCAGGATGGGCGACAAACCCAGCGAAGGCTCATCCATCATCAGCAGACGTGGTCGCGACATCAGCGCCCGGGCGATAGCCAGCTGTTGCTGCTCACCACCAGAAAGAGTACCACCTGCCTGATGGAATCGCTTGCCCAGAATGGGAAAACGGGTACACATTTCTTCAATATCGCGCTCAACACCTTTTTGATCACGGCGAATGGTAGCTCCCAAGCGCAAGTTCTCGCCTACTGTCAAGCTGGGAAAGATGCGTCGCCCTTCCGGCACAAGTGCAATTCCACGGCGCAGAATTTCTTCGGGTGAGAGTCCTAGGAGTGACTGTCCCTCAAAGGTGATTTCGCCGCGAGTGGGTCTCAACACTCCCGCAATAGTGGCCATCAAGGTACTCTTGCCAGCCCCATTTGCGCCCACGAGCCCCACAAGTTCGCCTGCCTCTACGTGCAGCGACACACCGCGCAATGCAATGATTGCACCATAGCCCGCGTGTATGTTCTCAACGTTCAGCATGGCAGCATCCTGCGACCCGATCCCAGATAGGCAGCGATAACCTCTTTATCGTGGCGAACCTCGTTTGGCGTCCCCTCGCAAATGGTGCGGCCGTAGTTCAGCACATGGAGACGGTGGCACAGCCGCATAATAAGGCGCATATCATGGTCAACGATTAGCATGCCACAGCCAGTTTCCCGGGGAAGTGGCGTCAGCATTTCCAGCAAAGTATCGCTCTCTTGTTCGTTCAAACCAGCTGCCGGTTCATCTAAGAAGAGGAAAATCGGCCGAGATGCAAGAGCACGTGCTACCTCTATACGCCGTTCCTCTCCGTAGGGCAACGCACCAGCCGGAATCGTGGCCAGATGCGTTGCCCCCACCCGTTCCAGCGCCCAAAGCGCACGCTCACGTGCCTGGGGTCGAGACAGACCCGCACTCACGGCCGCCACCTCGACATTTTCTAAGACGGTCAATCCGCGGAACAGCTTTATCGTCTGAAAGGTGCGCGCCAACCCAACGTGGGCAATGCGATGTGGCGGCCAGCCCGTGATGTCTGTGTCACCCACACGAACGCGACCACGCGTTGGTTTGAGAAAACCGGTGATAACGTTGATCAATGTGGTCTTGCCCGATCCGTTCGGTCCGATCAGGCCCAGAATCTCGCCTCGATGCAAACTAAGCGTGACATCTTCCAACGCCCGCAGGCCGACAAAGTCTTTGGTAATCTCCTCGACGTGCAATGTCAGTGCATTGTTCTGAATCATTGACTGTGCTATTTGTTCACCTGTACGTCCAGATATTTCACGGCTGAGGAGGATTGGTCGGTCGCATCCAGCCCAAAAACTCAGGTTGACCGCCTTGCACAACCACGATCGCCGCTTCTTTTTGTGGCTGATGGCCTGAGGCAGCATCTGACCACTTGAGCTTGCCACTCAGCAAGTCGAACTCCATTTCTTCCATGGCTTTGGCCAATGCTGCTCCCTCGGTGGTACCCGCCTTCTCCACTGCCTGGGCAATGATCTTGACCACATCCCATCCCATCACGATGAAAGCACTGGAAGGGGGCTCGCCATACTCCTCTTTATAGAGCTGCACGAAGCGTGCCATCTCACCGCCTGCTTCGGGTCCGAGCCAGCTGTGGGTTGCCATATAGAGGTCATTAGCTAGCTCAGGGCCAAGCGTCTTGTAAAGCTCAGTATCGTCGTAGGTGTCGCCACCTGCCAACGGGATAGTGATGCCCGCTGCACGCACCTGGCGCAACACAATACCCAGATCTGGCATCGTGCCTGTGATGTAAAGCACATCGGGTTGCGGAGAGAGTCCCTTAATACGCTGCACCTGAGCAGAGAAGTCCTGGTCGCCAGCAGTGAAGGTGTCGCGTCCGATTACCTTTCCGCCCTGCTGGGTGAAGTGCTGCTCGAAATAATCACCCAGCGAGGTGGCATAATCGGTGGAGGTATCGGTGACGATATATGCCGTGCGCCAGTTGAGCTTCTCATACCCATACTCAGCCATAGCAGCGCCCATAATATTGTTCCACATGCCAACAGTGAACTGTTTGTCCCCCAGCACTTTCGAGCTATACAGAGGCGATGTCGCACATGTGGAAATGCCCACTAAACCTTTCTCTTGAGCTGCCTGACTGGCAGGTGCACCAATGTCAAAGTCGCAGGGAGCGATGATCACCTCAGCACCTTGGCTAATGAGCTGACGAGCCGCATTGCCGACTGTGGCTGGATCGGTCTTGCCATCCAGTTCAATCAGCTTGAGCTCACGTCCCATAACACCCCCGTGCGCGTTGATGTCCTCAATAGCCAGAAGCGCAGCACTGCGAGGTAGCTGGTCATATGTCGCCATCCAACCAGTCGCATTGAACACAGCACCCAGGATCAGCGGCGGTTTGTTAGGATCAGGAGTTGCTAGGGGAGCTTCTGTGGGAGCTGGAGACGCCGTTCCACTGGCCTCCGGGGCCGGCGTCTGCGCAAAAGCTGGCATCGGACCAGACCATCCAGCACTTAACACCAAGGCTAAAGCTAGGCACAACACGAGAAGACTCGTCAGTCGGGTTCTGCTCTTCTGTCTCATGGTTTCCCTCCTTAGCATGCATATCAATCATTGGGGAGACAACTGGGACAAACAATGACCTACTCAGACAGTTTATCATCATTCCATAGGCACCTCCGTCGTGCTGATCAATGAATCCAAAGACGAAAGACAAGGGCCCAAGCCACACCACGAAGTGATAAAAGGGCCTATACTATAGCAAAGCCAGAGAAGATCGTCTTACCCACACTGCGACGGAGCATCCACACCAGCCTGCCAACACGGGTTCTCTAACAGGGCACCTCACTTGTGTCACTCTGTATAAAAAAACCGTTGCAGACCGGAAGGGCTTATGAATGCCAGCCAGTTTTGAGCCAACATTTTATAATGACATGTTCTCAGCTGCAAGCTGGCCACGGCAGGAACACCCCAGAAACCTCACAGACTGGCCCAATTCATAAAGGTTGTGAGCAACCGGATATTCGGGTGATGTACTTCGATATCCAGAATCTAAATCAAATTGACCAGAGTCATAATCATGAGCCCGGCCAGATAATGAGAGATGCAACAGTATAATCCAGCCGCGGGCGTCTGTCACTTCGCGACGTCACGGTGGCAAGGAGTGGTAGATCGTGATGTGCTCAGGGAAACGTGCAGCAGTGCCCAGTCGAGGTACGGCTGCAGAACATCGAGTTGCCAGCAACCACCCGCCGCAGCCACGTCTGCTCGCGAACGCCAAGTTAGAGCCCGATCTGGAGCTTTCGGAGCGGATGTATGTCTGCACGTCGATAATTCAGCGTGGCAGAAAATCGCCCGCCCCCCTGGCATAATGTAGCACTCTTTGTCCATATATCCTGAGAAGTATATTTAACCCCAGTCAGATAATTCCAGTCAAAGGGATCGAGTGAAGCACATCTTCTGTCCAGATGGTGAACCGGTGACAGCTTCCTCAGTCCAGACCATAGCGCTGTACCGTCTCCAATGGATCAGCGCCATCCTTTACCACATCTCGAAGGGCTGCCAGAAAACGGTCAGGCTGGCTGTGCTGGATCACGTTGCGCCCAAATACCACCCCTCGAGCGCCTGCCTGCACCTGGGCAGCCGCTAAACGCAGCGCATCAACAGAGCACGGTGTTTTTTCGGAACCAAGCCCAAACACTGGGACCTGGGCGCCCTCGCATACTTCGTGCCATTTGTCGCCGGTATAGTACGTCTTGATCATATCAGCGCCCATCTCGACCGCAATGCGTACCACTGTACGAATGTGCACATGCCACTCGTCCGGCGTGAGCTTGGATCGCATCGGGTCGGGTGGAAAAACCTCGCCGATTAGCGGAACGCCTAGACGCTCCTTTTCAGCCGCAATACGGCCGAACACGGCGGCATTCGCGGCGTCATTGGCCTCGTCACCAGTCTGCAGACTCAGGTTGGCCAGCACCACATCGGCGCCTAGTGCCAGCGCTTCCTCGACGGTCATCATCTGCACTGTTCTGGCCTGCCAGTAACCCCACGGTAAAGCCAGCCCGGTGCACCAGTTTAGCCGCAGCACCATTGCGGGGGCGTTCTTACCACAAAATAGGTCTCCCGTCATTGTGGACATAAACGGCGCCATCAGAATGCCGTCGGCAGTTTTCAGCTTTGCCACTGCCTTCGGGAAGTTAACTAGACCTTCGACCGGGCCGAAAGTCTGCCCGTGGTCTGTGGCCACAATGACAGCATTTTTCCCTTCCCCGAAGAGACGGCTCATCCGGATATCCTTTGCTCTGCTATTCATAGAGGTGGAGGCTCCTTTCGCGAGTCACTGAGAATTTCTTGGACAAATTGTGGCAAGCGGCCCAGGAACTGCAGCATACATCGCGCATAGCGGATCGATGTGAGAACCCATGCCTATGGCAACATAGCAACACTTGTGGAAGCAATAAGTCCTCGACGGTGACTGTGGATCAAGCTTATCCACTTGAAAGATGGCATTCCCGCGGCTCACCTTCACGTGCAAGCCGCACATAGGCCTGGTCCACGGCAAGGTCCATCACAGGGTTCTCGGGAATTCACACTCCACTGCACCGACGGAAACACCTTCACCAACAGTACGTTACCGCGCTGCACCCTGAAGTGTATCGCAATGCTTTTACCAAGGGTTGCAGTGCCTATTTCACCGTACCTCCCGCCCTCGCATACGTGGGTCAAGCGCCTCCTGCAAGCCATCCCCGATCAGGTTTGCTGCCAGAATGATCATCGTGATTGCCAACCCGGGAAATACTCCCATCCACCAGCCACTTCGAAGGTAGGTCCGCGAAGCTGCAAGGTCAGCACCCCACTCCGCCGTGGGAGGCTGCACGCCCAAGTTCAGAAAATTGATCTCTGCCGCGATCACCACGGCCCAGCCGATAGCTGTTGCAGTAAGCACCAGAATCGGTGTGGTGACGTTAGGGAAAATATGCTTTAGGGCAATACGCAGGTCGGTGCAGCCGTTGACACGAGCCACTTCCACGTAGAGGTTTTCCTTTGCCGACAGCACACTGCTACGCACCAGGCGCACATAGGCAGGAATCAGCGAAATGCCAACCGCGATCTGCACGTTGGTCAGTCCGTTTCCGAGCACAGCAACCACAGCCAGCGCCAACAGGATACCTGGAAAGGCCAGCATAATGTCCATAACACGTGAGACAAGATTGTCAACCCACTTTCCCGCGTAGCCAGCTATCAGCCCTAGTGGCACCCCGATGCTCACCGCAATGACGATTGCGATCAAGGAGGCAGCAAAAGTCAAGCGGCCGCCGTAGACTACCCGGCTGAATACATCGCGGCCAAAGTTGTCGGTGCCCATTAAGTGCTGCAGACTAGGTCTCTCAAGTCGCTGGCCCACCAGCTTCTCTGGCGCGTACGGGGCGATGTACGGTGCCAACAAGGCCACGACGAGCATAAGAACTAATGCCACCAGGCTGATCAACGCGCCTCGGTTGGCTGAAAAGCGACGCCAAAACTCAGCCAGCGGCCGCTCCCGTCGATACGGAAGGGCCCCGGCAGCGCTCGCGCGCTTCGCCGCGGGAGGTTGTTGCTTTTCATCCGCCCGAGCACTCTCACTCATAGCGGATACGCGGGTCGAAGAACGCATATGACACATCTACCAGCAGGTTTGAAACAACATAGAACACAGCAATGAAGAGCACAATGGTTTGCACCAGCGGGAAGTCTCGCTGCAGGATGGCATCCACCAACAGCCGGCCAATTCCCTGACGGGCGAATAGTACCTCGATCACCACAGCCCCGGCTAACATGTTCCCGAATTGCAGCCCAATGATGGTAACGACCGGGATCAATGCATTCTTCAGCGCATGTCGTACAATCACCAAACGGTTGGGAAGACCTTTGGCTCGCGCAGTCAGGATGAACTCCTGTCCCATCGCATCGATCAGATTGGCACGGATCAGGCGGGCGATGATAGCCGCATAGCCCCAACCCAGTGCGACAGCAGGCAGCACCAGCCGATTTACACCCTGGCTCCCCGTTACGGGGAACCATCCCAGTTGTACAGCGAAGAAATAGATTAACAAGATACCCAGCCAGAAGGCTGGCATCGAAACGCCTAGCAGAGCTAGCGTCATGCTGACGTTATCAACCCATGTGTTGCGGTGCAGTGCCGCGACGATTCCCAAGAGGAAGCCTGTAGTAATAGCTACCCCCATAGCGGCTGCCGTCAACAACAAGGTAGGAGGTAGATTGCGCTTGATGTCATCAATGACTAGATGATTGCTGCGGATGGAACGCCCGAAATCGCCGCGTACAGCTTTGGAAATAAACTTCAGGTACTGGATGTGCAATGGGTCATTCAGACCCATCTGTTCCCGTATCGCTTCTACCTGTTTCGGTGTCGGGTTGGCACCGAAGGTCATAATTGTGACCGGGTCTCCAGGAAGCAGGTAGATCATCAGGAAAACAAACAATGAGACGCCCAACAGCACTGGAATACTGAGCAATGCGCGCCGCGCCAGATATCTCCCCATACGTGGCTCTCATCCTTGGCAGTGCCGAACGCCTCCGGGCGGGTCTGAACCCGCCCGGAGTTCGAGATACCACCAAAACTAGCGTTACTGCTTAATGCAGGTGTCAAACCATATCGGATAGCCGGTCGGGCTGAAGGCGATGCCTTCTATATTCTTGTCCATAGCCAGCACCAACGACTTTCCGAAGGTCGGGATTAGATAGCCGTTTTGCAGGATGCGCTTCTGAGCCTCAACGTAGAGCGGCTTACGCTTGGCCGGGTCAGCAGTCGCCTCTGCCTCCTCGAGTATCTTGTCCAGTTCAGGATCAGAGACCTTCGTCCAGTTCAGCCCTGAGCCAGTACCAACCAGGAAGCGCAGAACATTGGGGTCGTTCCAGTAGAAGAATGGCTCGCCCAAATTGTGCCTCCCCTCGTTCCAGGCGCCAATTGCCGTGCCAACATCGTAGCTCTCGAATTTGATATCGATGCCGATCTCTCGCCACTGTGCTTGGAACACTGGACCCTGACCATCCTCCATAATCCCACTACCAGGCCAGTCAATCCAAATGAGCTCTAGTCTCTTGCCATCCTTCTCGCGAATGCCATCAGCACCGACCTTCCATCCAGCCTCATCGAGCACCTTCCGGGCCAGCTCTTGATCTTCGGGCATAACCTGGTCCACACTTGGGTCGTAGCCCAGCGTGCGCTTCTCCAGGGGTGAGAAATGCGGCTCATTGGTGCCCTTGTACACCAAATCAACGATCGCCTGCCGGTTTAGTCCGTAGGCCAGTGCTTGGCGTACCGCCAGTTCGTCCGTCGGCGGCTTGGTCACATTGACGACGAAGATCCACGGGGCACCCGCCAACCCCTGCACCAACGTCTTGTATTTGCCTTCCTGCTGCAGCCGAGCCAGGTCGTCAGGTGGCACGCGGTCGATCATGTTGACCTCGCCTCTCTCGAAAGCTGCAACACGGGTGGCGTTCTCCGGCAGGAAAACCCAAGTGATCTCATCCAGATAGCCGGCCCCTTGGTGGAAGAAGGAAGGTCCCCAGTTATAATCCGGATTGCGCACGAGGGTCAGGTGGTCGTTCTTCACATACTCACCCAGCATATATGGTCCAGTGCCTGTAGGATGATCGGCGTATTCTGGGCCCCACTTCTCCACGGCTGTCGGTGAGATCGGTGCCAACAACGGCTCAGTTAGCAAGTTAATGAACGCACCGTATGGCTTGCTAAACTTTACCTTGACAGTGTACTCGTCAATGACCTCAGTACCTTCGTAAGGCCCCAGCGCCGTCAGGGTCAGGAAAGCTTTGGTTTCCGGGTCCACGATGCGTTCGAAGGTCTTTTTGACCGCCTCTGCATTGAACGGAGTACCGTCGTGGAACTTAACATCTTTGCGCAGGTATAGCGTGAATTCCTTGTTGTCGGGCGAGATCTCCCAACGCTCGGCCAGACCTGGTAGATAACGCGTATTGTCAGTCGGATCAAGGCGGATCAGCGGGTCGAAGATGTTCTGGGCCATAGCAATGACGATTTGCAAGGAGGTCGTCTGTATGTCCATAGTGTCAGGTGCCTGCCAGGTTCCGTAGATGAGCTTGCCACCAGGCGTGCAAACAGGAGCTTCTGACTCAGTCGGGGCGGTTGGCGGCGGTGCGGCGTGCGCTTGACCCTCCACTATGGCTATACTCGCGAGCAAACCTACCAGGCACAGCGCAGTCAAACAATTGCGGATGTTCATGGCGTCTCCTCCATTCACTTGTTAAGCCATATATATGGCAGCTCTAGAATTTGTTCTGGACTTTTACAGGCTTGCCTGTCCGAACCGATTCCCAACAGGCGTGTAGGGCTGAAATCGTCTTCAGCCCCTCCCACGCATCCTCTGGACCGCGCGTGTCATTGACGATAGCTTCCTCGAATGCTGCCATGTAGCGCTTCAACGCATCCAGCTGCCCGTAGGCACCCTTCATGTCAGCCGGGAAGTTCATCACCATAGTCGGCTTATGCTCCAGCTTGGCGAGGACCACCTTACACGTGGAAGGTTTAAAATCAGTGAAGTCTGCCGCGGCCGTGCCCTTCGACCCGTAGATAGTCAGGCCCATCATGGGATAGGGTGGTTCCACCATGCCATAGGCTGCCAGCACACGAGCAATCTTGCCATTGGTGAACTTGAGGTTGATCAAGAAGTTGTTTTCTAGGGGATAGCGCGGATCACCAGTACGATTGGCGTAGACAAACACCTCATCAACCTCGCCCATGAACCACACCAGCGAGTCCACAGGATGGCAGGCGCCTCCATACATGAAGTCTTGCGGCTGTAGATAACGCCATGGCGTCACGTCGAAAATGTTGCCCAGATCGTGGACGTAGTGCGCCTCGGCGAAGTACACCTCGCCCAAGTCACCATCGTCCAGCAACTTTTTGGCTGCTAGGAAAGAGGTGTACCAGCGACAGGTTTCGCCGACGATCAATTTCTTGCCGGACTTCTCCTGGGCGCGTGCAACGGCAACACCCTGTTCCAGAGAAACGACCATCGGCTTTGTGACGACTACGTGCTTGCCTGCCTCCAGCGCTGCAATGGTGTGTTCGGCGTGCAAGATGTCCGGTGAGAAGACTGCGATGACTTGGATGTCATCCCGCGTGAGCAGCTCACGATAATCTGTGGTAGCAAACACCACACCAGGTACCTGCCGATACCTCTCCAGCTTGGCCGGCGTGGCTGCACAGATAGCTCTGACGATGAAGCGGGAGTTCGGGTCCTCGTTCAGGTATAGGAGATCTGCTCCCATACCGAGGCCGATTACTCCGATACCGAGGTCTTTTTCCACCATACACTTCCTCCTTGGAGAACTGGGGACGCTCCCAAAAACTCGCCGATAGGGCACCGACGCCCAAAGACACAAAGTTTATCGCTCTATACGCACCACCTCCCTTCCTCAACTCATACGACGACGACCTCTACCCCCAGGTCGCGCAGCGAAGCCAGGAAATCCGAAGGGGCGCCATCGTCGGTGATCAGGGTGGAGATCTTGGCAAGCGGCAGAATAGGTGTCAACCCAACTACCCCGATCTTTGAGGAGTCAGCGACCACTATGATCTCAGCAGCTGCCTCGGCAATCACCCGATCTACCTCAGCCTCGAGCACGTTGGCGGTCGTCAGCCCGTACCTAATCGTCAGGCCATCAGCACCCAGAAAGAGCTTGTCCGCATACAGCCCTTTGATCTGCTCTACGGCCTGGGGACCGACCATTACTTGATAGCAGCGCAGGTAAACACCCCCCAACACGATAAGGTTCACTCCGGCGCACTGGCCTAGCTCAACTACCACCGGCAACGAGTTCGTAATGGCGGTCAACGTATCAGTGCTGCCCAAGCCGCTGGCAACATAATGAGCTACATACAACACGGTCGTGCCGGAGTCGAAGATGACACGCTCTCCGCTGCGCACGCGCTGTGCGGCCGCACGCCCAATGCGCGCCTTTACCTCGGCGTTAACTACGTCCTTGGGAATGGCGCACGTGTGACCACCAATGTCACCGAGTGCCACAGAAGACAAGCCCACAGCGCCGCCATGGATGCGCCGTATTAGCCCGTGCATCTCTAGCGACTGCAGGTCACGCCGGATACAGACCTCAGAGACCCCAAATCGGCTGCTGAGTTCCGCGACCGTAACGACCTGCTGTTGAGCAAGCTGCTCCATAATGGCCCGCCGCCGTTCATGCGTGATAAAGTGTTTGGACACGTGCTGCCTCTGCATAAGCCAACCGAACAGGATACGAAGTAATTTTCTTTCGGTTTCGCTCAAATTCTACCATAGAAGCGCAAGTAGGTCAAGATCTTATCGAAGATAATTTTGAAACCAAAACGTTTATCTTTCGGATTAGAAACAACTGGACTAGAGGCACAATCTAGGCCATGCATATAAACTGAAACCATAGCAATAGCACAGCAGAAGCGGTTCTCGGTCTCAGCTATGTTTTGATACGCTTACACAATCGCACCGTATCCACATTCGTCCGAGAAGAATCGTCTGGATCTCCTCGCTGTCCGGCCAGCGAGTACAGCTCAGTCAGGATGTACTCCCAAATGTACATGCTGCACCAGCGTTGAAAGCAACCTCAGAGTGCACTTCATCACGTGCCGATCTGGCAATTCGCTTCACGGAGCGCCAACATGCAGGATCTGCAGAATGTCTTTAAACACTGTCCTATTGATTTGTGAGACAGTCACGCTGTGATAAGTTCCTGCGGCGGCAGCGGTTACAGCCGTGCCGCCGCCTATTGTCCGTCTGTCTGATCGCCCCTACTCATGCTCACCTTTGTTCGCACTCACTAAGAAACTTGCGCATACTGGCCGGTGTCGGAGGAACACTGGGCGATGGTGTGTTCTCGGCTGCACACTAACCCCAACGCAGGTACCTAAAAACTCCCCAAGGATTACCCCAATAGGCAATGACCAATCCAGGGATATTGCGACATAACTATGGCAACATCAGCTCACCGCAACTACCTGACCGCTGCGATGCGACTCAAGCGCAGCCGTGAAAAGACGATGGCTCTCCGCTGCTTCCTCGGGGGTCGCACAGTAGAAGGGCTGTCGCATATCCTGGCCGTTTACCAGTTCATCACAGAAAGCCGCCCACATTTGCAAAATCGAGTCGGAGAAACCGAACTCGAAGATACTTCCCGTTATGGCCGGATAGGCGGACTGGTAAGGAACATCAATCACCTGCCACACCTGATCCTGTCCGGGGGAATATGGTAACCAGGTCATTTGCTTGGGGTTCTTTGTGCTGAACTCGACGGAAAGCGCTGTGCCAGCAATACGGATAAACCACGTGTTGGCATGCCCCGGAGCGATGCGCTTCATCGACAACAGCATAGGAAATTCTTGACCATCAACGGCAGCTTCGCAGGCTAGAATGGCATTATCCCACGTCTCACATGGCACCATTGCGCCAGTCTTGTCCGGTCGCTCCCTGACAATCTTGGAGAGTAATGCACGCACGTTGCGCGGTTTACACCCGTATCGCAACGGCATGTGCACCACATGCATGCCGAGATCGCCCATACAGCCGTACTCACCGTTGGTTTCACAGCGCCGTTTCCAGTTGATGGGTTTGTGGGGATTGAGATCACTGCTGTGCCAGAAACCAGCCTCCATTTCAATGATGCGGCCGAAACGTCCCTCGCGCATCCATTGGCCAATACGATATGCACCTGGATGGAAGGGGAACTCCGACGAGCAGCGCACCAGCACCTCAGGATGCCTGGCAGCCGCTGCCAAAATCGCTTGGTTGGCCTCTAGATCGATCCCGAACGGTTTCTCGCCCATCAAGTGCTTGCCCGCCTCGATGATGTCGATGTACATCTGAGCGTGCAAGTTGTGAGGCACGGCGCAGTATATCGCCTCAATCTGCGCCTCGTTTAACAGATCACGGTAATCCGTTGTGATCAGACGCACCGAGGCGATGTTGTCGCGAAACCAGTGCGCAGCTGCTATATTTGTGTCACAGGCAGCAATGATCTGGGGCTCAAAGTCAAGGTCAAGCAGATGGCACCACCGACTGACAGCGCTGGCAAATTCACGCCCCATCAGGCCGCAGCCGATCAAGCCGAAGCGGATGATCCTTTTGCTCATCTCAGAAGTACCCGAACTCCTTTTCTGTCTCGTAGATGCTCTCCTCGATGATGTCCATCGCCTTGAGCGCGATCTCGTCTTGCATAATCATCGGCGGAGACATACGCAGAATGTGCCACGCAGGTATCCATGCCACACCCTTGGAGAAAGCCTTTTGATACACAATCCGCCCAGCTTCCTCAAAAGGTTCCCGGGTGGTCTTGTCCTTGACTAGCTCAATGCCAAGCAAGCAGCCTACGCCACGCACGTCACCTACGATGGGATGACGCGCCTGCATCTCGCGCATGCGTTTGAGCAGCAGATTGCCCAAGTGGGTGGCACGTTCGCAAATGTTCTCCTCTTCGATCACCTGAATCGAAGCCAGTGCTGCGGCGCATGCCATCGGATTGCCACCGTAAGAAGTGGAAGCACTGATGGTCTCGACCTTGTCTTTATAGCGTTCACTGACCAACATAGCGGTTACAGGGAAGCCGTTTCCAAAGCCTTTGCCCAGTGTCATCACGTCCGGCACTGTGTTCCAGTGTTCCATAGCGAACATTTTGCCGGTGCGTCCCATACAGGTGAGCACCTCGTCGGCCATCAGCAAGATGCCAAATTCATCGCACAGAGCGCGAATCTTTTGGATCCAACCATCCGGCGGCACAACCGAACCGCCCCATCCCTGTATAGGCTCGAGCACAATGGCTGCCACGCGACCTGCTGTCTCTTCCTTGATAACTGTGCGGATGTAGTCCACACAGTAGATGCCGCAGTCCGGGTAAGTCATCTTGAACGCGCAACGATAGCAGTTGCCGCGCGGTACTAAGAAGAAGCCTGGCGCGCGCAAGCCCTGGCTGGGATCCAGCCGTCCGCACCCTACAGCCCCCATTGTCTTGCCGTGAAAGTCCATGTGGAATGAAATAAACTCGAACTTGCCTGTCGCGGCGCGACACATGCGCAACCCTGCTTCCACCGCAGCGGTTCCGCTGTCGTAAAACTGCACGCCGCTCAGCTTGCGATCCCCCTCTCCCATGGTGATTTCGGCGAGCTTCTCCAGCAGCTGGGTACGAATAGGGGTGGTAAAATCGTGGGCGTTCATCAGCGTTGCAGCATATTTCTGTACCGCTTCAGTGACCTTAGGATGGCAGTGTCCCAAGCCAGTAACGTAGATGCCGGAGGAGAAGTCAATATAGGTATTCCCGTCCACGTCGGTCAGCGTCACGCCGTGCCCCTTCTCGAAGACAACCGGGAACAGGCGCACTTGAGAAGAGTACCCTTTCATGTACTTCGACGCACGCGCGTGATAGTCGCGTGACTTAGGCCCTGGCGGAGGCACTTTGATGACAGGTACGCTATCAACTGGAATGTCGGCCCAATATTTTTGTGACATATGATTTCTCCCTTCAAACGTGAAGTGTTACGCGAAGTTTCTTACCATCTGGTGTGAATTGTGTGTATGCCGTGGCCCATATCGCCATAGCACTGAATCAGTCGTTGATGATCTCTATATCCAGCAGTCGGCAAAGGACCTTTATCTCCTCACGCACATCGCCATATGCAATGGCGTAATGTTGACTCGGCACGTGCTGCATGAAGTCATCTACATCGCCATCTAAGGCGATTTTCACAAAAGGATAGGTGGGGCAACCCATTTCGCGGAACGGTGGTGGCAACTCAGCATCTCCGGCGGCGACGTGCAGTTTAAAGTGTCCACGACGTGCGCCTAGCCGGAGCAGAGTCACCCTGCCCGGTTTATAGGGCGAGCTATTCAGCAGACCTTCGTAGAGAGCTGTGTGCTTGTTAATAGCTGGCGCAGCGGCCGCATAACTGAGCGGCGCGAAACCACACGCTCCCAGTAGGATGTAGGTCTCTGTGGCATCGTGCAGATCTCCATAGCTGGTTGGTTCGCCGGTGAGGTAATGGAGAATAAGTTGAGATACCACCAGGGGCAGGTCACCCTCGCAACTGACCACGCGCCGATCACCCAGAATGGAAAGCGGTAAACAGGGCGCCAGGCCAAACGTGCGCGACAACTCATACTGGCATTTGATGGTGAGCGCATCCCAGCCGTGTTTCTCGGCAATACGATCAATCGCAAGGGCCATGCGAAACGCTTTGCGCAAGTCTGTGAGTGAGACTCCCGCCCCCAGCTGCCAGCTTTCCGTCTGCTTCAGCCATTCTTCCACTTCATCGTCGCCAGTCTTCTCATAGCGCACCACCACTTCGTACTGATCGAGGTGATCGATCTCCGGACCCAGCTGACACCGCAATTGGGTATGATCTATGGTACCAGTGTACATCCCCATCGAAGCATAGCCGAGTAAACCGATGCGAGCTTCCGACAGTTTTCGTCTTGCTGATGCGGCGCGTGTGAACTTGCAAATGCGCTCCAGCAGCGTCAGTTCTCCCGGCATCCCGTACACAAAAGCGAAGCGTGCCCCCATTTCTTCCAATGTCTCGCGCAGTACACCTGCCGCCGGCAGCGCACCCAACGTCAATCCAATCTCATCTTCAAAGAAGACGGTATGGCTCCACAACAGAATAGGCTCGCTAAAAAACGGACGTAAGGTGGCCACAAACAACGGTGCTTCTACCCAACTGACCACCAAAGCAATGATTGCATCATAGGATGTTGCGCGTAGCATATGAAGTACTGGCGCAACATCGGGCGGGGTCATCACCGTCGGAGCCGCGGTGACCCGTAATCCACTGGTCTGCAACGCGTGAAGCGATGCCTCAATCTGCCGTTGCACATCTGCAGCAGGATAATCCGGATAGGCAAAGGGAACTACTATTACCGACGGAGGTGCCAGTTCTAGCATCTGGACTTCCCCTTCTGGTGGAACATTCACGCTAACACTTGCTCGGGAGCGTTTTTTTTTCTCTCTTGACACGGTGAAAGCCACGAAATTGAGATATGAAACGTTCAGTTTAAAATTACCCGAAGATCATTATACCATATATCTGATCACTTGTCAACACAATATTGACACAATCGAAACATTATGCTAAAATATGATCGTTCAAATTCGAAACATAAATTTACGAGTTGGGTAGACCTTTCAATAGGGGGATACTAGCTGTGGCTACACTGGCAGCTGAGCGGCGCAGCGCAATCTTGCAGCTTCTGACACGCAGCCCATCACTGCGCGTGGCAGAGCTAAGTGCTTATTTCGGGGTTTCGGAGGTGTCTATCCGCCGTGATCTCCAGCAGCTGGCACGAGCGGGTTTGCTACGGCGCGTGCATGGTGGTGTCGTAGCAAACAGCCCTGCGCCCAATCTGCACCCTAAGCTCACCCCTTTCCTCATCGAGCAGATGGAGTATCGCCGCGAGGTCAAAGAAAGAATAGGGCGGGCAGCGGCGCAACTGGTGCGCCCCGGTCAGCATATTATGTTCGATGCTGGCACTACGACGTTGCAGGTGGCGCGCTCGATCCCCACCGAGCTACTGAGCAATGGCAATCTCACCGTGATCACCTGTTCCTTGCTGGTGGCAATGGAGCTGGGTGCATGGCGTGGTGTGAATGTCATCTTGCTGGGAGGACTTTACCAGCACGACTTCTACATGAATGTCACTGGCCCCAAGACCATCGAGTCGCTGCGTGGACTACACGCCGATATCTTATTCCTAGGCGCCGATGGTATCAGCATCTCACACGGGGTGACCATCGCGCATAATCTAATGGAAGCAGAAACGGACAAGGTGATGATCGCTTCGGCGTCACGCGTTGTGGTGGTGGCCGATTCCAGCAAGATCGGTCAGATCGGCCTTACTAGCATCCTGCCCCTCTCCGGCATTCACACTCTGGTCACGGACAGCGATGCGCCTGCCGATTTCCTGGATCACGCACGCCGAGAGGGCGTTGAGGTGATTGTCGTCTGACGGTGGGAAGATCGTCCCTGCGCAACAGCCTGCAGCATAACGCAAGTCTGAGCTGGCACATCTTATTCATAGAGAGAACGCGACCAACGACTACTTCCTGGACCAAAAGAGCTCCAGCTTAGCTGCCAGAAGGGAACGGAAAATGAGTGAAACATACCTGTTGGGCCTCGATCTTGGAATCTCCTCGCTCAAGGCTGCGTTGTTCACCACCGAGGGGGAGCTGGTGCACGTAGAACAGGACGAATATATGATCTACCCGGAAGGGGATCGGGTGGAAGTCGATCCACAGATCTATTGGGAACCTATGGCGCGCACTATCCGCCGCCTTCTGGCCCATTGGGGCCGCGATCCGGGATCGATCGTAGCAGTGTCTGTATCAAGCCATGCCGAAACCGTAATCCCTATGACAGCGGACGGACATCCTGCACGCAAAGCTCTGGTATGGATGGACAACCGTTCCCAGCCGGAGGCTGACGAACTGGTGCAGCAGATGGGGTTGCACAAAGTGCTGGAGATCAGCGGGCAACCCGACATCGGCCCCATCTGGCCAGCCACTAAGTTTCGCTGGCTGAGCAAGTACGAGCCAGAGACAGTGCGACGCACTGCCGCCTTCCTCCTGCCAGAGGATTACCTCTTGTTTAGGTTGAGCGGCAAGTTTGCAGGCGAGTATTCGCTGTGGTCTTCTTCGCTGGTGCTGGACATCCGACGCAAGGTGCTCTCAGAGGAAATGTTAGCCTTCGCTGGCATTTCTGCACAGCAAATCCCACCGCTCTACCCTTCAGGGACAGCGATCGGCACCGTCTGTGCCGAATGTGCCGCCGAAACCGGCCTCAGCACACGAACGGTAGTGGTGACAGGGGCTATTGACCAGGCGTGCGCTGCAATCGCCGCCGGTAATGTGCGACCCGGCATTGTGACCGAAAGCACAGGTTCAGTGTTGGCATTGGTCGCTACGATTGCCGAACCCATCTTCGATGCCGAGACGCGCGTGCCATGCCACATCCATGCCCTGCCGGACATGTACTGTCTGCTGCCGTGGAACACCACCGGAGGCCTGACACTCAAATGGTTCAAAGATCGTTTCGCCATCGATATCAAGGAGCAAGCTGAGGCAAGCGGTCAGGACGTATACACCCTTCTCACCAATGCAGCAGAGCAGATCCCACCGGGCAGTGACGGGCTGATTATGTTGCCTCACTTGGAGGGAGCCTTCTTCCCGGAATACAACAACCAAGCACGCGGGGTGTTCTTCGGCTTCACTCTCAGCCACACGCGCGCTCACTTCACACGTGCAATTATGGAAGCTGTCGCGTATATGATTCGGCGCGATCTGGAGGGCCTGACACGCCTGGGCGTCGTGGCGAACGAGCTGCGTGTGTTAGGAGGTGGTGCCAAGAGCCGACTCTGGTCACAAATCAAAGCAGACGTGTGCAACCTGCCAGTAGTGATGCCCAGTCACGGCGAAGCAGCTGTGTTAGGTGCGGCCATGCTGGCAGCTGTGGGGATTGGTTTGTTTCCGGATATCCCATCCGCAGCACGCTTGATGGTGAAGGAAGGAGAACGCGTGCAACCCAGTACCACTGCACACGCTATTTATGACGCTGCATACCAGCTGTATCTGGACTTATACAAGGCTGTGGAAAGTCTTTACCCGCACTGCACTGCCATCCAGAACACAGCAAAGAGCCAGACACCGTCTTAATGGATTAGAGAACATAGCCAGCGCGGACAAGCGTGGCGAGGTTAATGAAGAGAAGCAGCCCGCCTTCCCGGCGAGCTGCTTCTGGTATTTTCGGAATCAGCCGCTCGAGCTTCCCCTTAAGGAGCTGCTGGGTGCTGGGGTTGCCTCAAGGTTCACACGAGCGTAGAAGATCTGTGTTTTGGCAGACTTGTCATCACGGAGCAACAGGATGACGAGCCCAACTTCCCGATTGCCCTCCTGTTTCGAGAAGAAGCACATATCCTCCACCGGATTCTGCTCCTTGGACTCTCCGGATGATGCGATGCTGCAACCGGTCGACGACTCTGGGTTCCAGCCAGAAGCGGCCATACGATCCTTGGTGTAGAAATCCTTCACTGCCTGGATCGGCTGAGGTGTGGTATAAACGATAAACTCCAGCTGGCCGCGCAGCATCGCCTGCAATGCGATACGCGCTGGCAAAGGTAGATCGATGTTCTCACGGAGAGCGCCTTCGAACGGCGGCACATCAGGCCACAACGCCGATACAGTGCCGGCAGAACCACCACCCGGGATCAGGCTGGTCAGGTTGCAGGCCGTGACAAAGACCAGCAGGACGAGGGACAGGGCCACTACACTTCGAGTTTTCATAGAAGACCTCCTGGGTCATAGACCCGGCACTAAAGAATTAGATAATCTAGGTTAACTATATAATATACTGAGCCAGCGGTCAAGCTGAGCAGCAAGTGTGATAATTAAATTCCCGCTTGCACGGTATGCAGGGTATCTTTCAGCCTGCCAGGATCGTGGCACACACAGAAAACCCAACGTCCCAGCTGGTCGTGATGATTCACTGCCCGCACCCAGCGCTTCGCAGCGATCTCCTTCTGGCGGTCTTGTTCCGTCTCAAAACCTTTGACTTCCAGAATCACTATGAGCTCCCCACCGTTCTCCCTACGCAGGCGGATGAGGTAGTCAGGACGATATTCGTGGCGAACGCCCTGCCACTCGTAGATAATAGTAAAATCGAGATGATCGTTTTTAGCATAGGCTGCAACCTCGGGTATTTGTTCCAGATAATATGCCACGCTGTGTTCCCACTTGGAAGTGTCCAAAACCACATGGCTGATGTGGCTTTTTGTAGTCCCCACTGCAAGTCGCACGGTGCGAAGCAGGACCTCAGAGGTCGAGCCAAAAGGACGAAAACGCTCGATTACTGGCAGAATTGGTGGCTCGCCAGCCTGCGTATCGGGTTCTATCGCTTCTGCCAGACGCTCTATGATTCGCTGTTTGTACTTTTGAAGGGCGATGTCTTCTATCAGGGCATCAGCAGTCAGCACAACCCGCTGTTCAAGATATTCCCATACAATGTTGAGCACCTGCGGAAAAAGAAGGTGCCGCACACTCCAGTCCTCCCGCTTATCCCTCAGCCGTTGCGTGAGCTCGGCTGCGATCTCATAAACGCTTGACTGCAGGTGCTTCTCCTGGTGAAAAGGATTGCGATCATGCAACACTTCCGGCCCCGGACCAAGCCGATCAGGGCGTCCAATGCGGTAACCAACAGCTGGCTTGACCACGACCTCGGTCGGCTCACTGGTAGGATCAATGGTGAGATAGGGTACATTGTCGAGATTCACCCGTATTCGCTGGCGCACGTCGAATATGTAACCATCCACGCGTGGGAAAGTTATCTCCAAGTGCTTACGTTCTGGTAACGCTCGAATGAGTGTAGACACCTTTTGGATTTCGCTACGCCCCACCGGCTTCTTCTTGACCGGAATGACTTCAAAGGGGACGCCATACACATCCACGTACTCCGGTTCGGAAAAGTCGTCGTAGTTTATGCGGCGCAGGCCGCGCCCTACCACTTGTTCACATAACAGCTGCGAGGTGAAAGCGCGCAAGCCCAAGATCTGGGTTACATTTTGCGCATCCCAACCTTCGGTCAGCATCCCCACTGACACAACACAGCGGATGTGTCTGCCTGGCGGATCGCCCGCGCCTTCCCATTCTGTCTTGCCCACCGTGTCCACCATTCTTCGCAGACGCTCGGCAGCTTCTTGTCTGGTTTCACCCTCGACGGCACTTTCTGCTTCCTTCAGCAGTCTGGTGTCGATCCGCAGCGTTACCTCATGGCTATCCCGATTTTCCAATTCAGTCAGCACATGACCTCTGGCGATGTGCTCGTGGACGAGCCTGGCAAGGTCGGTATTGTCACAGACCACAATGATAGCAGGTGGCACGAGAGAGCCTGCTCGCTTGAACTCGTCAAACGTTTTCCGCCACTCGGAAGCAAGCGTTGCCAGTGCACCTTCGGCTTCACGGAGTATTGATTCTGGCTTGGCACGACGGCGAGCGGTCTGGCGCTCGGAAGCGGGCAGCTGCTGATTGATGTGCTCCCACAGGCGGAAGTATTTAGGGATGAGAGCACCAGTATTGTCGTCCACAGGCACGCGCGGGATCTTCACAATGCCTGACTCGATTGCATCCACCAACCCAAAATCTGAGACAATCCACGGGAATGGGGCGCCTTCCTCGCAACCACTGCCTTTAATATAAAAGGGTGTCGCAGAGAAGTCAGCACAAAAATTGATGCCACGCACAGTGTTGATCCGATCCAGGCCACCCACCCAGATGGTCGCTTCCTGAAACTCCTCCTTGAGCTGCTCCCGCTCCTCGACCAGGAGTTGTGCCATCTCTTCGTCTGTCGGAGGCTGTGCCGGGCGATAAGCGTGGTGGGCCTCATCATTGATGACTAGGATGTTCTGCTTGCTGCCCAGCTCCTTCAGCACACGGCGGCAAAAAGCGGAGTTACTCTCCACTCCACGCTGCACCACGCTGCGCGAGCGGCTGTCATCCTTAGGTATGAAGAGGTGCCAGTTGGTGATCTCGAACCGCCCTTGCTGTAGCAGCTCCATCATCCGGCGGGGCACCAGGTCAAACTTGTCATAGTAGTTATTGAATTTCCAAGGCAGGAGCACCTGCAGCCGCTCGCGAATGGTCAGGTTAGGACACACCAGGAGGACTGCATCCGAGAAACGGCGATCCTGCGGATTGGTCAGTTTGTTGAGTACTTGCCAGGCGATAACCATGCCCATCACGACCGTCTTGCCGCTGCCAGTGGCCATCTTGCAGGCATAGCGGGTAAGGCTGTTGTCCTTAGGGATGGAAATGCCCTGTTTCTCAGCAGGGGGAGCTTCCACCAACCAGATAAGCGTTTCGGCCGCTTCGCGCTGGCAGAAGAAAAGCCTGCGTTCGCGCTCTGGATCGTTCCAGTGATTCAACAACTGCCGCGTAATGGAACTCACACCTGAATAATCACGTCCACGCCATGCCATGACCCGCTCGCGGATGAGGTTGACCAGATCGAGCGGCACGAATTCCTCCTCGAACATAGAAAGCTGTGCCTGTCGTGTACGCGGCCGCAGGTAGTAGCCCGCTGGCCGACGACCCCCAGACAGCACTGGATGGCCCTCCTTATAATCCCAGTAGCACGTGGGTTCCTGAAAGGGCGAGTTGATAATAGGGTTCTCAACGGCGAGGTTCACGGCTATCCCTTTTCTAGGCTTCGCAAGAACTCATTAGCTTCTCGTGCCAGCAACTGTGCGCGCTCCACTATAAAAGTCCTGTATCTTTCAACGCTCCAACACTCACTTGGGCCTTGAGGGGCTATAATGAATGATTCCGGTATTAGATGCCCACGCAGGTCTTGCTCCGAGATGCTGAATCGCCGAATGTAGTCCGATGGCCACCTGCCAGCCAACCTGTTGGCATTCGTGCGCTCATTCAACACGGTGATATTCGCCAAAGCGTGGATATCGTCAAGTTGGACTTCGATTTTCTTGAGCCCGCTGCAGGGATAAATGTGGTGCCATTGAGGTTCAAATCCTGCAGCTATGGGAGCGCCGGTCCTGTCGTATCCGATGCGGGTTTTATCTACCCAGTCACGCGCCTCGCGTCGGAAAAGCACCAAATAGAGCATCAATCGTAAAAAGCGGCTACCAGCGCGGTCGTAACGATTTAGAAATTCATTTTCATTTTCACGAATCTCAATCTCCGAGGACACCCGCAAGCGTTTCAACAGGGTTTCTAAGACCTTATCAAAATCTGGCGCATTGGTGATGGCTCGCACATCCTCATTGAGGCTGGTAACGGCCGAGCCACTGTAGCGTCCATCCCGGTTTGCCAGAAGGAACCAGTATAAGGCTTTATCAAAGTGATAACCCGGCTTGTTTCCCCAAACGTGGTGCAGAACGAAGAGAGGGATAAGGCTGTTTGCGGAGGGGAGAAGTTCTGCACCCATAATGCCAACCTCGGCCAGCCGCTTTAGGACATTCGAGATAGTTTCTCTGGTATCCTTCCAAACACCCGGCAGATTCTGAGGGTTCCAGAAATCCTTTGGCACCTCAACAAGCCTGGCACGGCCCTTGCCAATGCCCGTCATAGTGCGGATGAAGACGCTCGCGTCCAGGTCCCAACCGTCGTCTTCCAGAGAGCTCCGAAACGGCAGATAATCTTTGCGCACCCAACCTGGATTTTGCACAGCAGCAAGTGCAAGTACCACATCAGCTTCTCTAACACGCGTGCCCTTCTGGTTCAGACGGGCAAAAATCTCAGCCACATCCTCCACTTCGTGGCAAATCTTAATAATGGGAATGTCCCGCTCTCGAATTTGCCAGAGACGCTGGAGGTGAGCATGTACCTTGCTAAACAGTTCCAACGTTTGAGCGTTCTCATTGCCAACGGATTCCACGATTTTCTGAGCTATTTTCTGAGCTAATGGGGTCAGGCCCTGGACATCTTCCATGCCGAGAACGCAACGAATGCTAACCCAGCGGCGATCGTTACGGCGAATGGGGTTAGGCAAGGCAAACTCCAATCGATCATTGCCTTCGTCAGGAAGAAGGTTAACCATCACGTCATAGCGTTCCAAAGCCTTGTTCCAGCTTATGGAGTCCTCCCACCAATATGGCTTCTGACCTAAAAGCAAGCAAAGTGCTGTTGTACGCTGTTGACCATCCACAATCCAAAGCGAGGCCTGAGTGCCTCGAGCGGTCTTGGCTTCCTGGTATTCTGAAGAGTCCCAGAGCAGGAACGATCCAACCGGGTAGTCACGATAGAGCGACTCAGCTAGCTGCTTAACTTGCTCTGCGTCCCAGACGAATTCTCGCTGGAATTCTGGGATGTCCACATTTTTGCTGACCGCCTGTCTGACGATCTCTCTGACCTTGAGTTGCTCAAGCGCCATGGTCTACATCTCCTTTGCTAAAGTTTAACCACCCTCACCACCTCGTTCCCCCGGAAATCGATCACCTTGACGGCGATGCGCTGATGTTCGCCCCGCTTGAAAGGGAATGACGCAATGTCGCGCATCTGATTAAATGCTTCCGGGTCGATCTGGGCCTTGAGGGCGCGCTGAAGTTTATCCCACGCGTCGGCGTCCCCAGGGAAGAAAGCCTGACATATGTGAAAGGTATTCCCATCGTAGTCAGTATCCAAGAACCAGGCAGCAACATCCTTACCACGTGTGGGACGAACCTCCCCCGTCGAGGGATCGTAGATGTCCACACCCTGCAGCTCGACCACGAAGGTGCCATCCTTCTGACTGCTCACTCGCACATCGGGCTGGCCGAAGACGGTGAAAATCTGGCTGGCACGGGTGGTTTTGAGCAGGTCGCCCACAAGAACATCCGGGGAAATATTGGCAAAATGGATCGAAAGCCCCTTTACCGGAGTCTTTTGCACGAAAGCCTGCGCCTCAGCCTCGATGCTAAACCCGGCCAGGATCAGCACCCCATAGGCATTCAGTTTGGCAGTCTGGATCGCCTCGCTGGCCTGTGTGGCGGTGACAGGTCCGTAGCGCGGCCCGAAGCTGATCGCCACACGCACCGTTTTGCCGTTCTGGATGTCTTCCGCTTCGGCATGCAGGTAACCGAGGTTGAGCATTCGCAGGTTGGCGAGCTCCATCTTCTTGCCGTCTGGAAAAAGAATATTGCCCTGCTGCCTCAGCAGGTTGAGCATGGTGGCCAGATGGTCGCCGCCATAGTCGGCGATGCGTTCCCATGCCCCTTGCTCTTCAAACCGCGGGATGGGCGCCTGTGTCGGGTCTTCCACCGCTGGCACCGGGATGGCTTCTACAGTGAACGGTCCTGACACACGCACCACACCGCGCTTGATCCGTGGGCGATCGTAGAGCGTTTCCTGGGGCGCATTGCGCTGAATGCTTTTGTCAATCTCATCACGCTTTCGCCGCTTGAGCTCCCAAAAACGACGCAAGGCCGCCTGCGCCGGCTGCGGCCAGTTGAAGGCAGGGACAGGTTCGGGCACTTCCTTCAGACACTTCCACCGATGACCGGTGAGACGGTAGATCTTCTCCAGCAGCACTCCGACCTGTTCCTCGGTGGCAACGGGTGTCTCCCTGTCCTTAAGCTCGTGTAGGCAGCGAAAGGCCTGCTGCGCCTCTTTCGGCCAGACAGGATGAGGTACCTCACACGGTACCTCCCATTCTTTCCAATCCGTGCGCAAGGCATCGTTCATCTCGACCAACGCCTGGTCTATATGTGGCTGATAGCGGTTAGCAATCTCGTCAATCTCGGTGTTCTTAGCGATGCTTTCCAGTGTAATGTGTGGTATGGTCTCGTAGAAGAAGCCGCCGGCCGGACCACGCTCAGCGTCCCACAGTTCATAGTAGTCAAATTTAGCCGTCATCAGCCGCTGGCGGGCGATCGCCAGCGCCACCCGCGAGGTGTCGCAGGCGATCCAGCGGCGGCCCCACTTTTCGGCGCAATAGGCCGTAGTGCCCGAGCCGCAGGTGGGATCAAGTACCAGGTCGCCCGGGTCGGTGGTCATCAAGATGCAACGCTCAATGACTTTGGTGTTGGTCTGGACAGCGTAGATCTTTTTGCGTTCGCCCATAGTGTCATCCCAGATGTTCGTGAGTGTTGAGACATCAAAGTCACTCATGTAGTGAATAAACCTGAGCGTGTCCCCAGATACAATCAATCTATCGGCTTGCCTCAGACGCTGAAGCCCAAGAATCGATGTTTTCCAGTGATTATTGGCAGCGGGGTGAAATCTCTTGTTGCAGAACTCGAACTGAAATGTTCCCCCTTGTGTCTCACCTTGAGATACTAAGCTGGTATCCTGGAACAACTGACATCCGGCCGATCTCAGTTCGGCAACGTCGGTGTCTCTCTCTTTGTCCAACCTGTAACGGTCTCCTGTCGGTAACTCAATCCATCTGTAATCCACAAGGCCTCTCTGAGATTGAGCTTTTGGGATAACAAGCGGACGGTACTTCACCTTCACCTTATTTTCCGCATACCACAATAAATGGTCATTAACTGATGGTATGAGCTGCGAGGCCTGGTAGCCCGTCTTCCTAAATACCACCACCGCCACAAAATTCTCCCGGCCGAACACCTCGTCCAGCAGGCAACGCACCAGGTGCAGGTTCTCGTCGTTGATCTGCACGAAAATCGAGCCGCTCTCGCTCAGCAGCTCGCGCGCCAGTAACAGGCGATCGCGGTAGGCCTTGATCTGTTCGGGCTCGTGGGTCAGATCGTTGTCCTGATCCTTCACGTCGCTGCGGTCAATGCGCGGCTGAAAGTTGGAGGCGTACCTTATGCCATAGGGCGGGTCGATGTAAATCATTTGCACCTTGCCAGCCATCCCCTCTTTTACCAGCAGCGAGTTCATCACCAGCAGGCTATCGCCCAGGATCAGCCGGTTGACCCAGCCCACCTCGTGGCGGTAGAATTCGATCTGCTGATCAGCAGGCAAGGGCGTCTCACCAAAGAGGGAGAGTTGCAGCGGCCCAGAGCGGCGCACTGCATCCAGGATCGCCCGCGTGGAGACGCGTTCGTGGATGTGCAGAGGGACCACATCCACATTAAAAGAAGTGTGTTCCATCTTACCGGCCCAGACAAGCTGGGGATCGAGATGGGGATCGTACTCGTAGCGGGTCTGCTGGCGCTCGCATACCTCGTAAGTGAGGGCGATGCCGGCAGGTGGATTGTTTTTGCGGCGCGCCTCTGCGTGGCGAAAGTCCTGTACAACACTGGAAGAAATGGCTTGGTGTCTTCTCTGTGGCATGGTTACTCCAGATTCTGTTTAATCTCTAGGGATTGTCAGGTGTATCGATTCATACGTGCATGTTCGACAAATCTGATAGAGGGCCGTGGTGCCATATCCTCATCCTGTGGCATTTCTGCATCCATCATGGCCGGTTGAACCGGCCTGCTCAGGCAAAAATATTGTGCTCATTCCTGGCTGCGCGTAGCGCTTATATGATACCGCGCGATGGCACCGGGAAACAATCAGGAGCAATCGCAGCGGGACAATCAGTCGGCAGGCACTCTCCTCTGACGCGCTGCACCTGTCTCCCGTCTCTTAGCACAGCCAGCCGCTGGGCACGTTTCGTTCTCTGACACAGGCATTGCTTTAGTGGGCGTTGCCTCCTGCCCAACTATGCTATGATCGCTTTGTCAGACGGCATCTTCTGGGCGAGATCGACGATCAGTTGCGCGGCTGCTGCCACATCCCATTTCGCCGTGTTGATGATAACATGATACAGGGATGAATCGTCCCAGCGGATGCCAAATAGGTGGCGCAGATATTGCTCCGCAATCCTATCCTGGTGCTTCACCAGGCGCTCTGATTCCTTGATCCCCAAGCCTTCGCGCTGCTGGACGCGTAGGACGCGAGCCTTTAGGGGTGCCTCGATGCGTACATGCAGCACACCCGGCATATCCTGCAGGGTTGCTTGCCCACCGCGCCCCACGATGACCGCATTGCCCTGCCGATACGCGCGGTGGACGGCGCTGCGCACCAGTGCAGCACAACGTGCATCGTTGAGCTGGATGGTGCTGGCGGTCTCCTCGCCACTGAAGTCGCGTTTGCGAATGGAGATCTTCACAAAGGTATGCGGGCCCGGAGTGACAATGCGTAGCAGGAAGTTCTTGACCTTGGTGTACTCTTCCGAGAATTCGCTCAAATCTGCCATCGACAAGCCAACCTCTTCCGCGATTTGTGTCATGATCAGCTTGTCGAGGTAGCTGGAGCCCAGCATCTCGCTGACGCGCATAGCGATTTCGGTGCCGCCACTGCCATACTGTCGGGAGATCGTGATGACTGCCATAGTACACCTCCTTTCACCTGCTCTATTGTCTGTTGATGACAGCCCGAATCCTTCCTACCTTCATTATATCACATTTCTCACAAGTGTAGCTGGGAAGATTTTGATTCTTTCGACCGATTCGGTTGTCGAGCACTTGCCTGTGACCTATAATCCTATTAGGAGGAACCCGCCATGCAACGAGATGTTTATTCCATTCCAGACCTCGGCCCATCTGTGGAACAGGCAGCTGCCCTGGTGCTAGATGCCACATGTGCGGTGGCGCTCAGCGGCGCGGGCATCAGTGTGCCGTCGGGCATTCCCGATTTCCGCAGTCCCGATAGCGGACTGTGGGAGCACGCCGATCCTATGGCTGTAGCCTCGCTGGAGAGCTTCCGTCGCCACCCAGAGGTGTTCTACAACTGGATACGCCCACTGGCACACATGGTCTTGCAGGCGCAGCCCAATGCAGCCCATATCACACTCGCAGAGCTGGAGGCAGCCCAGCACCTGGAAGGGGTGATCACGCAGAACATCGATGGCCTGCATCAGCGCGCCGGCTCACGTCGCGTCCACGAGATTCACGGCCACATACGCCAGGCAACCTGCCTGCGCTGCCGACAAGTTGTACCGACCGAGGAAATTGCGCCTATCTTCCTTGAGGAAGGAAAGGTACCCCGCTGTGCGTGTGGGGGTGTCTTCAAACCCAACGTGGTCCTGTTTGGTGAAATGTTGCCCGAGGACGAGTGGAACGCTGCCGTGGAGCTGATTAAGGGTTGTGATGTTCTGCTGGTCGTTGGTTCTTCACTGGAGGTCTCACCCGCTGCGGATTTGCCGCTCTATGCCGTCGCCCATGGGTCACGTCTTGTCATCCTCAATCTCACACCCACACCCCTCGACGAGCTGGCCGAGGTGGTCATTCACCAAGATGTCACGGTTGTGTTACCATGGATTGGGAAATTGGTGCTCGCGCATTCCAGTGACAAGCGATCATAGAACGTATACCACAAAATAGGGAGCACTATTATGGCGTTGCGCATTGTACTGGCACAAATAAATGCGACCGTTGGAGATCTGCCGGGTAATCGGGACAGAATTGTCGCGCGCATCGAGGAAGCGCGCCGTATGGGGGCCGACATTGCGGTTTTCCCCGAGATGTGCCTGACGGGTTACCCACCCGAGGATTTGCTGCTCAAGCCAGATTTTATCGAGGCGGCACGGCGCACATTGCACGAGATTGTCCCTGAAAGTCGTGGCCTGACCGTCATCATAGGAACCGCCTACGCGGACGGCGATCTCCACAATGCAGCCGCTGTGTTACACGATGGTCGCATCGCTGGGATGTATTACAAGCACTACCTACCCAACTACAGCGTCTTCGACGAAGAACGTTACTTCGAGGCAGGGCGCCAACAGTTGATATTCGTGCGGGATGAAACACTTATCGGCGTCAGTGTGTGCGAAGACATATGGTATCCGGATGGCCCGCCGGAAGCTCAGGCGCTGTATGGAGGCGCCGAGCTGCTAATCAATATCTCGGCTTCCCCTTACTATATGGGACGTGGGCAGGCACGCGAACGCATGTTGCGCACACGTGCGGCAGACAACACCGCTTTTCTCGCCTATTGCAATTTGGTGGGTGGTCAGGACGAGCTGGTTTTTGATGGATACAGCCTCATTTGCGGACCGCAAGGTGAACTAATTGCACGCGGCAAGCAGTTTGCCGAGGACATAATCGCAGCAGACCTGGATATGCGACAGGTATTTCGCTGGCGATTGTATGATCCGCGGCGTCGCAAGCGTGCGCGCGAGGAATCGCGCGTTTTTGAGCGGGTTGTGCTCAGTCCAACACCAGTGCGGTCGGAACGTGCACCGCTGATGAGTCAGATCGCACCTTTGTTTGAGCCAGTCGCCGAAGTGTATGAAGCTCTGGTGTTAGGCACCCGCGACTATGTGCTCAAGAACGGTTTTCAGAAAGTTGTACTGGGACTATCAGGAGGTGTGGATAGCTCATTGACGGCAGCGATCGCCGCGGATGCGTTGGGGTCGGATAACGTGATCGGTGTAGCTATGCCCACGCGTTACAATTCGCCGCACAGTCTGGAGGATGCCCAACAGCTAGCACATAATTTTGGCTTTGAATTGCTGACCATCCCGATCGACAACACATTTCAATCTTTCCTGAATATGCTCGCGCCCGTCTTTGCGGATCTGCCACCGGACGTGACCGAGGAGAACCTGCAGCCAAGGATTCGTGGTACTCTGTTAATGGCTCTTTCCAACAAGTTTGGCTGGCTGGTGTTGACGACGGGCAATAAGAGTGAGGTAGGGGTAGGATACTCGACCCTGTATGGCGACACGGCAGGCGGCTTTGCCGTCCTCAAAGACGTGCCCAAGATGATGGTTTACGAGCTCAGCCGCTATCGCAACCGGCTGGCAGGGTACGATATCATCCCCCAACGTGTCTTGGAGAAGGTGCCCTCGGCCGAGCTGCGGCCTAATCAGAAGGACAGCGACTCGTTGCCCGAATATGCTATTCTGGACCCCATCCTGCACGCCTATGTGGAGGAAAGCTGTGGACCCGGTGAGATTGTGGCACGCGGATATGACCCGGCCACGGTGCAGCGCGTCATCCGCATGGTTGACCGCAGCGAGTACAAACGGCGCCAGAGTCCGCCTGGCGTGAAGATCACACCGCGCGCTTTTGGCAAAGATTGGCGGCTGCCGATCACGAATCGTTATCGGCCGGAGGTATGACTGCAGATGCAGAAACGATCAAGGAGCGGTTAGCCCGCATCGTGGTAAAATGGCTGGGCAAATTGATCAGCGTGCACCACTGAACACCTTCCTAAAACGCCTGTGGGCCTTCTCGGCGCGATTGGATGTGACAGCTGGCATTCTCTTTCTCCTTGTGCTTCTGTCCATCGTTGGTTCGTCCATCCCCCAGCTGGCGCCAGAGATATCTACTGACCCGGAACGGTTCACCGCATGGGTAGCAGCTTTGCGAGCGAAATATGACGGTTGGGCCGATTTTCTTGTGAACAGCGGCGCCGTTCAGTTTTTCCGAACATGGGTTTTTCTGTTGCCGTGGGGGTTGCTCTTTTTGTTCACCATCCTGTGCGTGGCTCACCGGTGGCGAGCGATATGGCACAATGTAACGGGAAGCCCAATGCGCTGCACGCCTGCAATAGCCGATGGGGCGACCTACTCTGCCTCCATCTCCGGCGCGCGTGGCCCTGCGTGGGAAGCGTTGCGACGAGCGCTCGAGCAGGATGGATATCGTGTGCTGACAGAGACGAACGAAGCGGGATGGTTCTTGTACGCTGACCGTCACCGATTGGCCCGACTGGCCACACTGGTCACCCATCTAGGAGTGATTGTGTTGCTCGCCGGTGTCCTTTTGAGCACACAGACGAGCTGGCGTGAGGAACTGATCGTCCCCTTGGACGGATCAACCGTCGTGCGTCAAGTGGGCCTGCACGTCCATGGCGCAGGGTTCGAAATTCTGCGTTATCCGGATGGCAACGTCGCGTCGTATGAGGCCCTTGTGCGGGTTCAGGAGGCGCAGGCACGCATTCGGGTCAACGAGCCACTAGTGTACCAGAGTATTGGCTTTCATTTATCAGGATACGTTCAGACGCGAGACCAGACAGCAGTTGTACTCCAAGTGGTTTATGATCCTGGTTACGCACTCATCATCATTGCTGGCTTTCTGGTGCTGATCGGGATGATGGTCACTTTTAACATGCCTTTTAGTTGCATCCGGGCATGTCTGACAGAGGATGGAGTGCTTCACTTAGGAGGTTGGGCTGATCGTCGGGCGTATGGGTTTGCACACGCGTTCGAGTCCTTCGTACAACAGGCCGTTGCCGTGCTCAATACACAGCCGGACACAGTATGATAATCGGCTTGTTCACTGTGAGCTCCATTGTCTGATCAGCCATAGTAGAACAAGCGAGTTTGCCAGCGCCATCGTGAGGGCAGGGTAGGATGTGGATTGCAGCGGCTTACGGGCTGTTATGGCTTGCATTTGCAGGTTACCTGTTTTATCCTTGGCTGAGGAGGTACAGAGGCAGCTGGGGAGCGACGGGTGCAGCGCTGGGAGCATGGCTCTGCCTCACGACCGGGCTCGTTGAGCGTAGTATTTTGGCAGGCCATTGGCCACTGGCGAATCGCTACGAGTTTGCGCTCTGTTTCGTCTGGACAATCCTGAGCGTTTATCTTCTGCTCGAGGCCAGCTGGCGAGAACGTGGTTGTGGCGTTTTTGTGATGGCGATGGGGCTCTTTGTAGCCAGCTATGCTGTCACCCGACCAGAAGCGATGAAAGCGATTGCATCATTGATACCTGCTTTGCGTTCACCGTGGTTGCAGCTCCATGCAGCAACAGCAGCTATCGCCTATGGTGGCTTTGGAGTGGTGGCCGGACTAGGCTTGGCACGCCTGTTCAGCGCTCGGATGCCCGAGCGGCTGCCCCCTGATGGGGAGCTGGAACGCATGATGGAACGTAGTGTGGCGCTTAGCTTCCCATGGTTGACGTTCTCTATCCTCGCTGGTGCTATCTGGGCACAGAATGCTTGGGCGCGCTTTTGGGGCTGGGATCCCAAGGAGACATGGGCGCTTCTTACATGGCTGTGGTATCTGATGACATTGCACCTATTCCCGTTGCCCCGCTGGCGTGGACAACGTATGGCAATATTTTTGCTGATCGGTTTTGGGCTGGTCATTTTCACCTTCATCGGGGTGCCCTGGTTAGTGCAACTGGTTCGGTTGGAGAGTTTGCATGGATTTTAAGGAGGAACCGAATGGAGAAGATATCTCGCCGTCGGTTTCTGGCAGGTGCAGGCGCGTTGATGGCATGTGGTGCCGGAGTGATGGCCGGATTGAGCGGCAACCGCTGGTGGGAATGGCAAACTAGTCAGACAAGCGCTCAAACGTTGCCGCCTCAACCGCCCAATCGCTGGTCCACCGAGGCCAGCTACTATGCCTCGTTTGCCAATGAGGGATCACTGAACTGTACACAGTGTCACAGCGTTGTAGATGAACCTTTACACGTTTCGTATTGTCATATCCCTCACGCCGGCAACTATGTGCGTTGCAACCTGTGTCCCCATCGTTGCATCATCGCTTCTGGCGAACGGGGCAATTGTCGAGTGCGCGAAAATCGTGACGGACGCCTCTACTCTATGGTTTACGGCAATCCGTGCGCAGTGCACGTTGATCCTATCGAGAAGAAACCTTTCTTCCATTTTCTGCCCACGGCAGCTGCTTTTTCAATCGCCACAGCCGGCTGCAACCTGCGTTGTCTCTATTGCCAGAACTGGAGCATCTCTCAGGTGCCACCTGAGGAGACCGAGAATGTAGACCTGCCGCCGGAGGAAGTAGTGCGTGCCGCCCAAGCATACAAGGCGCCAGTGATCGCGTACACGTACTCGGAGCCATCAGTATTTTATGAATACGTGCTGGCGACTGCGGAAGCAGGGCGCAAACGTGGCCTGCGCAGTGTGGTTATCTCTGCCGGCTTCATCAACCCTGAACCGCTACAGCGCATGTGCGAGGTAGTGGATGCTATCAAGATCGACCTGAAAGGGCATGATGAGGATTTCTATCGCACTGTGTGTGGCGGTGAACTGCAACCTGTGCTCGAGGCAATTCGCACCATCTTCCGGGCAGGCATTCATCTGGAGATCGTCAATCTGGTCGTGCCAACGTTGAACGACCGTTTGGATCAGCTGAGATCGCTGGCGCGTTGGGTGGCGGAAGAGCTCAGCCCAGATATTCCTCTGCATTTCTCGCGCTTCTTCCCGCAGTATAAGCTGGCAAACCTGCCCCCTACCCCAGTTGAGACCCTGACAAAGGCCCGAGAAGCAGCTATGGAGGAGGGGCTGCGTTTTGTGTACGTTGGCAATGTCCCGGGCGATCCGGGCAACAGCACATACTGCCCCCAGTGTGGGCGGGCCATATTGGTGCGCGAGGGTTTTGCCGTGCTGGAGTACCATTTGCAAGGCGATCAATGCGAATATTGTGGTGAACGCATCCCCGGCGTATGGTGGGAGCAAAAGCCATTCACGAGACCGGCGCGCGTGCAACCTGGCGGCTCAGATTACTGAAACACACAAATGATTCTGCGATCCGTTCTGATCGCTTCTCATTGCCAACTGCAATTCGGGAGAGAAAAAGATGACCCACATTTCAACACAAGCAGCGTTCATATTCTGTCTTATCCTCATTTGTTTTGCGCTGCTGTTGTTAAGCGCTTGTTCGGCTGCGTCATCCCTGCCTGTGGCAGCGCTTTCCTCCGGGGAGCCAAAGAAGCAGATCTCTCCTGAGATGCCTCCTCCTGCCTCGCCCACTGCCTCTCTTCCCGCTGATAAGGTACGACCTGCCGCATTTGCTGGCAGCTGGTACCCTGGTGATGCTGAGACACTGCGCCAAACAGTGGACGATCTCTTGAATGGGGCGAGTCTGTATATCGGGCCAGCTGATGGAACGCCATTCGGGCTGATCGTGCCCCATGCTGGTTACGTTTACTCGGGTGCAGTCGCAGCAGCCGGATTCAAGCAGCTGGAAGGTCAAGCAATCGACACAGCAGTGATCATCTCCGCTGACCATCAGGAGCCACTCTCACAGCCCATTTCAGTGTATGCCGAAGGTGGATTCGCTACGCCACTGGGTGTAATACCAGTGGATGTTGATCTGGCCCACGCTCTAATCCGTGCCGAGCCACGAGTTAAAGCAGACACACGCGCGCACGCCCGAGAGCATGTGATCGAAATCGAGCTACCCTTCCTACAACGTGTGTGTCCCCAATGCAAAATTTTGCCGCTTCTGATTGGCAGCGAGGATAATGAGACGATCGATGCCTTAACCAAGGCCCTGCTTAAGGTACTGCCAGAGCGACGCGCCGTGGTGATCGCTTCCTCAGATCTATCGCACTATCCCCCCGCATTAGAGGCGCGCGAAGTGGATGCAACGACCTTGGATGCAATTCTGACTGGCAACCCGACCCGTGTGCGTGAGACCATTGCACAATCGATGCGCCATGGTTATACCAACCTTTTCACCTGTGCCTGCGGTGAGGCAGCCATTTTGGTGACGATGCAGGTGGCACAGGGACTGGGTGCTGACAACATCGCATTGTTGCGCTACGCCAATTCTGCTGACTCGCCAGTCGGCCAAGCCGACCAGGTAGTAGGTTATGGTGCTGTGCTATTCTGGCGTCATCGCCCTGCAGACCTGACCTCTGCCCGCCGTCAAGAGCTGCTAAATCTGGCACGGACAAGCATTCGTGCATATCTGGCGAGTGGACAGGTACCAAGCTATCAGACTACGGATGCAGAGCTATTACGGCAGCTAGGAGCTTTTGTGACTCTCAGGAAGGAAGGTGAGCTGCGCGGCTGCATCGGTCATATTCAGGGAGACAGACCCCTGTGGCAAACTGTTCAGAGCATGGCGGTCGCCGCCGCTACCACCGATCCACGCTTTCCGCCGCTCACCCTTGAAGAGCTAGATCAGGTGAAGATCGAAATCTCGGTGCTCTCTCCTCTGCACCGCCTGGACGAAGTGAATCACATCCAAATAGGGAGCCACGGATTAGTGCTCGACTATCACGGCCAGCAAGGGGTTTTCTTGCCGCAAGTGCCTGTGGAACAGAGCTGGAACCGCCTGGAGTATCTAGACAACCTGTGTCTAAAAGCTGGGCTCTCGCCAGGCTGCTGGCGTGATGCGGCTGCGAAGCTATACACTTTTACTGCAGTGGTCTTCGGTGAGGAAAGATAGGCACCTGAGATATATGGCATAACTATAACGCTATGTGTCGTTGGCGTACACGACACTTCTCAGCGCGAATGATCGCAGCGATAGTGTCGACAGCCTCATCCAGCTGATTGTTGCGATTAATGACCAGGTAATCGAACTCAGGAAGATGTTGGATCTCTTTGGAGACCACTGCCAGCCTTGTCTGCAGAGTTTCCTCTGACTCAGTGCCGCGTGCCCTGAGACGAGCAGCTAAAACCTCCTCAGATTCGCACGATAGGAAGATAAAAACAGCTTCAGGCGCCAGCTGTCGGACAGTGGCGGCGCCTTGCACGTCAATGCGCATGATAACGTCTCGACCGCTGGCCAGGGCTTGACGCACCTGTGCCTTTGAAATACCTTTGTACTGACCATAGACTACGGCGTACTCGAGCAGCTCCCCTGCGTCGATCATTCGCTTAAACTCCTGCGTAGAGACGAAGAAATAATCCCGACCATGGATCTCATCAGGGCGTGGCGGTCTGTCGGTGGTGGTGATGACAAAGTGAAAGGGGTAACCTCGTTCCTTCATCCGTCTGAGCACTGCATCCTTACCGGCACCCGACGGACCCGAGAGGATCACCAAGAGAGGATTGGGCATTGGTTGGTATGGGTCAAGCAAGCGGTGCATAGGTGTTTTCTCCCAGGAGTTTTCACAGCTGCTGGTTTGGGATATAATTAGGATTGTCGCATTCCAATTTGCACTGTGGAGGACAGAGCAGAATGCCTATCTACGAGTATTGTTGTCATCAGTGCCGGCGGCGTGTCAGCATTTGGTGGCGCACTTTCTCAGAAGCAGAAAAAGGCACTGCGCGCTGCCCTCGTTGTGGCAGTGAAAATCTCAGCCGGATGGCGTCGCGGGTGCGCCTAGTGCGCTCCGAGGAGAGCCGCTTGGATGATCTAAGTGATCCAAGCCAGTTCGGCGACCTGGACGAAAACGATCCTCGCTCCCTAGGACGATGGATGCGCAGAATGAGCCAGGAAGTGGGCGAGGACCTTGGTCCGGAATTTGACGAGGTGGTGGATCGTCTGGAAGCGGGACAGAGCCCCGAAGAAATCGAGAAGGCCCTTCCCGAGCTAGCAGGGCCTGAGTCAGGCGCGGAAGAGGACTCTTACCTCGACTGAGGCGCACTTCGTCAAATCTCATTAGTACTTCTCAAACCGTGCAACGTCCATCACAAAGACAATCGCGCCACCTATTTCCACTTCCACAGGGTTGGGCAGATACATTTCACCCGGCTCCATCACTGGTGGAAGCGGGTTAACATACTTGGTGCGTGTATGACAGTTCTGGCGGATGAGTTCCAGCACGTCTTCCAAGGTCTCATCCGAGGTTCCGATGAACACAGTGGCGTTGCCCTCACGTAAAAATCCGCCGGTGGTGCTGATCAGCGTAGCACGATGTCCCTTGCGCATCAGGGCATCCAACAGAGGGCGCGAATCCTGACTGTTGACAATCGCGATCACCAATTTCATTTTTTCGCCGCCTCCCCAATTTGCAGCAGGCGCTGCAGGCGTTCCCAAATGCACTGCTGGACCTGATAAATGGGCTGCGTAGCATCAACTACCAACCAGCGCTGTGGTTCGGCCTGCGCCATATGGAGGTACCCCTCTCTCACGCGCTGGTAGAACTCGACTGGCTGCAGATCCAGACGGTTACGCTCCCCTTGCTGGGCAGCAAAAGCAGCTTGCTTGCGCGCCAGACCTGCTTCAACAGGCAGATCAAGATAGACCGTGAGATGTGGCATCAGACCTCCAGTGACAAAGTGGGTAACTTGGCACACCCAGCCCAGATCCAGCTGGCGACCATACCCCTGGTAGGCAATGCTCGAATCGGCAAAGCGATCACACAGTACTGTGCCACCGCGTTCCAGATGAGGGCGGATCACCTGGCGCACCAGTTGGGCACGCGAGGCTGAGTACAACAGAAATTCGGTCAGCGCAGTCATCTCTGTGTTGCGCACGTCGTGCAATATGGAACGAATCTGATCACCGATTGCAGTACCGCCCGGCTCACGCGTCAGCAACACATCGTGATGCACAGCGCGCAGCTGCTCTGCCAGCTTGACTATCTGTGTGCTCTTGCCGCTGCCATCCAAACCTTCGAAGGAAATAAACAAGCCCATACCGCCTCATCGCCTCATCCCTGGTAAATCCGCACTCGACGTTGCGGTTCACGTCCGTAACTGTGCGAGACCAGGTTGAACTGGCGCGCCATCTCGTGCTGGAAACGGCGTATCCGAGCACTCTGAGGCGAAAGGTCTACAGCGCGTGCCCCCTCCAACACCTTGCGGATAGCCTCCTGAGTCTCACGCATCGCGATGGCGAATGTATCCACCTCTTTGTCGCTCAGGTTGAAGATATCGATGAGACTGGATTGCATCTGGGTGACCGTGTTGGAACGCAGCACATAGACCGGCACACCAAGACTTTCGGCATCAGCCACTGCCTGTACCCGTTTGCGATAATGCGCCTTGAGTGTAATGACCACATCAGCCTGATGAACGTCATCCACAACTCGGATGGGGAGCTGTAACCCAGCGGCTGCTTGCTGGAGACGTGTCTGGCTGATGCCATAGGGGAATATACGCACCGCCTCCCGTGGCGGTGGCAACGATCCCTGAGACTGAGTCTCGGAAGCGCCCAGCTCCATTGGAGCACGCTCGTGCACGCTGAAAGGAAGACCAACAGATGCAGGAATGGAAAGCCTTGGGATCACAGCCGGCTCGATGTGGATCACGCCGCTTTCATCTCGATAACGTATCTCTCCCTGAGGTGTCCGCCCACGCAGGAAGTCATCCACTGCCTGAGCAACGTTATGATATACGACTAGCTTCCAGCGATATTGGATTTCCACCAACACGTCGAAAGTGGGTGGGGCCTTGCGTTCGAGCACAGTTTTCTGCGTTCCACGCCGTCGTGCCTCTTCGTCGGACAACGTTACCGACTCAATACCACCCACCAAATCGCACAAGGTGGGGTTCATCAGCAAATTGTCGAGCGATCCACCGTGTGCTGTGCCTACCAGCTGCACTCCACGTTCTGCGATTGTGCGAGCAGCTTCCGCCTCCAGCTCGCGCCCGATCTCGTCAATAACGATGACCTCCGGCATATGGTTCTCGACCGCCTCGATCATCACCTCGTGTTGGAGCATAGGGGTTGCTACCTGCATACGACGCGCCCGCCCGATACCAGGATGTGGTATATCACCGTCGCCAGCAATTTCGTTGGAGGTGTCTACGACGATGACCCGCTTGGTTTCGGCAAGCACACGCGCTGCCTCGCGGAGCAAAGTTGTCTTACCCACTCCTGGTCGTCCCAGCAGCAAAATATTCTTCCCCGACTCGACGATGTCCTGAATAATATCAATTGTACCGTAGACAGCGCGGCCCACCCGGCAGGTAAGCCCGACAATGCGCCCTTGGCGGTTGCGGATCGCCGAAATGCGATGCAATGTGCGCTCTATGCCAGCCCGATTGTCCTCCGTGAATTGGCCGATGCGCTGTACGACGTAGTCGATATCCTCGTGCGTAACCTCCTGATCCGCCAAAGGCACCTCCTTGTCGGTGAAACGCGCCTCAGGAAGCCGCCCCAAATCCAGCACGATCTCGATCAGATCATCACCACGATCGAGCGCCCTCAGCGCCTCTTTCACACGAGGCGGAAGTACCTCTAGCAAAGCGGCCAGATCATCTGTGATTCTTAATTGATTGCCTGGTTTGTTCGTCATAACCCTGTATTCTACTCGATCATTACAAAATGATATTTTACTGTCGGCGCTGCTTGCTCTGCTTTGCCATTCAGCGCAGCCACAGGATGAAGTGCCGGTTCGCGTGCCCAAATCGTACAGTGTTTGACCACAAGCGTCTGACTTGCCACAGGGACAAAGCCATAATCAGCTAGCGCTGCCGCTAGACCCGCCTCATACGTACGCACCGCCCAGAAAATCTTCTTGCCTCCTGCTTCCCCCGCGATGGTCACCAACACCGCAGATATCAGAGCATCGAGCTGGTTGAGCTCATCGGGGTGAAACAGCAAGCGTACCCAATGAGCGATCGGGGAGGAACGCACCTGAAGCGCAGCACGAATTTCCCCCGCTTGTTCCCAGACATAGCCACGTCGCGACTGATAGGTCAACCAGCGCCGACGTGGCAGTTCCCATTCTCCCTGACCGGAGCCCTCTGCCGTCTGAACCACTCGCGGAGTCGCTGCAGAGTACAACTGCTGCAAAGCCCAGCTGTCGCGCTCATGTTGTGGCCGCAGCACGAACGATGACGCGTTAGGTAGCTTTGAGCGGTCAGTGCAACAATATACGATCTCATGAGCGTACGCGACAAAGCCCGCGTGGCGAAAGATCTGGTATTCCTCCCCCTCGCCCGGCAGACCTGCATATAAGCGCTGACCACCTTGTTCGCCAGCTTGAACGGCCAAGTGGTTCAATAATCGCTGCCATATCGCGTGGGCGCCGCTACCGGTCGCAAGCGATGGTGCCATGAAGGTGATGACATACTCATTGCGACCAGAGCGTTGCCGCATTTGAGCGAGTCCGTAGCCACCGCCGTTCTCTTCCTTCTGATCTACGATGCAAGTACGCGTTCCATCGCGTGCCGGCAGCAGATGGGACATGAGCGCCATGCTCAACGGAGAGTGTGGTCGCGCCAAGTGGGCTTCCAGGTCTAACGGCACCCCTACGCGCTGGAGACGCGCCACCAGGGCAACATCCCATAGCCGGAACAGTCGTATCACCTTACAAGCCTTGCGCCGTGCGCTATCTCCTACCCCTTATACTATTACCAATTCTGATTTTCTTCTATAATATGATACTCGTAACTTTGCCTTTGCGCAACCATCGATAAGAAGAGAGACCCCGTTCGCCAGACACATGCCTATGATGGCTAGAACACCACGAGATAGCAAGAGCAGTGCCCGCGCGTATTCCGCTGGAGGTTGAAAGTGAAGTATTGTTTAAGGAGGCGAACGCTACGAAGGAAATACTACAGAGAAACTACAAAAGTTAATGATAATTTCAGAGACAAAGAACAAAGTCCAGCTCGTCGCCTTCGTCACCGGCTGGGGAATAACGTCGACTTTGCTGTGACCTCAACGATGACCCCTCCAACTGGCGACCCCGATTCTGCAACTGGAAGGGTTTGGAACCATATATCATCTATGTACAGATTGCTGATGCCTGACGAATCGGTCTCGACACGCAATTGGAGCTCAGCCGTTCTTCCACGGTAAGCACTGAGATCGACTATGCGTTGAACCCATCCGCCTGTGTTGCGTGTGGCGCACAGGTAGTATGATTCGATTACTCTCCCATCCACAATGAGGCTGCTCCGATCAGCGCCACACGTATCAGCGGAATTGATCCAGTACCAGTACGTCAGCTGCGGACGGTCTACGGGCACCGTAACCTCTTGCTGAATGTAGGACACCTCGTCATTATCACCGCCCAGCCATACTGCCCAGCTGCCATTGTGTGGCGCCACGGTGAGGTGTGATCGATCCAGTACTATCCGCCATCCTTGCTGGGAGAACTCGGACCAAGCCGTTGGACCATCCTCAAACCCTCCGTTAGCTGGAACGGTGAGGGCAGGCGGCTGAGGCTGTGGTTCTGGCTGAGGCGGCTGGGCACCACCATAACGTGCTACAAATGGTAGGAAGATCTTCTTTGAATCATCAGCCTGGGAACTATCCGTCGTACCCTGCCCATACTCAATATAGCTGGCATCTTCACCTACCAGTGAGACACCATACTTGATGCGCATCATGCCATTTTCGCCCCAACGCATCCCCCAGGAATTGCGCAAATACCAGACGCCTTGACTGTCGTCCCAGCCGACCAGCACAACGGCATGGTTGGTACCATAGGGACATTGGTTCCTTTCATCCGTCTGGAAGATGCCACCTGTGTAGTTGGCGAATGCATTGCCCACGCACACTCCCGCCGTCACTGGTCCGTGATTGTAAATAGCCTGTTTGAGCGCCAATACGGACGGCATGCCGTACCCCGCCACTAACCCCCATGAGAAGATCCTCTCATGGTGCGGATGCGGGGCACCACAAGCTATCTTCTGCGCACGATAGGGAAAATCTTGCTCATAAACAGCACCAGCTTCCGTCTCACCTGGTGGTATTTCGTTGTAATGATAGTCGTGCGCCCAGAAACCGCCGGTACATCCCCAACCTCGAGTGTTACAGGATAGTAAATATTGCTCCGAAAGATCACGTTCAACACCATCGTGGATCTTGATGGCTGCCTCAAGCACTCCTGTGGTGGCAAAAGCCCAACAACTCCCACATGGGCCTTGGTCCTTGATAGGTGTACATTTACCTTGCTCGCACCAATTGAAGTGGGTCGGGAGGCCCAACGCTGTTACGTCGGCAACTGCTATTTCAACCGTTGGTGTTGGAGAGGGTTGAGGGGGAGGGGTAGGAAAGTTTGCACCTGTAAAGGGACCAACCGTCCGGACAACAACTGAGAAGGTACTCAACGGTGATGCTGTACTCTCCCACGGACGACGCAAGGCCAGCGCCAGCTCTGTCTCGCCCTCAGCTATGGCAGCAAAGCGCAATACTTGCCGAGCGGAGCTGCCCGGCACTTCTGAGAATACCTCGAACTCTGGCATGCCATCTTGTTTTTGTACAATGAGCGAGAGATCAGCACGCACCACCTCCCACAAATAGCCGGTTGACGGGTTGGCTGGCAGCCGAACCACCAACAGTGTATCCTCATCGAGGATTACCTCACTACCATTGTCAGTGATGGTCAGAACGATTTCATTGCTTGGCGCGCTTCGTGCCGGGGAAACAGTTACGACACTATACACTGCCAGAGGCACAGCTAATAGGACAAACACCAGCCACAGAGAAGCCCAGCTATGCCTCTGATACCATTCCCACCTTGCCACTTTCCAGGCCCCCTCCATAATCCCCTCAACTACATTCAGCATAACAGGGGGGTGAGCAGGTCTCAATGGGAATCGTGTCATAGGAATCCGGTACCATATGGGCAAGGTGCACTCCACGGGCCCGAAGTAGGAAGGAAAGGGCATAATTAGAGGGGATCCAGTTGGGTCATGATTAGAGCAAGTGTTCAGAGACAATCAGGGAACTGCTGCTCAGCAATTGGTCGAAAGCTCAACACAGTCAATCGCTTGTTCCCTGCACTGAGGGATGTCCAAGAGCCAACCCTTACAGGCATCCACGGCGCAAGTACACTGAGGAAACCAATAGGTCTATCGGAACTTACATGGTTGGATAGATATAGGCTATCATAGAGGGCGGAAATCAAACGAAATGCAACAAGTATGGCAACCTCCCAGCTCATAACTATTTGCCAGGAAGGCGTACCGCAGCATAGGGGCAACACACGCACATCATAGCGTGGAAGAGAAGGCGATTGACACACAGCACGCAACGGGCCGTTCTGCCCTTCGATCGATTTGAAGCCAACAGGAAGGGTTGTGATCGGAAGCGTAAGTTATTGCATAATAGCCCGCGTGAAACATGACACACATCTGCCGGATCGAGTTGACAAGCCACCACTGGTTGAGGCATCACTGGCAGAAGCCGTCGGGTGCCCACTTATTAGCGCTATCACTGATGAAGAGCGAGCACTATTCTCGTGCAACGACTAGCTCGAGAGCAAAGTGAACAGCAGACCCATGGAATGGTAATGTGCGGGGATCATTCTCGTCATCAGAGGGATCCAGCGTGATCGAAATTATCCGAGAGTTTCTTGTTAAGGAGACAGCCCGCGGGCAGTTGGAGCTGATATATGGTCCCGGTGGGGCGTGGAGCAGGACTTTTGCCCAGTGCCCAGGCTTTCGCGGTACCATCCTTCTACGCGACTTGAGGGATCCACGACGGTATCTAGTGATCGAGATCTGGGACACAGAGGATCAGCGCGAGCAGGCGCTGGCCGAACGCCAAGCCGAGTACTCTGACCTTGAGACTGCCTTCGCCAGGTGGACCGAATCCATAACTGAGTTGGGCAGTTTCAGGGTACTCGCCGAAGCGACTGTTCGTCCTCGCGGCAGAGCTGGTCGACCTGGCGCCGGGGAGGTGGGCCGAAAGAGCCGCCGGATAACAAAGTGATACGAGCTTCACGGACGATCAGCAGCTACCTGCACACCACACAATCTGCTCGCGTGCCAGCGCGCTTAATTGCGGCAAAATACATTTGCTCGGGAGCAGTTCGTGGATTTACAATAAGAGTTGAGTGCGGGCCGCGCTCGATGGGTTATCGGGCCTTGTGAAACGTCTTGGATGGTCCTAGATCTGTACAATCGATTGGATTTGCATTTGGGTTCTCAATCGCTGTTCACATACTTCACGTCGTAGGGTGTGCACTGCACGGTGCGTCGTAGATTGGCACAGTGTCATCGGATTGGTCCTTGTGATCATTGGATTGAAAACGTACTCCTAGAACGCTGTAGATGTCAAGGTGAACATGCCGAACAAGTGCAGCCAAGAACCCTCATACCCTCCGTCTACCCCAGACTCTCCCGAGGAGATGTGGCGACGCTATGAGTTTATTGCCAATACCTCGCGCGACTTTCTCACTTTGATCAACGCTGAATACCGATATGAAGCGGCGAATCGGGCATATTGCGCCGCGCATTGCAGGAAGCCAGAAGAGATCATTGGTAAGAAAGTTGCCGAAGTCTGGGGAGAGGAGCGCTTTGTCCGCTACGTCAAACCCTCACTCGATGAGTGTTTCTCTGGCCGCGAGGTCAATTACCAAGGATGGTTCGAGTTTTCCACCCTTGGTGTGCGTTACATGGACGTTATGTATTACCCGTATCGTGACACTTCCGGAAAAGTCACCCACGCAGTAGTGGTGTCCCGCGATGTCACTGCCTTCAAGCTGGCGCAAGATGAAGCACAGCGTCAATTACAGCGTCTGCACACGATTCACAGTTTTGAGACTGCGTTGATGACAAATATGGAGGTAGATAGCGTTATTCAGACAATTCTTGACCATGCAATTTCCCAACTAGGGGCTGCAGCTGCTAACGTCTGGCTTTACGAACCAGACTCGCAAACTCTGCACTTTGTGGCAGGCCGCGGATTCGCAACTTCGTCCACCGAGCGCTCTGTACTTCGTCTAGGGGAGGGATATGTCGGGCGCGCTGCTCTTGAGGGCCAAATCGTCAAAGCAAGTCCTCCGCTCAGTGAGTGGCTAGGTGCGGAATCGAATGTCGCCTCATCCAATGACACACTCACGTACTACAGTATCCCCTTGTTGGCAAGGGAGCAGCTGCGCGGTGTACTAGAGTTGTTTGGTCGCCAGATGCCACAACCCGATGCAGAGTATTTGCGTTTCCTGGATACCTTAGCTGGTCAAGCAGCTATTGCACTGGACAATGCCCAGCTCCTCCGCGACCTACAGCTGGCTCATCAGGAACTGATTGCAGCTTATGACGCTACGTTGGAAAGTTGGGTACGCACACTGGACCTACGCGACCACGAGACAGAAGGTCACACGCAACGTGTTGCCAGCATGACCGTATCGTTGGCCAGATTGATGGGGTTTGAGGAGCCCCTGTTGACGCATGTGCGCCGGGGTGCCCTGCTGCACGACATCGGCAAGATAGCCATCCCAGACTCAATCTTGCTCAAACCGGGACCACTTACCGAAGAAGAGCAACGCATTATGCGCAAGCATCCCGAATATGCCTATGAGCTACTCTCGCGCTTTGCCTTTCTGAAACCCGCTCTGGACATCCCTTACTGCCATCACGAACGGTGGGACGGAACAGGTTATCCACGTGGATTGAAAGGCGAGGAGATCCCGCTCTCAGCACGAATCTTCACAGTCGTAGACGTGTGGGATGCCCTTCGTTCGGATCGTCCCTATCGCGCTGCATTACCTTGGGAGGAGGCTTATGCACTCATACAGAAGCTTTCAGGAACACACTTCGACCCCGCTGTGGCGGAAATGTTCTTAAAATGGTTGAACGGACACAACCATCCCCAAGAATGAGGCACATCTGGCAGATGGCAAAGCGTTCGATGTTATGAGAGACTCCTTCACATTGTAGCTGGGAGGAACAGAGTACATGGCACGAAATTATGTCAATGATAGAGACGCACTGCCAATTTGGGATCGCGCTGCAGCGCTTGGACGCCTGGGCGGAGATACACAGCTGCTTTCGGAACTGATGGAAATGCTACTCGATCAGATTGCTGAGGGCATTACCTCTCTCGCGGAAGCAATTGCTCGCGAACAGGCGCACGAGGTGGAACAGATTGCCCATAGCCTAAAAGGCGCCTCTGCTAACATGGGTGCCGAACGTTTCAGGGAATGTGCCTCCCAACTGGAGCAAATCGGTCGTAGTGGAAACCTGACTGGCGCTTCTGATGTGCTGGCCAGGCTCCAGGAAGAAGCCCAAGTCCTGCGTCAGGCATTTCGCTCTTAGTGACGCGCTTGGAGAGGACACTTTCTTCTAGCTTACCGCACGTGATGCAATCGCCTCGTTGATTTCACGGATCAGGTCAGCCACTACCACTGGCTTAGCCAAACAGATTACACCATAAGCGGCGGCCTGAGCCATATATCCAAGCCCCACATACCCTGTCAACCCTATGATCGGGACGTCCGGAGTTACTTTCTTCAGCACTCGAATTGTCTGTATGCCGTCCAACCCTGGCATAAGCATGTCAAGGAGGTAAAGATCAAATGGTTGCTCGACAGCCGCCACTACCGCATCTGCACCGTTGTCTACAGCTGTGACCATAAAGCCGGCATTCGTGAGCTCCTCCTCCAAGAAGCTACGTACATCTGGATCATCCTCAGCGATTAGTATTCTCGGCATCGATGGCCTCCTGAGACAACTCTATACCCTTCCGGGACCACTGGCTCGGGGCTTTGTAGCGCGACCCTCGGAATCCAATGACACCACACCTCGCTCAGAGGGATTACACGGCTCAACATGTTCACAGGGGAGTGCCACCGTGAACACTGTGCCCTTGCCAGAGCTCGTCTGCAGCGAAATCTCGCCACGATGAGCGCGCACAATACCAGCCACTATAGACAATCCCAGGCCAGTGCCCTGACCGGGTGGTTTTGTGGTGAAAAAAGGGTCGAATATTTTATCTCTAACCGCTTCGGGAATGCCTATACCCGTGTCCGAGACGCTGAGCAAGACCCGTCGTCCGACAGGGTCGTGGCTGGTACGTATGACGATGGTTCCACCATTTGGCATCGCATCGCGGGCATTTGTCAGGAGATTGATCAAGAGCTGGGCCATTTGATTACGGTCACAGGGGAGTGTTGGTAAAGTCTCTGCCAGTTCCGTGACCACGTTGATATTATCCCAAGATTTCAACTGGTTTTCCACCAATAGAAGAGTATCCTTGACCACCTCATTGAGGTTGGTGGCCACCAACTCGGTTGTAGCCGCATGGGCGTAAGTGCGCAGCGCGCGCACGATTTCTGCACAACGCCACCCGCTGCGATGAATGGTCACCAAACCCTTTTGAAGCCGTTCTCCATCCAGCGTACCACTTGTATGACGATCAAGTAGCGTCTGGCTCACACCTGTAATCACCTGCAACGGTGAGTTGATTTCATGTGCGATCCCGGCGGCCAAGGTACCCAAATCAGCGAGCTTTTGAGATGCCAGCATTTGCTCTTCCATCTGCTTCCGTTCCGTGATATCCCGCATCACATACACCAGACCGTCCAAACTCTCCTTGACGTGGATCGGGTACACCGAAATGGCAAAGTATCCCCCTAACGAGGGTAATTCCACCTCGCACCCCGAGATCGTTGCTCCAATCTCACCCGTGTCCAGATCGCGCAATAGAACTTCTCGGATGGGGCGGCCCAGCACATCATTAAATGTGAGGCCTAACCGCTCCACGGTTGAGCGGTTACAACGCACTATGCAGCCATTCAAGTCGGTAAGAACGATCAGATCCGAGACCGCATCAAAAGTAGCCTCCCATTCTTTCTTGGCACGGCTGATCAGGCGTTCCGTGCGCATTGCGTTTAGCATGTAGTGCAATCGGTTGAGAAGAATCTGGACGTTTAGAGGCTTCGTCATGTAATCGGTGGCGCCCACCTCAAAGGCGTGCGCCACCGATTGATAATCATCTAACACGCTGATCATAACGATGGGGATTTTGTCGCCATCAGGGAGCTGGCGTAGTCGTGCGCACGCGGCGAAGCCGTCCATCACTGGCATCATCACATCGAGCAGTACCACATCTGGCTTCAGCTTCTCAAATGTCTCGACACACTGTGCCCCATTAGCCGCCTCTACTACCCTGTGACCTTGCTTCTCCAGCATTCGGCGCAATACCGAACGTAGATGCGGATCATCATCGGCGATCAGTATTAGATGGCTGGCCTCAAGGGCGCTCCGCCACGTCACCTCATCCCCCTTTACACTTCGCCATCCTCAAGAGACCTTGAGCTGAGATGTCACGAATAATCCTTGGGGTCAACAGATCTCCCTCATTCTCCGATAATCTTGACTAGCACCCGTTTCTTTCTGCGGCCATCAAATTCGCCGTAAAAAATTTGCTCCCATGGCCCGAAATCCAGACGCCCATTTGTGACTGCGACCACCACCTCACGACCCATAATGCTGCGCTTCAGATGAGCATCAGCATTGTCCTCTCCGTTATTGTGGGCGTACTGCGAAGTCGGTTCATGCGGTGCCAGCTTCTCCAGCCACCGCGCCATATCTCTATGGAGGCCGTCTTCGTCGTCATTAATGAAGACACTCGCCGTTATATGCATCGCATTTACTAGGCACAGACCTTCTTTTATCCCACTTTTTGCAACGAGTGCCTCAACCTGAGGAGTGATGTTTACAAAACCTAACCGCTCAGGTACATTCATCCAAAGATATTCTGTAAACGACTTCATACATCCCTCCGCGAAATTGCAGACAATTCTACTATGAAGCCACGCCGTGTGCAAGCAGTTTGCGGATAGAGACTTGGAAGAGTTAGTCATGCAGTCCTTTTTCTGGGCAAATCTTAGTGACTGAATGTTTCTTTGGCCTCACCAAAAAGGGTTTGCATTGGTGTGGGCTGGGGCGTAGAATGAGTATACGCGAGAATAGAGGGCAAATTGTAATGAGGGTACAGTTTTGGGGTGCAACACGCTCCGTGACCGGTGCCATGTATATGCTCACTATTAATGGACGACACGTGCTGATTGACTGTGGCTTGATGCAAGGCCGACGCAAGGAGGCTTTCGAGATCAATCGCAACCTACCCTTCCAGGCAGAGGACGTGGATGCGGTTCTTTTGACCCATGCCCATATTGACCACAGCGGCAATCTACCCTCGTTGGTGCGTGCCGGCTTCCACGGTCATATTTACGCCACGTCCGCAACGCGTGACTTAGCTGCGGTTATGCTGGTCGACTCAGCGCACATCCAGGAACAAGATGTAGCCTACGTGAACAAGCGCCGCTTGCGACAGGGCAAGCGGCCCTTCGAGCCACTGTACACGCAGGCAGATGTGCTCTCAGTGCTGCCCCTCTTTCGGTCTGTCGAGTACAACCGTCCATTTGAAGTTCTCCCTGGGCTTGTGGCACAGTATATCGATGCTGGTCATATCTTGGGGTCAGCTTCCGTCGTCCTGGACATACAGGAAGATGGGCACCAGTTTCGGGTACTGTTCAGCGGAGATATCGGGCGCAAAGGGCTACCGATCCTCCGCGACCCACAGACAGTTGGTCAAGTGGATTTTCTCGTAATGGAGAGCACCTATGGCGACCGTCTCCATGAGACTCCAGATCAGGCAAAGGAATCACTGCGTCAGGCCGCAGAGACAACGTATCGGCGCGGGGGCAAGTTGCTCATCCCATGCTTCGCAGTCGGACGCACCCAAGAGATCGTGTATCGTCTGAACCAGCTGTGGGAAGAAGGTGCATTGCCATACATGGATGTGTTTGTGGACAGCCCGTTGGCGGCGAACGCGACTGAAGTGTTTCGCATGCACCCAGAGTGTTTTGACGAGGAAATACTCGAACTGATGCTACGCGAACCCGACCGCGACCCGTTCGGGTTCAGTCGCTTACGTTATGTGCGCAGTGTAGAGGCATCCAAAGAATTAAATACGCTCACCCAACCAGCCATTATCATCAGCGCCTCAGGTATGTGCGAGGCAGGGCGCATTTTGCACCATCTCAAGAACAACATTGAAGACCCGCGTACTATGATACTGTTTGTCGGATTTCAGGCGGAGAACACGCTGGGACGCAAACTGTTAGATGGCCAGAACCCGGTGCCGATCCTGGGTGAGCACTTTCAAGTAAGAGCAGAAGTGCGCCGCGCCGACGGCTACAGTGCTCATGCGGATCAAACAGAGTTGCTAAGCTGGGCACAACAGGTACACCGAGCCAGCTCCATACGCACCATTTTCTTGGTACACGGCGAAGAGCCCAGCTGCCAAGCTTTGGCTCAAGTATTGAGCAAGGAGATGCAAGGGTTGCCTATCGAGATCCCTTATCGAGGGGATATGATCGAGCTAAAGTTGTGAACGTTTCGCTCAGCGACAAGCCGGGCTGGGATTGATGACCACCACAGCTATGAGCTACCAAGCAAGCTCTTTGTGCGATAAATGATATGACGACTCAGGTCATCTCTGATACTTACTACGATACGTTGGTGGAAGAGCTGGGCCAAGGCCGGTCGGAGGCAGATCACCAGCTGTTGCGTCGCGCGTTTAATGTGGCTCGGCAGGCGCATCACGGTCAGTTGCGCGCATCCGGCGAGCCATATATTACTCATTGTCTTGCTACAGCATTAATTTTGGCCGATCTACACATGGACACCGCCACACTAGCTGCTGCACTCCTGCATGACGTGATCGAAGATACCCCCTACACCCAAGCACAGTTGGAAGCAGAGTTTGGCAGCGAAATTGCCCGGCTGGTGGATGGGGTCACTAAGCTGCGGCATATCGACCATCTTAGCGGCATGAGCGACCGCAACGTGCGTGAGGATGCACGAGCAGAAAGCCTGCGCAAAATGTTTCTTGCAATGGTGGATGACGTGCGCGTAGTGCTCATCAAGCTGGCCGACCGTTTGCATAACATGCGCACGTTGGGGTCGCTAGAAGAAGAGAAACGGGCGCAGATCGCGCGCGAGACACTGGAGATCTTTGCACCTCTCGCCAACCGCTTGGGCATTTGGCAGATAAAATCAGAACTGGAGGACCTAGCATTCCGTTACCTCCATCCCGAAGAATATCGAGAGATTACCTCGATGCTAAATGAACGGGGAGCAGACCGCGACCGTTACATCGAGATGGTGATTGCACAAGTGCAAGAGGAACTGGAAAAAGCGGGTATCCAAGCAGAAGTTTCGGGACGTCCCAAGCACGTTTATGGCATCTACCGCAAGATGCAGCACAAGGGGGTTGACTTTGATCAAATTTACGATGTGCGTGCGATACGTATCATCGTTCCATCTGTGCGTGACTGTTATGCCGCTTTGGGGGTAATTCACGGCAAATGGAGTCCCATCCCTGGCGAGTTCGACGACTACATCGCCACACCTAAAGACAACATGTATCGTTCGCTTCACACCGCCGTGATTGGTCCAGCAGGTAAGCCGCTGGAAGTGCAGATTCGCACCCACGAAATGCATTACACGGCGGAGTATGGCATTGCAGCACACTGGCGCTATAAGGAGAGCCACAAGCCCGACCCAGCATTTGACAATAAGATCGCGTGGCTGCGTCAGCTGATCGAGTGGCGACAGGATCTGACTGATGCCCACGAGTTCGTCAACTCGTTGAAAACGGACGTTTTCCAAGACCACGTATATGTTTTCTCACCCAAAGGGGATATTTTCGAACTTCCTGCCGGTTCGACACCAATCGATTTTGCCTACCATGTGCATACAGAGGTGGGCAACCGCTGCCGCGGAGCGCGAGTGAACGGCAAGCTGGTTGGCTTGGACTATCAGCTAAAAAGCGGTGATATGGTGGAGATCCTGACGGCTAAGCGCGGCGGTCCTAGCTTGGACTGGCTCAATCCGCACTTGGGGTATGTGAAGACCTCGCGTGCAATGAGCAAGATCCGCCAGTGGTTCAAGCGTCAGAATCGCGAACAGCATATCGCTCAGGGTCGCGAAGTACTTGAACGTGAGCTCAAACGCCTCGGACTGAGCGAAATGCCCTTTGAGCAAATCGCTCGCAAGTTCAACTTGGAGAAGACCGAGGATTTGTTGGCAGCTATTGGGGCAGGTGATATTAACGCTCAGCAGATTGTCGGACGTGTTTTAGATCTTGCCAAGCCAACCCAGCTGGCTTTCGAGGTGCCCGCTGCAGCACCTCCTCCCGCGAGGAGGCCATCAACCGGCGTCCGTGTGCGTGGAGCACGTGGATTGATGACCCATCTGGCACATTGCTGCAACCCGGTGCCGGGTGATGCAATTGTGGGCTACGTAACGCGCGGTCGGGGCGTTACTATCCATCGGCGCGACTGCCTGAATATCCTTCGCATGAACGAGGGTGAGCGGCTGATTGAAGTCGATTGGGGCGACGAAGTGACCGACACCTATTCAGTGGTGATTCAGGTGCGCGCTTACGACCGGCCTGGACTCTTCCGCGACATTGCCGCAGTCATCGCGGAAGAGTCCATCAACATGAGTGCTGCCAACTTGGCCACGCAGCCCAAGACGAACATGGCAAAGATGACCCTGACGCTCCAGATAAGTGATGTTCATCAGCTGGCGCGCGTTCTGACTCGTATTGCGCGCCTGCCTAACGTGGTTGAGGCAGTACGCCAGACGCGTTAAATTGGTGTCAGCTCTGTTCTAGTTTGGGATCAGGCGGCGCCATATTGGACTGCCAAAGGTCCCGCACGTTCTTCTTCGCTTCTTTCAGCCACGTCGAATATGCCTCGACCTGCTTGGCATAGAGCTGGTTTTCATTGAGGGGATGGATGCCTCGCTCGTTCACCTTGATGATCTGCCAACCTGTGGTGGAGGTGATGGGCTGAGTGTAATAACGCCCAGACTCCAGAGAGAAGGCTATGTTCTCGATCTCAGGGTTATATCGCAGTGCCAGCTCCCCTTTCATAAACCAACCCAAGTCGCCACCCTTCTCAGCAGTAAACGTGTTGGAGGAGACTTGCTGGGCCACCAGGGCAAAGTCTTCACCCTGTTCCAAACGTTGAAGCGCTAGCTTGGCCTGCTCTTCGCTACTCGCCTGGATGTGGCTTACGTGCACTTGTTCTGCTTCTCTAGGTGTTTGTTCCGCAAACCACTCACGCAGTGCACTGACGAGTAACTGACCTTCCGTATAATAACGTAGGTCATCTCCTGAGATGCCTACCTGCTCATTTAGCACCTTGAGATAGCTAGCATATTCCTTGCTAAACTCTTCCTCCGTAATAATGTGACGTGTCGGCGTCGGTGCTGGCGTCACCTCTTCCGTTGGGGATACTGGAAGCGTCGCGGTAAGAACTGCTGTAGCGCTCAAGGCCAGAGTCGCTGTTGGCAATGGCGTCGGTGTAAAAAGTTGAGCCGTAGCGGTCTCTGCTACCGCTGTCTGTGCGATCGCTGTCGCCTGGTTAGGTGTTAAGTAACCCATCTGCTGAGCCAATCGCGCACGAATCGCCTCAAGTATCTCTTCTTCAGTGACAGATACACCCACCTCTCTTGCTTTCTGGCGCGCCAACTCCTCTTCGACCATATCATCAACCACCTGTCGTGCCAAGCCAACGCGTTGTTGCCTTAGCTGACTACGTATTTGTTCCAGGTATTGTGCCAGGAAGTCACTCTCGGGGTTAGCGGCATCTAACGCAGCTAGCTGAGCATCAATCTGACGTTCCAGAGAGTCGAGCAGAAAGCGCTCATAACGCAAGCGCTTTTGATACTGATCCAGGCGAATAGCGACGTCGTTCACAATAGCAACAGGGCGAGCAGGCTGAACGATCAAGATATCGTACAAGGCGATCAGCACAATCACAAAAACCAGGCCTGCAAGTGCGGCCAAGCCGATGTAGACTCGCTTCAGCTGCTGTCGCTGGCGCCCCTTGAGGGCGATCTGCTTCTTGGTCAGGCTCTTGTCGGCTCGCGCTTTTTGTTTCTTCATAGTGAGTTTTTTCCACCTGATTGCTTGAGGCTACAAAGACAAGAAAAAAACACAAAGACCGACGCCTCAAGCGGCCTGAAATAGAAACAGATGATCATGCGATCCATCTGCACTGGGTAGAGACGTCGGTCACCTGATTTGTCGCAAGAGCTTTCCTCGTCGTATTCAGTTAACAGAAGAACGACACGATCAACCAGCTACTCGCCAGCACTCAGCTGACCCGCGGTAAAAGGTAACAGGGCAAGGTGACGAGCGCGCTTAATCGCAACCGCCAAGCGACGTTGGTGCTTAGCGCAGGTGCCGGTCTTGCGTCCTGACTTTATCTTACCGTAACTGTCTAAATATGCTTCCAGAGTCCTGACATCTTTGTAATCGATAACCTTCACCTTGTCTACGCAGAACGCACAAACCATGCGTCGAGGACGAAAGCCGGGTACACCGGGACGCGCCTCGGGAGCAGCGGCGCGCTGCTCGGCAACTTCCGGTGCCGCTATCTCCTCTACCTCGAGCTCATCGCCCTCCTCAATCAGCTGCCCTTCGCCTTCTTCTAATTCGTCAGTAAAATCATCAAACATGCGAATCTCCACTGCGCTTACTTTGGTAGCTTCATTTGAGCACACGTGCTACACGCTTCTCCATAGCGACCCACTGTCTAGAATGGTTCTTCCTCATCTAGCTTCGTCCCATGCCCATTATGCCTGTGCACCGGTTGATCCTCGTGTCCACCGCGGTTGCCCAAGATGATCATCTCGTTGGCCACCACTTCTGTACGGAAGTGACGCTGCCCATTGTCATCTTCCCAACCCCTTGTTTGCAGCCTGCCCTCTACGTACACCTGTTGCCCCTTAGTAAGGTACTGCTGGCAGATTTCCGCCAGCGGACCCCAGGTGACCACGTTGAACCACTCGGTTTCCTCACGACGTTCACCGTCGGGGGCGATCCACGTGCGACTGGCAGCTAAACTAAAAGAGGTTACAGGCTTGCCCCCAGGCGTGTAACGCATCTCAGGATCACGACCCAGGTTGCCAATGATCATCACTTTGTTCAGTCCTCGTGACATCTCTCTCCTCCCTAGACTCACGTGCCGAGCCGTTCTGAGCAAAACCTTTACCTACGGAGCGAGCCTTGCTCCGCACAATGCACTTACGTCTCCCAATGGACTACGAGATGGCGTAGGACATTCTCGTCCAGCTTGAGCATGCGCTCTAGTGATTCCACCCTGCGGGGATCAATCTGTGCCTGCAGGAAAACGTAGATTCCCTCACGCTGTTTACGAATGGGATAGGCGAGAGGTCGCTTGCCCCAGACATTGACCGACGTCACGCTTCCACCATCAGTGTTGAAATATTGAGTTACTTTCTCTATAAGTCGCGTGACCTCAGCTTCATCGAGGGTGGGCTGAAGAACAATGCCTAGTTCGTAGTTGCGCATAAGACTGGTCTCCTTTCTCTGGGATTACCCCTAGTCCAACGCTAGGGGAAGAAAGTGAATGCGCACAAAAGCTAATTATAGCACAAAGTTTATAATGGTCAAAAAACGACGCCGAAAGTTTAGGCCTCGGCAAGTGTCCCTAAAGTGGAGCCTCATAACACCAGATCACACACAATCCCAAGACCTGTATCTCAAACTCACATTTTAAGAGTCCAAGGTGCATGCTTCATTTGCTAGAGGTTGTCCAGACCATCGCCAATACATTGGCTTCTCCTACGAAGATACTCCTTGGTAAACACGTAGGGCCTGGAAGTCTTCGCGTCTCTGTTCAACGCCACTCAAAATGGCGCACCTGAGAGGGAGGGCTAAGGCGGCGCCAAGCAGCCGGGATGGCTTCACCGTCCGACGACCGTTCTACGATGGTCACACGCCAAAAGCAATTACGTTCGGTGCCAACTGGCCATAACTCGGGAGAGAGCCGCCACGACGTGCTCTGCGTCACATGCTGGATGACAGTAGGCTGCCCCGGCACCTCAATCTCAACCAGATACGCCTGCTCTCTGTTCAACTCCTCTACAGCCACCCAGCTCAACGTCACAAACGCATCCGCCCCCTCGAATATCTGCCCCTCAGTAGGATAAAGAAGCACAGGAGCCTGGAAAGGCGGGCCAGGAGTACTTGTCGGAGTAGGTGTGGGCGTCGATGTAGGAGTGGAGGTTGGGGGTAGCAACGGCACCACAATCTGCTGGCTGACGTAGATCAGATCAGGATTGATGTCAGGGTTGGCAGCAATGATGGCATCTAGGTCAGCACCATACTGTAATGCAATCGATATCAACGTATCTCCCGGCTGCACCGTGTGTACCACGCGCCGCACTGGCACAACCCTCGTCTCCTTGCCCCTTGTCACCTCTGCACTTGGGCCAGCAGCCCCTGGAATGACCAGCTCTTGCCCCACACGTAATCGGCGTGCTGCTGCCTCGTCCAAACCATTAGCTTGCATCAAATCTTGTAACTCAACATCATAGTAGGAAGCGATTAACAACAATGTTTCACCGGACTTCACCACGTGGATCAATGGCGTAGGTGTGGGAGAAGGAGAGGGAGGGGTGAGCTCAATGCGCGGCGTGAAGGTAGGTGGAATAGACGTAGGTGTTGCCAAGTGATATGATGTAGGTGTGGCCACTGCTGATGGGGGCACACCATGCTGAGTCTGCTTCTCTCGTCCCGTACCAGAATCCGGCGCGGCACGCCACCAGTTCCAGCTGAGGCCACCGAGCATAGCCAGCAGAGCTACTGCCACTACCCATGTCCACGAGATACTGCGGAGTGCACCTGGCACGACCACGTCATCCAGAGGTCTGTGACACATCAGACAAGTTTGCGCACGCCTCGCGACTGGCATGCCACAGTACGGACAAAGGCGCTGAGTACGTCCAATGTGCACACTTGTACCGCACAGAGGACACTGACGCTCACGGCCCGTCAGGCGTGCTCCGCAGTTGACACACTCAAAAGATGATGCCATATAGCTTCAATAACTCTCGTCTCTCCCCCACTACCACTCGGTTGTCGGCTGCTATGAAAGTCGCCTCTAGAGGGAACGGGACAAGATGATCACAAAGTATAAATGGAAGTGCTACGGCGTGCAAAGTGATTTGTGTGTCGTTCTTGGATTCTTTAAACAAGACCCCCAACTTGTAGTTAGGATTACCCGATATCATAATAAGGGATTGAAGGTACGAGCAAGCACCATCCAACGTGGCTTCAGAATGACTAAGGCCATATCCAGAGAACAATTGTATTGTATCTCGGTCTGTATGCCCTAGGTGACCTTGCATGGATCTGAAAGGAAGGACAGCGCTCATCACAGGAGGTGCTCATCGCCTGGGAAAGGCGATCACATTAGCACTGGCGAATGCTGGCTGCAATGTCGTGATCAATTACCATCACTCGCACGAAGCCGCCGAAGCGACAGCAAATGAAGCTCGCGGTTATGGCGTGGCAGCCTTAGCATGGCAAGCAAACGTTGCAGATTATGAACAAGTTTCCAATATGGTCAGTGCAGCTGTGCAGCACCTTGGACGACTTGACATCTTGATCAACAGCGCATCACGTTTCGAGAAAACCCCTTTTCCCACGCAGGATCTTTCTGCATGGCACCGCGTCACCGCCGTTTTGATTCATGGCGCCTTCTATTGTGCCAATGCAGTTGCACCTATTATGTTGAAGCAAGGGGATGGTCTCATCATCAATATCGCAGATCTATCAGCTTGGCAGCCGTGGCCAGGATTCGCCGCTCACAGCGTAGGGAAAGCAGCTCTCCTCGCGCTAACCCGCCAACTGGCGCTTGAGCTGGCCCCAACGATACGCGTAAATGCCATAGCACCTGGGCTTATCTTGCCCCCACCCCACTATACCGCTTCAAAAATAGAACGCGCTGCACAGCGCACTCTGCTCAGGCGCTGGGGTAGTCCGGAAGATGTAACCCAGGCTATTCTATATCTTGCTAGAGCAGACTACGTCACCGGCGAGGTTATGGTTGTCGATGGTGGCGAGCTATTTGGTCATCTGAAACCCCATGAGACCTCGTGAAGCTCGGCCTGACCAGCTGACGTAGCATCGCCACTCAGCCTCGCCCATTCCATCATGACATAGCGCGAGGACAGGCTGCTTGTACACTAACCGAGCACAACGACACTACCTGTACCTAACAGCACCTCTTAGGTTCTGTAGTGTCAGTAGCCCGGCGAGGTATGGCCGCCGTATACAATCGGATAGCTCGGATAGGGTGGATAGTAGGCGTACGGGTAATAGTAGTAGCTGTACCACGGGCTGTATGGATAGCCGCGGCTGCCGTCGTAGTAGCCCCTGCTATACCCATACGCGTAACCTGTATGATAGCCTGTCCAATAGCCATAAGAATAGCTGCTGCCATAGTAGGCGTGGTAGTAAGGGTAGTAGCAACCGTACGGAGTACACACGTAGAACGGCCATTGGGCAGCCGCTACTCCCGACAGCATTATCGAGGCTGCCAGTGCGGCAACTAGTGCGACAACAAGTTTGCGCATAAGGCCCCTCCTTTCCTCCTGACACTCTATTCCCAGCTCCGATGGTCAGGGCTAAACGCGATTGCTCACCCCAACCATCTCAATTTAACTTCATTATACCACAGTCTTGATATATTTTTCAATCTCTCGAGAGTATTGAAGAAGACCCTATGCCATACACACATTTCAGTAGGTAAGAAGACATTTTTATGAATCTTATGGCTGGCATTGTGTGTGAGGGATGTGGGCAAGCGCTAGTCTATAGACGTCGGTCGCTGCGGGAGAGGACACCTGGAGGGGAAGAGTGCGTTACGACGGGCGTATTACCACTGCCCCGGGTGTAACCGTGGTTTTTTTTCTGGATCAGCGGCTGAAGTTGGGGGAACATCGCTGGACACACCCGAGACGGTGAAGAGGACGGTTCGGTTAGGGATGGAGATGGCGTCCTACCGAGGGGCGGCGAAAGCGTGCACGGCCTTAACGAAGGTGGGGAGTATCAAAGAGTGGGTCGCAAGCGCTGGTGGGCACGGTGGCGGTTGGTGGGGATGGAGGCGCAGAAGGCCGCGACGACGACCCAGGTGCCGGGGCGGGATGAGGAGGTGATCACGGTGTGGCAGATGCCTAAGCCGGACAGTGGGTGATGTCGGTTGCGCTGGATGGGGTGATGATCCGTGTGCGGGATGAGGGCTGGAAGGGGGTACGTTGCGGAAGAACGCGACGAAGAGCAGGGAGTACAGCTGACCCGCCACAGTGATCGAGCCGGGCTGTGGGAGGCGAAGGAGTTTGCCAAGCAGCAATGGGTGGAAGGCTGTCGGCGTGGGTTGTAGCGGGCGTGCAAGAGGGTGGCTGTTGCCGACCGGGGTACATTGGATCTGGATGATCATTCTGATGGGCTATGCGCTCTGCGTCGAGATCATTGACTGGTGGCATGCGGTGGAGAAACTATGACGGATGGGCTATTGGGGGTTGAGGATGGGCAGGCAACCCGGTGGGTTGAGGCTCAGAAACAATGGCTGTGGAGCAGCAATCTGCGAGCAGTATTGGCAGCGATACGTGCCGAATGTCCCACGGGGTCAGCCTTCAAGTGCGGTGGTCTGGTCGACCATCAGTTATCTGTATCATAACCGGCGGCGGATGGGCTACGCTGGTTTTCGCCGTGCTGGTTACCCGATTGGCAGTGGTTCGGTCGAATCGACGTATAAGGTGGTGGTGCAGGCACGCATGAAACAGGCTGGTATGCGTTGGAGCCGCCACAGCGCCCAGGCCATGTTGGCATTACGTTGTGCCCTGCTCGGCGAACGTTGGGACACCGTATGGCCAAGCTTGCTAACTGTCACAATATTCGTTTAATTCTCTGAACAGATCCTGATGTTACAAAGCTTATACGATCTGTTTGGAATATGATATACTACCATCACAAGAATTGCTCTCCACCCGTCCTATTACTTGCAATACATTCTGGGGACAATGTTTGAGCGCAGTCGTGTCATCAACGCTCTCGAAGTGAAGAGGGATCGTTTTTCCGGCTACCAAGGGACTGTACACGAACGTGCCAGGACCCTTGATGGAGCGTTAGAGCAGATGGCCTTCCTAAGCCGGGCTGAACTCGAAGCACGCCTGAAAGCAACTAATGTGGCGCGTCCAGGGGCCTTGCCTACAAAAGAGCAAGACAATGTCCATGCCGCTGTGGTCAAATTCGATGCCGATTGGCACAGTCACGAGGAAGCACGTAAATGGGCAAAGCAGGTCCTACGCGATCGGCCCACCTTTGCTGTGGATGGTTCGCAGATACCCCACTCACGCGATTTCTCGATCCCTGTGGCAGCTATCCAAATCGGTTGGTTCGAGAACCCACATTCTCCATCACAGACTTACACTAAAGACCTTTTCTTTGAGGTGCTGACGCCGGATGAGCTGACAACATATGAGGAGAACACAGATACTCTCGATCCTACTGCCGATGTCGGTGCATTCCCCGGCATCTTGGTCAACCTTCGTCGCTTTGAAGGCGAATGCCACCGTATGGTTACATATATGCAGGAACGTGCTAACTGCGATCCCAAGCCTCTGTGCTTCTTCGATGGCTCGCTAGTTCTGTCCTTTGCACGCCACTTGAGCCCTCAACTGCGACAGGGCTATCTTGACTCGCTCGTGAATATGTTGCGCACTTCGCAGGCGACCGGGGTGCCTCTAGTGGGCTATGTGGACACCAGTTATGCGCGTGATCTGGTGACCATGCTCACACTTGTTTCTGGCCTGCCCACACCTGCCCACCTTAGCGATGGAGTACTATTGCATTCCCGGATGCGGTGGGGAGATCGCAGCCAGCTGTACTGGTGCGCACGGGATGACGAGGTGCTGCAGCTCTACGAGGAACAGGTAGGTCGAATCGCCTTCGCATACCTGAAGACAGGCACTATGTCCCCTCCTGCACGAGTGGAGTTCCCAGGTTGGGTGCTGGAGGATCAAGCGAGAGTAGAACACATCTTTGACCTGATCCGTGCTGAATGTATAGTGGGTAATGGCTATCCCTATGTCCTAGAAACAGCCGACGCCGTGGCTGTTATTTCAACAGAGGATCGCCAGCGTTTCTACGCTATCTTTCAACAGTTTGCAAAAAAAGAAGGCTTGGCGTTATGCTACTCGCGTAAGGCACGCAGTAAGGCAATCCGCCGCTGATTCCAGAGATTGTTTGTTTTCGCCCGTTGTGCCACAAAACCTTGAGAGTGGCCCAGGAGCACAGTCCATGCAAATTGGCAAAATCGTCAAATCCAATAGCCATGTAGACTATGTATGTCAGATCAACAATGCTGGAGAGTTCAGCACATTGCCCCAGCCTCAGGACTATGGCTTTGGCACCTTCGTGCGCCTCGAGCTGAGCGACGAATCAGGCTATCTGGTTGGTCTGATTTATAGCACTATTCTGATGAACCCCGAGTTTGGCAACCTAGGGCCACGTCTGTCGCCACCGAGCGATCTGGAAATCTTTTCGCCCGACTATCTGCGCGAGCAGGCTACACTGGTAGGCATCCTAGCTGTCGGACAGGTGATGAGAAACGGTGAAGTGCATCAGGGGGTGCCCTTGCTAGCAGCTACTGTTAACGCAGCCGTGGAGACGATGTCACCCAAGGAGATCAGACATTTTCACGCACCTGGTGGCCAACTATCTGTGGCGTATATGCCCAGATTGCTGGCTGAAGGCGATGCAATCACTCCGCATTTGCTGCTCAAAGTGGTTGAGCAACTGAGCATGCTGTTTCCCGATAAGAAGCGTCAACTGGCCGTGTTACGCGGTAATCTCGCCTGGAAAGCAGCTGTGACACCGGCAGGTTGAGGATCGATCTGGCCGGTCCCTCTGCTCATCTAGTAGAGCACGATGCAGAGGGCTAGTTGGTTGAAGGGAGGAGGTATTTTGTGAGCAGGCAATGCATTGGAACGACCAAGGGCCCTGGCGAATCAACTTATGAATATACCTTCATAACCCCTGACCCAGAACGGCGTATCAAGACGGGTGAGTTTGTCTACTACGAAATGGAAGTAGAGGGCGAACTGCGCCAGATCTTAGGGCGCGTCACGCAACGCATCCCACTGCGCCTCTATCCAGATAGCTTTATGGCTGACCCGGGAGTACCCCCTGCTGAAATCGCTGCGATGCTGGGTTTCCATGAGCAGCAACATGAGCTTTTTGAAGTAACTGTGGTGGTGATGGGGTACTACCAGCCCAAACTAGGCGACTTTGTTAATCCTCGCGTCCCACCTGAATCAGGTAGCCCAATCTACATAGCCGAGGACGAATTGCTAGCACGGGTGCTCTCCAAGAAGCAAACGGGGGAGATCGGATCTGCCCACATTGGGTGGCTGTTGAGCCGCGATCCTGGTGCAGTGCCCGTTAACTTGGACGTGCGCAGCATTACCAGTACCCATTTGGCCATCATCGCCGGCACCGGCGCAGGTAAGAGCTACTTGGCCTCGGTGCTCATCGAAGAGATGATGAAACCCTATAATCGAGCCTGCGTGCTGATTGTGGATCCGCACGGCGAATACAGCACGCTGGATGAAATGATGGGCCACCAAGAGTTCTGTGCCGATGGCTACCAGCCGGAGGTGCATATTGTCCACCCCGATCAGATCCGCGTGCGCGTCTCCTCGCTTGAGCTGAGCGATTTCCGCTACCTGCTGCCCAATCTCTCCGAGAAGATGCACTTCCGTCTGGGCCAGACCTACTACGCTGTGAAGCGCAAGTACGGCGACAGATGGACGCTGGGACATTTCATGACGACGCTGCGTAGTGGAAACGAAGAACAAGCCATTACCGACCCCCAGAAGGACACCGAGCTCGACGAAGATCCTACGATCGGAGGGTTGGTGTGGCGTGTTCGCAGTGTGTTCGAAGCCTCACGCATCTTTCACGATTCGGAGCACCTGCCTTTAGAGAAGTTGTTCAGACCGGGACAATGTACCGTGTTGCAGCTGAACGAGATTGACCAGCGCGAACAGCAGCTGGTAGTGGCGACCTTGCTGCGACGGTTGTGGCGAGCACGCATGGACACCGAAAAGGGTCTCTCAAGGGAAGGTCAGGACTCCTACCTGCCCTATCCTGCATTTGTCCTCATAGAGGAAGCCCACAACTATGCCCCCGCAAATGCAGAAGTGGTTACTACGAGCATTCTCAAAACCATCCTGTCCGAGGGACGCAAGTTCGGTGTTGCAGTGGGTCTAATCAGCCAGCGTCCTGGCAAGCTGGACAGCGATGTACTATCACAATGTATGACACAATGTATCATGCGCATTGTGAACCCGATTGACCAGGCGCGCATCGCGGAGAGTGTCGAATCGGTGGGCAGGGACCTCTTGCACGAGCTACCGGCACTGTCAAAAGGGCAGGTGATCATCGCTGGCGGTGCGGTGAATACACCACTGTTGTGCCGCGTGCGCCCACGGATCACACGGCATGGGGCTGAGGATCCTGACGCTCCGGCACGCTGGCAACAATACTTCTCACAAACGGAAACGGTCCGCCGCGAACGTGAGCGCGCGTTGCTGTTAGACCAACGACGCGGTAGCCGAATGTATAAATAAGCTATGTGAAACTCTGCAAAACTTTTATAAATCATCCTGTGACTATCTCTAAGAGACAAGAGTAACCTTTTGCTCTTCAAGTGTCCTGAGAAATAAAATTACTCGATTGACCTGTTCTGCTATTTGTTTGACCCAATCCACCCCGCTCTGTGCAATGGAGACATCCCCGGCCTGGTTATCTGTCTTGTGCTTGCAGACAGTCCGTGGTAGAATATCAGCACATATGTTCTAATCAAGGAGTAATGCGATGCGTCAAATCACTGTAGCGGTTGTCCAAATGCACACTGAGCTGGGTCAGGTTGCTGATAATCTCAAGCGGATGACCGAACTCGTGGACACGATCTGTCGCGAGCGACCGGTCGACCTGATCGTTTTCCCAGAGCTGGCTACCACTGGATTCGAATGTGGTGTCCGCTTCACCGAGCTGGCTGAAAGGATACCGGGGCACACGGTGAATGTACTCGCCCAGCAGGCATCCGGATATGGAGTACATATTGTGTTTGGCCTACCGATCAAGGAAAAGGTGGAGAGCATTCTGTACAATGCTGCAGTCATGATTGGCCCGAACGGTGAGGTGATCGGCGACTACCGCAAGGTGCATCTACGTGGTGAAGAACGTATGGCATTCCGGTCTGGGTTTCGCTACTCTTTATTGGAGACCGGATTCGGAGCAGTGGGCGTGATGCTTGGCTGGGACTTAGCTTTCCCCGAGGTAGCGCGCTCGCTAGCGTTGGAGGGTGCAGAAATCCTCTGTCTGTGTGCCTGCTGGGAACAACCCTTCACTCAGGAATGGCGTGCCTTGGTGCTGGCACGTGCTTTCGAGAATTCTCTCTTTATCGCTGCAGCTAACCGCGTCGGCCAAGAGCCCAGCTACACCTTTATCGGGCAAAGTATGATTGTGGGACCACGTGCCGAGACACTAATCACAATGGACGATGCTGCGGAGGGCTACGCCGTTACCACGCTTGACCTGGACGAAGTGCGCCGTGTTCGCGAAGAATACCAGCTCATTCAGATCCGTCAGCCAGTCACCTATCGTGCACTGGTACGACGCTATTAACGCCCTGACCTGCTGCCTCGCCGATAACGCGCGCGTACCCGAATGTACAATACGACCAATAGGACGAGCGCAGCCAACAGGGAGGCACTACCAAGCCACAAGAGTAGTGGCGTGCGGCTGACGGTCGATCCCTGAGGCTGCCTGAGAGTGACCATCTCGAAAGAGTCACCTTCTCCAAGAGGATTGTCCTCCGGCAGGGTAGCTTCAGCTGTAGTCGGCGAGAACGTCACTGCAACGAGCGGACTCGTCTGGACACTCGGTTCAATGGTCTGCAACGATGGAGCGGTAGCAGGCGTACCCGTTGTATCAACAGATGAGACGGCTACGTGTGTGCCTGGTGGCGTGATAAAGGGTGGCACAGTGGCGGTTACCTTCACCTGTGTCGCCTGAAGCGGGATGGCTGGCGTACCGAGTGATGCGGGTGTGACACTAGAGATGACCGTTGGGGTAAGCGTATGAGGGGTGCCCACTGTTGCCTTAGTCACAGTCTTGATCGGGGTAGGTGTACGAGTGCCTGCACTCGTGACAACAGAGCGTGTAGCCGTCGCTGTAGCTATAAGAGCATCCGATGGTGCCGTTGGCGTAAGGGTAGGTGGTTCAACGACCGGCAACGTGCTGGCGTCCCCCAGCAGCTCGACAAATGCAGCACTCACCCATCCCAAAGTAGCGCTACCCGGCAGCTCAATTTGCCACCAGGTATCATCGCTGTTCCGGCCGATTGCCTCTGCCTGTTCACCTCGCTCCAAGCGCCCGATGCGCGGATAGGTGGTGCCTGGTCCGCTGCGGATGCGCACCGTCTCAATAGCACGCACCCGCGGGCTGCTCTCTGCAACTGCGACCGTAGCTATGTCAGTGGAGACTGGCCCAGCTTGGGGCATCACAGCAGAGACAGAGGTAGCGCCTTCCATAGCGAACGATGCCCTAAACTGGGCTGCCAGTTCACGCGTCAGGTTGAGGTACAGATCGCCATAGCGAACGCTTGGCTCAATCATAGTACCTTCCACCCATTCGTTAAAGCTGGTGATAACCACCCAGTCCGGCTGGCTGGCAATGGCGGCAGCCCAGGAAGCACGATAGTACTCGCCGTCCCGGCGGCCTACTGCAAAAGCGGCTGATCGTCCACTGTGCGTGTCGTCGTAGCCAGGCATAACAGTCGCTACCCACAGGCGGGGCATGCCCAGTCTTCCCGCATAGCGCCTTACTCTCTGTCCCCAGTCCTGCAAGGTGCGCGTGACATCAGATGACCAAGCAATCGAATAGAGGTAATGCCCATCGAACACGCGCTGATAACCTAGGTCGGTGCCCTCGGCGATCCATAGGCTGGTGTGGTCAGGATCGACCTTGGCACGGATAGCGTTCCATGTTCCTACATCGAAACGCTGCTGGCGCCAGAAGAAGATCACTGGCCGCCCCTGATAACGCAAATAGGCAGGATGTTGCGTATGCACGGTGAGGAGATAACGCAGCGCCTCAGTCACGGCTGCCTGATCAGGGAAAAAGGGACTGTTGGCCTCAAACGCAACTGCTCCGCGAAACCCTCTACCTGCTGCCACGTCCAACAGGGCACGGAAGTTGGTTTCCGTCTGGTTGTTTACCTCCTGGGGTCCATACCAAGATTGCACGAGAGCATCAATCCCAGCCGCCTGCGCTTGGCTCACATGCCGCTCGATGACTTCCACATCGGCTGAGCGGTAGGGCTGCAATGGCACATCAGCAGTGATGCCCGATGTCCATGTGTTCTCATCATACCAAGCATAGTAGAAAGCCAGCACCAGAGGAGCTTCTTGGGCACAGGCGAACCGGGCGTCCGATGCGAGCCACACGTCACAGACGCAGATGAGCAATAGCAGGGCGCTAATAGCGCCGACGGAAGGTGATCTCCTTGACTTGCACCGAGTTGGATTTGTCACAGTCTTCGATAGTGTCCGACTTCCATTTGAAAGTCTCCGATGCTTGCACGCCATCTTGGTACAACCGCACAAACCATGTGTGCGGACGCGTGGCATTGTCCTTATCCTTCCCCCCTAGAATCAAGGGCACTGCAAATTCACCATCTACATCAGTGGTCGTGCGGAAAGTGCTAATGTTCTCCTCACCATATTCAACCACGATGCCTTCCAACGGGATACCGTTGGCATCAAAGACATACCCTTTCATGCCGATATCGTAGCAGTTCTGGTGGTCCTTGAATTCGGCTACATAGAAAGGCACTTGAGTCGGAGTTGGTGTAATAGTAGGCGTACCGGTTGGTGTGCCCGTCTCAGTGGGTGTAGGGGTATAGGTAGGCATTGGTGTGCGCGTATGGGTGGGCGTACGCGTTGGTGTTGGCGTTCCAGTGGCGGTGGGTGTGCTGGTTGGTAACGGCGTAGGGGTGGGAGGCGGTGTCCAAGTCGGTGGATAAGTAGGGATCTCTTCCGGAGTAAATGTGGCTGTGGGTGGAGGCGGTGGGGGTTGTGCGACACTCAGCCCTAAGCTGAGTGGCCTGTCCGGCGTGTAAGTCAAGAACAGGATCCCATAGATCAACAATGTCGTCACGATCATCACCGCTACCAGGAAAATAAAAACTGTGGTGACACGGTCTCTACCTTGCCCGGACATTGCCCTCTCCTCTTGGATCCTCCACAGTGGGTGTTACCTCCCACGTCTTCACCTAGTCATGTACAATAGCTAGAAAGCTGGTGTCGTCCACCAGTACAAAAGAATCAACACCAGCATAGGGAAGCACAACCACCCGCATTTCGCTGCGCGGGCGCGACTGCACCAATTGTGCCGTTGCCTGCTGCAACTGGGCAATGCGTTGCTGGGCCGGATAATTCGGGTAACGACCCAACGTCCCAGCCAGTATTTCACGGCGCAATACCTCCTCGGTTGCCCGTTCGATTTGATCCGCGTCCGGCATGGCCACGATCAGGTCAGCATAGAGAGCATACAACAGCTCGTACGATTTAGTCAGGTCAGCACGGATCACCTCGACCTGCGCCTCCCACTCTGGTAGCAGACTGATTCCATAACCCTGTCGCGCGATGCGATACTTCATCGCCAGCCAGTTGATGCGCGCTTGCACGATGCTGATCTGCGCCGAAAGCTGCAGCGCTGAAGAAAGCTGGGCATCATAGTAGGGTAATCTGACACGGTCCTCAGCGATCAAAGCATTAGCTAGAGCTGTCACCGCCTGTCGCGGGGCACGACCCCCACGCACAATTAGTTGCTCAACTAGATTCTGTGCTGCTGCCCAACGTTGCGCCTCAGCTTGCTGTACCTCCAGTGGCAGAGGAGGAGGATCGGCAACTGGTAAAACTGGCGGTAGCTCAGGCACAGTAACTGGTGCGAACGCCTGTGCACTGGACTCGAGGCTTGCGCGCGCCCGCTCACGGTCACCAATTGCCTGATAACCCTTGTGCAGCCGCTGAAACAAGCTGCGCCGCGTGGCAGGCTGCAAATAGGTACTCGCTGTTGCTACATTGTAAGCTTGGTCCAAATAGAGCTGTGCCAAGCCATACTCGCCCAGCTCAGCTAATCCCTCACCAGCCATGATGAAGGTATCTGCACGCACCGTGTCCGGTATATCAGGGCTCAACGTTGCAATAGTGCCAGCCAATCGGTAACTTTGGGTCGCTTGTTCACTTCTTCCGTTCTTGCGGTACCGATCTGCCAACAACAGGAAATCGCCAGCGCTCTCTCGATCGTCTATGGACGGGCTGAACACTAGAATCGCAAAGGCAGTGTCTGGCCTTCCCTCTGCCAGCGCCTGAGCTACCAAATCCTTGTCTGCGACACCTCCCAGGCCCCCTACTGCCAATGCTGGGTCGATCCTGGCATAATCCACCATGCTTAGCGGATCCCGCCACGGAGGCACTTGGAAAGGCTGACGATATGCCAAAAAATATGCACTCAGCGAGACAATCCCCACCATAACCAACGCAACAGTTATGGCGAGTAAAGAGAACAAAAGCCACCTACGCATAAGCTGGCTGCTAAGGCTGATAATGCTCGATGACAGCGCGGGCTCGCCGCTCGGCCAGCCACGCTTGGAAAGCATTCTGTTGTGCATAGAGCAACATCTCGGGCGCTAATGGGCGGTTTTCCTCTCGCGCTTCCACTTTGACGATGTGATAACCTGCCTCGCTCTGTACCAGCTGTGATACCTCACCAACCGACAATGCAAACGCTGTCTGCACCACCGCGAGGGGCATCAACGGTGCATCGCGCGGAAACCACCCCAGATCACCCCCATTGGCGGAGGTGCTGGCATCTTCCGATTCTCGCTGGGCCAGTGCAGCAAAGTTCTCCCCCCTCTTGATCCGCTCCAATAGTGCTTGTCCCTTGGCCTGATCTACTGTGAAAATGTGACGTGCGTGCACCTGCTCTGCCACTGTCGGCACCGCGGCGGAGACCACAGCAATCACCTTGCTTGCCAGCAGCTGGGCGCGCTGCATAGCACGTAATTCTTCCATTGTCATATTGTTCGCGGCCAGCCACTGCTCAATTGACCCTGTTCCTTCTGCAACCATACCCGACAGAGATTGCTCAAGCTCACTGTCGTCCACCGTAATGCCCATTTCGGCCGCTGCCTGTTCAATGAGCACCTGATCGATCAACCCCTGCAACACATTGGCACGCAGCTGCGCCCGTTGCGCGTCACCTACATCTCCCTGTGCCATAATGCCTTGCTCAACCAGGGCCTTTTCGGTCTGTTCCACTTGTTTCTGATATACATCCAGGTATATTGGCTGGCCGTTCACGCGCGCGATCAAGGGCCTCCCATCTTGAACTGCCCCTTCTTGAGCAGTTCCTTGGCTTGGAGGCGTCGATAAGGGCACTATTGGTGCAGCTGTTACGCTCATAGGCAATACCGTTGCGAGGCCAGACGAGACCGATGACGTTTCCGTAACAAGAGGCGCCGGTACCGCCGTACCTGACGATGTGACAGACTGCACCACAACCTGTGTTCCACCGGACGATGAAGATTGTCCATCTGAACTGCTACAAGCTGCAAGCACGGTCAATGCAACAATAGCAGCCGACAATCCGGCAGCCCGTACGACGCTCAGGTATTTCCTTCGAAAAATCCATGACTTTCGAGAAACCAATGGAAACCTGGGCAATTGATATGGGATCATAAGTACAGTGTCTCGCACGTTAAGTTATCCACGTGAGGCATTATAAACCTCTGCGCGAATAGGTACAAATCCCCCATTATCGTAAACATCCTGTGTAGGCAAATCCAGCTTTCCTTCAGCGGCCTACTGCTCCTCTCTCCCCAGCCCAACGCGGCCGGCTCACCTGACCAGTTGAGGTGAGCTGTTGCGGTAATCCGCCTCGGATACTCCCTAGATACAGGTTGCCGTTATATACAAAGAGAAACGCATCCCCTGATGGTGACCACGCGATTTCAGGAGGTGGCAGCACCCCAGTTGCTTCTCCCTGTGGGAACACCTGACGTGGGTTACTGCCGTCGTGGTCGCGTAAGATTAAAGTGTAGCGACTATCTACGGAATGCAGCGCATCAACTGCCTGACCATGCAACAGACCATAGCGCCCCCAGCTGGGCGCGCTCCACATGCCCACCCGCTCCGCCAGGGACACCCGCAATGAGCCATCCGCCGCAAATAGCCACAAATCAAACAGCGGACTGTCGTGGACATCCTCGTTTGCCAGAGGCGCACCATGGACTACTGCAGCCACAAAGCGCCCGTCCGGTGACCAGCTCAGGCCTGGAGTCCACACCCATTCACTATAAGTGTTGTAGGGGGCAAAGCTGTGCAAGACTGTAAGTGTCCTGCTGATCACATCGTATGTGCCTATCTCATCTGCCCGAGCATAGGCGAGAGTCTTACCATCCGGTGACCAGGCGAACGTGCTACCCCACCAGCTATAAGCACCACCTGTATTAGCCGTGATCAGCTGGGTGGCGCGGACAATGGCGCGCGGATCCGCCTTGCCAATCCACAGGTCGTTATTCGCCCGCCAGCCAGGAGAGCTGGCAGTTCGCTCTGCCGTGCTGTAAGCAATTTGCTCTCCGTCAGGCAACCACTGGGCATACAGCACTCCGCGGACTGGCAGCGAGATAGGCAACTCTCCCACCACAGTGGTCTTGATCATCCATAATTGGTTAAATGGGGTCTCAATATCACCTTCTATGCGACGCGTGTAGAGCAGCCAACGACCGTCCGGCGAAAGATCAAACACACGACCATCCAGGTCACCTTCAGTGGTAAGAGGGCGGCGTGCCGCGCTATTCTCGCGCATCACCCACGCATTGCCAGCTGCCAAGTAGGCGACGGTGCCCTCCAGTGGCAATGCTCGCAAGCTGTGCGTAGCCCCCACTGCCACGATCTCATCTTGCGGCTGTTTGACCCGGACCTGACTGACACGAGTGCGTTCCACCAGCTTGCCATCCTCTAACACCACGCGATAGGTGATCTCGTCCTCGCCGTTCTCTCCCAGCTGAACCAATCGTGTCTCACCGGTAGGCAGTGCCTCGTTGACCACCACTTTACGCGTGTAAGGCACCACGACGCGCTCGGTTTCATAACGTTCTTCCACCCGGGTGATTACGATTACCATACCGGGTGTCACCTCGACGTACAGATCAGGTTGTACTCGATCCAACGCCCCCAGCACAACACCAGCAGCACTCAATGCATCGCGCACGGTGCCGCCGGCGATGGTAACCTGTCGTCGATCATTATCCACCTGAACGACTACCGGGATAGATGACTGCTGGCAGCTGGACAAAGCAACCACAACGATGAGAGAGACTAAGCTTAGCAAGAGCACAGTTCTTTTCATCAGCATTATGCTAGCATCAGCATCTTGGATGTCAAGTCGTATGGCGCATTTTGCTTCGCCAAGATTGTCCACCTTTCCGGGATATGATACTATGTCAGCCGACAGTTCTCTCTCCACAGCGGTACCAGTCAGGAGCAATTCCATGGGGTCGCTGATCGCTGCCATTGACCAGGGAACTACTAGCACACGTTGTGCACTCTTCGACCGGAACGGTCAATTGCGCGGCATAGCACAACAAGAGCATCGACAATTTTACCCGCGTCCTGGTTGGGTTGAGCATGATCCTATAGAAATCTGGCAAGCTACCCAACTGGTGATCCGGGACGCCCTTGCTGCAGCAAACGCGAAATCTACAGCGCTGGAAGCGGTAGGTATCACCAACCAGCGCGAGACCACTATTGTGTGGAATCGTCACAATGGAAAACCCTACCACCCTGCGATCGTGTGGCAGGACACCCGCACGCGCGATATCTGTCAGGCGCTGGCCGAGGAGGGTGGACAAGATCGCCTGCGTGCCACTACTGGCTTGCCCTTGGCGACCTACTTTTCGGCACCTAAGCTGTTGTGGCTGCTGGAACACGTGCCCGGTCTGCGCACCGATGCGCAACGCGGGGATGCCCTCTTTGGCACGGTGGACAGCTGGCTGGTTTGGTGGCTCAGCGGTGGCCCGCACGGAGGGGTACACATCACCGATGTAACCAACGCCAGCCGTACCCTAATGATGAACTTGCACACACTCAACTGGGATGAAGAAATCCTAAGATGGCTCGATATTCCAAGGCAGATGTTACCCCGCATCGTGCCCTCCGCCGACCCAGAAACAGATGCCTATACGGTGTGCGAAGGCCCCTTTGGTGCCAAACTGCCAATATGTGGGATATTGGGTGACCAACAAGCTGCCTTAGTAGGCCAGGCGTGTTTCACAGCGGGTGAAGCTAAGAACACTTATGGCACAGGCTGTTTCATGTTGCTCAATACGGGCCACTCTGCAGTGCCATCCCGCAGCGGATTGCTTACCACGGTAGCATATCGCTTTGGCAATCAGCCGGCAGTATATGCTCTAGAAGGTTCCATTGCCATCGCTGGTGCCTTGGTGCAGTGGCTGCGTGATAATCTAGGTATTATCTCACACTCGGCAGAGATCGAAGATCTGGCACGTACAGTAGAGGATAACGGTGATGTCTATTTCGTGCCAGCGTTTTCAGGGCTTTTTGCACCCCACTGGCGCGCGGATGCGCGTGGCATCATCATCGGTCTGACGCGCCACACGCACAAGGGACATCTGGCGCGCGCCGCGCTCGAAGCAACTGCTTTCCAGACACGTGAGGTGTTGGAGGCGATGCAACGCGATGCTGATGTCGCGTTACAGGTACTTAAGGTTGACGGTGGCATGGTGACCAACGCGCTGCTGATGCAATTCCAGGCAGACATTCTGGGCGTGCCAACAGTGCGTCCACGCGTCAGCGAGACCACCGCCTTGGGGGCTGCCTATGCCGCTGGTCTGGCAAGGGGGCTTTGGGCCTCTCAGGATGAGCTGCGTGCTCAGTGGGTTGCTGATCAAACCTGGCAACCGAGAATGGATGCAGCGCAGCGCGAACGTCTTTATCGTCGTTGGCTACAAGCTGTCGATCGCGCAATAGGGTGGCTCGAATGAGCCCCTCTTACCAAGGGTTAGGGTGCCATGATCGAAACTCATCGCGTACACACCGCTAGTGCTCATTACACCCGACTGGGGAGGCAGGAATGCGAGCGCATCCATGCGGCCAGTTTGGAGATTCTCGACCGAGTGGGTATTGATGTACACGACGCAGACGCGCGTGACATACTGCGACGTGGAGGTGCCCGCGTGGACGGCATCCGGGTGCGTTTATCAGAAACGATGGTACAACGTGGCCTGAATACTGCACCACGTCATATGCGCCTGTGCGATCGTAGTGGCCGTGTAGCGATGCGCCCCGGAGGCTATCGTTCCTACTTCGGCGGAGGCTCTGACTGCCTATATGTGCTTGACCATCGCACCGGAACGCGTCGCAAGGCATTGTTACAGGATGTCATCGATGCGACCATTGTGCAAGATGCTCTGCCAGAGATAGACTTTGTCATGTCTATGTTCCTGCCTGCAGACGTGGACGGACGCATTTACGATCGCTATCAGATGGAAGTGATGCTTAATCACACTACCAAACCCATTATATTTGTGACACCTGATCTCGCCGGTTGTATGGCTGCGGTGGAGATGTGTGAAATTGTGGCGGGTAGCAGGGATGCGTTTCGGGAACGTCCCTTTGCAGCGTGTTATATTAACTTGACCTCCGGTTTGATTGCCAATGCTGAGGCGCTACAGAAATGTATATACATGGCGGAACGTGGTCTACCTCAGATGTACATTCCGCTTAACGCGGGAGGCGTCAACTCGCCAGTCACCACTGCCGGTTGTATGGCAACGATGAATGCTGGCACTCTGCTGGGCATCGTGCTGACCCAACTGGTACGTGAAGGTGCACCAGTAGCTGTACCAGGCTGGAATGGCGGCCCCTACAACCTGCAAACGATGGTAGGCAACTATGTCTTGGCCGAGGAGCAGGGTGTGGCCACGTCTATGGGGAGATTCTACGACTTGCCCGTGTTTGGGTTGGGCGGCGCGACAGACTCCAAGGTACTTGATCAACAATGTGGTATCGAGGTTACTGTCAGCTTAATGACAGCACTGTTGCATGGAGCCAATATTGTCCACGACGTAGGCTTTATGGACTCCGGAATGCAAGGATCGCTGGCGCTGATGGTAATCGCAGATGACTTGCTAGGATTTTTGCGCGCCGCCACCACAGGGGTACCTGTAGAGGACGAGACATTGGCACTAGAGGTGGTTGAGGAGCTTGGTCCCACTGGAAGCTATCTGGAACATCCCCATACACTACGCCACTTTCGCGAAGCGTACTACTCACGACTGGCTGACAAAAATGTTCACGCCGTGTGGGCCTCTCACGGCGCTACTTCAATGGAAGCGCGAGCAGCACGGCGAGTAGATGCCATCTTGGCCGAGCATCGCCCGCCCTCTTTGCCCGATGATGTACGACACGCGCTGCGCGAGGTGGTGCTGCGCGAAGAACGCCAGCTAAGAGGCGATCGACACTGACTCTGATTTTTCCCATTTTCCCGCTTCGAATTGTTATCTTATAGTATCACATCAAATCTTTCCTGACATCACTCTGTGTCCTAAGGAGCACACTAGATGAACAAACATGCTGATACCTCTCCGCAGCGTCATGCCGAGAATCGCCGAGCAGACACACGTTATCTGCATCGTCACATCGAGACACAATGTATCCATGCTGGTGAGCGATGGGAGAAGTACGAATTCTGGAGCTCAAGCACCCCCATTTATAACGCGACCACTTTCCTGTATGACAGCTACACCCAGTTGGAGGATCGTCTTTTCTATCGGGAGCCGGGTTATGTCTATTCTCGCGAGGGTTCGCCAACAACTACAGCTTTAGAGCGGGCCATTTCCACCTTAGAAGGAGCCGAGGTAACCCATGTGTGTGCGTCGGGCATGGCGGCCAGTCACTTAGCTTTGCTCGCCGCGGGGGCTGGGGCACAAGGGGGTATCCTTTGTTCCAGCGATGTATATGGCAGTGTGTACACAATGGTGGAGAACGTTTTTCCTCACCTAGGTGCGCCAACGGCTTTTGCCGATTTCACCGACCTCGATCGATTAGAGGAAGCAATGCGCGCTTTTAGACCGCGCGTTGTCTACTTCGAAGTGATGACAAATCCACTCACCAAGATCATCGACGCACCTGCTGTTATAGATATGGCCCATCGCTATCAGGCGCGCGTGGTAGTGGACAATACTTTTACGACACCCTACCTTATGAAACCATTCCAAATGGGTGCCGACTTCGTGGTACACAGCGTCAGTAAGTTCCTCGCAGGGCACGGCGATGTTTTGGCTGGATCTGTGAGTTGTGCGAACGATGACTTCGCCACGCTACATTCACTGTTAACACAGGTCGGCTGCCCCTTAGGTCCTAACGAAGCTTGGTTGGCGCTACGTGGCCTAAAAACGTTTGCGCTGCGAATGGAACGCCACTGTGCCAATGCACAAGCAATAGCACATTTCTTGGCCTCACATCCGCTGGTGGAGCGGGTACGCTACGCAGGCTTGCTTGATCATCCGCAGTATGCTATTGCACGGCGCACCTTCGCCCCTGGCCGCTACGGTGCCATGTTAAGCTTCGATATCGCTGACTGTGACCAAGCGCGTGCAGTCCGCTTCCTCGATGCGCTGCGCATTATTCTGCCTGCCACCACGTTGGGCGATTGTTACTCGCTCATTGTCAACCCTGCTACCAGTACCCATCGCTGGCTGGGTACGGAGCGGCTGGCGGCACTGGGTATATCTCCAGGCACATTCCGTATGTCGGTGGGGCTGGAGCACGTCGCCGACCTGCAAGAGGATCTTGATCAGGCATTGCGCGCCAGTCAGTGAGCAAAATCAATGGCTACGGAGATGTGTCTTCACGCAGTTTTGCGATTGCCTGCTGAACTGCTTCCAGATCACGCAGCGCACGCCTTGCGAACGCCATATAGCGTTCACGCTTGCGCCTCAGCCGCCGCTCCAATGGTGGCAAAAGACCAAAATTCGCTTTCATCGGTTGAAAGTCTTCAGCATCTGCGCTGGTGAGATAGCGCAACAAAGCACCTGTCATAGTAGTGATTGGGAAGTTCAGCGGGGGCAACCCGCGTAGATAGCACACAGCATTCAGTCCGGCCACTAACCCGGTCAGAGCGCTGCCCACATATCCCTCGCTGCCAGTGATCTGACCGGCCAGCCACACAGGGGCATTACGTTTGGCCTGTAGCGTGCGTACGCACAATGAGCTGTCCAGAACGCGTGGAGCATTGACGAATGTATTGCGGTGCATTTGCCCGAAGCGCACAAACTCTGCCTGCCTCATGCCCGGAATCAACCGGAAGACACGCTCCTGCTCTGACCAGCGCAAGTTGGTCTGAAAACCCACCATGTTGTACAGGCTAGCCGCTAGGTTATCTTGACGCAGCTGCACTACAGCAAAGGGTTGCCGTCCTGTGCGCGGGTCGATCAGTCCGACCGGTCGCAGTGGGCCATAGCGCAACGCATCGCGCCCACGGGCAGCCAGCACTTCTATTGGCAGACATGCTTCGAAGAAGCGCATATCGGCCTGTTCAAAATCGTGCAGAGGGATGCGTTCTGCAGTAAGCAAGGCGTTCAGAAAATAGTCGTAATCTGCCTCCGTCATGGGACAATTGATATAATCGCCCTCTTTGTGTTCGCCACGTCCATAACGACTGGCACGAAAGGCGATTTCCATGTCGATCGATTCTGCGGTGACAATGGGTGCCATAGCATCATAAAAGTACAGATTCGCTTCACCAGTAAGCTGTACAAGCGACTGTGCCAGCGCGTCCGAAGTGAGCGGCCCGCTCGCGACGATAACAGGCCCATCTGGTACAGAGGTCGCCTCTGTGCGCTCCACATGGATGCGTGGATGGGTGGCGATGCAGGCAGTGACCGCCGCCGCAAAGCGCTCACGATCGACCGCCAGAGCGTCTCCCGCTGGCAACGCAGCATATTCTGCCTGAGCAATGATAATTGAACCCATGCGGCGCATCTCCTCCTTGAGTAACCCCAAAGCACGATCGATGGCACATGCTCCAAGTGAGTTGGAGCACACCAGCTCTGCCAGCCGATCAGAGGTATGCGCTGGTGTACGACGCAGAGGTCGCATTTCGATCAATGTGACATTGATGCCACAGCTAGCTGCCTGCCAAGCCGCCTCGCAACCCGCTAAACCTCCGCCGATGACTGTCAATCTATCGCTCATAACAACACGTCTCACAAGATAAATCTGCAAAGTCACACGGGCGATTCTATCAGCCGTTCCCTAGCAGTCGCTATTGTAGCACATACCCGGTGCCCGCGACCCGTCCCCCCCCTTTTGATTTTCAACGACCCGACCCTGAGCAGGACTTGTTGGCTCTCCACAAGTTTTCGGCTATACTATTTAGCTGTATTTCCCCTACTAAGGCAATGCTCCACAGGAAGGAAGCATTAGATGCCGCTGAGTACATGGATTGCCATCGGTATGACCAGTCTCGGCGTGGGTGTGGTGGGCATTTGGTACATTGTGATGCACACCCGCCCTACAGAGTTGATGCAGGTATTCTTCCTGACGATGCTGGCTGTTGCTTTGGTGGGGCTGACAATGGTAGCCGCTGGAGTGCTGAATCATCGTTGGGCGCGCCCAAATTGGCTGCGCAAAGACCCACTGCGATTACTGCGTGAGGGAGTCAGTGTAGCTCTGTTCGGGGTCTTGTGCAGCTGGTTGCAGAAGGAGGGACTTCTTAGTCTGACGATAGTTTTGATCATCGGTGGGGTACTTATGCTAACCGAGACTTTCTTTCTGACTCGCGGCAGGGAGTAAATGTGATATGGGATCGGAAGAACTGCGCAAATTACCAGCCGTGTCCACCCTGCTCGAGACACCTGAGGCCAAGGCGCTGATTGCACAGCATGGCCACGAGCAAGTGAGGGAGGCATTGCGTGCAGCATTGGAAGCAGCACGACAGTCCATCCGTGCTGGAGGTATTGCGCCATCGCGCGCAGCCGTCTTGGCTGATGCATCGCAACGATTGCTGGTCGCGCTGAGCCCCAGTTTGTCGCCCGTAATAAACGCCAGTGGAGTGATTATTCACACCAACTTAGGGCGTGCACCGCTCTCTGAACGAGCGCGCCGGGCTGCCGCGCTCGTTGCTGCCGGCTACTGCAACTTGGAGTACGATCTAGAAGAGGGAGAACGCGGTTCACGCTATGTTCATGCTGCCCGACTGCTGAAGCAGCTTACCGGTGCCGAAGATGCACTTGTGGTCAACAACAACGCTGCCGCAGTGCTGCTAGCGCTAAGTGCGCTGGCACGTGAGCGTGAGGTGCTGATCAGTCGTAGCCAACTGATCGAGATCGGTGGCGGTTTCCGCATCCCTGATGTTATGCGTCAAAGCGGTGCCCGTTTGATTGAGGTGGGCACCACCAACCGCACCTATGTGCGCGATTATGCTGAGGCACTACATCCTGTGAATACAGCGCTTATCTTGCGCGTGCATCACAGCAATTTCACTTTGAGTGGATTTGTACACGAGCCCTCACTGAATGAGTTGGTAGCACTGGGCGCAGAGCACGGCGTGCCCGTGATGGATGACTTGGGCAGCGGCAGCTTGTTGGATACGCAGCCGTTCGGCTTAGCGCACGAACCTACTATCCAAGAGAGTATCGCTGCTGGTGCTGCGCTGGTCACCGCCAGTGGGGATAAGTTACTGGGTGGCCCGCAAGCAGGACTGATCCTAGGACGGGCAGAGCTCATTGAACGTCTGCGTCGTCATCCTCTGGCGCGTGCCGTACGTGTGGATAAGACGACACTGGCTGCACTGGAAGCAACATTGCTGACCTATTTAGAGGGCCATGCAATTGAAGAGCTACCTGTTTGGCGTATGATCGCAACGCAGCCAGAGGTACTAAGGCAACGTGTGCGACGCTGGCAGCGCTGCATACAGGGGTGGGGCGTGAAAAGCACACTCGTAGCCACTCAAGCAACCGTAGGAGGTGGCAGCCTGCCCGGTCAGCAGTTGCCCTCTTGGGCATTGGCGCTAATAACCTCCTCTCCGGATGCATTGGCACATCGGTTGCGTCGGCCGGCGCAGCCGGGGATACCGATAATTGCCCGCATCGAAGAGGGACAGGTACTACTGGACGCGCGCACCGTGCTGCCGGAGCAAGACGATCAGTTACTGGCTATGCTGCACCTGGCGCTCCAGGACATTCCTGTGTCATCTGTCACTACTTAACCAGATGGGCACGCTCTATCTCGTTGCCACACCAATTGGCAATTTGGAGGACATTACTCTACGCGCGTTGCGTGTCCTACGCGAGTGCGATCTAGTAGCTGCAGAGGACACACGCACCACTGGCCAGCTCCTGGCCCACTTTGGAATCGAGAAGCCTCTGCTGAGCTACTTCGAGCACAATAAACTGCAACGCCTCGATCAGCTGCTCGAAGCACTACGCCACGGCGATGTAGCACTGGTCTGCAAAGCTGGCAGCCCACTCCTCTCCGATCCCGGTTACGAGCTGGTACGTGCAGCTTTGGCACAGGGGATATCAGTGGTGTCCATTCCCGGCCCCTCGGCCATCATTGCTGCGCTCTCGGTAAGCGGTCTACCTAGCGATCGCTTCCTCTTTCTGGGTTTCTTGCCACGCCGCGCTGCACCGCGTCGCGCGTTGTTGACTCAAGTGAGCAATGTGCAGGCTACCCTGGTCTGCTTCGAAGCGCCTCACCGTCTGCGTGAGACACTGGCTGACATGGAGGCGATCTTGGGTGGTGCTCGTGTCTGCGCTGTTTGTCGTGAGTTGACCAAGATGCATGAAGAGGTATGGCGCGGGTCACTGGCAGAGGCACGTGCAGAATGGGAGAGCCGTCAGCCGCGCGGGGAGTTCACCTTGGTCGTGAGCGGTGCGCCACCGCCAACGGCATGGGATGAAACGCGTGTCCGTCAAGCCTTAGAGACGCTCCTGGCGCACGGAGTGAGCCGCAGCGCTGCAGCACGCCAAGTCGCACATGAATCAGGTTGGTCCAGAAGTGCTGTATATGCTCTTGCATTGCAGAAGAAGGCTCACAAGACGTGCGCATAATATGATATATACATGATCTTGGGCACTGCCATTCCGGCACAACCTAGCTAAGGAAGCTAGAGTCTAGGTAACGGATAAAGGGTGACCACTAAGGCAGCCACGCGTAAGATGGGATTGGGAAAGATACCCAATGCAATGGTGGCTAGCGACAGAAGCAACAACACTGACGTCGGCAACCAAAGAGACGACGCTGATTCCGCACGTGATGTGCGAGATGTGATCGCGTCGGCCCGTAGGAGTACATACAGCGCGCGCAGGTAGGCGAATGCTACTCCTAGACCAGCCAACAATACCAGCCACATCCACCGCTCATCCATCTGAGCCAGGTTGCGCAACATCAACCAGCGGCCAGCGAATCCCGCGGCCAGCGGAGCACCTACCAAGGTGAAGCTCCCCATTCCCAGAGCAATAACGGCCAACGGTCGACGTCGCCCCACACCGCATAAGCCAGAAAGAGCATCTCCCTTTGTCTCTGCCAGCAAGGTGGCCGTTGCAATACCTAACAAAGCCAAGCCAAGCGCCCGAGTTGCCAGACCCGCATATAAAGCTGCTGCCCCTTGTGCTCCCTGTACGGCCAACGCGATCAAGAGACAGCCCAGGTCATACAGCGCAGCATATCCTAGCATAACGCGCAGACTACGTTGGACAAAAGTCAACACGCCTCCAAGGGTCACCGAAACCAATCCCACCACCAACAACATTCGCCCAGTTTGGCTCCACCAGCTAAACCAGGAAGCTTCGGCCAACACATGCCCAAGTAGGGTTAACCCCATCATCGGAAAACCGATCAATACTAGCGCACTAGAAACAGGTGGAGATGAGGTGCTGAATGAAGTCAAAGCGCTATACGCGGGAAGAGCAGCCAGCCAGAGGCTAAAGCCTATTGCTAACAAGACAGCCGCCTGGGGCAGGTACACCGCATGCTCCGCATCCTCACGATAGACATCTATGTGCCATGCAGCTAGCAGGAAGCAAGGCAACGCCAGACACATCACGACCAAGAAACGCCAGCTACCCCGCACCGATCCCGAGAGCTCGCCCTGAATGATGGGCACAGCAGCAATTGCCGCGAGCGTCATCATCAAGCCGCTGATCGCCAAGTGACGCGACATAACAGCGATGGCAAACAGTCCAGAAATACACAAACCAAGTGGCAGAAAGTAGCGTCCCGGTCGCAAAGGCTGCCCAGCAACATACAGCAACGCAGACACGACGAAATAAGTTGCCAGCACATACTGAGTCAGCGGATCAAGCAAGAAGATGCGCCCTGCCAAGCGCACTGCATTAGTAGGAGGCAAAACAACTGCCAATATGCCCACAAAGAGAGACGCAAAAGCGGCCAGGTATGCTCCCAATTGCCGATGACGCAGCAAATAGACTGGCACTACTGCTCCCAGCGGGATCACGATCAACCACAACGGGGGCTCAATCACGCGATCCCTCCCGCAAGGGATTGAGACCCTGGACAGCTGCCAGATACGATATCGCGACGGCGAGCAGCAGATTAACCATGGCGAGCAGAAACGTGACGATCAAGCTTGATTCCAAGGGTGTGTAGAACAACTCAAAGCCTGTCAAGGCAGTTAACAACCCTGGACCGGCCAGAAGAGGCCACTCGGTCAACATCAGAACCATTAATCCGACCAGCATCAGCCAATAACAACCCAAGCCAACATCAGGGGGGACATCCGGAAGTGGATAATCTCGACCAAGTTGCAACGCCAGTACGAACACCAAACTCATTACCAAGGCGCGAAAGGCTATGCTAATCCATGGTAAAGGGTCACGCTCGTTACTTATCGAGTCCCCAGAGGAAGTTACCAAGGCAACATCAGCTCGCGAGAGAACGCCCCAGCCAGACTGACGTGCCGCCAAATACAGCATTAAGCAGATAAGCGCACCAACTAACACTTTGATAAGGGCAATTTCAGGAGATGTCAGCTGCAAGAGGACTATGCCCACCATGACATATTGTCCCAGTAACGCCAGCAGAGTAACACGCCAGTCACGGACTAAGATGATCAAGGCGCCAGTGATCAATACACCTACCACCCCGCCTTCGCGCATTATCTCCAGCAGCCGTTCCAGATCACCTACCTCAAACATCCGATTAACCTTAGCGCACCAATACATCCGGGTACACGGTCAATATCAGCCCTAGGCAGGCCAGGATCAGTAAAGCCCACGCGAGATAGTGTTCGCCTTCAATAACGGCGCGTGCACGTAGCAGCCATCCGCTCCCTACTTCGAACAGCCTCTGACTAGCGCGTAGCAACCATGTTAAGCGCAACCACATCGCGAAGCGTTGCTCGCCTTGGTCTCCCAAAAGCTGCAATCCCTTGCGCCCATAGCCCAGTGAGATGGCCCATAGTGCCGAACCAAACAATCCTACCCAGGTCGCAGTACTAATTGAGATGGATGGGATGCTGAGCCACATACTAGGATAGAGTGACGTTAGGGCGACAACAGCCACACCGATACCAGCCGCGCGCCAACGAGAGGGGACCCGTGGTACAAGGGACACCTCTAGGGCGCCCTGCCAAAACCGATAGAGAGCAGACAATGCTCCCCCTTGTGTGACGACGAGCAACGCTGTTGCCGTCGGTCCGCCGTTACGCCAGAATATGTCAAAAATACCTCCCTGGCTCGGCGATCCGATGACTAATAGGCTGCACAAGGAGAGAGTGGCCATAACTGGCGGCAGGTACCCTATGCCTTGGAGCACTGAGCTGAAAGGGGACCCCAAACTCGTGGGGATCAAAATCAGCACAAGCCATGCCAGCATAATGACAAATGAAGCGCTCTGCCATATGGTCCCTTGCCCGCCTAACGCCACCACAGCCAGGACAGTTCCCGACGATGCAAACGCGGCATGTACCAGGCTTCGCTCACGCCCAGATTCGACCCATGCCAATGTCCCGTGCAACAAGGCAGTCATCAGCGCCGGCCAGGCAATCCAAGGCAACGCTCCCCACTGTGCTGCATACAAGCCGACGGCCAGATGCAACATTGTCCATACAAGCCGCATCGATGGAAGGGGGTGTACCGTTGCACCTGATTCGAATAACGGATACAACCCCAGACGCAACCAAGTCGCCAGAACCAACAAGACATTCGGAGACATAGCCTCCGGCTGCACCGTAACATTCTCAAGGCCAGCTATCATCACGCCAGTCGCAGTGACAACACCTAGCATTAGGCGCGCGATTGCATACCGCGGTTCACTGCACGCCATCCACCACAACGCTACGACACAGTCGAATGCCAGGAGTGTGATAGCAAGTGTACGACATGTGCCAGCCATCAGTACACCGTAAGCGGCTGCCGTGAGCACAAGAATCAATACCTGACTGCCTACCGTGGTACGTGCATAGAACTCGTGCCCGGCAAGCGCCACGGCTAGGAGGGTCGAGAATAACACACCCACGAGAAGCGTTGATGGAACCGCATACAGAGCGAGCGTCGTTCCGTCCAACCATTTCATCAAGGAGTGCAACACAGGTGGAGAGGCATCTGAGAGGCCTAACCAGGCACCCCTGGCCATCCACATCACTACGGCTAGCGCAGCCCCATTTACGGTTACAAAGGCCCAGCTGCGCATCCGTGCAGCTACTGCTGGCCCCAAGGCCAGTAACAAGACCGCACCCACCAACAAGATGTACAGGGGCGCAAGGGGGGTTATTCTGTCTAAAGGTATCATGCCACCTCGAAAAGTATTCTACCATCCACCGCGGTCTCTGCAAAGTCGTCTGAGATGCAGCTTAGCCTCCTACAGCTTACTCCCAGAAGGTGCAGCAGCACAGGAAACTGCTAGTGTAGAGCTACCTCAGTCTATGACAAGCGAATCCAAGCGAATCATTGAATAGCAAAGTTGCTACCCCGCAGAGACTGTGTTATGAGCCACATTTCCTATTGGCAAGAATGAAAAAGTGTGGTATAATATTATGTAATGTACCAGGCACCAGTTATCCGAGTAGTGAGGTAGCATTATGACTGGCAAGCAGAAATTGATACTAACAGCTCTGGTGTTATTAACCCTTGGCGAGCTGTGTGTGGTGGCTTTATTGGTGCGCCCCTATTTAGTGGCTACCACCACAAATCACGTTGCTCAAGCTCCTGCGACTGAAACGCCTACTATTGCTCCTACACCGACCTGGACCATGCCACCCACATGGACGCCCATTCCGCTGCCTCAGGAAACCAGACCACCTACGCCTACAGCAACGCGCGTGGTCAAGGACACTCCCACGCCCACTATCACACCGACTTATACGCGAGTTGTACCCACAACACCAGATGTCTCACAAGCCGCTTTTGCTGTGAGCCCTACTCGCCCAGTAATAAGGCGACGTGCCCCTACTGCCACGCCTGCTCCCCACTATCCTTTCAAGATTGTAGCGACTCAGGAGTACACTACCACCAATTCCTTCTTTGTTATCTATGCACAGATCAAGAGTGGAGATGCCCTACTGGGAGGCTACCGACTTGTGGGGACACATCAGCCTAGCGGATTAACCTTCGAGAGTCCACCATCATGCTGGGATTTATGCAAGGCAAGCGGCCCACGCATCTCAACTACACCTTGCTGCAACGAGTTCTGCACACCTATACCAAGCAGCCTGCCACCCCATGTTCAGGAAGGCAATGTAGCATTTGAGGCACCTATTTACGAAACAGGCAGCTATCAGATTCGCGTACTAGACCCACAAGGTCAACCGGTCTCTGATATTATTGAAATTCCAATTGATGCCAATGACAAAAAGTGGTTCTTCCTTGTATTCAACCAATAGACCTCAGATCTGATAATTCTCGCCACCCCCATTGTTCGACTCCACAACAGGTCGTGTGGATACCGCCGAGTTGTAAACGCGCGAATACGGTGGCACGGAAGTCACCAGCCATACATTCCCACCGATAACCGAATCGTGCCCAATAACAGTTTCACCGCCCAGGATAGTCGCACCCGCATAGATAGTCACATTATCCTCAATGGTAGGATGTCGCTTCTTGCGCGCCAGTGACTTGCGCACACTGAGTGCGCCGAGCGTCACGCCTTGGTAGATCTTAACATTGTTCCCAATCCATGTCGTCTCGCCGATTACAACCCCTGTGCCATGGTCAATGAAGAAAGAATCCCCAATTGTAGCGCCCGGATGAATGTCGATGCCTGTCTGATGGTGGATGAACTCACTCATAATACGTGGCATCAGGGGCACCTCGTGTTGATAGAAGAAGTGGGCAATGCGATTCACGGTCACAGCCGCCAAGCCTGGATAGGCCAGAATCACCTCCGCTTCGCTTTGAGCAGCTGGATCCCCTTCCAGCGCAGCGATCACGTCCAGCTGCAAACGCGCACGGATACGCGGCAGCTCTTCAAGAAAGCTATCGGTAATGAAGCGTGCTTTCTCCCGGCAGTTTTTCATCTCATCGCATTGACCGTAGCGTTGGCACTCGTGACACAGGCTCTTGTAAATTTCTTCGATCAAAGTGCGACGCACCCATGCAATGCGCTCACGAGTTATGTCTTGTAATGTATCCATATCGGTTATAGGATCCGTCTCAAAGTATCCAGGAAACAGGATGGAACGCAACACTCGCCATATCTCGATCGTACGTTGTGATGACGGCAGGTGAGGCCCCCCAATATGTTGTATCCTGTCAGCTTCACGGTAGGAATGGAGCAGTCGACGTACTATACCTTCAACCTGCTCCACCGTATCTTCCCAAACCAGCATATTTTCTCATACCTCCTTCAGAGCATGCTCTGAACATCTAACGGTTTTCAGAGAATCACTGACCAATATACTCTACATTATATCTGTCTCACACCCGCGGTGCAATCTTCTGGACGAAAAGTTAAGAGAGTAAATTTCGAGGATGCGTGGAAGAGATAACAGGATGAGACAACTGGGCAAGAAGCAAGTAAAAGGGGAAGAAACGCTTTAAGCTATTGAGCATAGAGTCACCCTTCGGGCGATTGATGCATAATAAGGTTGCCTCTGATGGATCACTTTTTGTGGTAAACCGATCAGGTGATCGACTAGCCAGCGTCCAGCCAATCGTCATTCGAACTGTAGGCCAGTTTAAGAGGCAAGACGGGCACTGTGCGATCCAGCGGCACTACCACAGAGACCGCTATGGAACTATCTGCCTCAGCTGTCAGAACGCTAGGTGGGGCACGTTGCACCGGTAGCCTGTCAGTAAGTGTTTTGCAGATTTGATGGTATGGCTGCCGAGAAGAGCAGCTCCCCAGAGGTGTACCACGCTGGCTGTCTGACCCCACGGCAGAGTTCTGCCAGTGGACTGAGAACACAGGGCGGGAAGGCTGGAACATGTCGAGAGGACAGCGGAATCGTTTGTGCAGCCACACCTTCATCGAGCCACCACAGGCTACAGGTACACGCAGGGTCAGATGCCATTCCCGAGCCAAGTTTTTCAACAGCCCCTATGAATCGGCTGTCTGCACACGGCCCAACCGTGGTATAATGGGAGCGGAATATCCTTACTGAAGGAGGGTTCTCGCAATGAATCGTATCATCATCGCTGCTGGAAGTGTCTCTTTGCCTGCCGAGCTTAATGACAGTCCTACCGCCAAGCTGATATGGGACACACTACCCATCGAGGGACGTGCTAACCGTTGGGGTGATGAAATATACTTCGAGATCCCCGTCAAAACTGGCCAAGAGCCGGATGCACGCGAAGAGGTGGCAGTGGGCGAGCTGGGATATTGGCCTGTCGGCCATGCCTTCTGCATCTTCTTTGGCCCTACACCGGTCAGCTCCGATGAGCGTCCACGTGCCTATAGTCCTGTTAACATCATTGGTCGTGTGGTTGGAGACGCCACAGTGTTCCGCAGTGTCAAGAGCGGGGAGAAAGTGGTGCTTAGCAAGGAATCCCAGCAATCGTAGCTATCCTTTTGATCGAATGAGCCGTTTCGCAGGTAATTGTTGATCCCTACGAAGGAGGTCTGCTTATGATCATTGTACACGTTCACGTACACGTCAAACCGGAATGTGTTGAGGCATTTAAGACAGCCACAATACAGAATGCACGCGAGAGTGTTAAGGAACCTGGTATTGCCCGTTTCGATGTCATCCAGTCTACTGAGGATCCCACTCGCTTCATTTTAGTGGAGGTCTATCGAACACCTGAGGACCCTGCGCGGCACAAGGAAACCACCCACTATCAGGTGTGGCGTGATGTTGTCGCTGACATGATGGCAGAACCACGTACCAGCGTGAAATATGTCAATATCTACCCTGACGACCAAGGATGGGGGTAGAGAACTATGCCTTTTGAGTTTTCAACAGCAGGACGCATCATCTTTGGAAGAGGCACATTCCGTCAGGCAGGCTCCATAGCAGCTGGCATGGGGCGGCAAGCGTTAGTCGTGACTGGCCTGAGCGCCGAGCTCACCCAACCCTTGGTGGATTTGCTTCGCGAACACGCTGTGACAGCTAACCTCTTCTTTGTGCCGCATGAACCCACCACCGACCTGGTGCTGCAAGGCGTGCAACGCGCCAAAGAGACTGGCTGTGATTTGGTGATCGGCATTGGGGGCGGCAGTGCCATAGACGCAGGCAAAGCGATAGCGAGCTTGATTACCAACCCGGGTGACTTGTTCGACTATTTGGAGGTTATCGGAAAGGGAGAAGCGATTCGCGAACCTGGTGTGCCCATGATGGCTATACCCACCACGGCTGGCACAGGTGCCGAAGTCACTCGCAACGCGGTCATTATCTCGCCGCAACATCGCGTCAAAGTAAGCATGCGAAGTCCCTTGATGCTGCCACGGGTGGCTATTGTGGATCCCGAGTTGACCTACAGTTTACCTCCAGCAATAACTGCCAGCACCGGACTGGACGCGCTGACACAGGTGCTGGAACCCTATGTATCCAGCCGTGCTAATGCTATGATCGACCCATTGGTGCGCGACGGGATGGCACGTGCGGCGCGTTCGTTGCGTCGTGCTTATGAGCACGGAGAAGATGCTGATGCGCGTGAGGATATGGCGCTGGTCAGCTTATTTGGGGGGTTAGCTCTGGCGAATGCTGGCCTGGGAGCTGTTCACGGCTTCGCTGCACCATTAGGGGGAATGATCCAGGCACCCCACGGTGCCATTTGTGCACGCCTGCTCCCATTTGTAATGGAGATCAACATCCGTGCTCTGCGTGCCCGCCAACCAGACCACCCAGCGTTGGCCCGCTACGATGAAATCGCACGTATACTGACGGGCAATCCCCATGCTATGGCTGCCGACGGTGTTGCCTGGGTGCATGAGTTGTGCCAAGCGCTCCATGTTCCACCTCTCTCCGCTTATGGCTTAACCACCGAGGACATTCCACGGGTAGTCGAGAGAGGCGCTGCTGCCAGCAGTATGAAGGGCAATCCTATCCCCCTTACGTCCGAGGAAATGACGGAAATCTTGACACGGGCCCTATAGGACGCCCTTCACGCTTAACCAGGAAGCGTGGTTGGATGGAGAATCTTCTGGAAAAAGAATTGGCAGATCAGGGAGGACCGTCCTACCTTGATCTGCCCAAATTCATTTGCTTGGCGACCCTATTCCCCAGGCCAGTGAGCTGTCGCCACTGCTCACGGCACTATTATTATACCAGTTATATCTAAAAAATGCAATATAGGAAATGGTATTTTTGCAGGTGATTTAGGAACGAAGGTCAGAAAACGTGTTCGGGCCAATCGAGCATCCACACTTCAGCGATGCTGCCCGCTGGTAGGAAGGTCACGTCTTCAGGGACAACCAGAAGTCCATTGGCCCACACTAGTGACGAGAGGATACCGGAGCCCTGCACCTGTACACCGCTGCCGCGCGTAGTGACATGATACCCATCCGCTTCGCGGCGCACACGCGCACGCATAAAATGGCGGCGCCTGCTGTTGTGTACATCTTCATCCAGGATAGCCATCACGGTGGGTTTGCGCCAGTCAGTACGACCGCCCAGTTTGAGGATCGCTGGTCGAGCAAAAACCTCGAAGGCGACCACGGCTGCAACCGGGTTACCGGGCAAACCCAACAATGGCACACCGTGCACGTGTCCAAACGCCAGCGGCTTGCCCGGCTTGATAGCCACCTGCCAGAAGATCATCTTACCCTCGGAAGCCAGCACGTGTTTTACTACGTCAAAATCGCCCACCGACACACCTGCCGAAGTCAGGAAAAGATCTGCTCCTTGTGCCAACCCGGCCTGAATCTTCTCTTTGAGCGATTCAGGGGTATCGCGGGCGATGCCTAAGGGCAATGGGATACCACCATAGCGGCGTACCAAGGCGACAGAGGTGTACTCGTTCGAGTTACGAATCTTGCCGGGCGTCACCGACTCGCTGACGTCCACCAGCTCGTCCCCCGTCGCCAAGATGGCCACGCGCGGACGACGGAACACGCGCACCGTAGGATAACCCATTGCTGCTAGCACACCGATATCAGCTGGCCGCAACACGTGCCGTGCTGTGAGCACAACCTGACCCTTGCGAATATCTTCACCAGCGAGACGCACGTTGTCACCGCTCTGCACCGGGCAGTAAACACATACCTGCACGCGTCCCTGATCGGTGTCCTCAAAGGGCACCACCGCGTCACCTCCAATGGGCATGGGAGCACCTGTCATAATGCGCATCGCTGAGCCGCTCGTGATCTCCCTCTCGGGCAAGCTTCCAGCTGGCACCTCCCCAATCACCTGCAGCGTGACTGGAGCAGCAGGAGTAGCACCCGCGACGTCAGCAGCACGCACTGCATAGCCATCCATAGCAGCGTTGGCGAAGGGGGGAATGTCCACCGGCGAGATGACATCTTCAACCAACACCCGATCCAACGCCTCGGTAAGGGGCACAGTTTCATCGCCGAGAGGTGAAATACATTGCAGAATGTGCTCCAGCGCCTGGTCGACGCTGATGTGTTGGACGGGCAATATATCCTCAGACAAGGCGTGCATCGCGGAACACTACACCACAAATGGAAACAAATGAAGTGTTCTGCGCATCTGCCGGGCAGCGTTCATATCCTGTAAGCTCACCAACGCTGTCAGTCTCCAACATGCGCAGGGTCAGATAGATCGACGATACACCACATATGTTGCGACGATTTCCCTCGCGCGTGACTAACTGATAGAATGCTTCAGCATCAGCACGCAGGATTGTCTCGATAAGCACTTCATCGGCTGCCTGCAAGCGCAAGTATCGTACATAATCAATCGGAAAGGGATCCCCGAAAGCTGGCCCGACATGCGCCAGATCAGCTGCCGCGACCACCAGCACACGCCGGCCCGCCGTTGCGGCGCGTAGGGTCTCTAACATAGTGTTCAATGTCGCATCCTGCCGTGGCGACCGTTCGCTTTCAATAAAGTGCTGAAATGATCCACACAGGATAGGCACCATTTCACAAGGGCTTCCGGCACGCATATGATGTAGCCAGACTGCCGCCAGCTCAATCGAATGCTCTCCCTGGTGATTGATCTCCTCACAAAAAACGTTCTCCTCGCCGAGAGCGCCTGCCAGTGCATCCACCACAGTGCGTGCTGTTGGTAGTATCCCGTAGGGCGTGGCATAGTTTTGACGCGTCAGATTGACCAAGCTTCGGTTACTACTATGGTCGGTGCCAAAGATGATCGCTAAGTCAGCGCTGCGCACGGCCTCCGCGGCAGCACCCCACACCTGAGCATAGATCGGCCCACCACGCTGATAATCAATATGAGGACTGATCAGACCTACAACGGTGCCAGCTGTAGCAGAAGACGTACCGTCTGCGCGCACTGCTTTGAGGTAGCCGTCGAGCAGATTGCGCAGCTCATCCGGATCCTCGGGGTAGCTGCCTCCGGCTAGCACTGGAGTACGCGCCGGTGCAGTACAATACCGATGCAGAGCTTGTTGATACGAATGAGCATAGCGTTCGTTGTCCAACAGCAATGCATGATCCAAATGCTCAAGTAGCTGGTGAATGACATCTTGAGGAACATCGAGGCCAGTGCACACAAGCAGAGCAGCACGCAGTTCGGCCACCTCGCGCGACCCATCCAACATTGCCAGCAACGGTGCCAACGCCTGTGGCACGACAACTGTCACATCGCTCAGTCGCAGCGGGTCACGCACCAACAGCATGGAACGTCCACCATCTTGGAAAGGCCGTACATCTACTGCACGCAATTTGGGTTTCATCATCGCAACACGATACCACTTCGAACTTCAGATCGTCCGACCCGAATCGATAGTGAGCTCAGAAAAGTCTGTCTCGCGTCGGAAGGGTTGCACCACCACGTTGCGCCCCAAACGTATACCCGGTGGAAAGTGGACACCCTTTCCAACGACAGTCAGACCTGTGTTCAACACGTTGGGCAATTCCTGATTGGGGGTGTTCTCGTCTCCACAGCCGATCACCACACCTTCCGGGATGTACACCTCTTTATCGATGATAGCGCGATCGATACATACACCCGGACCAATCCAAGTGTCGTTCATGATAATAGAGTCGCGCAGCGTGGATCCTTCCGACACATAGACTCCCGGGGAAATGACACAACGCTCTGCCACACCTTCTACAATGCACCCGTTGGAGAGTAAATTGCCTGCTACTTGGGCACGCGGACCAATCTTGGCAGGGGGACGCTCTTCGCTGCGCGTGTGGATCACCCATTCCGGGTCGTACAGATCCAGCGCAGGGCTCTCGCCCAACAGTGCCATATTGGCCTCCCAGTACGCTTGCAGTGTGCCAATGTCGGCCCAATACCCTTCAAACGGATAAGCGAGCACGCGATGTGATTTGATAATCGCTGGCAACACATCCCGTCCGAAGTCCAAGCGCGTGCTGCCATCCTCACCAGTCAAACAATCGACCAAGACCGGATAGCGGAACACGTAGATGCCCATCGAAGCGAGGTTGGAGACGGGACGGCGTGGCTTCTCCTCGAAGTAGACCACACGATTCTCAGCATCCAATGTAACAATGCCAAAGCGATAGGTCTCGAACGGGCTGACACGCCGCACCGCGATCGTCACATCTGCCTTGTGCTCCTCGTGAAAGCGCAGCATGGGGCGATAGTCCATCTTGTACACATGGTCGCCCGCCAGGATTAATACAGTGTCCACGTGCTGTTCTTCGATGAAATCGAGGTGATAACGCACGGCATCGGCAGTGCCACGTTGCCAGCTTGCCTGGCCACCTCGAGCTACATAGGGCTGGAGCAGTCGTACCCCACCTTGAGAACGGTCCAAGTCCCATGGCTTGCCCACACCCACATGTTCGTTAAGCGAACGTGGCATATACTGGGTAAGGAGCGCCACGTTGAAGATACCCGAATTGACACAGTTAGATAGCGTAAAGTCAATGATGCGATACTTCCCGCCGAATGGGATGGCTGGCTCAGAGCGCGTCGCCGTCAACACGCTCAACGCCTCGCTGGCGCCGCCAGCCATAATCATCGCCAGGATCTTCATTAATCTCCTCCCACCTGCATTTGCCGAGGACGACCGAACTTCAGGTTTCAGTATAACATGTCCCCCAGAGTAGGAGCAACTGGGCGCGTCGGTGGCTGGTATGCAATGTGCAATGTACTCATGGAAGGTCTCCCGCCGGAGAGGGGCAGGAGAACCGTTCGTCGGAGAGATAACAGGTCCAAGAGCTTGTGTATGTTGCGATGGTGCGTTTAAGGCTCTAACGCCTGACCGTCTCCCGTGGCAGCGTCGCGGATACCTTCGTCCACGAAGAAACGATCGGCAACCTGCTGGCCAGCGACCGTGCACACGAGCTCATAGTTACCTCCAATGGGTAGCGCGGCACCAGTGAACTGATCCGGATAAAATAGATAGCTCCAAGCGTCTCCGCGGATCATACCGGATGTCACTGCGACACTGCCGTCGGGCGCGTAAACGCTACAAAGAAACTCATAGACCTCGTTCGGTGCGCCCCACACGTTTCGCAGACCCAGCGTAATGGACTGTCCTGGAGGATTGCTGGACGGCGCAAAGGTCTCCAGGGTTAAAGTGGGCGAATCGACAGGAGGGGCAAAAGGCACCGGCGATGGCTGCGGTAGTCCAACGGTCTCTTCGGGTACCTGAAACGAAGAGGGCGGTTCTGCTACCGGCGGTGGCACTGCAGGCGCGGGCGTAGGAGAAGGCAGTGCAGCCGGCAGCTGACGTGTGGGCAATGCTGGTATAATCACCTTTTCTGGAGTGGATATGTCCTCCGACGGCAAGGGCACCGAGGTAGCCACCGGCGCGCTGGACGGCTGCGCGACAGGCAATGATCGGCACGGATCAACCGTGAGCGTGGGCGAGGGTGTTGGTGATGTCGGTAGGACATGGTAACGCACCGCAACACGATGGGATGCGCCCAGCACTGGCGCAAAGCCGTCGACTAACCACTGGATAGTCTGTCCCTCAAGATCGGCGACATAGATGGCCTGGTGACCGTCACGGTTGGACTCGAAAACGACGTGGCGTCCGTCCGCGGTGAATACAGCGGCTGGTTGCCATTCTGCATCCCGCGCCAGTTCGGTCCACTGACTGTTCTTCAGATTGACCAGGTACATGCTGCTGCGCTGTGGGAAAACATAGCCCAGCTGCACCAGCAGGTAATCACTATTAGCAGAGAAGAAGGCATCTGCATACCAATCAGCTGCCTGGCGTGCCGTGACCACGGGCTGCACTTGTGCCCCGTCCGTGCTGATGCGGTAAATATAGTAGTGGTGACCTTGCAGGAAGGTTGCCAACGCCCATTTGCCATCTGCTGAGAAACCCTGCCACTCTGCATAGGAACCCCCCTGCGGAATAGCAGTCAGGGAATTGTCATCACTGTCTGCTAGGTACAGGCGATACTCACCCGCACGTTGTAGCCACAAAGCCAACCGACGTTGGTCAGGTGAAAACTCTCCTCCCACTGTCTCGCCACTCAGCAAAAGTGAACTCTGCCCATTTGCCAAGTCGAGTAAGTGCAGCTCGAAGGGTGCGTCTGCTGCTGGCCTGATGTTCACCAAAAGTCTGTCTCCAGAAGGCGCGAACGAAGCCGTCGGCGGCGCAAAGCTGGTCGCCAGCTGCATAGCATTCCCCTTCTCAAGATCTGCCAGCCTCAGCGAGTAGGCTGAGGGATGCTGACATGTGTAATAGAACAGCCATCTTCCGTTGGGAGATACGAACGGACGGGACAGCTCCGCAAGGCACTCATCGCATACCCATCTGTTGCTCGTGTGGTTCGCTAGCTGGATAGCGTGGATCACGTGGAAATTGCCCTCTTGCTGAAGCGTAGCGATTACACGCCACTGAGGATCCCAGCTGGTCTCCAGCGCTGACGCGGCCTCAGCCAGCATTGTGCGTTGAGCGTTCTCGACGTTCAGGACGATAGCTTTCCACGTTGCCCCCTTGCGCCAAGCGGCGAGGACTCTCTGACCATCCTCGGAACAATGTGCCCATCCTTCGTCTACATCCTCCGCGAGCACCTCCCGGTTGCTGCCGTCAGTGTCCACCAGATAAAGTGTTGTGCGCTCACTTTCCCTTGCCTGAACGACCACGCGCCAGCTGCGCCCACAGAAGGTGCCTGCCACCGATGACACATCACCGGAGAGCTGAACACGTCCTTCCCCTGTAAGGCGCATTACGTACAGGCTCTGCCGCTCGCCCTTTTTCACACGGTATAGCACCCCATTGTCCGCTGATATCTTGCTCATGCGTTCTGCAGGCGACTTAGAAGTAGGCAAAGCGCCAGCATCGGGAACTCTCCGTTGCGGCGAGAGTGTTTCCACCGGCAGTGCGGCAGTAGCTTGTGCGGATGCGGACAGAGTGGACGGCGTGAGAATCCCCCCACTACTGAGCGCCAGATATGCTGTGGTGAGGGCACTCAGCACAACGACCGTCACGGCACAAAGTGGAGCTACCCATCGTCGCATATTCCATTTCAACGGCCTAAACCGGCGAACCTTACATGGTAACCCGGCGGAGGCAGGTTGCATCTGGAACGCTGGCCGCGTCGCTCGGGCGGCTTCGTCTTCCGAGAGCGCACTGCTTTGCAGCACTGCTTTACGAAGTGCACACGCGAAGGCGCCGGCAGATTGGAAACGGTCAGCTGGGTTAATTGCCAGAGCCTTAAGGACAACGTTTTTCACCTCGTCTGTCACCTCAGGATAGCGTGTGAAGGTCATCTCAGGTGGCTCGGTGGCGCGTCTCAGCACAATTGCGAAAGGTGTCTCTGCGTTGTGTGGTACATCTCCGGTGAGAATTTCGTACACGATCACGCCGAGCGAGTATACATCGGCACGATGATCGAAGGGTAATGCTTGCCCCTGTTCGGGCGACATGTAGGCCGGCGTGCCTACGCCCAGCCCCGATTGGGTCAGGTCATTGGAGTCGTACGGTGTCTTGGCCAAGCCAAAATCGGTGAGCAAAGCCCATCGGCCATCCATCAGGATATTGCTGGGCTTCACATCACGGTGAACGATGCCATGGTGGTGAGCATGGTCGAGCGCAGCCGCCACTTGGCAAACCACGTCCACAACGCGCATCAAGGTCATAGGAGAGCTCATTTCGTCCTTCAGCGTTCGAGAGCCTTCGACATAGCGCATCACAATGTAGCGCAGCCCAGAATGCTCGCCGAAGTCATAGACAGGTAGGATGTTGGGATGCTGCAATGCAGCAACCGCGCGAGCTTCTCGGACAAAACGACGCGTGAATTCTGCCCTGTCGGCATGAAATGGTGACAGAACCTTGAGCGCCACGTAGCGATCCAGGTCAGGCTGGTAAGCTTTATAGACGGTAGAGACACCGCCCCCGCCGATTGGCTCGATAACCCGATACTTGCCGATCATGCGGCCAATGATTGAGGTATCCATAGACAGTGATCCCTTTTGTTGTATTGCTACGCATTTCCTTATCCGAAAGCACAAAGAAAAGATCTCGCCTTGTCCAACAGAGCTGAACTTATCTGGGCAAGACAAGACCTTCCGCCAGCCTGCGACATTGCAGGAAGGTATGCCATCCAGACGGAAACCACACACCGCTTGCTAGGATAGAGGATGCGTGGATCGCTTCTTAATCTGCTATGAGCTTGGGGTATTTGTTGGTGTCAAAAGTTTTACGGCGAGAGTCAGATTTATGACAAGACCTTATGACAAATCCATTATATCAAGAATTTTTGAAAAAATCAACCCTCTGTTAAAAGACTTGCAATGTCTGTCCTACGGATGCTTGCGCCATCTCTCACAAAACGTTCAGAATCAATCACTTTGCACCATTGACGACCATCCTACATCACGGCTATCATAGAGATGTGGTAAATTACGTCCGTCCATATTCACGAATGATCACCACCTGGGGGTATATAGATGATTCCCAGCCAGCGTGACGTGGCAATACTCAGCGCCCTGCAGCAGCGCGGAGTGATCACCGTGGCGGAGATCTGCACAATGTGTCATTGCTCACCGGTGACGGCACGGCGCGACCTGGAGCGGCTTGAACAACAAGGCCTGCTTCTGCGAACCCATGGTGGTGCTATATCTGCCAATATGATGGAACATCCTCCTTCCACGGCCCATTGGCATATCGCCCAGGAGACGCGTACAGCCCTTCTGGACCGCTGTGATGTGCTGGTTGCGACCCCTGCCGAGACTCTAGCGACCCGCCTGCTACTACAGCGGGCGCTCCGAAACGGGATCCCTATCGTAGCTGAGTCGACCATTTGTGAAGGCGCCACCACCGCTATCTCTATCAACGACTATCGCGCCGGTGTGGAATTGGGACGTTGGGTGGGTTCCCACGCGCCTAACCTTATAGGAGGTGCAGTCAAAGTGCTATATGTCGGTGCCAAACGTCCTAACTGTGAAGCGCGCGGTCGTGGATTTGCCGAAGGGTTACGCAGCACCTTGCTCACCGGATATACTCTACTCCAGGTGGACGGGGAAGGGTTATGGCACCGCGCTTATCAAATCGCTAAGGATGCCTTCCTGGTACACCCGGGTATCAATGTGATCTGCGGTGTTAACGACGACTCAGCCCTGGCAGCATTGGAAGCCTACCGTACTGCTGGGGGTGACGAACGTCAGCTGCTTGTGGTTTCGTTTGGTCTGGAAGGTGACAGGGCACGTGATGTACTGAGCAGCGGAGGCCCTTTCAAGGCAAGCATTGCCATGTTCCCTGAAGTGGTTGGACGGGCATGTGTTGATGCAGCTATCTGTGCACATCATCGCTGCGCCCTGCCCCGCCACATCTTCACCCCTTATGCTCTAGTCACCCCCGATTCGCTTGAACAATACTATCGCAGGGAGGGGCAAGACGGCGTGTGGTCCATCAACTGGCCTGTAGTCACACACTTACCAAGCGCCAGCACAGCTTACAACTTGCTAGGACACTGCCACGAACGCCCCAAGCCGCGACGCATAGGCCTGGTGGTAATCTTCAGTGAACACGATTGGTATCGTAATGTGCAGCGCACTGTGCGCACATATGCTCACTCCTTGGGCATTCACCTAGAAGCAGTAGATGCCAGCCAGGATGCTGAGCAAGAGATCGAGATACTGAAGTGCAGCATTGGACGTGCGGCCGCGCAGTTGGTGAAACCGGGTGACATCGTCATTCTGGACAGTGGGCGTACCACAAGTTACCTAGCGCAGCACCTGCGCGGCAGACAAAACATTACCGTCATCACCAATTCGATACCTGTATTGGCCGAGCTGGGAAATGAGCCAGGCATCACCGTCGTGGCCACCGGAGGCACAGTACGACGGGAAAGCCTGGCGCTTTCAGGGCCAGCGGCGGAAGCTTCTCTGTACGAGCTGCGTGCGGACAAAGCTTTTGTCACTGGCACCGGCGTGAGTCTGGATTTCGGTCTTTCCAACACCAATATTCAAGAAGCAGCGGTTAAGCTAATGATGCTAAAGGCGGCGCGCGAGGCGATTCTGCTGGCTGACCACACCAAGCTGGGCGTCGAGTCACTGGTAAAAGTAGCACCACTACAGATGATTCATCGGTTGGTTACCGACGCCGGCATCAGCCCACAACTGCGCTGGGCGTTCACCGAGCGCGGCATCGAGGTGACTACTGCTGGTGATCTGACTGTTGATGACGAGGCAGTGTCCCCGCGACCGACCGATTGGGCACAGTCCGGAATGGTTAGGTAGAACAACCGCTATGATCCTGTACGGTGCAGACGACCCAAAGCTCTGTTCGTCGGCGAGGGAAGGAGGTGAGAAAGAGGAACAATTGCATAACCAGCTAGTGTGATAGCTGAACAACCCCTTTAATCATATCGCGAAGGAGGAATTCCAATGGCGAAGCAAAAAGGGACAATTGCAGTTTGTCTGCTCATAGTAGTTGGCCTGCTGGCTGGCCTCTTAGTGCCTGGTGCCGCACCGGCTATGGCGCAGGAGCCTGTCACCATCAAGGCCATCATGATGCAAGGGGGTGGCTGGGTCGGTGTCACTCGGGAGCTGATCCCCGACTTTACAGCCAAGACCGGCATCAACGTGGAAATCGAGGAACAGCCCTATGGCGCGTTGAAGGACAAAGCCATCCTGGAGATGAGCGCCAAGACGGGCGTATATGATATCGTCGTATTAGATACTGCCTGGCTAGCTGAGTTCGCAGAAGCCGGCTACGTGGCAGACCTGACCCCGCTCATCGAAAAGTACAAGACCCCAGTGGATGGCTATTTGCCACCTCAGGCGCAAGCGTGTGTCCATCAGGGAAAGTACTACGCGTTGCCTTTCGAGATCGACACGCGCGTGCTGGGTGTCAATATGGAAATGGCTCAAGCAGCTGGTATTACAGAACCACCCAAGACTATTGACGAGTTCGTGGATGCTGCCATCCGTATGACGCTGGACAAGAACGGCAAGAACCCTCGCGACCCAGACTTCGACAAGGACAACATTGTGCAATACGGCTTTGTCCACACCGGCCTCTCCGGCCCCTATATCGCGCTCGATTTCGCACCCTTTATGTGGGGTATGGGCGGCGACATTCTCAGAGAGAATGGTCCAAAGGATTTCACAGTGGTGGTAGATAGCCCGGAGACTATCGCTGCCCTCACGATGTACACCGAACTGCTGACCAAGTGGCATACCTCGCCGCCTGCCAGCACCACCTTTGAAGAGAATCAGCAGTGTGATGTGCTGCGCCTCGGAAAGGGTGCTATGGGTATTCTGCCCAGCCCATCCCACGCCGGGCACCTGAATGGCAGCTTGGGATTCGAAGACACTAAGGTCAAAGGCAAGTTCAAGTTCGTCCCCACGCCGGCTAACCCGCCCAACAAGCCCAAGACACGCACTGGGATCTGGGCAATATTCATCCCGGCCGATTCGAAGCACATTGATGAGGCTTTCCAATTTGCCCAGTGGATCACCACCGACAATGAAGCCGCCGTCAAGTATGCCAAACTGGGTGGTGCCTCACCGTGGATGGCAGCCTGGTCACATCCCGACGTGACCGCCGTCTATCCATTCCTGCCTGAAGTTATGGAGGTAATGCTGGTCTCCTGGGCCGAGCCGCCTATCCCAGAATGGGGACAGATCCGTCAGATCTTCGGCGAGATGGCCAGCGAGGCATTGACACAGCAGAAGACCCCTGAACAGGCGGTGAAGGATGCCGCTGAACGGATGCGACAAGTGTTGAAAGACGCGGGCTATCCCAATCCCTAATTGGTGAGGGAGCCTTCACGTCAGAGCGTCCTGGTACGCGAGGAGAGGGCGGAGGGTATAACAGGTTTTCCCAACCGTTATACCCTCCAGACCATCAATCGCACAGGGAGGTAAATCATGGCAGGTTTCAACACCTGCACAGAACGAAGAGAACAAATGGAAAGTGAGCCATATCTTCTGCCGTTGCACCGCCGGGCGGGACGTAGTCTGTTTTCTATCCTATCGGAAAGACGCTATGCTGGCTATGTCTTCTTGGCACCGGCTCTGATCTACCTGATTGCTTTCAGCGTGTATCCACTACTCTACTCCGTTAACGTAAGTCTCAGACAGTACATCCTTTCTAAGCCTTATTTGGGTATGCCATGGGTAGGATTGGAGAACTTCTGGCGTGTTTTGAGTGACAGCCACTTTCATTACTCATTGGCCGCTACACTCTACTTCACCGTCGCAGCCGTCAGCATAGAGTTATTGCTCGGTCTTGGCATTGCTTTGCTATTAAACCGGCCGATCTTAGGGGTTGGCATTATTCGCACCATTGTGGTCATACCTATGATGATCGCGCCGGTAGTGGTAGGACTGTCGTGGAAATATATGCTTGACTTCGATACAGGGGTGTTGAACTATTTTATCCGGCAGCTTGGCATCCAGCCGCCAAACTGGTTGGGCGACGCGAAAGCGGTAATCCCGGCGTTAGTTATCACCGATGTCTGGGAATGGACACCCCTTTTTGTGCTGTTGTTGCTGGCCGGCCTGCAAGCAATGCCCCAGGAACCGTTTGAGGCAGCGAAAGTGGACGGGGCATCCAGCTGGCAGAGCTTTGTGCATCTTACGCTGCCTTTCTTGCGACCTTTCATCTTGATCGCATTGTTGTTGCGAGTGATCGACTCACTGCGCACGTTTGATATTCCATTCGTTATGACCGCCGGCGGCCCGGGTCGGGCAACAGAATTCGCCAGTCTATATGCCTACCGGCAGGCATTTTCCTACTACTATGTCAGCGTAGGCATTGCAGCTGCCTTCATTATCCTGATAGTCATTACCCTCCTGTCCAACTTGTTGGTCCGGGCACTCCCTATGCAGGAAGTGGAGGAGTGAATATGAGACGAAGGAGCATCGGACTGCACACGGTGGGCACAGTTCTCACCTATATTGGTGTGATATTAGTGCTAATCTGGGTGCTTTTTCCGGTTGTCTGGGTGGCTATGGGCTCCCTAAAGGCCAGAGAACTTGCAGCAGCGGTCCCACCAGTATGGATCTTCACACCCAGTTTCGATAACTACAGCTCTGCTTTCTTACGTCGTAATTTCGGTATTCTCTTCCTCAATAGTCTCATCGCCACCACTGCCAGCACTGCAGTCGTATTGTTACTGGGTTCTATGGCTGGTTATGCATTGGCACGTTTCAAGATCGTGGCCAAGCAGAACATCCTCTTCTGGATACTCTCTACGCGTATGTTTCCGCCCATTGCCGCCGTCATTCCCATCTTCCTGTTGTTTAACACTCTCAGGCTAATCGACACGCGGCAAGGATTGGTGCTGTTGTATATCGCGTTCAATTTGCCTTTCGCCATATGGATCATGCGAGGGTTCTTCGCCGAAATACCCTCCGATCTGGACGATGCAGCTATGGTGGATGGTTGTTCGCCATGGCAAGCTTTCACCAAGGTGATCCTTCCCCTGGCAGCACCAGGTTTAGCGGCAACAGCTATCTTCTGCATGATGTTTTCTTGGAACGAGTTTCTATTTGCCCTGATCATCAGCCGCGCTCAGACGCAGACGCTGCCTATCGGCGTGATGGGATTCATTACCCAGCGCGGCGTGTTGTGGGGTGAAATGTCGGCAGCATCGACCGTGATCATGGCGCCGATGATCATCTTTACCTTCTTGGTACAGCGCTATCTGATCCGAGGTCTGACTTTCGGTGCTGTAAAAGGCTAACCACAAGCGGAGATAAATCATTATGAATCGCAAAGAACGACTTCTGGCTGCCATCAGACTTCAACAACCCGACCGCGTGCCTATGTTCGACTTCCTTTTTCAACAACCTATGTACGAGGCATTGATTGGCCGTCGCCCCGAGAGCTACAATGGGCCAGATGCGGTGGCATTGGCGCTAGCTCTCGATCACGACGGTGTCTGGTTGCCTTTCGGTGGCTACACCGGGTTCAAACCCAAGAAGCTGGATGAGGACACATATGTCGACGAATGGGGCACAACCTACCGCCACAATGCCTCGTCATGGCCGATCGACGCCCCGATAGATTATCCTATCAAGTCACGCGCTGATCTGACGCGTTATCGTCCTCCTGATCCGACGTTGCCGGGCCGTCTATCGGAACTGGAGGCAGCACGAGATATGCCTCACGATAACCTAGCTCTCCTAGCCGGCGTGCAAGGGCCATTCACCACTGCCTGGATGCTGATGGGCTATGAACAAATCTGCTACGCTCTTTACGACGATCCTGAGATGCTTGTGGAAATCTTTAAGATTTCGAACGAATACTTCAAAGAGGCAACACGCCTCTGCGTGCAAGCAGGTTGCGACGGCATCTGGTTGGCGGACGATCTGGGCGACAGCACGCGCGGATTCGTCAAGTTGGACCTCTTCCGCAAATATGTGCTGCCATACATAGCCGAGCTGGCCGAGTATATGGCCAACCTGGGAGTACCCGTACTACTCCACTCTTGCGGACACATCAAGGAGTATTTGCCTGATTTAGCTCAGACGAAGATCAGCGCGGTCCATCCTTTACAACGCACAGCCGGTATGGATCTACGCTGGGTCAAGGAACACTATGGCCACCGATTCTGTATCATCGGCAACATCGACTCGTCGCGCACCCTGCCATTCGGCACTCCAGAGGAGGTGGCTGCTGAGGTTCGCGAGGCAATCGACATCGCGGCGCCGGGCGGGGGCTATGTGCTAGCTTCGGACCATTCGCTGCACGATGGCATACCGGTGGAGAATATTATCACCATGTTCCGCGTTGGCCGCGAGTATGGGGGCAATTTCTATCAGTGACCGCATGCAGTGCTGCCATACGGATGAAACAAGGGGGACGTTTGCCCCTACCCGACAGCAAGTTCTTCAAGGCACATGGATTCGGATGGCCGCTTTATGCCTTGGCTGCTCTACGCTTGTGATTATCAAGGCCAAGGCTGAACGGAAGAGGTCAAGTTATTTTTCTGGTGGAGTTAGTTGCCTACCAACTCACCCTCAGCGCTTCCAGCAACAGCACGATGAGCGGTGCGATAGCAATTGCGGGAAGATAATTACTTACCCGGATACGCTTCAGGTTAAGCAGAAGCAATCCAATGCCCATAATGAGTACGCCGCCAGTAGCACCCATTTCGACCACAGCTGGCGTATCAGCCCGCACACCGGCCAAGCTGGTAGCAAAAGTATGCGCTGCCAAGCTCAGACCACCTTGATAAACCAGGATCGTCAATGCGGAGAAAAGTACACCTGGCCCCAGCGAGGCAGCAAAGGCCAGCGAGGCAAACCCATCGAGCAAGCTCTTGATCGCCAGCAACTGGTAGTTGCCGGTAAGCCCATCCAGCAGTGAACCCATTACGGTCATCGGCCCGACACAAAAGACCAGACTGGCAGTCACAAAAGCGCGGGTGATGGAGTGTCCGCGTGCCGCGTCGTCGGGGCGACCGAAACGCGCCTCCAGCCAGCGCCCCAGCGCCTCCAGCCCGTCCTCAATGCGCCACCATTCGCCCAACACTCCACCCAGCAGCACACTACCCATCACGATCAGCAGATTCTTGCTTTGCAACGCTAAGCTGAGTCCCAGCACCAGAGTTACCAGCCCTAACCCGTTCATGACCGTTTCGCGCATCCTCTCAGGCAGGCGGGCGCCCAATATGGAACCCAGGCTGCCGCCAAGCAACACGGCAACAATATTGATCAACGTGCCTGTCATCGCGTCAGCACCACACCTTCAGGCGCCCAGGAAGTATCTCGATCTCGATACGTCGCCCAGCGGTGCACAGCACCTCGCCATCCATATGGCCCGGTAGACCGCGCAGTCCTTCTACGGTCACACGACGTGCCCGGCGAATGTGCACTGGCTTTGCGCCCACATGAGTACCGCGCATCACGCGCGTAATAAATGAAGCTAACCGCAATCGACTCAGCTGATCTGCTATGATCACATCCAGCTGACCATCATCCGGTCGTGCCTCAGGCGTCAGATAGAAACCGCCCGCGACCCGGGGGCCGTTGCACGTTGTCACCAGCGTCACAGCGTTATATGGCAATGATTCCCCATCCACTGTGACCTGCACCGGGTATGGCCAACGGCCGTTCGATATCAGCACACGCATCAGAGCTGTGAAGTAGAGCAGAAAACCGCGTATCCGTTTCAGCTTGTGGGTCTCGAGCAGGACATCGGCGTCTAGGCCGATACCCACTGTGTTGTTGAAATAGTACGTCTTCCCGTCGGCACTAACACGCACAACGTCTACACAACGCACCTGACCATCCACCAGACGCTTACAAGCAGCTTCCAAGTTGGTGGGAATGCCCACTGCATATGCATAATCGTTGCCAGATCCCGCAGGGAGGATCCCCAGTATAGATTCGCACCCCTCATCAGCTGCGCTCAATAAGCCGGTGGTTACCTCACCCACCGTGCCATCGCCACCCATAGCTACAACGCGCTCATATCCTTCGCGCGCAGCCTCCAGCGCCAGCTGCACAGCATCTCCCTTAGCCTGGGTATGCACGACCTCGGCAGAAACGGCGTAACGCTTCAGACACGCATACAGACGTGGCAGCAACTTTTCTGCTCGCCCGCGCCCAGCAATCGGATTGACCACGACCTTGGTGCGCATAAGCCTATCGCAACCTCGCCATGCCGTTACTCAGCAACTGTCTGGCCGCAGAGATCTGGTCCAGCACAGATTGACGGGCCGTACCACCCACTGAACTGCGCCGTTCAACCGCTCGTTCACAATCCAGCCATTCCACTACATCTGGCCCAAAGCGATCGCATACCTCACGATACTCCTGCAACGGTAGTTCCCTGAGAGAACACCCTCTTGCCAATGCGCGACGCACCACCTGCCCAACCAGTGCATGCGCTTCGCGGAAGGGAATACCTTGTTGCACCAAGTAATCAGCCAATTCAGTGGCTAGCATCTCATCTGAAAGTGCAGCGCGCATCCGCTCCGGGTGCAGAATCAGAGTTTGGATCACGCCAGTCATGACGGGCAGCGCCAACAAGAGAGTATCCAGAGCATCGAAGATTGCTTCCTTGTCCTCCTGTAGATCTTTGTTGTAGGTGCTTGGCAGTCCCTTAAGGGTGACCAACATTCCTACAAGGTCACCAATCACCCGTCCGCTCTTGCCGCGCAACAGCTCCAGCGAGTCAGGGTTTTTTTTCTGAGGCATCAAACTTGAGCCTGTGGCATAGAGATCCGAGAGCTCGACAAATCCGAACTCGCGGCTGCTGAAAATGATAAGATCTTCTGCCATGCGACTCAGGTGGATTTGTGCCAGGCAGCACCAGCCAAGCATCTCCACCAGGTAGTCGCGATCGCTGACCACATCCATGCTGTTTGTGGCGACAGCATCGAAGCCCAGCTCCTGCGCCAGGAAGTCCTGGTCAATACCCCAAGGGTTGCCACTCAGCGCCCCTGCGCCAAGCGGCAGCACGTTCAGGCGTGGCATCAGTGCACCCAAGCGCTCGCGGTCACGTTGGAACATCCAGAAGTAGCTCAACAGCCAATGACTGAAGCGCACCGGTTGAGCAGGCTGTAGGTGGGTGTACCCAGGCATCAATACATCCAGATGGGCAGATGCCTTGTCTACAATGGCTGTTTGTAGCGCGTGTAACTCTTGGTGCAACACTTGCGCCTGTTTTCTTAGATATAAACGGGTATCGGTTGCCACCTGATCATTACGCGAGCGACCAGTGTGCAACATACCTGCGGCGGCGCCAATCAGCTCGCCTAGCCGCCGCTCTACAGCTGTGTGAATGTCCTCATCGCCCGGCTGAATTTTGAAGCAACCGGCAGCGAACTCGGCGTGCACCTGTGCTAGCCCCGAGAGCAACTGATCACGCACCGCCTCAGTAATCACACCGGCGCGCGCCAGTGCTCGGGCATATGCTTCGCTAGCCAGGATGTCCACCTCCCACAGGCGTATGTCGAAGGAAATCGAATCCCCAAAACGGCGCATCAGCACATCTGGGGTGCCATCAAAACGTCCACCCCACAGGAAGTTCATCTTGTTCTCTTCCCTCGCCTGACTGCTCATCGCTTATGAATAGCCCCTCGAATTCTTCTCCATCAGCAACTCAGCGAACAGGCCGGGTGTTTTCGCCTGTTCGCTGAGCTTCCGTCCACCCGTTTCATCAAGGCGTGGTAGAGCAACCAGCGAGTCTAGTCGCGCTTGAATTTGCTGTAGTCTGGTTCCCCGTGCAGGCCGCGTCGTACGCCTTCCAGATCCAGCAGCGCACGCACCTTGAGCGGTAGTCCAAACAGCTTGATAAAGCCCTCTGCGTCGGCCTGGTTGTATACATCATCCTCGCCAAAGGTGGCGTAATCCTCGCGATATAAGCTGTAGGGGCTACGGCGCCCTACGAGGATAACGTTGCCCTTGTAGAGCTTCAGGCGGACTTGCCCTGTCATCGTTTGCTGTGTGGAGCGCACAAAGGCGTCCAGCGCTTCGCGTAGCGGCGTGAACCACTGACCGTTGTAAACCAGTTCGGCGTAGCGCAATGCGACCATTTGCTTAAAGTGCAATGTCTCTTTGTCCAGGCAGAGTTGTTCCAGCGCCTGATGCGCTTCCACTAAGATGGTGCCGCCAGGGGTCTCGTATACCCCACGACTCTTCATCCCTACCAGGCGATTTTCCACCAGATCAACCCGTCCAACACCATGACGCGCTCCTAGCTCGTTCAGGGTTTCCAGCAAAGCGATAGGGCCTTTGGCTTCGCCGTTAACGCGTTTGGGAACCCCTTGCTGGAAGTCGATTGTCACATATTCGGGTTCATCGGGAGCCTTCTCGGGCGAGACGGTACGCTGAAACATAGCCTCCTCGGGTTCCTGCCAAGGGTCTTCCAGCAATCCCCCCTCATGGCTCAGATGCCAGATATTGCCGTCGCGGCTGTAGATACTCTTGAGCGTGCTGGAAACAGGCACGTTGTGCTCCGCGGCATAGTCCAACGCGTCCTCACGCGAGCGAATATGCCACTCACGCCAAGGGGCAATCACCTTGAGACGCGGGTTGAGGGCTTGATAAGTTAGCTCAAAGCGTACCTGGTCGTTCCCTTTGCCGGTGCATCCATGCGCTACGGCATCCGCTCCCTCCAGTTCGGCGATCTCGACCTGACGCTTTGCAATTAACGGCCGCGCAAAGGAAGTGCCCAACAAGTATTTGCGCTCATAGATTGCCCCGGCCATCATTGTGGGGTAGATGTAATCGGTGATGAACTCCTCGCGAAGGTCTTCAATGTAGATTTTGCTGGCTCCCGACTTGAGCGCCTTCTCTTCCAGACCACTGAGCTCATCCCCCTGGCCAAGATTGGCGGTAAAGCAAATCACCTGACAACCGTAGGTGTTCTTCAGCCAAGGCACGATAACGGAAGTATCTAGCCCGCCTGAGTAAGCCAGCACTACCTTCTTTATTTGGTCAGTCTTGTGGGACAGGGACATAGGCAAACTCCTTAGGTACAAAAGGATCAAAAATCTTATTTATACACGACGTCGTACTTCGTCGATTTCACGTAACAACGTCGCAATGTTTGCTGTCAGCTTGAACAGGTCACTGGGGCGCAAAGGCTGCTTGCGTCGATCTCCCATTCGCTCGTCTGGCTGTGTTAACAACCAGGCAATCCCAGCACCTAGGATGGCGCCCATCAGTGCTCCAGCGATCAGGATCATCCTCTGTCGCGACTGTAGCTCCACAGTTCACCTCCTGGGGGTGATTTCGATATTATAATGCTATCTCGATCTTTTGAGAAACCGACACAGCTACTGCCACTGCATCGTCCAAGTGGCGAAGTAGTACGTGACCACAGCGACAAACATCAAGCTGTCGGTGCGATCCAGAATACCCCCGTGACCAGGGATCAATGTGCCCGTGTCCTTGACCCCGGCTTCGCGCTTCATCATTGAGACAGCCAGGTCGCCAAAGGGAGCGGTACACGAAACTAACACACCCAGGATGAGCCCTTGCACCACGCCAAGCGCACCAGCCCAGTACATAGCGAGTGCACCGACACAACCACCTGCGAGGATCCCGCCGAGGAAGCCGCCTGCAATGCCTTCCCATGTCTTATTTGGGCTTATGAGAGGACACAACCTGTGACGTCCTATCGCCTGACCGAGAAAATAAGCGCCTGAGTCACTCGCCCAAGTGCTCACCAATGCAGCAGCAGTCCAGACCAGTCCGTCTGGCAGTGCCCGTAGCGACACAAAAAACGAGAACAACCATCCAACATATAAGCCACCGCTGACAGTGAGCGCCCAGTCCACCGTGGAAGATCCAGGCCGATAGTATAAGATCTGCCACGAGATGGAAAGGATGAGGATCCAAACCAACCCATGCCGGGCGATGTTGCGGCCGGCGAACGCTGCGTCGAGCATGAAAAGGACAATGATGGCATAGACAAAGAGCAACGAGACCCGATGGCCACCAGCTTGCATCATCAGGGTGAACTCATAGCCGGCCATGCCCGCTACCAGCAGGACGAGGGCGAAGAACACCCAACCACCAAACCACACCCCCAACCCTGCTACCAGGCCTATGACAATGGCGGAACGAATACGGGTATGAAGCACAGACCAGCCTGCTTAAGATTATTCTAGTACTATCTCGGTCTAATGTCCCCGAATCGACGTTCGCGCGTATTGTAATCCACCAGCGCTTTGATCAGCTCTTCTTTGTTGAAATCCGGCCAGAGAACAGGGGTCACGTAATACTCTGCATAGGCAGCTTGCCAAATGAGGAAGTTGCTGGTGCGCAGTTCTCCACTCGTACGGATAATGAGATCTGGATCGGGGCAGCCGGCAGTATAGAGATAACGGCTGATCAGCTCTTCCGTGACGTCATCGGCAGTATAACCTGCCTGGATAATCGCCTTCACAGCATCTACAATCTCAGCACGGCCGCCGTAATTAAAGGCAATATTGAGAATCAATCGGTCGTTGTGGCGTGTCAGCTCAATCGCGCGCAGAACTTGTGCTTTGAGTCCTTCTGAGATGCCCTCCAGGCGACCAATGTGACGCAGTTGGACGCCCTCCCGGTGCAGATCCTCGAGCTCACGCCCGATGACTCCAGCAAAGATGTTGAGCAAACCTTGTACCTCATCTTCGGGACGTCTCCAGTTCTCCGTAGAGAAGGCATAAATTGTGAGCATCTTGATCCCAAGTTCCACGCACGCGCGTAAGACACGACGAATGTTCTCCACCCCCGCACGGTGTCCGGCCAGACGAGGCAATCCCCTTCGTTGCGCCCAGCGCCCGTTTCCGTCCATAATGATGCCCACATGTTGGGGCACTCGCTCTAAAGCAACACCCATGTGCACATCCACTCTACAGTTCCAAGATCTCGCGTTCCTTCGCTTGGCCGATCTCGTCCACCAGTGCGATATACTTGTCAGTGAGCTTCTGGAGCTCTTCCTTGCCCGTGAAGAAGTCGTCTTCTGAGATTAGCTTCTCTTTCTCGAGTTCTTTCAGGTCGTTTAAGCTGTCGCGCCGGCAATTACGCACCGCTACGCGTGCTTCCTCAACGCGCTTAGCCACCACTTTAGTCAGCTCACGGCGACGCTCCTCGGTCAGCGGGGGGATGCTCAGTCGGATGATCTTGCCATCGTTGACGGGTGTCAGCCCGAGATCGGACTGCAAGATAGCACGCTCGATCTCCTTCAAAGCACTGGCATCCCAGGGTCGGATAGTCAGCAGCTGAGGCTCAGGTGCCGAAATCGAAGCAAGTTCGGCCAGGTTAGTAGGAGTGCCATAATAGTTGACGCGCACCCGTTCTACCAATGCTGGAGAGGCACGTCCGGTACGAATGCCCCGCAAATCCACCTGGAGCGCCTCAATCGCTTTCTTCATTCGATCTTCGGTTTCCCGAAGCAGTTGCTTCAACATAGCATTCACCCCCCTTCTGCAGAGATGCCAGGCCAGGAATCGCTTATGGGCCGATCAAGGTGCCAATGGTATCACCGAGCACTGCTCGTTCGATACTACCATCTTCCCACAGATTGAGCACAATGATGGGCAAGTGATTCTCTTTGCACAATGAGATGGCTGTGCTGTCCAACACTTTGACTCCCAAGTTGAGCGCGTCAAGATATGTCAGGCTGTCAAAGCGCTGTGCTTGAGGATTCACCATAGGGTCCTCGTTGTACACGCCATCCACCTTAGTTGCCTTGATGAGCAGCTCAGCGTCGATCTCCAGCGCCCGCAGTGCAGCTGCAGTGTCGGTTGTGAAATAAGGGTTACCTGTGCCTGCTCCCAGGATCACCACACGCCCTTTTTCCAAGTGACGAACAGCGCGTCCACGAATATATGGCTCGGCAACAGCACGCATCTCGATTGCCGTCTGTACACGCGTCTCTAAGCCAAGTCTTCCCAACGCATCCGCCAGTGCCAGAGAGTTCATCACAGTAGCCAACATGCCCATGTGGTCAGCGGTAGTACGGTCCATTCCGTGTTCCAGACCGTCACGACCACGCCACAGATTGCCGGCGCCCAGCACCACGGCGACTTCCACACCGTAAGCGCGCACTGCTGCAATCTTGCCAGCTACAACATCCGCTCGGTGAGGGTCAATGCCAAAACCGTGCGGACCGGCCAACGCTTCACCTCCCACCTTAAGTAATACGCGCTGATATTTCGCTTGAGGCATCGTTTTTTCCTATCTCAACTCTCACTAGAACGAGACCAGAACTTCCCCAGTTCTGGCCTCGCCCCTCTTCACTCGCCCGTCCCGAGCTCATAACGCACGAAGCGCTCTATAGTCAATGGCGTGCCTAATTGTTTGCTCTTCTGTTCGAGAAGATCAGCAATACGTAGCGTGTCATTCTTGATGAAAGGTTGACGTACCAGGCATATTGTCTCGTACCACTTGTCGAGCTTACCTGCAATGATGCGCTCTTTGATGGCTTCAGGTTTCTTCTCATCTGTGATTTCTGCTCGATAGACGGCACGTTTTGCCTCCACGACGTCGGCCGGTATGTTCGCCGGCGCGACGTACTCGGGCGCTGCGGCGGCTACCTGGAGTACCAGATCGTGCACCAGCTCGCGAAACGCAACACTTTCAGCTACTTTGGCGTCGCCGGCAGAAGCGTGCAAGATCACCCCTATGCGGTCACCCGGATGAAGATACCCTTCGATCCAGCCATCTCCATCACGTTGCAGACGCGCAAAGCGGCGGATGACAATGTTTTCGCCCAGCTTGGCCACGAGCGCAGTCAGGTGCTGTCCCACCGTGATGTTGTGGTCAAGCACAAAAGGTCGTTCCAAAAGAGCTGGTACATCTGTCACAGCAGGATCAGCGCTCAGCTGCTGCAGCAAAGCCTGGGTAAAGGCGCGAAAATCCTCGGTGCGGGCCACAAAGTCTGTCTCACAATTGACCTCCAAGATGACCCCCCACCGGCCGTTTGCATCCACTTGCAAGCCCACCAGCCCTTCGTTAGCCTCGCGGCCAGCTTTCTTGGCAGCGGTGGCCAACCCTTTCTCGCGCAACAAAGCGATTGCCCGGTCGAAATCGCCACCTGAGGCTTCCAGCGCTTTTTTGCACTCCAATACACCGGCACCTGTCTCTTCGCGCAATTGCTTGATCATATCAGTGGTAATAGCCACAATTAATTGCCTCCTTAAGGATACCTCACCAGATTCAGGGGATAGGAACTTGTTCAGAACAAAAAGCCACGTGCTCTCCCCGAAAAGATTGCTGCTGCGTCAACTAATCCTCGTCTTCTTCGTCTTCCTCTTCTTCCTCGTCTTTCTCTTCATCGTCATCAGGCTCAAAGATGCGCCCGACAGCAGGAGCATTCACCTTCTCAGCTGCGCGTCGCCGCATATAAGATGCCCTGGCGCGCAGAGCGTCTTCGTCCTCTTCCAACTCCTCCAGCTCCTCCCATTCCTCCTCTTCTTCTTCAATGCGTGCAGCCGCCCGTAGCTTGGCCAATGTGGATGGTCCAAGATAACGCTCTTGGCCTTCTTCCGCCACCGCAATACCCTCTTCCTCGAGCTCAGCGGCCATCGTCTCACGCAAGCGCAACCCTTCGATGGCAGCATCAGCAATCTTGCTCGCGACCAGACGAATTGCGCGTATCGCGTCGTCATTGGATGGAATGACGTAGTCAACAGGGGTAGGATCGCAATTGGTATCCACCATCGCAACTACAGGGATACCCAAGGTGTTGGCCTCGCGCACAGCATTTGCCTCGCGGCGCACATCTACAACGAAGAGGATATCGGGCAACCGCAGCATCTCCTTGAGACCGCCAAAACGCCGATTCAGGCGTGCAATCTCGTATTCGAGCTTGGCCACTTCTTTCTTGGGCAGGTGGGCGAACTCGCCGCGCATCTGTTTCTTCTCGAGGTCGAGCAAATAATCGATGCGTTGTCGAATGGTGCGCCAGTTGGTGAGAGTGCCACCTAACCAGCGTTGATTGACATAAGGCATCTCACAGCGACGTGCCTCCTCGGCAAGCGCATCCTGCGCTTGTTTCTTGGTGCCTACGAATAACACGGTGCCACCTTTGGCCACAGTATCACGCACCAGATTGTATGCTTGTTCCAGGCGGGCGAGGGTTTGCTGCAAGTCGAGGATGTGAATCCCATTTCGTTCGGTGAAGATATAGGGTTTCATCCTCGGGTGCCAGCGACGGGTACGGTGACCGAAGTGAACGCCTGCTTCCAGCAGGGCTTTCATTGTTTCAACTGCCATTTCCTGTTACTCTCCTTGTGTGTTGTTTAATACCTCCGCCTCCTTCATCCCCACCAGGAACTCGGTAGTCGCCGAGCACAGCCTGACAAGTCCAGAGACGCGCGAAGTGAATTGACCAAGCGCTTATTATACTATGCCTAATATATAAGAGCAAGTCGAACCAGGAGAGTGTTGAAAAACGTTATAGTCACCTGTTTTATGAGACAACCCACCTGCACGAATTCTTCTACAGGGACCTATGCGATATGAGACTTTTTTCGACGCTCTCAAAACTGCTCGGAACCGCCTAATGACTTGACAGCATTGCCAGGCTCGGTTATGCTAGACTTGTAAGCATAAACGTTCTTGCTGCTGTGGTGTTATGTCATTTAATGAGTACTATGTGCTCTCCAGCCGGCGAGATCTCCCATATACCATATAGCCAGTGCGCATTATGAACTTCTCAGCCCTGTTCGTTGCATAAACATAGAATCACATTGCAGGCTTTCGAGAGTACTGGTACCGTCTTGGAGAACCAGCTTTGACATATGAAATCTCACGTGAGGGTTTTGCCATGACACATCCTGCTTTCGAGCAAGGCCAAGGCATCCTGCGCCTGGCACCAACTTGGGTACCACGTTCGTTTTGCATCCCTGGCAAGCGCTTGAAGCTCCACCATGATGACCTATACGCCTTCGGCGCCCACCGCGGAGGCATTGACGAGCGTTGGCTCTCCTCGACCACCAAGGCCGACAATGGACCACTCACCACCCCCGATGAAGGTCTGAGCTATGTCGTTTACGGTGACGAAGACAAGCCCAAACGCATCTTGCTCAAGGATCTGGTAGACGAGCTAGGCGCACAAATGGTGGGTGAACGTATATGGAATGAGTACCACGGTTGGCCCATCTACTCCAAGTTCTTCGATAACAAAGGTGCTCTGCCCCATCACGTCCATCAGATGGAAGAACATGCCCGACAGGTTGGTATGGAGAGCAAGCCGGAGAGCTACTATTTCCCACGCCAACTGAATAACTACGGTGCCGATTTCCCCTACACCTTTTTCGGCCTGGAGCCTGGAACCACCAAGGAACAGGTGCGCCATTGCCTGGAGATCTGGAACACTGGCGACAACCATATCACTGACCTGTCCCGCGCTTACCGCCTCGAAGTGGGCACGGGCTGGTATGTCCCTGCTGGTGTCCTCCATGCGCCAGGTAGCCTGTGTACCTACGAGCCGCAGTGGGCCAGTGATGTGTTCGCTATGTTCCAGTCGTTGGTCAACGACGTGCCGCTGGATTGGTCGCTCTTGACCAAGAATGTCCCGCCCGACAAGCAGCATGATCTCGACTATCTGGTATCAATGCTTGATTGGGAGTTGAATACACTGCCTAACTTTCGTGAGCAGTTCTTCCGCCGACCCCGACCGGTCAGACCTGAGGAAGAAATGAAAGCCGAAGGCTACCTGGAGTATTGGATCAGCTACGGCAACCCATACTTTGCTGCCAAGGAACTCACTGTGTTGCCAGGTCGCACAGTCACCATCCGGGATGCCTGTGCCTACGGGCTGATCATGTTACAAGGTCACGGAACGCTAGGAGAGTGGCCGATCGAGACGCCGACCCTGATTCGCTTCGGCCAGCTTACCCATGATGAGTACTTTGTTTCATACCCAGCAGCACGCGCAGGCGTGAAGATTCACAACCCAAGCAGGAGTGATCCCATCGTGATGCTCAAACACTTCGCGCTCAATCCCGAGTCACCAACGATTTAAAGCTATCGGAGGGTATTGAAGGCCTTCCATCACTTGAATTCTTGTAGGAAACGCACCTGATAAAGTATGTAGCCAGCTTCCAAAACCTCTTGACAGAGCTTCTGGCTCATGTGATAATGTGATCGCTTGATAGTGCAGCAGCTTACTATGGTGGGGAGTGTCCAAGGATGGCTCTCTACCCTTTGAGTTTCTGGCCCTTGCAAGTCGGGATCTCAAGAGATCGGCTTCTCGGCCGGCAGTGCGCCTTAAGGGGATGGCGCCATATGGGTGTGGGTGAAGGCTCATTTTCGTTATTTCCCTTAGATGCACTGTACTCTGCAGAGAGGATTCCTGATGGATGACAACGTCCTTCTCCGTATGGAGAACGTGAGCAAAGCGTTCCCGGGTGTCCAGGCATTGGCTCGTGTTAGCCTCGAGGCGCGTGCTGGCGAGATCTTGGGCCTGGTTGGTGAGAACGGCGCCGGCAAATCTACGTTGATGAAGATCCTCTCAGGGGCATACCCGATGGACAGCGGGCAGATCTATCTGCAGGGTCAACCTATTACCATTAAAGATCCCCATCACGCTCTGCAGCTCGGCATCTCGGTGATCTATCAAGAGTTCAATCTGATGCCCAACCTCACAGTGATGGAGAATATCTTCGTCGGTCGTTATCCGGGTGATTCGATCTTCGTAGATTATCGCCAACTTTTCCGACAGACCGAAGAGTTGTTGAGTCGTCTGGGCGTCAGTCTGCCTCCAACCGCTATTGTGCGCGATCTCTCAGTAGCTGAGCAGCAGATGGTCGAAATTGCCAAGGCACTGTCTATGCAGGTGCGAGTGATCATTATGGACGAGCCGACATCCGCATTAAGTGGCGCCGAGGTACAAGTACTGTTCAACATTATGCGTGAACTAAAGCGCCAGGGTATCGCTGTCATCTTTATTTCGCATCGACTTCAGGAGGTACTCACCATCTGCGACCACATCATGGTACTACGTGATGGCCGCAATGTTGGGATGCTAACTGCTGCAGAAGCTACAGAGGACAAGCTAGTCAGCATGATGGTCGGCCGCTCGCGCGATGAGTTCTTCCACAAGGAACATCGCAAGTCCAGGGTTAAGGCACGGCCGGGCGCTCCGCAATTAAGCGCTGTCAGGCAAAATGACGTGATTTTAGAAGTCCGTGGGCTGACCCGGAGGGGCAGCAAATTCGATCCCAGTGCTATTGTGGTGAAGGATGTCAGCTTCGATCTTCGCCGTGGTGAGATTCTTGGCTTGGCAGGTTTGGTAGGCGCCGGTCGCACCGAAACGGTGCGCCTCATCGTTGGCGCAGACAAGCGTGACGCGGGTGAGATCTACATAGATGGTGTTCCAGTCGATATCAACTCTCCGCTGGATGCTATTCGGCATGGTATCGGCTACGTGCCTGAGGACCGCAAGGAACAGGGTTTGATTCTTAATCAGGCACTTCACTTCAACATTTCCCTGCCTTCTCTTGCTCGTCTCACCCGATTTGGGTTTGTCGGTCAGGCCCAAGAAAGACAGTCGGTACAGCAATTTGTTACCCAGCTCCAGATTCGTACGCCCAGCTTGGATCAAATCGTTTGGAATCTGAGTGGCGGCAATCAACAGAAGGTTGTCATCGCAAAATGGCTGATGTTGCGGCCCAAGATTCTGATTATGGACGAACCTACACGCGGTATAGATGTGGGGGCCAAAGCTGAAATCTATGCTCTGATGGACGAGTTGGCAAGATCTGGGGTCAGTATCATTATGGTGTCGTCTGAGCTGCCCGAATTGCTAGCCATGAGCGATCGCATTGTGTGTATGGCTGAAGGTCGTGTGACAGCGATTCTGGACGTAAGCGAGGCGACGCCAGAGATCGTGATGCGATACTGTACAGTTCAGCATGAAACTTTGCATGTCGAAGCAGTGCAGAGTAATGGCTAAATTGACTCGGTCGGGTTCGAATATCTCATCATGGGTATGGGCAATTTCCTCAATTATGTGCAGGGGGTGACTTCGTGCAAACTGTAACTGCATCTTCTACACCAGTGCGCACGCGTGTGCGCTGGGGTAATCTTTTGAACGTTGTCAGTCGTTTTGGCGCACTGTCCTTCCTAACCGCTTTGTGCATAGTGTTTGCCATACTGGAGCCCGCTTTCCTTTCCACCGTCAATATCTTCAATGTGCTACGTCAGGTGTCGATCTACGGGTTACTGGCTGTCGGCATGACCTTTGTGATCCTCACAGGAGGCATTGATCTCTCAGTTGGATCTCTGCTGGCGCTGTCGGGCTTGGTATGTGCGGCAGTGGAGAAAGGTGGCACTGGCCTCCTTAGTGTAACAGCTGGGGAAGCTAAAGGATATGGCCTCCTTACAGCTGTGGTCGCCGCCATTGTCGTCGGGTTAGCAGGGGGTATGTTACAGGGTCTAGGAGTTAGTCGACTTGGTGTTCCCCCCTTCATTGTAACCTTGGGTGGCATGTCAGCATTTCGGGGAGCTGCCTTGCTTTTCTCCCAAGGTCAGCCGATCAGTGGTTTTCGCGAGGCCTATCGCTTCTGGGGTCAGGGAATGATTGGGCCAGTGCCGGTGCCGGTAATCTTCTTCCTCGTGTTTGCGGCCATCGCTCACATCGTCCTGCGCTATACCAAATATGGACGCCACATCTACGCTGTAGGCGGAAACCGAGAGGCTGCTCGTTTGTCTGGACTAAACATAAAATGGTTAGTGTTGAGCGTGTATGTCATTAGCGGTTTCTTCGCTGGTCTGTCAGGTTTCTTACTTTCATCTCGTCTAAACTCCGCCGAGCAGGTAGCTGGCATAGGTTACGAGTTGACGGTAATCGCGGGGGTCGTCATCGGCGGCACGAGTCTTACCCGCGGCGGTGAAGGTAGCATCTTTGGCACTGTGATCGGGGTACTTCTCATTGGGGTGTTGTCCAATGGCCTTACCCTGCTGAATGTCTCTTCGTATTTCCAGCAGGTGATTATCGGCTTGATCATTGTTTTCGCTGTATTCTTTGACCAGCTAGCGAAGTCAGCTCGACGCTGAATGTCAGGAGCCTATCACACTGCGCAAGATATTACAGCTTATGCGAGAATGATCATTCCAGTGGTGCAACACTGAAAGGAGGTGATAAGGTAACCCAAGCGAATTTGCTCGTCACTCTCGGATAAAGGGCGCCATATAGGGATAACGTGTAGCATCACAATATATAACGGCCAAAGGAGGCATTGAGTTATGAGAAAGCATCTCTTCGGTTTGCTGGCAGCAGTTGTGATCACAAGTATGCTCACGGCTCCGCTAGCGGCAGCAGCTGAGCCGCCGAGCCAGGAAAAGAAACTGACAATAGCGTTGTCGTTGCCGGACTTGGCGTTTCCGTTCTTTGTGTTTATGGAGGCGCAGGTGAAAGCAGAAGCCGCCAAGTTGGGCAACATAGAGATTGTCACCCTAGATGGTCAGAACCAAGTGCCCAAGCAGACGGCGGATATGGAGGCCGCGATTGTCAAGAAATATGACGGTGTGCTGATCAGCCCCATCACCGCCGAGGGCATGGCACCCGCTGTCAAGCAAGTTGTGGATGCAGGCATCCCTGTTGTCACCATTGACCGCACAGTGGTGGGGGTGGACACTCTGGCCCACGTGGGTGCTGACAACGTGTTGGGTGGTGAGCAGCAAGGTCTTGCCTTGCTCAATCTGTTCCCGCAAGGAGCTACTATCTTCGAATTAACAGGGGAGCCAGGCAGTTCGCCAGCCATCGACCGGTCAAAGGGTCTGCACAACATCATAGACAGCCGCCCTGAAATCAAAGTAGCCTGCCAGCAGACAGCGCGGTTCCGGCGGGAGATGGCCCTGACAGTGACAGAGAACTGTCTGGGGGCCACACCTGAGCCAGACGCTGTGATCGCGGCAAACGATGAGATGGCATTCGGTGCAATTGAGGCACTCAAGGCGCGCAACTTGGCCGAGAAGGTGGTAGTGATCGGCTACGACGCCCTGCCAGAGGCGTTGGTGATGGTGCGAGACGGTCAGTTGTACGGCACCATCGAGCAGTTCCCTGGCGAACAATCCCGCACTGCGTTGCGCGTCTTGGTGAGCTATCTGCGCGACGGTGTCAAGCCATCTCAGCACGATATCTTCATCCCGCCCAAGCTGATCACCAAGGACAACCTGATGGAAGCCGAACGCATCGGCGAACTTGAAGGTGCACAGAAGCCACTGACAATAGCGTTGTCGTTGCCGGACTTGGCGTTTCCGTTCTTTGTGTTTATGGAGGCGCAGGTGAAAGCAGAAGCCGCCAAGTTGGGCAACATAGAGATTGTCACCCTAGATGGTCAGAACCAAGTGCCCAAGCAGACGGCGGATATGGAGGCCGCGATTGTCAAGAAATATGACGGTGTGCTGATCAGCCCCATCACCGCCGAGGGCATGGCACCCGCTGTCAAGCAAGTTGTGGATGCAGGCATCCCTGTTGTCACCATTGACCGCACAGTGGTGGGGGTGGACACTCTGGCCCACGTGGGTGCTGACAACGTGTTGGGTGGTGAGCAGCAAGGTCTTGCCTTGCTCAATCTGTTCCCGCAAGGAGCTACTATCTTCGAATTAACAGGGGAGCCAGGCAGTTCGCCAGCCATCGACCGGTCAAAGGGTCTGCACAACATCATAGACAGCCGCCCTGAAATCAAAGTAGCCTGCCAGCAGACAGCGCGGTTCCGGCGGGAGATGGCCCTGACAGTGACAGAGAACTGTCTGGGGGCCACACCTGAGCCAGACGCTGTGATCGCGGCAAACGATGAGATGGCATTCGGTGCAATTGAGGCACTCAAGGCGCGCAACTTGGCCGAGAAGGTGGTAGTGATCGGCTACGACGCCCTGCCAGAGGCGTTGGTGATGGTGCGAGACGGTCAGTTGTACGGCACCATCGAGCAGTTCCCTGGCGAACAATCCCGCACTGCGTTGCGCGTCTTGGTGAGCTATCTGCGCGACGGTGTCAAGCCATCTCAGCACGATATCTTCATCCCGCCCAAGCTGATCACCAAGGACAACCTGATGGAAGCCGAACGCATCGGCGAGATTACGCAGTAGCAGCTTCGCAAAGCAACATCTAACGTTCCGGCTCCATAAGCTCTTGGAGGATTTGGGAGGCGTGGCGATGCGCCACGCCTCCTTCATTGTGAGGGGGACAGGTGCTGGCCATTTCAAGATCTCATAGACTGATCTCACATTTATCATCCCCCGACCATTCAAGGAGATCACCAGAACTGACCGATAGTTCGGAATGCGCCCTCAATTGTCATCATGCTCATAGTTTTGGGGCCAAGGTGCGAGCAAAACAGAGAATCCGCAGCCTGGCCGCTGTTTTGCACAGTGACGCGATGCTGCTATCATAGACAGTGTGATTGTCCGAACACAAAGGGGCTATGTTGCGCAATGGCCGACTTCTTCCCAGAACCGTTTCGCATTAAGGTGGTTGAGCCAATCAAGCAGACCTCGCGCGAGGAACGGGCACGCATTCTGGACACAGCTGGTTACAACCTTTTCAACATACCCGCTGAGGAGGTATACATTGATCTACTGACCGACTCAGGCACCGGCGCGATGAGCCAGAACCAGTGGGCCGGCATCATGTTGGGCGACGAGAGCTACGCTGGCTGCCGTAACTACTACCACCTGCAAGAGACAATTCGGAACATCTTCGGTTTCCGTTATTTCCTTCCGACGCACCAGGGACGCGGTGCCGAGAACATCCTATTCAGCATTATGGTCAAGCAGGATCAGTATGTGCCCAATTCGATGCACTTTGACACAACGATGGGCAACATCTTGGCACGCGGTGGCCGGCCTACCAATCACGCCATCGCTGAAGGTAACAATCCAACTGTCTGGCATCCCTTTAAGGGCAATATGGACGTTGTCGCGCTGGAAGCGTTCATTCGCAAGGTCGGCGCGGAAAACATTCCGCTCGGCATGATCACCATCACGAACAATTCCGGCGGTGGCCAGCCGGTCTCAATGGAGAACATCCGCCAGACCAGCGAGGTTTACCATCGCTATGGCATCCCTTTCTTTATTGATGCCTGCCGCTATGCCGAGAACGCCTACTTCATTAAACAACGCGAACCCGGATATGCTGACAAGAGCCTGCTTGAGATAGCACGCGAGATGTTCTCCTATGCTGATGGCTGTACGATGAGCGCCAAGAAGGACGGCCTGGTAAACATCGGGGGCTTCCTGGCGATGAACGATCAGGCCCTGTACGAGCGCGCCGCCCAAGAGCTGACGCTGCGTGAGGGGTTTCCTACTTATGGTGGACTGGCCGGACGTGACCTGGAGGCGATGGCGCGCGGCCTGTGGGAAGGACTGGATGAAGCTTACCTGCGTTATCGCATTGCCCAGACGTACTATCTGGCCGACCAGCTGCGTACGAGTGGTATCCCTATCTTCGAGCCACCCGGAGGGCATGCTGTATATGTGGACGCACGACGCTTCGTGCCTCACATCCCTCCAGCCCAGTTCCCAGCGCAAGCGCTGTGTGTCGCTCTTTATCTGGAGGGCGGCATTCGGGCAGCTGAGATCGGCGGGGTGGCCTTTGCTCATCGCGATCCCGAGACAGGTGAGTGGATTTACCCGCCACTGGAGCTGATACGTCTAACATTGCCACGGCGCGTCTATACACAGAGCCACTTGGACTATGTCGTGCGTGTGCTGGTTGCGCTTTGGCAGAAACGGGATCAAATCCGTGGATTGCAGATCATTTACCAGACTCCTTACCTACGCCATTTCACCGCGCGGTTTGCACTGGTGTGAGTGGAGCTCTCAACAATGGAACAACCTGAAGGTCAATTGCCCGAGTGGGGCACGAGTGAGCTGGCGCCTGCTGAGCCAGGCAGCTATGTGCTGGTGATCCGACTCGAACATCCAGTCAAGATTACAATCGGCCGACTGGGTACGTGGGAGTTCGAAGCAGGTTATTACGCCTATGCCGGCAGTGCGCTAGGCCCAGGCGGTTTGGCTGCCCGTTTGAGCTATCATGCGCGCACAGACAAGTTAATGCAGTGGCACATTGACTACCTGCTTGCCCACGCGGCGATCGTGGAGATCTGGTATGCGGTGGATCGCAAGCGTAAGGAGTGTATCTGGGCCTCAGCACTACGTGCTATCCCAGGCAGCAAAGTGCCAGTGCCCAGCTTCGGCGCGTCCGATTGTCGTTGTCTGGCCCATCTGATCTACTTCAGTCAGCAGCCTACCTTCGCCAGTTTTGCGCGCGCGCTTTCCGACCTGGAGTTCTAGTGAAGGTTCTACTGATCTCAAAAGCCTGTGTCGTTGGTGCCTATCAGAAGAAGCTGGAGGAGATCGCTCGCCACGCTGATGTCGAGCTGATCGCGGTGGTGCCACCCGAATGGCGCGATGAACGCGGCGCGTTACGTCTAGAGCGCGCCTATCTGGACGGCTACGAGTTGCGTGTCGAGCCAATTGTGCTTAACGGCCACTTTCACCTGCATTACTACCCTGGGCTGGGACGATTGATGCGCGCGGTGCAGCCGGATGTGGTGCACGTCGAGGAGGAACCATATAATCTGGCCACTTTTCTCGCTGTGCACCAGGCGCGCCAGATTGGAGCGCGCATAGTCGTCTTCAGTTGGCAGAACCTTAATCGACGTTATCCACCCCCCTTCAACTGGATGGAATGGTACGTGTTGCGCCATACTGACATGTTGTTGGTAGGAAACAGCGAGGGATTGAGCGTGTGGCGCGCCAAGGGCTATCAGGGCACAATTGAGGTTATCCCGCAGTTCGGGGTTGACCCAGAGATATTTACTCCGCTTAGCCGGCCAGTGCGACAGGGCAAGCCCAGTGTATTATTGCGGCGCAGCGCAAGGAGACCCTCCCGAAGCGAAGTAGTCATCGGTTACATCGGCCGCTTGGTGCCAGAAAAAGGGGTAGACGTGCTGCTAGAAGCAGTCTATCAGCTGCGCGGGCCGTGGGAGTTGCGCATTCTAGGCAGTGGCCCAGATGAGGAGCGGCTGGTGAAAATGGCTCAATGGCTGGGTATTGCTCCGCGTGTTACCTTCGACCGTCCCATTCCCTCCACGCAGCTGCCCTATTACTACAGCGGACTGGACGTGCTGGTGCTCCCCTCGCGCACCCAACCTAACTGGAAGGAACAGTTTGGGCGTGTGTTGATCGAGGCGATGGCATGTCAGGTAGTAGTAGTAGGAGCACGCAGTGGCGCCATTCCTGAGGTTATCGGCGATGCAGGACTAACTTTCAAAGAAGGCGACCCATTTGACCTCCGCGCGCAACTACAAAAATTGCTTGACAATGAGGAATTACGCGAGGATTTAGCATTACGCGGGCGCCAGCGTGTGCTGGAACACTTCACTCAGACCAGCATCGCCGAACGCACGGTCGCAATCTATCGTCGCCTGATGTCTCTCAAACTAGGAGGTGCATTACACGCGCCCGAGCTACAGCCGTTAGAGAACCAAGCGTAAGCTCAAGAGATCATAACTTCTCCAGCCCATGTGCCTCCAATAGATCCCGTTGCTCCAGCAGTTCCTCCGTCGGGCCATCAGCCACGATACGTCCTTCGTCCATAATAACGGTGCGTGGGAACAGATCGCGCACCATCAGCATATCATGGGTAGAGGCCAACATTGTGATAGGCAACGCGCGCAATAAGTTGATCAAGCCACGCCGTGCGCGTGGGTCAAGGCCAGCACTAGGTTCGTCCAAGACGAGAATATCTGGGTGCATGGAGAGCACAGTGGCAATAGCGACCCGCTTCTTCTCCCCCATACTAAGATGATATGACAACCGGTCAGCGTACTGTGCCATTCCGACCTGTGTCAGCGCGTATGCCACACGTCGACGGACTTCCTCCTCAGGCAGCCCCATGTGCAGCGGACCAAATGCAACATCCTCGTACACAGTGGGAGAGAAGAGCTGATCGTCGGGGTTCTGGAAGACCAGGCCCACGCGTGCGCGGATAAGCGGTAAGTTGGGTGCTATCACTGGCATGCCCATAACTCGAATGTTTCCCTGTCCACCATTAAGCAGGCCGTTCAGATGCAGAAGCAAAGTGCTCTTACCGGCGCCATTGGGTCCCACCAGTGCTACCTTTTCACCACATCGCACTTGCAGTGAAATGCCCCGCAGTGCCACGTGGCCATCCGGATAAGTGAAATGCAATCCCTGCACCTCCAGCGCCAGTACGTCTGGCGCAGGATGGCCAAAGCTATCCTCACAGGACGTAACCGGTTCGTGCACAATTGGCATATTGGATCATCCAGCTAGCTCACAAAATGAGCGACAAACTGCAGCAACAACAAAACACAAATTCCCAGCCCACCTGCTACCCAATCACGGCGCCGCATCATATGCGGATTAATGGTGACAAACTGACTGCGAAATCCACGTGCTAACATAGCATTGTAAATGCGATCGCTGCGTTCCAGGCTGCGTAGGAAGAGCTGGCCGGTCATGTTGCCGGCTACACGGGCCCGCCAGAAGAGAGAACCACCCCCTTTCCCTTGCGCAGACCACGCACTGCGGGCCTGACGAGCGCGTAGCAGCCGAGTTGTCTCATCGACCAGCACATACAGATAGCGTATCATAAACGATAGAATAGTTACCAGCAACCCAGGCACACGCAAATGGCGCAGTGCATGCAATAGATCTGGGCTGCGTGTCGTGGCAGTGAGCAGGATAGCCGCTTGCACCGAGAGCCAGCTGCGCGCCAAAATGCTGGTGAAACGCACCAGGCCGGCATCACTGGCGCTAAGCTCCCACGTGCCCAATTGCAATGTCAATAGGGGACGACCGGGTAAGGTGAAGACAAGAGTGATTGCTACCAATGCAAAGGGAAATGCCACCAGCGAACCCCGTAATACGAAGCCCGCCCCCACTCGGGCCAGGAGAGCTACCGCCAATATAGCACACCACCCCAGAAAATAGGCGATCCAAGCCCCATCCGGCAACAGTACAACCGAGAGAATAAACAGAAACGCGTTCACGACCTTGACGCGTGGGTCAAGGTCGTGAACAAAACTCGCACGATTCAAGTAGCGATCCAGCAGACCTTCAAGCATGTTCGCCACTGAGAGACCGCTTTCGCTCCGAGATCACCTTATTAGGTGATCGCTGCACGCTGGCGCAATAGACGGCCTACAATGATCGCCACCGCAGCTACCACCAACACCCCGAGCACGCCAGCTGCGATAGTTGACACCGGGGTCTCACCGAGCAAAGGCACCACATAGTCGGGCAGCACCTCATAGGGCGGTGCTGCGGCGATCTCCTCAAACCCCATGTCAATGGCCACACGCTCCAAGCCGTCGGGATCCGCCGAAGCGATGGGCGATAGCACAGCTACCACCAGGGCGATTAGCAGACCCGCCACTACCCAGCTGCGTCCACCGCCAGCACGCACAGCCTCCACTGATACCAGGTCGGGGCGCACTTGCATAACAAACGCCAGCGCTGCCATAGTAATCAGTCCCTCGCCGATGCCGATCAGCACATGGACACCCAGCATAGCCGGCACCACTATGGCAAATGGCGAGGTACCGCTGAAGCCCAGCTGGAGTGCGGTGAACAAGGCGCCCGCTATGACTGAAAGCCATGCCAGAACACCAGCCACAACCAGGCGTACCCCTTTGCTCTGGCGCCCCGCCAGGCCATGGTAGAGACTACCCAGGGCAGCGGTTAGCAAGCCCATATTGAAGATGTTGGCTCCCATCACTAGCAAACCTCCATCTTGGAAGAGCAGGCCTTGCACGATAATTACACAAGCCATCACCAGCATACCAGCCCACGGCCCCAGCATAATCGCTGCCAAGACACCACCCAGCAGGTGTCCCGAGGTACCACCTGCCACCGGGAAGTTGATCATCTGGGCGGCAAAGATAAAGGCGGCCATCACCCCCATCAACGGGATCTGTCGCTCCCCCAGCTGCTGTTGGGTCCTACGTGCAGCTATTGCCAGCAATCCAGCTGAAATCACCCAGAAAGCAAGCGCCACCGGTAAGCTCAGAAACCCGTCTGGGATGTGCATGCGGGCAGTGGTGACTTCCTTCCAAATGTGCGATAACATAGCTGTGTCCATCGGTGAACCTCCTGTCTCTTTGGTTAGCCTGATCTTGTTCTTGTTTGACGGCTTATTATTGCAATTAATTGCAATAACATTCTAGTACACTACCGCTAGCGCGTCAAAGTTGAAAACAGTTAGCAGTGGCCTGTCTGAATCTTCAGGTGGGCTTCCGCGATTCTCCCTTGACACGCTACGGAGTTGCCACTACAATGCTGCACCAATATATGGGAGCATCTACTTCTAAGGTAAGCTCATTGTATGTGGTGCGTCCTGCCACAATGGCTGACCAAGCTGCCATCCGGCGATTGCTCATCTATTCATGGCGCACCTACCTACCGTGCGGGGCACATTGGCTCGAACAACGCCTCGCTGCAGGCGATTGTTGGGTGATGGTGGAGAGAGGCCAGGAAATTGTTGGACTGATCGCAGTGCTCAGGCGCCATCCGGAAGTAATCAGCATTGTTGCTGCAGCGGTGTGCAATGGCCTGCCTGCCACGCAATACGCCAGAATGGTATTGTCTTGCGCGGAAAGTCATGCACGTCGGCAGCACGTGCATCGACTGGCGTGCCTGAGTGGTGCTGTTTGGCTAAACGAAGCATTAGATGCCCACGGCTTCCAGACTTGCGAGCACGTGATCACCTATGGTTGGGATGCGGTGCCGTTCTCAGTCGCTGGCAATTCCACCGTGGTGGTCGAACGTGCCCGGCAAGGTGATCTCAGGACGGTTGCTGCCATTGACAACCAGATTTTCGCTCCGGTGTGGCATAAGCCGTATGAGGAAATAGAATACGTGCTGGGAAGGTCAGCCTATTTTGTTGTGGCAAAACACAGAGACCGCATTATAGGTTATTGTTGGAGCGAATGGGACGGGACCCATGGGCATCTCACCCGCCTCGGTGTTACCACAGACTGGCAAGGCAAAGGGGTTGGCACACGACTTCTCACCGAAGCATTGTCGGAAATGGTGCAAGCAGGCATCAATTGGGTTACGCTCAATACCCAAGCCAGCAATCTGCGTGCGCGCCGGTTATATGAGCGGTATGGGTTCCGGAGCATTGGACAGCCAACCCCATTGCTGTGGAAGGAGCTGGGATAGATGGCGCGAGGTCATACCATTGTGTTGATTGGAGCTCTGAAACATATCGTTGTCTTCACAAGCCCATGATAGCTAGAGCAAACGATACGAGTCCGTGCGTTCACACGTCTGCACCTATATTATTTAAGCAATATAAAGTGGTGCCTATTCCACTTTCTGATGTGTGCGGATCCCGACTCTTCGCGAAAAGGCACTGAGACTTATGATCACCCGCGAGTCCGCGCTTGACTATCACGCCCGTGGGAGACCAGGCAAGTTGGAGGTCATTCCCACCAAACCGGTGGTAAACCAGATTGACCTGTCGCTGGCATACACTCCTGGAGTAGCGCAGCCTGTGCTGGAGATCGCTGAAGATCCTGAGGATGCTTACCAATATACCGCCAAAAGCAATTTAGTAGCGGTTATCTCAGATGGAAGCGCTATCTTGGGGCTAGGCAACCGGGGAGCGTTGGCTTCCAAGCCAGTGATGGAAGGGAAAGCAGTATTATTCAAACGTTTCGCCGACGTCGATGTATTCGACATCGAAGTTAAGGTTGCTGGTCCGGACGAGTTCATTCGCGTAGTGCAGGCTATTGCACCTACATTCGGTGGCATCAATTTAGAGGATATTAAGGCGCCTGAGTGCTTCGCCATCGAAGAGGAACTGAAGCGCACGTTGGACATCCCGGTCTTTCATGACGATCAGCACGGGACGGCCATCATCGCAACTGCTGGCTTGCTGAACGCCCTGGAGATCGTGGGCAAACACAAGGAGGAGGTGGCAATTGTCATCAATGGAGCTGGTGCCGCAGCGATTGCGTGCGCCAAAATGTTTGTCTTAGCTGGTTTTCCGCGTGACAACATTATCATGCTGGACTCACAGGGCGTCATTTACACGGGACGTACCGAGGGCATGAACGAGTATAAGGCGCAATTCGCGCAACCGACCAAAGCACGCACGCTGTCGGACGCACTGCGGGGAGCCGACGTGTTTGTCGGCCTGTCGGTAGGGGACGTGGTTAGCGCAGAGATGGTGCAATCCATGGCACGACAACCTGTCATTTTTGCCATGGCGAACCCTGACCCCGAAATCAAGTACGAACTAGCCCGGCAGGTACGTCCTGATGCCATTGTCGCGACTGGCCGCAGCGATTACCCTAATCAGATCAATAACGTATTGGGCTTCCCGTTCATCTTCCGGGGTGCTTTAGACGTGCACGCACGTCAGATTAACGAGGAAATGAAGTTAGCCGCATGCCATGCCTTGGCTGCGCTGGCGCGTGAGGAGGTGCCGCCGGAAGTGTTAAGCGCCTATCGGTTGCGCTCGCTACGGTTTGGCCCGGATTATGTAATTCCCAAGCCGCTCGATCCACGTGTGCTACTGTGGGAAGCGCCAGCGGTGGCAGAAGCAGCTATGAAAACAGGTGTAGCGCGCCGTTATGTCAACCTAAGCACGTACCGTGCCCAGTTGGAGGCGCGTCAGGCACGTCTGGCACGCCTCCTTGAAGCTATTGGTAACATCTGATATGGTCATCTGCCTCCAAAGAGAGGCACCTAAAGTCTGATAGTCTTGTAGGGAGGGAACACTAGAGATGGTGGCAGAAGCACAAGTGCAAACGCAAGTGTATGCAGGTCTGGAAGGGATCGTGGTCGCCAAGACTCGCATGAGCAAGGTCATCGGTGAGGAAGGACGGCTCATCTACGCCGGGTACGACATTTCGGACTTGGCGGAACATGCCACTTTTGAAGAAGTGGCCTATATGTTCTGGTACTGCTGCTTACCCAATCGGCGTCAGCTGCTCAGCTTTGAGGACAGCCTGCGCAGTCGTCGCAACATCCCTTTTCATGTCATGGATCTAGTCCGCTCGACACCTACCGTGCAGTCACATCCTATGTCGGTGTTGCGCACGGCAGTTTCGGCACTCGCTTTGGGCGATCCCGGATCAAACGACACCTCACAGGCCAGCAATCTGCGTCGTGCGGTGGACATCACTGCCAGAATTCCCACTATCGTGGCCGCGCACGACCGCAATCGCAAGGGCCTCGAGGTAATTGGCCCGCGTGAGGATCTCGACCACGCGTCCAATTTCTTATATATGCTGCATGGTAGGATGCCTTCCGAGGTCGAAAGTCGCGCGCTCAACCTGTATCTGGTGTTGCTGGCGGATCACGAGTTCAATGCTTCGACCTTCTCCGCACGCGTTACCGCTAGCACTCAGTCTGACATTTTCTCGGCCATCACCAGCGCACTAGGCACACTAAAGGGTCCAGCTCATGGTGGCGCCACGGAGCAGACGATGTTGCAGATCCTTGAAATCGGTGACCCAGACAATGTGGAGACATGGTATCATGCGGCACGTGCACAAGGGAAGCGCATTTATGGAATGGGCCATCGTGTCTACAAGACCCAGGACCCACGGGCGATCTATCTACAGCGCGCAACACAACAGCTGGCTGAGCTGAGCGATCCGAGGTGGTATCAAATTGCCCTTAAGCTGGAGCAGGTGGCGCGCGAGGATCCTTACATGATCGAGCGGAAGATCTACTGCAATGTGGACTTCTACTCCGCTCCATTATTGTACTATCTGGGCATCGACCCCGATCTATTCACTTGTATCTTTGCTATGGCACGTGTAGTGGGGTGGATTGGACACCTTCTGGAGCAATACGCAGACAACCGTCTGATCCGACCACGCTCGGAGTACATAGGGGACGAGAATCTCAAATGGGTCCCGATTGACCAGCGCTGATACACCGCTTGCTGACATATGAGTTTGGGGTCAGCTTAGCACAACCTCTTATGCGCGGAGAGACGGTGTTTCTTCCCTGCATGTTCAGAGGCCTGCAATACGGCCGGGTGTACTACGACCCGGCCGCACGCTTTTTCCCTACATATGGGGAGATCTGGCGGTAACGCTGAATTCAATGACGCCACTGTCGCTTCTTCAGCTGTAGCGGGACCCGAGTGGTGTTAATCTCGCTACTTTCTCAATGTGATGTGATTCTGGTGTCCAAGATATCTGCGCTGCCGGCCCCTGGAAAATTGATTCCAAATTGCTCAGTATCTAATGGCGCCGCGACACCAGCGACCAAGCGATTGCCTCCAGCGCAGCGCGCGCGTCAGAAGTGGGGAACAAATTAAGTGCCCAACATGCCTTCTCACAGTAGCGGTACGCGTCACGCCGTGCCAGCTCAATTGCTGGAGAAAACTGCACCCAGTGCAGTAAGGTCTCGATTTCCTCTTCGGTCGCGCCATTGTCGATGCGGTCAATGACAGCGCGCAACGTCGCAGGCATACCGTGGTGCGCGGCATAGATGAGCGGCAGAGTAATCTGGCGCCGACGCAAGTCTCCGCCCACTGGTTTGCCTAGTTCCTGAGGGTCGCCCACATAGTCCAGGATGTCATCGGTGATCTGGAAAGCCATACCCAGATTGTGGCCGAAATGCCCCAGTGCGACGATCTGTTCCTCGCTCGCCAAACTGACGATGCCAGCTGCCTTCAATCCCTCCTCAAAGAGGACAGCTGTCTTGCCGGCGATCTTGGTAAAGTAAGCACTCAGTGCCTCATCTAACGGTGTCACGTCGGGCACCAAGCTGATCTCCCCTTCGCAGATCTTAACCGAGGCGCGCCCCAAGCATTCCAATACACGCAGGTCGCCGCTACGGGCGATGGACTCAGCTGCCAACGCAAACAGGTAGTCGCCACCCACCAATGCCGCGTCGCGAAACCACTTACTGTGTACTGTCTCAAGCCCACGTCGACGCGGTGATTGATCAATCAGGTCATCGTGCACCAGCGAGGCGGCATGAATGAGCTCTACCGCCGAAGCTACTGCCAGGACACGTGCCCGGTCGAAGCGATTAAGACGTGCCGCAAGCAATATCAGTGCGGCGCGCAAACGCTTTCCGCCAGCCAGGATGACATGGCGTGCCGGTTGTGAGATCAGCAACACCGGCGAGGTCACCAAACTCTGCATAAAGGCATCTACCTCTGCCAGCTGAGATTGTAGCTCCAGGCGCGCCATAATCTCAGACAAGGCAATGGTTGGAGTTGTTAATTCCGGTGTGTGTACCTGTGTACTCATTGAATCTATTGAGACTCCTCAAAAACAAGTGGTTGCCTCACTAACCGCCAAAGGAGGTTAGTACTGTCTCAGTGTATGGCAGAGCGCGATCCAACAGGCCTTTTTCTACCATCCAGCGCATCACATCGTCCCATTCCGTTAGGGTCGGAAGGCTTGCCTTGGGGAAAAGAGGCATGCGAAATGAACCACGCACATTGTCAGGCACCCGCCCCTTTTCGATCAACAAGCTGCCGAAGTCGTCCGGACGACTGTTCAAGTCATCGACTGCCTTGTCCCACGCGCGCAGAAAGCGCCGAATCGCTTCGGACTTGCCTTCTACGCTGCTGCGCGAGAAAGCTAGCACAGTCTGGGAGTACCGGTTGTGATAGGTATCATCCACAATCAGGTGTGCACCGCCTGCTATGGCGCCCGAAGCTAATGGATCGGGCAGTGTAGCCGCTTCCACCTGACCAGCCATGAGCTGCTCATAACGGACCGGAATGGCACTGACTTCCAGCACACGGAACCGCTCGCGCGGTAAGCCTTCTGCTGTCAGAAGACGCTCGGTAACATATTCGATAATGGTATTCTGGCTGATGGCGACCGCCACATCGGCTAGATCCTGCACAGTGCGGATTTTGCTCCCAGGCGCGGCCAGCACGCGAAACATGGCGGTCTCCTCGGTAGCGCGCAACGCGGTGACCACCACGTGCAGCTGTGTCTGATCACGGTTGAAGAGACCAACGGCGACCAAGTCAGTGAGCATACCGTCGATCTCTCCCGCCTGCATCAGGGCATCACGCTCCTGCGCCCCTTTTACAGGAACAAGCTCGACTGTAACTCCTTCTGTCTGGAAGTAACCTTTCTGATCCGCTACGTAGAAGGGCAGCGTATCGAGAATGGGCAAAACCCCCATTCGCAACCGCTGTCCATCAGTGCCACCTATCCCGGGTACACACGCCGCCAACACGGTCAGTACTGTGAAGATCACCACAAGGATGTGTAAGCGCACCATACGCCCCCATCTGTTACGATTTTCACGATCTTATTGTACATCTCTCCCCATAGGGTGTCCATAGGTCAGACGGGTCGAATCGCGACCAAAAGTCCCAGGGATCGTATAGGTCTTTTGGTCCTGTTAAAGGGATCACTTCAAAAGGCCCTGACGGTAACCTTCACTGACTGCGTGACTGCGATTCTTGGCACCCAGCTTCCGGTAGACGCTCGCCAGGTGATTCTTGACCGTCTTCTCTGCCATGAAAAGTTGTTCTGCAATCTCAGCGGTTGTCTTGCCAGCCGCAATAAGTTGAAGCACTTTGATTTCGGTGCGGGTCAGGATAGGACGTGAGCGCACATCCTGCGCAACGCGGCGGTAATCATCTAACAAATAACCTGTGACGCTGGGATCCAGCCAGCTTTTGCCAGCATGAATCGCACGGATGGCCTCGGCAATGTCAGCTGCCTTGGCACTCTTGACAATGTAACCAACAGCTCCCGCTACCGCAGCCGCACGTACGTCAGCGTCGTCATCCGATTCAGTCAATACTAGCACACGCACGTTGGGGTAATGAGCAACGATTTGCTCGATGGCACGAATGCCCCCTTGTGGGTCATGACGCGGCATCCGCAAATCCATTAACACCACATCAGGTCGCAGCGTTCCCGTGGCAGCTATTGCTTCCTCCGGAGATGCCGCTTCGCCTACCACGCAGATGTCATCTTGCCGATCCAACAGCTTTCCAAGCAGCTCGCGGTGCAATGCGATGTCGTCTGCGATCAGCACTCGAACGGGCATCACGCCTCCTGGCCAAATCTCTCAACTATCGGCAAGCCAATCATCACCTGGCATCCTTTGCCTGGTGAGGATCGCAATTCCATTTCTGCTCCAATCTCCTGAGCACGTTCGCGCATGTTGCGCAACCCCATGCCTCCGGCGGTGTGTTCAACATGCACAATATCGAAGCCACGACCATCGTCGGCCACCTTGATAATAACACGGCCGTTTGCACGGCGTACAGTCACCACAGCATGATGGGCCTGGGCATGCTTCCACGTATTGGCCAACGCTTCGGATACGATGTACCCAACATGGCGCACTGTATCCACAGGCACCGGTAGCTCCCCTCGCGGCAGCTTCAGCAGCACAGGCAGTCCAGTATTATGCTGAAAGCGTTCCACAATGCGCGTGAGTTCTTCGCCTAGGGTCAGCTGTGTGGGATCCTGGCGCAATGCACGTACGATCCAGCGGATTCCCTCGTGTACCTCTCCAGCCATCGTGATAACGCGATGCAGTTCCTCTTGAGCGCTCTGGGGATCCTCAGCCAACAGCAAGCTAGCATACTCAGCGCGTCGGCTCAGCGCCGAGAGCTGACTGAGCACGCCATCGTGGATGTCGGTAGCGATCCGGCGACGTTCTTCCTCAATAGCAGCTTGTTCACGCAACGCGTTTGCCCGATCGCGGCTGTACTGCCAAGCGATCATCATAGCTGCAAGCGCTGCCAGCAGTCCGCCTGTCACCCAGTAACTCGCACTACGCAGCACCACCTCATCCACCTGACGCAGTTCTACAATGCGCGCGGGTGTGTATCCATCAAGATAGAGGGAAAGGCCGAATCCCAATGTGGAGGTCACCACCACACCCCCAAGCAATATCGCGCGGCGGAAAGGACGTTCTGCACTGGGCAATGACAGTGCTGTGGTCACAGATGGAATGAGGGAATACAAGGAGAAAATGTTGCGATATCCGCCTCCAGCAAAGTTGACCAGTGTCAGCGCGATGGCGGTGTCAAGGATGAGAAATGGTGTCGTGCGCAGCCAGTAGTTGAAAGGAAGCAGAAGGATGGCAATTAGAAGCACAGTGTAGAACGCAGCGGCGCCCCACAACCATATAAGGGTCTCGCTGCGCGCGGCAATGATAGGGTGTGGGTAAAAAGAGAGTACCCCAAAGGCATAGGCCAGAGCAATCACACGGCTCAGCATAGCAACCCACGATAGGCGATAGCCTACTAACTGGGCATTCATTGAGTGCCACAATGTGTGCCACATCGTTCCCACCTCTACCTTACAATTCCCATTATAATCCTGTAAAGTTTTCGTTTCAACGTTGACAAATCCCCAAGATCATGATAATATTATTTCGTAGTGAAATGAATCCCATCCCCATGGTGCGCTGCAGCATCGTAGGTAGTCTTGAGCTCCATAATTTATGTGGACGGATGGCACAATGAACCACACTGGCGACGGCAGCCTACTACGCAAGGTCAATGAATCTGCCATCCTTGAAATCATACGGGAGCAGGGCCCTCTCAGCCGCTCCGAAATCGCCCGTTCACTTCATATCAGCCCTGCAACGGTCACCCGCATTGTAACGGAATTGTTAGAAAAGCGATTGATTCAGGAAAGGGGGGCACGTGTCGCACCGTTTGGGCGCCGTCCCATTCTTCTGGAGTTTAATCCGCGCGCCAGCTTAATCATTGGTGTGTACGTCCATCGCAACATGATCGGCGCCGTGTCAGATCTGAACGGGGAGATTCTCCAGCGCATTGCGCAACCTGCCTTGCCAGGGGAAGCAGGTATTCAGCAATTGATCACACTGGTCCGCACTCTGCACAAAATAACGCGCGAGTATGGCTTGCCTGTCCGCGGAGTGGGTATTGGAGCGCCCTCTATTGTGCTTTATCGCGAGGGAACAGTGGTGTGGGCGCCTAGCCTTGGCTGGCGCAACGTGCCGCTGAAGGTCTTGGTGGAACAGGCGGTGGATCTCCCCGTGTTTGTGGAGAACGAAGTGAACCTGATTGCATTAGGTGAGAGCTGGCGCGGCGCCGGTCGGGATGTGGATAACCTTGTGTGTATTTCATTGGGCGCTGGCATTGGAGCAGGCATTGTACTGTCCGGGTACCTGTATCGCGGTGCACACTGCGCTGCAGGTGAGATCGGTTATCTTCTACCTGACACCCAATGCTTGGGACGCTCCTACGAGGGTTTTGGATGTCTAGAAGGTCTGGCAGGCAGCGCTGGGATTGTCCGGTGTGCTCAAGAGAAGCTCTCCAGTGGTCAACCTTCGATCTTGGTGGACTGGTTGAAAAAAGAGGCACAGCTGACGGCGGAGATGGTGCTGCTCGCTGCACGGCAAGGTGACACCTGTGCCCAACAGGTTGTGGACGAGATCGCTGACTATTTGGCTCTGGCAGTAGCAAGTCTCACCTGCGTGCTGGACCCGCATCGCATCGTTTTCAGCGGCGACCTCGTGGAGTTCGCTGACCTGTTTGTGGAGCGTATTGAGGCACGTCTGCGTGGAGCATTGCCCACGCTGCCTGAATTAGTGGTGTCGCAGTTGCGAACAGATGCCGCTGTGCTCGGCGCGCTGGCAATGGCACTGTTCGAAACGGACGAGGGGGTTTTTGTGCAAAAGGTGCAGGCGTAGGTGTGACAGCGCGTTGCGAAGAACCTGCCAAGCCTTTCCTGTCAAGAGAAAGCAGACAGCGACACAAGATAATACTCAACGGCTCGTCTGGTGAAATTCAGGGATGCAGAGAGGACACAGTACAAGACTTTTCGCGCGGCTCACGAAGGCAACATGCTAATCCAAGCCAGCTGGACAGAAAGGAGCGATCTCAATGCACAATATTCTGGCAGCCAATACAAACAGCTACCATTCGTATAGCTTAGAGCAGGCACTCGAGGGCATCTCCAAAGCAGGGTTCAAGTATGTTGAGCCGAGCGCTGTGCGTGGTTGGACCGAGCATGTGCCTCTCGAGGCTACGGACGAACAACTTGCCCAAATCAAGGCGAGTGTGGAGAAGATGGGTTTGCGTATTTCGGCACTCAGTGGCCATTCCGATCTCACCACACCACAGGGCCTGGCGGACGGAAAGAGGGCGGTCGATCTTTGTGTCAGACTCGGAGTCCACATTATGAACACAGCGGTGGGAGGCCATGCCGGCAAGGAGGAAGATAAAGCAGCTTTCATGCGGCATATTTTCGAGCTCGCCGACTATGCAGCGCGGCGCAACGTTTTTGTAGCGCTCGAGGTGCATGGCGACATCATGGCGACTGGCGCCCTATCTGTACCTCTCATCAAGGAGATCAATCGCGCCAATGTGCGCATCAACTATGATACGGGCAATTGTGTCTTTTACGGTGGCGTACAGGCTATAGATGACATTCGACCGGTAGTGCCCTACCTGGCACACGTACACCTCAAGGATAAGCGGGGTGGTAAGGGGGTATGGGACTTCCCAGCCATTGGTGAGGGGACCGTTGATTTTGCGCGCGTTCTCAAGATCCTCGAAGAGGAGGGTTATACCAACCCCTTTAGCGTTGAACTCGAATTCAGCGGAGAGCCTTGGCCCCCACTGGAAGAGGTGCATCGTGCGATGCAAGCTTCATACGCTCACTTAAAGCAGCTCGGTCTTGGCTGATTCTCACTCTGTGAAGCAGGGAGATCTCCATATGATACGTGTAGGAGTTCTTGGGGCTGGCTTTATGGGCAGCACCCACGCCCGCGCTTTTGCCAGGCTCGCGGACGTGCAGGTGGTTGCGGTAACATCGCGCACATTGGAGAGGGCAACCGCACTCGCCAAAGAGGTGGGTGCTCGCGCCTCTGTGGATCATATGGCCATAGCGACCGATCCCAATGTAGATGTTATCAGCAACACATTGCCCACCCCATTTCACAAGGAGTACACCGTCGCGGCGCTGCAGGCAGGCAAAGCTGTGCTGCTCGAAAAGCCCATGGGACTGACCCTCGAGGGGTGCGACGCGATGATCGCAGCTGCTCGGGCGACAGGTAAGCCATTCATGGTAGCTCACGTGATCCGCTTCTGGCCTGAGTACGTTGCATTACACGAGTTCGTCGCCAGCGGCGCGTTAGGTAAGCCGCTGGCCGCTGTGGCGAGACGACTCTCCACCCGGCCTACGTGGGGGGATTGGTTCGCTAACGCAGAGTGGACAGGTGGTGCTGTGCTCGACCTGCATATCCATGATCTGGACACGCTCAACTGGTTCTTTGGGACACCTCGTTCAGTGTATGCACGAGGACAGCGCGGAGCGTATGGAGGCTGGGATCACGTTTTGACGTTGGTGGACTATGGCGACGTCAAGGCGCACGCCGAGGGCAGCGTGATGATGCCTGAAGGATATCCTTTCACTATGGGCCTGGCTGTGCTATGCGAGCGTGGATCGGCCGAGTTCCACTTCCGCGCCGGCGGCACCGGGGTGGAGACCGGAGCAGCTGAGGGCACCAGCTTGATGGTGTATGAGACGGGCAAACCACCGCGTGCCCTGCCGTCATCGGGTGGAGACGCCTACGAGGCCGAGGTTGCTTATTTCGTTGAGTGCGTGCGCGCCAATCGCCTTCCGGAGCGTAGCACACCAGAACAGGCACGTCTGGCGGTGCAATCTGCCCTAGCCGCGCGTCGTTCTTTGGAAACCGATCAGGTGGTCCCTTTATGATAGCGATGCATGCCACGTGAGGTCTAATCCTCTCTATAACAACTAAGCTTAGGAGACATAGATGGCTTTCAAGTATAGGATGGCCGATTTCATGGACTTTAAGGATGTCGAGACCTGTGAGAGGGTAAGACGCATCAAACGAGAGGACATTACGCGGCATCCCAATCCAGACTTTAAAATTGAGATCATTGAGGACGAAAAAGACTTCTACGCTGCCTTTGCTGTCGATATCGTGTCGCGTATTAAGCAAGCGTTGGATGAGGGGCGACGCTTCGTGGCGATCTTACCTGTGGGCCCTACTGCTCAGTACCCGATCGCGGCGCGCATGATCAACGCATTGCGCATCCCGATGCATCACGTGCATACCTTCAACATGGACGAGTATGCCGACCAGGATGGCAATACTGCACCTGCCGACTGGGAAGGCTCCTTCCAGAAGTGCATGTTCGACAAATTCTTCAATCTGATTGACCCCGAACTGCGTCCACCGCTGCACCAGATTCACTTTCCGACCACAGACGTGCTTGATCGCTATGCGGACATGATTGAGGAAGTTGGGGGAGTCGATGTGTGCTATGGAGGCATCGGCTGGTGTGGTCATATTGCCTTCTGGGAATCTTCACTGGGTTATGAATTTGGCGACGACCTGGATGCATATCTGAAGGCAGGTCCACGCCTTGTGACTCTGACCCCCATGACAATTATGCAAAATGCCCTCAGTTCATTCGGGGGCGACTGGTCGTGGGTACCACCCAAAGCGAACACCATCGGACCCGCTCAGGTCGTCAACGCGCGCGAGCGCAGCTTTTGGCTGAGCTACTTGACGGCTGACGTGAGCTGGCAACGTTTTATTGCGCGATTGGTAGCCCACGGCCCAGTCAACACCTTTGTTCCCGGTTCTATCTTACAAACTGTCCCCACACGGTACGTTCTTCTCGGCGGAGTGGCCGATAACGTTGAGATTCGCATGACCTGAGTCAATTAATTCACTCAAGGAGGGAAGCAAATGGCATTCAAATATAGTTTGGCTGATTTTCTAGATTTCAAGGATGCAGCAGTTTGTGAACGGGTGCGCCGCATTAAGCGCGAAGAGATCACGAAACATCCCAACCCCGATTTCAAAATTGAGGTGATCGACGATCCAGGGCAGTTTTATGCCGCGTTTGCCACAGATATTGTGATGCGTATCAAGCAAGCACTGGACGAAGGACGAAGGTTTGTGGGCATCTTTCCGGTGGGGCCGATGCCACAATATCCCCTTGCCGCGCGCATGATCAATGCATTGCGCATCCCGATGCATCACGTGCATACCTTCAACATGGACGAGTATGCCGACCAGGATGGTCGCACTGCGCCACCCGATTGGGAAGGTTCCTTCCAAAAGGCAATGTTCGATAGCTTCTTTAACCTGATCGATCCCGAGCTGCGCCCACCGCTCAGTCAAATTCACTTCCCCACCACGGAGGCCCTCCCGCGCTACGCCGAAATGATCGAGGCACTGGGAGGAGCAGATGTCTGTTACGGGGGCATCGGTTGGTGCGGGCATATCGCATTCTGGGAATCCTCGCTGGGGTATGAGTTTGGCGATGACCTAGAAGCTTACAAGAAGGCAGGCCCCCGGTTGGTGACGCTGACGCCCATGACAATCATGCAGAACGCCTTGCACTCATTCGGCGGCGACTGGTCATGGGTACCGCCTAAGGCGAACACGATTGGACCAGCGCAAATTCTAGGCGCCCGCTACCGCAGCTTTTGGCTGGACGGCTATCTGGGAGGCGGAGTCAGCTGGCAACGCTTCATCGCCCGGCTGGTGGCGCACGGGCCGGTGAACACCTTTGTGCCCGGCTCAATCTTGCAGACAGCGCCCACCCGCTACGTGCTCCTGGGTGGTGTGGCAGATAACGTGGAGATCCATATGAGCTGAGCAGCTCTCTGCTGCGGTTTTGTTGGCTGGAACCAGCAAGGCCTGGTACGTGAAGTGATGCCATAAAAAGGAGGTTGGACAATGAGAGAATTTGACCATATCGGATTGCCCACCACCGAGAAACATCCTGATGAGATGTTTGTCGAGTCGACTCGGGTGTGGGTCACCAATCCGGCAGACAGCCCGCAAATGGTGGAGTATCTGCGCTATGAGCCCGATAGCCCGGTCACCGGGCCGTTGCGCACACTGCCGCACATCGCCTTCCGTGTGGATAATCTCGAAAGAGAGATCGAGGGCGCTGAGGTGGTTTTGGGCCCCTTCAACCCCACTCCGGACCTGCGTGTGGTATTCGTCCACAAGGATGGCGTCGTCTGGGAATTTATGGAAAGCAAAGTGGGCAAGGACTGGCACAAAGCTGGACAGTCATAATGTGCGACATCTTTGTTCACCTTGCCTCTTGCATTGAAGCTCTCTACACAAGGAGGTGATTCGCTATGCCGAAAGTCAAATATGGTATTATCGGACTGGGCTGGTTTGGCGAGTATCACGGAGAGGCGCTTGCCGGTCTGCCCAACGTGGAACTGTACGCACTGTGCACACGGACCGAATCACGCCTTAAGGAACTTGGTAAGAAATTTGGCGTGAGCAAGCTCTACACCGATTACAACGAGATGCTAGCCGACCCCGAGCTGGAGGCAGTGAGCATTACCACAATGTGGGATCAGCACACGGCCCCAACGCTGGCTGCGATCAAGGCGGGTAAGCACGTCTTCCTCGAGAAGCCAATGGCTTCTACTGTGGCGGATTGCCGCGCTATCGTGCAAGCAGCCAGGACATCAGACAAGTACTTCATGGTGGGTCATATTGTGCGCTTTAATCCGCGCTATGCCGCCGTAAAACGCGAGATCGCCGCCGGTAAGATCGGCAAGATCGTCTCCCTCTACGCGCGCCGCAATGTACCGGTCTCCATAGGCGCTCAGGTGCTGCCCAAGATCGGTCCAATCATAGGAGACGGTGTGCACGACACCGACATTATGCTCTGGTACACTGGCGCCAAAATCGTGAGCGCCTATGCCCAAACCCTCAACGTCCATGGGCACAAGTATCCCGACATCGGGTGGACGATGTACCGCTTCGACAGCGGAGCCATCGGTGTGCTGGAAAATGTCTGGTGCATGCCGGACCACAAGGGATACTTCCCCGACGAACGGATGGAGATCATTGGCACGGAGGGTGGAGTCTACCTGCAAGAGACCTATCCGCCTGTGTCGGTGGTGGACAAGAATGGTGCCTATACCCCAGATCCAACCTACTGGCCTGAGATTCGCCCGGGTGTGCGCGGCGGTGCGTTGGCAGAAGAGCTGAACTACTTTATCACGTGCATCCTCGACAAGACGCCACCGACCATTATCACACCTGAAGAGTCGATGGCTGCTGTGCAAGCATGTCTGGCTGCCGAGGCCTCCGCCGCCACAGGAAAGGTGGTATCTGTGCAGGATTTTGAGTGATGCTCTGACCAATGCATATGTGCTCTCACCCCTGCGCCGCAGACAGCGGAAAGGGGTGAGAGCATACCCCTACGTGTCTGCCTCTCGAAAGATGGCACGGCACGGCGCGCCGCTGACACCCTCGGCATGCAACGGCAGCGCAATGAGCTCGCCTCGCTCTGTCGTCACCTGCTCCAAGTTAACCAGCGGCGCAAGCAACAATACCCCTTTCTGGAAAATCGGTAGCAGAATATTACCTTCATAGCGACTGCCGTCGGGCAACGGATAAGGTGCTTGGATGCACGGCACATCCACGCCCAGAATGCTGAACGGCTGCGCATAGAGCCACTCTGCACAATCGGGATGGTAGGCAGGTCCATCACTCACGAAGTTGGGCGAGCGCCATTGTGTTCCCCAGCCGCATTCGATCAGTAGCGCATCACCCGGGCGAATCGGCGGGCAGTGTGCTTCGAGCTCGACGCGACGGATCAGCTCACGCGCTCCCTTACGTGGCAGATGACACACCACAGCTGGGCGTATGAAATCTGCGACGTTGAAGTCGGATAAGGCTGGCCCCCCTTCGACGAGGTGGCCGGCGGTCTCCAAGTAGGTGCCCGAGAGGCTACTCAACACATAGCGCAGCGACTCGAAACCTACTTCGGCAACGCGAAACTCTTTTTCCACCTGATACTCGGTGAGCGGACGCGGCAGTCCACCCAAGACGTTGTAGCTCCACATCCCGACAAACAATGGCCCGGACAGATCGATCCAATGACCCATTCCACCACCTCACGCCACTTGAGGATGAACAGTTCTACTTAATGAGACGCTCGTATTCGTTATGGTCACCAATCCAAAACCAGGTGATTGTGTCTTCCTTGAGCAATCCTAGAGCTCGATAGCCCAGACCGATCCGGATCGAGTACAGCGGCCAACTCTCTTTGACTCGCTTGAAAAAGAGGCTCGGATGTGAAGGATTATCGCGCCATAGCTTGTAGGCTTGTTGCGCTCTCCGGCGAACCTCTGGAGGCAATGCCCAGTAATGTCTCTAGAATGAGCGGGTCACTTGTGACTTCATTGACGCTCGACAAATTCGCCACGCTCATCAAACATCGGTAGCGTCTCTCCTTCTTTGATTTCAGATTCCACAGAGGCAACCAACTTTGCCAATTTCTCATCATCCGTAGCTGCAAACTGGGTATCCCATAACGCCTCGTCTGCTGCAATTTCATTAAGTGTTTCTTCAGTGGGCAAAGGATGCGACTGGAGAAACAGGGCAAACTCGTAGAGCTGCAGCCTGCGTGCCAATGGAATCGTCGCCGCAATATCACTAATCGCTTTAACCAAATCCGCTGGGACTTGTGTCTTCATACCAACCTCTCCTAACAGCTATACCTTCCCACCACTTCTTCCGTGCTCTTGAGCCGCTCAATGGACTATATTTCCAGACGGTACCACCTCCATCCGTCGGCTAACCTGGCGTGCAAGCACGCTCACCAGTACTTTACGATGGCTTAAGCGGGTTGCGTCTTTCTACTCATTGTATCCCCCCTGATCGCCGAGAACAACTCAGCCACCGCTTTGCCATCCAGTGTAGTCACATCCCACTTTGCGCATAGTATATCGTTTGCATCGCCACACTTTGGGTATATTGCCCACCTCGGCGATGTGGGACTCTTTCTGCACATGGTACTTGGTGAGCGGCCGAGGCAAGCCGCCCAAGAAGTTACAGCTCCACATCCCGATGAGAAGTGATCCGGAGAGTTAGATCCAACGGCTCATTCTGCCACTCCGCACCAGTCGAAGATAAACAGCAGCAGGGTCTCGAGGAAGGCAAACAGGCTCTCCACTTCCACATATTCATCTGCCGCGTGGGAATTGCCCCCCGTCGGTCCAAAGATCACAGCAGGCATACCAAACAGACGGTGCAGCGCCCATATGTCACAAGAATAGGGTGCACCCTTGATGACCGGCTGGCGCCCCAGCACCTGCGCAGCACACGCAGCCAGCCCAGTCACCAGTGGATGCGTAGGGTCGGTCTGGCTGGGATACATCCAGCGCAACTTCTGCTCAATGCGCGGCGGCTTTGGAAACGCTTCACGGTGACGTGCCATAACGCTTTCCAGCCACTCGTTGAACTCTTGCCAACACGCCTCCTTCTCTTCACCGGGCAGCGTCTGTGCAATCATCTCAACACGCACTTCGTTAGGCACCGCAATGGGCACCTCACTGCCCCAGCCGCCGCCATAAACCTTGGTCACCTGGACCGGAACCGGATCAGGGTAAGCCTGATAAATAGGTGGCACAGGATGGCTGCGCCGCTTCTGACGCAGCTCGTCGAGGTGGGAGAGGAAGATGCCCAGCTGAGCGACCGCATCCGCTGGTTGTGCCTCCTTGCCCACGTCGAGCCATGTGCCGGCACCGCTAAAGTAGATACCCAAGATGAGCGCTCCACGTGCAGCCGGATAGATATCCAGACCGGTCGCTTCGGGTAGAATGGCAGCGTCCATCACCCCATCACGGAGGCGGCCAGCAATGGTAGCGTTCACGCCACCTTCCTCCTCATCCACCACCGACTCGAACGCGAGGTCACCGCGCAGCGAGATGTCCTGTTCGGCAATCGCCTTATAGAGCACCAGCATAGCAGCCATCTGACTCTTCATGTCCGAAGCACCCAGCGCGTACATCTTGCCCTGGTGTATTTCAGCTGCGAATGGAGGGTGTGTCCACACATTCTCGCCCAGTGCAACAGTATCGCAGTGTCCGGTCAACAACAAAGAACGCCCTCCACCCTTGCCCTTCAACTTTGAAGAGAGGTTAGGACGGTTGGTGTAGTCACGTCCGGGCCAGAACTCAGGGTGTTCACGCATACCAGGCACTAGGTCAGGCTGGTAGAGTTCCACAGGCAGCCCGGCACGCGCCAGGTAAGAGGCCATGAACTCCTGTACCGCTTTCTCCTCACCCATGGGTGGCTTGTTCTGCGAAGGAATGCGCAATACATCCGTGACGACCTGAATGACCTCATAGCGGTAACGTTGGACAATCTCTTGTGCCAATTTGCGATGATCCATTGTTTGATCTCCCTCGACCAGGCGTCAACCCCGAAATTGCTATAGCTCGATGATCTCACGACGGTAGGAGGTCAGTTCCTCAAGCCCTGTTTCGGTGACCACAATGCCATCTTCATAGCGCAAGCCGTATTCTCCGTCGTTTAGCCAAATGTCGATGTTGAATTGCATGCCTGGCTGAATGACCAGGTCACTGCCCTTGCCCAGCCAGAGTCCCTCAACTTCGGAGGAACCGGTGCCGTGCGCCGGGCCGTACAGAGTGAATTCCTCAAAACCGTAGCGCGCCAACGTCTTGTGGTAATTCTCAAAGACCTGTTTGGCTGTCGCACCTGGACGGATATCACGCAGGGCGCCCTCGAACGCTTCCAGCGCCACGCTCATCAGCGTACGTGCCTTTTCGGGTACCCTGCCAATGGCAAATGGCCGGCACATGTTGCCGCAGTAGCCCATGTAACGTGCTCCAAAGGTTAGCTGCACTAACTCGTTGCGTTTGATGCGGCGGTTGGTTGAGCGGCACAGGCTCTGGCGCGTGTTAGGGCCTGAGCACACCCAGATGGGATACGAAGTACCCTCCGCGCCCAGACGATGCATCGTGGTATGCGCTATCGCTTCGATCTCCCACTCGGCCATCCCCTCACGCACGGCGTTGAGCGCATCGATCATTGCCTGTTCCGTGATCCAATATGCTTTGCGAATCACAGCTATCTCATAGGGCGATTTGATGGCTTTTACGCGCAACAATACATCGTCGGCTGGTACGATCTCTGCACCGCTGGCGGCTTTTTGTAAGTCGAGAAAGATGGCATAGGGGAAGATGTTCCAGTCTGCCACCCCAATACGTCGTGGCGGCCGAGGGCATACCGACTTGAGAATGCTGCTGAAATCCTCATATTGCACCGGTGGCACCCAGTCAGGCGCCGAAGTTTCTACGAACATGGGGTGGATGTGAATGTTTTTGATCCGCGAAAACTGTCGCGCAAATTCAAACGACTCAGGGCCGCCAGTGATCAGCGCTGCGTCGCCCTCGCGTGGCACCACCACACCAGCGAAGTCGAAGAAAGGCCAGAAGTCAGCTAGATAGCGGCTGCTGGCTGGTTCTGACTCGGAGGAATAGGTCACCAGCACATCCAGGTCTGCTTTCGCCATCTCCTCCTGCAGGCGTGTAATACGACGCTCGTAATCGCTGTCGGGAATCATGGGGGTGCGCATTCTGAAAAGCCTCCTTTCAGGATGTGAAGTCGTGCTAGACAAATCGGTGCACTCAAAGACACCAAGCTCTGTGACAGATATTTGCGGAATGAAATTATAGCATTCTAGCGCATCCGCGCGCAACACTCACGACAAAGACCACCAACGGAAAGTGAGTTCACATCCACCTGGAAACCGTATTGTCCTTGCATACAAGAGACAAATGGTTCTAGGCTATCGATGGCTGCCTCAAGCACCCTACCGCATAAGCGACACACTAGGTGTACATGCGGGGCGTGGGTATGAACCAGCTCGTAACGATACTGTCCATCGTTTCCTTGGAGACAGGTAACTATCTGGAATTTTTTGAGCAGCTCCAACGTGCGATACACTGTTGAGATATCTAGATGGGGAGATTTCCTCTGCGTGTATTGGAAGATCTCCTCCGCCGTGGCCAGCTGATCCAATTCGTGCAATGCAGAGAGAATCTCCTTCCGCTGTGGGGTTAATCGCAACCCCTTCCCGTGCAACGATTTGAAGAAACCTTGTTCACAGCTCATAGACGACACTCTACCCAATTGTTGCAGCACTGGTAATTGCAGCGACAGATTCACGGCGACGGATCGATAGCGGTCACGTCGCCCAGCTGGTTTACTCGCAGGATCCAACGGCTGCCTATTGTACAGCGACTAAACAGGTCGAGACTACGCGTGCGATAGGTGTAGACGGGACCGTCGGTGGCGAAGATGATCTCGTATTGTTCCGATCGATTACCCAGCCGCTCGCTACCATCTATTTGGGGTTCCGGCCAACGTGGCGCGAGGTCATTACCATCCAAGGTTTCCACTCGCACCGGCTGCCATTCCATCACGGCGTACTCGCACCACTCGGCGTACACCTCATAGACACAGTCCTGCACCACTTGTCCGTAGCCGCTGCCTGTGTCTTGAACGTAAGGCGTACCACACACCTCTCTGCTATTGGGAGCAGGGGACTCCTGGGTGTGATGCAATCTCAGCGTGCAACGCCCCAGCTCAGCGTCGTATGGCACCTCCTCGCGCCAAGTTTGGTAAGTAGCAGGCAGCAGAGTCTCTACTGTGATGCTGCGCATCCAGCTCACACTTTGTACCGTACCCAGCACGTCACTGGTCTTGGTAATTAGGAAGAGTAGCGCGGCAACAATGCCCACCAGTGTGATGCCACCCACGAGCAAAAATACTCCAGCACCTCGCCCTGGAGCACCCGCTTCAACCGCTGAGCTTGGCACTGGCGCAGCCATGGCACTGCCACAGCGCGCACATTTAAGCGCGGTCGCCGGGTTGAGCGTCCCACACGATGGGCACACTCTGTCAGGCTGTGGCCCAGGGCGAAAGGCACCCACCACCTGCCCACTCACACGCGCCGTCGCTTCACTAAGATCAGCGCCACATTGGGTACATACTTGCGCATCAGCTGGATTGCGCGCGCCACAATAGGCACAATGGAAGTCTGGACCCACCTGAGCGCGGCGAACCTCATCTTCGCTCTGCACCAGCTCTTCCTGAGCTGCTTGCTCGAATTCCACGTGGGCCGGCTGCGCCGCGCCACAATTGGCACAGGTTTTCTGTGGTCCTGGATTGCGACTGCCACAAGCAGGACAGGTCCACTGCAGTCTGACGTAGCCGATTGTTTTTTGTGTCATAAGATCCTATCGTGACCCCACTTTCACCGTGACGCTGGCATCGCTGCCCACAGAGTCCGCTGGACAGAGCCGGCAGGTCAACAAGCCATAGAACAACCGGGCAAGCTCAAGACACCGGTTTCATACGCAGTATCTTCGCCTTGTCCAGCGCGTCAGTCGAGAAATAGATGTAACTGTCTGGGCCTACCGCGATATCCCGCAGCCGGCCATATGTATTGTTCACCAAGATCTCTTCCTGGACCACCTCTTCGCCATCTACTTCGAGCCGGTATAGCCGCCCTGTCTTCAGGGTTACAAAGAATATGTCGCCCTGCCATTGGGCAAAAGCGCTCCCAGTATAAAACACCAAATCTGAGATGGCGATGGTTCGGTCAGAGTAGAATTCTCTGACAGCTGGTTCGTAATTCGCTACAGAGCAAGTCGGTTGTACACCCAAGCAGATCGGCCAGCCATAGTTCTCGCCTTTCTTAATGATATTCAGTTCGTCACGGGTGTCTGGCCCATGCTCGGTAGACCACAACCAGCCTGTGTCCGGCTGGAATGCCAGCCCTTGCGGATTGCGATGACCTAGTGTCCAGATAGGGCTGCCGGGAAAAGGGTTGTCGGCAGGAATGCTACCGTCACGGTTGATGCGCAAGATCTTACCGCTGAGTGAATTCAAGTTCTGGGCACGATCATCTTCCGCGGCATCTCCCATCGAGATGAATAGGTAGCGTTCATCGGGCGAAACGAGCACCCGACAGCCGTTGTGCCGTGGCCCGTGTGGCATTGTGAACAACACCTGCTCGTCGCGCAACTGGGTGCCCGACAGCACCAAGCGCGACAAACGATTGACTGCAAGATCGGAAGTAGCAGGCCATGCATGCGCTACAGCGGTAGTATTAAGTGCTCTGATAACCGGCAGATACTGAGTGGCCGTGGAATAGCACACGTACAGCACGCCAGTCTGGGCGAAGTCGGGATCCAGCTCCATGCCGAGCAATCCACCTTCACCACCCGCACGCGCCGGCAACCGCGGTGTGAAGGTGACCAGATCCCCAGTAGTCACGTCCAACGCGTGAATCTCACCAGTGTCGCGGCTGGTGAAGAACAGACGGCCATCCGGCGCGAAGTTAAGACTCCAGGGCAAATAGACATTTTCCTTTACCACCTCGATCTCAAACTCTTGAGCGTGGACAAGTGGCAAGCCAAAGGAGGTGACACCCAGCATCATTGCCAACAGCGCACCAATTACTAACAAACGACAACACACCCGATCGATAGACACAGTACTATGCTCCTGCACAAGTTTATGATAAGTCAGTCCCCATACGAACATGCCAACACACTGAGCGTGTCTCGCAGCTCAGATCTACTATGCCTATCATACCACAGCCGCTTAGGCATCACAATCCTATCCCGTGACGCGCCAAATCTTCGAGGGGGGACTGACGAGGATCTAACCTCTCAGTGATGCTGGACATGCCGCTGCCGGAAGGGAGCACCGAAAGACTCTCTTATATAAATGTGTAAGTATCAGGCTATCCGGCCTGTCGCAGTGAATCTGCCGGAGTAGCGATTCGACTCTACCGAGGCCGTCTACTCATACGTGACCATTCAATATTCGGTGAGCCTGAATAAGCCCATGCACCGAGCACAGTTCAGACAATCAGCGGCGTCAGGTTAGTCCCACCGCGCCCCAGGCGGCTACCAACCCACGCGCGTAGAGGCGAGACACTGATGGCGGAACAAGTGCGGGCGACACTTTGCTCAGGTTGACGGGTGCGGATTATCTGAGCACCGCCGATCCCGGCACTCGCTTGGACATCTGCGCGCGCCCCATACCCCGGCGGATAGGCGCGAAAGATGGCCGACGGAGCAGACAACGCTACCGGTGCGCCAGTACCAGTTCGTCTGAGCGTACAGCCGGTATCTTCATCGCCAGACACATAACTCACCTCACATCCCCTTTTCCCATTATTCTATGCCCTTTCCTACAGCTACAATCACCACCCGATTTCTACCGCGGTCGCTGCGCGGTTGTCTGTCGCCTTGCGCCAGGGGATCAGCGCGGTGAGTCTGCGTATGGGGCTGTTACATTCAGACAGGCAACCAGCAGGTCGGAGAGCAGGCCGGCAGCGGACAGGGCAGCAGGTGGCTCTTATCTTAATCGTCCCCTTTCTTATGTGAATTGACAAGCAGTTCAGAGAGGTGCATAATATACTGGAGTGACATCGCTCGGTGCCACCAGCGCAGAGACGGCAGACAATGGATCAGGTCAGTTTGCGAGAATATCGTGAGTGGGCAGCCACGCTTATCGAAAGTGGCCAGCCGCAAGCTGCTCTGCGTCTCGCTCGGCACATTCTGCAGCACTTCCCCCTGTCTCTGCGTGACCACTGCCTGTTGGGCCACGCGTTGTTGGGTCTTGGGCGCACCCATGAGGCAGCCGAGCAGTTCCACCGGGTGCTTGCTGCTGACCCTGAAAACGTGGAAGCGCGTCTTGGTCTGGCTACAGTATACGAACGCACAGGGGATCGGCAACGCGCCCGCGATCAATTACAATACGCCTTCGATCTCTTCCCGGGCGACAGTTCCTTGCGCGCGCGCTTGAACACACTTGCCGAAGCGCTCTCCTCACCTGAGGCAGCCGCTCCGGTTGGCCTCAGCCGCGCGGCGCTGGCTCGCATCTATGCCCGCAATGGGCTGCGTGCCAAGGCGATCCAGGAATTGCGCGCAGTGCTGATGCAGCAGCCTCAGCGTCAAGATGTGCGCCTGGCTCTGGCAGAAGCTTTGTGGCAAGAAGGCCATCTAGTGGAAGCGATCGAGGAAAGCGAGCGTGTCCTACAAGCGCTTCCGGAAGCGCTGAAAGCAAGTCTGATCATCGCGGCGGTCTGGTCGGAAAGCTCCCAGCCTGAAAGAGCTCAACCTTACTTGGCACGTGCGCGCGCGCTCGATCCGGAGAACGAGCTGGCATGCGCTTTGTTCGGCACGCGTTCTCCCCTGCCGTCTGTCAACCCTATGCTGGACAGGTTAAAGGATGAGGCAGGCATACTTCCCCGCGCTGCAGTGTCCGCCCCCGCCAGCGTTGCCAGGCAGGCTATGGATCATTTAGTCGGAGTGTCTGAAGAAAAGGAGGCAACACCCATGAGCGAGCAGTCTCCATCGGAGGAAGCGTTCGAGATACCCGATTGGCTGAGAGGGCTTGGCGACGAACTGCTATCCAGGGAAGAAGAAAAGGGGAAGGAGACATCCGAAGCGGCTGAAACGACTGCGACACCCGCGGAACCTGCCAGTGAGCCGCAGCTGCCCGAGTGGCTGCAGGCGTTGATTGCGCGCGCTGAGGCAGGTGGAGCAGGAGCGGCAGCCGCCTCTGAAACTACCGAGGAGCTACCCGCATGGTTGGCGGAGACCCCTGCCGAAGAGACGAGCGCTGCAGCTCCTTCGGGCGAGCCCCAGCTCCCCGACACAGAGGAACTGGCCTGGCTGAGCGAGGCGGCACAGATGCCCGAGGAGTCGCCTCCCCCAGACACAGAAGTGGAGCTGCCCGAGTGGCTGCGCGAGATCCAACGTGGCAGAACGCCCCAATTCGCCGAGAAGGCAGAGCAAGAGGCGGAAGGCGACCTCACCTCGCTCCCCGAGTGGCTGCGCGAGGATGCCATGGCTGCTAGGGTGGCGCCAGTACAGACAGACGAACTGCCCGACTGGTTGCGCGGGGAACCGACTGCCGCCGAGACAGCACCACCCACCGCTGAGGAAACACCCGAGTGGCTGCGCGAGGATGCCATGGCTGCTAGGGTAGCGCCAGTGCAGACAGATGAACTGCCCGACTGGTTGCGCGGGGAACCGACTGCCGCCGAGACAGTACCACCCACTGCTGAGGAAACACCCGAGCAGCTGCGCGAAGCAGCTGAGCCCACCGTCTCCTTGGAAGCGCACCCTGCTCCACCAGCCGCGGAGTCGGTCTGGCTAACCGAAGAAAGCGCAGAAGTTGCGTTGCCCGCCGCACCCGCTGAAGTGCCTGCAGCAGCAGCGATGCCTTCTGAGGAAGAGGCGCTCCTCCCGGAGTGGTTGCGTGAGCTGCGCGCCGCTGCGCCGGAGCAGCCAGAAGAAACACCCACAGAGCCCGAAGGAGAGGCGCCGTTGCCAGACTGGCTGTATCGACTGCGCGCCGGCCTCGCGGAAGAAGCACCCCCGCTGGGCACTCGCGAGCTGGAAGCCGACTTGGCCAAGCTGTCAGTCATCCCACCTGCCGAGACCGAAGAGACACCCCCTACCCAACCAGAGGTCACGCCTGAGCCAACGCCGACCGCCGAAGTGGCAGAGGAAACACTCCCTGAAGTGGCGCCAGAAGCACCTGTCGAAGTGGCAGAGGCCGCAGCGCCGATGGAAGAAACAGCGCCCGAAGCAGTGCCCACCGCCGCGGTGGCAGCAGAGGCCCCTGTCGAAATGATGGAGACGGCACCTGCCGCCGAGGTAGCCGTTGCAATACCCGAAACGCCTTCCGAACGTTTGGCTATGGCGCGCAAGGCGGTGGTGGCCGGCCAGTGGTCTCAGGCGCTGGAGCTGTACGCCTCGCTCGTTGCTTCATCCGAGCTGCTCGGCAGCGTCATCAGCGACCTGGAAGAGGGCATCCGACGTCATCCGGATGACTACCAGGGGTATCAGCTGGTTGGGGATGCTTATATGAAAGAAGGGCGCCTGGCTGAAGCACTGCGTGCCTATCGTATGGCGCTGAACAAGCTGCACCAGCAATATGCCGCGTGAGTTCTCCTTTTGACAGAGGTGCCTGGGGACAGATCACCGGAATAGCAGCGCAAGCCAGTCACATAGGATGCGGATGCGCCTCGCGATCGGGGTCCTGCCGCAGCCTCGGCATGCCGCGTTCGGTTATCCCTTGAGTGCCATCGTCTGTGCAGCTATATGAGAACGGTAGCGGCAGCGATCTTTGACGGTGCAAAACTCGCAGTTTGAAGCGTTCTCCACCCCTACCGGCTGAGGGCCGCAACCCACTGCCAGCGAAAGCGACCAGATGGGTTGCATCATAAAGTCGCTCAGGCTCACCCCGATCTGGGAGGTGTCCAGCAGAGAGAAGATCACTGCCTGGTCAGTGACAGGCCATAGGGATTCACCCGGAGATAGCGGCGCACTCACATGCAGCCCCTCGGCCTGCAACGTGTGTGACAGATACTGACATAGCTCCTGTCGCAGCAGTCCTACTGCCCACGTGCTCATCTCATGTATCATCATCGCCTTGAACCACTGTTCCGCGCGGCGAGCTGCTACGATCAGATAATCCGGTTGCGCCCCAATGGTGCACACAGCCGGCACAAACTCTGTGGCACCTGCCATTACGCGTGCTACTGGCCCGCCGCCGACGCGCGTGCCGTCGGCCAGCACGAGCTTATCGTGCTGGATTCCGCGAATGGGGAAGCGATCCCAACAAGCTCGCGGCTCAAGTGCCTGGCGCACTTCCTCCAGAGCCTGGTGAAAGGCGGCTTTCAGAGGAGAGCTCTCAAGCAGGCGTATGAACGAGTCGGGCTGGGTGCTCAGGAACTGTGCTTCGTCCAGTGTGATAGCCCAATCGGTCTTAATCTCCAGCGACATGTCTTTCGAGTACGCGGACAAGATATTAAGATGATTGGAATACTTATATTATACCAAGTCTTGCTGATGTTAGCAAGATCCTTTGTCATGAGAATGTCCAGAAAAAGACCCAGTCTCCCGCGCGATCTTTGGCCAGCCGATGGATTGATACGGTGGATACCGTGGGCGCCTTTAGCCCTTCCTTGCACCCGCTATCAGGCTGGGGTAGAATGCACGTAGAGCGTCCTGTTATGGGATGCGAAGGAGATGATGGTCTATGCACTCAAGACTACGGCGCACTGCAGCCGAAATCGCCTTTCTGGTTATCTGCCTGGCGGTTGGAGTAGTGCTGAGCGAGCGCTTTGCGCCACGGCCCATTATCGGGACGATGCGATTCGAAGGGTTGATTGTGCCCCCGAGCGCGCAGCAGATGTGGAACATTATGGAAGCGGCGCGCCGCGACCCACGTGTGGCCGGCGTGGTCATTGAGCTCAGTTCCTTCGGTGGTGATGCCAGCAGCAGCGAAAAGCTCTACTACGCCATAGAGCGGTTACGCCAGGAGAAACCGGTGGTGATCGTCATCGACGGTGAGGCGACCAGCGGTGGCTATTACATGGCCATTGCTGCCAGCAAGATCTATGCACCTGCTGCCGCCGCCGTGGGAAACATCGGCGTCTGGATGTCACGCCCGGCCGACCCCACAATTGTGCCCGAAGTCCTGAGCACGGGCCCATACAAATTAGGCGGTGGGAGTCGCTTCGACAATATTCGCCAGCTGGAGATGGTGAAGGACGCCTTCGTCAACACTGTGCTCCATGAACGCATACGGTCGTCATACAACCCCATCCGCGTTGATGCTCGTGTCCTAGGAGAAGGGCACATTTACCTAGGCAACGAAGCGTTGGCATTAGGTCTGGTGGATGCGTTAGGCGGGCTGAGCGACGCCATCCCTGATGCTGCTGCGCTGGCCGGCGTGGAAAAGTATGAGGTGCGTGACCTGACCGAGTATCTGGGCTTGCCCTTCCAGCCTGTCGATCCCTTCCAGATGCTTGCCACGCTGCGCGACACACTGCCCGGCGAGGTCTTGTTGGTGGACACGCGCTTCATCGCGCTCGCCAATTCCCCACTCGAGGTGCCATCGGGCGGAATCGCTGATGACAGAGCGTTCACAGGAGAAAGACATCCATGAGTAGCGTGCGCCGCTCATTCATCATTATCTTGCTAGGCATTCTGTTAATTGCGCTGCCGTTCGTCGTGCGCATTGCCCTGGTGGAATGGCGCACAAGTCCCTACCGACCCACCGAAGCCGGGCGCGCCGATCTGGCAGCAACACCTGAACCAACACCCACTGCAGTCCCCGCGCCGCAGGAGCCTGTCGCAATAGCCTCTTATTTGCGCCGCGGTCCGGTGGTGGTCGATCTAGCTCACTTCAACATGGTGAGCCCGAGCCAGTTTCAGGCTCTCTCCGCGCAACTGGCGGCGCGTGGCATCGCCTTGCGTTTCTGGATCAATCCCACACCCGCCGCGAGTGTCGATAGAACCAACCTAGCCGGCTTGCCCGATCAGTCGGGCGACCTGACGACTCAGCTGCAGGATGCCAGCGCATTGGTGGTGGTCAGCCCCCTGTTCCTGTGGAAGGAGGCGGAGATTGCTGTGGTGGAGCGCTTCGTCGCCGACGGTGGGCGTCTGCTCTTGATCAGTGACCCCGACATGCCCGAGGTGCCCGATCGCTTCTTGCGCGATCTCAACCGACTGGCGGAGCGCTTTGGAGTCGTCTTCAACGATGACTATCTCTACGATCTGGTGCGCAACGATCGCAACTTCACCCATGTATACCAAGAGCAGTTTCTAGATCGCGCGGCAAGGCTGCGCGGCAAGACGATCGTTTTCTATGGGGTACGCAGCCTGAGTGGGCCGATCATCAGCCAGGTGCGCACAGGGGAAACGGCGCAAAGCAGCCTGCGCAGCGGGCTCAGCGGTTTTACCACGGTGGCCATTGCTGGGCTGATGGCCAATCGCAGCGCAGGCCGCGTGCTGGCCATGGGTGACTTCGACGTCCTGACCGAGCCATATGTCAGTCGCCACGACAATCGGCTGATGCTGGAGTTCGTGGCAGATTTCCTGGCAGCGGCGCAACGCGATCAGACGCTGGCCGATTTTCCGGCTTACCTGGGCGCGCGGGTGGGGCTGACTTTCAGCAGTGATCTGCCACTTGATGCGCCGTTCCTGACCCAGGTAAGCCAGCTGCAACAGCTCTTGCAGACCAGTGGGCGCACGTTGGAGTTCCTCAGTCCGCGCAATGTGGTGCTGACCGCAACCATAACGTTTAGCGCGGCGGCGACGCCAGCGTTTGCCTCTGCCGGTGCGGCGCCGCTGGCACTCCCACCACTGAACGATCTGATCTATGTGGCATCCTACGAAGCGGCGGAGCGCGAGACCACCTTGCTCGGCGATGCTGGCGTTCGTCTGGCCGAGATCACCCCGACTCCCACCCCGACTGTGCCAGCTCCCACCACGCCGACCCCTACCGCAACCGCGACGTCCGCGCTTCTCGGTGTCGGTGCCCTATCGTCGTCAACAACCCAACCGACCATTGGCCCAGAGCGGGAGACACCTTCGCCCACTCCCACCCCAGAGGCAACGCCAACACCCACTCCCTCGCCGCAAGCTACCCGGGTGCTGGAGACCTCTTTCAGCCCGCTGCTCTTGGCTGATGAGAGCATCCTGATCATACGCCGAGGGTTGCCGGATGGCAGGCAGGTGACCGCTGTGTTGGGCAGTGACCTTGCAGCGTTGGACGGTGCACTGGGCCGCCTGGTGACACGAGACTTTTCCAATTGTGTCATCCGCGCCGATCTCCTGCTTTGTCCCTTCCAAGTCGAAGAGGGCGCTGCCCCTGAGCAGACTGCTCCTGCGTCCCCCACCCCTGAAGCAGCTGCTCCAGAAGCGGTCGAGACCCCTGCGCCAGATGAGACACCCTCTGCCCCCTTGGGCAGCAAGGGAGATGTACTGGTCGTGGATGATAATCGTACCGCGGCAGCGCAAGAGGCCAGCGAAGCAGACATCTACGTGCGCACGCTCCAGGAAATGGGGTACACCCCTGTAGTGTGGCGCACGGCCGGTGAAGGCGAGCCAACCGTCCAGGATCTGGTAGGCTACCGTTGGGTCATCTGGAGCCGGGGGGTCTACCGCGGTGAGCCTGCCAAGACGCAGACTCTGGCTGCGTTGGCGCTTTATCTGGAGCGTGGGGGGCATCTGACCATCAGCGGGCGCACCCCCATCCTAGGCGGCAGCAGCAGTCGCCCCGCTTCGGTGATTGCAGATGTTGTGTTGACCGATGAGATACCGCCTTTGGTGGTGGGGTTGTCCAGTTCAACCATCACCCTGCCGCCCGACTTGCCACCGGCTGTTCCGCTGGGTGACCAGTTGGGTGAGGATGCCAAAGTGGCTATACGCCGCGGCCCCAACAGCGCGGATGCTAACACACCGGTGATGATAGCTTTGGAGAGCGAGGACATACCCGAAGACACCGTACGGCGCGCGATCATTCTGGGAATGGCGCTCAACTGGCTGACTGACACAGACGCTGCCCAGCTGGTGCGCAATATGGCAACCTGGATGCTCGGAGGGTGACCGCCTTCACTTGGGGTGTTGAGAGTTGCCGGAGAGAGCGACAGGGTGCGATGCACTGAACTGGGTAGTTGGGCACTGAAAGGAGACCAAGACTCGATGTCCCAGCCATTCATTCACATCCGCACCAATGTGGGCAAGGCATTCCGTTTGAATGGCAGCACTATTGTGCCGATAGCGCGTTCGGTTTACATCCGCTCGCCGTTGTTGTCCGGAGGGCTGATCTGGAACCGCCCCATCGCTGTGCTGGTACGTCACGCCGACGGCTCGGAGTATACCCTGCCGGTACACGATGTGACGCGACGTCTGCAGCTGTTCGTGCTGACCGTCGGTGCACTTGGCGCCTTGCTTATATGGCTTATTCAACGTCGCAGACGTTTGCGCGGATGATCTATCCTGGTCAGACTTTCGTCAATTGCCAATGAAACGGCGAGAGGTGCTTATCTGCTATTGTTCCTCACATCCTTGATAGCCAAGAGGCAGGATGCGAGCAGGTCATTTTCGGGGAGGTGTTACCACATGGCCAACAGAAAAACCGAAACAGGACAAGACCGTCTGCCCATGGAGAACATGGATGTGCAGCCGGCTATGGAAACCATCCAGGGAACGTTGAGCCGCTTTCTGGATACGGCCAATGTCAACCGGGTATATGGCGAGCCGATCCGCGAGGATGAGGTCACCATCATCCCGACCGCCGAAGTTCTTGCCGGGCTGGGGTTCGGGCTGGGCTTTGGCGCCGGCAGCGCGCCGGCCGAAGAAGGCAAGGAAGCTGGTGGCGAAGCGCCCGCAACCGGCGGAGGTGGCGGTGGCGGCGGAGGAGGCAAAACCTTCTCACGACCTGTAGCTGTCGTGGTCGTCTCACGCGGCAGTGTTTACGTTGAGCCAGTGGTGGACATCACTAAGGTTGCCCTGGCCACCATCACTGCAGCAGGATTTATGATGGCGACATTGCTGGGCTTTCTCAACCCGCGCCAGATGGTCAAGCAGCTCAAAGGAGAATAGCCACCGCTGAAGCTTCGCCTCGGCTGCGCACTGTTCGGTTTCCTTTTTGCCGTCTATCTGGTCACCTACAGCCCGCGCTTTCATTCGTCAGACGGCCTGGCCATGTTTTCGGCGGCCGAGAGCTTGGTGCGGCGCGGTGTGCTGCACATTGACCAGATACGCTGGATGGGCCTGCAGCAAGGCACCTTTGGCCTGGATGGCCACCTCTACTCGCGCAAGGGCATCGGCATGTCCTTGTTGCTCGTCCCGCTGGTCTGGCTGGGACAGCAAATTCCTAGCTGGGGCGGCGCGACAACAGCGCTTCTGTTCAACAGCCTGGTCACGGCTGCCACGGCAGTGCTCCTCTTCGTCGTGGCCAGACAGATAGGTTATGGCGAACGCGAGGCGCTGATTGGTGCTCTCGTATTCGGCCTGGCCACCCTGGCCTGGCCATACGCTAAGACCTGTTTTAGCGAGCCGCTGGCCGGTTTGTGTTTGTTGATCGCCTTTTGGGCGCTATTGCGGCTCCGCGAGAGCGCCAGCCCGGCGATCAGTGCAATCGGCGGCGCCGCCCTGGCGCTGGCAGTCGCCACGCGCTATGCCAACCTTGCAATGATACCCCTCTTTGGCGCATTCCTGGTATATGAAACATGGCGACGCAACATAATGCCTGGCCAGAATTCTCTTGCGTCATGGCGTGTTGTGGGCGCTTTTGTGCTGCCGCTGGCGATAGCTGCCGCTTTGCTGGCGGCGTATAACGTGGCGCGCTATGGCAATCCTCTGGACACCGGCTATCTGCCAGAGGAACGCTTTGATGGGAACTGGCTAGAAGGCGTGGCTGGCCTGCTGGTAAGTCCTGGCCGCGGATTATTTCTCTACGCTCCAGTATTGCTACTTGCCCTGCCAGCCATACCCACCTTTGTTCTTCGTCATCGTGCCATTGCCGTTCTGGCCTACAGCATCGCGCTGACGCACGTGCTGCTGTATGGCAAGTGGTTCATGTGGCATGGGGGCTATGCCTGGGGACCACGCTTCATGGTGCCCACTGTGCCCTTCCTGGTGATCGCTCTTCTGCCTGTGATCGTGTGGATGCAGGGCTCCGCGCGCTGGCGAGGATTTTTTGTCCTGCTGGTTGTCCTCAGCATGCTGATTCAGGTGTTGGGCTTGAGCGTGCACTTTGAACTCTTCCAGACCCGTTTATTGGACACTGGACTTCCTCTCTTCGCGCCGTCCACCTTCTTCGATCCGCGGTATTCGCCGCTGATAGGGCAGTTTGAATTCCTTCGGCCTGAGCATCTCGACTTTGTCTGGGCGACGCAAGGTCGGGTGAGCTGGGAGTTGCTCGCCCTGTTGCTGACAGGCAGCGCCATAATGGGATGGCTGCTCCTGCAGGCTGCGCAGAAAGCATCTCTACGCCTCCCCGGTGCGATGAGCTCGGCAGTCAGTCTGGTGGTGTTGATGGCGCTGAGCGGATTCGTGCTCACTTCCGCGCATCAGCGCTGGCCGGAGGAGCTACGCCGCGCGGTGGAGATGCTAAATCAGCATGCCAGCCCAGCTGATGCCATTATCACGGCAACGCCCGAAGAGGCAACAGCTTTTGCCGACCTGTATCGAGGCCGTGCTGAGGTGCTCGGCCTCAACGCTGGCGCACTGGCGCGCGATCAATATGGGCTGAAAGGCCTGGAACGCATCGTTGCGACCCACGAGCATGTGTGGTGGTTGCCCAACTGGTTGCCCCCAACCCGAAGCGATGTAGAGCGCTGGCTGATGGAGCATGGCTTTCGCGTCGAAGAACATTTCTTCTCCCGACATGCGGGATCAGCTGAGGGCAGAAGACTGGCGCATTATTTCTTCCCGCAGCGGCCGCTGCGTCAGTATGCACTAGGAGACGTGCTGGCTGGAGAGGTTATGCTGCAACGCGTGGCCACGCTGGATGCCGTGTCGGTGGGTGCCGTGTTGCCGGTCGAAGTGTTGTGGAGAGCATTGCAAACGCCTGAGGCGAACTATCGTGTCTTCGTGCAGCTGCTGGATGCTGCGGGGGAACGCGTCGCCGGAGCTGATGGCGAGCCGGCGCTGTCCCAGCGGCCCACTTCCCACTGGCACGTGGACGAACAAGTGGCCGATCGGCACGCATTGTCGCTGCCGCCAACACTAGCAGCTGGTGATTACCAGCTGGTGGTGGGAATGTACTTGCCGGACAGCGGTCACAGGCTACGCACCCAGGACGGCGCCGACTTCGTCCTGATCACCACCGTTCACGTCACCACACCCCTTTCCCGCTGACTCACCTCGTGCCAGCGCAGTCCCTCTGCGGCGAAGGCCCACGCGCCAAAACCGACCTCCGGCAGCGCCTGAGAAAGATGTATCAACAGAGAGCAAGCAGCTGCCTGCTCCATGAAGTCGTGCACCGGCGTGAGAGCAGCTGCAGCAAAGCTCAACTGCAACGACAACACAGCCATATATTGCAGGATCCCAATTCCACCCGGCGCGCCAGGCACCGTGAGTCCCAACGCGACCAGAGCGGTGAGCAGAAAAGGGGTAAACAACGGTATAGGGGCACCGAAGTCGAAGGCCAATATAACTGGATAGAAAGACCAGCTGATAACCATCCAGGTCAATAGCGACTGCGCGCTGACCACCACCAGCTGGCGCGTGTCGCGCAGCACATGGAGTCCATCCCCAAACGCACTCAGCAACGGCAGAACGCGCACTGACCATGCCTCCGGCAACAGTCGCCGCGCCAGCTGCAAGACCCAAACCTGGCGATGATAGAACAACAGCAGGCCGCCCATCATGGCCAGGTAAAAAGCACCCCCTAACGCGCCAATGGTGTGCACCTCCTGGCTGTTCACTCCCAAGATCATCACCATCACAAGGATGAAAAGGATGGACAATCCGTCTAGAATGCGTTCCATCACCAACGTCGCAAAAATGGCAGTCTTGGAGTGGCCGGTGCGGCGACCCAACACATAAGCGCGCAGGAACTCCCCGGCGCGCGCCGGCAGCACCATATTGGCGCCGATGCCTATGCAGCTGGCACGAAACACAGCTGCATAGGGGATATCGCCCACTGCACGCAGCAGCCATTGCCAGCGCCAAGCGCGCAGGAACAGGCTGAGCACTACGATCACAAACGCAGGCAGCAGCACCCAATAGCTTGCCCGCGCCAGTGCCTGCCCCATCTGGGCCCATTCGATCTGGGCAAAGACCAGATCCAGGAAGGCGATGCTGATGCCTAAATTGAGCGCCACTCCCTGCCAGCGCGTCCCCAGCCGGGCGCGTGGCCTCTTTTCATCCGTCCCAAGAAGAACATCAACGGACGCCAGTATACTCAGCAATACGAAAACACCTGTGACAACCAGGTGAAAGTGCTCGCCCAACGCCCAGGCACGGTAGGCAAAGAAGGCACCGATCACCAGAAGCAGTAGCGGACGTATTGCCTGACGAACACGAACCATATGCGCGTTGTCTATCGTTTGCGACTTATCCACCCGACGAACCCTCTCCATGTTCCAAAGATAGACGTTCGGTTTCTTTAATGTCCTACACCACGTGCCCGTGCGACAACCATGGCATTCCAGGTGTGTTCACCCAGTTTCCCATCCAGCTGCGCAAACGGGCAGAAGGCTTCCACTGCAAAACCTGTCTGCTCCAGGAAGAACTCCAACTCGGGGCGGAAAAAATAACGCATCAGATGCTCTTCCTCTGCCTCTTCAACCACTTCGCCGCCACGCAGTCGCAAAATGTGAAACGAGACTTGCACAAGGTTGTGCTCCACATCCAGGGCAGGGCGCGTAAGCCGAATCAACCTGTCAGCTCCCTCTTGGACAATCTTCACCCGTTCGCTCGGTCGTTGTGTGAGCACAGCGGGACCATACCAGAAATCCGAGACGAAGAGCCCACCCGGCGATAAGTGGTTGCGTGCCGCGCGCAACGTGGCCCAGAGCGCTTCATAGCTGACCTGATAGCTGAGCACAGCAAACATGCAGATAACGGCGTCAAATGTGCGTCGAAGCTCCAGGGTGCAAATGTCAGCTACTTCGAAACACACATTGGCCATCAGATCTATCGCTCGCAGCTTTTCGCGCGCGAGGGTTATCATCGGCGCCGAACGATCCACGCCACATACCTGATACCCACGTCGTGCCAGGGGAAGCGCATGTCCGCCCGTGCCACAGCCTAAATCGAGCACGCTGCGCACCGGGCCGCTGGCATATCGGCGGAAGACTTCCTCCAGGAAATCGCATTCCGCCTCATAATCCTTATCGCGGTACATCGCGTCGTAAGCTTTGGCGTATACTCGGCTGAAGTCGTTGTGTTCCGTAGGACACCCCGTAGAAGAAGTTACAAGGCAACATCTAGCCAAGCATTAAGCTCTTGCGCACGGCTGCGCACACGTAGTCAATCTGTTCTTCGTTGAGTGTCAGACCGCTGGGGAGATACAACCCCTGGCGCGCCAAGCGTTCGGCGACAGGGTAACGTTCTCCGCGAAACAAACCCAGTTTGTGGAAAGCGGGTTGCTCGTGCATGCCCAGGAAAAAAGGGCGCGTCTCCACGCCATGCTCACGCAATCGTCGTGCCATCTCAGCAGCATCTATGCCGGTGTGCTCTTCCAACACGATGCCGTACACCCAGTAGACACTGCGCGCCCACGGTTCCTCCACAGGCAATATCAAACCAGGCAAGGCACTCAGTCGTTCCGTATAGGCAGCGGCAATTGCTCGCTTGCGCGCAACGATGCTCTCAAGGCGTCGCAGCTGCGACACCCCCAGGGCGGCCTGCATATTCGTCAAACGGAAGTTGTAGCCCAATTCCTCGTGCAGAAAGCGGCGCGTTGACTGGAAACATAGATTGCGCAGAGCACGGGCGCGCGCGGCAAGGTCGTCGCGCCGGGTCAATACCATGCCCCCTTCGCCCGTAGTGATCAGCTTGTTGGCGTAGAAACTGAAGGTGCTGATGTCCCCCAATCCGCCACACTTGCGCCCACGATACTCCGCGCCGTGGGCCTCGGCGGCGTCCTCAATCACTATCAAGTTATGTCGTGCTGCCAGCTCCAACAACGGGTCCATATCCGTTGGATGTCCATAGATATGCACCACCATAATAGCCCGTGTGCGCGGGGTGATCTTGCTGGCCACTTGCTGTACATCCATCTGCCAGGTGCGTGCGTCGCTGTCCACGAGTACGGGCACCCCACCCGCACGCACAATCGCCTGCGCGCACGAGATGATCGTGAAAGTGGGCATGATGACTTCGTCGCCGGGCTGCAGATTGAGCAAAGCGGCGGCAATTTCCAGGGCAGTGCTGCCATTGCTCACCGCAATGCCATGTCGCATGCCACAATAAGCGGCCCAGCCGGCCTCAAATTCTTCCAGGTAACGTCCCGCGGACGAGATCCAACCGCTGCGCACACAGTCTAATACCAACGCAGCATCTTCTTCGGTCAAAAGAGGCTCGCAAACAGGGATCATCTAGAACGTTTCCTTCTCGACCAGCCCGGTGTAGGGGCCCTGCTTGATCTCAAGGAAAACAGTGTCCTCCAGGCAGCGGAAGCCGTGTCCACCGGCAACCAGCAGGATGAGATCACCTTCTACGAGAATCCAGGTACCCAGCGAAGTCTTGTCCAACCCGAACAGTTCTACCTCCACTCGCCCTTTGCGCACAATCAGTGCCTCAGAAGTACCCACGAGGTGGCGCTGGATGGGCAGGTGCACATGCCGGCGTATCACTCCACCGCGCGGGTAAACCACGAAGCCAGCTTGTTGATGGTAACTGTCGGGGGTGACAAAAGTGGTCTTGTCTGGGAGATAATCGCGCCGAATGATGGTAGCAATGTGCTGACCGTGCCACGTAATGTGCTCAACTAATTCATTGCCGGGCGGCTTCGCATCCATGGACCCAACCTTCCTAGAATGGGCAGACGTTGGCGACGCGATAGTAACACAGACGCCCCGTGTCCGCAATCTGTTTTTGATCGGCACACGTTGCCATCTTGTATTATGTTACGGAGAGTCAGCGTGCGAGAGTGTCAACAATGTGAGACAGGTCCACTTCTCCACGCAGCTCGTCATCCGTCTCGGCGGTCAGATGTGTCAGGGTGATCGTGTTGTGCAGATCTTCTGCACTTAAAGTCGTTACGCGAAGATAGTTGTCGGTCAGTCCGCTCCACAGCCAGACGCCTTGCGCTGGCCGTGCCGTTTCCCAGAGCACCTCCATCATGCGGCCGAGGAAACGGCGGCGAAAAGCGCGCTCAAGAGCCTCTCCAAGGGTGTGCATGCGCTGGGCACGCTCCGCCGCTACCGTTGGCGGCACCTGATCGGGCATAGTGTCAGCATGCGTGCCTGGGCGCGGGGAATAACGGAAGATGTGCAGTCGTGCAAATTGCATCGCCTCGACAAAAGCCAGGCTCTCGGCAAACTCGGCTTCGCTCTCGCCAGGGAAGCCCACCATAACATCGGTCGTCACGGCCAGGTCGGGGATGGCGCTGCGCGCAGTAGCCACCAGCTCGGCGAAAGCCTGTGTGGTGGTGCGGCGCGCCATGCGGCGCAGCGTTGCATCGCAGCCGCTCTGCAATGGCAGATGCAAGTGGCGCGCCAGTCGGCGATCTTCCCACAAGGTGAAAAAGTCAGGGACGATGTCCCACGGTTCCAGAGAGGAGATGCGCAGGCGTGCCAGATCGGTTTCATCCAGAAGGCGGCGTATCAGATGAAAGAGGCCATGCCGGTCACCCCAATCGTGGCCATAGGCACCCAGGTGCACGCCGCTGAGCACTACCTCGCGGTACCCGGCACGCACCAGCTGATGCACCTCCTGCACCACCTCGTCGAGCGGCCGGCTGCGCCCCTTTCCCCGTGCCAAGCGCACCACACAAAAGGTGCAGGCGTTGTCACAGCCATCCTGAACTTTGAGGAAGGCGCGCGTGCGCAACCCACGAGAGCAGACCGTCGTCTGCGTCGGCAGCGCCACTTCAGGCAGGCCCAGCTGTTGGGCAATTATTTCAAATAGATGTTCCTTCTGCTGGTTGCCCACCACCAGCGGTACCCCCATGGCCTTCGCCTGTGTTGCTTCCAGTTCGGCATAGCAGCCAGTGACCACCAACAGGGCCTGAGGATGCGCCTGCTGCATGCGGCGGATCAGTTGGCGCGACTTACGTTCTGCCAGGTGTGTGACCGCGCATGTATTAACGACACACACGTCACATGGCTCATCCTCGTCTACCACTTGATGGCCTGCCGCCCGAAAGTGGCGGGCAAGCTGTTCCATTTCGCTTATGTTGAGTCTACAGCCCAGGGTTGCCAGCCGCACCCGCATGCTACCGCACATCCATGCGCCCGAAGGCCCAGTCTGGCCCGGGGTCTGCATTGGCGATGATTAGCCGCTGACCACTGCTGTCGGCGTTCATAATATAGATGCCCCAGCTGCCACTACGCGCGCTGCGAAAGATGATGCGTCCGTCAGGTGTCCACACGGGCAACGTATCCGGCCCGGGTGCATCGGTGAGACGGCGCACGTTGCTGCCATCGGCGTTCATCATGTAGATGTCCACGTTCTGACCCGAATCGCGGTGGAACGCGATCTTGCGTCCATCCGGCGACCAGCGCGGAAAGGCATCGCTGCCCTCGGCCGTGATTTGCATCCGACTCGAATCGTCACGATTCGAGATCCAGATGCCCTGTCGATTCTCACGTCCGGAGCGGTAAACCAGGCTGTTCCCATCGGGGGACCAGTCCGCTTGTTCGCCCGGGATCTCCACCTGATACTGCTGGTTGTCCGCAGTCCCGAGGAAGTAGATGCGCCAGTCGGGACCGCCTCGCCGTGCGTCGTAGGCCACCATGTCACCGCGCGGTGACCACGCCGCCCACCGCGCGGTGGCCTCTCGCACATGCTGTCGCAACACAACTTTTGTCAGGTCTGGTGACCAGCTGGACACATCCATACTGATGATGCCGTTGCTGATCCCTTCGAAGTGATAGGTGATCCCTTCGCGTTCTTGGCGATCAACCCCTTCCTGACCAGCAAAGATCAGATAGCGTCCGTCAGGTGACCAGGAGGGTCCGGAGGCGCGCTGGAGGAGGAATGTCTCCTTGCTCCCGTCGGTGCGGGCCAGGTATAGGTCGTGCTTTCCTCCATCCCACCGACTGAAAACAATGGTGTAGAGTTGAACAGTTGGCGTCGTGGGGGTGGGGACGACAGTAGCAGTGGCAGCTGGCGTCGGAAGAAGGATCGGCGTGAGCAGCTGCGTCGCCGTGGAAGGGGGTGTAGGGGCCGGAGTCTGAATAGGCGCCTCGATGACACACTCTCCCTGTTGCAAGAGGTTACCGTCCGCATAGATCTCCAATCGCCAGCGCCCACTGCCCAGCGGGCTGCCGCTAGCGGTCAGTGTCAGGTGGAACATTCCATCGCTACCCTTGTCCCACACACCTGTCCCCTTTGTCATCTGCCGATCATTTAGGTACCAGCGACGTTCCCACGGTGTGCCGTCCACCATGTCACTATAGGTGAACACAGCGTGCAGTTCAATGATCTTGCCACGAAAGGTGTCACCTTCCAAGGTACGACCATCCTGAGTAAGGGCCGAGAAGGTGATCGGTCCCAAAACAGGTGCTTTAGGCGTCGCAGCCGCGATAATAATGTCCCCGCCTTCTGCCACTACCTGGACGGTCGGTGTAGCCGGCTGTGCTGGTGCAAGGGGTGGCAATGGCGTCTCGGCCGCCACTGGCAATTGCGTTGGTGTGGGTGCTTGTGTGAGCGTGGCCGATGGCGGTACAGGTGTCGGGGTCAGTGAGGGCGCTTGTGTCACCATAGCCACCTGGACAGGTGACGGCAGGGACAAGGGAGTCGCTGTCTGTGTGGGCAATACGGTGGGCACGGGTGGCGATGCGGGCACTGTTGCCGGTACCGATGCAGGTGTAGTTACCACAGTTGCAACGGTTGGTAGTGCTGAGGCTTCGACCACCACCTCAGGGGACAGGGGTAGCTGGGTTGTGCCAGGCAGGGTGATAACCTGTGACGCCGTGATCACGAAAGCGGGCACAGGTGTCGCAGTCTCTGAGATCGCCGACGCTCGTGGTGCTGCTGTCAGCGCGACTGCTGTCAGGCGTGCATATATCGTCTGGAGCGTGCCGGGACGGAGAGAAATGACCACAGCAGCCACACCGACCAGACACACCAACAGAAACAGGCCAACAATGATGAACCAGACGAGCCAGGGTGTTCCCCTTCGGCGCGGCGGTGATGGTGGCACGGGTTGGGCAGGCTGCGGTGGCCGCGCAATAATCGTAGGTTGATCTGCCGATCTGGATATTAGGGTCGCATCTTCGTCCTGAGGCAAACGAGCCATTGCGAACCTCCTCTTCCGCTCGTCCATCGGCGCATAACGAGCCAGCTCCAGTTCAGCATATCACCTTCACATACGCAAGTCAAACGAAAATTGCTGGAGACGCAGATTGGCAGCTTCCGCTCCGGTCGGCATCAACACCAACCGGCGAAGAGCTCATAATCTGCCTGTATATCAGCTATGCCAATGGCAGCTGAGTCCGCGGAGGATCTAAGAGGGATGGACTTATCCCGATCAACGGAGCCCACTCGAGGCACCTCTTGTCAGTTACTGATGCGCGTTATCGACCCGGCCGATTCTCTTTGGGGCGCATACAGACTTATCTTAGCGAATAACAAAGGAGAGGGCGATCAACACCACAAACATACTAGCAGCGATAATGGCCATCTTGCGCAGGTCGCCAATGATGTAGTGGTATTCAGCAGAGAAGTCCACACGCTTGCCCCCTCCCGTCACTGGTGCGGCCGGCGGGACAGGTTCGCGCCGTGCTGCCGGTTCGGCGGCCTGAACGTGTGTCGCGACGGGTGGCCGTGGCCCAGGCTGCGGCCTGGAGGGACGAGAGCGGACGCGATGCGCTTTCTTGGGCATAAATGGTTCTCCCAGACGTTGTGAATTAATTCAATAATACCACAGCAAAGGTTATTCTACCAATTCGCCAATCACGACCAGGCGGTGTGTGTCAACCAGATAGGGGTAACATGTCTGCAACGTGGCGATAGGTTTGGTGGAAGGGAGCATCACACTCACATCAGTGGGGTCGATGATACGCTTGGCAGTGACCTTATACCGGAACTGCTGGCTCCCGCTGTAGACAGTGAATTCGTCGCCCAGCTCGAGCTTCTCCAGGTCGCGGAAGATCTCGCCGAAGATGTCGTTGTGGGCCGCCAGATACATGTTCCCGCGCTGGCCGGGATGGGCCGAGCCAGGCAGATGACCAACACCTTTCTTAAGGTCTTCCCATGTCACTCCCTCGACGATGGGAGCATCCACCCCGATGGCAGGGATGACGATGCGTGTAGGCTTGCCCACGCTGGGAGTAGGCACTGGTTGCGGAGGAGCAGGCTGCACCCACTGTTGCAAGTGCAGGGGCACATCGGGCGCTGTGCCCCCCAGCTGGTTAGGCGGCGTGTGTCCCCCAGGCAAGCGCTCAAAGTGCACCAACGGCGTCGGTGTCGGGACAGGCACCTCCTGCCCAGCTGCTCGCGCAGTGGTCACCTCCTGATTCAGTGTGCGTAGCGTCTCATAAGTGCTGATAAAAACGAAGAGCAAACCAGCAAGCGCCAGGATCTCAATACCAAGCAGGATGTGATCGCGCAGACGACGCCCTCGGCTCGGCGCGGACGCGGGAGATGGGGCTGCAGCGTCTAGAGGTCGCATCTGAACCGCAGAAAAGCGCCTGCCAGGATGCCCAGCGGCCCCGCGACCTGGGGTGGGAGCGGGCGCTTGTTCCAGCGCCAGCGGATTCACTTCGACCACGCGTCCTTGCGTAGCCAGCTGGTGCAAGCGCTGCATACGCGCTTCACGCCGCTTGATGATCAGCAGCTGCTCCAGCTCCTCGAGTGAGAGCTCGTCAACCGTCCTGCGATCGGCCATAGGGCTTCCCCTTTATACCGGCAACCGAGATGTTTACCATAACTTATTATAGCGGGGAAGCCTGATTAAGTCAAGTAGGGGCGAGATGTGTCGCCCCTACTTGATGGGTGTCTATCCTGGCGGTGGAGTATCCGGACACCGCGAGCTAGTAGCCGATGTAGCTCCAGCCGCTGCTGTAAGGGGTGACTCCGTAACCCCCTCCGAAGCGTTGATAGGGACCGTAAACGTAGCCCCCTCCAAAGCGGTTATATGGAGGAAAATAGCCCCCACCAAAGCGATTATAGGCTCCGCTGCCGTAACCGGGGAATGGATAAGCATACCCGCCGGGATAGGCGTAGTAATAGTTCTGTAGATAGTACGTCTGGGGCACATAACCATAATAAGGCCATGGCCCCTGTGCGCTCGCAACCCCACCGAGTACGAAGACCGCCAAGGTTGCCAGCAACAATGCCAACACGATTATCCGCATGCGCAATCCTCCCTTACTTGCTCTGACGTTTTATTTATTCTCCTATGATGCATGGGAGCTCAGGCCGGGACTGAGCTCTCTTGCACCCATCGTAAACTGCTGGTAGCAGAAAAGGACCCCCAGGGTGGGAGAACGGGGTCGCCCCCGCCCTCCCAGTGGGACCCATCCGGTCACGCCCGTTCGACTACCATCCGACGAAGTAGTAGCCGCCATAGTAGTACCCGCCGTAGTAGGGCGGATAACCATACCAGTACGGATAGTAGTACGAGGGGTAGTAACCCGGATAGGAGCTGCCTGTCCCGGCGTAGTAGCCATGGCTGTAGCCAACAGAGTACCCGGTACGATAACCGTCTACGTAGCCGGCGTAGTACCCACTTCCCGAGTAGTAGTACGGGTAGTAGGCGGGATAGCCGTAGTAGTAGTACGGATACGGGTACTGTGCTGCTGCCACTCCCACCAGCAGCAGTGAGGCAACCAGTGCTAACGCCAGGCCAACACCAATCCTTTTCATCGCTACCTCCTTGGCCTGCTCGACTGCGGGACCTCTCATACCATCTGCAGAGTGTCGGTGCGAGAGGGCGGTCCCGGCTCCCTCTTGCAACACGGCACCCGCAACGCCTGACGTCCCACCGGATGCACTGCGAGACATGGCGTGTTGCAACATCCGACAACAGCGTAGGGTCATCACTCCACGCTATCGGCCAGCTCGCACCTCTTTCCAGCGCTGCACCGGCATCGGTGACGATGCGCGGGCTGGCGATGTCTGTTCTCACCTCCTTTCTCCGCCTGAATCCGCCGCACCACCACAGCGAGCCGTGTGGTGACACCGCCGGAATCAGCCTGAGCAACCCCTGCCGGACAGCTGCCTCACACCTATGTCACACCGTCGGCAGGAGACAGACGCCCATCTTGCAGAATTCACTTCTGGTGACCAGAGAATCTAGAAATCTCTGCTCACCGGGTGAGAATCTTCTCACTTTTATTATAGCTGTAGTTGTCGTGACCCTTCAATGATGACAGCGCTGATCGCACCATCCGCAAAAGCACGGTCAACGCCTCTGTGCTAACACGCATAACATAAGTAAGTTCTTGACGTAATGTTAACACCCTGTTATAATAGGCATAGCACGCTATCGGAGTCTGAGAGTATTGGTACACAAGGTTGACCTGCTAATCTGCCACGCCGATCAATTGGTCACCTGCGCCGCACCGCAGGGCGCCAGGCGTGGGCCTGCTATGGCTGAATTGGGGATTGTACCTGATGGTGCCGTGGCGGTGGATGGCGAGTTTATCGTGGCTGTGGGGCCCGCGAAGGAGGTGTGTGCCGAATACGTGGCACGCCGGCAGATCGATGTTCATGGACACGCCGTCTGCCCCGGCTTGGTGGACGCTCACACCCATGTTATCTACGCGGGCAATCGGGTAGAGGAATTTGAACAACGTCTCCGTGGAGCGACCTATCTCGAGATCTTGGAAGCAGGTGGTGGCATCCTGAACACGGTCCGGGCTACACGTAAGGCATCGCTGGAGGAACTGGTCTCCACGGCGAGGGCACGGCTCGACACCATGCTGGCGCTAGGGACCACCACCGTCGAAGTGAAAACGGGCTACGCGTTGGACACTGCCGGGGAATTGAAAATGCTGGCGGCAATGGCAGCGCTGGCAGGAGCTGACAATGCACATCCAGTGGAGCTGGTACCAACTTTTCTGGGCGCCCATGCAGTTCCTCCCGAGTATTATGGGCGGCCTGATGAATATCTGGACATCGTGGTCGAGGAAATGTTGCCGGCAGTGGCAGCGTGGTATCACGATTCTCCATTTGCCCACCGGAAGGTACCTCTTTTCTGCGATGCCTTCTGCGAAAGGGGGGCTTTTGACCGTCAACAATCGGAACGTGTGCTTAGAGCAGGCTTGGCTCTAGGGATGCCGGTCAAGATTCATGTCGATGAGTTCACCTCGCTGGGAGGCGTCACCCTTGCGGTCGAGCTGGGAGCCGTCTCCGCAGACCATCTGGATGTGACCGTGCCGGACGAGATTGCCCGACTGGCCGCATCCCAGACGGTAGGCGTGTTGCTGCCAGCGGTCAACTTCAACCTAGGTGGCCACCATTTCGCCCCTGCCCGTGCTATGATTGAGGCCGGAGTGGCTGTTGCGCTGGCGACGGATCTGAACCCTGGTTCTGCCCCTTGCCCTTCCCTGCCTCTCGTTATGGCGATCGCGTGCCGTTACCAAGGATTGTTGCCAGCCGAGGCTCTCAATGCCTGTACCATCAATGCTGCTCATGCGCTTGGGCTAGGCGACCGGATCGGGTCCATCGAAGCAGGCAAACAAGCAGACATGCTTATTCTAAAGCAACCGGACTATCGTTATCTGGCTTATGAGTTTGGCACCAATCCGGTAGCTGGGGTGATCAAACGCGGGCAACTTGTCGTATGAGAGAAGGTCTTTCCTATGGAGTATAGCTCCCTGAGGAGGTGACGATATGATCGCGAGCGGCGAGTCCGCCTTTCTATTTGGCATCCATGATCGCGGCGGCGAAACCCTGATGGCGAGTGTCGGGCGCAAGGGATGGGTGCTCATCCAGGAGGTGATCGGACACGATCCAAAGGACACGAGGGCAAATTCTTACGAAGACCTGTCTAAACAGGGCTTCGGTGTAATCGTGTTGTTGGAGAACGGCCATACCACCGCGGGCACCATTCCGCATTCTGCCCTATACGACGATTTCGCCGCACGATGCGCCAGCTTTGTGCGACATTCCTCAGGGTGCCATATCTGGGTGATCGGCAACCACCCTAACGCAGCCCTGGCGCGACCGGGGTACAATTCGCCTCAGGAAGAGGTGATCACCCCCCATCTCTATGCGCGTTGTTACAAACGTTGCCGCGATGCGATCCGCAGTCAGCCAGATCATCAGGACGACATGGTGCTGCTCGCCGCTACGGCGCCTTTTTGTGCGGACACAGCTTACCCGGGCAACCGACGCGGCGACTGGGTGCGTTACCAACAGGATGTGATGTTGTTACTTGGTCCAGGCAACTACGACGGTGTGGCCATCCATGCCTACACGCATGGTTGTGACCACGCGTACATCGTCTCTGACGAAAAGATGGAACCACCTTTTTCAGATCGTCACGCTCAATTCAGAACATATCAGGATAGCATGGCAATCATTCCGCCTCGGGTACCTGTTTTCATCACCGATGCACGCCCGTTGCCAGATGAAGCCAGCGGCACGGCAGGTTGGCCAGATGGTAGCGTCGCCAGCGCATGGGTTCAAGCGGCTTATGGCGAGATCGAACGCTGGAACCAGCAGTACCCTGACCGACAGATTCGCAGTCTGATTCTCTATCGTTGGGATGGGCCGGAGGACGAGGCAGAACGCTGGAGCATTCAACGTCATCCTGCCGTCATCGAGGATTTTCGCCGTGCTCTGGCCAACGATTATCGTTGGCGCTTGCCGATGCGCCCCGAATATCGGGCCACCTTTCTCACTCAAAACACACCGGGCAAAATGGTCGCTGGTGAAACCATCTATGTGCCGACGCGATTGCGCAATGAAGGCACCCGCACCTGGTTAAGCGGCGGTTCCAACCCTTTCTGCCTGGCTTCGCGTTGGTATGATGAAGACAATCGCGAAGTGCTGGTGCCGGTCGCTTATCACAACCATCTTCCTCACGACGTGCCAAGTGGCGAAGAGGTGGAGCTGCTGGCGCGGGTGATGTCGCCTGCAACAGCAGGTCGTTATCGCTTGCGTTGGGAAATGGTGCACGAGGGAGTCACATGGTTTGGTCGTCAGGGTGATTCAGGGCAGACCGTGTCGGTAGAAGTGCTGCCCGCTCCCCTGCCGCGCAAGCCCCCCATCGAAGAAATAATGGATACATTGGCTCAGCACCCCTCGCGCCGCTATCCCAGACGCGCGCGGGAGACAATCAAGAGCTTGGTGGTTCATCACAGCGTGGTGCCCCCTTCTGTGGATGCACGCCTGATCGCCCGATATCATGTAGAACAGAAAGGATGGCCCGGCATCGGCTACCATTTCTTTATCACTCCAGAAGGGCATATCCAGCAAACGCAACCTTTGGAGATCATCTCCTACCACGCCGGCGAGCTAGGCAATCAGGAGGGCGTCGCTATATGCTTGTCGGGCAACTTTACCGATCAGCCACCTCCCGAAGCCCAAATCAACGCTACCGCTCAGTTGCTGGCCTGGCTATTGAGCTCTTTGCACCTTCCTCTGGAAGCCATACGCGGTCACTGCGACTACCGCAACACGCAATGTCCCGGCCTGACATGGGCAACGGTGTGGCGTGCTCCTCTGCTCAAAGCAACCGAGCGAATCCTGAACAGTGCCAATCCAGGTGAGCCAACGCCAAAGGTGCTTTATCACTATCTCCTGTTCTGGCAGACTGAGAGTCATTGGGCAGTGGAGGAATGGCGTGCTGCTGAGCGCTATGTAGGTCAGTTCCGCGTCACGATGGGATTCTCAGTCGACGACGCTATGCATGCCGAGTATGTTACTATCGTCGGTGGCCCCGATCGCATCTCAAACGACATAGAAGCGCGATTGCGTGCCGCCGGCTGCAAGGTGGAACGCATCCCAGGCCAGACCCCGTTTCAAATTGGGGCGATACTGGATGAAATGGCAGCCCGTCGGCAGCGTTTTCTGAAGCTGGAATAAAACACGCCATAGGGAACTGAGTCCTCAACCCGACTGTGCGTTTCTATATGGCACTGCGGTGTGGGACTTATGGCTGCTCAGCATGCCTGCGTCCCGTCAGATGGGATTTATGTCTGGCGACACCGACCTCGTGCATCTCAAGGGACAGGCGTCGGTGTGGGTGTTGATGCCGGTTCCGTCAGCTCTACCAGCTGCTTGATGAGCTGTCTGACAGCGTTCATCTCTTCTCCGTAGCCTGCCCAGTCCCCGCGCTGCAGAGCAGCTTGCGCAGCGGTATAATGGGCATCTGCCTGACGCGCCAGCTCATATACCTGCTGTTCTATTTCGCCTCTCGCCTCCGCGCTTCGGGGAGAAGTCACTTCCGCTGGACCGCGCACGACTGCGCTTGGTGCTCTTCCTACCAGCTGGGCCAACGCTTGATTCAACGTTTCATTCATCACAATGCGGTCCCCCGAGGCAACGATCACACGCTTTAGCTCTGGGATCTGCCCTTGTTCCGCTTGCAAGTAAAGCGGCTCCACGTACAACAGCGCGTTCCCTAGCGGTATGATCAACAGATTGCCCCGGATCACGCGTGATCCGCGTTGCCCCCACAGCGACAGCTGAGCAGAGATCTCCGGCACTTGGTCAATACGCGCTTCGATCTGGCGCGGCCCAAAGACCAATTCAGTCTTGGGGAAACGATAGACAAGCAGCTGACCGTAGTAGGGGTCGTCACTGCGCCCGGCAGCCCAGGCGATCAAATTGTCCTTGTTAGCAGGCGTGAAGGGCTGGATGAGCATGAACTCCTCGCGCGATTCCCCTGGAAGTCGCACCGTTACATAATAGGGCTCAACCAGCTGTTCACGTTCCGCGAAAAGCTCGCGTGGAATGTTCCATAAATCTTCCTTGTTGTAGAAGACATTCACGTCCCGCATGTGATAGGTGCGATACATGGCCACCTGGACGTTGAAGAGCCCCTCGGGATAGCGCAGGTGGGCACGCAAACCTTGTGGCATCATCTCAATTGGTGTGAAAAGTCCTGGGAAGATCCCGGCATATGTGCGTACCAGAGGATCCTGAACATCAACCATATAGAAGGTCATACTGCCATTGTAGGCATCAGTGACCACTTTGACCGAGTTACGAATGTAGTTTATCTCCTCCGAGATTGGCTCGGAGTAGGGGTAACGATCGGTGATGGTATAGGCATCGTGAATCCAGTAGATTCGTCCGTTCCAGATTACAACATAGGGATCTGTGTCATAGCGCAGGAAAGGCGCAATAAGCCTGACACGCTCCTGAATCCGTCGGTTGATCAACAGCCGACTCTGTGAGGTGATGTATTCGCTGAGCAACACATTGATATCAGCGAGGCGCAGCGACCATGCAAGCCGCTTGAAGTAGGAATCCAAAAGGATGCCGCTCTCCTCCTGGTAAGTGGTGTAGACATTCTCCTCTCCACGAGGATAGTCGAACTCTTCAATAGTGGTATTAACAAAAACGTAATTGTCGGTCAGCTCGCCAAAATAAATTTCAGGCCGCGTGATGGTGATAGGCACAGTTATTGTAGGGGGCAGGTCCTTGATCCAGAGCGGTGGCAATCCCTCTGGCAACACCTCATTGATTGGGCTCATCACCACGCCGTAACCATGGGTGAATTGCAGATGTTGGTTCACCCATGTGGGGGACTGCAGGCGGGATTGATCCAGCTCGCGCGCAGAGATAATCACCTGGCGATACTCACCATCGATGTGGTAACGCTCTATATCCAGATCGTTGAAACGATAGTATGGACGAATCTCCTGAATCTGACGATAGGTCTCGGCGAGGGGACGGTAGTCCCACAAGCGCACGTTCTGCAGAGTGGTCTGGTTCTCAGACAAGATCTCGGCAGTCAGTGGCACGATGCGGTCGAAGTTGCGCTCCTCGACGCGATCTAATCCATACGCCTGACGCGTGTAAGCAATGTTATAGGCGATATAAGGTGCCTCCAGGCTCAGCTCGCTCGGCTCGACCACGTAACGCTGCACGAAGCTGGGGAGTATCGTGAGAGCGAGAAGCGCCAAGATCATCCAGGCAGCTGCGCTGATAATAGGCCACCACAGGCGGCGCAAGTACACGTTAACCAGCAACATAAGCGCGATGAGGAGCGCGATCCAAAACATGACGCGCAGCGCGACCAGCTCTACGTGCACATCGGTGTAGCTCGCGCCAAAGGCTACCCCGCGCGCCGAATAGACCAGATCGTACGCTGCCAGGCCATGCCCCCATGCAATGGCGACGAAAAGCGCTGCCCCAAGGGCTGAGATGTGCAGGCGCACGTGAGGCAGGATGCTGGCCGTGCCGTCGCGCAGATGGGGCACCTGAGCGATAAAGTAAATGAAAGCAACCCCAATAAGCGAGAGCAGCAGCACAGTGATCAGCCAGCCCTGCAAGAATTGGTAAAGCGGCAAGCTAAAAACGAAAAAGCTGATATCCAGACCGAAGAGAGGATCAGCAACATCGAAGGGCACTTGGTGGAAGAAACGCTGGAAGTCCAGCCAACGAGGTGCAGCGGCCAAACCCACAATTAGTCCCAGGAGCAAGGCGCTGATCCAGATCAACCAGCCGAAAATAGGTGCATCGAGTGCACGACGCTGACCACGGTAGAGGGGTTGACGTGTGGACAGGCGGCGCGCCAGAAGCATATTACCCAGGAAAATAGCCACGAACGGGATGGCAGCACCGAGGAAGACAAAGAGCTGGCTGCTCAGCGAAATAAGGAAGACGTTGGAGAAGCCTACACTACGGTACCATAGCCAATCCGTATAGAAAGTGACCCCATTACTGAATACGAAAAGTACCAGTAGTAAGAGGATCAGCAAAACCCACAGGGGCAACCCTCTGGCAGGCCTAGGGCGGTCTGATGTATACGACGATGTGGATGTATATGATGTCCTGAAGCGATTCATTGCAGTGTCCTTGCTCCCCTCTCCTCAGAACATGGCACAAAGGTCTGGATAGTTCCGGGAAACCTAGAGGTCACGCAACTTGATCAGGCGCGGCAACGCTTCTTTCAAGAGCAACTCGCGCGCCCGACTTAAAAGCTGTGCAACATTGGTCCCCTGTTGTGCTGCCTCAATCTGGCGCACTGCCTCTTCGATATACCACACGCTCTTGCTTAATGCCAGCTGATACTCTGAAGCACCCTTGTCGGGCAGCCTCACAATGCAGGGATCGGTGAACAAGATCTGCCACTTGCTGATACAAGCACGCAGGTAAACCAGGGAATCATCTGCCAACAGGTTGTCTCCCAAGGGATAGCCACCGTAATAAGCACACAACGCTCGCTCCAGTGGAAATGTGCTGCTCTTGTAACGTTCACAGTTGCCGCTGTAGATCCTGACCATCCACTGGATGTTGGTCTCCGGATCGAGCAATTCCGCCTGGCTGGGACGGTTGGCAAAAACACCCCCCGCCTCACGTGGCATAATCTGTCCTAGACCGGTGGCCTTGGAGACTGGGTTGATGGCGTTGGGATCACCACCGCTCTCGACAGCGATGATGGTCAGGAAGAGTCGTGGGTCGAAACTCCCACTGTACTTCTTGACCAGGTTCTCCCATCGCATCACCGCTTCTTTCAGCGAAGGCTTCGGCGCAGGGGAAGGCACAGCCGGGCTCTCGATCAATTCAAACGTGGGCACATAGCAGATCGTGTCCGGGAGAAGGATGCCCATCCCGGATAACACATCTGTTCCTTCGCCAGCTGAAGCAATCCAGAATTTGTTACCCCCTTTTCCGGGGCTGACAAAGTCGTCTGACCCAGCCGCAAATACAGCCTGGGAGAAGCTGCCCTGAGGAGCGACAACGAGCTCAACCTTGGTGGCAGCTTCTGACGGCGCGGGCACGTCAGGTGGCTTGACACCTCCGGGCCAATTGTTTGTGGCTTTTAGATGATAGCGCCCTACCGTGCGTGGAGAGTTCCCCGCTTTGACGATAACTGTGTAGTTCCTTTGTTTGATGGCGCGCAATCCTGTGATGACCCAATTCTTACCGCCTGTACGCCGCAAGGACCTGTCGATAAAAATGCCTGTCTGGTTTCTGAGCCATCTCTCATCACGCACAGCACCCGTGATATCGATGACAGGGACGCTCGGTGATGGGGGCGCGGGGACTGAGATCATTTCCGGCGTCCACACGCCTCCCTGACTGGCAATATAGGGCAATAGAAAGTGTTCCATAAATGTGCGCTCGCGCACGTTAAAGGTGGCCCATGGGTGGCTGAAGTCATAGGTGAATGGCATGGCCGAGAGAACACGATCATCCTTGCATAGCTCGGAGTCGTACCATTTAGTTGTTCCATATAAATGCGACAGGCCTGATCAAAATTAGAACTCAATCCGTGGAAGCCAAGGTGGTTCAGGCGAGCCGCGGCGACAACATCGGGATTGTGGCGTGTTGCTATGAACATCACATAATCATCAATCTCCCATTCCGCCGGGGCCTGCGCCGCATCGATCTCTTCATCTGCCAGATGGCTTACGCCAGGGGCCACTGCGTCGTCCAATCCACATTCACCGATAATGATGGGCACGTCCCATGGGCACTGCAAGTAGCGACCGCACAGCCAACGCCATCCATATTGCGGACCAGCCATAGGGTGATATTCGTGCAGGCCCAGCACATCTCCCACAATCATTGCTCTGCGCACACGCTCGTAAGGCGACCAGATAGGAGGCGCATCCTTGATGCCCCCATTGCCCGGCCAACCAACGCCGAAGTTAAGCACCATGCCATTGAGACCTGCTTTGTGCAGCTCGTCGAGGAACACCTGATAGTAGACTGCTACCTGCTCAGGTGGCTCTGTGCTCCATACTTGTGGTTCGTTCAGACCTGTCCACAAGAGCTGATTGGCGCGAGCTTTGTAACGATCGCGCGCGATCGGCCAGAGTGTGTTGATGATGAAGGCGGTATGCCTTCTGGCAACATTTGTGGCAGTCGTGTTGTCCGGCAGGGAACGGTTGCCATAATTCTCCGACAAAGGGTGGTGACGTACAATCACCCTTCCCTTAGGATGGAGATACTTGAGCGCTGTATCCAGACCAGGAATATCGTTGTCAGCACCGGTGATCACTTTGATGTGAAGAGGGCGCCATTGGGATAACCATCGGTCATCGTCTTGAGAAGGTCGCGTGCGCTGCCAATGGCAGCTCAGTTTGCTAGGCATTTTTGGCTCCTTTCTCCTCCCACGCCCTTCTTTGGTGGAGACCGTCGGGAAGTGTTTGCTTTGTGGGTGACGGTTACTGAGCAGGTGTCATCTCAGATGTCTCCGATGTGGCGGGCGTGACAACAACAGGTTTTTCGTCACCACGGATGATCACAAAAGTGGTTGCCTGATCGTATACCGTCACTGAGCAGCTGTACAGCCTGCCATCGAAACGTGTTTTCACCAGGTATGCACCCGCTGGCACGTCGCTAAAAGCGAACGTTTCGCCCCAGGCTGGATCCGATTTGAAAAGGTTATCAGGGTAGGTGAACGTCTCACGCCAGTAGTGATCGGGTTCTTCAGCATGGTACAGCAACACCAGCTGTTGCGGTACCACATAACCGCGCGCATCGATTATCCGTCCAGCCACCACGCCAAAGCCGGGATCTGGCCTGATCCACAACGCTGGATTGCGCGCATCGCGATAGTCCGGGCTGCCCACTCTTACTTCGAGGTGCAAGTGTGGTCCTAATGCGACACCACCCTGACCTACCTCGGCGATGACTTGCCCCGCTCTCACGCGCGTCCCCTCGCTGCTTAGCACTTTGGAAACATGCCCATAGAGCGTGAACACGGGCAATCCGTTCCACACAGTGTCGTGCTGAACAAGCACAGCTTGCCCAAAGAAGTTGGGGCGTGGTCCATACAATTGTCGATCATCCGGGCCGGCACGCAACACAACCCCATCGCCGACCGCCAAAATGGGTGTGCCAAAGGGATTCTGAATATCTATACCATAGTGCCAGAGATACTGTCCCCGCGCGTTCGTCCCGAAGGGATAGTAAGCGCTACCCCATGTGGCGAATTGCGGGTCAAACGGGCGGCCAAACCAGAAGTGATCCTGTGCCTGTGTAGCGTCTGGCAGGTTCAATGTGCTGGCCAGAACTGTGCGCGGAACCGGTGTGGGCGTAGGTGTAGGAGTGCCCAGGACAGGGGTAGGGCGCGGTGAACGGGTGGATTGTCTGCGCGGTGTGGCAGAACTGAGAGCAGCGGGGGGTAGCGTGGGCGTTGCGGTGTGTGTAGCTGTCGGTGTCGGAGACGGAGTCGCAGTGGGAGTAGGCGTGTAAGTAGCTGTCGGCGTTGACGTCAGGGTCGGTGTGTTGGTAGGAGTAGGTGTCCCCAACAGCAGAGCCGTTGCAGCCTGGTACCGTATCGTGAACGCTGCCACTCCGATGAGCAGCGCTCCCCCCACCGCAAACGCAAAGAGGCGTAGACTGACAATCACTCCGTTCGAGAATTGGTGCGTGGTCACGTGAATACGTCCCGTTACGGTCCCCAGTCGATGCGTTCTTCGGTCCAACCGCGCGAGTTTTGGATGTCGATCGCCACCACGCCATCTACTGAGCCCTCCAGTTCAAAGAGCGGACGCTGATCATCGCCATCCGCGTCCATCACCCACATTTCCCAGATGCCATCCCGGTTGGAGACGAACGCTACCATCTTGCCATCAGGCGACCAGACCGGCAGACCGTCATCTGCCTCATCAGTGGTCAGCTGTATCAGATTCTCTCCATCGATGTCCACGCGGTAGATGTCCCAGTTTCCCTTGCGACGTGACATAAAAACCACCTTTTGTCCGTCTGGCGAGACATCAGGGTTGGTATCGCCTGGATCTTGGGTAATCTGCTTGGGAAAGCTTCCATCCAGATTGCTTATGATCAGCCCACACGCAGATCCCAGACATCCCTGATAGACAAAGCGGTTGCCATCCACCCAATCTGGAGATTGTCCCTGGATCGGTGCACCCTCGCGACGCAACACCTCGTACTGTGCACCGACAGTACGATAGACCGCAGCCGGTTCGCCTGCCTCACGGGAATGGAACAGAAACATCTGACCATCTGGAGCAAACACAGGCCGTGCTGCTTCGAAGTGCGAATTGAAACGCCATTCGGGGCCACCGGCAACAGCGCGCTCGATTAATCCTCGATTGTCGTGTCTCCAGGAACGAAAGACGATGCGCTGACCGTCGAAGTTTACGTCGGGTTGGCTGGCATATTCGGCGATCAACTCGCGCCCTTGCCCATCCGGCTTCGCAGCATATATATGATATGTCTGCACCTTGGCATCGAAGACAGGGAAGAAAAAGCGCCCTTGCAAGGGTATCGGGTTGCGCACCTGCGGCAGGTCACGTGATGTATACTCTGGCAGCTGGGGCGGCGTCGGAGAATTTGCAGGTGTCACCACGACAGCTGTGGCGCTGGGCGTAGGTGCTTGCGCGACAGATTCTGTAGTGGACACCTCCGGTGTGGGCAAGGGCGTTGCAGATCCACTTACCACAGTTGCAGGTGGCGCGCCCGCGCGAGTCGCCGCAGGCGTTGGGATCATGGCGATTGACTCACCGCGAGGAATCCACAGCTTGATGTTGTCAAAACTGACCACCAAATTGGGCTCTGAGAACGTGTTAGCAAAGAAACCGAAGTTGCCGTGCGACAATGAATCGTCCGTGACCTGTCCCAGCTCAACATCGTTAGCGAACACTCGGATGCGTGTGCCGAGCGCTTCCACCATCAATTTGTTAGTTGCCTGGCCGACATTCAGTGCAGGAGAGGGTGTCCAGGGAATCAGAGTGGTCCACTCGCCACGGTAAAATTTGCTGAGCAGAAAGTAACCCTCGCCAGAGACGTCGAAGCGGTAGTAATTGTCGCGGTCTTGAAAGCGGAACAATATGCCATAGCCATTGTTGTTCGGCCCAGACTCTTGGGTAGCTTCCACTTCAAGCCGGAAGTTTGCCACATCGCGGTTGGCCAATCCCCATGCGACCAGATTACTGGTCATTACCTCGATATAGTACTTGTTATTCCCATACTGTTTGATCGTGTAGCGGTCGAATGCGTCGTCCCACCCACTACTGTGATCGCTAAAATCATCCTGATAAGCCAACACAAAATCACCTGATACGAGATCCACCGAAACAGGGGCTAATTCGGGGATCAGCTCTGCCTGCTGCTGGTTTCGCGTAGCGATAAAGATCACAAATAACAACAGGGCCACGCTGATCAGGCCGCCTAGCGCGATCCAGAGCCAATTCCAGCCTGGCAGGCCAGCTCTTGGATGCGGGCGTGCTGGGACAGCCTCCGGAGGACGCAGCATGGTAGCAGGCTCAACCTGTCCGCCCACGCCCACCCGAGAGGGCTGGAAAACCATTTCTGTATCCCCTATTTGGATATGGTCGTCAGGATGGAGCACCTTCCCAGCGCTAATGCGCTTTCCATTGACAAAGGTGCCGTTGGCGCTGTTCTGATCGCGGATAACCCATCTGCCATTGTCCAGCTCAATAACAGCATGATATCTGGACACGCGCGGATCGGTAAGCACCAGCTCGTTGTCGCGTTCTCGTCCCACGCGTGTCTTGAGCTTCAGCCGGATGATGCGCCCCTGCTCATTTCCGCGCACAATTTCCAACAGTGGGGTCGCGGGAGGTCCCGCGACGGTAGATTCCTGATCTCGGATAACCTCGCTCAAGGTTTATGGCCCCCAAGAGATGCGTTCGGTCGTCCAGTCGCGTGCGCCAGTACCCCACCCGGGAATGTTGATCGGGAGCTGGACTGCCTCTCCACCGTTGCTGGGCACTACCCACACACTCCATTGACCGCTGCGCGTTGAGACAAACGCGACCCAGCGACCATCCGGCGACAGAGTGCCCAGTCCATCCTCTGCAGGGTGGTTGCTCAGATTAACAACAGGACCACCAGTAATACTTGTCACATACACTTCCCAGTTGCCTTCCTTAAGGCTCATAAAGATGAGACGATCGCCCTTGGTGTCCGTCGGGATGTCGTCATTGCTGGTCAGCTTGGCAGGAACGCTGTAGCCGGTGGCGCCAGCGGTTGCCCAGCTGGGTGTACGCCAGATGCCGCATGTGCTGCCACCGCTGCCCCCAAGCCAGATGTCGCAGGCGCGGAAGATAATATAGTCGTCCGCTGCCCAAAGTGGAAAAAGTGGTTGATCGCGGAACACATCCCCTGCTATGATCATCTTGCCGGCCACTATCGATGTGTCAGGCTTCGCCAAACCGTTCTGGACGAAGATGTGCCATTCGGGGCAATCACGCTTGGCGCACACCATCTCGGGATTGTCATACACAATCCCATTTCCATCAAACTTCCAGAAGGGGTGATGGTCATTCGGCGATGCGGAGATCTCGATTCCTCCGCTGCCGTCAACATTGTATCCCCATACATTTTCATTTCCACCTGCCTCACCGTTCACAGCGAGGAAGCCATCTGCACGAAAGTTGGGTTGCCGCGCGCGCGGGATCTTGCCCACCACCTCAGCCTGTGGCAGCTGGTAGATGAGCACATCGTAATGACCCGCGCCGTCGTCAATGGGGATTGCCAATTTGCCAGACAGGGCAGGAGCTTGCGGCAGAACTGGCTGTGCTGTCTCCACGGCCGGCGGCTGCGGAGGCACAGGGCTTTCCGGCGTGGCCTCTTCCGCTACCCCACCCGATTCGATCGGCGGAGCAACAGTGTTGGTAGGCAGCGGTGTAGGGGATGGGAAAGGCGTGTAAGTCGGCAACGGGGTATAGGTCGGCAGCGGCGTGTAGGTGGGCAAGGGTGTGTAGGTCGGCAACGGTGTCGGCGTGGCGGTCGGCAGCGGTGTATACGTCGGCAGCGGCGTAGGTGTGTGGGTTACTGTCGGCGTAGCAGTCGGTACCGGAGTGAATGTATTCGTTGCCACCCGCGTGGCTGTATTGGTCGCACTCGGCGTTGCCGTTGGACGCGGTGTATAAGTCGGTGTGGGCGTAGAAGTGTTTGTCACAGCTGGCATTAACGCGCTCGCCACGGCAGCCACAATTTGCAGCGTATCCGTTGCCTTGGGCGTGTGTGTTGTTGGCGAGGTCGGCGAGTGAACTAGCGTAGCACTCGCCATCAGCACTACTACGTCCATTTCTGTTGCTGCGCTGCCTGGCGTAGTAGGCGTCGTTGTCAACATAGGAGGAGAGAGCTCGGTGGCAGGAGCTGTTGCCACTTCTGCTGTAGCCTGAGCTGATATCGGGGTGTCGCTCGGGCGCGCAGTGGCCGATCCTAGCGGAGTGGCTGTGGCGGTGGGCGTTGCCGATGCTACCGCAGAAGTGGCACTAGTGGTGGATGGTACGCCTGTATCTGCGATCATTTCAGTCACTGGCAGCAATGTTTCCACCTGTGTGACTGTCACCCCTTGCTCGGGAGACGGTACCATTGGAGTGAAAGCGACCAACGCAGCAGGAACAGCCGCTGTCGGCGGCACAAGGACCGAGTTGCGCAACACATAAGGTATCAACAGTGCGAGGGCAGCGATGCAGACCAATGCCACCAGGCCACCCACAATGGCCAATAGCAAGACCGGGATCTTCTGTTTCGGCGTTGTCAATGTGGTCGCGGCAGGCTGTTCCGCCGTAGACGGTACAGCGGCAACAGGTCTCTCAGGCATCCTGAACGCCTGGGGAGCAACTTCCCCAACGCGTGGTGGAAGGGCAATGGTGGTGATGGGAGCGATAGCTAACGTGTCGTCGGCGCTCAGTCCCACTGCTTCGCGCAACGCCTGTGCCATATCACCCGCGCTGGGATAACGGTCGTCTGGGTTCTTGCTGAGCGCTTTGAGGACAACACGCTCAATCTCCTCTGGCAGTTTGGGGTTCAACGTGCGCGGGAGCGGCAACGGGTCGTGAATGTGTTTCATAATGATAGCCAGGGGGGTGTCAGCATCAAACGGCACCCTGCCAGTTACCATCTCATAAAGGATCACACCCAACGAATAGATGTCGCTGCGCTCGTCGCCATGCTGACCCTGACATTGCTCCGGTGACATATAAGCTGGAGTGCCCGAAATAGCACCAGTCATAGTAAGGCCACTAGCCCCTATGATGCGCGCAATGCCAAAATCGGTAAGCACTATTTGCCCTTCTTTAGTGAACATAATGTTAGCGGGTTTGAGGTCGCGGTGTACCATACCCCGCGAATGGGCATAGTCTATTGCACTCGCCAGTGCGCAGAAGATGCGCGTCGTCTCGGCCAGACTGAAGGGCTGCCCGCGGATGCTTCGTTCTTTCAATTCGGCTTTGAGCGTGGGACCCTCGATGAATTCCATCACCATGTAGTACAGGTCTCCCACGATGTCGAAATCGTAGACCTGCACAATGTTGGGGTGGCGCAGGTTAGCTATGGCCGCCGCCTCACGCTTGAACCGTCCAACGAAATCTCCCTCTTCGGCCAGATGGCCATGCAATACTTTGATGGCGACATAGCGGTCAAGACCGGCCTGATAGGCCTTGTACACCTCTGCCATGCCACCGCGCCCGAGTCTTGCCACGATGCGGTATTTGCCCAAGGTCCTGCCGATCAGGTCATCCATAGTGCGCAACCTGCCTTCCACCCGGTGGGGAGGGGGAAAAACTGTTCGTGAGCGGATTATATACCCCTGATAAATGGGCGTCAACGAGGATTTATCAGACGCGGACCATTCGGCGTGTCCTGAACGTGCCACCCCAGAGCAGCTATCCGCGCCCGCAGAGCATCCGCCTCCTGCCAATCCTGTCGTGCACGGGCCGCCTCGCGTGCTTCTACTAACTTGATCACCTCATCCGGTGGTACCGGAGATGCTGGCACTTGCTGAGCTGCCTCTTCGATGCTCCGCCAGACATACTCGGGCACTCCGCTACGTAGAGGCGGCAAGCGGAAGTCACCCAGCTCGGCCAAGGGGATAGTATCTGAGCGCGAAAATGTGATGAGCTCTCCAGCACGTATTCGCGTGACACTGCCGCGCCCCATCACCTGACAGTGGCCGGCGGCGATGTCGAAGATCAGAGCAGTATGTTCATCAATGCCAAGTACAGTGACGTCGCGGGGCAACAGCTCCAGCAATCTTTCGAAGCGTTCACGCCCCATAAAACAACGACTGGTGTCCAAGGTTGCGCCTCCCTCATGGTTATCCCAGTGTGGGATCAACACCAATGGCAGGCCAAATGCCCCAAACAGATCCAGACCGGGCACCCAATGCAATTCGGTTCCCACTTTGTAGATTTCATAGACAGGCAGCGCGTAGGCACCTGCTGCAATTGTTGCCGCGCTTGACAACACAATCGCTCCCCCCAGGCGATGGCGTGCCACCAGCGCGTGCCAGGCCAAGCTATCCCGCAGCTGACGCACTGCATATGTGGGACTGCCAGGCCCCAGAAAGATCACATTCGCTGTCAGCAGGGGGGCCACGATCTCAGGCGTGTTAGGGCTGTAGGGCGTGCCACGCTTGCGTGCCGGCACGACAGTCACCTCCGGTCGATAATTCTGCAGCCGCACACGCAAGAACTGCGCAACCTCCTCGGCCACATAAGCAGAGTTGGGCTGAAAGCCAGCCGGTGTCTCCAACACGGCCACCCGAATGGGTAGCGTAAGCTGCCTGAACAACCAATCATAAACTTGCCGCCCAGTGCTCGAGATCTCCCCCGAACCGAGGAACACAATCAAACCTGGTCGCCACGTCATCTCAAGGGGTGCCAAGTCTCTTACCTCCCGGGAAGCGTAACCGTGAGCTCACGCATTTCGATGAAACGACGTACATCTTCTAATGTGGGCAAGGAGGGCTGGGCGCCCAACTGCGTCACAGTTAATGCGCCCACGACGTTGGCAAAACGTGCCGCCGCCACGAGGGCCATCCTATGAGCTAATGCCACCCCCAGCGCGGCACAAAACGCATCTCCTGCGGCGGTGGTATCCACGATCTCCACCGCTATTCCGTCAATCCGATGCTCCGATTCGGGAGTGACCACCAGAGCACCCGTGCCTCCCAGCTTGACGATGACCCCCCGGCGTACATGCCGCAATAGCTCATATGCAGCCCGACGCGCACTATCCCAGTCTTCCACCACCATCCCTGCCAGAGTGCCAGCTTCAATTCGGTTGGGTGTGATATAGTCAGCCAGTCTCAAGATGGTCTCCGGGCATCGCTGTGCCGGGGCGGGGTCCAATATGGTAATCACACCCGCCGCCCGCGCAGCAGCCAACGCTGCTTCTACCGCTGTCAAAGGCACCTCCAGCTGGCACAGCAGGACATCCGAACGGGCAATAGCGTCTTGAGCACGTCGTACATCATCGGGCGTGACCTCATCGTTAGCACCTCGAGCGACCACGATGGTATTTTCGCCCCGCACCAGCATGATCACTGCCACGCCTGTGGCTGTGTGTGTCGCTTCTCCCAGGCAGGTCAGATCAATACCCTCTGCTGCAAGTCCGCGACGAATCTGTGCGCCGAAGGCATCGTCACCCACTCTTCCAACCAGAGAAGTGGACGCCCCCAATCGCGCTGCCGCCACCGCCTGATTAGCTCCTTTGCCACCCTGAGCATACGTGGTACGACTACCCAGCAACGTCTCACCCGGAGATGGCAATCGCTCTAGCGTGATAATGAGATCCATGTTGACGCTGCCGACTACTGTAATGTTGACCATTGTTACCTCACTCGATGCTGTTTGTGGCTGGATTATGACGGCCCGGAATGGCCCACGATTCATTCAGACTAGTGCCAGCCTGTGGCATGCCCTGTACTGCCACGAGCAGGACTAGCTCTCTACGATGACCTGCTCACCGTCAACACACACCCGGTCGCCCGTGCGAATCTGGGTGATGTCAACCTGGTCTACCATCGGGATACCACTAATGATGGCTCCAACCGCAACGATAGGGTCACTTTCAGCGTTGATAATGGCAGCAGGTGCGTGGCCTGCTTTGGCAAGCCGGTACAGGCTATAGCTGCCCACTGTGCTCCCTTTTCCAGTTGGGAACACCAACACCCGGCCGCCGATCTGCTGCCCGGCTAGGGGATGGCTGGCTTCAATCACCCGGCCTGTTTCGGCATCTACCATGCCAAAGAAACTGATCGGTTCGGACGAAACCAACGCAATGCCGCTCGCTCTTCCGTGCTTGATCACTCGGCCTGTCAGTCGCTTCATATCCCGCCAGACCCCAGCCACCGCCCTGTAACAGCTGCTTCTACGCAAGCCTGCGGTGAGTCGAAGTGGACTGCTATGCCGGAGTGGGCTGGTGCATAATAGGCCCCTTTTGCACACGGAGTGGCCATACAGCGAAAACCCAGTCCCTCCATCGGTGCCACCACCAGGCAGGTATCTGCTACGACGTGTCCCCCCAGAGCCTCGAAGCGTTGTAACAAGCCACTGCGTGCCGCTTCATCCCGGAGCGAGCGCGCCATGGTGACCCACAACGGTACCTTGCACTTCCGTCCGTCCAGCAGTCGTACGACTTCTTCCAGCTCGGCCAATGAGGCATGTGGACAGCCGAACCACACCAGGTCAATCGAGACACCCTCGCTATGATTGAGAGCGTAATAGCCTGGCGCTAGATCTGTGATCGTTACTTGTTCTGCATTTGGCGCAATTATGTCAGGGTCACTGCTCTCCGGCGTGACCCCCTCGATATGATACAGGGCCACAGCACCGCTGGCGGCCATCGCAGCACCCAACGTCTTCAGCAAATCAAGCCCCACCGGTTGAGAAAGGCGTGCTGCATCCAGCCCGCGCAAGTAGGGCACACGATTGCGTACCTGCTTCCCCACCAGGATGCCCAACGCGCCAAAATCGGAAAGAGTACGCACCGGGCAACGCACATCAATGATCAGCTGCGCACGACGGTGGACGTCCAGATGTAGGCCGTAGCGTGCTGTGCGTCCGACGATAGCGGCTGCCAGCGCGCTCGGTCCCCCTTCGCGGTTGGTGCGCGCTCCCAACACGCTATTGGCAAAGCTGACAGCGCTTGACTCGGCCCAGGCGACGTGTTCTCCACGTGCCGGCAGGTTGCCCACCAGGTATGGTGTACACGTGCAGCTAGGAGGGATGCCCATTGCAGCGAATGTGTCGATGACGCGCTGCTGCTTGGCGGCAAAATCGGCATCGAAGCCCAGCGCGCGCCAGCTCTGCAGATCCAGTCCTGCCGGGTTGAGCGTAGTCGGCACGCGCACACGGGCGCCCTGTGCGCTCCAATCGCTCAGGAACTCCAGGCCGGCTTCGCCCAAATTTTTATAACTCACTCCGGCAACTTGCGCACTGCTTATTTCTACAAGGTCGTGAGCGCCATAAATGCGACCCAACGCCACGACGATCTCCATCGCTTTCTGCACTCCACGCCCTTCAGCGCCTTCCAGCAGAGATTGCTCATACGGGGTCAGCTTCATATCGCACCTTTTGGAAAGCGGTCCGGTCAGCGCCCCAAGGTATTGTGGCGTCCAGACCCATCTTGGCTGTACGCGTCTTCTGCCCGGGTTGGTGTGTTGCCGATGGGTCCAGGCTGCTGCCCGGCTGATCATATAACACCACCAGATCGCGATCCGCTTGGAAACGTGTGGCAATGGCCCATTCTACCTGGTTCATATCGAAGGGGTCGATATCAGTATCCACCACCACCACATGCTTGAGCGAACCATGTCCCTCGAACGCAGCATAGATCGCTTTCCGACCATCCTCGGGGGATCGCTTGTCAATCTGCACTACAGCATGTAACCAGCTGGTACCACCTGGTGTAATGACCGCGTTGGTGCACCGGCACACCCGATTCACGGCTGCCAGTATGGTGGGCTCTTTAGGGATGCCCATCAGATGTTTATGTTCCAGACCGCCCGGCAGCAGCGCGTGGAAAATAGGATCACGCCGGCGAGTAATACAATCAATCTCCACCACTGGCCCAGGCCGCACAAAGTCTATGGTCTCGGTCAGATCTACAAACGGGCCTTCCGGCGCGAGGGCATGGGTCAAACGTCCCTCCAATACGACCTCACAATCGGCAGGCACATAGAGCGGAACAGTTTTGCATGCCACCACGGGTGTGTCCGCTAATGCATTCGCCACCTCCAGTTCGCTGATCCCAACCGGAGCGGACATGGCGGCCGCCAATAAGGTAGACAACGCATTCCCGATGCAGATGGCCACTGGAACATCCTCTCGCGCTTTCCGCCAGGCCATATCTGTGCCGCGACCCTCCACGACACGCGTGGCAAAGCGGCGATCATCCAGCTGCATCAGGCGGTGGAACGCTACATTGGTGCCGTGATCAGGATCGTTCAGGATGAGAATGCCAGACGTAATGTAGCGACCACCGTCAAAAGAAAAATGGCGTAGAATCGGCAGACGCCCCAAGTCCACATCCTGCTCGACCACCTCCTGACAAGGAGCACTTTCCACGATGGAACAGGGCCTAGGATGTGCCAGGGCCTGCGCCAGGACGTGCACCAGCTGATCGACGGGAACGCCCAGAGCATCCGCAAAGTAGCGACGCGCCGAGGCGATGCCCGCTATCACCCGCCATCCAGGATATCCCTTTACAGCAGTGAAGAGCACTGGTCGCCCATCGTCCTCATGGATAATGCGCGCCATCTCCAGATGGGGACTGACCGGAGTGCCCACCTCGAGCAGGTAACCACGGCTGCGCGCATGCTCTATGAATCTTCGCAATTCCATCACGGTGCATTCTAATACAAATTGTCATGGTTGTCACTTGGGGTCCGTTGCCGTGTGTTCCAAAATCTGCTTGCACAGCAATTTGCAAGCTGCTAGAATGGCAGCTGGTCAGATCCACTGCTCCAGCATAGAGATCACCGTGACAGGAAGGTCGCCGTGAAAGAAAGATCACCAGAGCTCCAGCTTGCAGATAGTCCCGCAACAGTATCCACACTTGCAAGCAAATCCATCAGCCTTTGGGGATTCGCTTGGGGAGCACTGATTGGTACGCTGGGAGGCCTAATCGGTCTGGGCGGTGGTGAGTTTCGCATGCCTGTCCTCTTGAGCTTCTTTGGGTTGCGCCCCATGCACGCTGTGATCCTCAACCTAATGACCAGCTGCGTGACGGTCACCTTTTCACTTCTCTTCCGCACAGGGCTTGGTTCGTTGCAACGCCTCACACCCTATGTACCCATTGTGCTCAACCTGCTATGTGGCACGCTGGCCGGGTCATTTGTCGGTTCCCATATTGCTGCCAAGACGCGAGAAGGCACTCTAGTGCGCGTTATCGCTGTGTGTCTGATTATCCTGAGCTTCGCCCTGATTGGCCATGACTTCATTTTCCAGATTGAAACAGGTGGTATGCCACTTGCACTCCAGTTTGGTCTAGGAATCGCTGCAGGGTTCGTGATTGGCCTCTTTAGCAGTATACTGGGTGTGGCAGGTGGCGAGTTAATCATTCCTACCCTTATTCTTCTGTTCGGTGTCGAAATCAAGCTGGCCGGCAGCCTTAGCCTGTCCGTCAGTCTTCCCACTCTGTTGCTTGGGCTGGTACGTTACAGCCGTTTTCCGCAGTTTGCTGAGACGAAGCGACACTTGCCCCTATTCCTCTGGCTGGCGATGGGATCAATCGCGGGCGCCCTAACAGGGAGCTTGCTCCTCCAGCATGTGTCTGGGTTCATACTGACCATCCTTCTTGGTGTTATCCTGCTCATCTCGGCCGTACGCTTGCTGATTCACAAGCCAGCATCCGGGTGAGTGCCCGCTTCTATGTGCAGAGTCCTTCGCCCAATTCACCTCGTTCTGCTCAGCTCGATCCTTCTGCTGGCAATGAGTCTACGTTTCTATGGCTTGGCAGCTCAGAGCTTTTGGTCGGACGAGGGCAACAGTGTGGCGCTGGCACGTGCCGGATTGGTGGAAATCGCCACGCGCACTGCTCTCGACATTCATCCTCCTCTGTACTACTGGCTACTCCACGGCTGGATGCGCTTGACTGGTGACAGCGAAGTCGCTGTGCGTTCACTCTCTGCGTTTACTGATGTTTTGCTGGTTGTCATCACGTATCGTTTGGCCCGGCACCTGTTTGGCCGTCGAGCTGGCCTTGTGGCTGCCTTTGCGGCAGCAATTTCCCCTTTTCAGATATATTACGCCCAAGAGGCGCGCATGTATGCGCTTCTGGCACTCCTGGGTGGATTGACTGCATGGATGGCCGCCGGGGCTGCTCGCGCGTGTAGTGGTGACGGAACATCAAATCGTGTGCCCTGCCTGCGCTGGCTCTCTGGCTACGTAGTCAGTGCCACGTTAGGCCTGTACACACATTATTCTTTTCCAGTGGTGTGGGGTGCCGTCATTTTGGCCGGGCTGGTGTACATCTGGAGTTGTCGGCACACGGTGCGTATCAGATGGCCGCTGAGCATCTGGCTGTGTTGCCAGCTGGTGCCTCTGATCATCTATTTGCCATGGATGCCCATTGCATTGCGTCAGCTAACCACATGGCCCGCCCCCGCTACAGTTTTCTCTACTCACACATTGGTCACAATCTGGAACACACTTGTTGCGGGTCCCCTTGGGACGCAGATGTCCCTGTTTTGGCCAATTGTGCTTGCGCTGCTAACAGCGATAGGCCTGGTGCGCCTGATTCTGACATGGTATGCCACACCACCTAAAGTGACTTTAGTAGTGCTCTATCTGGTTTTGCCCCTTGTGCTGACCGCTGTTCTCTTCAAGCCAGCTTATCTCAAGTTCTTGCTGGCAGCAGTGCCGGCATGGCACATCGTACTGGCAGTTGCTTTGGTCGGCGCGCGCGAGGTAGATTCATCTCGCACCCTACTCAGCCGAGCGATGCTGTGGATAGGGGTGCTGGTCTTGGTGCTGGCCGCGCGGCCTGTGCTGCTCGCCTACTACACCGATCCAAAGCTGGCGCGCGACGACTATCGTGGCATTGCCCGCTACCTGGAGGCAGTCGCAACTCCTGAGGACACCATTCTGCTCAACGCGCCCGGCCAGCATGAGGTCTTCAGCTACTACTATCGTGGGAACACCCCGGTTCATCCTCTGCCACGCACCCGGCCGCCCGACGCAGAAGCAACAACCGCTGAGCTGGCGTCCATCGCAGCGCGCAGCCAGTACATTTACGCTATCTACTGGGCCACTGAGGAGAGCGACCCGCAAGGACTGGTAGAAAGCTATCTGCAGGCACATTGCTTCGGGGCAGCACAATGGTGGGTGGGCAATCTGCGTGTGGCTTTATATGCCACGCCATCGCCGAGAGGGGAATGGACAGGGACAGAAATACATTTCGGTGACCACATCACCCTGACCGGTTACCGCGTGATTTTCCCGATCACCGAGGAGCCATCAGCAGCACAACCGGGAGACATTCTGGGCCTACAACTGCGCTGGCGGACCGATGCACCATTGTCATCGCGCTATATTGTGTTCCTGCAAGCACTTGATAGCGCCAATCATTTGGTGGGGCAGCGGGATGCGCCTCCCGTGATACCTTCCACTATGTGGCAGGTTGGTGAGGAAATAGTGGACCAGCATGGCCTGTGGATCCTGCCCGGCACCCCACCCGGTTCGCATCGCTTGATCGTCGGGCTGTACGACGCGGCGAGTGGTGCACGCCTGCCGGTTCTGTCATCGCAGGTGGACGCTACAGCCGACTATGCTATTCTGTCCACCTTTGAGGTCAAGCGGCCGGCAAAGCCTCTGCTCGAGGTGATGCCGCGAATGCGGCATCCCGCCTACGTCAGAGTTGGTCCATTCCGGTTGCTTGGGAGCGATTGTTTCAAACTGGGCCACGACTCCGACCCCGAGGCGGCGATTTATCCCGGCGACCCCTTGCACATCGTCCTCTACTGGCGCGCCGAGGATGCGCTGCACAGCGACTGGCATATTCAGCTGAAGATAACAACCGAGAGCGCCACAATACTTACCGGGCGAGATTATCCTCTCGCCGGCGTGGAGTATCCTACCTCGTTGTGGTCACCAGGCGACGTGGTGCGCGCCCAATATGACCTCTTTGTGCCGGTGGAAGCAGCGCCGACCACGTACCAGCTGCATGCCCAGCTGACCAATAGCCTGGAGACGATCGCGCTGCCTGCGACTATCTGCTCGTTCACAGTCCAGGCGATCCCATAGCTGGGGATGTATCGTGTGTGATCTCTCTGAGCGGGTAGAATCTTGTGGCAGTGGTTCCCTCACACACCCAGTGCGCTTGCCACCATTTCATGGGGTGGTGCCCGAAAGGCACCCCACCCTGCCATCCGGCCGGAGAGTTGGCGCAGAGTCTGGGCAGTGTGGCGCAGCTGCTCCGGAGGAACAAAGCGGAAGTCACTGATATTTTCCTCGCTGTCTACCACAGCTGGAAGCACATCACCCGAACGAGCCAGCAACACATAAGAGACAAAGGGCATGCAACGCTCCCCGTTGTGAAACGTATAGGTCACCATCCCGACCATGCGCACAATGCACACATCGAAACCAGTCTCCTCCTTAGCCTCACGCATTGCACCGGTCAGCACCTTTTCCCATGGATAGACGCCCCCCGTTGGCAAGCGATAGATGTCGGCGGGGTAGAAGGACTTCGTGTGCAGCAACACGTTTCCGTCCGCGCGCTGGATGGCGAGCACAACCTCTCCACGCCGGTCGCGCTGTTGCACCAGCTTCTGCCACCAGTAATCAAAGTCTGATTCGGACATTGCAACTGGAATGTACACGCGGTGGCTTGGACCATAGCGGCTCATCAGCCAGGTGACCTCGGTCTCGTCGATCAGTTCGCTCAAACGAGGGACTTTCATACCTTCAGCATCTCTACAAGGCTTTATGAGCTGGATAAGGCTTAATCTGTCCCCTTCAGCCGCGGATCCAGCGCATCGCGGAGGCCATCGCCCAAGAAGTTGAAGGCAAACATGACGGCAGCCAGTGCCAGTGCCGGAAAGATCGCTTGGTTGGGATAAGTGCGAATTGCGGAGGCACCATCAGCGATCATCGAGCCCCAGCTGGGTGTCGGACGTTGCACCCCCAGGCCGATGAAGCTCAAGAACGCTTCGGTGCTGATATACTGTGGGATGTTGAGCGTTTGCGCCACCACGATTGGTCCCAAAATATTTGGCACGATGTGTCGCCAGATGATGCGCCCGTCTCTAGCCCCCACCGCGCGTGCCGCTTCGATGAATTCCTTCTGCTTCAGGGAGAGAATCTGGCCGCGTGTGAGACGCGACATAGACATCCATGCGGTGACGCCGATGCCGACGAAGATAAAGAACATCCCTCCCATGGCGTTGTCAACGCCTGTCAGCACAGCGCGCAAGGTGCCGGCTTCCGCAGCACTTGTGGTAGAACGGAACAGTGCCATCAGCAGGATGATGAACAGCAGATCAGGGAAGCCGTACATGATATCCACAAAGCGCATGATGAGGTTGTCTGTGCGACCGCCGGCGTACCCCGCCACGATGCCTACGCTCACTCCTACTACCAGACTGACCAGCGGCCCGACGATGGCAACCGCTATTGACACACGCGTGCCATAAATAATGCGACTGAGCAGGTCACGCCCGTTATAATCGGCCCCCAGGATGTATGTGTCATTGATCTTGGCGTAGCCGCCCTCCACGCCCACCGGCTTCAGGGTGGGAAACACGTGCGTCAGCCAGTAGGGAATGGCGTTGTTGTTTTCTAGGCTCTGCTTGGCGAAATGCCTCGGCGCCAAAAGCGGCTGTGGGTCACGGCCGGTGAACACGGCTACCACACTGTCGTCTGCGAAGATCGCGACCAGAAGAATCAGCACAATAATAACCAGACCCAACACCGCAGCCTTGTTCCTAAGCAACCGCCGCCATGCATCTGCCCACAGACTGGTAGGCGGACGGGTCAACTCTTTTACGCGCGGCGCCGCAGCCGCCTGTGATACTACTCCCAACGCTCTACCCCCTCACCCAAAGCTCAAGAATTTTGTCAATCATAGCGGATGCGCGGATCGAGCCAGGCATACAGCAAATCCACAACAAGGTTGGCAATGACGATCACCACGGCAAATAGCAGGATGGTGCCCATGATCACCGGATAATCGCGATTAGTGATGCTGGTCACAAAATAGCGCCCCATCCCTGGCACCCCGAAAATTGTCTCCGTGACGAAGGTACCGGTCACCAGAAAGGCAAAGATAGGGCCCATCACGGTCACTACAGGGATCAGCGAATTGCGCAGTGCATGTCGGATAATCACCACACGCTCCATCAGACCTTTAGCGCGCGCGGTGCGAATGTAATCCTCGCGAATCACTTGTAACAAGCTGGCGCGTGTCAGGCGTGCGATGATAGCTGAACTACCCAATCCTAACGCGATTGAAGGAAGCACCTCCGCCCGCAGCGAACCCCAGCCAGTGGGCAAGAATATCGGTATCCGAATGGCAAACAACCAGATCAGAATCGGCCCCAGCACAATGACAGGCACCGAGACACCAAAAATGGCGATTGCCATAGCGAGGTAATCCACCAAGGTGTTTTGCTTCAGAGCTGCCACGATACCCAGCGGAATGCCGATCAGTGAAGCAACCAGGAAAGCATACAAACCTAGCTCAGCGGACACAGGAAGGTTCTCACGGAACACGTCGTTGACTGTCCGCGACTGTGACTTGTAAGAAGGACCAAAATTCATCCAGCGTAAAGTGTACTCGCCCAGTGGAATGTTAATGAGATAATCCTCCAGGTATGAAGTGATTGGTTCACCCTGGGTGATACGCGGGATGAAAATGCCCCCCATGTAGTCCACATATTGTTTCCACAGCGGATCATCCAGTCGATACTTCTCGTTCAGCTGCTTGAGAACGGCTGGCGGCAGCTTCTTCTCGCGCGAGAAAGGCCCTCCCGGCACAGCGTGGGCGATCGCAAACGTGATCAGCGAAACCGAAAATATAACTACCAACAACCACAGCAGACGACGTGCAATGTAACGTCCCATTTTCGTTTCCTGCAATCCCTTATCACAAGCGCAGTGCCTCCCTTCCCTCACAATGTGTTGAGAGGGAAGGGAGGCAACATTGCTGCAAGACGGGATTGGTCTCTAACCCGCTCTACTTATTGATCTTCCACTTCTCGTAGTGCTCGTGGCCACCTATACTGTATGTGCGCGTCACATAGGGCTTCGTGACCTGGACACGCGTGTACCAGTAGATGGGGATGATGGCTGCGTCCTCTTCCACCAGGATCTTCTCAGCCTCGACGTACAGGGCGCGGCGTTTATCCAGATCGGTCTCGATGGCAGCCTGGTCCACCAGCTGGTCGAACTTCGCATTCTTCCAACGGGTATGGTTGTTGCCCGAGTCAGACCGGAAGACACCGCGTGCAAAGTTGTCGGCATCGGGATAGTCGTAGCACCAGCCCAGCCGCCACACCTGCGGTGGATCGCTGTCCAGCGTGTCCAGGTAGACTTTCCATTCCTGCGTGACCAGGTTGACCTTCACACCCAGTGCCTCCTGCCACATCTGCTGGATGGCCTCGGCGATCTTCACATGTGCTTCCACCTGATTGACCATCAGGGTGATTTCGGGCAGCTTGTCGGCGCTGCCATACTTAGAGGCAGCCAGAAATTCCTTCGCCTTGGCCGGATCGCCAGCAACGGGTGGACCGAAGTCATCTTTGGCTGGATCGGGCGCTGCCGTCAGGCCAGGGCGCGAGAACCAGCGTGCCGGCTCCTGACCACCCTTGGTCACGTTCTCCACGATGGCCTGGCGATTGACTGCCCACGAGAATGCTTTCCGTACATTCACATCATCGAAGGGTGGCTTGGTCACGTTGAAACCATAATAGTAGGAGCAGAGTTCAGGAGCGATGCTCAGCTCTTTCGAGAGCACCGGATCAGCCTTGACGCGATCCATTTCTGTGAGCGGCACTCCCGAGACATCTGCCAGGCCTGCTTCATAGTTGGCGAAGGAAGGTGACTCGTCCAGCATGGTGAAGTGGATGTACTTGATGCTGGGCTTGGGCACAGCTTCTGTGCCGGGCCAGTGGGGATTGGCCACTAGCGTAGCTGAGACATCGTGTGTCCAGTCGCCCAGGGCGTATGGACCATAACTCTGAATATTCTCAGCCTCAATCCATTTCTCGCCTTTCTCCTCGATCAACCAGCGCGGCTGCGCCCAGTTGATCCACATGCTGGCAATGCCAGGGAAGAAGGCGGCCGGTTGAGCGAGGGTATACTCGATGGTGTAATCGTCCACGGCACGCACACCGATCTCGTCCACCTTGCCATACAGCGGGTCCTGATCGCCCAGCTCGCTGCCGCCGTTAACCGCCTGCGCATTCTTGATGATCCAGTTCACATAGGCATAGTTGGAGCCGGTCTTGGGATCTAGTGTGCGTTTGACACCGTAGACAAAGTCGTGTGCGGTGACGTAGCGAGGATTGCCCTGCTCGTCCTCAACCACAACCACCTCACCTGTACTTCGGTCAAAACGCACCCAAGGAATCCCCTTACGCAGGGTAAAGGTGTACACCAGCCCGTCGTCGGAGATCTTCCATTCGGTGGCCATGCCAGGTTCCACCTCTGCGGTCTCCTCATTCAAGCGTGTCAGCCCGACAAACAGCTCCAGGCCCATCTGGATCGAAGTGGTGTCCTCGGCTAACGACGGATCGAGGGTGGGGATGTCACCCGCACCAAACAGTGCCGAGAAAAGTGTCTCCTTTGGGGGAAGGTTCTCAAAGTCTATCTGATTGTTGCCTTTGACAGGCGGCGCGGCGGAGACAGGTGCTGCTATCAGAGAGACTGCTACCAACAACCCCAACACGGTAAGCACAATATTTCTGGAGAACATAGCGTTCCTCCCTTCTTGCAATCGAGTAAGATGCTTTCTGGAACCGAACTTGTCGAACATACTTGTCTATGAAACCCAACCTCTGTCGCCCTTGACTGAATCGCTCAAAAATCCGGCGCTCAGGACATTGCTGCCGCTGGATATCTGCGCGAGATAAGGGGCTTCCTCGACCACCTCCTTTCACTTGAGCTTCTAATACAAGTAACAGGCCACCCAGTGGTCGCCTCCCACATCCTTGAACGGCGGATCCTCTGTGTGGCAAATATCCATCACCCTGGGACAACGTGTGTTGAAGTTGCATCCTTTAGGTGGATTGGCCGGGCTGGGCACGTCGCCTTGCAAAATGATACGCTGACGACGCTCCTCGACGAAGGGATCGGGGATCGGTACCGCGCTTAGCAAGGCTTGGGTATAGGGATGCAACGGATTGTTGTACAGCTCATCCCGATCGGCTAGCTCCATCAGCTTGCCCAAATACATCACGGCGATGCGGTCGCTGATGTGACGCACAACGCTCAAGTCATGGGCGATGAAGAGATATGTCAAACCGAATTGCGCTTGCAGATCCATGAGCAAGTTGATGATCTGAGCCTGGATTGAGACATCCAACGCTGAGATAGGTTCGTCGCACACGATGAATTCAGGGTTCACGGCCAATGCGCGCGCCACGCCGATGCGCTGGCGCTGTCCGCCCGAGAACTCGTGTGGATACCGGTTGACGAAATAAGGGTTGAGACCTACCACCCTGAGCAACTCTTGCACGCGCTCCTGGCGTTCTTTGCGCGACGGGTAGATATTGTGCACTTCCAGTGGTTCGCTGATGATGCTGCCCACCGTCATACGCGGATTGAGCGAAGCGTAAGGATCTTGGAAGATCATCTGCATTTCGCGCCGTTTGCGACGCAATGCCTCGCCCTTTAGCTGGGTGAGATCTTCGCCTTTGAAATAGACATGCCCGGCGGTAGGCCGATACAGCTGCAGAATAGCACGTCCGGCGGTGGATTTCCCGCAGCCCGACTCACCCACCAGGCCTAGCGTCTCGCCTTTCTTGACCTGGAAGCTGATATCGTCCACCGCCTTGATATCACCCACGTGGCGTTGGATGACGATGCCACGGGTGATCGGAAAATACATTTTCAGGCCCTGTACATCGAGCAAGACTTTATTGTCGGCCATACGCACACAACCCCTCACCGAATTTACAGCCGTGGCCGGCCCGTAGTCACGTCCACCCAGCACGCTGCTTTGTGATTAGGAGCTACCAGCTCCAGCGGCGGGTTCTCGACCTGGCAATGGTCAATACGATAGCTGCAACGTTCATAGAACGGACACCCCTTGGGCAGTTCGATCAGATCGGGTGGCAGCCCCTCTATTGAGGTCAATCGGCGTCTGCGTGCCTCGTCCAGACGAGGTAGAGAGCCCAAAAGCCCCAGCGTGTACGGATGACGGGGGTCCTTATAAAGATCCTTTACCTCTGCTTCTTCCACGATGTAGCCGGCGTACATCACTGCCACACGATTGGCCAGCCCAGCCACCACTCCCAAGTCGTGCGTGATCCAGATGATTGCCATCCCGATCTCGTCGCGCAACTCTTTCACCAGATCTACAATTTGAGCCTGGATGGTCACATCCAGCGCTGTAGTTGGCTCATCGGCGATGAGCAACTGCGGATTGCAACTGAGTGCCATCGCGATCATGACGCGCTGCCGCATACCTCCACTGAATTGATGCGGATAGTCGTCCACACGCGACGCGGCCATAGGAATGCCCACCATTTCCAGCAGCTCGATCGTGCGCTGGCGCGCTTCCCGCTTGCTCATACCCATATGCAGCTCAAGTGCTTCGCTTACTTGGCGCCCGATTGTGAGCACTGGGTTCAGCGAGGTCATCGGGTCCTGAAAAATCATAGCAATCTTGTTACCACGCACCGAGCGCATTTCCTCGTCGCTGATGCGCATCAAATCGCGACCCTGAAAGAGCACCTGTCCATCCACAATCTTGCCAGGAGGCATAGGGATCAGACGCATTAGCGAGAGCACTCCTACGCTTTTTCCGCACCCGCTTTCTCCCACAATGCCTAGCGTCTCACCCTCGTTCAGATAGTAGGAGATACCATTCACGGCGTGTACCACGCCATCCTGGGTGTAGAAGTGGGTCCTCAAATCCTTCACCTCAAGCAGCATAATTCAGCTATCCTCCTGACGTAAGACGGAGAATTGATCCATCCAGGAACACCACAGACCCTGAAACCTTAGATAAGCTCTCTCAGGGCCAAGGTGAAATACAACATACCGTCAAGGGCGGCATGGCATATACACACATTCCCAGCTGGTACGCAAGACAGATCGATCGGTGCGATGGTGTGCGTCTTTAGCGCTCCAGGTAGTAGTATTGGAATTTCGGTGCCACCATAGGCGGCAGCCAAGCGTTCTTCACGTACGGCTTGACCAGCCAATATTGCACATCAAAGAAAAGTGGCACCCATGGTGCGTCGTTAACCACCTGTTGTTCCACCTGGCGGTAAAGCGACCCGCGCACCTTGGGGTCCTTCTCCACGGCAGCTTGATCCAACAGCTTGTCCACTTCTGGGTTGCAGTAGAAATTGTGATTCTGCTTGCTATCGCAGCGAAACAGCACATCCAGAAAATTATGTGGATCAGGGTAGTCGGCGATCCAACCTGCTTCTCCACCCCACATCTGATTGGTATTATTGGGATCGTTCAGATCGCGCAGGTAGGTCGCCCAGTCCGTCTGTTGTACCTGAATGTCGATACCTAGATTCTGTCGATAAGACGTGACAATTGCCTCGATGACGCGTCCGGTAGTGCCACCTGCACCTAACACGTGAAAGGTGATATCGGGAAACTCGGTGACATCGCCATACTTCGATTCGCTGATTAGCTGGAGTGCCTTCTCCGGGTCATAGCGCAACGGCTGCAGATCAGGATTGCTGTAGTTTGGCATTGAAGGAGGGACGATCCCCCACGCGACCTGCCTGGTCTTCTTGTACACCAAATTGATGATGCGTTCCCGATCCAGCGCATAGTTGAACGCCTGACGCACTTTCACGTCATCGAAGGGTGGCTGGCGGGTGTTCATCTCGATATAATAAACACCCAGGCTCTCCACCAGCTGCAGTTCCCGATTGAGCGGATTGTGGGGATCTGAGACACGTTCGACGTCGATCAATCCAACCGGTGTCATATCCAGATCGCCCTGTTCATACATTACCATAGCGGAACCACCCGCCAGGACAAATTCAATCCGCTCTAAAAGCGGTTTGGGCTCGCGGTAGTAGCGCTCATTGCGCTGCAGCACGATGCGCTCCCTCGGCCTAATTTCAGCGAGCTTGAAAGGCCCCGTGCTATTGGGCGAGGCAGTCCAGTTAGCACCTCCACGCTCGACGTTGTCCCGATCCAGGACGAAAGCAGCTGGGAAGCTCATCTTGGATAGGAAATAGACGCGCGGCTGATCGATAGTGAGGCGCAGCGTGAAATCGTCGAGCACCTCGACACCCTTCACCTGGTCCGCCTGACCGCGCAGTTTATCCCTGCATCCGAGGATGTCGCCCAAATAGGTGTCCGCTGTGATGGAACGTGTCCGTGGGTCACAGGCGCGCTCAAAGGACCATTTGAAGTCCTGTGCGCGCACCGGTTTGCCGTCGTGGAAGGTGGCATCCTTGCGGAGGAAGAAGGTATAACTGGTACCCTGCTCATTCACCTGCCATCGCTCCGCCAGGTCGGGCACCAGATTCAGGTCACGGTCGTAGGCCATCAGGCCGCTGAAGATCTCCACAATATACTCAGCAGAGGTGGAGTCGCCGCTCAGGTGTGGATCCAACGTGGGCGGATCGCCTCCGGGGAGGCGCAACACTTGCTTGCCCGGCGGAATCCCAGCTGATCTTCCACTTTCAGCGCCAGTCAGGGTCGATGGAGTCAAAACACGTTCAATAAACCGGGCGAACGATGCATCAGATGCTATCCGTTGCACCAAAGACTGCCCACCCAACACAACAGCTATGCACAAGGCAACCAGACAGATCATTGCGGCAACAGCTACAACAGGCACCCAACGCTTCGTTCGCGACATAGTCAAACTTCTCTCAGTCTATATCTCCGGGGTTCAAACGGCCCAATAAATCTGTCAATGTTAAGCGATATTCTAGGCGCAAAAATCGCAAAAGTCAAGGTCTGTGTTCAGTGAGGGGCAAGGTGAAATAGAAGGTGGAACCGTGACCCAGCCGACTATCCACCCACACACGCCCCCCGTGAGCTTCGACAACTGACTTGACCAGAAAAAGCCCAAGCCCTGCTCCCGGTGTCTGGCGCGTCAAGCTCGAGTCCACACGGCTGAAGGGTTCGAAAATGCGTTCTCGCTCATTTTCAGGAATACCAACGCCTTCGTCGCTGATGCTGATCACCACTTCGTTATCTTGCACGGTGCCGTTCACCCGGATCAGACCGCCACTCGGGGAATATTTGATGGCGTTGTTGATCAAGTTGCTGAGTACTTCGCGGATGCGCTCGTAATCTCCTTGTACGGGTGGGAAGTCGGGTGGGAAGTCCACTGAAAAGGAGTGACGCTGCGTCTGCGCGCGCAATTTTTGTACCACTTTTTCCACCAGCGAAGGAAGGTCGAGGTAAGTGAATTGCAGTTTCAACCCTCCGGCCTGGAGACGGCTGGCGTCCAACAGGTTGTTGATCAGCTCGTTGAGTTTATCTGCTTCCTCTTCGATGATGCGCAGCCCTTCTGTCAAGGTCTCGCGATCCCAGTTGGCGTCTTGGCGGGCAAGGGTACCAGCATAACCTTTGATAACGCTCACTGGTGTCTTCAGCTCGTGGGAGATCACGGACAGGAGCATGTTCTTCATTTCCTCAGCGTCGCGCAGTCGGCTGACATCGCGCACATTGGCGATAACCTGAATCACATTGCCTTCGCGGTCGTATTGGGGTGAGTAGTTGTCAGCCAAGCTCACCTTGATGCCATCCGCCCGGCGCGTGTCACCTTCGGCGTACAACCGGCCGTCTGGAGGCGGGTGCACCAATGGGCAAGCGGTGTAGCACACACTCACCCCGCGTGGAGTTTTCAAATCCAGCACCTCGTAGCAATGTCGTCCGATTGCCTCATCGACAGTCACTCCCGTCATGCTCACCAGCGCACGATTCCACGTGCGAATGGTACGGTCAGGATCCAGAATCATCACGCCGTCGCCACTGTTCTCAATGATAGCATTCAGCCGTGCGCGTTCCTCTTCCACCTGTTGGTAGAGTCGGGCATTCTGCACAGTGATCGCCGCCTGATCGGCAAAATCGGCCAGGAGCTGTCGGTCGTTAGGGGTGAAGTCTGCACCAAATGAGCGGATGACATAGATGATGCCAATGACCTCATCGCCGATTACCATAGGCAAGGCGACGACTTGGCGCAACGGTACGCCCACTGCTGCAGATGCCAGACCAAGGCGAAACGACAGATCGGGGATCTGCCAGTTACGACTGTTGGTGTGGCGTGGCAGGTCGCGCCAGAGTGGTTCCAACAAATGGATTGCCTGCACTGCGAGACCATAGCTGGCGCGTGGATAGAACGAACCATCCTCGCGTCGCAGCACGATCAAGCCCACCTGACCACTCAGCATTTCCACCGCGCTCTGCAGAATCAGCTTGAGCAAAGAGGGCATATCAAGCTGTGCTGTCATCGCACGGATGATTCGCAAGAGATAATCGCGCTGTCGCAGGCGATAGTCAGGGAACATAGCGTACTAACCTTTCGAACATGGGCAACGGCACAGGTCGGTTGCCACGTTTACGCAGATTATACCACAGTGATATTGTTCTCTCAAATGAAAATGTTACCGAGGGAACGATGTCCACTGGCGAAAAGATGACCATAGATGAACGTCGCAAGTATCTGTCCATGATG